>NZ_CP012831.1:0-1233750 GCF_001307275.1 Pseudomonas fluorescens
GATCTTCCCGCCATGCCCCTGACTGATCATCTGCTTCGCCGCTGCCTGAAGCGTGAACAGCGTCCCGCTGACGTTGATTGCAAAAAGCTTGTCGTAGCTTTCCCGAGTGATCTCGGTGATCGGTGCAAGATCGAACAACGCCGCATTGTTCACAAGGATGTCCAGCTTTCCTGCGTGGGCAACGACCTCAGCGATTGCTGCATCAATGGACGCCTGGCGGGTAACGTCCATCTCCACCGCGTAAGCTTGCGGCCCTAGCTCGGAGGCCGTCGCTTGAGCTCTTTCCAAATTGATGTCGGCTATAGCGACCGTAGCGCCTTCACCGATATAGGCCTGGGCAAACGAGCGGCCAATACCGCGTGCGGAACCCGTGATCAAAGCGCTTTTACCTTCGAGACGTTTCATTGAATCTACCTTTGTGGTTCGTGGCGCGCTTCATCGAAAGAGCGCGCCTGATGGAAGTCAGGCCGCGCGTGATGCCGCAGGGCTTACTGAAAGACCGCTCTCATCAAATAGATGGCAATGAGCGACATCGAGGGTGAGATAACGCCGGGCGGCGTACGGCACTTCGCAATCCCCCTGGACACGTACCGTCAGGCTTTCTCCTGAATCGACATTCACGTGGCAGAAGGTATCGCTGCCCAGGCGCTCGGTGACATCCGTCGTGACCAGCACTTGGCCTTCAGCGCCCAGGGTCAAATGCTCCGGCCGTATCCCGATCGTCACGGATTGCCCAACCGACAACGCACTGCTGTCGCGTGGAATGAGCAAAGTGGTTCCAGAGGCGAATCTAACCTCCACCCCCGATGCATGCACGGCATGCACAGTCGCCTGCAAGAATCCCATTTTTGGTGTCCCAAGGAAGCCGGCAACGAACAGGTTAGCAGGGTGATGGTAGAGCTCGAGCGGCGAACCAATCTGCTCGATCCGCCCAGCGTTAAGCACAACGACCTTGGTGGCGAGCGTCATGGCTTCGACCTGGTCATGGGTCACGTAGATCATGGTCGCCTGCAGCTCCTTATGCAGTCGGGACAGCTCCAAGCGCGTCTGTACACGCAGCGCAGCATCAAGGTTCGACAGTGGTTCATCGAAAAGGAAAATTTTCGGGTTTCGGACAATCGCACGCCCAATAGCGACTCGTTGGCGCTGACCACCTGACAACTGCTTAGGCTTGCGGTCGAGCAGAGAACCAAGTTCGAGAATCCTTGCGGCCTCGGCGACCTTCCTTTCCACATCCGGCTTCTTCTCACCGGCCAGATCCAAGGCAAATGACAAATTCTTGCGTACCGTCATGTGCGGATACAGAGCATAGGTTTGGAATACCATGGCCAGGTCTCGTTTGGCAGGAGTCACCTCAGTGATGTCTCGGCCGTCGAGCTCGATCGTGCCGCTCGTGACGTCTTCCAAACCTGCAATCAGGCGCAACAGGGTCGACTTTCCACACCCCGACGGCCCTACGAACACCACAAATTCCTTGTCCTTAACCTCGAGATCGATGCCCTTGATGATGGACAGTCCCTCGAAACCTTTCTTGAGATTTTCTATTTTCAAAGTGGCCATGCGTAAAGTCCTGTATGAAATTGGAGCCTTCGCGAAATCATTGAATGCTCGACGTCGTCATTTGACGGCGCCAAAGGACAGCCCACGAACCAATTGCTTCTGACTGATCCAGCCGAAGATCAAGATAGGTGCGCAGGCCAATGTGGAAACCGCGGAAAGCTTCGCCCAGAACAGACCCTCAGGGCTCGAGTAGGAAGCGATCAGCGCGGTCAGAGGTGCGGCGCTGGAGCTCGTCAGGTTGAGCGACCAAAAGGCCTCGTTCCAGCACAGGATCATCGAGAGCAGCATGGTCGAGGCCAGCCCACCCTTGCTGATGGGCAGCAGCACGCGCAGCATCTCCTGCCCCAGAGTCGCGCCGTCCAGCCTGGCCGCCTCCAGAATCTCCCGGGGAATATCTTTGAAGTACGTGTAAATCATCCACACCACGATGGGCAGGTTGATCAGGGTGTAGATCACGATCAGCGCGATCCGGGTGTCCAGCAACCCCGCCCCCTTCGCCAGAAGGTAGATAGGCATGAGCACCCCAACTGGAGGAAGCATCTTGGTCGATAGCATCCAAAGCAGCGTCTGCTTAGTGCGCTTGGTCTCATAGAACGCCATCGAGTAGGCCGCCGGCACCGCGATCAGCATGCACAACGCTGTAGCGGAGAAGGAAATCAGCACCGAGTTCCACGCAAAGTGGAAGTAGTCACTGCGCTCCTGGATGTGCAAGTAATTCTCCAGCGTAGGCATGAAGATGAACTGTGGCGGCGTAGCGAAGGCGTCGATCTCGGTCTTGAAACTGGTAAGCACCATCCAAAAGATCGGAAAGAACAACAGCAAAGCGGTGACCCAGGCCAAGGTGCCGAGCAGTACGCTTTGCAGAGACCGGGATTGTTTAAGCGTCATCATGGCGTTGTCCTCAGGCTTTGTCGGTCAGGTTCTTGCCAATCATGCGCACCAGCACAATCGCCGCGATGTTGGCGATCACCACCGCAATCAGACCACCGGCCGAGGCCATGCCCACATCGAACTGCACCAGTGCCTGGTTGTAGATCAGATAGGCGAGGTTGGTCGAAGCGAACCCAGGTCCGCCATTTGTCGTGGTGAAGATTTCTGCAAATACCGACAGCAGGAAAATCGTCTCGATCATCACCACCACCGCGATGGGCCTGGCCAAATGTGGCAGGGTCAAATGCCAGAAGATGGCCAGGGCACCCGCCCCATCCAATCGAGCGGCCTCTTTCTGCTCTTGATCGAGCGACTGCATGGCTGTCATCAGCAACAAGATCGCAAAAGGCAGCCACTGCCAGGAAACGATGACGATGATCGAGAAGAGTGGGTAATGAGCTAGCCAATCGACGGGCTGTGCCCCGAAGAACTTCCATACCGCCGCGAGGATCCCGGAGACAGGGTGGAAGATCAGGTTCTTGAAGATCAGCGAACCCACGGTCGGCATGATAAAAAACGGCGAAATGAGCAGCACCCTGACTATACCGCGTCCAAAGAACTCGCTTGCCTCAAGCAAGGCTGCAATCAAGACACCAAAAATCACGCTGATCAGCAGCACGCTGCCCACCAATATCAACGTGTTAAGCGCTCCGGGAAGAAAACCCGAATCTGTCACGAAATAGGCAAAGTTCTCCAGGCCAACGAACTCGTTTTCCCCTGGATTGAGCAGGTTGTACCGGATCACCGAAAAATAAACGGTCATGGCCAGCGGCACGATCATCCAGAGCAACAAAAGTGCAACCGATGGCGACACCAGAAACCATCCTGGATTGATCAAACGGCGTGCGCGTGATGGCGCCGAGGCCGCAAGCTGGGCTCGAATAATGGACGTGTTCATGATTATTTACCTGTGCGGCTGTGACCGCCGGCGCTAAGCCGGCGGAGGTAAGGGGCTATTTATTTTTTGGGATAGCCCGCACGCTTCATCTCGCGCTCGGTTGTGGACTGGGCAGAAGCCAGCGCTTGCTCAACCGACATTTGTCCTGTCAATGCTGCGGAGAAAAGCTTGCCTACCGATGTACCGATCGACTGAAACTCGGGGATCACCACGTATTGAATGCCCACGTACGGAACAGGTTTGGCTGAAGGCTGCGACGGGTCAGCGTGCTTCATCATCTGCAACGTTACCTGAGCAAACGGCGCGGCCTTGAGGTAAGCGTCACTGTAGGTCGAGATGCGTGTACCGGGTGGCACGTTCGTGATGCCATCCTTATCGGTAACTAGCTGGATGTACTCTTTGGAGGTGGCCCAGGTGACGAACGATTTGGCGGCCTCTTTGTGCTTGGAGGTGGCAGGAATTGCCAATGACCAGGCGTACAACCATGAGGACCCCTTGTCGGTAACCTCAATAGGCGCAGGAGCGAAACCTACGCTGTCCACCACCCGGCTCTGCTCCTTATCGGTGGTGAAAGATCCAGCCACGCTTGCATCAACCCAAATCGCGCATTTTCCACTGTTGAAAAGGGCCAGTGTTTCGTTGAACCCGTTACTGGATACTCCGGGAGGGCCATATTTCTTCAGGGTATCAACATAAAACGTCGCTGCTGCCTTCCACTCAGGACCATTGAGTTCAGGCTGCCATTTCTCATCGAACCAGCGCGCCCCGAAGGCGTTGGCCATCGTGGTAAGCAAAGCCATGTTTTCGCCCCAGCCAGCTTTGCCACGCAAGCACATGCCATATTGATCCTTCGAAGGATCATTGAGCTTGGCAGCGAACTCGCCCAGTTGCGACCAGGTCGGCTGCCCCGGCATCGTCAGCCCAGCAGCCTTGAACAGATCGGTGCGGTAGTACGTGATGGTGCTTTCGCCGTAGAACGGCAGTGCGTAGAGCGTATCGTTAACAGAAAGGCCCTGACGCACGGCAGGAAAGATATCGTCGACGTCGTAGCCGGCCGGGAGGTCCTTCATCGGCTCTAGCCAGTTCTTAGCACCCCACATCGGGGTCTCGTAGGTGCCAATGGTCAACACGTCGAACTGACCACCTTGAGTGGCAATGTCAGTGGTCAGGCGCTGACGCAGAACGTTCTCTTCGAGCACGACCCAGTTCAGTTTGATGTCGGGATGCTGCTGCTCGAAGACCTTGGATAGCCGTTGCATTCGGATCATGTCACCGTTGTTGACCGTCGCGATGGTCAGCGTCTCAGCGGCATGGCTAGCAAGGGCGAATGACAGACCAGTAGAAAGAATTAGCGCATTCGTAATCTTCATGGGGCTCTCCACTCCAAGCCAGATGACCGGAGCTATTATTGTTGTTGTTCACCACTTGTGAGCAAAACAAGACCGCATTGCAGTGGTGGGCGAATTGATTAGATCACCTACCCGCCCCGCCCTCAAACGAATCGCGGACGCCGAATCGATACTTTTTTGATCGCGACAACCGGCGGCCACAAGAGTTAAAAAAGTATCAACAATCTGCAATAGTTGGGCTAGCAGTCCCGGACGAATTCGGCGTATGGTTGGCGCATTCGATCCACCGCATAACTATAAAAAGGGGCACGAGATGCCTGATAACCGCGCTGCTTTGTTCGAGCACCGACCAGCCGACCTTGAAGTCATCCTTCCTGAACCCGATCAGAGCTTTCGATGGTACGAGCACGACTATCCATACGCCCTCGCCCGCTGGAACCACCATCCAGAATATGAAATCCACCTGATTCGACAAGGAAGTGGCAAGCTTTTGGCTGGGGATTACATCGGGCCCTTCACCGCAGGACATGTCGCACTGATTGGCCCAGGTCTTCCCCATGATTGGATGGGAGATATCGCGCCGGGAGAACAGCTCGTAGGCCGCGACGTGGTGCTGCAGTTTGACGGCGCTGCCCTGCTCGACCTCCAAGGTTCATTGCCTGAGCTATCGGAGCTGAAAACGCTGTTTGAGCTGGCACAACGTGGGATCGAATTTACTGGGGGGACGGCCGCCGAGGCCGCTTTGCTGCTTGAGAGAATCGGCGAGGCGACGGGGCTTCAGCGCCTGATCATGTTCCTGCAATTGATAGGCACCCTCGCAAGGGCGCCAAAGCGCGAAATTCGGGTATTGGCCAGCGCCTGCTACTCGCCTTCGTTGAACGAGCGCAGCTCGGAGCGAATTAATCAGGCATTCGACTACTTGATCAATGAGCTCACGTCTGACGTCCGGCTATCTGTCATCGCCGAGCGAGTTGGGATGAGCGAGGCCGGTTTTTCACGCTTTTTCAAACGAATCACTGGCCACGGATTCATGGACCTGATGCGCAAGCTGCGCATCCAGCGTGCATGTCGGCTACTCGTCCAGACACAACTCTCGGTCGCCGAAATCTGCTTCGAGGTAGGCTACGAAAACGTCTCCAATTTCAATCGCCACTTCCGTCATGAAATGCATCAGACCCCGAGCGACTACCGGCGTACTACTGCCGTGAAGCTCTTCAACCGAGACAGTCTTCACCCATCGCTACCGATCACGCAGGTGCGGTGAGACCGCGCCTATTCATGTGACGCACGATAGTGTCCCCAGCCCGATACAAGAGAGAATGAATATGCAATTGCCGAGCGTTGTTGTGTTTGGTGAAGCACTGACCGACGTGGTTCAACACTCGCCCGGACGATGGCAGGGCTATCCAGGTGGCGCGCCCTGGAACGTGGCCCGCGCAATGAGCCGCCTCGGCGTACCCACTGCATTCGCCGGCTCGATCAGTACCGACTCATTGGGCGATGAGCTCGCACAGCAATCGAAGGCTGCCGGCCTGGACATGAGATTCCTCCAGAGAGTTGACGCTGACCCTCTGGTAGCGATCGTGCCCTCCAGCCACCCTCCCCGGTATTTCTTTGCGGGCGAGGCCGATCTACTTTTTGATGTGGACCAACTCCCGGCAGGTTGGTTGGATGCGGTTCGACTCTGTCACTTCAGCTGTATCAGCCTTGCCCGTCAGCCATTGGGGGACAGGCTTGTTGAGGTGGCCAGGAGGGTGAAGGAAGAAGACAAGCTGATTAGCTATGACCCGAACTGGCGCAACCTGATGGACACCCGCTACCGCGAGCTGACTTTCCCGGCCATGGTGGAGCTTGCAGACATCATCAAGCTCTCGGATGAAGATCTTCGCCAGATATACCCTGGATTGAACGAAGAACAGGCGCTTCACACGTTGCGGACGATGAATGCTAGTGCGCAGATTCTTTTCACCCGTGGAGCGAAAGGTATGGCGTTGTATGCTGCCGACGTGAAGTTTGAACAGCCCGCGATCGCCGTTGAGGTCGCTGATACGGTGGGTGCCGGCGATTCGAGTATGGCCGGATGGCTGGCCTCGACGTTGTTAGGCATCCAAGAGCCCCATGCACGATTGGAGTTCTCCGCTGCTTGTGCCTCGGTGTCTTGCTCGCATGCCGGGGCTTACGCGCCTAGTCGTGAAGAGGTGGAGGATTTGCTGTCAAACCGCATGCAACATCAGCGCTGAAGTTCGCATTGCGTACCGCCATTTTGTCAGGAAGGCGGGACTCAAGAAGCACTGGATGGACTTTAGATCCCGAATGACGACTACCCCCCTGCACGGGGCGTTTAATCCAAAATCATTCGAATCGCACTGTTCGTGCCAGGCAGCCGTCCAGAGCGTTTTGCCAGGGCTGTTGCTTCTAAGCGGCCACCTGTTTCGCCCAATGCTTGCTCAGATCACCACTGAGCGTTCCCACCACCCCAGAAATACCTGCAAAGCCGCCTCGTTAGTGCTGGCCTGATTAACCGCCATGTAATAACCACGCGCGGTTCTGTGCTCCAATGCCAGAGGCTGCACCAATTGGCCACTGTCCAGATACGTCTTGAGCATACCGATACATGCCAGCCCTATGCCGCGCCCATCCAGGGTCGCCTGAATCTGCTGCGCGTAGTTATTGTAGGCCATGCGCGAGGGCGGCAACGGGCCTTCATAGCCCATCTGGTTGAGCCAGGTGGACCAGTCCACCACTGGCCAGTTGAAGCCGCGCCAGTGTTCGTGGTCCAAGTGCAACAAACGCTCCCCCACCAGTTGCTGCAAGTTCTTGATCTGGCGCCCAGCGAGGTAGCCAGGGCTACACAGCGGCACCATATTTTCATCGAATAGGCGGGTCATGCGAATATGCTGCGACTGCCCCTCATCGCCGCAGGTGAAGGCCACGTCAATTTGTTCCTCGCGTAAATCCACCTCCCGGTCCAGCGCCAGCAACCGGATCGCCACCTCAGGGTGCTCGGCCTGAAAGGCCTCCAAGTGGGGCATCAGCCAATAGGTCGATAAGCCAATGGTGGCCGTGATCGTCAACGCCTCCTGCGTGCCGCTGCGGATATCACTGGCTGCCTGGGCAATGCGCTCCATTCCTTGATCCACCGCTGTATACAGACGCCTCCCAGAAGGGGTAAGGCTGACCCGACGGTGTTCACGCACGAATAGCTCGTGACCGAGAAACTCTTCTACGAGCCGAATTTGCCGGCTGACGGCCGCCTGAGTAATACATATTTCATGGGCCGCCGCAGTAAAACTCAGCAGCCGCGCGGCGGCTTCGAACACCACAAGACCGTTGAGAGGAGGAAGGCGCCGCCGAAGCTTTTCCATTACAAAAAGTTATCCAAAGGTCGTGAATTAGTTGTTTGTTCTGCCCGCAGAATCATGGCCATATGGCAACCAGGCCGGCGTATACGACCGTCCATGTCTGCGATGACCAGTCTTGGTCTGCCTCTATTCCATTACCTAAGCTTTATCGTAATTTCAGGAGAGACGCAAATGCGCTTGATGCACACATTCAAGGTTCTGATGGGAGGCTTGGCGCTTTCCCTTTTGCAGGTACTGCCGGTCTCCGCCGAGCAGGCACCGATCCGTATCGGCTGGATCAACTGGGCAGATGCAGAAATCACTGCAAAACTGGCCGCCAAGGCGATCGAAGACGTGACTGGCCATCCGGTCAAACTCGTCATGGCCGACCTGGGCATCCAATTCCAGGCATTAGCCAACAAGAGCGTCGACTTCATTCCAATGGTCTGGCTGCCAGGGGCGCACAAAACCTTCTGGGACAAGTACAGCTCTCAAGTTGAAAACTTGGGGACCGTGTACGACGGCAAGATTGGCTGGGCGATTCCAGACAGCATTCCGGCCAGTGAGGTGTCCAGTATTGAAGACCTGAACAAGCCGGGCATTGCGGCGAAATTCGGCAATCGAATCCTGTCGGCAGGAGCGGGAAATGGGCAATACAAACTGTCCGAAAAAGCCATCGCCGAATATGGCCTCAAAGACTACAAGCTGGTTGCTTCCTCCGAAGCAGGCATGCTCTCGGAATTAGCGCGGGATCAGTCCCATGACAAATGGTCGATCATCAACGCCTGGAACCCGCACTGGATGTTTGCTAAATGGAAATTGCGCTATCTCGTCGACTCGAAGAACATCTTCGGCGGTACTGAGCATATCCACGTGGTTTCCCGCCTGGGCTTCAAGGCGGACGAGCCGAAGATCGCCACCTTCCTCGATCATTACACGTTGCCTTTGAACGATCTGGAAACCATGCAGATGCAAGCCAAGGATAGTTCGGTCGATGAAGTAGTGAACGCTTACTACTTGAAGAACCGCACACGCTTCGCTGCCATGTTCCAGTGACCTGACATTTGCGTCCAGTTTCAAACGCTGCATTTTATCCCACTACCTGAACCTGATCCACCGCATGCGGCAACCCGCCTGTGCGCTGATGTGTGCCCGTCATTTGCTGAATTGCCATTTAACTAATAAAACACCCTGGAGAACCGCAATGAAACTGACTGATTTCAAAGTCCTGACCTTTGACGTAGTAGGCACCCTGATCAATTTCGAAGCCGGCATCTTGGCGGCTGTACGCAGTATCGGCGGACCTGAAGCCTATAACGTTTCTGACGACGCCATTTTCGACGCTTACAAAACCGCAGATGACGTGTACCGCGGCGACATGCGTGCTCCCAATCGATTCATGTACACCATGAGCGATATTTATCAAAAGTTCGCAGCCGAATTGGGACTGATCAGCGATAAGGCCGCCGGTGATCGCTTTCAGGCTTCAGTGGTCTCCTGGCCAGCCTTTGCCGATTCCGTGGATGCCCTGGCTCGCCTGCGCAAGCATTTCCGTCTAGTCGCCATGACCAACGTCGATCGCACTTCCTTCTCCGCTTACCAATTCACCCTGGGCTATCCGTTCCATGACTCGCTCACCAGCGAAGAGACCGGCGTACATAAGCCCGACCCACTGTATTTTGCTTACAACCAAGGACGTCAGTCGGCTTCAGGTTTCCAGAAACGTGACATTTTGCATGTCGCTCAGAGCCAGTATCACGACATCGGTGTGGCGCACGAGGCGGGCTATACCACTTGCTGGATCGAACGTCGTCAAGACATCCCGGGCTATGGCGCCACGCCCGTGCCTGAAAAGGTCACTCAACCCGACTTCCACTTCCACTCAATGAAAGAGCTGGCTGACGCAGTGGAAGCCGAGTTGAGCAACCCAGCCATGAAATATTCCTGAGGAAGCGAGCCATGGCCGTCAGTCCTTTTGCAGCCGATATTGCTTCACTGTGGCAATCCACGGCCGTTGACGCTCCGTCATTTCCAGCGCTGGAAGGTGATCGAAGCTATGACGTGGTCGTGGTGGGGGGAGGCTATACCGGGTTGTCCACGGCGCATTATTTGGCGAAAAAAGGGCTGGCAACAGTGGTGCTGGAAGCCAGTCGCATCGGCTGGGGGGCGAGCGGTCGAAATGGTGGCGTGGTGTCGGCCAAGTATCGTATCTCGCTGAGCAAGGTGGCGGCGCGATACGGACTGGAGATGGCTCAGACTATGCGTCGTCTATCCCTTGAGTCGGTGGAACACCTTGAGGAGCTGGTGGCGGTTTATTCGCTGGAAGCGGCGCAATATCGGCGTAGCGGCAGCCTGCATTGCGCGCACAACGAGGCCACGCTGGACTACTGTGTGCGGGAGGCGCAGTGGTTGCATGAGCATTTGGGGGATAGCTCCTTCGAAGTGCTTTGCGCCGGTCAGATGCAGGAGGAAACCGGCTCTGGCGATTTTGTCGGCGGCGTCCTCGACAGAGGTGGAGGCTTGTTACACCCATTGAACTTCGTCCGGGGGTTGGCCGACGGTGTGAGCGCGGCGGGAGTCAGTATTCATGAGGGAGCGCCCGTCATGGGCATTCGGCGGATGGGGACGGGCGTCAGGGTGGAGACACCTACTGGCACTGTCCGTGCCAAGCAAGTCGTGTTGGCTACTAACGGTTACTCGAGCCTAACGCCAGCTACTGCGCCTGTGCGCAAATCGGTTGTGCCTTTTCGTTCGGCGATGCTGGCCACCGAGCCTCTCACCGGCCCGCAGCTGGAGTTGTTGCGCCACGGCCGCAGCTACACCGAAACGCGGCGGATGATGCGCTGGTTTCGGATGGCCGAGGACCGTCTGTTGTACGGCGGTCGCGGTGCGTTCGGCACGGATGACTCCGAGGCGGCTTTCAATGCCTTGCACGAAGCGATGGTCAAGCAGTTTCCCCTACTCGCCCGGGCGACCATCACCCATCGTTGGTCGGGGCTAGTGGCGCTCACAATTGACAGTGTGCCGCACGTCGGACGGATTGATGACCGCGTGGTCTATGCCATGGGTTACAACGGCACGGGAGTGGCCATGTCCTCATACATCGGTAAGCATGTCGCAGATGTCATTGTTGGGCGGAAGCCAGAATTGGGGTTGATGTGGGCGGACAAAATACGCCGTATACCTTTTTATTCGCTGCGAGTACCCGTGGTTCGAATGGTCGCCGGTTGGTATCAGTTTTTGGACGCCATCGGACGCTGAACGTATCCCGAAAGAAATGACAGTCCCAGGCAGCTACACAGCCTCGGTCCGGAAGGAGTGATACTGCCATGCTGTTGGAGAATGAAATTCAATGCTTGAAACTAGGCCGGGAATTATCGACCAAACTATCGAAGTGCCGGGATGACCCTCTCGCCATGTGGCTGGCCAGTTACATTCGCAGGTTGATGTGCGAATTATTGGAAGCTGAAGATCCGAGCCAGCTGGCGCGAGCAAGTAGCGCCTGCATGGACGCCATATTGAAGCTCTGGGAGCACCGCGGGTTGCTGCCCTGCGCGAATCAACGTCGTCCTGCGGACGGTGTCACGAGCCAGAGTTTTAAAGCGAAGTCAGACAAATGAATACATAGATAATCTCGCCATTGACCGCTCTAGGACTTGGCAAAAGTCCTTTGGCGCTCAAGATTTTCTCATAGAGCCCAGTGAGCATGTGCTCTCTGGTCACGCCACGTCGTAGCGTCGTTTAATGCTCAAGTTGATCAAGTGGGGGAACGTAAGGCATTCGGTCGGTCAGGACCAAGGCCAAGGCCAGGCCTGCTCCGTGCGGGAAAAACCCGAAGGTTAAAAACAGTGTACCGGCCCCCAACTGTCAAACCCTTATCCGTCAGATCTCTTTGCTTACTCCGTCTGTCGACGTCAAAAGCCGCCTTTCTTTCAAAGCTGACATCGCCAAAATTGATTCTCAGCAAGCAGGTATCAGTTGACAGTAAAACTTGAAGTACATCGCAGCGATTGAAGCCATGAATGAGAGTTATCAGTCACCCCCGGCAACGCGATGGTGTTATTGACGCCCAGCCATCAATACAGCTCATGGTTATATGCGATCACGCAGCTAGCTCTTCGTCATCCCTGTCGTAAAATCACGCCACGGTTACGCAGCCCCCTGCGTCATCGTCAATAGGCTCCACGCCCATTCTGATAGAAGCCATAAGGTTTTTTGATTGACCTGAAAGCTCTCATAGTCAAGCAGCCCCCCCCCAGCCAGAGCCATGACCGCACCAAGTCAGAATGAGGATTACAGTTCATACCCTCTGGAATTATTCGCCGCAACAAATGGAGCCCCATTGATGCCCGATCCGATCAAGCTTGAATTTTCCGAAAAGTACGACGATAAGCACGCGCAGAGTTATTTACTCAAGCATCAGGACAATCTGGCCCGCCGTTTATCCCACAAACGCGACGAGCAATTGGCGCGTAGTGCGTTGGTCGCCGCTGGCGAGCCTGGCTTGGTGCTGGACTTGCCGTGTGGGGCCGGGCGTTTCTGGCCGTTACTGGCGCAAAAGCCTGGTCGCGTGATCATCGGCGCAGACAATTCTGAGTCGATGTTGAAGGTCGCAACCATCGCCCAACCGGCGGAGGTGGTGAAACGGGTTCGCCCGTTGCAGACCTCTGCCTTTGCTATCGATTTACCGGACAACGCGGTCGACAACATATTCTGCATGCGCTTGATGCACCACATCGGCGCCCCTGAGCACAGACTCGCGATACTGCGTGAGTTTCAACGCGTTACTCGCGACAGCGTAATTATCTCACTATGGGTGGACGGGAACTTCAAGGCTTGGAAACGCAAGCGTACCGAAGTGCGTCGTCGCAACAAAGGAGAACAGGAAGGTTACCAAAATCGGTTCGTGTTACCGGCTACTACTGTCGAGGCAGAGTTTGAACAGGTCGGTTTCCGTGTTCAGAAATCCCTGGACTTCATACCGTTCTACGCCATGTGGCGAGTGTATGTTTTGCGCAAAAAATAATAGATGGCTATCGGCCGCTTATTCACTTGATGGTGTTTATAGTTTACGCCCCCTCGAATCATAGGCCACATGATCAGCTCCGTGGATGGGCGCCTCGTGTCTTTCCGATGGACATTTCTCCCCAACGGAGACGGTGAGCGAACGATTAGCAACCATTACGAGCGAATTGCCGCCAGCGTGGGCGAAGACGGTTTCATCATAGGTCGAAAGACCTGGGAAGGTAACGGCTGGGTTACCGGACAGCGCATAGAGGCCTCGGGGGGTCTGCTTCTCAGGCCCAACGGTAGAGGTGGAGATGGCAGGTGCCTGCCACTCTCCACTTGCGTGCAGCGACAACGAACGTATTCGTCAGCGCCTGGGCAAACGGTGGCTTACAGCGATAGTAGGTTAGGGGGCGCACCACATGTCTGCACGTAGGTCTGCGCAACACGTAGTTCGTATTATTGCTACGAGGATCTACGGCCCATACATTGGCAATTTATCTTTTTCGTGCATAGCAGTATTCTGCCCTACGAACTTTTAAGAGTAATCCCGCCCAGCTATTATCTCCGCGCGAAGCCACAACCACCATGAAGCCAGGTTGCGCAACACTTATTCACCATCAACTAATGATCCAAAAGACTCGTCTGGACGCATTCAGAATGTGAGAACGTTACATAGGAGCCACGCAATTAGGCTTCTCAGCTACTGTCTTCCACATATGAAAACAACACGACGGTTCTGGATCATAGAGCTATCCAATAAATAGAAGTTAATAATAGCTAAAAGCTCTTCGTTAGATCTCCCCGGCCCAGACCAACATCAGGACGGAGGTTATCAAGGGATCGATCTGAACCAAGAGACAGGCACCGCAAGGAAGCAAAGGCCAGTACAGGCGTCTAAAAAGGTACCTAGCGGTTGCACCCCGGATGAGGCCGCTAGCATGTACACAGCTCACAGTTTCAATCCATGGGAAAAATCGTTTTACCGGCCGATTGATGCTGCCATACGCTGGTGTGGGCTAATGGATCACGAGGCTCGAATTCTAGACAGCGCCTGGGATTGTCCAGGCTTGCTGTCGAAGCAATTTCCCCAATGGCCATGTCTGCATATCAACATGGGGAAAATTCTCGATGCCATACGAAACAACGAGATCCCTTATGGTTATTTCGGTGTGACGACTCGGCCAGGTAGCCCCGTCGACTACAGACTCGTAACTGTCAGGCATACGGATCTCAAATATTGGATGATTCACCATTATCCAGACCAATTCCCAGCATTTCTATTTGGAAGGAAGACGCCTGATGAGTCAAAAATAAGTATTGATACCTACCTGACGCTACGAGCTGATCGAGATGCTCTCGAAGTCAAGCTTAGGGCGATAGAGATCGCTCATGAGGCCCTTCTGGAGGAACTCAAGGCGATAGGCTTAGAAAGAGAACGCTTACACTCTCTAGTTGAGACACGAGGCGAGCTAAATGACCGTAGCGAGGCTGGATATCTGTGCGTCATCGGCGCTTTACTCGAAACCCTTCTTGGATCCTCACCAGGAGGAGTACCTAACTCGGTGTTCAAGTCGCAAGCCGCTATAGTTGACTCAATCACTGCGCACTTTGAAGGTGTTCTAGGATTGAGCAAGCGCTCCCTGGATAAAAAATTTGCTGCGGCAAGACGTAGCCTTTCTCGGAATTGAAGCATTGCATTGCAATCTTATCTATTGCAATGCAATGACACTCTCCCATCAGTGCTATTCAATTCAGGTCACTTCCCACTATGCGCCAACCCGCGCCAGGAGTGACCACTATGCCCAGCCAACCTTTCCCCATAGCTGAAGCGCCTCAATCCATTAACGAACGTCACATCATGCGGCGTGAAGAGGTGGAGCGGAGAACTGGCTTCAAACGTGCTCACATCTATAACCTAATGAAGGAAGGGCAATTTCCTAAAGCGAAACGTATTGGCATGCGTGCCGTCGGTTGGGACTCGCTGGAGATCGAGCAGTGGATTACTGAACGTTTGGCGCAGCAGGCCTGATGAGATGCGTGTGGTATCAGTGGTGTCCACCAAAGGTGGAGTAGGCAAAACCACAGTGGCAGCCAATCTCGGCGGTCTGCTGGCGGATGCGGGCTTACGCGTCCTGCTGCTCGATCTGGATAGCCAACCGACCCTCTCCAGCTATTACGCCTTGAATCACGAGGCTATCGCCGGTGCGTACGAACTCATCGCGCTCAACCAGACAGATCCTGAGCAGATAATCTCCATGACCGAGGTCGTCGGTCTCGATCTGATCCTCTCGAACGATGACCAAGGCCGACTGAGTACCTTGCTACTACACGCCCCGGACGGGCGATTACGGCTGCACAATTTGCTCGACCATTTCCGTACCCGTTATGACCTACTGTTGATCGACACCCAAGGCGCACGTAGCGTGCTACTGGAAACGGCTATCCTGGCCTCCGATCTTGCCCTTTCTCCCATTACACCGGAAATGCTCGCCGCCCGTGAACTGCGCCGTGGCACCTTGAAACTGCTCAACGAACTTGAGCCGTTCCGCCACCTGGGCATGCCACTACCCTCCTTGCGACTGCTACTGAACCAGGTGAACGCCATTAGGATTGACACGCGGATGATCATCAGCGGTCTGCGCGAGACCTTCGCTGGTTCTACCAACATCTCGGTGCTAGACACCGTAGTTCCAAACGCAGTGGCGTATCTCAATGCTGCCTCCCTCGGTCTGCCAGTCCACCGGATCGAAACGCGCCGGTCCCAAAAACGACGCTCGCCATCGGCACTGGAAACCATGCAAGCACTGGCCATCGAATTGTTCCCGGAATGGCACACAGCAATCTCTACTTTGACCAAGTGCACGGAGGCTCGATGAAATGAATCGCCAAGGCATAGTTCTCAATACGAAATTTTCGTCTGATCGACGTTGAGGCCAACTGTGTTTGGCAAGGAGTATTTTGATGTTGGACCAGCTTCCTATCATTGTTCAACCATCCATCCACCCCTGCCGCCCACCTAGCGAGGAGTACTACACAGTGGTCTTTCGTCTACAAGACGGGCGCTCAGCCATGGGCTGGTTTCTCGCGGAACTGTCTCGTTATTTCGAAGGCTCTTGCACTGCCGAAATCGTCAAGTTCGAGGTTGGTGACCATTTGCGCACCCGGCGTTAACTGAGGCTGCTCCAATGAAGAAGCTCACTCAGGAGGAAATCACAGAAAAACTGCACCAGGACCACTTCCCTCGCGGTCCAGAACTGGGGCGGTTGTCCGATCCACTCACTGATACGCCTATGCTGGTCACGCTGGAGCAGTTGCGGCCCTACGAACACAACCCGCGGTTCATCCGTAACCCACTTTATGACGATATCAAGGCATCAATCCGTGAACGCGGGCTGGATCAACCCCCGCCGATTACCCGCCGCCCGGGAGAAACCTATTTCATCATCCGCAACGGTGGTAATACGCGCCTGGCAATTCTCAGCGAGCTTTGGCAGGAAACCCGCGACGAGCGCTTCTTTCGCATTCATTGCCTGTTCCACCCCTGGAGCAATGAAGTCAGCACCCTGCTCGGTCATCTGGCCGAAAGCGATCTGCACGGCCAGCTCACCTTCATCGAACGTGCTCTGGCAGTAGCCAAACTCAAGACCATGCTCGAACCAGATGGAGCAACGCTCTCGCAACGCGAGCTGGCACGACGTCTTGCCGCTGGGGGCTACCCCATTTCACAGTCGCACATCAGCCGGATGCTCGACACCCTCGAACACCTGCTGCCCGCCATTCCACAAACCCTGTATGCCGGATTAGGTAAACCCAAAATTGAACGCCTGATCGGTCTGCGTAGCCAGGCTGAACGAACCTGGAATCGTTATCCAACCGACAACATTGCGTTCCCCAAGTTTTGGCTCGACACCTTGGGCCAATTTGATGCCGATCCCGAGTCCTTCGATCTTGAGCAAATCCAGGATGAACTGCTCGAACGCATGAGCCGCTTACTCGGACAGTCCTACCGCATGTTGGCCTTGGAGCTTAGCGCCACACAACGGCCCGGCATTGTCATCACGCCCTTAGAGACCAGCCACCCGCCGAGCGTTGATGAAGCCGCGGTAGGACCTCCCTCCTCCGAGTCCCGCCCCCCATCAGTTGAACCTAGATCCCGGACCGAAAAAGCGCGAGAGGAGCAGCTCACGCTGCCCGAAACGAATGTCGCATCAGAAGTCAGCCCTCCGTCACGTATCCAACAGATTCGCGAACAGATTGATCGCGCTACTGCCACCGAACCAGCACCGACCGTCGAAACCTGCACGATCGACGACATCTGGATCATCGCACCAGCACTGGATACCCCTGAACACTTGCGTTTAGCTATAGCCGGCCTGGCTCGGGAAATGGCGGCCTATGCCGGACAGCCCGAGTGCATCATCGACCAGAAGCAAGGCTTGGGCTTCGCCCTCAACATCGAGCAACTTGATCTTGCAGCGCCTCGTGCGGCCGGCGTTCACCTATTGCTCCTGGCCCTGCTGCGTGCCCAAGACGAAGTGAACTGGGAGGATCGCAAGCAATTACCCTCAGCTTTGTTTGGACAACTGCTATTAGGGGTTTATCAACTCCCGCTGACAGATCGCCCCGCCGTGAACATAGGTCTGGAGAGACTACCCGATGGTCTGTTAATCAAACTGTATCGCCTTATACGCCTAGCCCGACGTTTGATCGACTTAACGCTTCCCCCTGAAGGTGGCTCAACAAGGGAGGTGCCATGAACCTGTCCTTCAATGTCCTCAACCAGGCCATGCTGACCCAGGTCCTTCACGAGTTGCGCCTGGGTAATCTGCAGCGCTGCAAAGCACTCGGGTTGGATGAGGAAGACATCTACCTGTTGCAATCCCTACCGCCCACCACACTGTCACGTCTGGCCCACGCCACCGTCCCCTGGGTTGAGGTCAAGATTGATTCGCCGGTGCTGCATCGGTTGATCGACCAGGCCGAACGCGACGAACAGAACGAGCGCCTGATCAACCGAGCGCTCAAGCTCGGTGCCAGCAGTACCATCATGTATCAATGCTTCGGCTTGGCGCATTCGGAAACCGCCCTGCGCCGACGTCTGCTCAAGATAGAAACCCGTAAGGGGCGCCCCCAGAACTTAAGCGAAGCGCAGGAGCATGCACTCTGGCAGCGTTGGTGCCAACTACGCGCTCAGGAAGGTGCTGAGGATCAGCTCGACGCCATGATGATGTTGGCGGAGGAGCAACAGATCAGCTTGACCGTTGTTTGGCAACAGATCGATCAGTACAGCAACGGAACATGAACACTGCCCCCTTCAGTCGCTGGCAGCGTGTTCTGCAGCAATGCACCCAGCAGTTGAGTGAACGTTGGCCTGCACGTCCCACCACTGAACAACCCTCCAACCAGGCTCTACAGGCTGGCTTTCTGTTCAGTGGCCAATCACATGAAGTCGTGCCGCATCGCCTGCTGCTGGATAACCGGTTGACGCCATTGGAGCGTAACGCCTGGCAGGTTTTTCGACTCATGCTGCAAGGCCAGGGCATGGTTACACCGCGCTATGAGGATTTGCAGCCTTACCTGTCGAGCGTGCCCTATGGAGTATCGGCTTCCCGTGAAACCATCGCTCGCGTCTTGACGATACTCAGGCTGACCCGCTGGCTCAGCTTGGTGAGTCGTGGCCGCGATCAACTCAGCGGGCGCCTACAAGGCTCTCTGTATGTCCTGCACGATGAACCGCTAACTCCTGCCGAAGCCATGGAACTGGATCAAGACTACCTCGAGCTAGTCGGACACGCCCTCGATCACGCGACCAAGGCTGTGCGTATTGTCGCGCAGCACATTGTGGAAGAAATTCGCCGAGACAAAGATATCGATCAGGGGCGACTACCTACCCGAATTGAGAGCTGGGGCGAACATTGGACGCCGCAGGAATTGGATCAGGTAACCGATGAAGCGTTACACGATTCCGAACTGAGTGGCGATCACAGTGTACGGAATCGTGTGGGACTTCGTTCGGATTCCGAACCGGGCCTGAACGCCAATGTTTCCGGCGCAGTTCGGAAACCGAACGCCGCCTGTACTGTATTAAAAGAAAGTATTTGTACTGTACCGCGCGCAACCCCAGCGGTGGATAACCTGCACTGGCCCGATCCGCCGCACTTGAGCCCAAGCGAACGTCAGGCCGTCGCCATGGCGTTGAACAAGCTCAAACCAGCGGATCGGCAGGCGGTACTCAACGAAGCGGGCGCGCGATGTGCGGCCGGCGGTATCCGCAAGCCAGCGGCGTATCTTATGGGCCTTATTCAGCGGGCACTGAAAGGCGATTTTCGTCCTTGGGCAGGTCAGACTGAATCGTTACCCATTGCAGAGCCGCTCCCCGTTCCTTCACGCCGATCGAGAAAACAGGGCGAACCCGTCTCTGCCCTCGCCCAAGCGTGCCTGAATGAGTTGCGCCAGCTGCGTGGCAAACGCCCTGGACGTCAGTAGATTTGATGCCACTGGCATCAGTGCCGAGCGTCTTAGAAATTAGCCGTCTCGAACCAAACCGAACAGACCGCATTCAGCTTTTTGGCTGTCCTTGACCTTTATCTGTCGCAACGTTCCCGTCCAAGCAGATGCGAGGACAACACCGTGGCCGATCACTATCAGCTTAACCTGGGCTCATTGCGCAGCAGCATCACCCTGACACTGCACACCCACCACGCCGCCCGTATCTGGCAAGGACGAACCGCACGTGAAGGCGTCCATTCGATCATGGGCATGGCCGGCTACATCAGTGTCACCAACCTGATGAAACACACTGCGGCCCAGGACGACCCCTATGCCGATTGGGCCATCGTGCAACTCGAAGAAAAATTGACTCAGGCCAAAGCCGGGATGCTGGAACTGACCCAACAATTGGATCGGATCAGACAGGATCTGCCGACGCAGATCGACATGAGCGATAACCTCAATATCCACCCCGTCACCTTGCCCTTGTACATCGGCAGCCAACTGGGGTTCCTCGCCGTCTACCTGCTGACTGACTACGACACGCTGGTGCGCCACACCCTGCTTGCTCATCACACCGCCTTGATTGGTCGCAGAGATATGGAAGCCTGGATAGACGACGGTGCTCATCTGCTGCGCAGCCTGTTCGGCCAGGCGCAGCGTTATCGACTTGCAGGTGTCACACGCGATGATATGGCCGCAAACAATGCCCGCGCCCTAGCGGCCATGGAGAAGTTTGGATTGCCCCCCATGGACATCCTTGAAGGCCATCGCCGCTCCCAGTTCGCGCCACCGATCACTCGTCGTGGAGCTTTGGCAGCGGATGACGCTGATGCGTTGGTGGAGGACGTGGTAGTCCCATCTGCGGCAGAGGGTGGGGCGGAGGAAGAAGCATGAGTCCCGTGACACCGGCTCAACCATTGCCCCTTGAAGCATTGACACCGGATGCCTATCGACAACTCGAACACGCTGCCTCCCTAAAAGGCCTTTTAAAGCCATTTAAGGGTAAGGGGGAACTGGAACACCTGGCGCAGATGGCGAGGGAAATCGAGGCGCAGTTATGTCACCTGATGGAGACTGTGGTGCAGCAGGCCGGACAACCTCCTTACTCACTACTGGATATTCGACTGGTACTGCAGAACACCAGTGCTGGCAGTACCTTTTTGCGTTGGCGCACCCGTGACTTCACTCGTATGGGGGTTGTGGTCTGGGAACGCCAGGTCTCCAACAAGACCTTGCCGCAAGCCATACGCGAAGGATTGCACCGTTTCGAATGCGACCGCATTGCACTGAACTTGCAGATGAGCGTGGTGCATTCGCTCTACCGCCAGGCATCGACCTGCGCGATCAAAATGGCCAGTGCCGAAAGGCTACTGCGCCAGCTCACAACCGCAGTGGGGGTATCAGGATGAGTACTTTTTTTGTCGGCGAAGGCAACATTGGCAGTACGCCAGAGTTCCAGGAATTTTCCTCAGGCAATGACGAGCCACGGCGTTTGCTACGGCTGAATGTGTACTTTGACAACCCCGTGCCACGCGAGGGTAGCTATGAAGATCGAGGCGGCTATTGGGCGCCAGTTGAGCTCTGGCACCGCGAGGCTGAACACTGGAGTACGCTGTACCAGAAAGGTATGCGTGTGTTGGTCGAAGGCCGGACAGTGCGCGATGAGTGGGAGGACGCCGAAGATAACGCCCGGGTGACCTTCAAAATCGAAGCCCGTCGAGTCGGCATCCTGCCTCATCGCGTGCAGAACGTGGTCATGCGGGAACGATCCAGTGAACAGACGACGGCTGCAAAACAGGTCGAGCAAAGTGCAGAGCGGACCAACAATCAGAGTTCGTCAGCGACCTCAAAACCCAGAAAACGTAAAGAGTAATTGGTCAATAAATGATGTAACTAGGTATGTAATTGCGCCCCTGCGCGATACAACAGTACGAGGTACCATTGCCCCATCGACATCATGCAATGGATACGCACTGTGGGACTGCTTGCCTATAGGTTGGATGGGACACCCGTTGTCTCGGTATTCCTAACGGACGAAGAATGGAAAACCGAAGCACTGAACAAATCCCGGGATCTCTTCATGCCCGAGACCAAAAGCCGAGCGGTGCTCAAGGTCTCACGGCTTGGGCATCGTTTCTTTTCCCACAAGCCAGGTGAGCGCAAACTCAGTCAAACAGGCGGCGAAAGCGATGATCATGTCATGCTTAAAATTAAAACGCTTTTTGCTGCCACAGCCGCGGGTTGGTCTGCACTTCCTGAGCAGTCAGGGGTAACAGCTTCCGGCAAATTCTATCGGGCTGACGTTCTTTGTACTCATCCGAATGGCAAGACCAAGGTGGCTGTCGAAATACAACGATCAACACAGCGTGATGTCGACTACGAGGAGCGTCAGAGAGTCTACGTGGAAGCAGGTATTCGCTGTATCTGGATCGACATTTCCAAGAAAGCGTATCGTCATCACATCAGCAAGCCAACCAAAGCACTTCCTCGATTTGAGTGCAAGCGTCAGTCTCCCGACAGTACTGGCACCTACCTCGTATCCATCGAAAAGCAAGACATCGACTTCCCTGAATTTATTCAAGGAGCACTCACGGGAAAACTCAGATTCATTGAGCACGAAGTGAATACCTCCCTTCACCACATCAGAATCCATCGAAAGCGGTGCTGGAGCTGCAAAATTCACATCTGTTTACTAGACCCGGAATTTACTGAGGATCTAGTACGGCAGATGCCGAAAATCGTCTCCACGATCCATCGCAAGACCACGCACATTCAAGATATGTGCAGGATCAAGCTGATTCACTTCAAAAAAAGAGGAGTCAAAGAGCACGTCTCGTGCTGCCCACACTGTGGTATTGCGCAATCCTATTCTGAACTGGACCACAGGTTTGAATTGGCTGATCACGTGGCGTTTCTCGCCATTGCCCGACCTACCGGTCTTTTACCCAGAAGGTTCTGGTCTTGGGAGACTCACCCGAAACTTGAAATGCTTCCGGTCCCAGGAGCCGCATTTCTTATCACAGGAGAGCCTGACGACGACTCCGCATTGCTTGAGATCCTGCGCGAAAACCTTAAAGGGTGCCATTGGTAAAATCTGTACTTATTGATGACTGCAGACCTGGCAGTTTTCCGGTTCTTGGCTTCCCGTCAAAATTAATATGGGTAACTTAGCAATCCGGTTTCCCATATCTCGCCATTGCTGTTTCCAACAACGCTGCTCCGAACTCAATCCGGAGCAGTTCTATGCGCCTCTTTCTTTGCGAGAAACCTTCCCAAGGTCGTGACATAGCCAAGGTTCTCGGAGCCAACCGGCGCAGTGATGGCTGCCTGATCGGCCCCGAAATAACCGTTACCTGGTGTGTCGGCCACCTGCTTGAGGCCGCCCCACCCGAAGCCTATGGCGAGCATCTCAAATCCTGGTCACTGGACCACCTACCGATCATTCCCAAGCAATGGCAGGTCGAGGTCAAGCCCAAGACAGCGGCACAGTTCAACGTCATCAAACGTCTGCTCAGCGAAGCTCGCACCGTTGTCATCGCCACCGATGCCGATCGAGAAGGCGAAATGATTGCCCGCGAGCTACTGGAACTCTGCAATTACCGAGGCCCCGTTCAACGCCTCTGGTTGTCGGCACTCAATGAGGCGTCGATTCGCAAGGCATTGTCCTCGCTCAAGTCTGGTCAGGAGACTTTTCCACTCTACCACTCAGCCCTCGCCCGCAGCCGGGCTGACTGGCTGATCGGCATGAACCTCAGTCGTTTGTTCACCCTTCTCGGACGGCGGGCGGGCTACGAGGGCGTATTGTCCGTTGGACGCGTACAGACACCCACATTGCGTCTGGTAGTCGATCGAGATCGTGCAATTGCCAGCTTCGTCTCCGAGCCCTACTGGGAAGTGGATGTGCACCTGTCCTCAATGGGACAACCATTCATCGCGTCGTGGTTACCACCCAGCTCAGGGAGTGACGAGGCCGGCCGTTGCCTAGAGCAGGCGCTTGCCAGTCAGACCGTCGAAGCGATCTTCAGCAGTAAAACCGCCACAGTACTCTCGCTGCAGACTGAGCATTTCCGCGAAGCGCCACCCCTACCCTTCGACCTGAGCACACTGCAAGAAGTCTGTTCACGCAAGCTGGGGCTTGGCGTTCAAGAAACCCTGAACATAGCCCAAGCCCTATATGAAACGCACAAAGCCACCAGCTATCCGCGCAGCGATTGCCGCTATTTGCCAGAGAGTATGTTTAACGAGGTACCCACAGTTTTCGATGCCCTGCTCAAAACGGATCCCGCACTACGGCCTGGGCTCCGAAGCCTCGATCAATCATTGCACTCCCGCGTTTGGAACGATGCCAAGGTCACCGCGCACCACGCCATTATCCCCACCAGCGAGCCGGCGAACCTTGCGCGGATGTCCGAACAAGAACGCCAAGTCTACGAACTGATTCGCAGCCACTACCTTGTGCAGTTTCTTCCACATCATGAGTTTGATCGGACCCACGTAGAACTGGAGTGTGGTGAAGAACGACTGACCGCCGTTGGCAAACAGATCCTGGTTCAGGGTTGGAAAGGTTTGCTCTACGAAAACACCGAGGAGGATGAATCCCATCAAAAAGCCCAAGTTTTACCGGTCTTGCAACAGGGTACTCAGTGCGCCGTAGACCACGTCGAACTCAAGCCCATGCGCACCGCAGCTCCCAAATCGCTCACCGAGGGAGATCTGATCAAGGCCATGAAAAACGTGGCCAAGCTGGTCAACGACCCACGCCTGAAACAGAAACTTCGGGACACCACCGGTATCGGTACCGAAGCCACACGAGCCGGCATCATCAAGGGATTGATTGATCGTGGTTATTTGCTAAAGAAAAAACGCGCTTTAATAGCCTCGGCGGCGGCCCATACCCTGATCGAGTCGGTACCCGTTGCAGTCACTGATCCGGGTATGACCGCGATCTGGGAGCAGGCTCTGGACGAAATCGAAGCGGGACGTCTGAGCCTGGATGCGTTCGTCGCCAAGCAAGTGAATTGGATAGCGCAGTTGGTCGCAAGCTGCGGCTCACTTACTTTAGCCATGCCTATCGAAGCCGGTCCGGTCTGCCCCATTTGCGATGCCTCAATGCTCAGGCGTAAGGGAAAATCAGGGCCGTTCTGGTCATGCTCGCACTATCCGGACTGTAAGGGCACTGTGCCCATCAGAAAAGATACGCGTCGCCCGTGACGCGCCATTGGAGATCAATATGAGTGTTGGGGCGATGTAAGGGTCAGTGCATCATTAACGGCGGCTGATCCCTCTCCAACTCACTTAGTGGTTGTCCAATTTCACGGGCCAAGGCGAGACCTGTCGCAATCCATATCTGCCCCAGTTCGTTGAACGCTTCCAGGTGAGCAGGATCTTCATTGAGCCAATGGACAAGGCTGTCGAAATGCTCGGGATTCTCAGGGCAATCATGAATCTTGATGAACAGCTCCAGTGTTCGCTCCCAGATCCGATCCATAACATCCTTGCTCTCCTCTTCCATGCTCAACCAATCCTCAGCTTGTCCTTATCAGACCGTTCATTCTCACTGGCCATCTTGGAGTCTGACCCTGGAGGAACAGAACCCTCGTCGCATTACACAGCTATTTCAGCCAATATAGCAACCTTACAAGTCGATACACAACCTTTAAGGATGTTCATGTCAACGGGTCTTTGCTCAACCATTCGGGTTGAACTGGAGAACTCATCACTTGGCACATAAACATCCGACCCAAGCCCAAATCGGGCGCATGATCGCTAAGCACCGAACCCAGCGTAATCTGACCCAGGAAGAGGTGGCTGAACGCCTGGGTATTGGCAGTGAAGCCATCTCGCGCCTGGAGCGAGGCGTGGTGGAGCTCTCCGTGGTCAAGCTGATGCAGTTAGCAGATATTTTCGACTGCCGGATGGATGAACTGCTGACGGAGTCGAGCAATCGCCCCAATGACCAAGGCCAGATGATCGCGGGTTTGCTGCGTGGACTGAAAGAAAACGACCGTGCCTTTATCCTGGCTACTGTCGAACAACTGGCTGCTCATCTCGCCAACAAATGAGCTTATGCGCTGGTATTCGATATTCGGGCCTTTGAGGGGAGGCTCTCTGCCTTGACGTCATCTCCCCTCTCTGCTGTAGTGCCTCAGGATCATCGCCAACGGCGACCCAAGACCGATTCGCTCCGGGTAGCTCGGTCGAACTCCTTGAGTTCGGAGCCTTCTCTTCTGCGGAATTTTTCATTCCCGTTTTGTGCTCGGCCTGATCGTGGTAGCGGATGACCACTGTTGCCTCCAAGACAACAGTGGTCATCCGCTTCGGCAATCATATTCAGTCCCGGAGCCCGCCGGGGAATCACTGGGCACCCTTTGTGCGCGGATGCGTGCCAGCGTGTTCCGACCCAGGCCACGACAAGGGTCGGTTGGCGGGTCATGGCGCAGTTAAATCAAGTTTTGCGAGGAGCTTGTCGACTGCGTCAGACCACCTAAGGTGGCTTTTCTATTCCTCGCCTGGCCCCTAGCCAGGCCCACTCTTCACTTTCTTCAGTCCAGTAATTTCCACTGTATTCTGGCCATAAAAAACCGGCTTGCGGCATCTTGACGCTCCCCTATGACAGGCTTATACAAAGGGTGTGGTTCGCTGTCGTTGACAGCCCAGCCCAGGTAGCTTGAACCTTCAAGGCTACGCCACGCTTGTGGTGGTTTACCCAAGTGCGATCAGCGTTCGGAGGCTCGCACGATTGCCGCTTCAGCGGTGATGAATGCCTACTACCCCAAGTCCGCAGACCGCTGCTGCGGATTCTCTTTTGCTGCACCGCCATTCCCACGGTGCATTGTTCTGTTTGTCATTGGCTTGCCGGTGGCGTGTGGTCATCGCTTGCCTTCACCTTACCCACCCTGACGGGGCTCACTTCCCCGTCAGGGGTCGTGCGTCGCCGCTTTCCCCTGAAAGGAGAACCACCATGGCCCACGCCAACCAATCCCAAGAAGCGACCTCTTACTTCAATCTGCACACCATCGGTATCGGCTACCTGAACCGTGTTCGTGAAGTACAAGTCCGCCGTGGCCAGCCGTTCATGGCCTGCGATATCGCCGCCCTGCACGGTGCCACAGATGCGGTCGAGTACACTCGCTTCGACTGCAAAGTCGCTGGAGGCGAAGCTGAACGCTTGATTCGTCTCTATATGGACGCCGTCAAAGCCGAGAAAAAGGTCTTGCTGTCGTTCCGTATCGGCGACCTGTGGATCGACCCATTTCTCTATGAGAAAGGCGATAAACAAGGCCAACCGGGCGCTAGCCTGAAAGGTCGTCTGCTGTACATCGACTGGATCAAGGTCAACGGCACGTTCGAATACAAAGCGCCTGCCAGGCAGGAGGCAACAGCACCTGCTGAGCAAGCGCCAAGCAGTGAGCCATCCCCAACGTCGGCTGATGCCGAAGCTGAGGATACCGACAACCCAACAGAATCCAGGATTGAACCTGAATCTCCACTCACTCCCCGCACGGCCCGCCGTGTCGCCACACGTACTGTTCAGTCCGCCTGAACAATCCACGATGTTTACATCAAGGCGCTCAATCAAGCGCCTTTTCTTCAATCAGCACAGGGGAACCAACATGGAGTCCTTCTGGCTTTGCGACGACTGCCTGTTCGCTGCGGCTTACGAGGACTACAGCACGTTATCGCTCTACTACACGAAGGATGAGATCGAGAAACGCATCGCCAGTCTCCCTCATGGGCTGGTTCGGCTAATGCCCATCAGTGCCGACTTCGATCCCGAAACAGGCTGTGGAATAAGAACCTTCTCCCCATTGCCCTGCGACGGTTGTGACTTACACCTGCACGGACAACGCCACCGATTCACTCGGCTGTAAACAGCGCGTCATCGGGCAATGCCCGTGACTCGATATCCACCTCGGGGGACACCACTCCCCTCGAGGGTGTACCCCGGATTGTTCCCTCGGAGGTACCCCATGAGCACCCAACTTACCCTGATTGAAACCTCAGCTGTCGAGGCTGACCGTATCGCCCAGGAAAACAAGCTGATCGACGAAGCGTTGCACATTCTGGATCGTCGGCTGTTCACCTGCGGCCCCAACCTGACATCACCTGACGCCGTGGCCTCATATCTGAAACTTCATCTTGCGCAACAAGAGCATGAAGTCTTCGGTGTGATTTTTCTCGATGCCCGCCATCGCGCCCTGGCATTCGAAATCCTCTTCACGGCAGCATCGATGGCGCCAGTGTTTACCCCCGCCAAGTCGTCAAGCGCTCCCTAGCACATAACGCAGCAGCTGCCATTGTCGTTCACAACCACCCCTCTGGTTGCACGGAACCCAGCCTGGCAGATCGCGCCTTGACCGCACGGTTGAAAGAGGCCTTGGACTTGATCGAAGTGCGCTTATTGGATCACTTCATCGTAGGCGAAGGCCGTCCTCTCTCCCTCGCCGAGCATGGCTGGCTTTAACCCTCAATAGGCGTCTTCGGACGCCTTGTTCATTTCCTTCTGGAGAACCCAATTCATGAACCCTTCACCCCAACTCCCAGCTCTGCTGGAAACCTCAAACCCATTTGCTCGCGGCTACGACAACTTGCATATCGAACGACTGCTACAGATCACCTACGCAAATGACTGCCCTCCCTGCTTTCGCTCCGTAGACGACGCACAATCCCATCTGCCCGACGATGCGTTAGAACAGTTTCCCTGCGTGTTCAATGATGACTTCGCTCTGATCAGCGAGGGTCAGCCCATTCCGGATGAATTGGATGAACGCTTCCAGTCAACCGGGCTGGTGCGGCAAGTGATCTATGCCGTGACGGGCGAGATGCTCAACGAGCGACATCACGTCGGTGACCTGTACTCCCTGGAAGAAGCCCAAGCCACGATCCATCGTTTGAGCTTCGAAACGGGCCACTACAGTCGAGCCTGGGAGATCAGTACCACACACCTCACTGACGAAGCACTGCGCTACTTGGAAAGCCGGGTTGGCAATTTCGACTCCAAGCCAACCGGACTGCTGTTTGAACCTTTTGCCCTGCCAGACTGCAATGGCGTCGGGTGTAAGCTGATCGGCACGCCCTGGACCGACGATAACTTGGTGAAGATCGAGGGCGCTCCTTACTCGTCGCTTAGGCAAGATCAGCTCGACGCCGGTACGCCGGAGGCCTTGGTCAACGTGCTGTATCTGGCGGCATTGGCGGATGTGCGATTGTTGATCTTTGACCCCGACGCTAGCGTTTTGGATGGGCTAGCCATTTATGACGAAATAGCAACGCGTTCAACTTAAACACGACCCGTCTTGAATCAACTTACTCACTGAATCGCTCCTTCACCTCATGTCAAGTTCTGCACTGAATCTGACATGAGGTTTTTTCCATGGAGCGTTTTTTCACGCCTGTCTGCCTGCTGGGTTTGTTGAGCGCCTGCACGGCGCAGATCCCTAATACATTGCCGACCCATCCGGAGGTCGACAGTGGCTCCAATCGGGTCCAGCGCTCGAAGGACGCAGTTGAAGAAAGCCCTCGGGCAGAACTCCGCTATGGCCGCTATACGCTGGTTAGCACCGAGCCCACGACAGAGCAACGTGATCTTCTGGCTCAAATCATTGACGTGAGCATTCCGTCCAACCTAAATCCCTCGGTACAGGAGGCGATGCACTACGTGCTGCAGCGCTCAGGCTATTCGCTCTGCCCTGCTGCCGAACCAGTAAAGATACTGTTTACCCGGCCTCTGCCCGCCGCCCATTACCGGCTCGGCCCGATTTCATTAAGCAACGCTCTACAAGTACTGGCTGGCCCCGCCTGGCAACTCACGATCGATGAGGTCAGCCGTTCGGTCTGCTTCGAACGGCAAAAAAATGATGCTGCCGTCGTGCGGGTCGCACCCAGCGTGCCCCATCAGCCGGAGGCACGCCCATGAAAGCCTCGACGTTTCAAACCCTCATTGTCGGCTCACTTTGCCTGGCGGTCTCCGGGCTGAGTGGTGGTTTGTATAACCAGTATCAACGCGTGACCGAGCTGGAAAATGCGAACGCCCAACGCGTACAGACCCTGGATACCCTGCAACGTGATTCAAGCACCCTCTTGGATGCACAGGAGAAGCTGCAGTACGCACTGAAAGACCTGAAGCAGATGGTCGATTCCGGTGAGCAACAGACCAATACCCTCGATCCGATGTTGGATCAATGGGCGCAGGAGATACAGGAATTGCGCGATGGTCTGGCAGCCCGTGCTACCGAAGTCGACATGATCGCGCTACGCGCACGACTTGAGCACGTCGAGCAGCAACTCCTGGACCTCAAGAGCCAGCCACCACTCCCACCACCGACGCCTTCCACGGCCAAGCCGAAAAAAACCGCTCAGCCCAAGCCTGCCCCGCTCCTGCCGCCATTTTCAGTGCTGAGCATCGAGTACCGCGGTGGCGAGCGCTTTCTGGCCGTCTCACCTCCTGATAGTCGCTCGCTCGACGATATCCGGTTGCTGCACAACGGCGAGCAGCTCGGCACATGGCAGTTGAAAGTGCTGGAGCCGAACGCGGCCGTCTTCGCTGTGGCCGCTCAGCCAGACCAGACCGTGCAACTCCCTTGAGACACGATCATGAACAGAGCGCTACTGCCCGCCGTCGTCTGTCTCGTTTCTCTATTGACCACAATCGCAGCGATGGCCAATCCCGTCCCGACACAGTCACGGGCTCAGAACACACAGTCCGCGCCCCTGGGACGTTCTGACTCCGAACAGGCGACAAATTGGGGTCTGACGGAGCAAGAGTGGACGCGCTTCGAAAAGATTCAAGCCGGCCCGCGCGGATTCTGGAGTCCGAACCTCGATCCGCTGACTGCGCTCGGCGTCGAGGCGGAGACCGTCCAAGAGCGTCAGCGCTATGCGGAGTTGCAGGTAGCGCTGGAAGCCAAACGCGCCGAACGCGAGTTGGCCTACCAAAACGCTTACACCGCGGCCTGGGCCAAGCTGTTCCCCGGGCTGCTGCCGATCCAGGGTATGGCATCCCCGTCCCCTGCCAACTCATCGGTCGCACCGCGACAGGCCCTGTTTGTAGAGGACAACTGCGCGGCGTGCAACGCCCAAGCGAAACTTCTGCAAAGCAGCGACATGGCTTTCGATATCTACCTAGTGGGCAGCCAGGGCGAGGATGAACGCGTCCGTAGCTGGGCTCGTCAAGCAGGCATCGATCCAGCCAACGTTCAGCGTCGGCAGATTACCTTGAACCATGACCGTGGTCGCTGGTTCAGCCTGGGTGCCCCAGGACCACTGCCCGCCACGCTTCAGCAGGTGAATGGACAATGGCAACGCCTCGATTGAGCGGTATTGCACTCATGCTGACGGTGCTCGCCGTCCAGGCTGATGAACTTCCGCCCCCTGCGTACCAATTGGCAGCGCATAACGCGGACATTCCTTCCATGGTGTTACTCGCAATTGCTCTGCAGGAGAGTGGGATCCACGTCCGTGGTCGGCTGCTGCCCTGGCCCTGGACACTGAATATCGCAGGAACACCCTACCGCTTCGCCACTCGGCAGGCAGCCTGTCACGCTTTACTTCAGACGCTCGCCCGGCAGGAGGCCAAGCGGGTGGATGTCGGACTTGGGCAAACCAACCTAGGTTATCACGGACAACGTTTTTCCAGTCCCTGCGAAGCCCTTGACCCCTATCAGAATCTCGCCGTGACCGCCGCGCTATTGCGGGAGCATCACGCCGTTACCGGCGATTGGGTGTCAGCTGCGGGACGCTATCACCGCCCGGCGGGAGGAATGCCGGCCGCACGTTACCGTGAGGGTTTCTCTCGGCAACTCGAACGTCTGCAGGTTTCTTTCAGGCAGGGCACATCACCATGAAACGAATACCTCTTACCCACTATTTCCTCCTGTTTTTAGCACCTTTCGCTCAGCCGGAACTGACCGTTGCCGGAGACCAACCTAGCGGCTTCGTCCGGCCCCAATTTCAGGTTTCCGGGTCGACAACAAATAGCAACATCCAGCCTTCTCGAGCCATGCATGCGGACCTGTCCGCGTTTGCCGATGAAGCATGGATACTGCCCGTCCGCAGCTCTCACTTGAGCCCCGGCCAAATCACGTCTCGCGCCCTGAACATGCCGGGCTTACGGCCATTTTTCCTGGTGGGTGAGGATCCCCAATCGTTGGCTTGGTTGCGTCAACGTGCGGCTGAACTGCAGGAAATGGGTGCGGCTGGCCTCGCCGTGGAAGTAACCGATACTGAAGCCCTGGCCCGGATTCGAGCAGCTGCTCCGGGCATCACTATCATGCCGGTCAACGGCAACGACATTGCCACCCGTTTGCAGATTGAGCACTACCCCGTCCTGATCACCGCCACTTCACTGGAACAGTGAGCCCAAGTCATGGCCGAGCATGCGATGGAGTCCAAGCTCCGGCCAGCGGTGGAGCTGTACACCGTAGCGATCTGCGTCGCCTCTGTGGTGTTGTGCCTGTACTCGCCCTGGGCTGTGGCGCTGTCACCCGAGATCGGGCGGGTAGCGGCGCTGGCCTATACCCTGTTCGGCCTTATCCGGCTGCGGCAAGCCTGGGAGGTGTTGCGGTATAGGCGCAATATCCGTCGGTTGCCCCGCTACGAACTGACCAGCCGACAGATCCCGGTCAGCCGCAAGCGTCTGTTCATGGGCCGCGGCTTTCTCTGGACCCGCCTGCATACCCAACGCTTGGTCGAGGCGCAGGATCCGACTGTCGCGCATTATATCGACCAACCGCCCCGTTACCGCATGGCTCGTGGACTCGAACGTCGACTGGAACATGCACCGTTTCCACTCTCTACATTGGCGCGTGTCACGGCCTGGGACAGCGCTTTCAACCCGTTGCGCCCGCTACCACCGGTCGGTGGCTCGCCGCTGTTACATGGGGTCGAGCCCGATGAAACTGAAGTCGGTCTGCCGCTGGGTGAACGGGTCGGACACACCTTGGTGCTCGGCACTACTCGTGTTGGCAAGACGCGACTCGCCGAGGTGTACATCGCCCAGGACATTCACCGCATCGAACATGAGGTAGTCATCGTTTTCGATCCTAAGGGCGATGCCGACCTGCTCAAACGCATGTACGTCGAAGCCAAACGCGCCGGTCGGGAAAAAGAATTCTATGTTTTCCATCTAGGCTGGCCGGAGATCTCCGCACGCTACAACGCCGTGGGACGTTTCGGACGCATCTCGGAAGTGGCGTCACGCATCGCCGGGCAGCTCAGTGGTGAAGGCAATTCTGCAGCTTTTCGTGAGTTCGCCTGGCGTTTCGTCAACATCATCGCCCGGGCACTGATCGAGCTGGGCCGACGTCCGGACTACCTGCAAATCCAGCGACATGTGGTCAACATCGACGCGCTGTTCATCGAATACGCCCAGCAGTTTTTCGCCAAAACCGATCCGAAAGCGTGGGAAGTGATCGTCCAGCTTGAAGGCAAGCTCACCGAGAAGAACATTCCCAGGCACATGGTGGGACGCGAAAAGCGGGTGGTGGCCATCGAGCAATACCTGGCGGCAAAACGGGTGTTTGATCCGGTAATGGACGGATTACGTTCGGCGGTGCGTTATGACCGCACCTACTTCGACAAAATTGTTGCCTCGCTGCTACCGCTGCTGGAGAAACTTACCACCGGTAAGACCGCTCAGCTACTGGCTCCCAACTACACCGATTTAGATGACCCGCGGCCAATCTTCGATTGGATGCAGATCATCCGAAAACGCGGCATCGTCTACGTTGGTCTGGATGCGCTGACCGATGCAGAGGTCGCCGCTGCTGTGGGCAACTCCATGTTCACCGATTTGGTCTCAGTCGCAGGCCAAATCTACAAACATGGCGTTGACCATGGCCTACCCCAATCGGGCAGCACCGGCGGCAAGCTGCCGATCAACCTGCACGCTGATGAATTTAACGAGTTGATGGGCGATGAGTTCATCCCGCTGATCAACAAGGGCGGCGGAGCGGGTATCCAGGTAACGGCTTATACCCAAACCCTTAGCGATATCGAGGCGCGCATTGGCAATCGGGCCAAAGCCGGTCAAGTGATTGGCAACTTCAACACCCTGCAGATGCTCCGAGTGCGCGAAACCGCCACCGCGGAGTTACTCACCAAACAATTGCCTACGGTGAATGTACTGACAAAAACGCTGGTATCCGGTGCCACCGACACCTCCGATCCTGAGGCCAACACCGACTTCACTTCGTCCTCCCAAGATCGCATCAGCAGCACCAGTGTGCCGCTGATCGAGCCCGCTCATATCGTCAGTTTACCCAAGGGGCAAATGTTCTCCTTCCAGGCTGGCGGGCAGCTCTGGAAGGTCTGTATGCCGCTGCCTAAGCCCTCCAACGAAGATGCTATGCCCAAGGACCTGCAGGAGCTTACTCAGCGGATGCGGGCCACTTACAACGAACAAGCGGGCCAATGGTGGAGCGCCAGTGGTGGCGGCCCAACCACAAACTTCGATCTGGATCAGGCAGGGTAGTACGTCCCCGCACAGGTTTCGATTCAGCATACAACGATCCCAGAAGGCCTCGAGCCGATATCATCCTGCAGCGCGCAATGGAGCGGACAATGGCGACTTCCACTCAGAACACGCCGCCACAACCGATACAGCGCCCGGGATTGATCATCTCGGCGATCGGCTTGGTCCTCCGCATCATCGGTTTATTGCTCGCCTCATTGCTGTTCTCGATCCTGATCGAGTTCGCCGGCCTACTGTTTTTCTGGGGCGATCAGGGATGGCGGCATAGTCAGGCCATGCTAACCAGTGAACTGAGTTGGCTCAGCGAGCACTTCAAATATTCACTCATCATTCAACAACCCGGACAGACGATTGTCCAGTGGCTGGACTTCCTCAATCAGTGGCTGTTGGTCAAGACTGGCTTTGGGGATTTTGCCCGGCAGGCGCGGGTGTCGAGCCAGGGCAACGGCTTCTGGAGCTGGGCCAATCAGGTCTACGTGAGCATCGAAGATTTCGTGCTGGCCGCGGTCTACGTTACCTTCACCTTTGTGGTGCGGCTGATAATTCTGGTCCTAGCCTTGCCGCTGTTCTTGCTGAGTATGTTCACTGGCTTTGTCGATGGATTGATACGCCGCGACCTTCGCAAATTTGGCGCGGGGCGAGAAAGCAGCTTCGTCTACCACCGCGCTAAGCGAGCTGTATTACCACTGCTGCTCGTACCCTGGATTATTTACCTATCCCTACCATTTTCGCTCAATCCCATGGCGGTTTTTTTGCCTTGCGCGGTGTTGCTCGGAGTAACGACAGCTATCACCGCAGCGACGTTCAAAAAATATATTTAAGTGCAACACAAGTGCTGATTTTTTATTTCAGTCGATATGATGACACGCGTGCTTGACGGCCGCAGCCCTCCTAGCTAAGCGTACCGCACATCTTGCGAGGCCACGACCTGATTGACCCCGTAACCGGTTCGAGCATCGGATGTGCTGATCAAGCGCTCGACGGCCTTTGCCAGATCAGGATTTACCGTTGCACTCTGGCTATCCCTGAAGTAGCGCATCACCGCCCCCGCCACGACATCCGCTATCTGCAGGCCAATGCCTTCGTGCGACTGCGCAAACGTGAAAGTAGCCATCTCTTCGAAAATAAAGTCCGAGTGTGGAGTGTATGGAACCTGGTTTTGGTCCTTCTGGGCTTCCACAGTCGCTTTCCCCAGATGCAGGATATCCTCGAGTTCCAACTGCTGATCGTGAACGATGTGGACACCTTGCAGATTCCGTCTGAAGTAGAGATTCAGGCGCGCGTAGATGTTGGCAAACGAGGTCAGATTGGGAAGCATCCAAACACGCTTGCTGCGCTTGTTGTGATCAGGTGGCGGAAGGAACTGGAGAAATGCGTCAGGATCCTGCTCCTTAAGTTCCAGATACTCGTTACGGGCATCTTCCACCATCATGACTACGCCCCGGGCAATATCTTTCTTCCCTGGGATGTCCAGAAGGCGCACGCCCAGATCCTGAAGCAATGAGAGAGACTGCAGCAGGTGCGCCTCAGAAGGCTCTAGGCAGGCTTGGACAAATGCGTCGAGCACCTGATCCGGAGCTTCAGCGTTCAGAAAGTCCGCAACAGTATTCCTAAGGAAGGTCATGGGTGCGCCTTCGGGGAACCCCATGCAAGATGGTAGCAACTGAAAACTCGTGATGTGCACGCAGATGAAATAGCGTTTATCCACGAGCTCGACGAACAGAGGCGCACCGATAGACTCCAGGTAGTCTATAACCTCCAAAACAAATTTGGGCTTGGCCATCAGAGACTTGGACTTAAGCTCACCAGGTGAAATCCTGTGCAATGCGCGCAGCTCTTCGATTCGAGTGACAACTGCCGACTCGTCACTCACCCCCACCGCAGCCAGTACGAAGTACGGTTGCCCTTTGAAGTCGAAGCCGTCACCGCTGTTGACTATGTCACCGCTATGACCACTCTCGTCGAGGTAGAACGTCATGCTCAAGGTTGGTCTCCCCACATTGTAAAATGTCTCCAGGCCCTGCCACATCATGCGCGTGCCAGGATACGGCCCAGGGGACTATTGATTGCCGTGAAGGCGTCGATGACGCCATCCAGGACAAAGTCGAGCGCACGACCATAACCTTGATGCAATGTAGCCGTGTCGAAGTCTTGATCCTGCAACCTCTCGATCTTGCTCACGGCGTCATGGGCATCGGCAATGCGAAGATCGTAGGTGACGAACAGCATTGCAATGTCGCTGTTTTTCGCATTCCAGCCTTCTGGTTCATCCTTGCTTTTTAGTGCGTCCGACGCCTCGCAGTTTTCGTCGAACCTGATCAGGATGTTCAGTAAGCACTGCAGAAGCTTTAGCTTCCCCAAAGTGGCGATCAACTTTCTCGGGACACCCATAGCTTCCAGAAGCTGTTTGAGAAAACCGTCGGGCAGCTTCTGCCAAATTTCATGGATGGATTTGCATCGAGCGAGAAAGGCCTGCTGGGTCATGTCCAAGGGCGCGAACTGAGCGAGTTTTGCAACCTGCGGATAATGTAACCAGCCATCGGCTGCAACTTCTTCCCGTGAGAACCCGAGCAGTTCAACAGCCGGTTTTTCGATGCCCAGCGCGGTCCCAAGCCGAGAAAGGTTTTCTCCCAAGGACAGCATTTGCGTGAGGAACCGATCAACTTTGGAAACGATGTGTTCTTCAGTCAGGTCGCACTGTTTCACGATCGCAGGATCCAGGGCGTGGACATGAGCATGCAATATTTCCCGCTCCGGGACGCCTTTGTACAGATCCCGTAAATCCACCTCGATTAGGTTTCGCCCGATTCGCCGGCACCCAGTGAAAGACCACTGCCCAAGATAAGATGGACTGCAATACCAGCCACCATGCGCGTCTACAGGTGTGCTTCCGTACAAGCTGTTTTGTTCATAGCGTTCGAGAAATCTGTCGTCGAGATAGACCGTCGTATCATTCCTCATGATGTCATTGGCAATAGCGTGCGTAACCTTTCCAGCAACACCTGGCCAAGTCAGCCCATCAGCTGTCTGCTGAGGGCAGAGGTTGCAGGAGACTGCCACTACTGTCGCCCATACCTGGAGCAGTAAACCGTTCTCTGTTTCCCGAAGATCGCCATCAAGCCAGCTCCCCGGCTCGCCAAGAGAATGAAAACGTTCCCCGTTCATCAGCTTGCGCAGTTGTGGGCTGTCTGCGAGCGTCGCCTGATAGAAGAAATGGCGAACGCCGCGTCCCCCCCTCAACCACAGATACTTGCGCAGGTACTCGTTTGACATGAACCAATTAACATCCCGGGACGGCTTGAAGTGGTATTGCAGCGAAACCTCACCTTCAGCGACTCCGAACTCTGGAAGGCTCAAATCGTCGTAAACCAAACGCTGATGCTCATTGCCAATGCATCGTGGCGTTAAACCCAACGCCATCCATACCTTCTCGGCCAAGGTGTATGTGAAGAACAAGCTGCTGCCCCAGGAGGCAACGATGTAGTCATACCCGCTCATATTCGGTGTGAAGTCTTTCACGCTCCCTTTCTCACTTAGAGTCGGAACTCCGTGCGCCACCACACCCTGACTATGTAGAACGGGTATCGCGTTACCGTCATCGGGAACGACAGCCATCAACATATGAACCGTCTCGCGGTTCGACTCTGAGCGTTCGGTTTCCGTGAAACTACTCACCTCGACTCTCTGCAACGGATCAGTTCCCACTGGCTCTAGCAGTGAGCGCAACCGCTGCGGTAGCAGGTCGGTCGGAATAGGAAATCTTCCCACGTAATCAAACATCAGTCCTTCTCCTTGAGTGTCGCAAACAGCCTATCAGTCCACTCCCCGAAAAAGCGACTGATCACACCTCAAGTTTCTTAATGAACAATTCGACCTCTGACTTGATTCTTCTCCCAGATCAACATGGGCCAGCATCATGCCAACTACCGTCTTTCGCTGTTTACTACTCTCGCTGGCTATCGTCGATGGCAGCAGCTACGCCGCATCTGCTCATGAGCAGGATCAGCTCAGCCTCGTCCAGCAGCAACTCAACATTATCGAACGCCTTGCGACACGTACTGAGACAGCCAACAGGTCTGAACCCGACGAGCGCTATCGCTTCGACTATCCCCGCCTGATTCGGGACATCCAACGCATCCGTCATGGTGTGCAGGGCTACCTTTCCCCCTCTCGCGCTCAACCCCGCGATCCCACTGAACTGATCGGCGCTTACCGCGTTGACACTCCGCCTGCGGAGCCTTTGCCATGAGCATGACTAACGCGCAGAGCTCAGCGTTCCAAAATGCCTCCGGCGTCTCGGCACAGAGCAGTTCGACACTGTGGCTGTCACTGGTTCTCGTCCTGGCTTTGCTTTGGTGTGCATGGGTGATCTGGACGGCTTACCGGGGATGGGCGGCCGGCAGTGTGCGCTTCGGCGCGTTTGGCGGCAGTACTGCCCGTGTCCTGCTCACCTTGCTGGTTTTGATGTTTTTTACCCTGTCCTAATCCAGGAGATCGCCATTATGCTCAAGTGCCTTGCCCCCCTCAAAAACAATCTGCGAGACCGTGCGAGCCAACGCTTGATCGGCTTGCTGCTGGTACTCGGTCCAAGCCTGGCTTTTGCTGAACTCCCGACCATGGAAGCACCTTCGCGCGGCGAAGGCTCCGGGTTGATCGAGACGATCAAAAACTACGCCTACGACGGCGGCATCCTGCTCGGTCTGCTGATCGCTCTGCTCGCTTTTCTCGGCGTGGCCTGGCACTCCCTGACCGTCTATGCCGACGTGCAAAACCAGCGCAAGACCTGGAAGGACCTCGGTGCGGTGGTCGGAATCGGAGCTCTGTTGGTGGTGATCATCATCTGGTTCCTGACCAAAGCCGCCGCGATTCTTTGAGATCGACATGAGCGACACTATCGAACGCCTCGCCGACGGCACCTTGGTTTTTCTGCCTGAGCGACTCAATCGTGATCCCGCCGTGTTACGCGGTTTGACCAACGATGAGATGTGGGTGGCGCTCGGTGTCGGCGCATTCATCGGCTTGGTGTTGGGTGTCCCTCTGGCGATTGCCACCTCCTCCATTGCTGTGGCGCCGACCAGCATGATCGCAGGCATGGCGGTGGTGTTATTTGCCGGTGGCGCGCTACTGCGTCGGGCCAAACGCGCCCGCCCCGAGACCTGGTTGTACCGCAAGCTGGAGTGGATACTCGCCAGCCGCTGGCGCCTGGGTCCCGGAAGTTTAATTCTCCATTCCGGCGCTTGGACGGTTCGCCGTTCGCGTCGACTGCGCCCAGCCCTGTCCCGGTGGCAGTCATGAGCCGATTTCGGAACAAGGTGGATGCCCAACAGGCCCATATCTTCAGCTTACATCTGGCAGTAATGATCCTTGCTCTGCTCTGTGCCGGACTCTGGTATGGCTGGCGTTCGGCACCGACCGATCTGACAGTGCATGTCCCCCCGGATCTGCGCTCGGGCAGCACGCGCAAGTGGTGGGACATCCCATCAGAAAATGTCTATGCCTTCGCCCTATACATCTTCGGTCAACTTAACCGCTGGCCTTCGGATGGCGAACAGGATTACCGCCGCGCTATCTACAGCTTGCAGTCCTACCTGACACCCGGCTGCAAGGCCTTCCTCGAGGGCGACTACGAGTACCGCAAGGCCGCCGGCGAGCTGCGCCAAAGGGTACGTGGCGTCTACGAAATACTGGGCCGAGGCTACAGCGAAGATCCCGAACTCAGAGTCAAGCAACTCGATCGCGATAGCTGGCTGGTCACCCTCGACCTCAACGCCGATGAGTATTACGCCGCCGAACCGGTAAAACGGGTGGTGGTGCGATATCCATTACGCGTGGTGCGTTTCGACCTGGATCCCGAGCGCAACAAGTGGGGACTGGCGCTGGATTGTTATCAGGGCACTCCACAAAAAATCTCCCTGCCTGGAGGTGAGCCATGAAGCGGATGCCTACCCTGGGACTCACCGTCGCACTGTTGCTAGGGGGAGCTGCGGCACAGGCTGTCGAACTGATGCACTGGGAACGCCTCCCCCTCGCGGTCCCACTGGTGATCAATCAAGAGCGGGTGGTCTTTGTCGATGAGGATGTTCGAGTCGGTGTGCCCTCAACTCTGACCGGCAAGCTGCGCGTGCAATCCACCGGCGGCACGCTGTACCTGCGCGCGTCAGAAGCCATTGCAGCTACCCGATTACAACTGCAATCGGTCGCGACGGGCGAGATCATCCTATTGGACATTGCAGCCACGCCTGGCGACCAATCGCTGGAACCCGTGCGTATTATCAAGAATGCTCCGGTGCAGGCTACTGAGACGGAATCCAGCACCGCCCCTGTTCCAGAACGTACGCCGATCCCGGTCGCTTTGACGCGCTACGCCGCGCAAAGCCTGTACGCACCTCTACGTACCGTTGAGCCTCTGCCCGGCATACGTCGCGTCCCGCTCAAGCTGCGCACCGCACTGCCGACCCTGCTGCCGACTGAAAACGTGTCCAGCACGCCCATCGCCGCCTGGCGACTCGGTGATTACTGGGTGACGGCGGTGAAGTTACGCAACCTAGGTTCAGCGACGGTGCAACTTGATCCGCGTCAGCTTCAGGCCAAGTTGTTCGCCGCGTCCTTCCAGCATGCTTTCCTCGGGCCTGTCGGCAGCCCTGAAGACACCACGGTTGCCTACCTCGTCACCCACGGTGCCGGCCTCGAACGCGCCGTGCTGCTTCCGCCCGTTGCACGAGATGCTGACGATGAAAGCTAACGCCTTGCTCAAATGGCTGGTGCCGGCTGCGCTGTTGGGCGTGGCGCTGATCATCCTGAAAACCTGGGTCGCGGGGAGTACCACGCCCTCTCCACAGCACTCGGTTGATCAGGGCAACCTTCAGTTATCCGCCGAGCAAGCCAAGTCGCTCGGTATTGCGGGTGATACCCCACGCGACACGGTTGCCACCTTGGTCGGCCAGGTGAAGGCCATGCGTAGCGACATGCTCGGCCTGAAAAAACACAACGATTCGCTGCAGACGGAGAACAACCGCCTTCGTGAACGGGAAAATAGTGTCGATTCGCGCATCCAGACCGCGCTTGGCAGCGTAACCCAACAAGTCGACGAAGGCCGCCGACAAGCCAACGAGGCCCGACTCAAAGCGGAACAAGACAGTCGCCAGGCCCGTGGTCTGCTGACGCAATTGCAGGAACAGCTGTCGGGGCTGACCGGCAAAGGCAAGGAAATGCCGGTTGGATTGGGGCTTGAGCCGGGCGACGGGGCGCAGTTCGACGGGCAGCACTCAGCCGATGATGCGCTGCAGTGGATTGAGCCCTCGGATGCTCCGTCCACCGACGCCCGAGGCAAAACCAAGACCGAGTCCGCCCTGAGTCCGCCTACTGCCTTCAACTCACTGGAGGGTTTGAAGGACAACGCCATCGACCGCAGCCAGAAGCAGTTACGCGAGGTCGCCAAGGGTGAACGTGATCTGACACGCTCCGCTGATCGTACCGAAGGCGCGAAGCCGGTCTACACCATTCCCGAAAACGCGACATTGATGGGCTCGGTCGCCATGACCGCGCTGATCGGTCGGGTCCCGGTGGACGGCACCGTGAATGATCCCTACCCCTTTAAGGTGCTGGTCGGTCCGGAGAACCTGACAGCCAACGGCATCGACCTACCGGACGTTGCAGGGGCCGTGATGAGCGGTACAGCCTCCGGCGACTGGACCCTGTCGTGCGTACGCGGACAGGTCGAGTCAATTACCTTTGTGTTTACCGACGGAACTATCCGCACGGTGCCTCAGCCGAAGGCAGTAGCCAGCCGCAACGCCTCCACCGCCCAGAGTTCGAACACCGACAAGATTCGTGGCGGGCTCGGTTACCTGTCCGATCCGTACGGTATTCCTTGCATTGCCGGTGAGCGCCGCTCAAACGCTCAACAGTACCTCGGCAGCCAGAGCTTGATCACCGCCGCCGGCGCCGGCGTCGCCGCCTTGCTCGGGGATGAGCAGAACAACAGCAGCGTGATCAGTTCAGGCGGCAGCACGCTCGGGGTTACCAACAGCACGGGCAACAGCGCGCTGAATTCAATTCTCAGTGGTGGGGTCAGCGACATCCGCGAGTGGGTCAACAAGCTGTATGGCGAGGCCTTTGCTGCCGTGTACGTGCCACCGGCCGCCCGAGTCGCCCTGCACCTCGACCATGAGATCACCATCGACTACGAGCCCAAGGGCCGGAGCGTTCGCCATGAAAAAGACCAAGTTTCTCTGCCTGACCTGGATTAGCGTGTTCTGCTGGGTCCTGACGGGGTGTTCCACCGACAAGGACACGTTGCTGCCCCATGGCGAGCAAACCATGTTGGACATCTGGAACGGCGCCGGCTCTCAGGGTACTCAGCAGCAACTGCTGGACGCTCGGCAGCAGTTACGCCGCCCGTTGGCCCCAGCAGATTTCTCGGCCTCTCTCCAAGAGCCGTACACGCGTACAGCGGAGAACGAGATCCATAATCTGTTCCCTCGCCTACCCAATCCCGATCTGGTGCTGTACGTGTATCCGCATTTGAGTGGTACCGAGCAGGCACCGATCCCAGGTTACTCGACAGTCTTTCCGTTCTACCAACGCGTGCAGTACGCATTGCCGGGTGAACGTCAGGAAGACTTGTAGTGCGTACCGGCGATGCGGGCAACCGCACTTCTGGTTGGAAAGCCTGGCGCCACCCAGCGCGCCCTCGCGCAACCTTGGCCGATGAAGCTGCACTCTATGCACACAACCCCAGCTTCACCGACCACTTGCCTTGGGTCGAGTACCTCGAGACCGAGCAGTGTTTTCTACTCGATGACAATCGCTCGGTGGGGGCAGTGTTCGAGTTGCTGCCCATCGGTACCGAAGGGCGCGAACCCGATTGGCTGATGGCCGCCCGCGATGCCCTCGAAGACGCCCTGCAGGATAGCTTTGACGAACTGGATCAAACGCCTTGGGTGGCGCAGTTTTTCTGCCAGGACGACAACGACTTCGCCCCCTACCTGACGCGGCTCACCGATTATATTCAAGACAGCGCGCGAGGCACGGTCTTCACCGAGACGTTTTTTGAACTCAGTCGTCGCCATTTGAAAGCCATCGCCAAACCGGGAGGTCTGTTCGAGGACAAGGCCGTCACGCGCCTACCCTGGCGCGGCAATAATCGACGGGTGCGCCTGGTGATCTATCGTTGGATTGAGTCTGGCGCCGAGGAGACGGGGCTTACCCCAGTGCAATCCCTGCAGCAGGCTTGCGAACGTATCGCGGCCTCGTTGCACGCATGCGGAGTGCAATCGGCGCGAGTCGATGACCACGGTCTGTATGCTTGGTTATTGCCCTGGTTCAATCCGGCACCCAGGCTCACCGATGAAGCACCCGAGGATTTCTACCAATGCGTGGCCTATCCGGAGTCAGGTGATGGTGAGTCGCTGGAGTTGCCCTTCGATCACGACTTCACCGAGCGGCTATTTTTCAACGAACCGCGTTCGGATGTACAACAGGGACTTTGGTACTTCGATGGGCAACCCCATCGGGTGATGGTGGTGGACAAACTGCGGCGGCCTCCCTTGATTGGTCAACTCACTGGTGAAACTCGCAAGGGCGACGCGGTGAACGCGCTGTTCGACCAGTTACCCGAAGGCACGGTGATGGGTCTGACGCTGGTGGTCAAACCCCAAGATGTGCTCGAGGAGCAGTTGAACCGTCTGGCGCGCAAAGCCATCGGCGAAAACCTGGCCTCGACCCAGGCCCGCCAAGATGTCGAAGAGGCTCGTGCAATCATCGGTCGCCAGCACAAACTGTACCGGGGAACCCTGGCCTTCTACGTGCGCGGTCACGATGAGCAACAACTGCACCAGCGCTCGATCAGCCTGGCCAACGCGCTGTTGGGTGCGGGGCTGCAACCAGTACGTGAGAGTGATGAAGTCGCCGCCTGCAACAGCTACCTGCGTTGGTTACCGATGACTTACAACCCGGCCCGCGACACGCGCAACTGGTACACACGCCTGATGTTCGCCCAGCACCTGGCAAACCTGGTTCCGGTGTGGGGCCGCAGCACCGGCACCGGCCACCCGGGCATCACCCTGTTCAATCGTGGTGGCTCGCCGTTGAGCTTTGATCCGTTGTCACGACTAGACCGGGCCATGAACGGCCATCTGCTGTTGTTCGGCCCGACCGGCGCCGGTAAGTCGGCCACCCTGGTCACCCTGCTGATGCAGGTCATGGCCGTGTACCGCCCTCGCCTGTTTATCGTCGAGGCCGGCAACTCATTCGGCTTGCAGGGCGACTACTTCGCAACACAGGGCCTGTCGGTCAACAAGGTCCAATTAAAACCTGGCGCCTCGGTCAGGCTCGCCCCGTTCGCCGATGCTTGGCGCCTGGTCGAGCAACCGGATCAGGTGGCGAGTCTGTCGATCGATGAGTGGGACGATGAGCTGATAACCAGTCGCGAAGACCAGCGCGATGTTCTCGGAGAACTGGAAATCACCGCCCGGCTGATGATCACCGGCGGCGAAACCAAGGAAGAGGCGCGCCTGAGTCGAGCCGATCGCAGTCTGATCCGCGAGTGCATTCTCGATGCAGCGCAGACCAGTGTCGCGTCGGGTCGCCAGGTATTGACCCGCGGCGTGCGCGACGCGTTGCTGCGCGTCGCTGCCGACCCGCACTTGCCGGAGAAGCGTCGTGAGCGTGCCCAGGAAATGGGAGAGTCCATCGACCTGTTTTGCCAGGGTTTCGAGGGTGAACTGTTCGATCGTGAAGGCACGCCTTGGCCCGAGAGCGATGTGACCATTGTCGATCTGGCCACCTACGCTCGCGAAGGCTACGAGGCACAGATGTCCATCAGCTACATCAGCCTGATGAACACAGTGAATAACCTTGCCGAACGCGACCAGTACCTGGGCCGACCGATCATCATGGTCACCGACGAGGGCCATATCATCACCAAGAACCCGTTGCTGGCGCCGTTCGTGGTCAAGGGAACGAAGATGTGGCGCAAGCTCGGCGCGTGGTTCTGGCTGGCGACGCAAAACCTTGCCGACTTTCCCACTGCCGCGCAGACCATGCTCAACATGATCGAATGGTGGATTTGCTTGAACATGCCGCCGGCGGAAATTGAAGAAATCGCACGGTTCAAGAAACTCACGCCAGCACAGAAAGCCTTGTTGCTCTCCGCCAGCAAGGAGCCGGGCAAATACACCGAGGGGGTCGTGCTGTCGAAAAAACTCGAAACGCTGTTTCGGGCCGTGCCGCCGAGTCTTTATCTCGCCCTGGCCATGACGGAGCCCGAGGAAAAAGCCGAACGCTGGACACTGATGCAGAGCACCGGCTGCTCGGAATTGGAGGCGGCTTACCGGGTAGCTGAACGGATCGATAGGATGCGAGGAATTAAGTGAAACGGAGCTGATCCTAGGTTTCGATCAACCCGGCAGCAAATCCTTGAACACCTTCTCCACGTAGGCTTGCATGAACCAGTCAGGGATCTCATCAGCCCTGAATTCAAGGTCAGTCCCGTCTGTTACTTCAGCGAGCAGCACCAGATCAGCGCCGGAGTTATCAAAGATGTAAGCCCGGTTCGAGGCTGCGATGGCTGCTGGCAATAGGTTCAGGCAACGACCGTAGCGCTGCACAATTTTTTCCGTGGGGACTGGGTGCCCACCTGCCGCAACACGGTTCTTGACCCTGTTGATATTGATGTCAGGATCTTCAGTGGCGACAAAGTAGAGGTAGGTTCGATATCCCGACGCTTTTGCCTTAAGCATAAAAGCGACTTTGTCCTCGCTAGACATCACCGTTTCGAAGGTGAAAGACAACTGGGCTTCAAGGAGCTTGTGCCGCATGAAATCAGAGAGCACGGAAGCAAAATAGGAGTTCATCGCGACGGACTGGAAATTCAGGCCGTTATTGCTGAAGCCTATTTTGGCTGCCTCTTCAACGAGCTGGGTCGACCGAATCAGTCGGTGCACCTTGATAAAGCCGAGAACCTCGTCACCCTCGACTTCCAGTTGAAAATCGCTGAACTCCAGGCGTCCGCCCTCTTTGGCAGCCTTTTCGATTTCATCCGGGTTGATGTAGATCCCGATCAGGTGGGAAGGGACGGCACTTTTCATTGTGCTTTTACCGGAACCATTAGGGCCGGCAAACACCCTCAGCCGAGGGACGGTCATGAGCAGCGGTGCACCTTGATAATCCCGCCCAAGGTCACTTTATGCTTGGGCTTGGCCACTCGAATAACCTTGTGCTTACCGTCGGCAGTCGTCTCAACGAGCTTGCCGTCCATGACTTCCATCACGCTGCGTCCGGCCGCCAGCGCGTTGATATAGGCCGTATTGATCGCACCTTCAGCCATGGCTGGGATTTTACCCTCCAGTCGGCTCACCAGATCGTCACTCAACACTTGGTCGGCTTTCATATCGCGCTCCACGTTCTCAGAGCGTGCAGAATCTGCACTTATCAGAATCCTAGCTACGTAAATCTGTTGATCACAGACCAACGACACTTCTGTCAGATCTCCATTCTAGAGGAATGGAGCCTGGAACCATACCTTCCAACAGATTTTCGTGCCGTAAGCCCATATCACCAGGACTGGAGCCGTATGGTTACGATGACACGCCCCGAAGCCGTTGCTGAATTCTCAATAAAAAACCGGCTTCGAAGGCATCCTGGCAGTCTCCTGCAGGACAGGTCTTACGTGCCTGCGCCAGCTCCCACCACAGAGGTATATCACCCGGTGTTTCGAGCCAAGTTTGGGCGCATTGCACGCCACGTTCGATCATAGGCGCAAATTCGCTGCCCCACGGCGTCAGAAGGCTCGGGCAACCATCCGCCGCCGGAATTGAAACGTAATTTTCGTCCATAGACACCTTAGCTTTCGATTTAATTATTAATGCTGGGTCTGTCCCAAGCAGCATAGAAACAAAACTGGCACTTCGCTTAAGCATCAAAAAAGAGCCCAATCAGGCCAATGTAGACTATATCCCGTGGATTGAGAGTCCCTCAAGGCGCAGTTTGCGCGCATGACTCAAGACTACGAACAGCTTCGTCTGCAACTGGCGGAAAATATCCGCTCGATGCGACGCGTGAAGAACCTTACCCAGGAGCAATTGGCGCTCATGGCCGAGGTGGATCGTACCTACGTGAGTCAAATCGAACGAGGGGTAGGCAACCCGTCGTTATTGGTCCTCTGCAAACTCGCCAACATTTTCGAGATCAAAACGGATCAGCTGCTCATTGAGTCTGACGTGCTTGCTCGTACACTGAGCGCTGAATGACCCGCTGCTGAATCTAGAAGGTCGCTGTAAACCGACTATCCTGCGTTCGGCTTTCTCACTGACACCCCTCTCTCGATCATTGAACCTGTCCAGGCCATACACCCAGAGCCTGGATCATGTCTGCTGCCTGCCCGCACATTTCGCCCCAGAAGTTGCATCCTTTGGTGCTGAGCATTCTGCTGGCATCCGGGCCAAGCGTAGCGTTGGATACCGGCAGCATTGCCGCCTCCGTGCTCACTCCGGACTGTCTCGAATACAAGGTCGTCGGCATCTGCTTCTGGTTGCACTGCACCCCCTTCGGCTGCACTGTGAAAACCTCAACCAAGGTTCGTCACTTCATTCCTGAGCTGGTGGTCTCGAGCTATGCCACAACTGGTGCCAATCCTTGGACCGAGATGGCCACGCTCTCCTCTCCCACCAGCGGTGCGGAAGGTGGCGGAAACCTGATCACGCCAAACACGCAACGCGACAACCTGCCTCGTTTCAAAAACGTTGACGGTATCGGCCATCCCGGTGGTTGGGCCGCCACACAACTTGCCTCGCAATCCGGCTATGCCTGCGCCAGCGGTGCCACTGCGTTCATGCCCTACTACCTGAGCACTTTGGACTCACTGGCCTGGCGCCATGGCATCCCGGAAAGCCTTTACCCAGAATCGCTCGTGCCGGGGATCCGTGAAATCGGTCGTCAGCTTGCGGGAAACATGTGGGGCAACGTCTATCCCAGGCAAGGATTTCTGGTACAACCTGACGACTTCAAAGCCGCTGCGGTGATGGCGCAGCGAGCGGGCGATTTTATTACTCGCGCCTGGCAACCACACGTATATGTCCCGCTCACACCCGCACCGCGCGATGGTTATTGGCCCCCTGGTCCAATCGTTGAAAACGACGCGTCGACTCACAAATGGCAATTGCTCTCCCCCTTGGTTCAGCCAACATGCGCCATCTTCCCTAGCGATTCGGTACAGAGCGCGGATGGCGGCTACGCCTGGTCGCTGTGGCGTCCCTATAGCTGCTGCAAGCGCGAGGGCCAGACGCTTCTGTTCAGCATCGACTTCGAAGGCAGTGCGTCATGAGTGGTTTTTTCGCGCAACTACGGTTTAGCGTGATGAGTCTGTTGCTCTGTGGACTGCTGGCCATTGCGCCCCATGTCCCCGCCGCCGAGGATAATTACCGGCTGGGCACGCAGGGCGAAGTGCTCGACGACAGGGTGATGTACACCATCGGTGGCGGTTCGGCAGTGGGCTCACCGAGCACGCTTTACCGACCCAGCGGTCTCGGGGTCGGCGGGTCCTGGCGAGCCAACATGATGTGCGGAAACATGAGCCTCACCAATACCCTGCAGAACCAGTTGAACGGCGTCACCGAAGGTTTCCAGCAGATCATGGGCAGCGTTGTACAAAACGCGACCCAAGCGGTGATGTCGCTGCCAGCGTTGATCATCCAACGCGCCAATCCCGGCCTTTATGAGTTGCTCAGTAACGGGGTGTTGCAGGGGCGTATCGACTTCGACCGTTCCAAGCTGACCTGCCAGGCCATGGCCGAAAAGATGGCAGACAAGGTCGGTCAAGCCGGCTGGGGCGCGCTGGCCAAGAACCAGGAGATGCAGGGCAATCTGGAGCAAACCGGCGGTGATGCGGTGGCTGCGGTGAAAAACACCGAGGCTCGTAATGGCGATAATGGGGTGTCCTGGATTGGTGGTTCGAAAGCAGGAGGTAATGGGCAGACACCCATTCGTGTGACCGCCGACGTGGTGCACGCGGGCTATAATCTGCTGCATAACCGGTCGGTGGACGACAGCACCTCAATCAGTAGCAGCGACTGCCTGGGTGGGGCTATTTGCCAAACATGGACTTCACCCCAAGGGGAATCCGAATGGGCCGTTCGCGTGTTAGGCGAGAGCGAAGTCTCGACCTGCGACACCTGCGAATCCCTGCGTGCGACCGCTGGCAGCGGATTGACGCCTCTGATCCAGGAAGCCTACAGCGAACGCCTTAAAGCCCTGCAAGGGTTGCTGTCTGGCTCTCTGCCGCTTACCCCAGACAATCTGGCTAAAGCCTCCAGCTCAATGCTGCCGGTGACACGAGGTGTGGTTGAAGCTCTGCGCGACGATCCTGATCAGGATGTGTTGGCGCAGCGCCTGGCCAGTGAGACGGCCTTGTCCAGTGTACTCGACAAGGCACTGCTGCTACTGCGCACGCTGCTGGCGGGCAGTCACGAACCGAACATCGCCTCCGCCGAGCCGGCCCAAACCGCCTTGACGAAAAACATTGAAGCCCTGGAGCGCGAAATACGCCTGCTGCAGACCGAACTGCAGGTCCGGCAGATGCTGACGACCAATACCGCCAGCCTGGTGCTCGATCGGCATGCCGGCGGTGCCGATGCTTCGCGTACTGTCGAGCAAGGCGACCCGGAGCCCGGTCGACTTAATGATGCTGACGCCAGGCGCAAGTAAGCCATGAAACGCTCACCGCTATTCACTCTGCTTTCAGGTCTGGGGGTTGCCGCGCTGATGATCCTGACCGCCGCACTGGCCGCCTGGATCGGCCGCACTGCGCTGGGTAGTTTCGAGACCTGGCAGCAGGCACTCGAATCCGTACGGCCTAATCTCCGATGGTGGCGTGCCCTGCTCTACGGCGCTATCTCTGCTCTCTGGTGGGATCTGCTTCGGCGCTACCGCCATCGACCAGAGGATCGACTGCGCGTGAAACGCATCGGGACACTAGGGCTCGTGTTCTTTGCCTGCGTCGAACTCACCCGACTGTGAGGTCACCACCATGCTCATGAGCACCAACAGCTACCTGGAGTTTTACCTCTCCCTGCTGGCCTGGATCATCAACAACCGCCTCTGGAGTGTCCTGTCCGACACTGGGCTATTCGCCGCGCCCTTTGGTGCAATCATCTTGCAAGAATGGTTGTCGGCCCGTCAGCAAGGCGCGGATGAAGGTAACAAGGGATTGCTCTCGGTACCGCGGATCGAGAACCGGTTGTGGCTGGCCTACATCGTCGTGTTATTCGGTTGCGCGCCGGTCTTTCCGTTGAGCCTCACGTCAATGGCGTTCGATGATGCGACGAGTCAGCGCTGCGGCGTGAGCGTGGCTAAGCCAGCGGAAACCGCCTGGGGGACGACCTTCAATACCATTGGCGAACGCTCCGCCAACGTACCGATCTGGTGGTTTTTGGTGCATGCCTTGAGCAAAGGCATCACCGCGGCGGCCACCGCCTCCATCCCTTGCGCACCGGATATTCGACAAATACGCATGGAGATTGACACATCGCGCATCGACAGCCAGGTACTGCTGCAGGAAGTCGCCGACTTCACTCGCGACTGCTATGGCTATTCCCGTTCTCGGCTGTTCACTAACCGCCCACAGTTGGATAAGGCACAAAGTCATGACGCCTCTTGGATAGGCTCAAGCTATTTTCTCGACACGCCCGGCTACTACGATACGGATCGTTCACGCACACCGCGCGTCGACTGGCCCTATGATGAAAACCGCGATGTCTCCTTGCCTCGGTTAGAGAATGGCGCGGGCTACCCCACCTGCAAGCAGTGGTGGAGCGACAGCGGTGTCGGCTTGCGCGGGCGCTTGATCGAGCAGGTCGATCCTTCGCTGCTGACTCAGTTGAAAGGCTGGTTGACTGGCCGCTCAAGCAACGAGATCGAAGACGCTACCTTGCGCGAACTGGTCAGCCCGCGCCAACAATCAATGTCCATGTCGCCAGGACAGGTCTACCAGGACTATGGCTCCAGTGCCCGCGGTGGGTCGATCAATCAGGGGCTCAATAACCTGGCGACCAACACTGGGCTGGCCCTCGGTTCCTTCAGCAACTTCCCGGCGATGAATGCGCTACGCGCCGCCCTGCCGATGGTGCAGGCTTTCTTGATCATGGGTGTCATCATCAGCTTGCCGCTGATCCTGCTGGTCAGTACCTACCAACTGAAGACTGTCATGACGGTGACGTTCGCACTGTTCACGCTGCACATGCTCACCTTCTGGTGGGAGTTGGCCCGCTGGGTCGACTCCAGCATGCTCGATACCTTGTACAACCAGGTGTCGGCGTCCAATCAGGTGCTGTTGTCGCTGCCGACATCCGGATTTATGGATGGAACGGTCACGGCGCAGGTGATTGAGTATGTGATGGGGGCAATGTTCATCGTACTGCCTATGCTGTTCCTTGGAGCTATGAGCTGGACAGGATATGCAGTAGGAAACGGGATTCAAGGCATGTTGGCGAACGGCAGCAAAGCAGCAAGTGATTCAGCAAGCAAAGGTACGGATCAAATAGTGGGGGCGGCTAGCCGCTCAATTAGATGATTTGCTGTCGCCGATGTAATGCCCGTTGTCGTCGAAGTCACCGATGTAGAGGTCGGCACCAAGGTAGTCTGGCCCGGGTGCCGCCTCTTTAATATCCGCATCAATGGCAGCTTTGGACACCAGAAGACCAATTACAGCAACCATCGTCACCACAGAAGCGACCAGCCAGAAACCGATAAAGAGCAATCCAAGGACGAATGCCAGCTTCGTAACCAGAAAGCTCCCGCGAACCAATAGCCCACCGGCGGGCATACCCGCCGCCGCACGTTTAGCCACACGAGATTCAAACCCTTTCAACTTGCGATAACCACGTTTTGCCGACGTACCGCATGCGTATGCCCAGCGATGCGCGCGGGAAATTTGAACTGGCTGTTGAGCCTGCATGATTGCGCCCTCTTCCGAGCGTATTTCTGTGGTAATCGAGATTACAGACTACTACTGAAAACCGCCCATGCTTAACCGTTTATCAGCTTGCTCGGTCGAAAAACTCTTCACTGGAAGACAGAAGACGCAGCTCGTGCACCAGCGCCTCTATGGCCGTTGACCCATCCATATTATCCAGCTACATAGAGGATACGGATCGCTGTTATCGGCAGCACCTTCCCAGGTAGCCAGAGCCTTCAAAGCTACGTCACTCCGGTGATGGCTCCCCCCAAGTGCGATTAGCGTTCGGTGGCTCGCACGGTCATCGTTTTAGTTTTATACGGTGATGAACGCCTACTGCCCTTCTGAGCGCTTTTCGAGCTCTGCTCGCCCCAAAACCTTTTGTTTTTTCTTCAACCCACCGCGGGAAATTCTTTCCCGCACGGGACAGGTTTCTTCGCGCCTTCAACGGAGGTACACCATGTCCGATTTACTCACATCAGAAACGCTGAACACGCTGCGCTTGTCCGTTGTGTTTACCCCAGACGCGTGGCAACACGCAGTATTGCTCGATGATTCAAATCATCCTGAAAAGCTGCAGCTCGATAGGCTGAGCAACGTGGTACGCGCAGCCTTCAAAGCTCACCTGGCCGATCCAAACGCACCCTACGTGGTGTTCGAGATAGCCAAGTTCGGCTCAGTTAGTGATGCAGAACATGAACCATTGCTGCGACTGAGCCTCAGCCTGCTTCAGGCATCAGACCAACCTAACGCCTTACTGATAGCGCTTGCGGAAGAGCAGCAACGCTGAACGCAAACGGCCATACCCGGCCACTGATTCAACTCAGGCTATACGCAGTCCTGTACCAATCCAATCAACACCCACCGGGGAACCCTCCCCGACGGGCAAGGCGTTCCTCCGATTTTTCGAGGGAAATGCCATGCGCAATATCTACCAAGACGTGACAGACAAGATCGTTACCGCGTTAGACCAAGGCGTAGCGCCCTGGATCAAACCCTGGTCCTCAAGTGGCTCATCTGACGTCGGTCATCACCAACCCTACCCCATAAACGCCATCACCCAGCGTCCCTATTCGGGCATCAATTTACCATTGCTCTGGGCCGAGGCCAGGTTGCGGGGGTTCACTCAAGATCGCTGGTTGACCTTCAATCAAGCCAAAAAAGCCGGCGGGCACATCCGCAAGGGTGAACACAGCACCCTAGCAGTGCTCTACAAACCGATGGAGCGCGAGGAACAGACCGAATCAGGCCAACCCGTACTCGATGAAAACGGTCAGCCCAAGGTTGCTCATTTCGGGATTCTCAGGACGCATTTTCTGTTCAACATCGAGCAAACGGAGGGGCTCGAAACGCTCAACGAAACGGTGCTCGAGACGGAATCGAGCGATCCCTTCTTCCCCAACAGGGCTGCCGAAAGCCTGTTGCTAAGTTCGGACGCGAATATCATTCATCGATTTGCCGACGAAGCCTTTTACCACCCGATCAGGGATCTCATTCAATTGCCGACAAAATCGCAATTCCACGATCAAGGTGGATACTACGCCACGGCGCTTCACGAGCTGACGCACTGGACCGGACACCACTCTCGATTGCAGCGCGAAGGCGTGACCTCTCCGTGTCCATTTGGCTCGCCAGGCTATGCATTTGAAGAGTTGATCGCCGAAATGGGTGCTGCTTTTTTATGTGCTTATGCCGGCATTCAGGGAGAGCTGAGGCACGAGGGCTACATCGATTCCTGGCTCGGCCTGCTCAAGGCTGACAATCGCGCGATTTTCCGCGCCAGTGGCCAGGCCCGATGCGCTTCGGAGTATGTGCTCAACCTGGAGCAGCAACGGAAGCAGACGGGAATGGATGACTCGCGATGCATGAACGACGGAGCTTGATCGTCACCTCACCGCTGCACATGCTTCACAGGGTCCAACGCGAGTTGGACCTTTTTTTGTGCTCAGAAAAATCCCCATACCGCTGGGCGCTGCCCCGAAGAACATGAGCAATTCCATAACCGCAGAACGCCGTTACGTATCCAGATTCTCAGCCAGGTAATCCACCAAATCGAGCGGACTCCGACTGTCGATCACCTTGTAGATCAGATCGCGTTTGCTGCGCGGAAGCTTCTTGACCACGCTCTTCGCCGAGGCCCTAACGGCTTCGTCTGCTCCATGGATACGTGCCGCGAGCAGCAGTATGAGCGTGGCGTCAGTGAGGTTCATGGTAAGACCCAATAAAATTCGCACCGCAGTGTACCGACACTTTCCTTTTTCGTACCAGCATGCGTATCCAACAAAACGGCGCCAGGACATATCGATATTCCGATTGCCGCACAAAGGGAAACGCGTCAAAAGGACCGGTAAGGGTTGGAAGGGAATGGGGAGTCAAGGGTAAGAGCCCTATCCGAAAAGGCTAAAAGGCCACTGACCCAGCCACTTCCCGGAGGTCACGATGTTCAGTCTTTATCGCCACAAAAGGCGGAAGCCCTCTCCGCCACCGACCGTCAACGTCGCCGAAGGTTACCTGCCCATCGAGTCGGCTCACAGCTTGCTAGCAGCGGAGCACCGCCGTCAGTTGCTCGATCGCATCTGGCAGTACACCGCCCTCTCCCACGCGCAGTTCATCCAGCTCTATCTAAATCCGATCCATCGCTACGCTGAACAGGTCCAGCAACTCCCGGCCAGCGAGACACACCACCATGCGTATCTCGGTGGCATGCTCGACCATGGCCTGGAGCTGGTCGCTTGCAGTTTGAAACTGCGCCAATCCTATCTGCTTCCCACTGGCTACGCGCCCGAAGACCAGGCCGCCCAGACCGACGCCTGGTCAGCCGGCATCGCCTACGGCGCCCTGCTGCATGATATCGGCAAGATCGCTGTGGACCTGCTGGTCGAACGCCAGGATGGTCGTGTTTGGCATCCTTGGCAGGGCTCCCTGGATCAGCCCTACCGTTTTCGTTACATCAAGGGTCGTGACTACCACCTGCACAGCGCCGCTGCAGGTTTGCTCTACACCCAAATTCTCGACCGCCCAACCCTCGATTGGCTCAGTGGATTTCCGCCACTGTGGGCAAGTCTGCTGTATGTCCTCGCGGGCCAGTACGAACGTGCCGGCGTGCTCGGTGAGTTGGTGATGCAGGCCGACCGTGTTTCCACCGCACAGAACATCGGTGGTAACCCGAGCAAGGCGCTGCAAGCACCAACTCACTCGCTACAACACCATTTGATAAGCGGACTGCGTTATCTGGTTCAACACGAGCTGAAACTCAACCAGCCGGGTGCCGCCGGATGGCTGACCCGGGATGCCCTGTGGCTGGTCAGCAAGACGGTCACGGATAAGCTGCGAGCTTATCTCCTGTCGCAATCGATTGAAGGCATTCCCTCATCCAACCTCGCGGTGTTCGACGAGCTGCAGTCACATGGATTGGTTGAGTCCACGCCGGAAGGCAAAGCCATCTGGACCGCACTTGTGGCACAAGGAAATTGGCAGCAGAGTTTCACCTTTCTTCGCCTTCAGCCGGTGTTGATTTGGGGGAATGAAGACCGGCCTGAGGCTTTCAGCGGAACGGTGAACATTACAGCACATGACCACCCAACTGACGCTCCGGTATCACTATCAGCGCCCAAGGCAGGCGGAACAGGATCGCACCAAAGCCAATCGCAGCCAGATCCCATGGCGATGGAGGATGCTGACTACCTCGGAACGCTGCTGGATATGTTCGAAATGGGAGAACCCGAGCCGAGTGAAACGTCGTCAGAAAATGTTCTCGAAGTCTCAAGCCCACCGTCGGATGACCCAGGCCAGGTCTTCCTGAATTGGGTCAAGGAAGGCATCCAGAATCAGAAGCTGATCATCAATGACAGCAAGGCCAAAATCCACACGGTGTGTGGCAGCGTAATTCTGGTCACACCTGGCCTCTTCCAACGCTACGCGCAGGAGTTTCCTGGTATCTCACAGGGGGCCGATCAAGAAATTGAAGAATGGCGCTGGGTGCAGAAGCAGTTCGAAAAACTGAAGGTCCACAGGAAACGAGAAGATGGCTTGAACATCTGGATCTGTCAGGTCGAAGGTCCTCGGAAGAAAGCAAATCTTAAAGGTTATTTGCTCGAAACTCCGGAGTTGCTATTCAACATTGTGCCAGCCGATAATCCTTTTCTTAAAATCGTAAATGCTTAAGTTTCCATAGTAATCTATTGGATCCTACGACATTCTGCACCGCGAGTATTAGGACTGCCGAACTTATGGCCGGCCACAATACTGTGACGCAACTGCAGTTTGAGAGCCAGCACACTACAGCCTACACCGACGCGGTGAAATTATGACAGCGTGCCCCGGTTTGACAGAGGGTCGGCCAGGGCGGGCTCGGTCTCTCTTCGCCCCCTTTCTATCTCATCCCTGAACCCGCAGATGATCACTAGTAAGGATGTTTGTCCACGCAGTTCTGAAGTCTCTCAACGCCTGGTTCGATGCTGGCTTCCCATGGAAAATCTTGGTGAGCTAGGCTCGTGCCAAGCTCACAGCCAAAAGCGCGCATTCGCACCGAAGGAACTGTCAAACACAAATGACTTTGTATTTGATGACGGTATGGCTACAGAAGAGCTCACCTTAAGCGATCCATTGAGTCTCCTGTTTTGCTCTCACCAAACCGAGCTGGGTGGAAAAAACAAGTCTCAGATGGATAGGCGTTCTTCTGGCAGAGATTCATACCGAATCACACCTCGTGCCCATAGATCGCCTTTGTGAGCGGCCCTCCGGATGGATGAAGGCGAGATCACGAGCCACTTCCCAATTTTCGGCTTAACCAAAGGCCTCCCCATTCGGGCGTGACAGGCCGCAAGGAACGGCTCCATCTTTTCGATGATATGCGGTGCAAGCTGGGCTACCTCCGACGATGCATAGCTGGCTTCGGGTGCATAGGTCAGTCCTTTCGGAAAAGCGTACGCTGTATCCCAAAATACTGCCGGCATTTCGCACGCTAAGAAACCTGCACCCGCAGGTAGGTAGTACGTACCCAAGTCGATAATCGAGCCATCGAGTTCCACCCAATAATGAGAATGCTCGCCGGACTCAGATGCATACCCGTGAACGAAGCCCCTTCGCTGATCCTGCGAAACCACAAAGGCTGAAAATCTACCCCCCAGCACCTCTGGGCTATGTCCCAGCGACTGCAAGAGACTGTGCACACCAAAAGATGCGTACAAGCATCGTTTGTAGTAGTCATCGGGAAACTGGGCCTTCAAGCATCTATCAACTACACAGAGAACGCGCTCAACAACCGTAGCATCGACCAAAGCAAGCTCCTTCTCAGATTTGGTGCTTGAAGATAAATATAGTGGCCATTACATGACATAACATGACTAAAATCCACCCCGGCACCTGATGGATCGCCTTGCGCTGGAACGCCTAATTACCACGCCCAGCGCAACATGCGACGTCAGGGCCGTCTATATACCTCTCTCAGCGGTAGCAGGCGACTGATGAGACTCTCTGCAGGTAAGCTATATGGATGAGCAGGTTGCGCTGAAGTTGATCGCCGAGAAGGCCTATGACGTCGGGTACTCCGCCAAACTTCACTTCTCCACCTACGACATTGTGGAGAAAGCTCCAGGCTGGATCGGCCTGATCTCCCTGGTGATTGGCGTGCTAGCGCTCTACATCGATTTCTTGGCGGCAAAACACATCTCGGCGCTCATTACGGTGATCGGCATCTGCAGCCTCTACATCACCTATTATGGCGATACCAAAGAGCAGTATTTCCAGGCTGGGAACAAGCTGACGCAGTTGCTGGATCAGCTGAAGAGCATGTCTGCCCGGTGCAAATCCAACCACCAGTTCACCTCCGCCGATCAAGCCGAACTAGATCAAATCACCACCGATTTCCGCTCAGCCTGTCAGAGGAAGCACATCCTGTTCTCGGGCTGGCTTGCTCACAAGAAATTCTTCTGGGATCAACAGGTCGACTGGATCGCTGAGCACCGTGAGTTTTCGTTTTTCAGGGACAAGATCCCGTTTTCAGTTTACGCGCTAATCGTGGTGATTCTGATCGCTTTTGCCGGCGGGTCATGGCTTGCAGCGCATCCAGATCTTCTGCTCTCCCTAAAGGACGTCTGCACCCATGAGTAAAGAGCTTTTCGAGCAGTTTCGTAGAAACCTGGCGGTTAAGAATGCCGACGAGATCTCCAAAAGCTACCGGCAGATCACCGAGAAGCTGAACGGGAAATACTACGATAGCACCTCAGACATCCTCCACTGCCGCCAGGTAGGTTCGTACGGTCGCCATACCGCCGTCCACGGCGTAAGCGATCTGGACATGGCATTCGTGCTGCCGTGGTCGGAGTATGATCGCTTTCAGCGTTACGAAAACAACAAACAGTCGGCATTGCTCGGTGAGATACGCCTCGCCCTGAAGGAGCGCTTTCCGAACCATGAGGTCAGGGCTCAGCAGCAGGTAGTGTCGATCAACTTCACGGACTACGTGGTCGAGGTGCTACCTGCATTCGAGCATGAGGATGGCAGCTACACCTATCCGGATGCGAATGACGGAGGCAGCTGGGAAACCTGCAACCCGGTCGCTGAAATCGATGAGATCAACACGCTAAACCAGGCCAAAAACCATAACCTCAAGCGTCTGTGCAAAATGGTGCGGGCCTGGAAGAACGACCATGGCGTGCCGCTAAAAGGGATGATGATCGACACCCTCTGCTACCAATTCCTCAAGAGCACCGCGGACTACGACGCCAAGTCCTATTCCGCTTACGGCGAAATGACTCGGGATTTCTTCGCATACCTGGTGGATATTGACGAGGTCAAGGAGCAATGGCGTGCTCCTGGAAGCGGCTCGATCATCACGAAGTCAGGTAACTTCCACCCCAAAGCCAAGAAGGCCCTGAGGCGTTTACAGGAGGCTTTGGACGATGCTGAGGTAGCCCATGAGCGATGGAGTACCGTCTTTGGCGAACATTTCCCAGAGTATGTCGAGCAGGAAAAGAAGCAGGCAATAGCGGAAAATCGGGTCAAAAATGGCGAACAGTTCATTGGCCGCAAATTCAGTCTCGACATCCAGTACACCCTTCGTATCGATTGTTCGGTCAAAAATGAGGGTGACCGGCTTCGCAACCTCATGTCACGCGTTATTACCTACCGGATCCCGAAACAGCGTGAGCTGACATTCTGGGTAGCCGAGATCGATGTGCCGCCACCTTATAAAATCTACTGGAAGGTGAAGAATCTCGGCCCGGAGGCCATCGAGCGGAACATGATTCGCGGGGAAATCCGTATCGACAGCGGCCACCATCAAATCACCGAGCACTCCACCTTCCAAGGCGATCATTACGTGGAATGCTATGCGGTGAAAGACAACGTGTGCGTTGCCCGCAGCCGAATCATCGTGCCGATATGAGTACTGTCGAAGTGTTTCAGGAGATAGTCCGCACTTACGCAACTTTTTGCGACGAAGCTACAAAGCATCGGTAAAAAACAATGCCATACGCTATAGGCGAGGGAGGCAGCTTTGAAGCAATATGCAGCGAATAGCGTCGACGAGTTAAACCAGCTCATTGGGAGCTTCGGTGAGGATATTTTGTTTCGTGGCCAGACCTCCCATTACGGTGAGGTGGGAGCCCCCTCCATAGGAACGTCCTTCGACAGGAAGGGGTGCATACCGAGCGAAATGCTCAAGTGGTGTCGCTACTCCCAAGGCGTGTTGGATGCCTACATCGCCCAGCACCGATCAGACTTTGCCTACCAGCAGGCCCTCCTTCAGCACTACGGGTGGCATTCGTTTTACGTCGATTGCACTTCAAGTGCAGCCGTAGCTGCATGGTTCGCCAGCCACAAATACAGTGAAGCAACCACGCTGGAGCTGTGCGAGGACTGTGACGAGGTGGCGGTGATGGTCAGAAAGCGCATGGCCCGCTATGCACCTGTGATCGGCACTGGCCATCTGTATGTGCTCAGTAAGCAGGCCGCTAATCATGTAGGCCTGGTCAACTTGGCTACGTTGACGGTTGAGGGCTACAGGCCGCGCACCGTGGCTCAGTCAGCTTGGCTTCTCGGCCCTCTGCACAATCCGATTCCACAGAATTGCTATCTCGCACAAATCACTGTCCCGAGCGACGTTCTGCAGGCGTATGCCGCTGCCCGTGGCTTAACCGACACGAACACGCTCTTTCCCTCTCCCGCAGACGATCCGATCTTAAGATCACTGCTGGGCTTACCGTGGGAGGAGATCAAGTTTGAAGCAAGCCTCAAAAATCTGCCTGCGTTCAAGCGAGCACTGGAGCTTCCGGAATACCATCCAAGCTCAGTGAAAATCGCAAGTGCGCAAACGGCGTTCTATCGTGGTGCAAGGATTCTGGATACCCAGGGTTCGATTGATGGTAACCCTCACAGTGGAATCTTCGTCGAAATCCCGGACATGGTGCTCTATGGCTCAGCCGACCCGAGCACCCCCCTTCGCTTCCCTGAGATCGAGAAGCTAATCAACGAGAATGGCACGATAGCATTCGAAGCAGACACGTTGATCAAGCATCCAACCCTCGATCACCTGACGCTCTACCAGAAGGGCGTCGGCGTCATACCTCGCGGGCCCGACCTATTTGAGGTTTGTGAACTCACCGTCAACCACCCAGGGCTCCGACTGAGCGGCGCCGGCTTCATCACGGGCTGGACATATCGGAGGCAGGCAAGCGGAGTGTGGACACGGGAAGCTCAGACCACAGATTGCTCATGCGGCAATCCCATCGTCCATGCACAGCACATCAGCGCACTGCACATCGCCGAAGAGTTCCTGAAAGATCCCAAAGGCTTCGATTGACGAAGCTCGCGCACTCAGCCGTGCCGATCACTTAGGAGCACGGACGGCTAGCCTCGACGAATGTCGAGATGAATCTCGACTCATCGCTGTAACCGACTCACTACGCTATCCTGATCGAACTCGCAGCCGCTTCCAAGATCCTCAATCAGATGGGTTTGAGGTTCATCTTGGCTTCAAAAATCAGCAGATCGCTTTCCTCGTTGTTGATCATCATGTTGACTAGGCGAGGGCTCACTTCGATCTCGCCGCCAAGCGTCGCACGCACAGTTTCGGGGTACCGTTCGAGCATCAGATCCGCTAGGCCATGGCTGTAGCCATCGCGGATGAGCTTGATCTTCGTGTCATCCGCAGTACCGTATTTGATGAGTTTGTAGAAGCCTGGATCCAGGGCACCTACCCCATTCAGCACCTCGACGAACTTGAAAATCTTGTTGTCGAAGAAATCGTCCTCGTCCTTGAGACGGACGATTGCCAGGTTAATACGCTCGCCGTCATCCTTTTGGGAGATTCTTACCCAGTTCTCGTACTTGCTGTCGCGATATTTGGTATCACCCCATTTACCCACGAATACGTGATCGCTATGGCTAGTCTCGACCAGCTTTTTCCAGTACGCGAGCGTCTGTCGGATCGTCTGCTTGACGCTGAGTTTCTTCAGCTTCCAATCCAGGATCATGGCGTAGAAATTCCGGGCAGGCTCTTGCTTGAGACGCACCAGGTCGCTGTACTCTCGGCTGTCGTCGAAGTGATCGACGAACGATTTGGAGATCGCAAGCATCAGCCTGTCAACGGTATTGATGACGCCGTTCGCCTCGATGCCTCGTCTGATCTTCCGTTCAATAGCCTCCTCCTCTGAGAACACGTCAATTTCACTGACACTGTTCGCGATGAGGAGCTTGCCCACCTGAGTGGTAACGTACCGACACTCTCGATCTTTAACCACGCCAGGATGCAGATTCTCAAGACGAGCCACGGCGTCGTCGTAGAGAACCGACACCTTCCCATCGATGATCTTGGTGGCTTCAAGCAGAACGTTGCTGACAGTGTCCTTGACCACCTTTGAGACGTTGACGGATTTATCGTAGAAAGTCTCAAGCGCTGCATTGTCGCGTGTGTAGCCATTTACGCCCAACAGGTAGATGCTGGACTCCAGCTTTCTCAACGCAGCCTTAGCTCCAGGCGCAAAGACCTCACTGAACCGGTTGACGCGTCCGACCAGGTTCTTGAATTGAGATGGCGTCAGCTTTTGCTTCCCTTTGAAAAAATCAAAAACGAAGAGTCGTTCGATCGGCAGGTTCACCCCTTCCAGAAGCGTGGAGTTGCAGACCAGAAACCTCATCTGCTTGGAGCTACTGAAGAGGTTCTCCAAGTAAAGACGGATGGTGTCAGGGATCGAACCATGGTGGTACATAACCCCTTTGCGCAGGCAGCCGATCAGTTTGTAGCGTCGGTCAAAAAGCTCTCCTAGCTCGGCACAGGCCGTCTGGATCAGCGGACAATCTACGGGCGGCAGCACGGCTGCCAGTTCAACCGCAAATGACTCAATGCTTTTCTTCCTGTTGCCGTAAACGATGTTTTTGGACAGTGCTTCGCCTTTGATGAGCTCGAAGCAGTTGGCATACCTCCGATCGAACTCCATCCAGTCATTCAGGAAATGGTCATAGAGCTTGAGCTTCGTCTGGCCCCTCCCTGCCCTAAAATCCCTGATGTAGAAGCGCTCAGACTTGATGTACTCGTCGATCTTGAATCCGCTCGGGATCATGTCCAGGAAGCGCACACGGACGTTGAGTTCATCGCATAGGAAGGGAGTCAGGAACTTGAATGATGTTTCCGGATTACGAGCCCCCAGGATGCACAGCATGGCAGCCAGTAACTCACTTCTGCGGTCGCTCTGCAGCAGGTTGTGGGCCTCGTCGACGAAGACCATATCGAAGCTCAGCCCGGCGTTCTCGTTCAAGAGCCTGTTGAGCCGCTCCTGGGTCAGGACAAATGCCCTGTTCTTTCGCTCAACCGAATACATCTCGGGGTGGGTCACCACCTTGCCCAACCCCTCAATGTCCGCGTAGATCAACCGTTTTTTCGTCTGGGCCAGCAGAGCCTTAGAAGGCACGAGGATCAGGATCCGCTGCCCTGGATTTTCCCTCACCGATTGGATGATGAGCTCAGATTTACCGTAACTGGTCGGAGCAACCACGACTGACGACTTACGGTACTCCGACTGAACGAATGTCCGCAGGGCATCTTGTTGCTCAGTCAGCACGATGCCTTGATCACGGAAGGTATCGATGTAGCTGCCCACGATGTTTCGGATGAACGACTCGCTGCGGTGATCATCCTCCGGAAAGTAGCTGCTGATTACTGCTGAGACAGGGTGCAGACCACTGTTGAGTGCTACATCGTACAGCGCCTGGTACTGACCCGAAGCGTTACCGTAAAACAGGATAATGCGGTAGCCGAGACGCCGAATTTCGAGGCTCTTGTGGTTAAGGAGCAGCACGGCGATCGCCAAAAGTTTCACAATCTCTGTGTTACCCAGTTCGTCTCCCTTGAGGAGTTGGAAATACAGATCCTTGAACTTGGTGTTGCCCAGTTTCCTGATAGTCAGCTCTTCCATGCTACTGCTCCGCCTCCTGCCTCAAAAACTCTTCCAGCTTTTCCATGGTGCCTTTGTGGAGGGACAGCACCCACACCGTTTTGAACACAGCTTCAGCTACCAGCTTGGTGGTGAAATTTGACACAGTATTTTCGGCGATAGCCTGGGACACTTCGCTGAACAGGGCAGAGACCAGAAACACATTGTTGTCCGAAGCACTCGCCCCGTCTTCTTCAGCCAAATCACCTTCCATCTCCAAGATCTCAATAACCGAGTCCCGGTAATTAGCTTTGTTGTGGATCGCATTTTTCGCAGCATTGATCGCGTTGAGCCAGTGATTGAGCTCCGGCTCAGCCAAACGCCTCTTGAGGTCATCCCGAGCCAAACGCAATTGCGCACTTGTGGCCGAGCAAGAAGTCTTGTCTGCCCCTCTGCCGCCCGACTTGACCTCGGTGATCCAGACGTTGTTGGTTGAGGTCTCGTATAGGAGGAGATCGAAGCCCTTCCGGATACTCTTCTCTTCCATATTGAAGAACGGGGAGACCACATCGAAGTTGGGGAAGAGCTTCAGAATGATGACGTGAGACAGGAGCTCACCCAGCATACCAATCCGGGTTTCCCAAGTTTTCTTGGAATAGCGCTCGTTCCAGAAGTGCTTAATCGTCGCAGGGTATTTGTAGATCGCCCTGTCCTTGCTGGCCTGATCAGCACCATGGCAGATACGGGTGAGGTTTTCCCTCAGCGCGAGCTTAAGCTCATCAGAAAAATTCTCGACACAACACAGCGCATACTGGTCTACCTGCTTGAAGCTCACGCCATCCATAACACTTCCTACAAACACTAAACCGCAGAATCCTCTTGCGGTTGCTGCGCGCGATCAATGATCCCGCCCTGAATAAGGGTAGGCACCAGCTGAGCAGCCGTGCGCGCGAGTGAGATCTAGTCAGGGATGACCGATAGCGGCACTGTGCCAGCGTTACCGCAAGTTAGCGTGATTGACGGGACCGGTAAACAAGATCGGAGACTATTTTTGGTGCAAATCGTCGGAGTTTGCGTAACAGCTGTATAAATATCCAATTGTTCGTAGGTCAATCAGCGTCGGACTGAAAGATACGCAGCACTGTAGACAGCCCCATCCAACGCCGCTGGTCATTCCCGACTGAGAGGTAGGCAGCGTGAGCCACTCCCCCGCACTTATGAACTACTGAAAGCCATCTGAATCCATCTGGCTCTGTCGGAAATCGCCACTCGCGAACCTGATGCACTGGGGCAAAATTGGGGGCACATTTGAATTTTTTCCGCCTGAAAATACCTTCCTAGAGCCAAGTCAAAATGTTTTTCGGATATAACGACCTTGACTGTATTTACAGGCTTGGGATTCATCAAGCTTTCCGACGGGCTCAGCATCAACCTCAATCACGTAAGGACGGCATCCATAGCTCTAGCAATTAGGTTAATGCGTGTGATCGCGGCCCGAGCTTCCATCACCAGGAAGTTGATAGCCCCCATCGAAAAGAACCTCCGCCGTGGGAAGCATGTGCTATCCGATGACTCTACCGGAGTCTGAGCGACTGTCCGGATCACCTCACCAGCAATAGAAAGCTCCGCGCTCCCTACAGCCGTAACCCTAAGCTTGCCTTGCGGAATGTCCAGATAGGCAACCCACTGATGAATGTCTTCGCATCTTCAGACTCTCGAACGCCATCTGAGACGGCATACCGAGATCCACGATATCCGTGGGAGTAAATGTGGGAGTAATTTTCAGATATGAAAAAGCCGAACTGATTAGAGTTCGGCTAAGTCATTGAATTAAATGGTCGGGACGGAGTGATTCGAACACTCGACCTCTAGCACCCCATGCGAGGGGTAGATTAATTCCATGTTTATCCGCCGGCCGTATCTGCCGAACGCATAAAAAACCCGGCACGAAGCCGGGTGATTACCCGCCCCTCAAAAACACAGCCCCCAAATGAGAGGGATGGAGAGCTGATAAGAGAACGCGGGAACGGAATATTGCCAAATGGTGTCTTCCTGCGCAATAGAATCCTCTAGCCGACCAACTCCGAAACATCAGGCGACGTGTGTAGTCCACGCATTCAGGAGTAGCGCTAGATGACCCCAAGGAAGCAGCCACATTCGTTATCACCGCACGAGACAGCACCTCAGCTTGAGCCTAGGGCACTGCAAACGATCCGCGCGGTTACATCGAAATTCTCCTTAGTAAGCACATCGATTGGCGCGCGACCTTTTAATCGCTCATGAGGTTTACAAAGAGCGCCATAAAGCCTCCACCCATCAACATCCGGAAACCGCGCTAACGCAGCAAGTACCAACTTGTGCCGCAGTGGATCAAGCTGCCAATCAGGAATGCGCTGACCGCGATTCCCAAGGCTCAGAGACAGCAGGTGCCGAGCCTTGATATCGCGGTTGATCTGATCTCGGGATTTGCCTGCCAGCTTGGCGAAGACAAGCAGCGGCAGACTACTCGAAGCTTCATAAGTGGCGAGCATCTCGGCGCGCTGACGTTGTATGTCTGATACCTGGGGTTCGCGCAGCTGTCCAGTCTGCGTTGGAGCAGGTAGGACAGGTGGATGCTGAGCCGCATTAAGGACCGGTTCGTTGCTGATGGACATTGTGGAGACTGGGACGGTCGTCGCGGGGGAGCCGCTGTTGTACAGAACGGCGTTTGCGTTCGCGTTTTCCAACGAAGGTAACGAAGCTGCCCCCTCTAAACGAATAGTCAGCGGAGAACTTGCCGCTTTTAGCTGGCCCTGCCCCCATAGATCCAGACGGTTCGCCCAATCCTGCATCATGGTCCGGCGCTGCTCGACGTACTCCGCGTGGTTGTAAGCCGCACTCACCTTATCCGGATCAGCATGAGAAAGCTGAGCATCCACCCACACCTTCGGGTAGCCGATCTCGTTCAGCGCCGTCGAGATCGTCGCCCTCATCCCATGACCCGTGAGTTGATCGGCGTACCCCATCCGGCGTAACGCGCCGTTCAGCGTGTTTTCGCTGATGCGCTTGCTCAGGTCGCTTCGATGCGCAAACAAGTAGCGCTGTGCGGGGACAACCTGGTCCAGCAAGTGACGCACGATCTCCAGCGCCTGAACCGACAGCGGGACAATGTACGGCGGCACATTTTGAATCTGCTTACCTGGCTTCCGCATCGCTAGCTGGAGTTGTTTCACCACTTCCGCCGGTATGACCCACAAGCGCTTCTCCAGATCGAACTGGTCTGGTGTCGCCAACCGCAACTCGCCCGTGCGGACACCGGTCAGCAGCAACAACCGAAGGCCAAGCCGCGTTTGGCTGGCGCCACCGTAATTTCGAAGAGCAACCATCAATCCTGGGAGCTCGTCCATTCGGAGAAATGGATTGTGCGTAACAGGAGGTTTGGGAAGTGCGACCACATCAAGGTCTGAAGCCGGGTTGTGTTCCAGTCCCTCGATTTTCACCAGCGCATAGCGGAACAATTGGTTGAACCAGGTCCGGCATTTTTCGGCGGTCGTTAAGGCCTTGCGCTGTTCGATCCTGCTCAGTAAATCTAGCAGATCGTGACGATTGATATCGTAGATAGACCGCCCGCCCAGGCTGGGCAGGACGTCTTTATTGAAGATTCTCAATATCTGCGAGAGCGTGCTTTGACGCCCTTCCTTCAGGCTCAGCCTGCGGAACTCCACCCACTGATTGAACACCGCCTCGAAGGTGTGCTCCTTCGCAGCATGAACAGCAAGCCGCTGTTGTTTGCGATGCTCATAGGGATTGATGCCTTGGGCAACCAAGGTACGGGCTTCATCACGACGGGTACGGGCTTCTTTAAGCCCAATTTGGGGATAACTACCGAGGGACATGCGCTTCTGCTTGCCCGCCCAGTAGTAGCGGAAGAGCCAGACTTTGCCGCCTCTGGCCGTCACATTGAGTGTGAGACCATCACTGTCGCCGAGGGTGTAGTCATTACCGGTGATTCGGGCGTGCCGAACTGTCATTTCTGAGAGTGCCATCGCGAGCTCCTGAACAGAGTCAGGGCCAGATGCTCGTCTCGTTGCGCAAACTGCTCCAGCAACAAACCGATTCAGTGCTCGTCAGAATTCTGGACTCAATTCTGGACTTAAACGCACCGGATAGTGCTGGATTTCAGTGGTTCCCGCTGGAACGAAAAAAGGGCCTAAAGGCCCTGATTTCAATCACTTACAGAATTCAGTGGAACTCTGTAGCGCAATATTTGGAGCGGGAAACGAGACTCGAACTCGCGACCCCGACCTTGGCAAGGTCGTGCTCTACCAACTGAGCTATTCCCGCGTCTTGGTGTGGCGCATTCTATAGATTCAGATTACGCCGTCAACCCTTTGATTCAAAAAAGTTTTATTTCGGGTCCACGTCAGTCCGCAGATGCGGCCAGGCGGCGCGCAGGTATTGGACCATCGACCACAACGTCAGCCCAGCGGAAACCAGCAGCAGTGCGTAACCCAGCAGCACCCAGAAGCTGAAGTCCGACGGGTTGGCCAGCAGGATCACCAGCGCGAGCATCTGCGCGGCGGTTTTCCATTTGCCGAGGTTCGACACGGCGACCTGGGCACGGGCGCCCAGCTCGGCCATCCATTCCCGGAGTGCCGAGACGACGATTTCGCGGCCAATGATCACCGCCGCCGGCAAGGTCAGCCAGAGGTTGCCATGTTCCTGCACCAGCAGCACCAGGGCCACCGCGACCATCAGCTTGTCGGCCACCGGATCGAGGAACGCGCCGAAGGGCGTGCTCTGCTCCAGGCGTCGGGCCAGGTAACCATCCAGCCAGTCCGTCGCGGCGGCGAAGGCGAAGACCGAGGCGGAGGCCACGTAGCTCCAGTGGTACGGCAAATAGAACAGCAATATGAAGATCGGGATGAGCAGGACGCGTAGAACGGTAATCAGGTTTGGGATATTCATCGGCACAACTGGCTACGAGGTTGACGGGCATTCTACTCGCTATGCAGGTTTGCATAAATCGACTCTGCGAGCTTTTTACTGATACCGGGTGCTTTGGCTATCTCCTCGATGCTGGCACGAGACAGTTCCTGCAATCCACCAAAATGTTTCAACAAGTCGCGACGGCGCGTCGGGCCGACGCCTGCCACACCTTCAAGTGTAGACGTACGGCGCGTCTTGCCACGGCGGGCACGGTGTCCGGTGATGGCGAAACGGTGGGCTTCGTCGCGAATCTGTTGGATCAGGTGCAGCGCTGGCGAATCGCCCTTGAGGGTGAATTCATGGGCGGCATCGTTCAGGTACAAGGTCTCGAAACCGGCCTTGCGTGTCGCGCCCTTGGCCACGCCGAGCAGGATCAGGTCGGGAACCATCAACTCATTGAGCACATCGCGGGCCATGGACAACTGGCCCTTGCCGCCGTCCACCAGGAGGATATCCGGCAACTTGCCCTCCCCGTCCTTCAGCTTGCCGAAGCGCCGCATCAGCGCCTGGTGCATCGCCGCGTAGTCATCGCCCGGTGTGACGCCTTCGATGTTGTAACGGCGGTAGTCGGACTTGATCGGGCCTTCGGGACCGAACACCACGCAGGAGGCCACGGTCGCCTCGCCGCTGGAATGGCTGATGTCGTAGCACTCCAGGCGTTGCGGTGGCTCATCCAGATTGAGGACATCGGCCAGGGCATCGAACCGCGCGGCCACGTGTTGACGGTTGGCCAGGCGCGCGCCCAGGGCCTGTTCGGCGTTGGTCACGGCCAGTTGCTGCCAACGGGCACGGGTGCCGCGAACGCGGTGGCTGATGGTCAGTTCACGACCGCGGAGCTTGTCGATGGCTTCGATCAGGGCCGGGAAATCTTCATGGACCACGTTGACGATCAACTCGGCCGGCAAGTCCCGTTCCGGACTGCTGATGTAGTACTGGCCCAGGAAAGCCGCCATGACCTCGGCCACGTCTTCCTCGATACCCACTTGGGGAAAGAAGTTCTTGCTGCCCAGCACACGACCACCGCGCACGCTGATCAAATGCACGCAGGCGCCGCCCGGGTTGATGAACGCCGCGATCACATCGACATCGCCGCTGCCGCCTTCCATGCTTTGCTGGTCCTGCACACGGCGCAACAGGCCAATCTGGTCGCGCAGCTCGGCGGCGCGTTCGAATTCAAGGTTGACCGCCGCGTCCTCCATGGCTGCCGACAGCTCGTCGGTCAGTGCATTGCTGCGACCCTCCAGGAACATCACCGAGTGACGCACGTCCTCGGCGTAGACCTGGGGCTCGACAAACCCCACGCAAGGCGCCTTGCAGCGCTTGATCTGATACTGCAGGCAGGGCCGGGTGCGGTTCTTGTAGTAGCTGTCTTCACACTGGCGAACGAAGAAGGTCTTCTGCAGCAGGCTGAGGCTTTCACGAATCGCCCCGGCGCTGGGATAAGGGCCGAAATACCTGCCCTTGGCCTTCTTGGCACCCCGATGAATGCTCAGGCGCGGAAACGCCCCGTCGGACAGAAACACGTAGGGGTAGGATTTGTCGTCGCGCAGCAGGATGTTGTACGGCGGGCGCCATTCCTTGATCAGCGTCTGTTCGAGCAGCAGGGCCTCGGTTTCATTGGCGGTGATCGTCGTTTCGATTTGCGCGATGCGCCCCACCAGGGCAGAGGTCTTCGGGGCCAGGCCGGTCTTGCGAAAGTAGCTGGCCAGGCGTTTCTTGAGGTTCTTGGCCTTGCCGACATAAAGCAGGCGCGCCTCGCTGTCGAACATGCGGTACACGCCGGGACGACCGCTGCAGGTGGAGAGGAACGCGCCGGGATCAAACAATTCAGTCATTTTCAGGCGCTGGCATCGACCATGCCGTGGCGCACCGCCAACAGTGTCAATTCGACGTCACTGCTGATCGAAAGCTTCTCGAAGATACGGTAACGGTAGGTGTTGACGGTCTTGGGGGACAGGCACAGCTTGTCGGAGATGATCTGTACCTTCTGGCAACCGACAATCATCAGGGCAATCTGGATTTCCCGTTCCGACAGCGCATCGAAAGGCGAATCGTTGGTCGGCTGGAACGACTTGATCGCCAACTGCTGGGCGATTTGCGGGCTGATGTAGCGTTGCCCGGCAAAAACCAGACGAATGGCCTGGACCATTTCGTTCAAGCCAGCGCCCTTGGTGAGGTAGCCCGCCGCGCCCGCTTGCAACAGCCGGGTGGGGAATGGGTCCTCTTCGCAGACGGTTACCGCGACCACCTTGATGTCCGGGTGACTGCGCAGCAGCTTGCGCGTGGCTTCAAGGCCGCCGATGCCAGGCATCTTGACGTCCATCAATACCACGTCGGGTTTCAATTCACGTGCCTTGATCAGGGACTCTTCCCCGGATTCAGCCTGACCAACTACCTGCAGGCCGTCGATGTCAGCCAGCATTCGTGTAATGCCCGTACGGACGAGATCATGGTCATCGACCACTAACACCCTAATCAAGCAGACACCTCACGATTTGGTCTTATTTGGGTTGCACAACACCTTAGCAAAAAGCATCCGGCAGACCTAGCGCAAAGGGACAGATAAAAGTTACAACGCATCTTTAATCGGCACGACATCCGAGGCGTCAAGCACCGATGTCTCGCTGCATCCTCAGGAAACACTCGTCCTCGCCCACGACACGCAGGCCCATGCGTTCGTATAACGCCCTGGCGGGATTGTCCTTGAACACCGTCAGGCGCAGCGCCGGGCGCCGTTCCAGCGCCACCAGGCCCCAAACCTGTCCGATCGTCCAGGTACCGGCGCCCTGCCCGCGGAACGCCTCGTTTATCTGCAGCTCACGGATATACAACGCCCGGGCATCCCGACTGAGGCTGACAAAGCCCAGCGCCTGGCCTTCACGACTGATTATCCAGTTCTGGCGAATGATCCAGGCCAGGTCGAACGCTTCGTCCTGCCAGAGCAAATCATGCCTGAGGTAATAAGGAAGCATGTTGTCGCAGGTCAGTTGCCGGGCGAAGTCGATGTCCCCGTTCGTTGCAGCACGCCACTCGAAGCTCATGAAGACCTCATTGAAGCGCTGTCACCGGCACGACTTGCCCGGCCCAGCCGTTGACGGCGCGGCGGGCAATCACCAACGACTCGCCCGTACCCGGCGCCGCCGCGAGCAGCGAACCGTCCGGGCCCCAGATGGCACTGCGGCCAGCCGACTCCCAGCCTCCGGTGACGCCGCCATGATTAGCCATCAGCACGGTCATGGCATGCTCCCGGGCATAGCCTTGCAGCAACGTCGTATCGGGCACGTAGCCACCCTCGGTGATCAACACCCCTGCTGCATAGAGCGTAGCGCCCTGCCCGGCTGCCGCAGCCGCATGACTGGCGTGGGAAAAATCGGCACACACCGCCAGCGCGATGCGATCCTGCCCCATTGTCAGCGTCGAGCCACCGTGACCTGGGGCGAAGGCGACTTCTTCCCCCGGGTGCAGATGCTGCTTGCTGTAGACCCCGAGGGAGCCGTCGGCACCGAGGACCAACGCGCCGATCAACACCGGAGCGTCGGCCGACAGCCGAATGGGCATGCCCACCACGGCGGTCAGGCCGAGCGCTTGCGCCAGGTCACGCAGCGGTTGCAGTACGGCATCCTCCGGCAGGATCGCCAGCTCCGCCGCCAGGCTGCGTTCGTAGCCGGTGAGCGACAGTTCAGGGAATACCAGCAACTGCACCCCCTGCTCAGCGGCAGCCTGCATGAAACGCTGATGACGCGCGAGGTTGGCGCGAAGGTCTCCCGCGACGGAAATCGACTGGGCGGCGGCGAAGACTGGAGCGGTCATGGGTCATCCCTGGGAGGCGTTGCAAACCTGAAGTTTGTCATAAAGCCCAGCGGACTCAAGCCAAGGCGAACAATTGCATACCCTCGATAGAATTTTCTGATTGAACCGCCGCCCTGCCCTCTAGTAAGCTCAGGGCCATTCATCGGAGACAGACCATGTTCAACGCCCTCTCACCGCTAGACACCGCCAGCGCCCCGCGCTCGGTTGCGGCTGCCCGGGCGAACAGCGTTCAAACTCCGGTCAGCTTTTATTTTGGGTATTGGTTTAGCCACTGGCGCGCCTGATACCCAACCGGCGCCCACTTTAAAACGGGTCGCCTGCCAGAGTTTTCCAAACCCCCGGTCGGCCTCCCGACCGGGGGTTTTGTTTTTCCGGCCCCATACATTTGCAGCACCAGACAACTTGAGGATTGAGCCATGAACTACGCCACTTATTACCGTTACGACAGTTTTTCCGCCTGGCGATTTACCAGCCACCGCTCGGGACAGCCTGCCGCCTCCGATCGGTCACCTACCGGTGGCAAGCCTCAATTGCGGGCCCATACGGCCAATTGTCGAACACCCCACTAGGACCGGCGCGGGAACGAACCCGCTGCCCGTCCAGGAAGCCAGATCATGAATTCGTCCGTCTCTGCTTTGCCGCTGTCCACGCTCAACCCTGCCAACGAAGCCCTGACCCTGCGTCTGCCGAGTTCGTTGCAACTCAAGCATCAATTGCCGCTCAGCACCGCGTTGAGCCACCAAGTGAGCGCCCATCGCCAGGCCATCCGCGCGATCCTCAACGGCGAAGATGCCCGCCTGCTGGTCATCGTCGGCCCCTGCTCGATCCATGACCCCAAATCCGCCCTCGAATATGCCGCCAACCTGGCTCGCGTAGCCCACGAAGTGAGCGACAGCATGTTCTTGGTCATGCGCGCCTACGTGGAAAAGCCCCGCACGACTGTGGGTTGGAAAGGCCTGGCCTACGATCCCGGCCTGGATGGCAGCGACGACATGGCCGCCGGCCTGACCTTGTCCCGGGAGTTGATGCGCGAAATGCTGCAACTGGGCCTGCCCGTCGCCACCGAACTGCTGCAACCCATGGCCGCCAGTTACTTCGATGACCTGCTCAGTTGGGTCGCCATTGGCGCTCGCACCACCGAATCGCAGATCCACCGGGAGATGGCCAGCGGGCTGGGCATGCCGGTGGGGTTCAAGAACGGCACGGACGGCGGGGTCGGCATTGCCTGCGACGCCATGCGCTCCGCCGCCCACCCCCATCGGCATTTCGGTGTCGATAGCCAGGGCCATCCGGCGATCATCCAGACCCCAGGCAACCCCGACACCCACCTGGTGCTGCGCGGCGGCCATCGCGGACCGAACTATGACCGCCAGAGCGTCACGCAGATACACAGCGACCTGACCCGCCTCAAGATACCCGCCCGGATCATGGTGGACTGCAGCCACGCCAACAGCGGCAAGGACCCGCTGCGTCAGCCGCAGGTGTTCGATGACGTGCTGGAACAACGGCTGCAAGGGAACCGCTCCCTGATCGGCATGATGCTCGAAAGCCACCTGTTCGAAGGCTGCCAGCCACTGGGCCCGTCGATGCGCTACGGCGTCTCGGTCACCGATGGCTGCCTGGGCTGGGAGTCCACCGAGCAGCTGTTGCGCGAGGCTCATCGCCGGTTGCAATTGCCCGCCTGAGGTCCCGAACCCACCTGCCCCTGGAACCAGGGGCAAGTGGAGCTCTTTGTGGGAGCGAGCTTGCTCGCGATGGCGTCAGTTCAGCCAGCCTTGGGTTGCCTGACACACTGTCATCGCGAGCAAGCTCACTCCCACCAGGGTTGCCCGGGACTGGCCTCAGCCTGACGCGCTGGAACGCACCCGGACCGTCACCCACTCGGAGCGCTGGCTGACGTCCTCCAGGCGTTCGACCTGATAGAACACGCTCACCGACCTGTCGCGCTGGTCCTGCCAGTAACTTGCGGGAATCACGAACATGAGCGGTTTACCTGCCGTGGCCTCGGTGATTTCGCGCTCAAGCACATAAGCGGAGTTGCCATTGCACTGCAACCAGACCAACTCGCCCGCCTCAAGCCCGGGATCATCGATGACAATCGTCACCCCCTCTTGCAGGTCGTCGACCTCCAGCCAGCCGTCGTTCATCTCCCGAATCTGAAGGGCCTTCAAGGCCAGGCGCTGCAACGGGCCGATGTGCAACGACAAGGGCTCAGCCCGACGCACCGAGTGTCCACGCCTGACGACATAGGTCAGGGCCAGGTCGTGTCCAGAATGGGGCGCGATCAGCGAATGATCGATCCAGAGCGATACCTCACGACCCACCGCATGGGCTTCTATGTCCAGCACATCGCGCCACAGCGCTTTGAAATCCTTGCTGGCAGTCAGGATCAACCGATCGCCGACCGCCATCCTGGCGTAGGGCCGAATGCTCACCCACGTTCCTTCGGACACCCGACTCGGATCGAGGCTGCCCCTCACCGCATCGTTGGCAACGGCTGGCAGCAGTTGCGGCGATGCATCGCCGATCTCCAGTTGCAGGTGTTCCGAAAACAGTGTGGCCGGCAACCGCTTGCCCGTCACCTGATAGGAGATCTCCAGCGAGCCGCCGTCCAACTCGGCGATATGCGGTTCGCGCACGACGAACACGACGTCTCGCCCCACTTGCCGCTCCGTGACGAACCCGGCCACTTCATACCGGTAGGGTTCGCCATCGTTGTTGAGGCCGTGCCAACGCAGCACCACTTCATCCCCGCAGGTCATCATGGGATAAGGCTTGACGGTCACCACGGCGTTGCGCCAGGCGGGGTTGATCACCCCGTCCCTGGCCGCTGCCAGGACCGGTGGCGGCAGCCTTGTTGCTGGGGTTGAACGGGATCGTTGAAGCGATGGATAGGTGATCATGTACAGGCTCCAGTCCTTGGATGAAGGCACCGTTTGAATAACGGCGCCCGGCGGAACCATTAAAACCCGCTCGCACCAACCCCGCAGCCAGACAACACGACAGCGCGAGTGGTCCTTGGCGCTCAAACCTGTAGCCGCAAACGACAGCGGTTATAGGAGGCCTCCTACATCCTCAAGTACCGCCGGGTTAGCTCCCATTCTTCCCACTTTTTTTATTCCGGTTTCTCTGGATCAGGGCGGTTTCTTCCTACACCGCACACGATGAGCCTGCATTAGAGTGAAGTCGCAAATTAAAGGTGAACCTCTTCGAAAAAGGTACGAACATGCAACGGAATGCAACCACTCAATTTCCCATCCTCTTGGTTCATGGGTTGTTCGGGTTTGACCAGATCGGCGGCTTCGAACTTTTCCATGGCATCAAACAGGCCCTGCGCGCAGGCGGTGCCCGGGTGTTCATCCCGCACTTGTCGGCCACCCACTCCAACGAAGCCAGGGGCGAACAACTGCTGGTTCAGATCGATCGGGTCCTGGCCGGCACCGGCACCACCCGGGTCAATCTGATCGGCCACAGCCAGGGTGCGCTGGCCGCCCGGTATGCCGCCGCGCTGGCACCCGACAGCGTGGCTTCGGTCACCTCGGTCAGCGGCCCCAACCATGGTTCCGAACTGGCCGACTTCCTGCGCAAGGCCCTCACGCCCGGACGGCTGCCAGGGCACGTGGCAAGGGGCGTCGCCACGCTGTTCGCCGATTTCATCTCGCTGCTGGACGCCCAGGCGCAGCTATCGCCGGCCGCTGTCGCCGCGCTGTCGGCGCTGACCACTGAGGGCGTGGGCGCCTTTAATGACAAGTATCCACAGGGCCTGCCGAAGCACTGGGGCGGGAACGGTCCGGACCGGGTCAACGGCGTGCGCTACTACTCATGGAGCGGCACGTTGCCAGAGGCGACGGATAAAGAACGGGAGCCTTTGCAGGTTTTCTGCCGCGCCTTTTCCGAATACTTCATCACCGAAGCCGGGCAGAACGATGGCCTGGTCGGGCGTTTCAGCTCGCACCTGGGCAAGGTCATCCGCTCCGACTACCCCATGGACCACCTGGAGGCGATCAGCCCGGGAGGCGGCAAGGCATGCAAGGGAACGGACCCCACAGAGCTTTACCTGCGCCACGCCGAGCGCCTGCGCAAAGCCGGCCTTTGATCGCCAGGTCCAAGGTTTTGACGCAATTTTGACAACACCCCGTCAGTGAATCCGGTAGGCTCAACACCTTTAAACACATCGAAAGGAATTTGCCCCATGGCCAAAGCCACTGCCCGCCACATCCTGGTTGCCACCGAAGACAAGTGCAACGAACTCAAGGCCCAGATCGAAGCCGGTGCCGACTTCGCCGAAGTGGCCAAGGCCAACTCCTCCTGCCCATCCAGCCGTCAAGGCGGCGACCTGGGTTCGTTCGGCCCGGGCCAGATGGTCAAGGAATTCGACACCGTGGTGTTCAGCGCACCGATCAATACCGTCCAAGGCCCGGTCAAGACCCAGTTCGGCTACCACCTGCTGGAAGTCACCAGCCGCCAGGACTGATGGCCCCTTGTGGGAGCAAGGCTTGCCCGCGATGAAACGATAACGCGGTTTAGCTGTTGGACCGCGGCGCGGCCATCGCGGGCAAGCCTTGCTCCCACAGACCTTGTTTCCCACAGGTTTTGTTCCCACCTGGCAGGAACAATCCCCTCGCTACAGGGGACTGGCGATTAAGGCGCCGCTCGCGTACAAATCGTGTCATCGATCACCCGGCTCTAAGGCTGACAATGCGACTGGCGTTCCCTTCACTGCTATTGATTGCCGTGGTCCTGCTGACAGGCGCCGCCGGCGTCGATGCAGCACCGCAACATGCCCTGACCGTCTATGGCGAACCCGCCAAATATGCCGAAGGCTTCGGCCACTTCGCCTACGCCAACCCCCAGGCTCCAAAAGGTGGGACCATGCGCCGCTCGGCCGTGGAGATTGGCCACTTCGACCACATCCTGCCCTACATCGACAAAGGCATCGGCGTCAGCCAGATCGATGGGATGCTCTACTCGCCACTGGCCCAGCGCTCGCTGGATGAACCCTATACCGTCTATGGCCTGGTGGCGCAGAAGATGGAGCGTGCCGACGATGGCCTGTCCCTGCGCTTCTACCTCAACCCCAAGGCCCGCTTCGCCGATGGCAAGCCCATCACCGCACAAGACGTGCGCTACAGCTTCGAGCTGTTGATGACCCAAGGCAGCCTGCGCTATCGCACCCAGTTCGCGGCGGTCAAGGACGTCGTGGTCGAGGACGAGCGCACCGTACGCTTCAACTTCAAGAACAACGAAAGCCGTACCCTGCCCCTGGACATCGCCACCCTGCCGGTCTTTCCCGAACATTGGTGGAAGACGCGCGACTTCGCCAACGGCGGCGGCTACGAGGCGCCACTGGGCAGTGGCCCCTACCGGGTGAGCAAAGTCGATTCCGGGCGCAGCATCACGTTCGAGCGCAATGCCGATTGGTGGGGCAAGGATTTGCCGGTCAGTCGCGGGCTCTACAATTTCGACCATTTCAGCATCGAGTATTTTGGCGACACTGACGTCGCCCGCCAGGTGCTGCGCGGCGGCGCCTATGACTACAATCGCGAATTCTCCGCCACCGGCTATTCCATCGGCTACGACGGCCCGGCCCTGCAGGACGGCCGCCTGCAAAAGGCCCACCTGGCCAAAGAGGCGCCCCAGAGCGCCCAGGGCTTTGTCTTCAACCTGCAAAAACCGCAGTTCCAGGACCGCCGCGTGCGCCAGGCCCTGGCCATGCTCTGGGATTTCGAATGGAGCAACCGCCAGATGATGCGCAACGTCTATGTGCGTCAGCAGAGTTACTTCTCCAACACTGACCTCGCCGCCCGAAAACTGCCCGATGCCGGCGAGCTGGCGATCCTGGAGCCGCTGCGCGGGCAGATTCCCGACGAAGTCTTCACCCAGGTCTTCCAGGCCCCGAAAACCGATGGCAGCGGCGTGATCCGCGACAAACAATTGCAAGCCCTGGCCCTGTTGGAACAGGCCGGCTGGAAACCCGACGGCGACCGCCTGGTGAACGCCGAGGGCGAACCGCTGAGCTTCACGTTCCTGAACAGCCAGAACGGTATCGACCGCCTGCTGCTGCCCTACAAACGTACCCTGGCGCAAATCGGCATCGACATGAGCATTCGCCGCATCGACGCCTCCCAGTACGTCAATCGCCTGATGAGTCGCGACTACGACATGATCATCACCGGCTACCCCGTCAGCACCTCGCCGGGCATGGAACTCTACAACTACTTCGGTTCGGCGGCCGCCAACGATCCGGGGGCCAACAACTACATGGCCTTGAAGAACCCGGCGGTGGACGCGCTGATCGACGGCCTGGTCAAGGCCAGCACCCAAGCCGACATGCTGCGCCATGCCCACGCCCTGGACCGGGTGCTGCAATGGAATTACTACTGGATCCCCAACTATTACCCGCCGGGCAGCTCGACCGTGTGGTGGAACCGCTTCGGCATGCCCAAGGTTCAGGCCAGCAATGACGAAGCCATCGAAAGCTGGTGGGAAGTGAGCACCACACCGTTGACCAACGAACAAATGCGCGCCGAACGCATCAGGCGCGGCACACCTGGAGGGCCGCATTGATGTGGGCTTATATCGCGCGGCGCCTGCTGCTGATCATTCCCACACTGGTGATTATCCTGCTGGTGAACTTCGTCATCGTGCAGGCCGCACCCGGCGGGCCGGTGGAACAGGCCATCGCCCACCTGCAAGGCATCGGCGGCAGCAGCGTCGGCGGTTCGGGCAGTGAGATGAGCGGCAGTTCCCGCGCCAGTCGCGGCCTGGACCCGCAACTGATCAAGGACATCGAGAAACAATACGGCTTCGATAAACCGGCCCACGAGCGCCTGTGGCTGATGCTCAGCAGCTATGCACGCCTCGACTTCGGCAAGAGCTTCTTCCGCGGCGCCACGGTCACCGACCTGATCCTGGAAAAGATGCCGGTGACCATTTCCCTCGGACTCTGGGCGACCTTGATCACCTACCTGGTGTCGATTCCCCTGGGCATTCGCAAGGCCGTGCGCCACGGCTCGGCATTCGACGTGTGGAGCAGCACCGCGATCATCATTGGCTACGCCATGCCGGCGTTCCTCTTCGCGATGTTCCTGATCGTGGTATTCGCCGGCGGCACCTCGCTGAACTGGTTTCCGGTGCGCGGGCTGGTGTCGGACAACTTCGAGTCGCTGTCGACGCTGGGCAAGATCGCCGATTATTTCTGGCACCTGGTGCTGCCGGTCACCTCGCTGGTGATCGGCGGCTTCGCCACCCTGACGATCCTGACCAAGAACTCGTTCCTCAATGAAATCACCCGCCAGTACGTGGTCACGGCGCGGGCCAAGGGCATGAGCGAACGGCGGGTGCTCTACGGTCACGTGTTCCGCAATGCGATGCTGCTGGTGGTCTCCGGTATTCCCCAGGCGTTCATCAGCGTGTTCTTTGCCGGCTCCTTGCTGATCGAGGTGATCTTTTCCCTCGACGGGCTGGGCCGCATGAGCTACGAGGCCGCGGTGTCCCGGGATTATCCGGTGGTGTTCGGCTCGTTGTTCATCTTCACGCTGTTCGGCCTGCTGATCAAACTCATCGGCGACCTCTGCTACACCCTGGTGGACCCGCGCATCGACTTCGCCGCGAGGAACGCCTGATGTTCAAGCTTTCCCCCTTGGGCCGCCGACGCTTCGAGCGCTTCAGGAAAAACCGCCGGGGCTGGTGGTCGTTGTGGCTGTTCATCGGCCTGTTCATCCTGAGCCTGGGCGGCGAGTTGATCGCCAATGACAAGCCACTGGTGGTGAGCTACCAGGGCTCGCTGTATTTCCCGGTATTCAAGCGCCACACCGAGCAGGAATTTGGCGGGCAACTGCCGTTCCAGGCCGACTACCGCAGCAGCTACGTGCAGAACCTGATCCACAAGGACGGCGGCTGGCTGTGGTTTCCACCGATCCCGTTCAGCGACGACACCCCCAACTACGACCTCAACCAGCCGGCCCCGAGCCCTCCCTCGGCGGTGAACTGGCTGGGCACCGATGACCAGTCTCGGGACGTGCTGGCCCGGGTGATCTTCGGCGCCCGGGTGTCGATCCTGTTCGCCCTGGCCCTGACCGCCATCAGTGCGCTGATCGGTATCGCCGCCGGTGCGTTACAGGGGTATTACGGCGGCTGGGTGGATCTGCTCGGGCAGCGCCTGCTGGAAGTCTGGTCCGGCCTGCCAGTGCTCTACCTGTTGATCATCCTGTCCGGCTTCGTCGAGCCGAACTTCTGGTGGCTGCTGGGGATCATGGCGCTGTTTTCCTGGCTGGCCCTGGTGGACGTGGTCCGCGCCGAGTTCCTGCGCGGGCGCAACCTGGAGTACGTCAAGGCGGCCAGGGCCCTGGGGCTCAGTGATCGCAAGGTGATCGTGCGGCATATCCTGCCCAACGCGATGAACGCCACCTTGAGCTACCTGCCCTTCATCCTCACCGGGGCGATCTCCACCCTCACCGCCCTGGATTTTCTTGGCTTCGGCATGCCGGCCGGCAGCGCCTCCCTGGGCGAGTTGATCGCCCAGGGCAAACAGAACCTGCAAGCGCCATGGCTGGGGCTGACGGCGTTTTTCACCCTGGCCCTGATTCTTTCCCTGTTGGTGTTTATCGGCGAAGCGTTGCGAGACGCGTTCGACCCACGCTCTTGAAAACAACCATGAAGCGGAACCTTGAGATGAGCGACAACCTGATCGAAATCCGCGACCTGAGCGTGGCCTTCAACGACCAAACGGTGGTGCGCAACCTGTGCCTGGACATCCGCCCCGGCGAATGCCTGGCCCTGGTGGGCGAGTCGGGCTCCGGCAAGTCGGTGACGGCCCATTCGATCCTGCAATTGCTGCCCGAGACCGGCACCCGCACCACCGGCAGCATTCGCTATCGCGGCCAGGAACTGCTGGGCGCCGAGGCCAAGACCCTGCGGGAGTTGCGCGGCAACCGCATCGCCATGATCTTCCAGGAACCGATGACCTCGCTGAACCCGCTGCACAGCGTCGAAAAGCAGATCGGTGAAACCCTGATGCTGCACCGGGGCCAGGGCGGCAAGGCGGCGCGCCAGCGCATTCTGGAGCTGCTGGCCCTGGTGGGCATTCAGAAACCCGCCGAGCGGCTCAAGGCCTACCCCCATCAACTGTCCGGGGGCCAGCGGCAACGGGTGATGATCGCCATGGCCCTGGCCTGCGAGCCGGAGCTGTTGATCGCCGACGAACCGACCACCGCGCTGGACGTGACCGTGCAACGAAAGATCCTGCTGTTGCTCAAGTCCTTGCAGCAACGGCTCGGCATGTCCTTGCTGCTGATCAGTCACGACCTCAACCTGGTGCGCAGCATCGCCCAACGGGTGTGTGTGATGAAGGCCGGGGAAATCGTCGAGCAGGCGCCTTGCGAAACCCTGTTCAGCGCACCGAAACATCCCTACAGCTGCGAGCTGCTGCACGCCGAACCGGAAGGCGAAGCCCTGCCCCGGGACGAGCGCGAAGACGTGCTGCAGGTGCGGGACCTGCGCGTCAGCTTTGCCCTGGGCGGCGGGCTGTTCCGGCGCAAGGAATACCTGCGCGCCGTGGACGGTATCAGCCTGAGCATCCAGCGCGGCAAGACCCTGGGCATCGTCGGCGAATCCGGCTCAGGCAAGTCCACCCTCGGCCAGGCGATCCTGCGGCTGATCGAGTCCGAAGGCAGCATCCACTTCCAGGGCCAGGCCCTCGAGCAGTTATCCCACAAGGCATTGCGGCCATGGCGCAGGAAGATGCAGGTGGTGTTCCAGGACCCGTTCGGCAGCCTCAGCCCGCGAATGTCGGTGCAGCAGATCATCAGCGAAGGCCTGGAGGTGCACAGCCCGTCCAGCCCTGAAGAATGCGAAGCCCAGGTGATCCAGGCGCTCAAGGAAGTCGGCCTCGATCCACAGAGCCGCCACCGCTACCCCCATGAGTTTTCCGGCGGCCAGCGCCAACGCATCGCCATCGCCCGGGCCCTGGTGCTCAAGCCGGCCCTGATCCTGTTGGACGAACCGACCTCGGCCCTGGACCGTACCGTGCAGAAGCAAGTGGTCGCGCTGCTGCGTCAGCTCCAGGAAAAACACGGCCTGACCTACCTGTTCATCAGCCATGACCTCGCGGTGGTCCGCGCCCTGGCTCACGACATGATCGTGATCAAGGATGGCAAGGTGGTCGAGCAAGGCGCCAGTCATGACGTGTTCGACTCGCCCCGGCATCCCTATACCAAGGAGTTGTTGGCGGCGGCGCATCCGGGGTGGGCATAATGCAGTGCATGACCTGGCTCCGTATCGCGCCCATCGCGAGCAAGCTCGCTCCCACAGTGGTCTGCATCGCGCCGAATATAGAGTCCGGGCGGCATTTCGACGATGACGGCCTGACAGGCACTACCTAATCCGGACCCGACCATGAACCCCACGGAAAGCCTCAAGGATTACAAGCGCGTGCGCACGCTGGCGATCCGTTCGTTGTTCGAGATCATCGAGCAGTCCAGCGAAGGCACGGTGATTGTCGACCGTGACGCGAATATCGTCTGGATGAACGAACGCTACGCCCGCCGTTTCGGCCTGAACTCGGCGCAGGAAGCCATTGGCCGGGCGTGCGAGAGCGTGATTCCCAGCAGCCTGTTGCGCGAAGTGGTGCGCACCGGGCGCCCGATCCTGCTGGACATGCAGGACACGCCCAAGGAGCCGCTGGTGGTGATGCGCCTGCCGATCCACGACAGCGCGGGCGCGGTGATCGGTGCCATCGGCTTTGCCTTGTTCGATGAATTGCACAGCCTGTCGCCGATGCTCAAGCGCTACCTGAGCATGCAGGAAGAACTGGCCTCCACCCGCTCATTGCTACGGGCGCGGCAAACCAAGTACAACTTCGCCCATTTCATTGGCACCAGCAGCGCCGGCCTTGAGGTCAAGCGCCGTGCCCGACGCAGCGCCAGCGCCGATTCGCCGGTGCTGCTGCTGGGCGAAACCGGCACCGGCAAGGAACTGCTGGCCCAGGCCATCCACAGCGCTTCGCCGCGGGCGCACAAGGCGTTCGTCAGCATCAACAGCGCGGCGATTCCTGAATCGCTGCTGGAGGCCGAGTTCTTCGGCACCGCCCCCGGGGCCTTTACCGGGGCCGACCGCAAAGGCCGTGCCGGCAAACTGCAGATTGCCCAGGGCGGCACGCTGTTCCTCGACGAGATCGGCGACATGCCGCTGCCGCTGCAAAGCAAACTGCTGCGTGTGCTCCAGGAAAAAGAGTACGAACCGGTGGGCTCCAACGAGGTGTTGCAAAGCGACGTGCGAATCATCGCCGCCACCTCCATGGACCTGGAAGCGGCGATCAAGCGCGGAGAGTTCCGCGCCGACCTGTATTACCGCCTCAACGTATTGCCGATCCAGGTCCCACCGTTGCGCGAACGCCTCGATGACCTGCCAGCCCTGAGCGAGGCGATCCTGGAAGAGTTGCGCAGCCAGCACGAACTGAACCCCGCCGCCCTCGACCTGCTGCGGCAACACGCCTGGCCGGGCAACATCCGCGAGCTGCGCAATGTGCTGGAACGGGCCGCGCTGCTCAGCGATGACCTGATGCTCACGGCGGCGGACATCCGCGCCGCCATCGGGACCTTCATGCCGGTGACGCGCCCGGCGGACGTGAGCTACGAACCCCTGCCCCAGGAAACCTTCAGCCAGGCCCGGGCGCGCTTCGACCGACAATTGATCGAAACCACCCTCGCGCAATGCGGCGGCAAAGTGGTGGAAGCGGCCGAGCGGTTGGGGCTGGGGAGATCGACGTTGTACAAGAAGATGGTGGCGTTGGGGATTGCCGAGTCTCAATAGAGAGACTTCATTCTCAAAATATAGACTGCCGGTTTTGGAGCGCTTTGCGCTCCATCGCGAGCAAGCTCGCTCCCACAGTTGACCGCGTAACTCAAGAACCTGTGGGAGCGAGCTCGCTCGCGATGAGGCCAGCCCATCCCCTAAAAATCTCAAAACAGAGACAAAACCCTCACTCCCGCCCTACAAAATAAAACAATTTCCTTATATTTCAGCCAGTTACACACCTGGCACAAAACTCGCTAAAGCCTCTCCCACAGCGTCACCACAACAATAACAATCCAGGAGACACACCATGAGTGTGATCATTGCCTTGGCAGCTCTCGCGCTGCTGATGGTTGCCGCCTACCGTGGCTACAGCGTTATCCTCTTTGCCCCCATCGCCGCCCTCGGTGCCGTCCTGCTCACCGACCCTTCCGCCGTCGCCCCCGCATTCACCGGGGTGTTCATGGAGAAAATGGTCGGCTTCATCAAACTGTATTTCCCGGTGTTCCTGCTCGGCGCGGTGTTCGGCAAGCTGATCGAGCTGTCGGGGTTCTCCCGCTCCATCGTCGCCGCGGCGATTCGCTTGCTGGGGACGCGCCAGGCCATGCTGGTGATCGTGCTGGTCTGCGCCTTGCTGACCTATGGCGGCGTGTCGCTGTTTGTCGTGGTGTTCGCGGTGTACCCGTTCGCCGCCGAGATGTTCCGCCAGAGCAATATCCCCAAGCGTCTGATCCCGGCCACCATCGCCCTCGGCGCATTCTCCTTCACCATGGACGCCCTGCCCGGCACGCCGCAGATCCAGAACATCATCCCCAGCACGTTCTTCAACACCACCGCCTGGGCCGCACCGTGGCTGGGGGTGATCGGTACAATCTTCGTGTTCAGCCTCGGCATGCTGTTTTTGCAACGCCAGCGCAACAAGGCCCAGAGTGTGGGCGAAGGCTACGGCACCGAGTTGCGCAACGAGCCGGAAACCGCCGAAGACATCAAGCTGCCGAACCCGTGGATCGCCGTTTCGCCACTGCTGGCGGTGGGCATCATGAACCTGCTGTTTACCCAGTGGATCCCACAGTGGTACGGCAAGACCCACAGCCTGGCGCTGCCGGGCATGGCCACACCGGTGACCAGCGACATCGCCAAGCTCACCGCGATCTGGGCAGTGCAGGCGGCGTTGCTGGTGGGCATCATCATGGTCTTGCTGTTCGGCTTCCGGGCCATTCGCAGCAAACTGGCCGAAGGCAGCAAGAGTGCCGTGGGCGGTGCGTTGCTGGCGGCGATGAACACCGCTTCGGAATACGGCTTCGGCGCGGTCATCGCCTCCTTGCCGGGCTTCCTGGTGCTGGCCGACTGGCTCAAGAACATTCCCAACCCGCTGGTCAACGAAGCGGTGACGGTCACGCTGCTGGCGGGCATCACCGGCTCCGCCTCGGGCGGCATGAGCATCGCCTTGGCGGCGATGTCTGAAAGCTTTATCAGCGCCGCCCACGCCGCCAACATTCCCCTGGAAGTACTGCACCGGGTGGCCGCCATGGCCAGCGGCGGCATGGACACCCTGCCCCACAATGGCGCGGTGATTACCCTGCTGGCGGTGACCGGGCTGACCCACCGCGAAGCCTACAAAGACATTTTCTGCATTACGCTGATCAAGACCCTCGCGGTGTTCTTCGTGATCGCTGTGTTCTACGCCACTGGCATTGTGTGAGGTTCCCATGACAACTGCTCTTTCGGGCAAGACCGCCCTGGTCACCGGTTCTACCAGCGGCATCGGCCTGGGCATCGCCCTGAGCCTGGCCAAGGCCGGCGCCAACCTGATCCTCAACGGCTTCGGCGATGCCTCGGCGGTGATCGCCGAGGTCAAACAATTCGGCGGCAAGGTCGGTCATCATCCGGCCGATGTCAGCGACCCGGCGCAAATCGCCGACATGCTCGCCTACGCCGAGCGCGAGTTCGGCGGCGTGGACATCCTGGTGAACAACGCCGGGATCCAGCACGTGGCCGCCGTGGAGGACTTTCCGGTGGAGCGCTGGGACTCGATCATTGCCATCAACCTGTCCTCGGTGTTCCACGCCACGCGCCTGAGCCTGCCAGGCATGCGGGCCAAGGGCTGGGGCCGGATCGTCAACATCGCCTCGGTGCATGGCCAGGTTGGCTCGGTGGGCAAGGCGGCGTATGTCGCGGCCAAGCATGGGGTGATCGGCCTGACCAAGGTGGTCGGCCTGGAAACCGCCACCAGCAACGTGACCTGCAACGCCATCTGCCCGGGCTGGGTGCTGACACCACTGGTGCAAAAACAGATCGACGACCGCATCGCCGCCGGCGTTGACCCGCAACAGGCGCAGCATGATCTGCTGGCCGAGAAACAACCGTCCCTGGAATTCGTCACCCCGCCGCAACTGGGGGAGCTGGTGCTGTTCCTGTGCAGCGAAGCCGGCAGCCAGGTGCGGGGCGCGGCGTGGAATATCGATGGTGGGTGGTTGGCCCAGTAACACCACCTTCCTCTGGCGAACGCGTTTCGTGTGGCGAGGGAGCTTGCTCCCGCTGGACTGCGAAGCAGGCCCAACAGGCGGCCGCTACGCAGCCGAGCGGGAGCAAGCTCCCTCGCCACAGAAGCTGTTCTCGCCATAAGTAACGCCTTGTGCTGCAATGTTTACAAGCCCGAAAAAACAAGAGGCCCCCCATGTCCGACCTCCTCTGGCAACCCAGCCCCGAACGCATCGCCCAGTCGCGCATGAACGCCTTTCGCCGGTTCGTCAACGCGCGGCATCACCTGCAACTGAACGACTACCCCACCCTGCACGCCTGGAGCATCGACCAGCGCGAGGCCTTCTGGCAGGCCATCGTCGACTTCTTCGAGATCCGCTTTCACCACGCTCCCGACGCGGTACTGGTGGAAGGTGCGCAAATGCCCAGCGCCCAGTGGTTCCCTGGCGCCACGCTGAACTTCGCCGAACACCTGCTGCGCCGCCGCGATGACGCCGTCGCGGTGGTGGCACTGGGCGAAAACGGCGGCCAGGAACAACTGACCTGGGCCGAACTCGCCGCCCATGTCGCCGGCCTGCAGAAAAGCCTGCAAGCCGCTGGCGTCACCCGGGGCGACCGGGTCGCCGCCTGCATGCCCAACACCTGGCAGACGTTGGTGGGCATGCTCGCCAGCACCAGCCTGGGCGCCATCTGGTCGTGCTCGTCACCGGACTTCGGCACCCAGGGCGTCATCGACCGGTTCGGCCAGATCGAGCCCAAGGTGCTGATCACCTGCGCCGGTTATCGCTACGCCGGCAAGGTCATCGACCAGCGGGCCAAGGTCAATGAAATCCTCGAACGGCTGCCGTCGCTGCAACAACTGATCGTGTTGCCTTATGCCCAGCCTGACGCCCGCCTCGAGGACTTCAAGACCCCGGCCGCGATCGCGTTGTGGAACGACTTTTATCAACGCGGTGGCGAACCGGCATTCGTCAGCGTTCCGTTCGACCACCCGCTGTACATCCTGTACTCCAGCGGCACCACCGGCGTGCCGAAGTGCATCGTCCACGGCACCGGTGGCGTGTTGCTGCAACACGTCAAGGAACATGGCCTGCACGTCGACCTCGGCCCCGAGGATCGGCTGTTCTACTACACGACCTGCGGCTGGATGATGTGGAACTGGCTGGTATCGGCCCTCGCCGTGGGTAGCGCGGTGGTGCTCTACGATGGCTCGCCGTTCCACCCCGGCCCCGAGCGCTTGCTGGACCTGATCGATCAGCAGCGCATCAGCGTCTTCGGCACCAGCCCCAAATTCCTCGCCGCCCTGGAAAGCGAAGGCCTCAAGCCCCGGCAGACGCACCGCTTGGACAGCCTGAAAACCCTCCTGTCCACCGGTTCGGCGCTGGCCCCCCATAGCTACGACTACGTGTACCGGGACGTCAAACCCGACGTCTGCCTCGCCTCGATGTCCGGCGGCACCGACATCGTCTCCTGCTTCGTCAACGGCAACCCACTGTCCCCGGTGCGCCGGGGCGAAATGCAGGGCAAGAGCCTGGGCATGGCCGTGCAGGTCTGGAACGAGGCCGGCAACCCGGTCATCGGGGAAAAAGGCGAGCTGGTGTGCACTCGGCATTTCCCGGCGATGCCCATTGGTTTATGGAACGACCCTCGGCAGGAAAAACTCCGCGCGTCCTACTTCGCCCAGTTCCCCGGGGTGTGGGCCCAAGGCGACTACGCCGAGGAACTGCCCCACGGTGGCCTGTTGATCCATGGGCGCTCCGACGCCGTGCTCAACCCTGGCGGCGTGCGCATCGGCACGGCAGAGATCTATCGGCAGGTGGAAAAGGTCGAGCAGGTGCTGGACAGCATTGCCATCGGCCAGCAATGGCAGGGCGATGTCCGGGTGGTGCTGTTCGTGCGCCTGCGCGATGGCGTGACGCTGGATCAAGCCCTGGAACAACGGATTCGCCAGGTCATCCGGACCCACACCACACCACGGCATGTGCCGGCGAAGATCCTCGCGGTCAGTGATATTCCGCGGACCATCAGCGGCAAGGTGGTGGAGTTGGCGGTGCGCAACGTGGTGCATGGCGAGGTGGTGAAGAACACCGATGCCTTGGCCAACCCCGAGGCGTTGGAGCAGTTTAGGGACCGGCCGGAGCTTGCGAGCTGACCGTGAGGGCCTCATCGCGAGCAAGCTCGCTCCCACAGTGGATCTCCGGTGACTGGCAGACCCCATGTGGGAACGAGTTCGCTCGCGATGAACGATAACCCGATCAATCCATAAGCCCCCACTCACCCGCTGCCGGATCGGCCGGTGGCGCCACCGCCCCCGACTCGGTATGCAGCTTCAAACGCAACCGCAGGTTGTTCGCCGAATCGGCATTTTTCAGCGCCTCCTCCTCGTCGATGGCGCCTTCGACCACCAGGTTGAACAAGGCCTGGTCAAAGGTTTGCATGCCCAGTTCCTCTGACTTTTCCATGATGCCCTTGAGCTCGCCAAGCTCGTTGCGCCGGATCAGGTCGGCCACCGTGGGCGAACCCAGCATGACTTCCACCGCCGCCCGCCGCTGGCCGGTACGGGTGCGCACCAGGCGTTGGGAAACGAACGCCTTGAGGTTGTTGCCCAGGTCGTTCAACAACTGCGGCCGGCGCTCTTCCGGAAAGAAATTGATCACCCGGTCCAGGGCCTGGTTGGCGTTATGGGCATGCAAGGTGGAAATCACCAAGTGCCCGGTGTCGGCAAACGACAGGGCATGCTCCATGGTTTCCCGATCGCGGATTTCGCCGATCAGCACCACGTCCGGCGCCTGGCGCAAAGTGTTTTTCAGGGCCGCATGAAAACTGCGGGTGTCGACACCGACTTCCCGTTGGTTGATGATGGATTTCTTGTGCCGATGGATATACTCCACCGGGTCCTCGATGGTGATGATGTGGCCGCTGCTGTTGCGATTGCGGTAATCGATCAGCGCCGCCAGGGAAGTCGACTTGCCCGAACCTGTCGCGCCGACGAACAGCATCAACCCCTGTTTCTGCATGATGCTGTCCAACAGCACCCGGGGCAGTTTCAGGTCTTCGAAGCGCGGGATGTCCAGCTTGACGTTGCGGATCACCATGGAGACGTCATTGCGCTGCTTGAAGACATTGACCCGGAACCGCCCGACGCCGGCCAGGGAGATCGCCAGGTTCATTTCCAGTTCCCGATCGAACTCAAGGCGCTGTTCGGCGTCCATCAAAGACTCGGCGAGCCGGGCAATGTCGCCGACCTTGAAGGCCTCGTTACCCAAGGGCTTGAGCACGCCCTCGAAACGCGCGCACGGCGGTGCCCCCGTAGACATGTAAAGATCGGAACCATTCTGGCTCGCCAGGATTCGCAACAACGGATCGATTTCCATGGACTGAAACTTCCGCGAGACATCAATGAAACAAGTTGAGCCGAACATGAAACCCTTCAGACCCGCCCGCACTTACTTTCCTCAAAGGATAGTAGACGCCGTGGTACAGACACGACAGCCAGGGATTGCGTGATGAACGCGACACCCGCCGGCAATGATGCCCAGCGCCTGGTCAGCCAGGTGGACTGGGCCCAGACCCCATTGGGCACTGCCCGAAACTGGCCCCAGAGTCTGCGCACCGCCGTGGACATCGTGCTCCATTCGCCGATGCCGATGGCCTTGCTGTGGGGCGCGCAGCTGACCCATCTCTACAACGACGCCTTCGGCCGACTGAGCGGTGACAAGCACCCCCGGGCGTTCGGCCAGCCGACCCATGCAGCATGGCCCGAACTCAAAGGGGCAACCCAAGGGATTTACCACCGCGTGTTGCAAGGCCAGACGCACACCTGCCGCGACCAGCACTGGCACGTGCCCTTCGCTGGTCGCCTCTGCGATGTCTGGCTGGATCTGACCTACAGCCCGGTGCATGACGAAAGCGGCAGCGTCGCCGGCATCCTGGTCACCGCCATCGAGACCAGCGAACGCCGCCGCCTGGCCATGGAATTCGAACGGCGCTCCGAGGCCAGCCTCAAGGCCCAGCACGAAAGCGAAGAGCGCCTGCAACTGGCCCTGGCCGCCGCCGACGCGCTGGGCACCTGGGATTGGGACATCAGCGAAGACCGCTTCATTGCCGACGCCCATTTCGCCCTGCTGCATGGCGTCGACCCGAACCTGTCGCGCCAGCTGCCCATCAGCGCCTACCTCGAAGGCGTGCATCCCGAAGACCGGGCGATGGTTGCCCGCAGCATCAAGCACTGCATTACCCATGGCACCGAATACGCCGAAGAGTACCGGCTGTTGCAGCCCAACGATGAATTACGCTGGGTGTACGTGCGCGGCCGTTGCTACAAGGACCGCCACGGCCGACCCAAGCGTTTTCTGGGCGCGGCCCTGGACCTGACCGAACGCAAGCGCACCGAGCAAGCCCTGCGCCAGAGCCAGACCGAGCTGCAGTTGATCATCAACGCCATGCCGATCCTCATCAGCTACGCGGACCGCGAAGAGCGCTTCCGGCTTAACAACAGCGCCTACCTGGACTGGTACGGCCTGACCCCGCAGGAGCTCTACGGCAAGACCATCCGCGAAGTGCTCGGCGAAGAGGCCTATGCCGCCCGCGCCCAACAGATCGCCGATGCCCTGGCCGGCAAGCCGTGCAGCTTCACCTTGCAGATGGACCATCGCGACGGTCGCCCGCGCCATGCACTGATCAACTACTTGCCTCGCCACGGGACGGACGGGGCGGTGAACGGTTTCTACATCTTCGTGATCGACGAGACCGAGAGCCGGAAAACCGAGGAAGCCCTGCGCAACCTCAACGAAACACTGGAGGAACGGGTCATCGCCCGGACCCGGCAACTGGCCGAAGCCAACCATCGCCTGCAAAGCGAGATGTTCGAACGCGAGCGCGCCGAAGAAGCCCTGCGCCATGCGCAGAAAATGGAGGCCGTGGGCCAACTCACCGGCGGCATTGCCCATGACTTCAACAACATGCTCACCGGCATCCTCGGCAGCCTCGACCTGATGCAACGCTACATCGCCGCCGGCCGCACCGCCGAGATCGGGCGCTTCACCGAAGCGGCGGTGTCCTCGGCCAACCGCGCCGCGGCCCTGACTCATCGGCTGCTGGCGTTTTCCCGCCGCCAGTCCCTGGACCGCAAGCCGCTGGACGCCAACGAGCTGGTGCGTTCGCTCGAAGACCTGCTGAGCCGGACCACCGGCGATCACATCGTGCTGCGGCTGCAACTGACCCCCGAGCTGTGGCCGGTCAGCACCGATGCCAGCCAGTTGGAAAACGCCCTGCTCAACCTGGTGATCAACGCCCGGGATGCCATGCCCGACGGCGGCGAATTGATCGTCGAAACCGCCAACGTCTATCTGGACGGCACTGACATCAATACCCTCGAACCGGTCAAGGTCGGCGACTACGTGATGATCGCGGTCAGCGACAACGGCAGCGGCATGACCCCCGCCGTGCTGGCCAAGGCCTTCGACCCGTTCTTCACCACCAAGCCCATCGGCCAGGGCACCGGCCTGGGCTTGTCGATGATCTACGGGTTTGCCCAACAGTCGGGTGGACACCTCAACCTGGACAGCGTGCCGGGCCAGGGCACACGGGTGCAGTTGTACCTGCCGCGCTTGCACGTTGCGCCGGCCCAACAACCCGCCACCGCGGAGACGGTCGACGTACCGCCGGCCATCGCCGGGGAAACCGTGTTGCTGGTGGAAGATGAACCGGCGGTGCGCATGCTGGTGCTCGACCTGTTGAAGACCTTGGGCTACACCGCCCTGGAAGCCCAGGACGCCATGACGGCCCTGCCCCTGCTGGAATCGGAGCAGCGCATCGACCTGCTGGTGACCGACGTCGGGCTGCCGGGCATGAATGGCCGGCAACTGGCGGAAATCGCCCGCCAGCACCGCCCAGGGCTGAAAGTGCTGTTCATGACCGGTTACGCGCAGAAAGCCGCCGAGCGCCAGGGGTTCCTCGACCAGGGCATGGACATGGTCGCCAAGCCCTTCACCCTCGATCTGCTGGCCAACAAGATTCGGACGATGATCAACCATGACAGCTGACTTGAGGCATAATCGCCGCCCCGTCGCACCGTTCAGGTCACCGCTGCAATGAAAGCCCAAGCCCGCCATATCCTGGTGAAAACCGCCGAAGAAGCCGAACAGCTCAAGCAACGCATCGCCAAGGGCGAAGCCTTCGATGTGCTGGCCAAGAAATACTCCACCTGCCCCTCGGGCAAACGCGGCGGCGACCTGGGCGAAGTGCGGCCGGGGCAGATGGTCGGTGCGATCGATGCGGTGATCTTCAAGAAGCCTTTGCGGGTGGTACATGGGCCGATCAAGAGCAAGTTCGGCTATCACCTGGTGCAGGTGTTCTACCGGGATTGAAACCGAGCCTGTGGGAGCGAGCTTGCTCGCGATGGCGACGACACAGTCAACATTTCTGCAAGCTGACCCAGCGCTATCGCGAGCAAGCTCGCTCCCACAGGTTTTGTGCCCACTTATTATTTTGGCATCAACGCCCCCGGCACCTGGATCACCCGGCTCGCCAACAGATGCCCCGACTCGGCCGCCTCCGCCGGAGTACCCCCCAGCAAGCGGCTCGCCAGGTACGCGGCACTGAATGAATCCCCCGCCGCCGTGGTGTCCACCACACGCTCGACCCGTTGGGCGGGAATCTCATAAGACTCGCCATCGCAACGAATCAGGCAGGCCTCGGCACCGCGCTTGAGCACCACCTCGGGCGTGCCGAGCTGCCCATAGGCGGCGAATACCGCGTCAGTGTCCGCATATCCGAACAGTGCCTGCTCGTCTTCCACCGTCAACAGCGCCAATTCCACGTAAGGCAGGACGCTGCGATACGCCGCCCGCGCCGCCTCGATCGAGGCCCAGAGTCTTGGCCGGTAATTATTGTCGAACACCACCTGGGCCCCGCGTCGACGGGCTTCGACCAGGGTTTCGATGAGCCTGGCGCGCCCCTGCTCACCGAGCACCGCCAGGGTCACGCCGCTGAAATACAGCACATCGTAATCCGGCAATGCCGCCAGGATCGGCGCGGCGGCCGGGGTGGTAAAACACTCGCGCACCGCCGCCTCGTTGCGCCAGTAGAGGAATCGCCGCTCGCCCGCCGCATCGGTCTGGATGCAATACAGACCCGGCAGGCGTCCAGGCAAGCGCTGGACCCGTTGCAGACCGATGTTTTCTTCGGCCCAGCACTCACACATGGCATCGCTGAAACTGTCGTCGCCCAAGGCGGTGACGTAATCCACCGCGCCTCTGTTGCCCAAGGCGCGGGACAGGTACACCGCAGTGTTCAGGGTATCGCCGCCGAAGCTTTGCAGCAGGCTGCCGTCGGCGCGTTGTTGCAGTTCGATCATGCATTCGCCGATCAGGGCGATGCGGGGTTTCTGGGTGGGATTGCTCATAGGTGATCCTGATATTTTGGTGGTGTCTGGAAGGTCGCTAATCGCGGGCAAGCCTTGCTCCCACAGGGGATCTTGGGCAAACACCAACTTTGTGTTCACAGTCGATCCGTGTGGGAGCAAGGCTTGCCCGCGATGGCCACAACCTGGTCCAACGACTAGAAGCAAGTCTCCATGCTCTCGACCACCCGCAACTGCTCATCCACCAGGCACCCCACCCGCCACTTGTCGAACGTCAGGCACGGGTGTGAAGTACCAAACGCAATGATGTCGCCCACACGCAGCTCAACCCCGGCCGCCACACTCATGAACGCATGCTGGTCCATCACCGCCGTCACCTTGCAACCGCTGACATCGTCACCCGGTACCGAATCCGATCCGGGCGTGTAGCGCTTGAGCGGCACCGGCAATCCGGCGTCGTAGGCCACGTCGCGCTTGCCCAGGGCGATCACCGCGAAGCCCGGCTCCGGCAGCGATTGCACATGAGCCCAGACTTCCAGGGCCGGACGCAGGCCTTCGTGCAGGTCGCTGCGGCGCTCCAGCACGCAGCACTGGGCTTCCTTGTAGATGCCATGGTCATGGGCCACGTAACTGCCGGGACGCAGCACGCTGAGGAAACGCCCGTGGGCATTCTGGGCTTCGAAGGATTCGGCGATCAGGTCGTACCAGGCCGAACCCGAGGCGGTGATGATCGGCTTGTCGATGGCAAAGGCATCGTCGTCCTGCAACTGCACCGCCAGCCGTACCAACGATGCCGCGAATGCGCGGATGCCACTGATGGCGTGGTCGCCATGGATCACCCCTTCGTAGCCTTCGATACCGGTCAACGCCAGCGCCGGTTGACTGCGAATCGCCTCGGCCAGGGCCAACACCTCGGCCTCGGTCCGGCAGCCGCACCGACCACCGACCACGCCGTACTCGATCATCACGTTCAGCTTCATACCGCGCGAGGCGAAGAACGCCCCCAGGTCCGCGACGTTGTCCGGATGATCGACCATGCAATGGAATTCGAACGCCGGGTCGGCCAGCAGATCGGCGATCAGCGCCATGTTTGGCGTGCCCACCAGTTGGTTGGCCATCAGCACTCGACGAACGCCGTGGGCGTAAGCGGCACGGGTCTGCACGGCGGTGGCGAGGGTCAGGCCCCAGGCACCGGCATCGAGCTGGCGTCGAAACAGCGCCGGGGTCATGCTGGTCTTGCCGTGGGGCGCCAGTTCGGCACCACTGTCGGTGACGAACGCTTGCATCCAGCGAATGTTGTGCTCCAGCGCCGCGCGGTGCAGCACCAACGCCGGCAGGCTGACGTCCTTGAGCAGATGAGCACCGACGGTGGCCGCACCCTTCTCTACGCCAGCATTGGGAATGACAGAAGACATGTTCGTACTCCTCGCACGCGGCCGCTCGCAGCCGCAGTTATCTATTCATTGATGCGCCGGGCCAGGTTGTTGGCGCTTTCGATCAGCACCCGGCGGTAGTCGGCGTAATTGTTCTTGGCGTCGGCCCGAGGGGCGACGATGCACAGGGTGGCGATGGCCACGCCGCCGGGGTCTTTGACCGGTGCGGCGAAGCAGTGGGTGAAGGTGTCGGCGACGCTGTCGAAAGAGAAGAACCCATCGAGGCCGGCCTGGCGGATTTCCCCGAGGAATTGCTCCAGGGGCAAGCGCTCGCCGTCCGGCAAAATGAAGTCGTCGGGGTCGATCAGGTCGACGATCTGTTGGTCGCTCAAATGCGCCAGCAACAGGCGCCCGGACGCCGTCCACGGGATTGGCGCGTTTTCACCGATGTCCGATGAAATGCGGAAATGCCGCTCGCCTTCCTTCATCAGCGCGACGGTGTATTTACGCCCGTTGAGCAGGCACATCTGCGCCGTTTCGCGGGTCTGGCGCACGATCTCCTGCAAGGCCTGGTCAGCCTCGCGGCTCAGGTCGAAATGCCGCAGGTGCGCCTGCCCGAGGAAATACAACTGGCGCCCCAGGTAGACGTGACCGTCCTTGCCCACCGGCTCGAGGATGCGGCGCTCCAGCAGCGACGCCACCAGTTCATAGACCGTGGACTTGGGGCTGCCGATGCCGCTGGCGATATCGTTCGGGCGCAGCGGCTGGCCGATTTCCTTGAGGAAATCGAGGATATCGAACGCCCGATCCAGTCCCCGGGCCCGGCGTTTGATGGTGTCTTCGGTCATGTCTCTGGTTCCTGAATTCAATCGTAGGTGCATGTTTTTCATTGTGACGAAAATGCTTTTGTGGCGAGGGAGCTTGCTCCCGCTCGGCTGCGCAGCAGTCGCTTGTCACTTATCGGGCCTGCTTCGCAGGCCAGCGGGAGCAAGCTCCCTCGCCACGATAGGCGTGCTCATCAAGATGAATCAAACAGGCCTTGAAGGACAGTCCTACACCGAATCAGGCCTTTTTCTTGTAGGCCACACAATCGATCTCGACCTTGCAATCGACCATCATGCTCGCCTGCACGCAGGCCCTGGCCGGGGCGTGTTCAGGACTGAAGTACTCGCCGAACACCTTGTTGAAACTCCAGAAATCCCGCGGGTCATCCAACCACACGCCGCAGCGCACCACGTCCTTGAGCTCATAACCGGCCTCTTCGAGAATGGCGACCAGGTTCTTCATGGTCTGGTGGGTCTGCTCGACGATCCCGCCGACAATGATCTCGCCATTCACCGCCGGTACCTGGCCGGACACATGCAGCCAGCCATCGGCCTCCACGGCGCGGGCGAATGGCCGTGGCTGGCCGCCGCCTGCGGAGCTGCCGGTGCCGTAGCGCGTAATGCTCATGGGTGTTTCTCCTTACTGAATAAAATTAAAAACGGGTGTTCTTGAGGAATTCCGCCAACCGCGGCGATTGCGGCCGCTCGAACAGTTCCTTCGGTGGACCCTGCTCTTCGATGCGCCCTTGGTTCATGAACACGATCTTGTCGGAGACCTCGAAGGCAAAGCGCATTTCGTGGGTCACCAGCAGCATGGTCATGCCGTCCTCGGCCAGGCCCTTGATCACGTTCAACACCTCGCCGACCAGCTCCGGGTCCAGGGCCGAAGTCACTTCGTCGAACAGCATCAGGCTGGGGTTCATGGCAATCGCCCGGGCAATCGCCACGCGCTGCTGCTGGCCACCGGACAACTGGCCGGGAAAGTGATCGCGCCGTTCCAGCAGACCGACCCGCTCCAGCCATTTCTCGGCCAGGGCCACCGCTTCGTCCTTGGGCAGTTTTTTCACTTTCAGCAAGCCCAGGGTGACGTTCTGCAACGCGGTCAGGTGGGGAAACAGGTTGAATTGCTGGAAGGCCATTCCGGTCATGGCACGGTGCCGGGCGATGAGCTTCTCGGGGTGGCGCACACGCTTGCCGTCGATGTCGTCATAGCCAATGGACTCGCCGTCGAGCACAATCTGCCCGCCCTGGAATTCTTCGAGCATGTTGACGCAGCGCAGCAGCGTGGTCTTGCCCGAACCGCTGGAGCCGATCAGCGTGACCACGTTGCCGCGCTGCATGCTCAGGTCCACGCCCTTGAGCACTTCCAGCGGGCCGTATTGTTTGCGCAGGCCGCGAATGTCCAACAGCGGTTGAGTGTTGGAAGGAGTCGAAATATCAGTCATGGCAAGGCCACCCGCTTTTCAATGTGTCGCCCGAGCAATTCGATGGCGTAATTGATGATGAAAAAGAGAAACCCGGCGAACAGGTAAAACTCCAGGGTCATGAAGGTCCGGGCGATGATCTGCTGGGTGCTGAGCAGCAGTTCGGCGACGCCGATCACCGACAACAGGGTCGAGGCCTTGACAATCTCGGTAGAGGAATTGACCCAGGTCGGCAGGATCTGCCGCAACGCCTGGGGCAACAGCACATAGCCCAGCGACTGGTAGAACGTCAGGCCGATGGCCTGGCTCGCTTCCATCTGCCCACGGGGCAGCGCCTGCAAGGCACCACGCACGATCTCGGCCACATGGGAGCCGCAGAACAGCGTCAGGCCCAGCACGCCGGCCTGGAATGCGCCGATCTGCCAGCCCAGGGCCGGGGCCATGTAGAAGCAGGCCAGCACCAGCACGAACACCGGCGTGCCGCGGATCAGGTCGACGTAAAAGCGAAACGGCGCGCGCATCCAGGTCCGGCCATAGGTCAGCACCAGGCCGGCGACCAGGCCGATCAGCGTGCCCAACACAATCGCCAACAGCGAACACTGCACACTGGTCAGGAAACCGGCCCACAGGGTGTCCCGGGCGACCCATAACTCATGCAACCAACTGGGTGATTCGTACATGGGAGACTCCTAACGGCGGATCGCCAGGCGCTGCTCGAAATACCGCAGCACCATGGCAATGAGGTAACAGGCCGCGACATACAGGGCCGTGGTCACCAGCCAGGTTTCGATCACCCGGTAGCTCTCCACGTTGATCTTGCGGGCGTAATAGGTCAGCTCCGGCACGGCGATCGCCGCCGCCAGGGAGGTGTCCTTGAACAGCGAAATGAAGTTGTTCGACAAGGCCGGCAACACGTTGCGCAGCATCACCGGCACGGTGACGTAGGCCTTCACCTGCCACTCGCCCAGGCCGATGGCCAGCCCCGCTTCCCGCTGCCCCTTGTGAATGCTCAACAGCCCGCCGCGGAACACTTCGGTCAGGTAGGCCCCGGCGTACAACGAGAGGGTGATGACGAACGACGGCAGCTTGTCCAGGCGGATGCCCAGGCTCGGCAAGGCGAAGTAGATCAACAGGATCAACACCAGGATCGGTGTATTGCGGATCACCGTGACATACACCGACGCCAGCACCCGCAGGACCCGATGTTTGCTGAGCAGCGCGAACGCCATGGCCAGGCCGATCACGCAACCGATGGCGATCGACACCAGCGCCAGGGAAAGCCCCAGGCCCAGTCCCGCCAGCAAGGTGTCGAAATCGCGCCAGACGGCGGCAAAGTTCAACTGATAATTCATGGTCGGCAGTACCTTCGACGAAGCGCCCGCAAGGGGCGCCCCGGGCTCACAGGGTCATTTGAATTCAACGGGGAAACCAATCGCCGGCGACGGCAGCTCGACGCCGAACCACTGCTTGAACGACGCCGCGTAGGTAGGGAATTCCACGCCGGTCATGGCTTCATGCAAGGTGGTGTTGACGAAGTTCAGCCAGTCCTGGTCGCCGCGCTTGACCGCACAGGCGTAGGTTTGCGGGCTCCAGGCATAGGCCGGGCTGCGGTAGCGCCCAGGGTTCTGCACCATCAGGTACTTGACCGAGGACTGGTCGGTGGCGGCAGCATCGGCGCGTCCGGAGTTCACCGCCTGGTACATCAAATCGACGCTGTCGTACTGGTCGACCTTGGCCTTGGGCAGCGCCTGGTGCACCAATTCTTCGGCGTAGACGTTCTGCAGCACCGCCACGGTGACGTCATCGCCCGCGGCCTTGAGGTCTTCGATTTCCTTGTACTTGCTGTTGGCCGGCAGCAGCAGGCCGACGCCTTCGCGGTAGTACGGCAGGGTGAACGCCACTTGCTGGGCGCGACTGGCAGTGACGGTGATGAACTGGCAGCTCATGTCGACCTTGTCGGTCAGCAGGTTGGGAATCCGCGCATCGGACGACTGCACCACGAACTCGACCTTCTCCGGGTCATTGAACAGGCCCTTGGCAACCATGCGCGCGATATCGATATCAAAGCCCTGCAACTTGCCATCCGCTCCCTGGAAGTGCCACGGCGCATTGGTACTGCCCGTGCCCACGATCAATTTCCCCCGCTGCAGCACGCTGTCCAGCTTGCTGTCGGCCGCCTGGGCGACACCCATGGCAGCCGTCGTGGCCGCGAAGAGAAAAACACACGCTTTGAACAAGGAAGGTCGGCGTTGCATGGCAAGCACTCCAGAATGAGTTTATTCCGCTATACCGGAACATGGTATGTAACAACGGAATAGACAGCAGAAAGTGTGCCACAGGCTTGGAGCGCATGGGTGAGAAAAATGGAAAGTCAGGGAAATCAGGGAGATGGGAAAAACAGAGGCAATGGATGGGGGCTTGGAACCGTGCCGAGATTGCTACCGTTGGCCACGGCGAGCGGGTAACAAGGCCCCATGCCGGGTACTCGGCGCACCTGGCGCACTGAAACGGAGCCACCTGGAGTTATAAATGGATACCCGTGGGAGCGAGCTTGCTCGCGATAGCGGTGTATCAGTCAATGTTGATGTTGACTGACCTGACGCTATCGCGAGCAAGCTCGCTCCCACTGTTCGGCGGTGTGCCTGGTCTATTTGCGCTTGTAGCTCTTGCTGCCGCCAGGTGTGAGGCAATAGACCCCGCCCCGGGGGCCGACGCAGTAATTGCCACTGCCGCATTGGCAACCGTCGGCGGACTTGAGCAGCGACTGCGGGCGCGCCTCGTTCCGAAGCCCCAGCACAGCGGAACAGGACTTCTTCGAAGCACTGATGGAGCCGTCGTTGCAGAGGAAGGTATCGCCGTCACATCCGGCAATACCGCCCTTGCGCCCGGAACACGGTTGATTGGCAGCAAAGGTCGAAGTGCCCAGGGCCAACAACAGGATCGCGACACAGGTGCGAAGTAAAGCGGACGTTCCGTGATAGCGTTTCATGACAGCTTCCTGGCTGATAGATGGCCCTATGCTAGCACCTGATCATCTGCTGCGCCTAACGCCCGCAAAACCTCACCCTGGACAACATCCGCAAATCGCCCTCGCGGTAATAGTCATCACTCCAGCTGTCATCCACTGCCAGTGGCCTGACCTGCTTGAGGGCGAGTTTTTTCGCGAAGTAACGAAAGCGGTAATGCTCATAGAAACGCAGCAGTTCCAGCCCGTAGCGGTCGGCCAGGTCGGTATTGCCCTGAATGATCAGGTAGTTCTCGTCGTTGCCGCTGCTGGCGGCGGCACTGAGGTTGTGGCTGCCGCTGAGGATGGTCGGCGTGTCACTGGTGAAGTCGGTGACGATGGCTTTGGTGTGCACCAGTAGATTGCCCTTCTGGCCTTTCATGTTTTCCCGCAGCCAGCCTTCCAGACCGGTGTTGAGCAACGCGGTGGCGGCGAATTCGGCGGTGCGGTCGGCATGAAAGCCGGTGATGCGGCTCTTGGTGTTTTGCAGGCCGTAGCGCAACACGTCGTCATTGGGCTGGCCGAGCAAGGCGTCGAGGATGCGGTCGGGCAACACAAAGGCGGTGACGAACAACAGGTCCTTTCGCGCCCCCTTGATGATGTCGACGAAGCGATCCAGATCGCCCTCCCCGGTGCGTGGCGAGAACCCGGCGAACAACGCTTCTTGCGGGGCCATGGCATTGTTCAGGGTCAGCCACTGGCGAGTGGCATCGACGTCCTGGGGCGTTGCCCAGATTTGCTCGAATACCTGGGAATAGCTGCTGCTGATCCGCGGGTCGTCCAGCACATGCACGACGTTGGCCTGGCGGTAGACACCGTTGGCGGTGAAGTTGGTGCTGCCGCACAGCACGGCTTCAGGTTGCAATGAGCCGCTGGCCTCCACCTTGCTCAGCACCATGAACTTGTTATGGAAAATGTTGTGGGTGATCCGCCCACGTTTGTTGGCCGCCGGCATGTTCTCGAGGCTGGCTTCGTTGCGCGCCGTGGTGTCGTCTCCCGGCTCGGCGTGATACAGCACCCGCACCCGGGCGCCGCGAGCGTGAGCGGCAGTCACCGCGTCGACGATCACCGGCAATTCGTATTCATAGATGGCGACGTCCAAGGCCCAGCGGGCATCCAGCGCCCGGTCGATGAAACCGGTCAAGCGACCCAGCAAGCCGTTTTCCAACCAGCGACGTGGTGCGTCGGGCCAGTCATCGATGGACAGGTGCTTGTTGGCATTGAGCAACGCGTCCACTTCGGGAAACTTGCGCTGGAACGCCTGGCTGGCGGCCACGGCACGGTTGAAGATGACCCGCTGGTCGACCGGCTGCCCGTCGTCGCTGGTGACGGTGACGGCCAGGGATTCGCCCAATTGCGGCGAATCGGGGCTGCCATAGGCCAGGTGCACGCGATAGTGGATCGTCACGCCGGGGTTGACGGCGTAGTCGGCCCAGCGAAATTTCTGCAGGGGCGCCTTGTCGCTGGGGGTGGCGTGGAACTGGGGAAAGGTGTGGGCCTTGTCGGGGAACGTCAGGCTGTTGAACAGGAACAGCCAGGGCTTGTCCCCCTGCTGTTTCTCGATGGCAAAACCCAGCAAGCCCTTGCGCCGGGGTTCGGCCAGGTCCATGGCGAGCAGCACGCCGTTGGTGCCGGCATAGGCCTTGACCCGAAAATCGTCCTGGGCGTTGGTGACGAGTACGCGCATGGTTCACTCCTGTGAGGGGCTGCTTGAGCATAGTGCAGTGATGCGGGTCAGGTGGGCAGGTCATGGGAACCGAGGGGATGCCATCGCGAGCAAGCTCGCTCCCACAGGGGGCCGGGTGTTCATCATTCATGTGTTCACAAAACAGTGTGGGAGCGAGCTTGCTCGCGATGGGGCCCTGACAGTCACAGAACCTTTCAATCAGCCTCATCGATATGCCGATACTCAGCCCCCAACCGCCCCGCCAACTGCCGGGCCCGGCCCAGGCGAATCGGGCCTCTTTCGATGTCGATCAACAGGCACGGGCAATCCAGGGAGGGCAGTGACAGTCCCTCCTTGACACGCCCATCGGTCATCACCAACACCCGCTGCTGCTCCGCCGGATAACGCCTGCGCCGCGCCACCAGCCAGCGCCCGGCCTCGTTCAGCGCCGCCAGCAACGGCGTTCCACCACCGGCGCCCAGGCCATCGAGCCAGTCGCGCAGGCCCGCCGAGGCCTTGAGCCCTTGCACCTGCCAGTTCGGCTGCGTGCCGCTGGCCGTCAACAGCGCCAGGCGGGCCCGCTGCCGGTAGGCGTCATCGAACAGTTGCGCCAACAAGCCTTTGCCGTCACTCAAGGCGCGATGACGACGGGTCGAGGCCGACGCATCGACGATGACCAGCCACAGCTCATGGGGCGCCCGATGCCGAGCGTGCCAGCGCAAGTCTGCATGCCGCTGTGGCCGGCCATTGAGCAACGTTCCCGGCCAGTTCACCGCACCGCTGGCCGCCGCTTTACTGCGGCCCTGGCGTCCCTGCGCCAACGTTCCTGCACGGGGTCTGGCATTCGCCCCCGCCGTTGAACGAGGGCGAATGCCTAGGGCTTTTTTGGCCAGCTCGGCACATCGCGCCGGGCCCCGGTTGGCAACGCCCGGGCAGGCAGGTCGCCCCATTGGCCTTGGCCTTCATTGGGTTCAGTGGTTTTTCCCGCCCCCGTCCCGGTCGGCGCCTGGGACGGTGCCGAATGCCCGCGGCGCCGATGACGCAAGGCAAACTCGGCGACCGCATCGATGTCTTCATCGCTAATGGCATCCGCCCCACGCCAGGCGGCGTGGGCCCGGGCCGCCCGCAGCCAGACCAGGTCGGCGCGCAAGCCATCGACCCCGGCGGCAAAACAGCGCTCGGTGATCTGCGCCAGCGTCGCATCATCCAAGGCGATCCCAGCCAAACGGTCGCGCGCCCGCTGGCAACGTTCGCGCAACTGCCGCTGGGCCGTCTCCCACTCCGCGCAGAAGACCGCCGGATCACTGTCGAAATCCAACCGCCGCCGGATGATCTGGCCGCGTTCAGCCGGTGCGGTGTGACCGTCGAGGGCAACGTTCAGGCCGAAACGGTCGAGCAACTGCGGGCGCAGCTCGCCCTCTTCCGGGTTCATGGTGCCGATCAGCACAAAGCGCGCCGGATGCCGATGGGAAATGCCGTCGCGCTCGATCAGGTTGGTGCCACTGGCGGCCACATCGAGCAGCAGGTCCACCAGGTGATCGGGCAGCAGGTTCACTTCATCGACATACAGCACACCACCATCGGCCTTGGCCAGCACGCCGGGAGAAAATTGCGCGCGCCCCTCTCCCAGGGCCACATCCAGATCGAGGGTGCCCACCAGCCGCTCTTCGGTGGCACCGAGGGGCAAGGTGACGAACTGACCGCTGGCCAGCAGGTCCGCCAGGCCCCGGGCCAAGGTGGACTTGGCCATGCCCCGTGGGCCCTCGATCAGCACACCGCCGATTTTCGGGTCGATCGCGGCCAGGCACAGGGCCAGTTTCAGGTCATCAGCGCCGACCACGGCGGAGAGTGGGAAATGGGAGGTATGGGTCATGCTGAAGGCCTCATGGATGTGCGGGGTTGCCCTGTGGCGAGGGAGCTTGCTCCCGCTGGGGCGCGCAGCGGCCCCCAGAACCTGAGGTCCCAGTGCCCTTCCAGAACGACGACTGCTGCGCAGCCGAGCGGGAGCAAGCTCCCTCGCCACAAGTGCGCGTCTGTTGTGCTCATTTCAGCCATCCTCCTCGATGTCCAACAACAAATTCTCCAACGCCTCGCGATACTCCCCCGGGTCCTGCCACATCCCCCGCTGCTGCGCTTCGAGCATGCGCTCGGTCATGTCCCGCAGGGCGTCGGGGTTGTGCTGGCGGACGAAATCCCGGGTGTCCGGATCGAGCAGGTAGGCATCGGCCAGCAAAGCGTACTGGTGATCGTCGATCAGCTGCGTGGTGGCGTCGAAGGCGAACAGGTTGTCCACCGTCGCCGCCAGTTCGAACGCGCCTTTATAGCCGTGGCGCTTGACCCCGTCGATCCACTTCGGATTGGCCGCGCGGGAACGGATGACGCGGTTGAGTTCTTCTTTCAGGGTACGGATCCTGGGCAGGTCCGGCTGACTGTGATCGCCGTGATAGCTGGCCGCGGCTTCCCCGCTGAGGGTCTCCACCGCTGCCAGCATGCCGCCCTGGAACTGGTAGTAATCATTGGAATCGAGCAGGTCGTGCTCGCGGTTGTCCTGGTTCTGCAGCACCGCTTGCACCTGGCTCAGGCGTTGGGAGAACTGCTCCCGGGCCGCGGTGCCTTCATCGCTGCCGCCGTAAGCGTAGCCACCCCAGTTCAGGTACACCTCGGCCAAGTCTTCGCGGCTCTGCCACAAGCGACCGTCGATCGCACCCTGCACACCCGCGCCATAGGCACCGGGCTTGGCACCGAAAATCCGCCAGCCGGCCTGGCGCGCCGCGTCTTGAGGCTCAAGGCCCGATGCCAGCAACGCTTCGCGCTCACCACGCACCTTGGCCGCCAAGGGGTTCAGGTCGTCCGGTTCATCGAGGGCGGCGACAGCCTGCACGGCGGCATCGAACAGGCGGATCAGGTTGGCGAAGGCGTCCCGGAAGAACCCGGACACCCGCAGCGTCACATCGACCCGCGGCCGGTCCAGCAGGCTCAGCGGCAGGATCTCGAAGTCATCGACTCGCTGGCTGCCGGTGGCCCACACCGGACGCACACCCATCAGCGCCATGGCCTGGGCAATATCATCACCGCCAGTACGCATGGTGGCGGTGCCCCACACCGACAGGCCGAGCTGGCGCAGGTGATCACCGTGGTCCTGCAAGTGACGTTCAAGGATCAGGTTCGCCGACTGGAAACCGATGCGCCACGCCGTGGTGGTGGGCAGGTTGCGCACGTCCACCGAGAAGAAATTGCGCCCGGTGGGCAACACATCCAGGCGCCCGCGACTCGGCGCACCGCTGGGGCCGGCCGGCACGAAGCGCCCGCTCAAGGCATCGAGCAGGCCATGCATTTCCGCCGGACCGCAGGCGTCCAGGCGTGGCGCCACGACGGCTCGCAGGTTTTCAATGATGCCGCCCACCACCTCCCAACCCGGCGCGTCGAGCTGCTCAACCGCGCCGTCCAACGCCTGCTCGATCAACTGCGCGGCGAACAGCTCCAGGCGCTCGCGGGTATCGCCGGCGCTGCGCCAGGGCTCGGCGCTGATCCGGCGCAATGCCTCGGGACAGTCGCCCATCCAGGGTTCGGCCAGGGCGCAATCCAGCGGATCGAAGCCCAGCCCGAACGCCTTCGCCAGCGCCCGCAGCAGGCTCGACTGCGCACCCTTGCCGTCGCCCCGGGGAATGCGCAGCAACGCCAGCAGGGTGTCGATGCGCAGTCGTCCGCTGGGCGATTCGCCAAAAATGTGCAGGCCGTCGCGGATCTGCGACTCCTTCAAGTCGCACAGGTACGTGTCCAGGCGTGGCAGCCAGATCGCGGCGTCAGCATCGCTGTCGAGGCCGGCATCCAGTTGCAGCTCGCGGTCGATGTGGGTCTCGCGCACCAGGTTGAGGATGTCCCGTTGCAGTTCCCGGGCGCGGCGCGGATCGAGCAATTGCGCCTCGTAGTATTCGTCGGCCAGCAGCTCGAGGTTACGCAGCGGTCCGTAGGTTTCGGCCCGGGTCAGCGGCGGCATCAAGTGGTCGATGATCACCGCCTGGGTGCGACGCTTGGCCTGGGCGCCCTCGCCCGGGTCGTTGACGATGAACGGGTAGATGTTCGGCAATGGCCCCAACAGCACGTCCGGCCAGCAATTTTCCGAGAGCCCGACACCTTTGCCCGGCAGCCATTCGAGGTTGCCGTGCTTGCCGACGTGGATCACCCCGTGGACGCCGTAGGTGTGGCGCAACCAGAAATAAAACGCCAGGTAACCGTGGGGCGGCACCAGGTCCGGGTCGTGGTACACCGCACTCGGGTCGACCTGATAACCACGGGCCGGCTGGATGCCGACGAAGGTCAGGCCCAAGCGCAGGCCGGCGACCATCAGGCGGCCATCGCGGAACATCGGATCCTGCTCGGGCGAGCCCCAGCGCGCCAGCACCGCTTGGCGATTGGCCTCGGGCAGCGCGTCGAACATGGCCAGGTAGGCATCCAGGGCCAGGCTCTGGTGACACGGACGCAGGTCGAGGCTGTCCAGGTCGTTACTGACCCCGCCGAGCAATTGCTGGATCAACGCAGTGCCGCTCGCCGGCAGTTCGGCCGGCAGTGGATAGCCCTCGGCCTGCATGGCCCGCAGGATATTCAAGGCCGCCGCTGGCGTATCCAGGCCGACGCCATTGCCGATGCGTCCGTCCCGGGTCGGGTAGTTGGCGAGGATCAGCGCCACACGCTTCTGCCCATTGGGCAGGCGCGCCAGGGTGGTCCAACGTTGGGCCAGCTCGGCGACAAAATCCATGCGTTCGGGTACGGCGCGGTAGCAGACCACGTCGCTCTGGCTGCGCTCACTGCGCCAGGCCAGGTCCTTGAAACTGATGGGGCGGCTGATGATCCGCCCGTCCAGCTCCGGCAAGGCAATGTGCATCGCCAGATCCCGTGGCCCCAGGCCCTGCTCGCTGGCGCGCCAGCCCGGTTCGTTGTCCTGGGCGCAAATGGCCTGGATCACCGGGATATTGCGGCGAAACGGTCGCAAGTGCGGGGCTTCGGGGCTGGATTGAGCGAAGCCGGTGGTATTGAGGATCACCCCCGCTTCCACTTCATCCAACCAGTCCTCCACCCGCGCCAGGCAACCGGGCTCCTTGAGGCTCGCCACGGCAATCGGCAACGGATTGAGCCCCGCCGCTTGCAGGCGCTGGCAAAACACGTCGATGAACGCGGTGTTCGCCGCTTGCAAGTGGGAACGATAAAACAGCACCGCCGCCACCGGTTGCCCGGCGTTCCACTCGGCTTGCCAATCGCCGAGGCTGGCGCTGGTTTTCTTCGGGTGATAGATCGCCGTGCGCGGCAGGGTCTGCGGCTCGGCCCACGGATAATCGCGGCCGAACCATTGACTGCCGAGGTTGTGAAACAGGTCCAGGGCATTGCCCAGGCCGCCCTGGCGCAAAAACTGCCAGAGCCGGTCGCGGTCCTCGACGGCCACGTTGCTCAGGTCACTGAGCTCCGGGTCCGGTCGATCATCCCCCGGCACCAGGATCAGCTTCACCCCGCGCCCGGCCAGGTCCATCAGGCGCTCGATGCCGTAGCGCCAATAGCCAATGCCGCCGTGCAGCGACAGCAGGATAACCTTGGCGTGGCGCAGCACGTCTTCGAAATACAGATCCACCGAGGCGTGGTTCTGCACCTGCATCGGGTTGGCGAGGCGAAACTCCGGATAATCGCCCGGCAATTGCTTCGCCGCTTCGGCCAGCAGCGCCAGGCTGGAGTCGCCGCTGCACAGGATCACCAGTTCGGCGGGGGTTTGCCCCAGGTCGGCAATGTTGTCATCCGACACGAAACCGCCGGGCTGGGTCCTGAGCAGGTGCATGGCTTAGGCGCTGAGGGCGGCGCGCAACTGCGCTTCAAGCAGCGCAGCGTCCAGCGCCTGGCCGATCAGCACCAGACGGGTGACCCGCGCTTCCTCGGCGCCCCACTGGCGGTCGAAATGTTTGTCGAAACGCGTGCCAACGCCCTGGATCAGCAGGCGCATCGGCTTGTTCGGGATCGCCGCGAAACCCTTGACCCGCAGCACACCGTGCTGGACCACCAGTTGCGTCAGCGCGTCCAGCAACAGGCTTTCGTCGGCCTGGGGCAGCTCGATGGAGATGGAATCGAAGGCGTCGTGATCGTGGTCGTCATCGTCGCCATCGTGGTGATGGTCGTGATGGCTGTGGCGGCCGTCGATGTGCTCTTCGGAACCGGCGCCCAGGCCGATCAACACGTCCAGCGGCAGGCGACCGCTGCTGGCTTCGATGACCTTGACCGCCGGCGGCAACTCTTCGGCGACTTCCAGGCGAACCTTGGCCAGGTCTTCAGGGCTGATCAGGTCGGCTTTGTTGAGGATCACCAGGTCAGCGCTGGCCAGTTGGTCGGCGAACAGTTCGTGCAGCGGCGATTCGTGGTCCAGGTTCGGATCGAGTTTGCGCTGGGCATCGACCTGGTCGGGGAAGGCGGCGAAGGTGCCGGCGGCCACGGCCGGGCTGTCGACCACAGTGATCACCGCATCGACGGTGCAGGCGCTGCGGATTTCCGGCCATTGAAAGGCCTGGACCAACGGCTTGGGCAAAGCCAGGCCGGAGGTTTCGATCAGGATATGGTCGAGGTCGCCACGCCGGGCCACCAGCTCGCGCATCACCGGGAAGAATTCTTCCTGCACCGTGCAGCACAGGCAGCCGTTGGCCAGTTCGTAGACGCGGCCGTTGGCTTCTTCTTCGGTGCAACCGATGGCGCACTGCTTGAGGATCTCGCCGTCGATACCCAGCTCGCCAAACTCGTTGACGATCACGGCGATGCGCCGGCCTTGGGCGTTGTCGAGCATGTGCCGCAGCAAAGTGGTCTTACCCGAGCCGAGAAAGCCGGTGACGATGGTGACGGGGAGTTTGGCCAGTGTTTTCATCGGATGCCCTTTGGCAAGGTGGCGGGCAAACGGGACGACAACCGCAGGCACAGGTGTGCACGGAAGATTTCGCCACCGGATCACCCCGCCCGGTTGTAGTGAGAATCTGTCTCGAGGCAGGTCTCCTGGCTGACGGCGGGCCAGTCTTTCGACTGGCAATGGCTGCGCCTTCCCGTGCGCCTTTGGTAAAAGGGCATGCACAGTGGCCTTGCAGAAACCTCACCGTTCACAGTTGCGGGGGCAGCCGCGGCTTGGACCGCGTTCCCTTCTTAGCTTCGGCGCAGGCCGAAGAACCTCGAAGGCGCAAGGCTACGCAGGGTGTGGGGGCGGGTCAATCTCCGCAAGTGAGTTCTGCGGTGTCTTTGCCGCCGCCATCGCGAGCAAGCTCGCTCCCACAGGGGGCTGTGGGATCCAATGTGGGAGCGAGCTTGCTCGCGATGGGCTGCGCAGCGGCCCCCTGTGCATTGACGGCCCCGCCCCACCCATGCTCTCCTGTGCGCCTAGTTACGGGTGCCCTTCACAGGGTGAAACGGGAAACCGGTGAATCGTGTGCTTTACTCCAAAGCCACGTCAGTCCGGTGCTGCCCCCGCAACGGTAAGCGAGCGAAGCGTCTGAACCACTGTGTCTGCCCTGCTACAAGGGCGCATGGGAAGGTGACGCTTGCAGGCAAGGCCCAGCCCCTGCCCCTCGCGAGCCCGGAGACCGGCCCATGACTCAAGCATCAACAAACCCGCGGTGGGCGGGCGCTGTTCGAACCTTGGCGATCTTTCGCCCGGGGTCTCATTGCGCTCGCATCCCCACGGAACAAAAACAGAGGGAAGCGCCATGTCGACCATCAGCAGCACCGCCCGCACCGCCAGCAGCACCACCACCCTGAGCCAACGCCTGAGCGCCGCGATCCTGGCTTCGATCCTGGGCGCGGGGCTGGTCTATTTCGCCGGTTTCTCCCACATCGAAGCGGTGCACAACGCCGCCCACGATACCCGCCACAGCGCCGCCTTCCCCTGCCATTGAGAACTGACGACATGATCAAGCGTATCGCGCAGACCGCCGGTTTCAGCGGCTTGCTGGCCGCCCTGCTGCTGACCCTGTTGCAGAGTTTCTGGGTATCGCCGCTGATTCTCCAGGCGGAAACCTTCGAGAAGGCCCCGGCGACCGAGGTCCATGAGCACACCGACGGTGTGGCCCACACCCATGATGCCGAGGCCTGGGAACCGGAAGATGGCTGGCAGCGCGTGCTGTCCACCACCGGCGGCAACCTGGTGGTCGCCGTGGGTTTTGCCCTGATGCTAGCGGGCCTGTACACCTTGCGCACACCGACTCGCACCTCCCAGGGTCTGCTCTGGGGCCTGGCCGGTTATGCCACTTTCGTCCTGGCACCCACCCTCGGCCTGCCCCCGGAATTGCCCGGCACCGCAGCGGCCGACCTGGCCCAGCGGCAGATGTGGTGGATCGGCACCGCGGCCTCGACGGCGGTGGGCATTGCCCTGATTGCCTTCGGCCGGCATTGGCTGCTCAAGCTGCTGGGCGTGGCGACGTTGCTGGTGCCCCACGTTATCGGTGCGCCGCAGCCCGAAGTCCACTCGATGCTGGCGCCCGAAGCGCTGGAAAGCCAGTTCAAGATCGCCTCGCAGGTGACCAACGTCGCCTTCTGGCTGGCCCTGGGCCTGATCAGCGCCTGGCTGTTTCGCCGTGACGGCCAAGCCCACCACGACGCATGAGCACCGGGTCGATCCTGGTGATCGGCTTGGGCTGCCAGCGCGGATGCCCCGCCAGCACGCTGCGGGCCTTGCTCGAACAGACGTTGCTGGCCCACGGCATCGAACTTCAACAGGTACGGGCCCTGGCCAGTATCGACCTCAAGCGTGACGAGCCCGGGCTGCTGGAGCTGGCCGGGCAACTGGCCTTGCCGCTGACCTGCTTCAGTGCCGAACAGTTGGCCGGTTACGAGCGGCGGCTCAGCCATCGTTCCGAGATCGCCTTCGCGCAAACCGGTTGCTACGGCATCGCCGAAAGCGCCGCCCTGGCCTTGGCCGATCAATTGGGCACGACGCCCGCAACCCTGCTGATTCCCCGTCAAACAGGCCCCATGAGCACGTTGGCATTGGCGGTCGTGGCGTAAATCCCGATAATCGCCGCCCAGGATCATGAGCGATCTTCATCTGGGCGACGCTCACCCACCTTTCACAGGAGCCGGTCATGACCGTGTACTTCATCGGCGCCGGCCCCGGCGACCCGGACCTCATCACGGTCAAAGGCCAGCGACTGATCCGCCAGTGCGCGGTGATCATCTACGCCGGCTCGCTGGTGCCAACCGCCGTCCTCGAAGGCCATTGTGCCGAACAGGTGATCAACAGCGCCGAGCTGCATCTGGAACAGATCATCGAATTGATCAGCAGCGCCCATCTCAAGGGCCAGGACGTGGCCCGGGTGCACTCCGGCGACCCGAGCCTGTACGGCGCCATCGGCGAACAGATTCGTTGCCTGCGGGAACTGGACATCCCTTTCGAAATCATCCCGGGCGTGACCGCGACCTCAGCCTGCGCCGCCCTGCTGGGTGCCGAACTGACCTTGCCGGACATCTCCCAGAGCCTGATCCTCACCCGTTACGCCGATAAATCCCCGATGCCCGCTGGGGAAGAACTGGGCAACCTGGCACAGCACGGGACGACCATGGCGATTCACCTGGGGGTCAATCACCTGGAAAAGATCGTCGACGAACTGCGGCCCCACTACGGCGCGGATTGCCCGATTGCGGTGATCCACCGGGCGACATGGCCGGATCAGGACTGGGTGCTGGGGACGCTGGCAGATATTGCCGAAAAGGTGCAAGCCAAGGGTTTCCGCCGAACGGCGCTGATCCTGGTGGGGCGTGTGCTGGGCAATGACGTGTTCAGCGAATCGTCGCTGTACCGCGCCGGACATGCGCATCTCTACCGGCCCTGACTCGCCAGAGAATCCACCTGGATCCCCCTATAGGGGCGAACCAGTGGGAGCAAGGCTTGCCCGCGAAGGCGTCGCCTCGGTCTATCAACTACACCGAGGTGTTTGCATCGCGGGCAAGCCTTGCTCCCACAAGCTCGCTCCTACAGGTTACAAACTGATCGCAAGATGGTATCGCCACAATCAGTAGTAGGCGTTTTCTTTCTGCGTATGGTCGGTCACGTCGCGCACGCCCTTGAGCTCTGGAATACGCTCGAGCAAGGTGCGCTCGATGCCTTCCTTCAAGGTCACGTCAGCCTGGCCGCAGCCCTGGCAGCCGCCGCCGAACTGGAGCACGGCGATGCCGTCTTCCACCACGTCGATCAGCGAAACCTGGCCGCCGTGGCTGGCCAGCCCCGGGTTGATCTCGGTTTGCAGGTAGTAATTGATGCGCTCGTTGACCGGGCTGTCGGCGTTGACCATCGGCACCTTGGCGTTCGGTGCCTTGATGGTCAGCTGGCCGCCCATGCGGTCGGTGGCGTAGTCGACTACCGCATCGTCCAGGAAGGCTTCGCTGAACGAGTCGATGTACGCGGTGAAGCTCTTGAGCCCCAACGCGGTGTCTTCGGGTTTTTCTTCTCCCGGCTTGCAGTAGGCAATGCACGTCTCTGCGTACTGGGTGCCGGGCTGGGTGATGAAGATGCGGATCCCGATACCCGGGGTGTTCTGCTTGGACAGCAGGTCGGCCAGGTAATCGTGGGCGGCATCGGTAATGGTAATGGCGGTCATGGAAACTCCTCGCAGGCTTGACGGCAGTTTACGCCAATCATCGCGCCGGACAAAGTCCTAGTATTTTTGTCAGGAAAGCGTCCGACGGCACGGGGTTTGCCGCCGGACAGGCCGATCAGAGGTTCTGGTAGCGATTCATGTCCAGCACACCGCTTTCCACGGGCTCCGTTTCCTGGATGTACTGGCTCAGGTCATGGAAGTAATACCAGAACTGCGGGTGACTGCGGCGAATCCCCCAGCGCTCGACAATCCGCTCGAACGCCGGCTCATCCTGGGCACGTTCCATGGCCTCGACGAATGCCGGCACTTGCCCGGCCGGAATGTTGAACATGAAGTTCGGATAGCTGCTGAGCACGCCCGGGTAGACCGTCAGCGTGTCCAGCCCCGGCTGATAGCGCGTTTCCTCGCCCAGCAGGAACGCCACGTTGCTGTGGGCCCGGTTGCGCAGCAGGCTGTAGACCTCACGTTGGCCGCTGGCGGTTTCGATGCGCAACAGGGTCGCTTCCGGCAGTTGGTCGATCACCTTGAGCCCCGCCGCTGGGCGCGACACCAGCCGACTGAGGGCCTGCTCGGCGTTTTGCAGCGCCGGGTCGATGTTCGGGCGCGAGCAGTAGGCACCGTCGCAGCGGTTGATCGGATCGGGATGCGCGTTCAGATCGCCATAACGGACCAGCAGTTGCTGGGCGAAATCAGCCTTGGGGTCGCGTTCGTCAAGCTTGAGGGCGGTCGGCTTGTCATCGTCGATGGCCTCATAATCGAGCCACATCTTGAATTTGCCACCGGCCTGGTACCAGTCGTCGAGGTAGCCTTCCCGGGAGTCGGCCGGCATCAGGCGCAGGAAGTTCTGCTCCGCACCGTTGCGGATCAAATCGAAATACAACCGGGTCTGGGCCTGGTGGGAGACGTTGCCGAACACGTCGAAATTCACCGCCAACTGATAATAGGTACGCTCCAGCAACGGGAAGTCGAACAGCCACATCGTCTGCGGCACCTCCCCGATCAGCCCCTTGGTGACCGAAGCGCTGTCGAAATGCCGGAAAATGCTCAGCAACGCGTTGTCGTTGCCGGCCCATAGCGTCGACCAGCTCGGTGCCGGCAGCTCGGCATAGTTGTCGCGGCGCAAGGCTTCGTACTCGTTGCGCTTGTCACGGTAATCGAGCCACAGGCTGAGGACGCTGCCCACATCGTCGTTCTGCCCCGGCATCGCCAACAGCGGTGTGGCCTGGCCGCGGTAGTTCGGGTCGGTGATGTACAGATCGTGTTCAGGGGCCTGGAACAGCGCCCAGAAATTGTCGCGGATCACGTCCGTGGCGATCTGGCCCCGGCACACCGGCCCGCGGATGAACGTCCGCACGAAATACTCGGCGTTATCGAGCATGAATTGGTAACGGGCCTGGGCCGGAATCGCTTCGAAGGTGGAAAACGGGTTGGCCCGGCGCTCCGGACCGTAGCCCGGCAACGCGGTGACCTGCCACTTGCCGCTGTAGAACAGGCTCTTGATCCGCGCCATCTTCGCCGCGCTCAAGCCGTAGGTGATGTGGGTCTTGTGCACGATCACCCCTTGCACCGGCCAGAGCCGATAATAGACGCGGGTGCCAGGATCGTCGTTCGGACGGCGGGTGTTGATCAGGTCAATGGGCTGGCCGGTGGGCGTACGCGAACGCACCCATTGGAAGAAATGCCCCGGCTCGCCGTCCTTGAAATAGATATGCGCCAGGAACCAGTGTTCGAACAACCAGCGCCCCACCAGGCTTTCCCGGGCGCCGGGGGCGTTGAGCAGGTTTTCCCACTGCACCACTTGCAAGGCTTCGGCGGCGCTCGGGGCCAAGGCCTGCTGGTCGATCGGGGCGCCGGCGGCCAGCCAGCGCTGCAGGGTCTGGTATTGCTGGTCGGTCAGGCCGGTGACCGCCAGCGGCATGCCTTCGCGGGGATGCGCAGCGGCGTATTCGTCGAACTGCCCCGGCATCGGGCAGGTGTTGTCACGGTTGAGCCCAAGCACGATGTCTTCCGGCAATTTGGCGTTGGGCTGCAATGGCGTACGGTGCCCCAGTTCCAGCATCCGCGCCATCAACGCCGCCTGGCTGCCCTGGGCATCGAGCACCGAATAGAAACCTTTGCGCTGCCAGGCCCGCTGGCCGGAGGCATCGTAGAACAGACGGGTCGGTTCGGCCGCCTGGCGTCGCTCGCCGTCATACACCGACAGCTTGCTCGCCCCCCGTGCCGCCCCTTCGCCGCTGCCCAGGTTCAATTGGCAGGCGGAGTCGTAGCAGGCATGACAGGCCACGCATTTTTCCGTGAAGATCGGCTGGATGTCGCGGGTGTAGGAGATCGCCGGAACGGGATCCCCGGCGGCTGCGCTAAAAGACAACGACAGCAGCAGACTGCCGAATAAGACGCGGTACGGCATGTCTCGGGTCCCTAAGAGATAGTCCGGCGATTCTACCGGGCCAACATCGCCTTGCAAACATGAGCGATATTCATGCAAAAGCCCCTCATGATCAAATCCTGCGCAGGTTTGCTATCATCCCGGCCTTCGTAATGGTCTTTTTTTCCAGGTAGTCCTATGTCCGATCGCAGCGCTCGCCTTTATCTTCTCCAGCAAGCCCTCAAGGAACGCATCCTGATCCTCGACGGCGGCATGGGCACGATGATCCAGAGCTACAAGCTGGAAGAACAGGACTACCGCGGCAAGCGTTTTGCCGACTGGCCGAGCGACGTCAAGGGCAACAACGATTTGCTGGTGCTCAGCCGTCCCGACGTGATCGGTGCCATTGAAAAAGCCTACCTGGATGCCGGCGCCGATATCCTGGAAACCAATACCTTCAACGCCACCCAGGTGTCCCAGGCCGACTACGGCATGCAGGGCCTGGCCTACGAGCTGAACCTGGAAGGCGCACGCCTGGCCCGCCAGGTGGCTGACGCCAAGACCCTGGAAACCCCGGACAAGCCGCGCTTCGTCGCCGGCGTGCTCGGCCCGACCAGCCGCACCTGCTCGCTGTCGCCGGACGTGAACAACCCCGGCTACCGCAACGTGACCTTCGACGAACTGGTGGAGAACTACACCGAAGCCACCAAGGGCCTGATTGAAGGCGGCGCGGACCTGATCCTGATCGAGACCATCTTCGACACGCTGAACGCCAAGGCGGCGATCTTTGCCGTGCAAGGGGTCTACGAAGAACTGGGCGTCGAACTGCCGATCATGATCTCCGGCACCATCACTGACGCCTCCGGCCGCACCCTCTCCGGCCAGACCACCGAAGCCTTCTGGAACTCGGTGGCCCACGCCAAGCCGATCTCCGTGGGCCTGAACTGCGCCCTCGGTGCCAGCGAACTGCGCCCGTACCTGGAAGAGCTGTCGAACAAGGCCAGCACCCACGTATCGGCCCACCCCAACGCCGGCCTGCCCAACGAGTTCGGCGAATACGACGAACTCCCGGCCGAGACGGCCAAGGTCATCGAAGAGTTCGCCCAGAGCGGCTTCCTGAACATTGTCGGCGGTTGCTGCGGCACCACCCCGGCGCACATCGAAGCCATCGCCAAGGCCGTGGCCGGCTACGCGCCGCGACCGATTCCAGAGATCCCGCGGGCTTGCCGCCTGTCGGGCCTGGAACCGTTCACCATCGATCGCAGCTCCTTGTTCGTCAACGTCGGCGAGCGGACCAACATCACCGGCTCCGCCAAGTTCGCCCGGTTGATCCGCGAGGACAACTACACCGAAGCGTTGGAAGTGGCCCTGCAGCAGGTCGAGGCCGGCGCCCAGGTGATCGACATCAACATGGACGAGGGCATGCTCGATTCGAAGAAGGCCATGGTGACCTTCCTCAATCTGATTGCCGGCGAACCGGACATTTCCCGCGTGCCGATCATGATCGACTCCTCCAAGTGGGAAGTGATCGAAGCCGGCCTCAAGTGCATCCAGGGCAAGGGCATCGTCAACTCCATCAGCATGAAGGAAGGCGTCGAGCAGTTCATCCACCACGCCAAGCTGTGCAAGCGCTACGGTGCCGCCGTGGTAGTGATGGCGTTCGACGAAGCCGGCCAGGCCGACACCGAGGCGCGCAAGAAGGAAATCTGCAAGCGTTCCTACGACATCCTGGTCAATGAAGTCGGCTTCCCGCCGGAAGACATCATCTTCGACCCGAACATCTTCGCCGTCGCCACCGGTATCGAAGAACACAACAACTATGCCGTGGACTTCATCAACGCCTGCGCCTACATCCGCGACGAACTGCCGTACGCGCTGACCTCGGGCGGCGTGTCCAACGTGTCGTTCTCGTTCCGTGGCAACAACCCGGTGCGCGAGGCGATCCACTCGGTGTTCCTGCTGTATGCGATCCGCGCGGGCCTGACCATGGGCATCGTCAACGCCGGCCAACTGGAGATCTACGACCAGATCCCGGCGGAACTGCGTGACGCAGTGGAAGACGTGATCCTCAACCGCACCCCCGAAGGCACCGACGCCCTGCTCGCCATCGCCGACAAGTACAAGGGCGACGGCAGCGTCAAGGAAGCGGAAACCGAAGAATGGCGCGGCTGGGAAGTGAACAAGCGCCTGGAGCATGCGCTGGTCAAGGGCATCACCACCCACATCGTCGAAGACACCGAAGAGTCGCGACTGTCGTTCACCCGGCCGATCGAGGTCATTGAAGGCCCGCTGATGGCTGGCATGAACATCGTCGGCGACCTGTTTGGTGCCGGCAAAATGTTCCTGCCCCAAGTGGTCAAGTCCGCCCGTGTGATGAAGCAGGCCGTGGCCCACCTGATTCCGTTCATCGAGGCGGAAAAAGGCGACAAGCCGGAAGCCAAGGGCAAGATCCTGATGGCCACGGTCAAGGGCGACGTCCATGACATCGGCAAGAACATCGTCGGCGTGGTGCTCGGTTGCAACGGCTATGACATCGTCGACCTGGGCGTGATGGTGCCAGCGGAGAAGATCCTGCAGGTGGCCAAGGAGCAGAAATGCGACATCATCGGCCTGTCCGGCCTGATCACCCCGTCCCTGGATGAGATGGTGCATGTGGCGCGAGAGATGCAGCGCCAGGACTTCCATCTGCCGCTGATGATCGGTGGCGCCACCACCTCCAAGGCCCACACGGCGGTGAAGATCGAACCCAAGTACAGCAATGACGCGGTGATCTACGTCACCGACGCCTCCCGCGCCGTGGGCGTGGCGACCCAGTTGCTGTCCAAGGAACTCAAGCCGGCGTTCGTCGAGAAAACCCGCCAGGACTACATCGAGGTACGCGAGCGCACGGCCAACCGCAGCGCCCGCACCGAGCGCCTGAGCTACCCCGCGGCCGTGGCCAAGAAGCCACAGTTCGACTGGAGCAGCTACCAGCCGGTCAAGCCGACCTTCACCGGCGCCAAGGTGCTGGACAACATCGACTTGAACGTCCTGGCCGAATACATCGACTGGACACCGTTCTTCATCTCCTGGGACCTGGCCGGCAAATACCCGCGCATCCTCACCGACGAAGTGGTCGGCGAAGCCGCCACCGCGCTGTATGCCGATGCCCGGGCGATGCTGCGCAAGCTGATCGACGAGAAACTCATCAGCGCCCGCGCCGTGTTCGGCTTCTGGCCGGCCAACCAGGTGCATGACGACGACCTGGAAGTCTACGGCGACGATGGCAAGCCACTGGCGCGCCTGCATCACTTGCGCCAGCAGATCATCAAGACCGACGGCAAGCCGAACTTTTCCCTGGCCGACTTCGTCGCGCCCAAGGACAGCGGCGTGACCGACTACGTGGGCGGCTTCATCACCACCGCCGGCATCGGCGCCGAAGAAGTCGCCAAGGCCTACCAGGAGGCCGGTGACGACTACAACTCGATCATGGTCAAGGCCCTGGCCGACCGCCTGGCCGAAGCCTGCGCCGAATGGCTGCACCAGCAGGTGCGCAAGGAGCATTGGGGTTATGCCCGGGACGAGAGCCTGGACAACGAGGCGCTGATCAAGGAGCAGTACACCGGCATCCGCCCTGCCCCCGGCTACCCGGCCTGCCCGGATCACACCGAGAAGGCTACCTTGTTCCGCCTGCTCGATCCCGAGGCCAGCGAACTGAAAGCCGGCCGCAGTGGCGTGTTCCTCACCGAACACTACGCCATGTTCCCGGCGGCAGCGGTCAGCGGCTGGTATTTCGCCCATCCCCAGGCGCAATACTTCGCCGTGGGCAAGATCGACAAGGACCAGGTCCAGAGCTACACCGCGCGCAAGGGCCAGGATTTGAGCGTGACTGAGCGTTGGCTGGCGCCGAACCTGGGCTACGACAACTAAGCGCCCTCAAAAGATCGCAGGCTTCGCCAGTTCCTACAGGGTTTTGTGTGTTCCCGTAGGCGCTGGCGAAGCCTGCGATCTTTTTTTGTCTATGCTTGTCCCACACACATGGCAGACGAGGGATTTATGGACGATCCAGTCGACAACAAGCCGCCGACCCTGTTGCAGATGATGCACAGCGTGCTGGCCGCCGCCTTCGGCGTGCAGAGTGGCAAAAACCGCGCCCGGGATTTCACCCACGGCAAGCCGAGTCACTTCGTGATATTGGGGATCGCGTTCACGGTGATTTTCGCCTTGACGCTGTTTGGCATCGTCAAGCTGGTGGTGCACCTGGCGGGGTTGTAACGTTCTCCAACACAACACATGACCCTGTGGGAGCGAGCTTGCTCGCGATGACGGTGCACCAGTCGACATCAATCCGACTGAACCACCGCTATCGCGAGCAAGCTCGCTCCCACAGGTTTTTCATCGCCAGGGATAAACCGTTTATTGGTGACTGACCCAGAACACTGCAGTGCCCACCACCAGGATAATCAGGAACAAAATGGCCCAGGCATCAACAGTACTGTCGCTTTTCCTTGCTTTGGTCGGATTGCTCATTGCATCGCCTCTTGTCGGTTTTGTAGGTGATTGCATAGGGACTCGACCACAGTTAAGACGATGATTGCCCGTACGACAAATGTGGGTTAGGCAATAATGAATCTCATTAGTCGATTTGGTTCTTTACATATACTCAAACATCACTTTTGCGCATAACTCAAAACAGGTATCTTGCACCGGCTCCTCTAGGAGTGCGCGGCCGTGCGCGCAGAATTGCCGAGGCAGAACCCGATTTCAGCGAGCCAACATGCAGCTGTTTCTGATCGGCCCAAGCCTGAGACCGAGACTTATATGTACGTATATGACGAGTACGATCAGCGAATCATCGAGGACCGCGTCAAGCAGTTCCGTGATCAGACCCGACGCTATCTGGCAGGCGAGCTGAGCGAAGAAGAATTCCGCCCTCTGCGCTTGCAGAATGGCCTGTATATCCAGCGCTTCGCCCCGATGCTGCGCGTGGCTGTGCCTTATGGCCAGCTGACTTCGCGCCAGGTGCGCAAGCTGGCGCAAATTGCCCGTGACTATGACAAGGGCTATGCCCACATCAGTACGCGGCAGAACGTCCAGTACAACTGGCCGGCCCTGGAAGATGTGCCCGAGATCCTGGCCGAGCTGGCCACCGTGCAGATGCACGCGATCCAGACCAGCGGCAACTGCCTGCGCAACGTCACCACCGACCAGTTCGCCGGTGTCGCGGCCGACGAGTTGATCGACCCGCGGCCATGGTGCGAAATCGTTCGCCAGTGGACGACGTTCCACCCGGAGTTCGCCTACCTGCCGCGCAAGTTCAAGATCGCCATCAACGGCTCGAGTTCGGACCGTGCGGCTATCGAAGTCCACGACATCGGCCTGGAGACGGTCTACAACGCAGCCGGCGAACTGGGCTTCCGTGTGCTCGTGGGCGGCGGCCTGGGGCGTACCCCGGTGGTTGGCGCGTTCATCAACGAGTTCCTGCCGTGGCAGGACCTGCTGAGCTACCTCGACGCCATCCTGCGGGTGTACAACCGCTACGGCCGTCGTGACAACAAGTACAAGGCGCGGATCAAGATCCTGGTCAAGGCCCTGACGCCTGAAGTGTTCGCCGAGAAGGTCGAAGCCGAGATGGCTCACCTGCGTGGCGGCCAGACGACCCTGACCGAAGCCGAAGTCCACCGTGTGGCCAAGCATTTCGTCGATCCAGACTACAAGGCCCTGAGCAATCAGGACGCCGAACTGGCAGCCCTGGACAAGGAACACCCGGGCTTCGCCCGCTGGCGCACCCGCAACACCCTGGCCCACAAGAAGCCGGGTTATGTCGCGGTGACCCTGTCCCTGAAACCCACCGGTGTGGCACCGGGCGACATCACCGACAAGCAACTGGACGCCGTGGCCGACCTGGCCGAGCGCTACAGCTTCGGCCAGCTGCGCACCTCCCACGAGCAGAACATCATCCTGGCGGACGTTGAACAGAGCCAGTTGTTCACCCTGTGGGGCGAGCTGCGCGAACAAGGTTTCGCCACCCCGAACATCGGCCTGCTGACCGACATGATCTGCTGCCCGGGCGGCGACTTCTGCTCCCTGGCCAACGCCAAGTCGATCCCTATCGCCGAATCGATCCAGCGCCGTTTCGATGACCTGGACTACCTGTTCGACATCGGCGAGCTGGACCTGAACATTTCCGGCTGCATGAACGCCTGTGGTCACCACCACGTCGGCCACATCGGCATCCTGGGCGTGGACAAGAAAGGCGAAGAGTTCTATCAGGTCTCCCTGGGCGGCAGCGGCAGCCGCGACGCCAGCCTGGGCAAGATCCTCGGCCCGTCGTTTGCCCAGGATGACATGCCTGACGTGATCGAGAAGCTGATCGACGTGTACATCGAACAACGTACCGCGGACGAGCGCTTCATCGACACTTACCAACGTATTGGCATCGACCTCTTCAAGGAACGCGTCTATGCAGCGAATCATTAAGAACAACGAGGTCATCGACGAAACCTGGCACCTGTTGCCCAAGGACGCGACCCTCGATGGCATCTCCAACTGCGACGACCTGATCGTGCCACTGGCCCTGTGGCGCGATCATGCCCATGCCCTCAAGGCCCGCGACGGCGGCCTGGGTGTGTGGCTGGACGCCGACGAGGAAGCGGAAGAAATCGGTGATGACGCCAACCAGTTGCAAGTCATCGCCCTGAACTTCCCGGCCTTCACCGACGGGCGCAGCTACTCCAACGCCCGCCTGCTGCGTGACCGTTATGGTTTCAAGGGTGAATTGCGGGCGATTGGCGACGTGCTGCGCGACCAGCTGTTCTACATGCGCCGCTGCGGTTTCGACGCCTTTGCCTTGCGCGCCGACAAAGACCCGTACGAAGCCCTCGAAAGCCTCAAGGACTTCTCGGTGACCTACCAGGCTGCCACTGACGAACCGCTGCCACTGTTCCGTCGTCGCTGAAGCAGCCCCATGAAAAAGCCCTGATCCGGGTGTGCCGGTTCAGGGCTTTTTTTGTTTTCGGTGCCTTGATCCACCTCACTCCCACAAAGGGATAGCGGTGAACCCGAAGCTTCAGCCCGCCTCAGAACCCCTGTGGGAGCGAGCTTGCTCGCGATAGCGCTGGGTCAGCTTGCATCCATGTTGAATGTGCCGCCGCTATCGCGAGCAAGCTCGCTCCCACAGGGGGTAGGCATTATTCCTGCGATTACCAGAACCGCTGCTGGGTCAGGCGGCTCCACCAACTGAGCAGCACGCGATCCACCGAACCGCTGGCCGCCATGCCAATGCGCTCCTGCAGGCTTTTGCGTTCAGCGTAGTGCAGGTGGTACAGCTCGGCACCCTTGGCCCGTTCGGCCAGGTACTCGTCGCTGGTTTTCAGCTCGTCCACCAGATGCTTGCTCAACGCCGCGACACCCAGCCAGACTTCACCCGTAGCCACTTCATCGATGGCCAGTTGCGGGCGATAGTTGGACACGAAGTTCTTGAACAGTTCATGGGTGATGTCCAGGTCTTCCTGGAACTTCTCCCGGCCCTTCTCGGTATTTTCGCCGAACACCGTCAACGTGCGTTTGTATTCGCCGGCCGTCAACACTTCGAAATCGATGTCATGTTTCTTCAGCAGACGGTTGACGTTGGGCAATTGCGCGACGACGCCAATGGAGCCCAGGATCGCAAAGGGGGCGCTGATGATCTTCTCGCCGATGCACGCCATCATGTAGCCGCCGCTGGCCGCCACCTTGTCGATGCAGACGGTCAGCGGCACGCCGGCCTGACGGATCCGCGCCAGTTGCGACGAGGCCAGGCCATAGCTGTGGACCATGCCGCCGCCACTTTCCAGGCGCAGCACCACTTCATCCTTCGGCGTTGCCAGGGTCAGCAGCGCGGTGATTTCATGACGCAGGCTCTCGGTGGCCGAGGCCTTGATGTCACCGTCGAAGTCCAGCACGAACACCCGGGGCTTGGCCGCCGGTTTGTCCTTGTTTTTCTTCCCGGCCTTTTCAGCCTTGCCTTCGGCCTTGCGCAAGGCCTTGAGCTGATCCTTGTCCAGCAACGTCTGTTCCAGGCGCTCGCGCAACCCCTTGTAGAAATCGTTGAGTTTGCTCACCTGCAACTGGCCGGCCGACTTGCGCCGCCCCTTGCTGCGCAGCGCAGCAAAACTGGCCAGCACCACCAGGATGGCGATCACCAGCGTCACGGTCTTGGCCAGGAAACCGGCGTACTCGATGAAAAACTCCACAGCAACTCCTTAAATGCAATGCGCCACTGAACGCAGGCGCGTGACAGCCCCAGCATACCCATGCGCCTGCGTCGCGACCAGCCAAGAAACCTATGGTTACCTTGACGCGAGCCAGGCAGGACAGGGCTGCAACGGGCATTTCAAACAAGCGTATGTTTTTTCATTGACAGCTCACCGCCATCCCCATAACCTCGCCAAACCTTCAACGTACCGGGATGACGCGGACGTGGGCAGTATCTATCTAATTCGACATGGCCAGGCCTCCTTTGGTGCGGACGACTACGATGTCCTTTCGCCCAATGGCGTACGCCAGGCGCAAGTGCTCGGCGACCACCTCGCCGAGCTCGGTGTCGTATTCGACCGCTGCCTCTCGGGTGACCTGCGGCGCCAACAGGATACCGCCGCCGGTGCGCTGGGCCAGATGTCCGCCGCCGGCATGCCGGTCCCCGAATTGGAAATCGACCCGGCGTTCAACGAGTTCGATGCCGACGCGGTCATTCGCGCCCTGTTGCCGGACATGCTCCCCCAGGAACCCGAGGCGTTGCATATCCTGCGCAACGCCGCGCAGAACCGCGCCGAATTCCAGCGTATCTTCGTGCTGATCGTCGAGCGCTGGCTGAGCGGCCAGTATGACCCGCCCGGTCTCGAAAGCTGGCTGGGTTTCGTCGAGCGGGTCCAGGCCGGCCTGCAGCGCATCCTGGAGCAAGCCGACAACACCCACAAGATCGCCGTGTTCACCTCCGGCGGCACCATCACCGCCCTGCTCCACCTGATCACCCGGATACCGGCCCGACAGGCCTTCGAACTGAACTGGCAAATCGTCAACACCTCGCTCAACCACCTGAAATTCAGGGGCCGCGAGGTGGCCCTGGCTTCCTTCAACAGCCATGCCCACCTGCAACTGTTGAAGGCCCCGGACCTCATCACCTTTCGCTGAGTCCGGATTACTGTAGACCCTTGCTGTACCACCCAAATAAGGATCGAAACCATGACCTCCGTAGCCGACGCCGTACAAGCCATGAAAGCCAAGTTCAACCCAGCCGCCGCTGCCGGCCTGGACCTGGTATTCGGTTTCCGCATCGATGAATCCAAGCATTTCTCGCTGATCGTCAAGGACAGCACCTGCGAACTGCAGGAAGGTGAAAACCCGGACGCCCAGGTGACCCTGGTGATGGATGGCGAAACCCTGCAAGGCATCGTCGACGGCAGCACCGACGGCATGCAAGCGTTCATGGGCGGCAAGCTGCGCGCCGAAGGCGACATGATGCTGGCCATGAAACTGTCCGAGCTGTTCCCAGCCTGAGATTGAGTTCGCCTTCCTCGCGAGCCTTTTGATTGCCAACGAATCCCGCCCCCATGGCGGGATTCGTGTTTTTGCCCCTTCTTGATTTCCCACCACACACAACCTTGACCCCTGTCAGTTCCCGCGCGTCCTTCAACCGCTAACGTAGCGCTTCCATCAAGGCCAGGGACGGCTCATCGGGAGCCTGTGCCTGCTCATCTCAAGGAAGAGAGACTCATGCCCTCACTGAAGATCGTTCTGCTGTCCAGCGCATTCAACGGCTTGACCCAACGCGCCTGGCTGGACCTGCGCGAGGCCGGTTATCGCCCCAGCGTGGTGCTGTTCACCGATGCGGCTTCGGTCTGCCGGCAAATCGAAGAAAGCGGCGCCGATCTGGTGATCTGCCCGTTTCTCAAGGACCGCGTACCCGAGCAGTTGTGGCGCAACCCACGGCGCCCCGTGGTGATCATTCATCCGGGGATTGTCGGCGATCGCGGTGCCAGTGCCCTGGACTGGGCGATCACCCGGCAGCCCGAACGCTGGGGTGTCACCGCATTGCAGGCGGTGGAGGAAATGGATGCCGGGCCCGTGTGGGCCACGTGGGAATTCGACCTGCCCAAAGGCCTGCGTAAATCGGAGCTGTATAACGGTCCGGTCAGCGACGCGGCCATTCGTTGCATCCGCGAGGTCGTGGAAAAATACCATGACGGTTTCGTCCCGGTGCCACTGGACTATGGCCGCCATGACGTGATCGGGCGCCTGCAACCGAACATGACCCAGGACGATCGCAGCTTCAGCTGGCACGACAGCAGCGGTTTCATCAAGCGTTGCATCGACGCCGCGGACGGTCAGCCCGGTGTGCTCGCAAGCCTGGCCGGCGAACAGTTTTACCTGTACGACGCCCATCCGGACGTTCGCCGCGGCCTGCCCGGCGAGCTATTGGCCATGCGTGACGATGCGGTGCTGGTGGCGACAGGGGATGCCAGCCTGTGGATCGGCGCACTGCGCCGCAAACCGCAACCCGGCGAACAGACCTTCAAGCGCCCGGCGCGCCATGTACTGTCGAACCACCTCGAAGGTATCCCGGTGCTCGACAGTTCCCTGGGCCGGCAGCCGTTCAGCGACGAACCCTATCAACCCATTCGTTACCGCGAATGCGGCCATGTCGGGGAGCTGACGTTCGAGTTCTATAACGGCGCGATGAGCACTGAGCAATGCCAGCGCCTGGTGGCGGCATTGCGCTGGGCCAAGTCCCGGGACACCCAGGTGCTGTTGATCCGTGGTGGGCGCGGCAGCTTTTCCAACGGCGTGCACCTGAACGTGATCCAGGCCGCCGCCGAGCCGGGCCTGGAAGCCTGGGCCAACATACAAGCCATCGACGACGTTTGCCTGGAGCTGTTCAGCGCCCGGCAACTGGTGGTCAGCGGCCTGACAGGGAACGCCGGGGCCGGCGGTGTGATGCTCGCCCTGGCCGCCGATATCGTGCTGGCACGCCGTGACATTGTGCTCAACCCGCACTACGCGACCATGGGCCTGTACGGCTCTGAATACTGGACCTACAGCCTGCCCCGCGCGGTCGGTCCGGACATGGCCTGGAAGCTCACCCAGGACTGCCTGCCCATCAGCGCCTTGCAGGCGTTGCGCTACGGCATGGTCCAGGAAATCGGCCCGCGTTGCCCCGACGAGTTCGGCCTGTGGCTGCTGCAGCGAGCCAACCGCGCGCTGCTCGATCCGACCTATGAAAGCATCCGGATGCGCAAGGCCGAACGGAGCCTGTCGGCGATCCAGGCGTGTCGCGATGATGAACTCGCACAGATGCGCCGCGACATGGTCGACGATCGCCACGGCTTCGCCGACAAATGCCGTCGTTTCGTCTTCAAGCACAAGGCCTGCCGTACGCCAGAACGCCTGGTTGCACCTTGGGCGCGGACAAGACAGGCCCAAGCCGTCCAGTAACTCCCGGTATCGGGGAAGGCTTGGCAGCTCTTACAATGCCCGCTTCCCCCGCATCGGCCTGAACATGGACATCGACCTCGCCCGCACTTTCCTGGAAATCGTCCGTCACGGCAGCCTCGCCGCAGCCGCCGAAAAGCTGCACGTGACCCAGACGGCGATCACCGCCCGGGTCCAGAAGCTCGAAAGCCAGCTTGGCTGCGCGCTGTTCGTGCGCAACCGTGCCGGCGCGCGCTTGACCGCCGACGGCGAGGCCTTTGTGGTCTACGCCAACCAACTGGTGCAAACCTGGGAAGCGGCCCGCCGGGACCTGCCGCTGCCCGAGGGCTATCGAAACGTCCTGCACCTGGGAGGCGAGGTCAGCCTGTGCAACCCCTTGATGCTCGCCTGGGCCGGAGAACTGCGCCAGAAGATCCCCGGTCACGCCCTGCGCATGGACATCCGCGACGGCGAGAAGCTGCTGCAACAGTTGGAACTGGGCCTGCTGGATGCGGCGGTGGTCTATCAGCCCGAATACTGGCCGCGCCTGCAGGTAGAACAACTGCTGGAAGAAAAACTCATCCTGGTGCGCCTGGCCGCCCGTCCCGAACCCTATGTGTATATCGACTGGAGCGCGGACTTCCGGCGCCAACACGACACCGCGCTGCCAGACAAGGCCAAGGCCGCCGTGACCTTCAACCTAGGCCCCCTGGCCCTGCAATACATCCTGGAAAACGGCGGCAGCGGTTACTTTCGCACGCGAGTCGTGCAGAGCTACCTGGACAGTGGAATCCTGGAACGGGTGCCCAAGGCACCGGAATTCAATTATCCGACTTACCTGGTCTATTCCCGCGATCGGGACTCAGCGGCGTTGCAGCAGGCATTCGAAGTGCTGCGAGAGATCGTCAAGACCGGCAGCGACTGGTCACAGCGCTGGGATCCATTGACCTGACGGCTGCTCAAGCAAGATTTGCCCGGGATGAGGACCTGACATGGCCTGGGATTGCTCCCGCTTTTCAGGCGCTGGCGAAGCCGGCGATCTTTCTCTTGCGGCTCAATCGCCAGTGGAAAGATCGCAGCCTCGTTGCACTCGGCAGCTCCTACAGTCGCAACCCAGCGGGAGCAATCCCTGGCCACAAAAGCCCTTCGCGATACGAAGGGTCGGGTTCTATGGCTCGCTCTGCATGTGATCCACGATCTCGTCCTTGATCAGCAATCGCTTCTTCTTGAGCGTCTCCAAAACGTCGGCGGGCAGCGCGGCGGAGGATGGCTTCTCGGCATCGACCACCTTGGCATCAAGTTGGGAGTATTGTTGAAGTAACGAGTCGAGCCTTGGATTCTCGCTGCGTTTTTGCTGGATTTGATCTTTTGTGTAGTTGAGATCCTGGCACAAATCGTGAGACACCGGCATGGAACACCTCCTTTGATGGATCGGTGGCAGGCGTCCTTTCAACGCCCGTCGATTATCAGGATGGCCTCTTGAACGGGGTTCTGTCGACCGCCAATCCGACCAGCGGTGACCGTTCGTCGTACCGGATCGCTTGGCGATCAAACCTTTGCCCGGGCACAACCCTCCATTGATCAGAGACGACAAGAATCGCTCGTTCAACCTGTATGGAGACTCACTTATGGACAAATTCATCCTGCGTCAACTTGGCCTGGCAGTCGCCCTGAGCACCAGCATGGGCATGGCCTGGGCCGCGACTTCCAACGACTTTGTCGACGAGGCGGCGGTCGGTGGCATCGCGGAAATCGAAACCAGCAAACTGGCCTTGGAAAAAAGCCAATCGGCGGACATCAAGGCGTTCGCCAACAAGATGATCACCGACCACACCAAGGCCAACGAAGAGCTGAAGACGCTGGCGAAAAAACATGACATCGAAGTGCCCGACGACACCACGTTGATGAAGAAAGCCAAGGCGAAGATTCTCGAGGTGCGCGATGAGTCCTTTGATGCGGCCTTCGCCAACAACCAGGTCAAGGCCCACGAAGAAACCATCGCCCTGTTCAAGAAAGAAGCCAATACCGTGACCGACGACAAGAAAGCCGGCAACACCGAACTCAAGGCGTTCGCCCAGAAGATGCTGCCGGACCTGCAACATCACTTGGATGAAGCCAAGAAACTCCAGGCGGCCCATCCAAGCAAGTAACGGTAGACCCGCTACTTGAGGCTCGTTCAAGGAAAAACGGCGCTTCTCCCAAGACGGGAAGGCGCCGTTTTCGTACCCCGGACTTTTATCAGGCCTCAAGCCCCTTGCGCGCAACCGCAGCGCCCGCCTGCAACGCCCTTCCCAGCTGTACTTCGAAATCCCCCCGGCTCATCACCTGCAAGGCGGCGGCCGTGACACCCCGGTAAGCCACCAAGGCGTCGATCATCTGCTGGGCGTCACGACTCGCCAGCAACTGGCTGCTGTCGACCACGACACTTTTCGCCGCCAACTGTGCGATGTCGCCAGGTATACCGGCCAGCATCGCCTGATGGGCCAGCGCCGTCATCAACAAGGCCGGAAAGGCCGGGCCAGTGCCCGAGAGCGCGGAAAGGTAATCGATGAAATCTTCTTTTTCGACCTCAGCCGCAGTGCCCACGCACTCGAACAACTGCTGCACGAGGCTTTTCGTCGCCGGCGCTATCGCGCTAAAGCCATACCAAGGCGTAAAGGACTGTCCGATTTCCACCGCCGCGTTGGGCATCGCCCGCACGACCGCTGAAGCCGAAGTCTGCGCTGCAATCGCCTGCGCGGTGATCCCGGCCATCAAGGAGATCACCGTCTTACCCGTCGCATTGATGCCCAGGCTGGCGAAATGCTCGGGACGAACCGCAATGATCACCACGGCGCTGCGATTCACCAAGTCCTGGTTGTCCGTGACCAGGCAAGCACCTTGTTGAGCCAACGGATGATTGCCCGAGCGATTGGAAATGATCAGGTTGCCCGCCGGCACCAGCTCCTTCGCCAGGACTGCCTTGGCAATCGCGCCGCCCAACCAACCGGTACCGCCAATGATCCCAAGGGTCTCATTGATCATCGCCGTGACCTTCGAACGTGTCGGTCAAGGGCACAAAGACCCCAGGCTCTTTTTCGGCATAACCGAACTTCCCGTAGAAACGATCCAGCTCACGCTGCTTGGGGACTTTGCCGGTGAAGATGCTCACGTAATGCGGGATGCGCTGGAAGCGCACGGTGATCAACTCTGTCGTGTTCATGGTGATGTAGCCGATCTGCGTCAGATAGATCGTTCGGGCCCGTGCATCAGCCCCCTGGCTGTCGTAGCCAAAGCGCTTGAACATGTTCGCCAGGGCGTTCATGCGCTGCTCGTCCACCACCGCCACCTCTTGGGCCACTTCAGCAGACTGAAGCGCCCAGCTGCGCACGGCGAACTCGAATTGCGAGTCGAACAATTGCGGGTTGAGCCAGCACTCGAACACATTCAGGATCGCCTCGGAAATGCTTTCGGCATAGCTTTCACTTTGCCGGATCAGCCCCCCCGTGTTGGTCTCCCGCCAACGCGACAGCAAAGCAGCCAGCAGTTGCTCACGGTCCTCGAAAAACCAGTAGAAGCTGGTGCGTGACAAACCCAGGCGCTTGGCCAGTGGCATGACCCGGACCGCATCGATGCCCGACTCTTTCAGGGCCACGTAGGCCGCTTCCAGCCAGCCCTCCGGCGAGCCTCGCCAGCCTGCGTCCTGGGCCTTGCTACGGGCCTTCCCTACCTGCGGCATCGTGCGCCTCCTTCTTCAAATACGTGATAGAAATGTACTCTCATGATCCCTTAATGTACACATGAGTACATTTTGTTGACTTGACCGTCTCGAGCACTTAAAGTCCAGCATCATGGAGATCCAACCACCGCTCTCATCAAACAAGCCGGGCCCAGGCATGAAACAACATGTCCGTGAGGCGCGCCTGGTTGTATCTCCAAGAGGCAAGGACTCTAAAACAACAACAACGAGCCGCCATTATGATTTTTTTGCTGAACGCCGCTGAAAGAACTTCGCCATCCGGCCAAAGAATGCCGGAACGACTGCCTTCGTCATACCCTTCATCTGTCACCCACTGCCCAAATCCAGATAACTGCCAACGCGAGTTCAGCGCGCAGGCGCTCTGTGCTGCCCGAACGCTTGGGCCACAGATATCAACCATTTGAAGCGAGGTCATCGATGCTCCAGCCAGGACAGAACCTAGCCCCCGCCAGGTAACGCATCGCCCAGCGATAACAGAATTTCAACCCCGCCGTGCGATTGGATCAGCCGTACACGCCTGTGCCCGGGTGGTTGCGTTCGCGAGTCATTTCTTCCATCAGCCGGATTAGTGATATGTGGATTACACAAGAGAAACTTCCCTTGGGCGAGATCATTGCCCGGTATGTCGATTGGTTGACGCAGCATGGCGCAGACGTATTCGACGCTATATCCCTGGCGTTGTCCGGGACCATCACTGCGCTGACGCACGCCCTTCTGTGGTTCAACCCCCTGGCTTTGATCGCGATATTTGCGTTCCTCGCTTATTACATCCAACGCAAGGTCAGCCTGACACTTTTCGTCGCCTTTTCATTCTTGCTGATATTCAACCTCGGCTACTGGCAGGAAACCATGGAAACCCTGGCCCAGGTGACGTTCGCCACACTCGTGTGCGTGATCATCGGCGTACCGCTGGGCATTGTCGCCGCGCACAGGCCGATGTTCTACACCTTGATGCGTCCGGTGCTCGATCTGATGCAGACCGTACCGACCTTCGTCTACCTCATTCCTACCCTGACCCTTTTCGGTCTGGGTGTGGTCCCGGGCCTGATCTCCACGGTGGTGTTCGCGATTGCCGCGCCCATCCGCCTGACCTACCTGGGCATCCGCGACGTTCCGGACGAACTCATGGACGCCGGCAAAGCCTTCGGCTGCTCCCGTCGCCAACTCCTGTCGCGTATCGAACTGCCCCATGCGATGCCCAGCATCGCGGCCGGTATCACCCAGTGCATCATGCTGTCGTTGTCGATGGTGGTGATCGCCGCGCTGGTGGGTGCCGATGGCCTGGGCAAACCGGTGGTCAATGCACTGAACACCGCCGATATCGCCATGGGCTTCGAAGCCGGCCTGGCGATCGTGCTGCTGGCCATCATCCTCGATCGAATCTGCAAACAACGGGAAACTGTGAAAAGAGGTGACGTATGAGCATCATCCGTTTCGAAGACGTCGACGTCATCTTCGCCGCCCGTCCGAAGCCCGCCCTGGAACTACTCGACCAAGGCTTTTCGCGGCCGGAGATTCTTCAGAAAACCGGTTTGATCGTCGGTGTGGAGAAAGCCAACCTGGAAATCAACAAAGGTGAGATCTGCGTGCTCATGGGCCTGTCCGGCTCTGGCAAATCCAGCCTGCTGCGTTGCATCAACGGCTTGAACACCGTCAGCCGTGGCAAGTTGTTCGTCGAGCACGAAGGCCGGCAGATCGACATCGCTTCCTGCACCCCCGCCGAACTGAAGATGATGCGCACCCAGCGCATCGCCATGGTGTTCCAGAAATTCGCCCTGATGCCTTGGCTGACGGTGCGCGAGAACATCAGCTTCGGCCTGGAAATGCAGGGCCGCTCGGAAAAGGAATGCCGCAAGCTGGTGGATGAGAAGCTCGAGCTGGTGGGCCTGACCCAATGGCGCAACAAGAAGCCCGACGAACTGTCCGGCGGCATGCAACAACGGGTCGGCCTGGCCCGCGCCCTGGCGATGGACGCCGACATCCTGCTGATGGACGAACCGTTCTCGGCCCTCGACCCGCTGATCCGCCAAGGCCTGCAGGATGAGTTGCTTGATCTGCAGCGCAAGCTGCACAAGACCATCGTGTTCGTCAGCCATGACCTGGACGAAGCCCTGAAACTGGGCACGCGGATCGCCATCATGAAGGACGGCAAGATCATCCAGTACAGCACGCCCGAAGAGATCGTACTCAACCCGGCCGACGACTACGTGCGCAACTTCGTCGCCCACACCAACCCGTTGAATGTGCTGTGCGCGAAAAGCTTGATGACCCCACTGGACCAATGCGTTTTGGCCCGCGACGAATATTGCCTGGATACGGCTCAAAACCTGTGGATGGTGGTGAACCCGCAGCGTCATCTGACCAGCGTTCGAAAAGGTGCCACCACCGCACACGTCCAATCATGGAATCCGACCGAGAGAATCGACACCTTGGCGCGACAACCGACTTGCGTGCCGCCGATCACCACCATGCGCGATGCCCTGCAGATTCGCTACGAAACGGGCCATCCCTTGATCGTGCGGGATGAGGCCGATACTGTCCTGGGCATCCTGGGCGACGGTGAACTGTATCGGGCACTGTTGGGGCACAACCTGTCGCACCCTGTGCTTGCTGAACCTGCAAGAGCATCTTCGGTGGCTTGAATCACCCGGCACGGCGTTGGAACACACCTATGCAACCCAGCGATATCGATAAAAAGGTCAAGGGCTATCGGCGGTTGATACCGTCGATGACGGCGTTGCTGGAATTCGAAGCCGTGGCGCGGCTGGCCAGTTTCACCCTCGCCGCCCAAGAGCTGGGCGTCACGCAGGCCGCCGTCAGCAAGCAGATCCGGTTATTGGAAGATACCCTGGAGACCAAGCTGTTCCATCGCCTTCATCGGTCGATCAAGCTGACGCACGAAGGCTATGTCCTGCATCTGGTCGTCGCGGAGTCCATTCATCGCATGGCCAGTGTCTTCGACAAAATTGCCGAGGGCATTGGTGAGCAGGAGATCACCATCGCCTGCACGGAAGCGTTTTCTCACTTGAGAATACTCCCCCGGTTGATTGCACTGCGCACCCTGCAACCGAAGTTGAAGTTGCGCTTGCTGACGCAACAGGTCTCGCCCAGTTCATACCGCGATGACGTCGACCTGGCCATCCGTTTCGGCAATGGGAAATGGGAGGATGGCAGTTCGGTTTTCCTGTTCGATGAAGAAGTGTTTCCCGTTTGCGCGCCGGTCTGGCTTGCCGCCAACGCAGCCCCTTCATCCGTTACCGATTTCCTGGACACGGCGCTGATTGATTCGGACTCCACCCTGGAAGGCTGGATGACCTGGAACCGTTGGTGTCGGGAACTGGGCGATATGCGCCCCAAGCTCAACTATTCCTTTCGCTGCAGTTCCTATAACGATGCGATCGAAGCGGCTATTCAAGGCCACGGCATTGCGCTGGGGTGGAGTCGGCTGATCGCGCACCGGCTCAACAGTGGTGAACTGATCAGAATTACGCCCTACGTGGTCAAGCCAAAAGACGCTTATTACCTGGTTATTCCGAGCGGTCGGAAACGTGAGCCCATCACCCAGGCACTGATCGATTGGCTGCGCGATGACAGCCATCTAAACCATTGATTACAAAGATGTTAAAGACCACTTTTACGCATAACGCAAAGTTATGCGAGCGTGAAAATAAAGCGCGTTGACGGTCTTATCCCACCTTTCCAAACTGTACTCGCCGCCTGATCAACTTTGCGTTTGAGCGAGACCCATAATGACAATCAATACCGTGAAGACCCACCGTGAACTTCTGACCGACCGCACGCCGGGCCACGGCATGCCGGGCGGTTTGTTTGGTCGCCAGGATATTTTTGAAACCGATGTCGATATCTTCTTCACCCAGCATTGGATTCTGGTGGGGGTCACCAGCGACGTCCCCGAACCCGGTGATGTCTCCACCCTCGATATCGGCAAATCCTCCATCCTCCTGGTGCGCGACGATGATGAGCATGTGCAGGCGTTTCGCAACGTTTGCCGGCACCGCGGGGCGCGCTTGAAACAGGCCGGCAAGTCAACGGTGGGCATGCTGGTCTGCCCCTATCACCAGTGGACCTACGACCTGGATGGCAGCCTGAAACATGCGGCACACATGGGCCAGGACTTCGACCCTAAATGCAAAAGCCTGATCCCGGTGCACACTCGGGTCGTCGGCACCCATGTCTTCGTCTGCCTGGGCGACGAACCGCCGGAAGACATCCTGTACCTTGACCAGGTCATGACACCGCGTTTCGCCCAATATGACCTCGCCCATTCCAAGATCGCCTACGAATCGGAAATCATCGAGAACGGCAATTGGAAACTGGTGATCGAGAACAATCGCGAGTGTTATCACTGCGCCGCCACCCACCCGGAATTGACCGCCTCTTTCCTGCCCGAGGATTTCGGTTTCTGCACCGACGGGCTGGGGGAGGATTCACTCCAGGCGCTGGCCGAATATCACCGCCGCAATGCTGACACCAAGGCCAACTGGGAGAGCGAAGGCTACATCTGCGATGCCGTCGAACACCTGGGTGAAGACGCCGTGACCCAGTTCCGCTCGCAGCGACTGGCCATTGCCGGCAACGGCGAATCCCAGACCCTGGACACCCGCGTGGCGTGCACCCGGCTGTTTGGCGAGCTCACGCGCCGCGACTTGGGCGACGTGCATCTTTGGACGCACAACTCGTGGACCCACATCATGAGCGACCATGCCGTGGTCTCCTACATCATCCCTCTGGCGCCCGATAAAACCCTGGTGCGCACCAAGTGGCTGGTCCATGCCGATGCCGTCGAAGGCGTCGATTACCAGGTGGATAAGCTGACCGAAGTCTGGGTCGCGACCAACCTGCAGGACGCCAGCCTCGTCGGCATCACCCACAGCGGTACCCAGGATCCTGCCTACACGCCCGGGCCGTTCTCGGCCTTCACCGAAACCTATGTCGACCAGTTCTCTCGCTGGTACGCGGCGCGTCTGGCCGCCCATGGCGTGTGAGGAATGAACATGACGACTTACGAAAACCTGACGCGCCCTGGAAACGCCAGCGCGCTCCAGCGTTTTACCAACCCGGCCACCTGGGGCACGTTCGGCGCGCAATGGCACAGTGGTGAACAGAAAACCCTGCAATGCTGCGCTGTGCGCCAGGAAACCCATGACGTCAAAACCTTCATTTTTCGCTGTGCGGACTTCAGCGCCCTGAGCTTCGAGCCCGGTCAATTCATCACGATCTCACCGGTCATTGGCGGGCAGACCATTGCCCGCTGCTACACCCTGTCGTCCTCCCCGACCCGGCCGTTTGCGTTTTCCATTACCGTCAAGCGCGTACCGGGGGGCGCAGTGTCGAACTGGCTGCATGACCACCTCAAGCCCGGCGACAGCCTGAAGGCCTCCGGCCCGGCGGGCAGCTTCACACCGGTCGGCCATCCGGCGACCAAGTTGTTGTACCTGTCCGCCGGTTCCGGCGTAACGCCGCTGATGTCGATGACCCGGGCCGCGTGCGACATGGCCGGCAACCTCGACATCGTTTTCGTGCACAGCGCCCGCACGCCCACCGACATCATCTTCCACACGGAACTGACGCGCATGCAGGCCGCCATGCCGGGGTTGCGGGTCATCAGTGTTTGCGAAGGTCTCGGCGACACCGCTCAATGGCAGCAACCGATAGGCCGGCTCGACTTGTCGTTGTTGAGCCAGCACGTGCCGGACTACCAGGAGCGGGAAATCTTTACCTGCGGCCCCCAGGGTTACATGGAAGCGGTCAAGTCGCTGCTCAGGGAAGCAGCATTCGATTTCGCCCACTACCACCAGGAAAGCTTCGACATCGCCGCACTGAATGAAGAACCGTTGATCGAGCAGGCGGCTTCGCTCAATCAACAGGACGTCTTCACCGTGACCCTGTCGCGGTCAGGCAAGACGTTCAGCATGCCGGGCCATCAGACCGTGCTGTCTGCCGCCAGGAAAGCCGGCGCGATCGTGCCCTCCTCCTGCAGCCAGGGTGTTTGTGGCACCTGCAAGACGGCCCTGCTCCAGGGCACGGTGGACATGCATCACAACGGCGGTATCAGGCAGCGGGAAATCGACAAAGGCCTGCGCTTGCTGTGCTGCAGCAAACCCACTTCTGATCTGGTCCTTGATCTTTAGCCTTGCCTCAAGCATCAGCCGTTTCCGCCAGTGGCTGATGGCGCCTCTGGCGGAAACGGTCGATGCCTGATGGGCCAGGTGACCTAACCGAGTTTTACATTCATGGTGATGCGTGCCGTGAAGACTTTCACGCCGCCCTCGTCGAAGATCTCGACCGGGACAATCTTGTCCCCCGAGGTCTGCCAGTCGATGTCGCTACCGTCGGCAATGGCGTGGATGGACGTCTTGGCCTTGGCCAGGTATTCGACGGTCATGCCTTTGGGAATCCAACGAGCCCCGCCAGGGATGGACACCTCGGTCATCATGCCGCCCGCCAGTTCTGCCGCGTTGCACAACGCGATCGCATGAACGGACGCCAGGTGATTGGTGATTTCCTTGCGGAACGGCACCTTCACCTCACTGCGGCCGGGGGCCAACAGCGAAATCTCCGGGTTGATGGTGCCGAAGTACGGTGCCATCTGGCAGGCCATATTGCTGAAAGCGGACGGACCAACGCTTTGGTACATGCTGAGAGTCTGGCTCATGGGGTATCTCTGGTCAGGTGGGCTGGAGTCATGAACAGAACATTACTCTTTTACAGAATATCGCTCTGTTACAGAACAATATTCTGTAAATGTCCACCCTGTCAATCGCTCGTGCCGAGCCTTTGTTTCAATTACCATGGCCACTTTTTGCCTGGGCCGAAAAATGGAACCTGTCGATCTCCTCGAGCGCTGCTACCCAGGGCGTCGTGCCGAGTCCAAGCGGCACATCCTTCGATGTGCCCTGGCGCTGTTCAACCAACAGGGCATAGAAGCGACCACCATCGATATCATCCGTGCCGAAAGCCAGATGAGCGTGGGGGCCATTTATCACCATTTCGACAACAAGGAAGGCTTGGTCGCGGCGTTGTACATGACCGCCCTGGACGATCAGGCGCGGCTGCGGGACAGCTACCTTGGCGCTGTCACCTCGACCCAGGAGTGGGTGCATGCCCTGGTGTTCAGCTACGTCGATTGGGTGGTCAGCCAACCCGATTGGGCGCGGTTCCAGTACCAGGCGCGCTTTGCGGTCGCGCGCAGCGGCTTCAACGAACGGCTCGCCGAGGCGAATCTGGCCAGGAACGCCGAGCTCAAGAAATGGTTCAGCGACCCGGCCCACCAGCAGGATTTGCAGGACCTGCCTTTCGAACTGATCCCGTCACTGATCATCGGTTCGGCGGAGAGCTACTGCCGCGCCTGGCTCTCGGCCCGCGTCAAACGCAGCCCTGAAGACTACCGGCAGCAGTTGGCCGAGGCCGCCTGGCGCGCCGTTGGCGCTGGCGGCTGAGCAGCTCGCTCCCGTTTCTCCCGGTCAATGGCGCTCCCAGTCAACTCTGGCCGTTGCGCTCAAGCATCACCCACCACCGGGACTTAAAGTCGAAGTGCCAGGGGACATTCCCCCGCTCACAATTCCAAGAATAGAGCCACTTCAATGAGCCCGACCAAATCCCTGCCAGCGTGCCTGGCACTCAGCTTCGCGTCATTTGCCGCCCATGCCGCCGATGGCCCTCCACCACCTTCCGTAAGCCAACCCAGCGGTATCAACCTGGGCGGCACCAGCTTCTACGACGGGTTTGCGGGGCCACCCGGGCTGACTCACCAGACCTACCTGAAGTTCAGCACCGCCAGCAGCATCAGGACCAACGGCGGCAAGAAAAACGGCGCCTTCGATGACCCGAAGATCAACGTCATCACGATGATCAATCAGTTGAGCTACTACTCACCCGACACCTTCGCGGGAGGGGCACACCTGGGTTGGAGCCTGTTGGTACCCGTCGTTTCCCTGGATGGCGACTTCGGCGACAACGGGGCCAAGCTCAAGGACAACGCTACCGGCCTGGGCGATGTCACGGTCGGGCCACAGATCCAGTTCGATCCGATCGTCGACGCCAGCGGCCGGCCGGTTTTCGTGCAGCGCATGGCCTTCGACACCCTCCTGCCAACAGGCAAGTACGACAAAGACAAAGACCTGAACCCTGGCTCCAACCACTTCTCCCTGAACCCCTACTGGGCAGCGACCTGGATGCCGGCACCCCGTTGGGAAGTGAGTTGGAGGCTGAATTATCTGTACAACTTCAAGAACGACGATCCGGCGAGCAGTTCGCAGCAGTTCTTTGAAGGGCAAACGGTGCACGACACCCAGTCAGGACAGTCGGCATGGGCCAACTTCACCGCCTCGTACGAAGTGTTTCCGAAGGTCTCGGTCGGCATCAACGGTTACTACTTCCGGCAGATTTCGGATGACAAGGTCAACGGCAACACCCTGACCGACTCCCGGGAAAAGGTGCTGGGCTTTGGCCCGGGCCTGTTCTGGAAAATCACCGAAGACAAAGCCTTCTGGCTCAACACCTATAAAGAAACCGGCGTCGAGAATCGCTCCCGAGCGGATTACCAGGTGCAGGTTCGCTACGTTCACAAGTTCTGATTGACGTGTAGGCGGCTCACGTATGAGCAGGCTCTTTACCTGAGGTGATGCTTCATGAACGCACTCGACTCCATCGATAGCAAAAAATCACTGGGCGCCATCTGCCTGATGATGGTCATTTCCCTGGGGACGCTACAGATCCAGCCGATCCTGGGCGGTGCCCTGATCGACCAGCTCGGCCTGCCGCTCAATGCAATCGGCGCTATCTTCGCCGCGGAACTCATGGCGATGGCCATCGCTTGCGGAGCCTGCGCCCTGTTCATGGCGAGCGTCGACCGGCGCCGCTTCGCCCTGCTGGCCTTGTTGATCCTGGCATTGGGTAACCTGGCCAGCACACAACTGCACAGCCAGACCGGACTGGTCATTTCCAGGATGATCTGCGGCGCCAGCGGCGGCGCGGTCATGGCGGTGGTCTATGCCACCGCAGCGCTGCGCACCTCCAAGGATGCGACCTTCGCGGTCATCAACATCGGCAACCTGCTGTGGGGCATGCTGCTGGTGACATCCATGCCGCGGGTCCTCCAAACATTTGGCGTGAATGGCGCGTTTTCCCTGTTGGCGATCACCAGCGTGCTCGCAGCGCTGGGTTGCTGGAGAGTGCCCAAGCACTACCCGCAAGCACATCGCGCGGCCAATGGCTCGATCCAGCCATTCGGTCTCACCGCCATGCTGTTGATCCTGCTGTTTGCCCTGCTGTTCTTCGGCCACTCGGCACTGTGGGTGTACCAGGAACGCATCGGCAAGAGCATCGGCCTGGAGCCCCAGCAGATTGGCGGCATCCTCGGCGGCAGCATCCTTGCCGGAGCCCTTGGCGCCGGGCTGGCCGGGCTGATCGGACGGCGTCTGGGCCTGCTGTTTCCGCAACTGTTGAGCTTCGGCACGGCATTGCTGGCGACCTTGATCATGGTCTATGGCACCAGCCCCGTTGCCTTTATCACCACGGCCTGCCTGATCCATATGGTCTGGTTTTTCAGCCTGCCCTACCTGCTTTCCATGGCGGCGGAACTGGACCCTTCCGGCCGATTGGCAGGCCTGGGTAACGCTGCGATTTTCATCGGCCAGGGACTCGGCCCGTTTGGCGCCGCACTGGTCGTGGGCGAGGGACACTTCCGCGCGGTCGGATGGCTGGCCGCCTCAGCCTATCTGCTAGCCTTGGTGATCTCGTGCTTGGTAGTTGCACGCTTTCGCCGCGGCGTGAAGCCTTCCGGACCGGCGATGTCCCCGCAATCGGCCTGAACCTGAACGAACCCGCACATTGACGAGATTGCCTGATGAGTATTCCATTCCCTCAAACCCCTGAATTTTCCGGTGCTCTCTACACGCCCAGCCGCGTGGAAGCAGAGGTGTTCGATCTTGAGATCGAAGGCATCCTGCCTGCTTCGATCTGTGGGACGTTTTATCAGGTGGCGCCAGACCCGCAGTACCCACCCATGCTGGGTAACGACATTTTTTTCAACGGCGACGGCATGGTTAGCCGCTTCAACTTTGCCAATGGCAAAGTCTCGATGCGACGCCGCTACGTGAAGACCGATCGCCTGCTGGCCCAGCGCCGTGAAGGTCGTTCGCTCAACGGCGTCTATCGAAACGTCTACACCAATGACCCCTTAGCGGCAGAAAACAACACCACCGCCAACACCACCGTTATCCCTCACAACGGCGTCCTGTTGGCACTCAAGGAAGATGCCCTGCCTTGGGCGATGGATCTCGAAACCCTGGAGACCCTCGGCGAATGGACCTTTGATGGGCAGATCAAAGCCGCGACGTTCACCGCCCACCCCAAGCTCGATCCGGTGACAGGCAACCTGCTGGCCTGCAGTTATGAGGCCAAAGGCGACGGTACGCCCGACCTGGCCTACTTCGAAATCTCGCCGGACGGAAAGCTGCTGCACGAGATCTGGTTCCAGGCCCCTTATGCGGCGATGGTGCATGATTTCGCGGTGACCGAACGGTACGTGGTGTTCCCATTGATTCCGTTGACGGTTGACGTCGAGCGCATGAAAAACGGCGGGCCGCATTTCCAGTGGCAACCCGACCTGCCTCAGCTGTTCGCCATCGTGCCGCGCAACGGGCGCGGGCAAGATGTGCGTTGGTTCAAGGGGCCCAAGGACGGTTTCCAGGGGCATACGCTCAATGCGTTCGATGAGGGCGGCAAGGTGTACGTGGACATGCCGGTCACCGGCGGGAATATCTTCTACTTCTTCCCCCAGGCCGACGGCTACGTACCACCGCCTGAAACCCTGGCCGCCAGCCTGATGCGCTGGACCTTCGACCTGAATGGCACGCAGGAGGACGTTCAACCGCAGCCACTGACGGAATATCCCTGCGAGTTTCCACGGTGTGATGATCGCTACATCGGTCGAAAATACCGGCATGGGTTCCTGCTCGCCTTTGATCCTGAGCGGCCTTACAACCCGGCGAATGGGCCGATGCCCTTCCAGTTTTTCAACCTGCTGGCGCACCTGGACCTGCAGACAGGCCGCACCGACGCCTGGTTTCCCGGCGACAGCGGATGCTTCCAGGAACCCATCTTCATACCGCGCTCGGCGGATGCAGAGGAAGCCGATGGCTACGTGGTTGCCATGCTCAACCTCATTGCCGAAGGGCGCAGTGAACTGGTGGTGCTGGACACCCGTGACATGGCCAGCGGCCCCATTGCCCGGATCAGGATTCCCTTCCGGATGCGCATGTCGCTGCATGGCTGCTGGGCACCAAGCGATTGATTGGCATCGGGCCCTGATGCCCGTCAATTAAGCACAATCCCTGTGGGAGCGAGCTTGCTCGCGATGGCGGCGGTTCAGTTACATGAGTATTGAACTTGGCTGGCCTCATCGCGAGCAAGCTCGCTCCCACACGTTCAGAGCCTTTTGTGCACCTCTCGCGGCCGCTGCCATCTGCGGTGACTGCCTGCCTCCCCCTCCCCCTGCTCCCCAGGTCCGCCAAAGGTACAGCCTCGCCTAAAAACACATAAATTCCATATTTTAGGATTTTTGCATAAATCCTACTTTACAGGATTTTATCGCAAGACTAGATTAACCCTCATTGCACCCTCCCTCTCTCCAGGAGCCCCTATGAAACTCGCAAGCTTTATTGTCCAAGGCCGTCGCAGCTACGGTGTGATCGAAGGTGATCAAGTCATCGACCTGGAATCGCTCAAACCAACCCTTGGCAGCGATCTCAAACAGGCCATCGGCCACAACCGCCTGAACGAACTGAGCCCTGCGCGCCTGGCAGGCCTGCCGCGTATCCCCTTGGCTGAAGTGACGTTCCTGCCCGTGATCCCGAACCCGGGCAAAGTGCTGTGCATCGGCATCAACTACGCCACCCACGTGCGCGAAACCGGTCGGGAAATGCCGACCTATCCGATGATCTTTACCCGCTTCGCCGACAGCCAGACCGCCCACCTGCAACCCATCGTTCGCCCGACCGCGTCCCACAAGCTTGATTTCGAGGGCGAGCTGGCGGTGGTGATCGGTAAAGCGGCCCGCCACGTCAAACCTGCCGACGCGCTGGACTACGTCGCCGGTTATGCCTGCTACAACGACGGCAGTGTCCGCGACTGGCAGAAGCACACCATTCAGTTCGTCCCCGGCAAGAACTTCCCGAACACCGGCGGTTTCGGCCCCTGGCTGGTGACCGGCGACGAGATCGGCGACCCGCAGGACCTGGAATTGACCACCCGCCTGAATGGCGAAGTGATGCAGCACACCCGCACCAGCGACATGATTTTCGATGTGCGCCAGCTGATCGAGTACTGCTCCACCTTCACCGAACTGGCCCCCGGTGACGTGATTGTCACCGGCACCACCGGCGGCGTCGGAGCGTTCCGCGAGCCGCCGGTGTGGATGAAGCCAGGCGATCAGGTGGAGGTCGAGATTGCTCGAATCGGCACCCTGCGCAACAGCATCGTGGATGAGCAGTAAACATGGAAAACCTACACACCCCTGACGCCCTGCCCGAGCAGGATGGCGACAGCAAAGGTTCGAGCCTGGAGCGCATGTTGCGGGTACTCGACCTGTTCACCGAACAGAGCCCGATCTGGGCGGTGGACGACATGGGCGGCGCCCTGGGTTTTACCCGTTCGACGATCTACCGCTACGTGCGCGAATTGGCCGAAGCCAACCTGTTGTTCCAGGTCGAAGCCGGGCGTTATGCCCTGGGCGCGCGAATCATTACCTGGGACCGCCAACTGCGCCTGAGCGACCCCCTCGTACGCGCCGCGCAATCGCTTGAGCCCAGCTTCCCGCAGTGGAGCGAACAACAGGTGTGGCTGATCTGCCGGCTGTTCAAGGACCAGGTTGTGTGCATTCACCAGCACGGGGACCTGTTCAGTGAGGTCAGCTACTCCCGTGGCTCACCCAGGCCCTTGTTCCTGGGAGCGACGTCCAAGGCGATCCTCGCCAACATGACCTCGCGCCAACACAGCCAACTGTTTCTCGACCACCCCGATGAAGTGCGCGCCAGTCAACTTGGCCAGACCTGGGAAGCGTTTCGTCGCTCGTTGCAGCAACTGCGTCGCCAAGGCTATGTGGCCAGCGCAGGTGAAGTCGACGCGGGCGTCTATGGCCTGGCCGCGCCGATCTTCGACGGCGATGGCAAGGTCGTCGGCAGCATCAGTTGCGTGCGCCCGGTACGAGAACGCGACAGCGCCCAGGAAGAGACACAAGGGCAACAGATCCTTGCCCTGGCGCAGGAACTGTCGCAACGCATGGCTGCGCTCGCCAACCGCGCCAAGCCACTGGGCTGAGCCATCCGGAAGGGAATAACAATGACAACCCTCAAACGCATCAACACCCAGGTCCTGGTCATCGGTGCCGGCCCTACCGGGCTGACCCTGGCCAACCTGCTCGGCCAAGCCGATGTGGACACCCTGATCATCGATCGCAAGCCGGGCACCGTGACCGAGCCGCGGGCGGTTTCAATCGACGACGAGTCCTTGCGCACCATACAGGCCATCGGGCTCGATGCCGCTGTGCTGCGTGATGTCGTGCCCGGCTACGGCGTGCATTACTTCACCCGGCCCGGCGGTCGCTGCTTCGGCAAGGTCGAGCCGACCGGCAAGCTGTATGGCTTCCCCAAGCGCAACGCGTTTCGCCAACCGCTGTTTGAAAACACCCTCAGGCGAGGCCTCGAACGTTTTGCCAGCCTGACGGCTCGGTTCAGCCACGAGCTGGTGGAGTTCACCCAGGACCAACACGGCGTATGCGCGCTGGTGCGTGACGCCGAAGGGCAACTGATGGAAGTCCACGCAGCTTACCTGGTGGCCTGCGACGGTGGCCGTAGCCCGGTGCGCAAGCAACTCGGGATCGAGATGGTCGGTTCGAGCTTCTCCTCGCGCTGGCTGGTGGTCGATACCGACCAGGACGACGACCCCTTCTGGCAGACCCGCGTGTATTGCGACGCCAGGCGTCCGGTGGTGGAAGTGCCCGGCCCTCACCGTACGCGCCGATTCGAGTTCCTGCTCAAGCCTGGAGAAACGGACGAACAGGTGCTCGACGAAACCTGCCTGCAAGCATTGCTGCGCCCCTTCAAGGGTGACGCGCCGGTTTCCATCGTGCGCAAGACGGTCTACACCTTCCATGCCCGGGTCGCCGAGCGGTGGCAGGTGCAGCGGGTGTTTCTCGCCGGCGACGCCGCTCACCTGACCCCGCCCTATGCCGGGCAAGGCATGAACAGCGGCGTTCGCGATGCCCACAACCTGGGCTGGAAGCTGGTCGGCGTGCTGAAGGGGAAAATGGCGGAAAGCGCCCTGCTGTCCTACGAAAGCGAGCGTCGTGATCATGCATGGGCCTTGATCAAGTTGGCCTTGAACCTCGGCGTGGTCATGGCTCCGGCCACCGTCCTGCGTGCTCGCCTGATCAGTGGCGCATTCGCCTTGGTCGGCCTGTTGCCGCCGTTGCGCGATTACTTCCTGCAAATGCGCTTCAAGCCCAAACCCCGCTTCACCCGGGGCCTGGTGCTGACCGAAGGGCAAGCAGGCACGTTGTCCTGCGGACAGATGTTCCCGCAACCGATGCTCACCGACGCCCACGGCCAAGAACGCCTGCTCGATGACACCATCGGCGCCGGCTTCGCCTTGATTCAATACGGCGACCCGACCCGCCAGCGTATCGATGAACTCAAGCATGGCCTCTGGAGCCACCTTGAAGCCAGACGCATCCTGATCCTGCCCGCGTCCGTCCAGGCCGTGCCGTCGATCCCCGGCTGCACGGTGCTCCAGGACCGTGAGGGCCAGCTCAAAACCCTGCTGGGCGATTCACGCCCGTTCCTGCTGCTGCGCCCGGATCGCTATATCGCCGCGATTTTCGACAAGGCCACCGAAACCCCGGCCGCCGAATCGTTGCAGTCGCTGTTCGGCATCGCCGCGGCCCACGGCAGCGCAATCGAGCCGAGCATCGCGCCCGTCTTTCATTAAACCTTCAAGCACAGAGGTGGTTATGCAAACACTCCAGACTTCCACACCTGCACGCCTGTGCTACCTGCACCTGGCGAGCAAGGACGCGCAACGGCAAATCGATTTCTATCGACGGATGCTGGACATGGACAGCCAGGCGCAAGCCGATGGCAGCTGGATGCTCAGCGGCCCGCAACGCGCCATGCTCGTGTCTCCCGCCGACCACAGTGGCCTGCTCGCGGCGGCGTTCGACCTGGGCAGTCAGCCTCGCCTGCAAGCACTGCGGGTTCGCCTGCTCGGCAATGGCTGTTTCATCGAAGAGCTCGACTCGCCATTGCTCGAAACGGGGGCTTTCCTGATCCGTGATCCCCAGGGCCGGCAAACGATATTTGGCGTCGCTCACCCCGCTCTCCAGAACTCGGGCCAGGGCATGCCCGGCCGCTTGCAACATGTGGTGTTCCAGACCACGGAGCTGGAAGCCATGATCGATTTCTACGTCAACACGGTGGGCTTCACGGTTTCGGACAACGTCGTGGACGAGCAGACCGGCCAACTCATGACGTGCTTCCTGCGCTCGGACGACGAGCACCACACCTTGGCGTTTTTCCGCGGTTCGAAAAACGAGTGGGACCACCACTGTTACGAAACCAACGAATGGAATGACATACGCGACTGGGGTGATCGCTTCGCCAAGGAACGCATCACCATTTTCTTCGGGCCCGGCCGACATGGGCCGGGCAACAACCTGTTTTTCATGGTGGTCGATGCCGATCGCAATCGCCTGGAGTTCTCGGCTGAGCTGGAAGTCACCGATGCCAGCCGCCAGCCCGGTGTCTGGGCACAAGAGGAATACACACTCAATTCCTGGGGCCGCGCCTGGATCAGGAGCTGAGCAGTTTCCCTCATCGGCGTTTGCACCCTTAATTTCTAAACGAGGCGATCACCTGCCTCCAAAGGTAAAAGACCATGACGACTCAACCGCTCGCGCCCTACGCCATCAACGGCGACCAATACATCAACGGCACCTGGCGTGCAGGGCGCTCCGCACGCCGCCTGGACGACCGCAACCCCTTCAACGGCGAACAGTTGCTGGAGATGCCCCTGGCCTCGATTGCCGATCTCGACGACGCCTATCAGGCGGCGCAAAAGGCGCAGGCACCGTGGGCACAACTGCACCCCACCCAGCGCGGCGCACAACTTGAAAAGCTCGCCAAGGTCATCCAGAACCGCCGCGAAGAAATCATCGACTGGCTGATCCACGAATCCGGCAGCACCCGGATCAAGGCGAGCATGGAATGGCAGTTCACGCTGAACCTGGTGCGCGAATGCACGACGATGCCGATGCAGGTCGAAGGTCGGATCCTGACCAGCTACAAGCCCGGCGAACAGAGCTTTGTCTTCCGTGAACCCTTGGGTGTGGTGGGTGTGATCAGTCCATGGAATTTCCCGCTGTACCTGAGCATGCGCTCGGTGGTGCCGGCACTCGCCCTGGGCAACACGATCGTGCTCAAGCCCGCCAGCGACACAGCGGTGACCGGCGGCCTGCTGATTGCCCACCTGTTCGAAGAGGCCGGCTTCCCCGAGGGCTCGCTCAACGTGGTGGTCGGCGCGGGCTCGGAAATCGGCGATGCCTTTGTCGAGCACCCGGTGCCGAGCCTGATTTCCTTCACCGGTTCGACGGATGTGGGACGCAATGTCGGCCGTATTGCCACCGGTGGCAAACACATCAAGCGCGTGGCCCTGGAACTGGGCGGTAACGCGCCGCTGGTGGTGCTGGATGACGCCGACATTGACGTTGCGGCGCACGCGGCGGTGGTCGGGCGTTTCCTGCACCAGGGCCAGATCTGCATGAGCGTCAACCGAGTAATCGTCGACCGCTCGCTGTATGCCGATTTCGCGTCGCTGGTGGTGGAGCGCGTGCGCAACCTCAAGACGGGTGATCCGACCAAGGCAGACACGGTGATCGGGCCAGTGGTCAATCAGAGCCAGCTCGATGGCCTGTTGCGCAAGCTCGACGGCGCCCGGAGTGCCGGCCTCAAGCAACTGTGCGGCGGCCCGGCATCCGGGCTGGTGCTGCCTGCCCATGTGTTCGGTGAAGTGGGAGCCGATCAGGAACTGGCCCGCGATGAAACGTTCGGCCCCCTGCTGCCGCTGCTGGTCGCAGAAAACCAAACCCATGCATTGGCGTTGGCCAACGCCAGCGAGTATGGCCTGTCCAGTGCCGTGTTCACCCGGGACATGGCCCGTGGCTTGAACTTCGCCCGTGGCATTGTGGCGGGCATGACCCATATCAACGACATCACCGTCGATGACCAACCCAATGCCCCGTTCGGTGGTGAAAAGAATTCCGGCCTCGGGCGCTTCAACGGTCACTATGCCCTGGATGAGTTTACCCGTGCCCATTGGGTGACCTGGCAGCCGGGAGGCCATCACTACCCGTTCTGAATCTGTGGCACCCTTGATCAGACCCGGATCGGGCAAATCGACCCCTTTGCCCGATCCGTCAGAAAACAATAATAAACAGAGGCGAAAAATGAACCATTTAGCCTGCGTGTCCACTGATCAGGTTGTTCGCTCCGACCGCCTGATGAAATGGAAAGAGTTCATGAGCGATCACCTGGGGCGTACGCCGGACTATATAAAACGGCTGGAATCGACGTTCATCGACCCATTGCATGACAGCAACTTCCAGGGCCGGCTGGAGTACGGGGACCTGGGCCAGTTGCGTTTCTGTCGAATGACCGCCAGCGCCCATCGATATTCACGCCACCTGAGCAAAGCGGTCGACGCCCTCGACACCCCGCGCATGTTGATCATGCAGGTGGCCGGCGTCAGTCATTTCGAGCAAGGCCAGCAAAGCAGCGTGCTGGCCCCTGACGAAATGCTCCTGGTCGACTGCGGCAAACCGTTCAACGTAACCAGCACGCAAGGCTGCGAACATTTCATCCTGCTGTTCCAGGGGGCATCCGGGCAGTTCGCGCAAACCGCCGACATGCACCTTAATGGTCGCAATGGACTGGGGCGGATGCTCATGCACCTGATCAGCGATGCCTATAACCAATATCCCTTGCTGAACAACCATTCGGCCGGGCTGATCGGTGACAGCATCACCGGGCTGCTGGATAACGCGCTGAAGAACAAGCAGGAAGAAAAGCAGCTCGAACACGACTTCCGCTTCTTCAAGCAGAACCGCCTCAAGGCGTACATCGAGCGCCACCTGGCCGACCGCGACCTGACCATCGAACGCATCGCCAACGCCGAACAGTGCTCGGTACGCAGCCTGCACCGCGCCTTCCAGGATGAACTGGGGTGCAGTGTCAGCGAATACATCTGGCAGCGGCGCCTGTCACGTTGTGCCGAGGACCTGCGTAACCGGGAACATGCCCACCGCTCGCTCACCGAGATCGCCTACGCCTGGGGCTATGGCAGCAGTTCCCACTTCAGCCGGCATTTCAAATCGACGTTCGGCATGTCGCCCCGGCTATTTCGTGACACCGCGAGTGACAGCCGGGAAAAATCGACGGCCGCTTGAGCCTGTTTCCAATTCATATGGGTTCACGATATCCCCTGTAGGAGCTGAGCTTGCTCACTGCCACAGGGCGGCTCGGGGGGCATGGATTCGGTGTTCACCACAAATCTCCTGTGGGAGCTGAGCTTGCTCGCGATGGCGGTGGGTCAGTTGGCAGGGATGGTGAATGTGCTGACGCTATCGCGAGCAAGCTCGGCTCCCACAAGGGGGCTTGGCTCTCACAGGACACTCCTCTCACAGGTACTCCTCCCACAGCGCTTCTTAATTCCAGCCGCCGCCCATCACCTTGTACAACGTCACGCGGTTGCTCTGCTCGGTCAGGCGCAGGGTGATCAGGTCCTGTTGCGCGCTGTACAGGGAACGCTGGGCGTCGAGGGCTTCGAGATAGCTCTGGGAACCGCCACGGTACAAAGCGTCGGAGAGCTCGAAGCTCTTGCGGCTGGCGTCGGTCAACGCCTGTTGGGCCTCGATACGGCGATCCAGCGTGCTGCGCTCCGCCAGGGCATCGGCCACTTCCTTGAAGGCGCTCTGCAGTGTTTGCTGGTAGGTCTGCACCTGGATCTCGCGCTCGGTCTTCGCCGAGTCCAGCGTCGCGCGGTTACTGCCGGCATCGAAGATCGGCAGGCTGATGCTCGGGGCAAACGTCCAGGCGCCACTGCCGGACTTGAACAGGCCGGACAGGGCCGAGCTTGAGGAACCGGCATTGGCCGTCAGGCTGATACTGGGAAAGAACGCCGCACGGGCGGCACCGATGTCGATATTGGCCGACTTGAGCGTGTGCTCGGCGGCCAGCACATCGGGGCGTCGTTGCAACAGGCTGGACGGCAGCTCTGCCGGCACCTGCACCAGCGCCGCGGCCGATTCCAGGTACGCACCCGGCAACAACTCTTCGGGAATGTCGCTGCCCACCAGCAGCCGCAGGGCGTTGCGATCCTGCAGGATCTGGCTTTCATACGCCGCTGCGTCGACCCGTGCCGACTCCACGGTGGTTTGCGCCTGGGCCACGGACAGACCGGAGGAGCCACCCAGGGCGTGGCTGCGTTGGGTCAGTTCGTAGGTCGCCTGCTGGCTGCGCAAGGTCTCCTGGGCCAGGTGCAAGCGCTCGTTATCGGCCGCCAGGGTCAGCCAGGCCGTCGCCACTTCGGCCACCAGGCTGATCTGCGTGCTGCGGCGGGTTTCGGTCAGGGACAGATAGTCCTCCAGGGCTTCGTCCTGAAGGTTCTGCACCCGTCCGAACAGATCCACTTCATAACTGCTCAAACCCAGTTGCGCACTGTAGTCATGGGTGGTGGCCGCCGAGCCCGTGCTGGACAACGTTCCGGGCGTGCGACTGTGAGTGCCACTGACACTGGCATCGATCGAAGGCAATGACTCGGCGCGCTGGATGCGGTATTGCGCCTGGGCCTTTTCAACGTTCAGGACCGCCAGGCGCAGGTCGCGGTTGTTGCTCAATGCCAGGGACTGCAAGCGCGCCAGGCGGCTGTCGGTGAAAAAGTGCTGCCACTCGATGTCGGCACTCACCTTGCCCTCGGGCGTACCGGCAGCCGGCAGCCATTGCTCGGGGACTGGCGCCTCAGGGCGTTCATACTGCGGCGCCAGATTCAGGCAGCCACCGAGCAGCGTGAAGATGGCCAGCAATGGCCAGCGGAACTTGATCATGCATCACCTGACTGGGCGGATGGAACAGAGGTCGAAGCCGTGGAAACGCGGGCGAAACGCCGGCGAATCTGCACGAAAAACAAAGGAACGAAGAAGATCCCCAACACCGTGGCGGACAACATGCCGCCCAGCACACCGGTACCAATGGCCTGACGTCCGGCGGAACCGGCGCCGCTACTCAGGGCCAGGGGCAATACACCGAACATGAAGGCCAGGGACGTCATGAGAATCGGCCTCAGGCGTTGGCGCACGGCGATCAGCGTCGCCTCGCGCAAGCTGTTGCCCTGCTCTTGCAGGTGCTTGGCGAACTCGACGATCAGAATCGCGTTCTTGGCGGCCAACCCCACGGTGGTCAATAACCCGACCTGAAAGTAGACATCGTTACTCAAGCCACTGACACGGGTAGCCAGCACCGCGCCCACCACCCCCAGCGGCACCACCAGCATCACCGAGAAAGGCACCGACCAACTCTCATAGAGCGCAGCGAGGCAGAGGAAAACGAACAGCACCGAAATCCCGTACAGCAACGGCGCCTGCGAACCGGAAAGGCGCAACTGATAGGACTGCCCGGTCCACTCGTAGCCGATGCCCTCCGGCAATTGCTTGATCAGCGCTTCCACCGCATCCATGGCGTCCCCGGAACTGATGCCGGGTGCCGGATCGCCAACCACCTCCATCGAGGCGTTGCCGTTGTAGCGTTCCAGCAACGGCGAGCCGTAGCTCCACGAACTGCTGGCGAACGAGGAAAACGGCACCATCTCATCGTTGCTGTTGCGCACGAACCAGTGCTCCAGGTCAGCCGCCTGCATCCGTGCCGCGGCCTCACCCTGGACGTAGACTTTCTTCACGCGCCCCTGGTTGAGGAAGTCATTGACGTAAGTGCCGCCCAACGCCGTGGACAGCGTGGTGTTGATGTCGCTGGTGCTCAGGCCCAAGGCCCCGGCCTTGCGATCATCGATGTTGACCTTGAGCTGCGGTGCATCGTCCAGGCCATTGCTGCGAACCCCCAGCAAGCGAGGGTCCTGGTTGGCCTGCCCGATGAGTTTTTCCCGCGCCGCCACCAGCGCGTCATGTCCCAGGCCGGCGAGGTCCTTGAGTTGCAGGTCGAAGCCGGACGTCTGCCCCAGGCCGCGCACGGCCGGCGGTTGCATGACGAACACATTGGCATCGCCGATGCTCGACAGTGCCATGGTCGCGCGTTGGGCGAAGGACGCCGCATCCTGCCCCGCCCCCGTGCGTTCGCTCCAGTCCTTGAGTCGAATGAATGCACGGGCGCTGTTCTGGCTGTTGCCGTTCATGCCCAGGCCGGAAATGCTGATCAGTGCTTCGACTTCCGGCTGTTCGAGCAGGTAGCTTTCGAACTGCTTGACCACCGCTTGCGTGCGGCTGTCCGTGGCCCCGACTGGCAACTGCACCTGGGCCATGAGAATGCCCTGGTCTTCGTCAGGCAGGAACGAAGTCGGCAGGCTGAAGTAACCGGCGGCCATCGCCAGCAGTACCAGCCCATACACCAGCCAGCCGACGCGCCCGCGCTGCAAAATGCCCCCCACCTGGCGTTTATAGGCCTCGGCAGCACGCTCGAACGTGCGGTTGAACCAGCCGAAGAATCCGCGTTGAGGACCATGGCCCTGGCTATCGGACGGCTTGAGCAGGGTCGCGCACAATGCCGGCGTCAGCGTCATGGCGACGAGTACCGAGAGCACCATGGCCGAGACGATGGTGACCGAAAACTGCCGGTAGATAACGCCCGTGGAGCCGCCAAAAAACGCCATGGGAATGAACACCGCACTGAGCACCAGGGCGATGCCGACCAGGGCGCTGGTGATTTCATCCATCGACTGGCGCGTGGCGTCCAGGGCCGACAGCCCCTGCTCGCCCATCACCCGCTCGACGTTTTCCACCACCACAATCGCGTCGTCCACCAACAGGCCGATGGCCAGGACCATGGCGAACATGGTCAGGGTGTTGATCGAATAACCGAACAGCGCCAGCACGCCGAATGTACCCAGCAGCACCACCGGCACCGTGATCGCGGGGATCAACGTGGCCCGCAGGTTCTGCAGGAAAAGGAACATGATCAGCACCACCAGGACAATCGCCTCGCCCAGTGACTTGACCACCTCTTCGATGGACAGGCTGACAAAAGGCGTGGTGTCGTAGGCAATCACGTTCTTGAGTTGCAGCTCCGTCGGATAGAACGCCTCCAGCTCCTTGAGCTTGGCCTTCACCGCCTCGCCCACGTTCAGGGCGTTGGCCCCGGCGGCGAGCTGGACGCCCATGGCGGCAGCGGGTTTGCCGTTGAGGGCAGAACTGACATCGTAGCTTTCACTGCCCAATTCAACCCGCGCCACATCCCCGAGCAGCACCACCGCACCGTCGCTGGTGGACTTGACCACCACGTTGCGAAACTCTTCGACGGTTTGCAGCTTGCTACGGGCGCTGATGGTGGCGTTCAACTGCTGACCTTTCACCGCCGGCATGGCGCCGAGTTGACCGGCAGAAACCTCGGTGTTCTGCGCCTCCAGGGCCGTGCTGACATCCGAAGGCATCAGCGCGTATTTTTCCAGCAGGGCCGGGTCCAGCCAGATGCGCATGGCATAGCCGGAACCCAATGTCTGCACGTCGCCGACGCCGTCGATGCGGCTGATGGAATCGAGCAGGGTGCTGGAAATGTAATCGCCGATCTGCGTGCCGGTGACGCCGGGATTGTCGGAGGCCAGGGCGGCAATCATCAGGAAGTCCGAACCGCCCTTGGTCACGGTCAGGCCCTCGCTCTGCACCGACTGCGGCAGCCTCGACTCGGCCTGTTGCAGCTTGTTCTGCACCTGCATCTGGGCCACGTCCGGGTTGGTACCGGCGGTGAAGGTCAGGCTGATGCTGGCGCTGCCATCCGAGCTGCTGGAGGCCGACATGTAGGTCAGGTTGTCCAGGCCCTTCATTTGCTGTTCGATGACCTGGGTCACCGAGTCTTCGACGGTCTTGGCCGAGGCGCCGGTGTAGGTCGCGGAAATACGCACCGTCGGCGGCGCGATGTCCGGGTACTGTTCCAAGGGCAACTGACTGATGGACAAGGCGCCAGCGAGCATGATGACGATGGCGATGACCCAGGCGAAAATCGGTCGATCGATAAAGAAGCGCGCCATGTTCAACCCTCCTGCGCAATGGCAACAGGCGTTGCTTTCTGCGTACGGCTGCGGGTACCGGCGTTCTGTACCACGACGCTTTCACCGACGCGGACTTTCTGCCCGCCCTCGACAATCACCTGGTCTCCCGCGTTCAACCCCGCCGTGACCCACCACTGGTTATCCACGGCGCGGTCGATGGTCAGCATGCGCTGCTCGACCTTGCCATTGACCACCACCAGGGCCGAAGTCGCACCGCTGGCACTGCGGGTCACCGCCTTCTGCGGAATCAGGATGGCCTGGTCATCCCGCGCCTGCTCCAGCACCGCCCGCACGTACATGCCCGGCAGCAACAGTCGGTCCGGGTTGGCGATTTGCGCCCGCAGGGTCACCGTGCCAGTGCCCTCATTGACGCTGACCCCACTGAACTTCAAACGGCCTTCATGGCCGTAGGTGCTGCCGTCATCGAGCTTGAGACTGATCCGCGCCTCACCTTCGCCATTGCTCCGGAGCACACCGCTGGCCAGGTCGCGCTTGAGACGCAACAGCTCGGTGGTCGATTGGGTGACGTCTACATACATCGGGTCCAACTGCTGCACCGTGGTCAGTGCGCTGTCCTGGTTGGCCACCACCAGCGCGCCAGGCGTGACCGTCGAGGTTTCGATGCGCCCACTGACGGGGGAACCGATGCGGGTATACGCCAGGTTGATGCGCGCGGTGTCGACATCGGCCTGGGCCACTTGCAATTCGGCTTCGGCAGTCAGCAGGCTGGCCTGGGCATCTTCGTTGTCCTGCTGGCTGATGGCATCGATCTTCGCCAACTGTGCGTCACGCTTGGCCGTGGCCTGGGCCGACTTCAACGTGGCGCGGGCCTTGGCCAGGTTCGCCTGGGCTTGCGCCAATGCGGCCTTGTAGGAGGCTGCGTCCAATTGGTACAGCGCCTGCCCGGCCTTGACCTCGGCCCCTTCGACAAACAAGCGCTGCTGGACGATACCGCCGACCTGCGGGCGTATCTCGGCGACCATGAACGCCTGGGTGCGTCCGGCCAGCTCAGTGGTCAGTGCCTGGCTTTGCGGCTGCACGGTGATCACCGACACCTTGGGCGGTTCGGGCGTGGGTGCCGATTCGCCGGAGCAACCGCCCAACAGGAACAAAACGATCAAGCACACCAGGATGGCGGCGGTCACCAGGGATTTGGCGAATAATTTGGTCGACATAAATGCCTCTGCAAGACGGATGGTTCAAGCCAGGCGCCATACTGCGAGGCAAATGTGCAGGAAAATTGAAGATTGCCCGCCGCCCTTGAATCTTCATCGCGCCAGGGCCTAAATGGTCGGGCCATTCATCGAACTGCCCGAGCCCATGAAACTGAGCATCTCCACCAAGCTGTTTATTGCCGTACTGGCCAGCGTGCTGTTCGTCATCCTGAGCATGGGGGTGACCAACGGCTGGAGCTTCGGCAAAGGCTTTCTGGACTACCTCAACGAACAGGCCCTGGTGCGCATGACGCCGGTACTGCCGCGCCTGGCCAGCGCCTACGAGCGCGAAGGCGACTGGGAATTCCTGCGCAACCAGCCGGATCGCTGGTTCGAGCTCCTGCGTCCGGAACCGGGCGAAAACACCACCCACCCAGAGCGCCCACCCATGTCGATGTCCGACCTGACCGGCGCGGTGTTTCGCATCGCTCTGCTGGATCAGCAGAAACAGTTGGTCATGGGCTACTCGGCGATTGCCGACGACGCCCTGATGCGCCCGATCGAGGTCGCCGGCAAAACCGTCGGCTGGCTGGCGGTGACGCCGTTCCAGAACGTGACCGAGGCTGGCGGTGAACGCTTTCGTCAGTATCTGGTGCGCACCAGCCTGGCCGTGGGCGTGCTCTCGTTGCTGTTGGCGATGCTGATTGCCTGGTGGATCGCCCGTACCCTGCTTGACCCGGTCAAGCGAGTGGCCGCCGCCACGCACCGGTTGGCCGCCGGGGAATACAGCAACCGCGTATCGGTGGCCTCCAATGACGAAGTCGGTCAGTTGGCCCGAGACTTCAACCAGCTGGCGCATACGCTGGAACGCAACGAGAAAATGCGCAGGGAATTCATGGCCGATGTGTCCCACGAACTGCGCACCCCGTTGTCGGTATTGCGCGGTGAGCTGGAAGCCATCGAAGACGGCGTGCGCACCCTCGACCCGTCCTCGATGAAATCGCTGCAAGGCGAAGTCAGCATGCTCAGCAAGCTGGTGGATGATCTCTACGAACTGTCCCTGGCCGATGTTGGCGCGCTGACCTACCGCAAGAGCGAATGCGATCTCAACGAACTGCTGGACAGTTGCGTGACGATGTTCCTGGAGCGTTGCAATGCCCGGCATCTGCGTTTGAAGCTGGAGCTGCCGACAACGCCGCTACGGTTGGAGGCCGACCCCAAACGCTTGCAGCAACTGTTCAGCAACCTGTTGGAAAATGCCGTGCGTTATACCGACGAGGGTGGCGTGCTGCGCATAAGTGCCGCCAACGAGGCCGATGTCGTGCGCATCGATTTTCTCGACTCCGGCCCCGGGGTCGATGCGGATCAATTGCCGCGACTGTTCGAGCGTTTTTACCGCGGCGAAACCTCACGCAATCGCGCCAGTGGCGGCGCCGGCCTGGGATTGGCCATCTGTCACAGCATCGCCCTGGCCCATGGCGGCAGCCTCAGCGCCGATCACTCGCCTTTGGGCGGCCTTTGGCTGACCCTGCGCCTGCCTCGGAACGCCTGAACCATGAGCAACGACAACCCGATCCTGATCGTCGAAGACGAACCCAAGCTGGCGGCGTTGATGCGCGACTACCTGATCGCCGCTGGCTACGCGACCCAATGCCTGGACAATGGCCTTCAAGTGGTGCCGGCGGTACGGGCCAGCGAGCCGCGGTTGATCCTGCTCGACCTGATGCTGCCGGGACGCGACGGCCTGCAAGTGTGCCAGGAGCTGCGCAGCTTCAGCGCCGTGCCGATCATCATGATCACCGCCCGCGTGGAGGAAGTGGATCGCCTGCTCGGGCTGGACCTGGGGGCTGACGACTACATCTGCAAACCCTTCAGCCCGCGTGAAGTGGTGGCCAGGGTCAAGGCGATCCTGCGGCGCAGCCCACAACTTGTCGCCGCAGCGCCAGCACGCCTGCTGATCGACGAAGACCGCTACCAGGCGTCACTCGATGGCATAGCCCTGGACCTGACGCCCTTGGAACTGCGCCTGCTCAGCACCCTGGCCCAGTCCCCGGGGCGGGTGTTTTCCCGGGATCAACTGCTCGACCGGATCTATTCCGATCATCGGGTGGTCACTGATCGCACCATCGATAGCCATATCCGTAATCTGCGGCGCAAGCTCGAACAGGCTTGCCCGGGAGAGCAGCCGATCGAGTCGTTGTATGGTGTGGGTTATCGGTTTCAGCTCGGCGAATCCTGAAGCGTCGCGTTGAAATCGAGCTTATTGTTCTGCCGAATAGATAACGGTTTGTGCCCTGTCACCCCCAGCAGGCCGACGAGTGAAGTAGGTGTCGCCTTCGTCGGTCTGGATCTCGTAGTCGGCCTTGCTGGCGACCCGACTCGATGCATCGCTGTGCTTGATGATTTTCAGCACCCGCTGGAACTTCACGCCTTGCGTGCCGTTCTGGGCGGGGCCGGTGAGCACATTGACCTTCTGGAACCAGCCTTCCTGCTTTTTGTTCGACACCAGGGTGCCGCTCAGCGCTTCAAAACGTTCGAGACGGGTAAACCCCCAGAGTGTCGGCTCCTCGACCACTTTGCCCGGGGTGGCGGAACCCGTGAAGACAAACAGGTTAAGGCTCGGATTGTCTTCGCAGAAGAAGTCATAAGGCACCAGACCGTCGACCATTCTCTTGCCGGGAACGAAACCCTTCTTATGAACCAGAAACATGAGCACCTCCACGCTGAAGCATCAGCAAACGCTGCGTAAATTTGAGCGCAAAGTCTACTGAGGCGGGGCGTACAGGGCCGTCAAGCCAATGTAATATCGTGTAAAGATCACGCCCTGCGAGGCAAGCTGATTTCCACCGTCAGCCCACCGGACGGCTCGTTGCGCGCCAGGATAGAGCCACCGTGGATCTCCACGGCCCTTGAGGCAATGGCCAGGCCCAGGCCGAAGCCGGCACTGACTTCGTTCAAGCCACGTTCGAACGGGTTGAAGATGCTCTGTAGCCGCGAATGCTCAACACCCGTGCCCTGATCGCTGATCTGTACCACCAGGCCATCTGCGGCGCCATTGACCTCGGCCACGACCATCACCGTGGTGTTTGGCCGGGTATGACGCACCGCGTTTCGAATGACGTTCTCGAAACACCGATACAACAGCTCACCGCTGACCCGACTGACAAACGCCGGGCACGCCTGCAAGGTGACCTGGCAGCCTTTCATTTGCGCTTCGAATCGAGCGTCCTCGACGATCACCGACAACAATTCGACGACATCGATTGGCTCGCGCTCGATACTCTCCGGTCGCCCCTGCAGGCGTGCCAGGGTCAACAACGCCTCGATCAGCGTGTCCATGCGCACCGACTCACGGTCGATGCGCTCCACCATTTCCAGGCGAGCCGGATCTTGCTGCAGCAGCCCGATGGCCACTTGCATGCGGGTCAGCGGTGAGCGCAATTCGTGGGAGATGTCGTGCAACAAGTGTTGCTGGGCGTCTACCAACAGTTTCAACTGGTTGGCCATTCGGTCGCAGTCTTCTGCCAGATCGACGATCTCATCACGTCGCGCGCCCATGATCGGCTTGACCCGGGTCTCGAAGCGCCCCTGGGCCACGTCACTCATGGCGCGTCGAAGATAGGCCAGCGGCCATGCCAGGTAGAACGCCATGTAACCGCTGAACAGCGCACTCATGACCGTGCCGATGATCAACGGCGTCCAGTGGCTCGGCCCCCTGTCGCCTTCTTTGCCCAGGGGATGGGTTGATTTGAGCGACAGCACGATGCCGTCCTTGCTGATGACCGATCGCTCATAGGCCGGTTGCGGCACTGGCGTGCCGGCCAACAGCTGACCCGCGCTGTCATAGACACCAACGGCCTGGTCATCCGGGTGTTCCCACACCGCCAGCAGTTGCCGGCCCGACTCGATGCCAAACTGTCGCAATAGCTGCTCTTCAGTGGCCAGGACCGTTTCCAGATGAGGATCACCCGGCCTGGAACTGCCCATGACCAGGAAGCCCAGCCCGACCAGAAACGTCAAGCTGGTGGCGAGCCAGAACGCCAGGAACAGTTTCCAGAACAGCCGGCTGGGCTTCATCATTCGGCGATCAACAGGTAACCGAGGCCCCGCACGCTCTGGATCCAGGCCTTGGCATCGGGGCGCGGTCCCAGCTTGTGGCGAATGCTGCTGATGTGCACATCGATGCGTCGGTCATAGCGAGTCAAGGGACAACCCAGGGCATTGAGCGACAGGTTCTGTTTGCTCACCACTTGCCCGGCACAGCGGGCCAGTTCCTCGAGCAAACTGAACTCGGTGCTGGTCACCCCCAGCTCGCGCCCCTGCCAGAGCGCCTGGCGCTTGCCGGGCCACAGGACCAGCGGCCCGGTCCTGATCACTTCGCTGGATGGCCGATCCGCTGGCTGCACCCGGCGCATGATCGCCCGCAAACGCGCCACCAGCTCCCCCGGCGAACTGGGCTTGGGCACATAGTCATCGGCGCCCAGCTCCAGGCCGGTGATCTTGTCGATGTTGTCGCCACGAGCTGTCAGCAACACCACCGGCACCTGGCTCACGGCCCGAATGCGCCTGAGCACCTCGATACCCGACAACCGCGGCAGCATCACGTCCAGCACCACGATGCTATAGCGACCGGACAGCGCTTGCACCTCGCCCTCCTCCCCTGTGTGCACGGCAGTCGCCTCAAAGCCTTCGCGCTCCAGGTATTGGCTGAGCATTCCCGTCAGTTCCTGGTCATCGTCGACTAGCAATACAGAGATCATGGGACGCTCTTGAGTAGGTGTCGGCCCATTATCGCCCGTGTGCCGCGTACCGTCATCGCCACGGGCCAACCTTTACCTAACTTGACATTGGGTTAACCGCACCAAACGCAGCGAACTTTTATGCTTGCTCGCCACCAGCCCGCTCGCTCCCGCGGTGACTCGTCTTGCGGTGAGATATCCGCGTCCACCTACACCACCTGTCGATGTGTTCTGGATAAGATCTTGATGAATTTTTCGCGCCTGCTCTGCTCGGCTGCACTGCTGCTCAATGTCACACTTGCCCACGCCCAAGGTTTCAAGATTTCCGATATTCGCATCAACGGCCTCCAGCGCATCTCCGCAGGCAGCGTCTTCGGTGCCTTGCCATTGAACGTCGGCGATAACGCGGATGAGCGGCGCCTGGTGGAGTCCACGCGTGCGCTGTTCAAGACCGGCTTTTTCCAGGACATCCAACTGGGACACGACGGTGATGTCCTGGTCATCACCGTCGTCGAGCGTCCCTCCATCGCCAGTATCGAGATCGAAGGCAACAAGGCGATCTCCACTGAAGACCTGATGAAGGGCCTGAAACAATCCGGCCTGGCCGAAGGCGAGATCTTCCAGCGCGCCACCCTCGAAGGTGTGCGTAACGAGCTACAGCGCCAGTACGTTGCCCAGGGCCGCTACTCGGCCACCGTCGACACCGAAGTGGTGCCGCAGCCGCGCAACCGCGTCGGCCTGAAGGTCAACATCAACGAAGGCACCGTGGCGGCCATCCAGCACATCAACGTGGTGGGCAACACGGTGTTCCCGGATGAAGACCTGATCGACCTGTTCGAGCTCAAGACCACCAACTGGCTGTCGTTCTTCAAGAACGACGACAAGTACGCCCGTGAAAAACTCTCCGGTGACCTGGAGCGTCTGCGTTCCTACTACCTGGACCGTGGCTACATCAACATGGACATCGCTTCGACCCAGGTGTCCATCACCCCGGACAAGAAGCACGTCTACATCACCGTCAACGTCAACGAAGGCGAGAAGTACACCGTTCGCGACGTCAAGCTCAGCGGTGACCTGAAGGTTCCCGAGGACCAGGTCAAGTCGCTGCTGCTGGTACAGAAGGGCCAAGTGTTCTCGCGCAAGCTGATGACCACCACCTCCGAGCTGATCACCCGCCGCCTGGGTAACGAGGGCTACACCTTCGCCAACGTCAACGGCGTGCCGCAGCCGCATGATGAAGACCATACCGTCGACATCACGTTCGCCGTGGACCCGGGCAAGCGCGCCTACGTCAACCGCATCAACTTCCGTGGCAACACCAAGTCCGAGGACGAAGTGCTGCGCCGTGAAATGCGCCAGATGGAAGGTGGCTGGGCGTCGACCTACCTGATCGACCAGTCCAAGACCCGCCTGGAGCGCCTGGGCTTCTTCAAGGAAGTCAACGTCGAGACACCGGCCGTGCCGGGCGTCGATGACCAGGTCGATGTGAACTACAGCGTCGAAGAGCAGGCTTCCGGCTCGATCAGCGCCAGCGTCGGCTTCTCGCAAAGCGCCGGCCTGATCCTTGGCGGCTCGATCACCCAGAACAACTTTCTCGGCACCGGCAACTACGCCAGCCTGGGCCTGACCCGCTCGTCCTACCAAAGCAAGTACAACATCGGCTTTACCGACCCCTACTTCACACCGGACGGCGTGAGCCTGGGTTACAACGCGTTCTACAACGCCACCGACTACAACGAATATTACGATGACGATAATTCGTACTATTCCATCAATAGCTATGGTGCCGGCACCTCCCTCGGCTATCCGATCAACGAAACCTCACGGTTGAATGTCGGCGTGACGGTGCAACATGACAGCATCGAACCGGGGACCTACAGCGCCGATGAGATCTACGATTTCATCGCGCGTGAAGGCAAGGACTTCACCAACTTCAAGGCCAATCTCGGCTGGTCCGAATCGACCCTGAACAAGGGCGTGCTGGCCACCCGCGGGCATTCGCAAAGCCTGAACCTGATGGCGACGGTGCCCGGCAGCGACCTGAGCTTCTACAAGATCGACTACACCGGGCAGACGTTCCTGCCGGTCAGCGACACGACCTCGCTGCGCTTGCACACCAAACTCGGCTACGGCAACAGCTACGGCTCCACTGACGGCCTGCCGTTCTATGAAAACTACACCGCCGGTGGCGAAGGCTCGGTGCGCGGCTTTGAAAGCGGCACCCTCGGCCCGCGCGATACACCGGCCACCGGCACCTATGCCAGTGCCGGCCAGGCGTACTACTCCGACCGGGACACCGAGTCACTGGGCGGCAACATACTGATCACCGGCGGCGTGGAGTACCTGTTCCCACTGCCCTTCATCAAAGACAACAAATCACTTCGTACCTCGGTGTTCTGGGACGTGGGCAGCGTCTATTCCGACAAGTGCTACCTGAGCACCACCCAGGGATGCGACGGGGTCGACCTCAGCCAGATGGCCAGCTCGGTGGGGGTCGGGGTGACCTGGTATAGCCCGCTGGGCCCGTTGAGCGCCAACATCGCCTTTCCGGTCCGAACCCCGGATAACGCTGATACGCAGGTATTCCAGTTTTCCTTGGGGCAGACGTTCTGAATGTGCTGGCCGGAACTGGTCGGAGGGCACGAACCTGCTATCTTGGATACAGACCTGAGTAGTTGCGATCCCATACGTATCCAGGTTTGAGCAATGGAGTGATGAAGTTGGAAGCAGTGGAACTGCTCGCTATGGATGAATGGGCCACCTCATCTCTGCGTGGCGAGTGTGATGTGATCATCGTCAATTACAACGCCGGTGAACTTTTGTTGGCGTGTGTAAGGTCGGCGTTTGCCGCCGGCGCTTCCAGCGTGATCGTGGTGGATAACGACTCCCATGACGATAGCCTGATGCTGGTGGAGCGAACCCACGCTGCCGGCGAAGCGCTTCAAATCGTACGCAATGCCGCCAACCTCGGCTTCGCCGTGGCGTGCAACCAAGGTGCCCGCCTGTCAGCGGCCCCCAACTTGTTTTTCCTGAACCCGGACACCGTGCTGGCCGCCAATGCCATAGACCACTTGCTGCTGGCGCTGCGCAGCGCGCCGGAGATCGGCATGGTCGGAGGGTTCCTGTGCAACCCGGACGGCAGTGAACAAGCCGGTGGACGCCGGGTATTCCCCACGCCCAGGCGCGCCTTCATGCGGGCCTTCGGGCTTTCACGGCTTTCAACCTTTTTCCCGTCGGTGTTGTCCGATTTTTTATTGCACAAGGAACCCCTGCCCGGCGCGCCCATTGCCGTTGAAGCCATCTCCGGGGCGTGCATGCTGGTCAAGCGCGAAGCGATCGAGAGTGTCGGATTGTGGGACGAAGACTATTTCCTTCATTGCGAAGACCTGGACTGGTGCATGCGCTTTCATCAGGCCGGCTGGCGCGTGCTGTTCGTACCAGATGCCCGGGTGATGCATGTATTCGGTGGTTGCAGTCGTCATCGTCCCTATTTCGTCGAATGGCACAAACACCTGGGATTCCTGCGTTTCTATCGCAAGTTCTTTCGCCGCAAGTACCCTACCGTCCTGTGGATCAGCGTGGTGATCGGGGTCTGGTTTCGATTCGGCCTGGTGGTCCTTCGCCACGCCACCACCCGGTTTAGAAATGCATGGAACCTACGATAAGAGCGCTCAATTGCGGATAGGAATATTGGGCGGCTCCAGCCTCCTGGGCGAGCGTGCCCTGCCATTGCTGGCACAAACCGGCCACCTGACGAGCGCCTTCACTCGAAGCCTGCCCAAGGTGCCCTGTCCCGGTGTGACCTGGCGAAAGGCGGACGACTGGCACGGATTGGCGCTGGACACGTTCCTGTCGTTCGCCCCCCTCTGGGTGCTGCCCGACTACCTGGAGCGCCTTGCCAGCACTCACGTCAAACGCGTTGTCGTGCTCTCCTCCACGAGCCGCTTTGCCAAGCACGCATCGCCTGACGCTCGGGAGAGGGACGTGGCGCAACGCTTGATACGTGCAGAAGAACAACTCGAGCAGTGGGCGAGCGAACGGCAAATCGAGTGGGTGATCCTGCGACCGACCCTGATCTATGGCTTTGGCCGCGACAAGAACATTTCACAAATCGCGCGTTTCATTCAGCGCTTCGGATTTTTCCCACTTATCGGTGGCGGTACCGGGTTGCGTCAGCCAGTGCATGGGGATGACGTGATCCAGGCATGCCTGTCCGCCGTGAGCACGCCTGGCCTGCCCAGTGGCGGCTACAACCTTTCGGGGGGAGAAGCCTTGCCTTATCACATGATGGTCAGGCGCATATTCCAGGCCCTGGGACGCCCGGAACGAACGCTGCCCCTCCCCGCCAAGGCCCTCAGCGCAGGCGTTTCGATTTTGCGCTGTCTGCCACGTTACCGACATCTTTCAAGCGCGCTGGTGGGGCGGATGAACCAGGACCTGGTGTTCGACCATTCGCACGCCTGTGACTGGCTTGGTTTTGCTCCCCGGGCGTTTCACCTGAGGGATGAAGATTTGCCTGGGCGCTGAAATAGCCTTGGCACTATGGCGATGATGTTGCACGTGTCGGTGTCGACGACATCGCGAGCAAGCTCGCTCCCACAGGGTTCTGCGGCGTGCATGGATTTTGTGGCTGCCGATCATCCATGTGGGAGCGAGCTTGCTCGCGATGGCGGTGTTACCGTCGAGGTGATGGCCTTATCGCGACCCAGCCTTCTCCCCCGTCTCCCCGCCAGGCTCGTCACGATGAAAGTGGGCCTGCCACGCCCCCCATTTGCTTTCGAAGTACGCCTGGTTTTTGTCCCAGAGAGCCTGATACTCGCCACTGGCGATCAGTTTCCTGAACGATGCCTGCCCATAATGATGGATAAACGCGTCTTCGGCGCAGACCGTCCGGTAGCCGGCCGCCTGCACGCGACGGCTGTAGTCGTCGTCCTCGAACATCCCGATGCCGAATGCTTCATCCAGATAACCCACCTCTTCGAGGATGCTGCGGCGAAAGGCGACACAAAACATCGCCAGCATCGAAATATCGAACGTCTGCCCCTTGCGGGCTTCGGTGTAGCGGTCTGCAAATGCTTGCATCTGTTGAATGTCGGTGTAGGAAACCGCGACTTTCGCTTCGTTGCCTACCGCATTCGTGACCGGCCCGACCAGGCCGATACTCGGGTCTCTCAGATGCCTGACCAGCGGATCCAGCCAGCCGCCAGGCACTACCGTGTCGTTGTTGAGCAGCAGCAACACGTCACCGTCGGCTTCTCGCAAGCCCTGGTTGTTCGCCGCGGCAAAACCCCGGTTGTCCGGGTTGAGAATGATCTTCGCGGTCGGCACTTCTTGGCGCAGGCGCTCAAGATATTCAGCCGTACCATCGTCCGAGCCATTGTCGACGACAATGAGCTGGTAACTGGGCCAGGTGGTATTCCGCAGAACGCTGTTGACACATTGAATCGTCAGGTTGAGGTTGTTGTACGTCACGAGCACGATGGAGACTTTCTCATACAGCCCGACGATAGCGAGCTGCATGCTATGGAATCGATCCTTCCAGTCGTTCGCTCGGGCGAGCTCCACGCGCCGCTTGTACAGGGCCAGGTCGCGTTCGGCCAAGGCCCGCTCGATCTGCTCGATGAACTCATCGACCCCGGTGGCGAAGTACAGCAGGTCCTTGTAAATGCTCATCTCCGCCAGTGGCGTGGAGATCACCGGTTTGCCTGCGCTGATGTACTCGTAGAACTTCACCGGATCGACCGCATGCGTCACGTTGTAGAGCCTGAAGGGAATCAGGCAGGCATCGAAATGATCCAGGTAAAGCGGCATCTGCGAGTACGGCTTGTGGCCCAGCAACTGCACATTGGGCTTGTGCTCGAGGCCTGCCAGATCCTCGACGAAAATGTCCCCCACCAGGATGAAGTTCCACCCTGGCCGCCGGTCCGCCAACGCCGCCAGCAAGGGATAATCGAGCCATTGCGCCAAGGCGCCGTAGTAGCCGATCACCGGGCCGGCAAGCCCGCTCAGCACATCGTTGGTAAAACAGTGCTGCCGGAAAAAAGCGAAATCCACCGCGTTTCGCACCAGCACACAGCGTGGGTTATGGGCGCACCACTTCTGGTAAAGCAACGCGGCGGAAACGGTCACCAGATCCGCTTGGGTGATCAGGGTCTTTTCCTCGCTCAGCAACTGCTCGCCGATGTTCGGAAAGCCATCCCAGTCGTCCATGCAGTCATAGTGAATACGCCAGCCATGCAGGGTGCGCAGGCTGAGTGCCACGGGGCTCCAGTAAGCGATATGCACCACCGAGAGGGCGGTTCTGATCTGCATGTCGGCGACCAATGCAGCCAGGGCACGCAGCAAAGCCTGATGATTTTCAGGCGTCACTATTTGTTCGTAATACGCCTCTTGCGCCTCGCGCTGCAGCACCACTTCAAAGACATTGGGCGCCACCAATGTCAATTCATAGAGCTGTCCCTGTTCCGGCACACGGGCGGGGACGATATAGAACACCCGATAACCATTGCTCGCAAACTGGCTCATCAACTGCTGCGGTCGCTGGAAGCGTGCGGCCCAATCGATGTTGGCGAAACAGAGAATATCCAGGCGTCCTTTCGTAGCGAAATCTGCGTCCACCTCAACGTTCGGCAACGGTTCCGGTGCGGCTGGGTAGACGATTGCAGCGGCGGTGTCGGGGAACTCCTGGGCGGCGGCAAACCCATAGCGCATCCATCGGAACAGCGAGCGCAGGGGGCGGGTGAAACGCCACGAACGGGTGTTTTGCAGGAAGTCGACTTTCGCCAAGGCAACATCGCGCTCGTTGATGGCCGCGTCTCTTTGGGCCAAGGCGGCGTCGCGGTCGATCAAGGCGCTGTCGAGCTTAAGCACGTGGGTACCCATGCAGCGGCGTGCTGTCACCCGGCGGCCACATGGAACTGAGGGAACCGGGCCGATAGAACGTTGCCGTCAGGCTGCGGCGGGAAGATTGGCAGCCGCTCACCACGGGGGTGACGGCGTGCCAGGAATTATCCGAGCGCACCAGGATCGCCGAATTGCCCACCCGTGGCTCGATCTCGGCCGCCACGGCGCTGGGATCGTTGCGGTGCAGGATGGTCAGGCAACCGCCGTCGTTGCGGTCCCAGGACTCATTGAAATACAGGATATGGGTGACCAGTTTATCTGGAAGGTCCGGATGGGCCCCCAGGCTCGCACCGGGACCGTAATGAAAGACGTTGACCTCCATCGGCACGCTGCGCAGGTCGATCCCGGTCAGCTCCGACATGGCCTCTCGATAGCCGGCCGAGCCAAGGTCCTGCGCCAGCCTCAACCATGCCTCGCTCAGTTCTTCAGGGAACGCGATCGTTTGGGTGCCCATGCTCACCAGGGCACGCGCCTCATAGTCATAATTTTTCTCACCGCCATAACCACTCACCGTCTTGAAATGATCATGAGGAAACGACGCCGCCAACGCGGCGGCATCCTCGGGCGAATACAGACTGCCGATTTCAGCCCAGGTATACGGATGGGACTTTAGCGCCGCTGGCGTGAGACGAGAGAGATCTAGCATTGTCTGTTCTTGTTCGCTGTCAGGTTTCTGATACCACGGGCAATGGAACGCAGTGGCGCGGTCATTCGGAATGAATTGGAGTTCTGCAACTCAAGCATCCTGGCGTCACTGAGGGCCAGTTGCTGGCTGAGCTGGACAATCCGTTGCTGCTGGGCAAGCTCCTGTGCTGCAAGGTTCTGTGCCGGTTCGATGATGCCCGGCTCCGGCACGACGGGGCTTGCCGGACATTCAGCCGGCAATGGCTCGCGACCCTGGGCGGCGGTTTCGAGCAGATTGGGCAGATGCTGTAGAAAAGCGCCCAACACCGGCCGGGACGACGTTTTGCCCTGGCGAATGATTGCCGCGACCCGGTCCCAATGCTCGACCAACTGATCCGCCGCCGCAAGCGCCGCGGGCGATGGGCCGGTCTTGCCCACCCGCGCGAGAAACCATTGCGGATCGACCGTCGCCACGTCCGGCAATGCGTGGAGTGTGTCGAACCCAGCCAACGCCGTGTATTTGCCCGTGGTCAGGTCCGCCGAGCAGAACACCGGGACGCCAAACGCCAGGGCGGTGATTGCCAGGTGGTAACTATGGCCGATCACCGCTTGGGCCTGGCTGAGAATTTCCGCCATGAGCAACGGTTCCGGCCAGAACGACAAGGTGATGGCCCCAGGCAAGCGCCCGGCAATGACCGACGGATCGTCCCCCAGGACAGGGCCAATCGGCACCACCAGGAACTGATAGCCCTGGAACGCCTCGGCATAGTCTTCGAACAGTTTTACAAAGGATTCCACCACGTGAATGGCGTGGATCACGATGTAGGGCCCGGTCAGCCCGGCCTGCTCGCGCAGGCGAATGAACGCGGCCGAGGGTCGCTGCTCATCGATCAGGCGGGGCAAGCCAAACGCGGTATCGGGCAGCACTTCGATCTCGGCCTGTGGAGTCAGCGCGCCGAGGGTATCGCGCGACAGTGCATCACGGACGCGCACGTACTGGCTTTGCTCAAGGGCCATCGTCAATAACGGCCTGGCCCAGTCGGGAATATCGTTGCAATGCATCCCGGGGGCATTCCACATGACCGGGACCGCGTGCTGCTGGGCGATGAGCGCAGGCGTCAGCCAATAACCGGTCGGATGATGGATATCGGCGGTTGTCGGACCATAGCCGTGGGCAACCACTTTATCGAAGCGGATCAGGAAACCGCCGCCGATCAAAACCCCATCCAGGCTCGCCGCTACATGGGGCAGCTCTGTCAGCGACGTCACCGCATAGGGCCATTGGGGTCGGCTTTTCCCGTGATAGGAAAACCGATGCAGATTGACTGAGCCCAAGCGCTGGATCAGCTCAGCCTCGGCGATGATCGGAAACAGCAGATCGCCATAGTTTTCTACGTCAAAGGTGCCGAATATAGCGACCTGCCACGTGCGCTCGACCGGGTGTTCCGTCACAACCTTAGCCCCTTGAGTCCCGCTGGCCTTGGCCAGCGACTCGACCGGTCGAGCGTCGATCCTCTGCAACCCCAGGTCAACCATGCCCAGAAAATCCTGGTGGTTCGGCAACATGTCGAACGCCAAGGGCGCGACTTGCTTCTCGACCAACTGCGAGGTGTCTTCCGTGGCGCCGTGCAACAGCTTGAGCGTGACATGATAACGCCCCTCGGCGAGGTGGGCCCGGAAGCGCACGGTGATCGCCGCGCGCCGCCAGCCATTTTCGACCGGGCCGGGTTGCAGTGCGAAGTTGCCTCCACCGATCACCAGCAGCCTGGCTTCCTGGATGGTGAAGCTGATGTTGGGTTGAGTGATCGACTCATGCAGCAACGCCTCGACGTGAATCTCGATATCGTCGCCATACAGATAGCTGGAGGACAGCTGCTGGGTGTTGGTGAAGCAGGCGGCGCTGATGTGCCCCTCTTCGGTCCCGAAGGCCATCCCCTCCTGCCCGCCCATGAAGGACTTGCGCGTCACCGGTGTGACCCCGCCACTGGCCCAGCGACGTTGCTCGTCACGCATGTCGAGCAAATGCAGCTCGGCCATTTCATCGGGCGAGCCACTGGCCACGACCCGGCCTGCGCGCAGATAGATGACCCGGTGGCAGAAGCGCTTGACCATGCTCATGTCATGGGAGACGAACAGCAGCGTGGTGCCTCTGGCAGCCAGTTCTTCCAGCCGATTCAGGCATTTGAACTGGAAGGAGGCATCGCCGACGGAGAGGGCCTCATCGACGATCAGGATTTCAGGCTCGACACAGACCGAAACGGCGAAGGCCAGCCGTACCAGCATCCCGCTGGAATAGATCTTGGTAGGCTGGTCGATGAAGTCGCCGATATTGGCGAAGGCAATGATGTCATCGAAACGAGCGTCGATTTCCGCACGACTCAAGCCCAGCACGGCTGCATTCACATAGACGTTTTCCCGGCCGGTGAACTCCGGATTGAAACCAGACCCCAGCTCGAGCAACGCCGCAATCCGGCCATGCCCCTGGACACTGCCCCGGGTCGGCATCAACGTTCCGCAGATCAGTTGCAACAAGGTGGATTTGCCGCTGCCATTACGGCCGATGATACCGACGGTCTCCCCCCTTGCGATGGTCAGGGAAACATCGTCCAGGGCCCAGAACTCGCGATAGAAACGCTTCTTGCCGCGCACCAGCATCTGCAATAGACGGTCTTTGGGCGCATCGTAGATCTGATAACACTTGCTCAGGTTTTCGGCGCGGATGGCCACTTCAAACGACATCGGCAAAACCCTTTCATGAATCACGGCCATTATTGCGGTGCCACTGAACCTGTCCTTCGTTGGGCGCTGCGGATGAGTTAAGCACAGATGGGATAAAAAACTTCGAATGAATCTACACTGGGGCCTACTCCATGAGGATGCGACTCAAGGAGCATCCGCTATTGCCTTGAGGATCAAGCACCGATGCAGTCGTTCAGCACGTCCCCCGTTGCCATGATCAAGAGTGTCCTGATCAATCGAATCCTGATCTACGTGTTGATCCGCAGAGAAGTCATCGGTCGCTACAAAGGCTCGATGCTCGGTATTCTATGGTCGTTCTTCACGCCGGTTTTCATGCTGGTGGTCTACACATTCGTGTTCAGCGTCGTTTTCAAGGCCCGCTGGTCTGGCGGCGGTGAATCCAAGAGCGAATTTGCCTTGGTGCTGTTCGCGGGCCTGCTGGTCTTCAACCTCTTCTCCGAATGCGTGAACCGTGCGCCGGGCCTGGTGCTGGCCAATACCAACTACGTCAAGAAGATCGTCTTTCCACTGGAAACCCTGCCCCTGGTGTCGCTCGGCGCAGCGCTGTTCCACATGGCGGTCAGCGTCCTGGCCTGGCTGATGTTCTATATCGCCCTGTTCGGAACCCCACCGATCACCGCCCTGCTGCTGCCATTGGTGCTGTTTCCATTGGTGTTGCTGACGCTGGGCATCTCCTGGTTTCTCGCCTCGATAAGCGTCTACCTGCGCGATATCGGCCAGTTCATCGGCGTCATCATCACTGCAATGCTGTTTCTCTCGCCGATTTTCTATCCGCTCTCGACGCTTCCGCAAAGCTATCAGGCTGCCTTGCAGGCAAATCCCCTGACACTGCCGGTGGAAATGGTTCGCGATGTCATGTTCTGGGGCCGGCCGCCGCACTGGGAGCACCTGGCGGCTTATTCGGCAGTCTCGGTGCTGATTGCCTGCGCCGGGTTTGCCTGGTTCCAGAGGACACGCAAAGGCTTCGCCGACGTCATATGACGTTTGTTGCATGGCACCCCGTCCAGCAACCGCTATGCTGACTCATTGCACGGCTGGAGGCCTGGCGGGTGATTGAAGCCAACATCGATCCTGAAAAAGACCGCGTGTGCGTTACCGTATTGACCAAAGGACCAGAAAACCGCATGGACCAGATCAACCGTCTTGTTGATTGCATTGACCAACTGACTCGCTCGACACAATCCAGATCCATTGAGGCCTTGCAGTTGGTCAAGGAAATCGAAAATCGAGATCGGCTTATCAAACAACTGAACCTTGATTCAAAAGCGCTTCGCACCCGCCTGTCACTTCAAGAAGGCAAGACCGGGCGGCTGCGTGAGCGACTGCGGCTGGCCGAACAGCACCTCAAGGACGCCGAGGCATTAATCCAGACAAAGGAAAAAGAGGCTGTCGTGTTTTCCGATTGGGCGGTGGATTTGCGCGCCCAACTGGCGGCCAAGCAAGCCGAGTTGTTCAAGCTTTCCGACTGGGGCAACGCCATCGAACGTGCACCGCTGCGTTATTCGATACGCAAGCAATTGTATAAATTATCGCGCCGGGTCTATGCCTGGTTGCCCCTCACCGCACAGCAGAAAAGCAAACTGGCGCGTCGGCTTCGAAATTGGCTGAAACCCGGCAAGGCAACACCAGGCGAATCATCGCCAGACGCTGGTTTTGCGCTGCAAACTCTGCCACCGCCCGTAAACGTTGCCGTACCGTCCAGCCTCGGGCAGCCCATGATCCTGATGTTCGGCGTGATTGACTGGCACTTTCGCATCCAACGCCCACAAAACCTGGCCAAGGAATTGGCCCGGGCCGGACAAACGACTTTTTATATCTCGAACAATTTCATCGACGACGAGGCCCCCGGCTTCCAAGCAGAACCTTTGGAAGGCTCCCACCGGCTGTTCCAGATCCGTTTCAAGGTACGCGGTGCACCGGCCATCTATCATGCCCCTCCGTCAGCGGCCGTGATCCGCCAGTTGTGCGAAGGCCTGGCCATGCTCCTGGAAGCGGCGAACGTCGATGCCGCGGATTGCATTGTCCAGCACGCCTTCTGGTTTCCGCTGGCAAGGCGTGTCCCCAACGCCACCCTGGTCTATGACTGCATGGATCATCACGAAGGTTTCGGCAACGTTGCCCAGGAACTGCTCGACCTGGAAGTCGCCCTGATGCGCAGGGCCGATCTGCTGGTGGCGACATCCGACTGGATCGAACAACACGGCAAGCGGGAAAACCGCAACGTCGAGGTGATCCGCAACGCCTGCGAGTTCAGTTTCTTCAGCCGACGTCCCGACAGGGTCTACCGGGACCCTGCCAACAGAAAGATCATCGGCTACTACGGCGTTATTGCCGAATGGTTCGACCTGGACCTGGTCAAGCGGGTCGCCCAATCCTTCCCGCAGCACCTGATTCTGTTGATCGGCAGTGATATCGTCCAGGCAAAAAAACACTTCAAGGCCTACCCGAATGTGATCCTGGAAGGTGAAGTCCCGTATACCGCCCTGCCTTACTACCTCCACGCCATGGACGTTTGCCTGCTACCGTTCAAGGTCATGCCGTTGACCCTCGCCACCAACCCGGTCAAGGTCTATGAATACCTGAGCGCGGGAAAACCGGTGGTGTCGGTGAAACTGCCGGAGTTGAGCCAGTTCGGCAAACTGGTCTGGGCGGTTGAAGAGCCGACTGAGTTCATCTCGACCCTGCGCGGTGTCCTGGGGGCACTGCCGGAGGCCAGCGCCGCATTGGAGGCTCGTCAATCGTTCGCCCGAGGCCAGACCTGGCAGCACCGGGCCGCCAGCCTGCGCGATGCCATCGCGGCATTGCCCCAGCCCAAAGTCAGCGTCGTGGTGCTGACCTACAACAACCTCGAACTGACCAAGGCCTGCCTCGACAGCCTGTTGACCCAGAGCCAATACCCGAACCTTGAAATCATCGTCGTCGACAACCACTCCAGCGACCAGACCCCGGCCTACCTCAGCGCCTGGGCCGACGGCCACCCCGACCGGATCGTCATCCTCAACCCGGACAACAAGGGCTTCGCCGCCGGCAACAACCTGGGCCTCGCCGCCGCCAGTGGCGACTATCTGGTCATCCTGAACAACGATACGGTGGTCACCGCCGGTTGGATCAAAGGCTTGATCCGTCACCTGCAGGACCACAAGGAAATCGGCATCATCGGCCCGATCACCAACAACATCGGCAATGAGGCCAAAGTCAGCACCTGCTATGAGCAGTTGGAAGACATGCCCGCCGAAGCCGCGCAAATGACCCGCGCCCGCATGGGCGAGTGGTTCGAAATCAACACCCTGGCGTTTTTCTGCGTGATGTTCCCGCGCTCGACCTACGAGCAAATCGGTGGCCTGTGCGAAGAGTACGGCCTGGGGTTCTTCGAGGATGACGATTACTGCCGTCGCGTACAGCGGCGTGGCATGCGCGCAGCCTGTGCCGAAGACGTCTTCGTTCACCACCACCTGTCCGCCTCGTTCAACACCTTGGGAGCCAGGAAAAAACAGGCCCTTTTCGAAAAGAACCGGGCGATCTACGAGAGCAAGTGGGGATCCTGGGTTCCGCACACGTACCGAGACGTGTAGGCAGCCCCTTTGCATGCAAATTCAAGGGAGCCGATGAATCCGTGGCGAGGGAGCTTGCTCCCGCTGGGCTGCGAAGCGGCCCTGAACCCAGCCTCCGCAGCGTGTCAGGTTGGTCGCATCCTGCCTTTTTTGGGGCTGCTGTGCAGCCCAGCGGGAGCAAGCTCCCTCGCCACGGATCTTGGTTTGCCTTAATGGACAGCGTTATCCCTTTAGCCGAGACGATATTTTGCCCAGATTCAGCCTGAAGTACGCCGTGGTATTGTTGGTTTTACTGGCGAGTGCAGTGGTCGGCGTGTACGGTTTTTCTACGCTTGAACTGGCGTCCATGAACAGCGGCACCCGGACGATATTGCTGTCGATGGCAGCCCTGGCCGCCCTCACCGTCTTCACGCGCAAGCCACCGATCCTGCTTTGCCTGGGTTTGCTGGCGTGCCTGGCCATCGCCTGCGCACAGATTTGGCCGGTGCTTGTCGTAGCGGTGTTCGCGCTGTCTGCCACCGTGCTCGGCAGGTGGGTGCTCAGGCAAGCAGCCTCGGCCGACTGGAGCGTCCACCTGCTGGTGGGAGCAGGCGCGTTCGGTACGCTGACAGGCCTGGCGGCCTACTGGCCGATCAACTACCCCGGGCTGTATGGCGCGCTGCTGTTGTTGCCGCTGGCCTTGGGCCACAGACACGTCACGTCGATAGGCCGTGAACTGCTGCGCCACATCCAGGCCAGCCGATCAACGCAAACACCGGTCCAAACGGCGCTCGACGTACTGATCTGCAGCTTCGCCTGTCTTTACGTGTTGGTCGCCTTCATGCCAGAGGTCGGGCACGACGCATTGGCCATGCACCTCTTCGTCCCTTCACACCTGGCCCAGCGGCATCAATGGTCGTTCGATGCCAGCACCTATGTGTGGGCGGTCATGCCCATGCTGGCCGACTGGATCTATAGCATCGTCTATATGCTGGGCGGTGAAACGGCAGCGCGCCTGAGCAACAGCGCATTCACCCTGCTGCTGGCGTGGCAGATCCGCAACATGACCCTCTGGGCCGGAGGCTCTGCCACAAGTGCCCGTTGGGCAAGCCTGATCTTTGTGTCGACGCCCCTCGCCTTCGCTGAAAGCAGCAGCCTGCATATCGAGTCGGCGTGGACCGCCTTCATGATGGCCGGGACACTGGCGATCATGAAGGTCTCACGCTTCACGCCGGATCCCACGGAGCGCCTGTCGCAACTGCTGCTGGCCGGCATCCTGTTGGGCTTCGCCATGGCGACCAAGGCGGTGACCCTGAGCGTCCTGCCGGTGCTGTTGGTGATGCTGCTGGTGCAGTACAAGGCCTGGGCCGTCCCCGGCATCGTCAAGACTCTCCTGCTCGGCAGTGCCGGGCTGATACTGGCCGGTGCCACCCCTTACGTCTCTGCCGGGTACTTGACCGGTAATCCGGTGTTTCCGTTTTTCAATGCGATTTTCCATTCGCCACTGTGGCCGAACATCAATTTCGAACCGCCAGCCGCTTTCGGTACAGGGATGACCTGGGACACCCTCTATCGAATGGTCTTCAAGTCGCCTCAGTTCATCGAAGGGCGCGTCGGCGCGGCAGGCTTTCAATGGCTGTTGCTGCCCACGGCCGCCGTCGCCGTGCTGTTGAGCGGCAACAAAAAAGCCCTGTGCATCCTCCTGGTCGGCGCCGGCGCGATGTTCATGACGTTCCACTCAACGGCCTACCTGCGTTATGTGTTCCCCTCCTTCGCGCTGTTCTCAGTGATCCTGGCCCTGCCCTTTTCCGACCCCAGGTTCTTCCCCCGCAGCCTCGCCATCGTCGCCGGGGCCGTGTTGGTCCTGACCAATACCCGTTTCATCCAGGCCGCGACTTACTATGGCGACATCAACCCCTCTGCACTGTTGAGCCAGGCCGGTCGGGACGCCTACCTGTTGGAACGCCTGCCCATCCGAAACATGGTCGACACCGTCAACGCCTTGAATAGCGCAAACCAGCCCGTGGCAGTCTTTGCATCGCCCTTGATGGCGGGTTTGCATGGCGATGCCCTTTACACGTCGTGGTACAACCTGAAGTGGAAAAACGAATTCGACACGGTGACCTCGCCCTCGGAGCTTGCCCAACGCTTGCGCCGGCGCCAGGTGAACTGGCTGGTGATCGACCTCAAGTCCCTTCCCCAGGTGCAACTCGATCGGCTGCTCACGGTGTCCACGTCCTATGCCAGACTGGGTAACCTGGAGCTGCGCAAACTCAATGTCACCCACGACGAACACCTGCTCGACCCGCAGCTGTCCAGCCTCGAGGGCTGGAGCCTGACGTCACCCTCGACCTATGACGCGTCGCGCAAGATCCTGACCGTCAACGTCAAGACACCGGCCACACAGCGGGTCGAAGTGACGCCGGGACTGACGTACATCAACAGCGTGTCCGCACGCTGCGCAACGACGACCACCGCCGGAAGAATCCAGGCCAATTGGATGGACGACCAAGGCGACTTCATTACCACCAGCATCGAGACGTTTGACTGCACCACGCAATGGGAGACCCATGAGATGAGCGTCGTTGCCCCCGCAAATGCCACGTCCGTGATCATTTATGCATCCGGGCACACCGACACACCCCTGGAGTTCAAGTCACTTTCATTCAGGCAATAGCGGGCGATATCGATGAACTCAAAAACAGCGCTTTTCACGGACGAACAACGCGTCGCCGTCGTCATCCCCAGCTATCGGGTCACCGCGCACATCGTCGGGGTCATCGAGGCCATAGGACCGGAGGTCTGGCGCATCTATGTCATCGACGATGCCTGCCCGGACGGTTCCGGTGGGCATGTCCTGGCTTCTTGTAACGACCCCCGGGTCAAGGTGCTGCCCCATGAGGTCAACCAAGGCGTGGGCGGTGCGGTCATGACCGGTTACCGAGCAGCCCTCGCCGACGGTGCGAGTATCATCGTCAAAGTCGACGGGGACGGCCAGATGGACCCGACCCTGATCCCGCTGTTCATCGAACCGATCCTGGCCAGAGAAGCGGACTACACCAAGGGCAATCGGTTTTTCGACCTGGAAGAAGTCCAATCGATGCCGCGGCTGCGCCTGTTTGGCAACGCGGTACTGTCGTTGATGGCCAAACTGTCGACCGGTTACTGGGATCTGTTCGACCCCACCAACGGCTACACGGCGATTCACCGTGACGTCGCCAGGCTGTTACCCCTGGACAAGGTCAGCCAGCGCTACTTTTTCGAGACCGACATCCTGTTCCGCCTGAACACCGTGCGCGCCGTGGTGGTGGATATTCCGATGGAGGCCCGATACGGCGACGAAGTCAGTCACCTCAAGATCTCGAAGATCGTTGGCGAATTCCTGTTCAAACACCTGCGCAATTTCACCAAGCGCGTGCTCTACAACTATTATCTTCGCGACATGTCCCTGGCTTCGATCGAACTGCCGATCGGGATTGTCATGTTCTTGTTCGGCATCTTCTTCGGCAGTTATCACTGGTATGAATCGGCGCAGAACGGCATCGCGACACCCGCCGGCACGGTGATGCTCAGTGCACTGCCCATGCTCATGGGGTTGCAACTGATCATGGCGTTCCTCGGTTACGACATCGCCTCGGTGCCCAGCCGGCCACGGCAATCCAGGCGTGTTAAAACAACGTCATTGCGGGAAGAAAACTCATTAAAGCGCTGAGAGATTTTTTATCGGACCCGTCGCTCAAGGCATTGGATGTCGATGGCGGCGAGCGCCTCGAACTTCACGGCAAAGTGCTTGAACGCAAGCGAATGCTCCGGGAAGTCTTCGTGGAGTTCCACCACGCATTTCATCGCCTGGCAGACCGTTACTTCAAGGTCGAAGGCCTTGAGGTGGAGTTGGGGGCGGGCATCGCGCCCATGCGTCATTCATACCCTGAAGTACTGGCCACGGACATTGTCTCCACCGAACAACTGGACATGGCACTCGATGCCGAGGCAATGAGCCTGGACGATCACTCGGTCAGGGCCTTTTATGGCCAGAACTGTTTTCACCACTTCCCTCACCCCGATCGGTTTTTCACGGAACTGGAAAGAACGCTCAAGGTGGGCGGCGGGGCCATTTTGATCGAGCCCTTCCACGGCCCCTTTGCCGCTTTTCTCTATAAACGCCTGTTCAAGTCCGAAGGCTTCGACATGCACTTCCCGTCCTGGGAAACACCCTCGACCGGCCCCATGAACGGCGCCAACCAGGCGCTCAGCTACATCATCTTCGTTCGCGACAGGCAGGCGTTCGAGGGCAAGTACCCAGGCCTGGAAATCGTCCATCAGGAAATCTGCGGCAATTATCTGCGCTACCTGGTTTCCGGCGGCTTGAACTTTCGCCAGTTACTGCCTGATGTGTTGATCCCCGCGCTCAAAATCGTTGAAAAGCTGCTGCTCCCGTTGCGGCGGGTATTGGCGCTGCATCACATCGTGGTCATCAGGAGGACGTCTTGACCTTTATTCGGTATGGCGCCATCCAACTCGTGGCCTATGCGTTGGACATGGGCGCCTTTCTGCTGTTGATCGCGCTATTCGAGGAACAACCCGTGCTGGCCAACATTGCCGGCAAAGGCGTCGCCGGTGTGTTCGCGTTCTTTTTGCATCGGCACTTCACGTTCCAGTCGAGCCATGGCAGCAGCAAGGCTCAAGCGGTGCGCTATTTCTCGTTGCTCGCCATCAATATCCCGGTCGCGTCGGCGCTGTTCAGCGTGGGGCTGGCTATCGTCGACAACCCTGCTCCGGTGAAATTCGTCTGCGACGTGGCCTGCGTGGCCCTGACTTACTGGATCAGCAAACTGTTCGTATTTCATTCCGCGACGCATCCGCCGGTTCCCCCTGACCGCGCCGAAGGCGCATGACGATGAAGCTATTGATCACCGGCGCGACAGGCTACATCGGACAACGGGTGTCCGCCCTCGCGGCAGCAAGGGGACATGAGGTCATTTACGCGACGCGCCAGCCGGGTCCGGCCTCCTCTGCCTGGCTGCCTTATGACCTGCGGGGCCCGGCCCCCGCGTGCCCGGCCGGCATTCAGGCGCTGATCCATTTGGCCGCCGACACCTCGACGGGGACCGACGCCGGCGTGGACGACGAAGTCAACGCGGCCCAAGCGCTGATCCAGTGCGCCCAGCGAGGCTCGGCCAGGTTCATCTTCATCTCCAGTCAAACCGCCGAGGCCACGGCTCCGAGCAGTTATGGCCGGACCAAGTGGCGTATCGAGCAACACGTGCTGGCCGCCGGAGGCACCGTAGTCCGTCCCGGTCAAGTCTACGGCGGCCCCGAACGTGGGCTCTTCGGCTTGTTGTCAGGGCTGGTTCGTCGAAGCCCGTTCATTCCGATCCTCATGCCCGCGCCTGGCGTGCAACCCATCCATGTCGACGACCTCGCGGCCTCGATACTGGCCGTTGCCGAGCGCGACGACCTGCATGCCGAGGTCCTCAACCTGGGCGCCGTGCGGCCGATTGCCTTTGGCCGTTTCCTGAAGTCGATCGCGACGCACCGGGTCCGTGCCACTCGCCTGCCAATCCCCCTGCCAGTGCCATTGCTCAGGTTACTGCGCCGGTCACTCGGACGATCCTTGAGCACGAAACTGGGCCTGGAGCGGATTTTCTCCCTCATCCACCTGCCGCCCATGGACAGCGAGCGTTCCCTGCAAAAACTCGGCATCCAACTGCGCCCCCTTGCCCACGGCATGCATCGCTCCGGCCATGGGCAACGTCGAGGCCTTCTCCAGGAAGCCACGGTGCTCTTGCACTACCTGCTCAAACGCCCGCCGCACAGCAGCCTGGTCAGTCGCTATGCCCGGGCAGTGGAGCGTGCGGGAAAAACCCGCGCCGTCATTCATTCGCCCTTGATGATGGGCTGGCCGATACTCCTGACGCTCCTGGACAACCCCGGCGTCCTGCGCAAGCCCGACGGCCAGGAACTTGCCTGGCGCCTGCAGGTTGCACTCGCTATCGCCGAAGCCAGTCCCCAGGGCGCCCAGGTGTTTCTCGGCGTCCAGCAGTCGCGCAGCCCTGTCGTCACGCTGGTTGCGTTGGGACTCACTGCAGTCAAAGCATCGGTGTGGCAGCTAGCGGCGCTGTCGTGCCGCTCCTTTGCCCGCCAGCTGTTGCTTGGAAGTGAAGCCCACCGTGAAACCTGAATTCGATGTGATCATTGTCGGCAGTGGCCCGGCCGGGACTTCGGCGGCCTATCCACTGGTCAAGGCGGGCCTGAAAGTCCTCATGGTCGATGCCCAGGCCAGTAGCGGCTCATCGGAGCCGCCAACCCGCCCATTCCTCAACGCCAGGAGCAACGACGCGCAGCAGTGGAAATGGATGATCGGCGAAAACTTCCACGCCTTGAACCAACCGGACGCGGTATCGCCCAAACTGAAGACACCGACCCATGCCCATGTCTTCGAAGGGTTCAGCGCCGGCAATCGCATCGAGACCGACAATTTCATCGGCATCGGCTCGCTGGCAACCGGAGGCCTGTCCAATGCCTGGGGTTGCGGCGTGGCAACGCTGGGTGCCAGCGACTTTGCCGAGCTGCCCATCGATTATTCCGAGATGCAGGCGTCCTACGAAACGGTCGCCCGCAGGATCGGCATCAGTGGCCGGATCGACGACGATCTTTCAAGCTATTTCGGCCTTGATGAGTGGTCGCAACCGCCGCTACCACTGGACGCCCTGCATCAACGCCTGCTCGATCACTACGCCCGACGTCGTACAGCGTTTCCCGGCCTGGGGTTCCGCCTTGGCCGCTCCCGGGTCGCGGTCTTGAGCCAACCCCTGGACGAGCGCAAGGCCTGCGACCTGGCGGGAAACTGCTTGTGGGGCTGTCACAACCAGGCCTTGTACAGCGCATCGCAAGAGCTGCAAAAACTCAAGCAATACCCGGGATTCCAGCACGTCCAGGACTTCCTGGTGGACGAGCTGCAGAAACAGGACGGTTCATGGACGATCATCGATCCTCGCTCCGCCCGGCGCTGGCGCGGCACACGCCTGTTGCTGGCGGCGGGCACCCTGGCCTCGACCCGGCTCGCCCTCAAGGGCCTGAACCATTCGGCCCCGATACCGCTGCTGTCATCGCCGACGGCAGCCTTCCTGCTGTGGCTGCCGAAAATGCTCGGGACCCCAAGGGCGCCGGCATTTGGTCTGGGCCAGTTATCGTTTGCCCTGGCGCTGACACCCAGTGCCACGGCGTTCGGTTCGACATTCAGCACCACAGGTTTGCCCATGACCGAGTTTGTCAGCCGGATCCCCCTGAGCAAACGCTACAGCATCGAACTGCTGAAAAACCTGCTCAGCGCCTGCGTCGTCGGGAATCTCTTCCTGCCCGGGCACCTGTCTCACAACACGGTGGTCTTGCGCCCTGACGGTTCGTTGAGCATCAACGGCCACGAGCATCCGGAGCTCCCCGGGCTCATGAAGGCAGCCGAGGCAAAGCTGCGCCGGATCTATTGGAAAATGGGCGCGCTCTTGATGCCCATGAGCTTCACCGTCGGCAGGCCGGGGGCGGATATCCATTATGCAGGCACCCTGCCCATGCACTCGACGCCCAGGATCGGGCAGACTGATGGCCTTGGCGAAGTCGCGGGTCTTGGCGGCGTGCATATTGTCGACGGTGCCTGCCTGCCCAGTCTTACCGAAAAATCCCACACGCTGACCCTCATGGCCAACGCAGACCGGATAGCACGCTCACTTGCCATCACGATAGGAAATCAAAAGGCATGACCCGCAAGGTACTTTGCATCGTTGGTACGCGTCCGGAAGCCATCAAGATGGCCCCCGTGATCAAGGCACTCCAGGCCGAAAATAATATCGATTGCTGGGTACTCGCCACCGCCCAGCACCGAGGCCTGCTGGATCAGGTGCTGGAGGGGTTTGCAATCACCGTCGACCTGGACCTGGACCTCATGCGCCCCAACCAGTCATTGACGGCACTGACCTCACGCTTGCTGCTTGAACTCGACGGCGTACTGCAAGCCGAGAAACCGGACGTCGTACTGGCTCAAGGCGACACGACCACGGTCATGTGCGCCGCACTGGCGTGTTTCTACCTGCGGATTCCCTTCGGTCATGTCGAAGCGGGCCTGCGCACCTGGGACCTGTGCAATCCGTTCCCCGAGGAAGCCAACCGGGTGATCGCCGGCAAACTGGCTCGCTGGCATTTCGCGCCCACCCCGCATGCCGTGGACAACTTGCTGCGCGAGGGGGTCGCCGCCAGCGATATCACCCTGACCGGCAATACCGTGATCGATGCCTTGCTGATGACCGCGGCACGGGACTCAACCTTGGCTATCCCACTGGACGCCAGTAAACGCCTGGTGCTGGTGACCTGCCATCGACGGGAAAACTTCGGCGAACCGTTCCAGAATATCTGCCAGGCCCTCAAGGACCTGGCCGAGCGCAACCCAGGCATCCAGATTCTCTACCCCGTCCACCCCAACCCAAACGTCAAGGATGTCGCCCATCGATTGCTCGGCCAGACGCCGAACATCCTCCTCTGCGCACCGCTGGATTACGCGCCATTTATCGCGGCAATGAAGCGCTCTTACCTGATCATCAGTGACTCCGGGGGCGTGCAGGAAGAAGCCCCGGCCCTGGGCAAACCCGTGTTGGTATTGCGGGAAGAAACCGAACGCCCGGAGGCCGTCGAGCTCGGCGTGGTCAAGCTGGTGGGCACCAACCGGGACACCATCATCGAGCAGGCACAGCGTCTGCTCGATGACCCACAGGCTTACCAGGGCATGGCGCGTGGGGTTTCCCCCTATGGCGACGGCAAGGCCGCAGCACGCATCGTCGACGCTCTAAGACAGTACTTCCAGTCATGCGCATGATCTACCTGTCCCCGGTGCCATGGGCCAGCTTCAGCCAGCGCCCCCATCACTTCGTCAACTGGTATCACCAGCAGGCCGGGGCGTCGGTTCTCTGGCTCGATCCCTACCCGACACGCTTACCGACGCTGACCGACTTCAGGCGCAAGCCGCCTGTTGCCGATCAGCAAAGCGTCAACGTTCCACCCTGGTTGCGGGTCTGCAAACCCCAGAGCCTACCCATCGAGCCCCTGCGAGGCTCGGCTATGCTGCTCAAGCGACTGTGGCGCAACCTGTTCAAAGAGGCCGTGGCATTTTCCGCCCAAGGGCCCTGCATGATCTGCGTGGGAAAACCTTCCGAGCTGGCCTTGCAACTGCTGGCGCTGATCCCGCAAAGCCCTGCCGTCTACGATGCCATGGACGATTTCCCGGCCTTTTATCAGGGCCTGTCACGCGGTTCCATGGAACGTCGCCAGGCGCAGCTCATTCGCCGGGTGGGCACCGTACTGGCGTCCTCCAGCCCGCTTCGCGACAAACTCCTGGGCATGACCGACCAGGTTGAACTGGCCCTCAACGCCTGTGACATGCACGCATTGGCGCCGGTCGAGCGCCTGGACCTCGGAGCCAAGCAACAGGTGCTGGGTTATGTCGGCACGCTGGGTCGTTGGTTCGACTGGGACCTGGTCATAGCCCTGGCAAAGGCCAATCCCGGAAACCAAATCCGGCTGATCGGCCCCGTCTTCACAGCCGCGCCGTGCGTATTGCCTGCCAACATCGAGTTGCTCCCCGAGTGCTCCCACGCCAGTGCAATCGCGGCCATGGCAAGGTTTTCGGTGGGTTTGATCCCGTTCAAGCTCAATCGCCTGACCGCCTCGGTCGACCCGATCAAATACTACGAATACCGTGCCCTCGGCCTGCCCGTCATCTCCACCCGCTTCGGTGAAATGGCCCTGCGCAGCCAGGAACCGGGCGTCTGGATCGTGGATGAAGACAGCGATTTGCGTAAAACCGCCGTCGAAGCACTCGCCAGCCCAAGCGACCGCTCGACGGTTCATCAATTTCGTCAGGCGCACCTCTGGGCCCAGCGTTTTTCTGCGATCAATCTCAAAAACCGCCAATAACGGCCGATACCCAGGATAAGACCCCGCCACTGGGGCGCAGGACAGAACGGTAGGTCAGTCATGACAGAGATTTATTTGCTGATAGCGCACGGCACGGACCAGGGCGAAGCTTACGTGCTGGGCTGGTTCGACGACCGGAGCAAAGCCCGGGAAGTGGCCGAGCAGAAAGAATGGGAAGCGTACCGCGCCAGCCTGAAGGAGAAACACCCATGGTCCAGCCACAAGCCGCTGGCACCGGACCAGACGGACTACCGCCGCTACTGGATCAAGACCATTTCCAAATTCGAACATGTGCCAGTGCCAAGGTCCTTTGCGGTCCATTGATCATCACGCATGAATATTCGACGAAACGAGCGCTATCGGTGGCGGTCTAGACGATTAAGCCCATCCGATGAGAGCGTTCTTATGTTGAAATTCCTTGGCGGTACCGTAGGTATCATTTTCCTGATTGGCCTGATCGTAGTGATTGCGCTGTTCAAGTTCATTTTTTGAGCGTGGCGGCGGGGATCTTTGACTTGGTGTTCCACCTACCTGGAGAGCAGATCGCAATAAATGACAATCACAGGGACGGATAAGGCTGACTGGGAACCGCTGAACCTTGAATGGCATCAAGGCTTCGCATTCTTGGACGGTGTGCTGCTGGGCGATGGGCAAGTGCCTGATGTGTACATCATGCTCAACCCTCAAGGCACACGACCCAGCGAGTTGGCACAATGTGCCAGCGCGGGGCACTATCCGCCCTCGCCCTTGCTGGCCGGTCAGCCGGTTTGGCGGCATCGACGCAACCCGTGGGTGTTGCGCGAAGCCCTGCGTGATTACTACCTGCTTCCGGCCTACCGGGAGCGCCACGGCTACCAGGCGCTGCAACCCCTGCCGTTTCGGTTCGACAAAGGCCTGGAAAGCCTCGGTCACCAGTACTGGCGTGACGCAACTGGCGCCTATTGGTTCGGCGAGTACGCGATCACCCAAATCCACGAAGCGCGACCCGACAGGCTGGCCCTGTTGGCCTCGTCCCCGGCCTCGGTGACTTCAGCGTCCGCGCTGTTCTGCGACGGTGTGCATCTCTTTTTGCAGGGGCACATTATCGCCAGCGCCACGGCGCAGGTGCGGTATTGCAACCACCCGTCCTATCGAGTGATCGACGATCACGTCTATAGGGGCTTCCAGCCCCTGCACCAGAAGGACGGCACGCCACTGCCGGTCGCCAACCCGGACGACTTCCAGATGCTCGCCCAACGCTGGGGCACCGATGGGCAGTCGATCATCGTGCAAGCGCAGCAAGGCTCGAGCATTGCCTATGAATACTTCTACCGCATCGACAATGCCGACCTGGCGACCTTCACCGTGCTTAACGAACGCTACGCCAAGGACAAGCAACGCGCCTATTACCTGACCGGAAAAACCATTCGCTACGTGGGCGACTTCCACCTGCTCCAGTGCTGGCAGCCAGCGTTCGATGAAGGCGGCCGCGTGGTCAGCGCCATCGAATACGAGGATGAGTATTTTGCCGTGGACGACCAGTACATCTACGCCGCCGGGACCCGCCTGCGCGATGCCCATGGCCCGAGTTTTCGTCACTTGGGGTTCGATTACTACCGGGATCACCTACACGTCTACCAAGGCCGGAAACGCCTCGATGTCGACGTGGAGAGCTTCGTCGTGTCCCAGCCCTGTCGTAGTGACCAGGATTACTCACCCGTGCTGGCAGGTGACAAGCACGGCCCGCTGGGCTCTGGCGGCATCATCGATGCGGCCATGCAAGCGGCGTGGGCGCCTTACTTCGAAGCCCATCCGCAGTTGGAGGGTTATTGGTGGCACCGCTTGCAGGCACCACCTGAAGCCGCGCAAACATACACGGAAACGCTGCCGTTACAGGCCATCGGTCTCGGTTTTGAGCTGGGCGACCAGGTGTATTTCCATGGACGCGTGATCAACGGGCTGGACGCTGCGAGTTTCAAATTGCTGGACACGCATCTGTGCGGTGATGCCAACGGTTTGTATCTGATCCCATTCCATAACGCCGACACGGAAGTACCCGAACGTTTTTCCCCGGAATCGGCGGAACATTTTCGCTCACTGGGCTCACCCTACCTGACTGACGGCAAGACGGTGTTCTGCCACCGGATTTTTTACCATCCCCCGGAGCCGATTCGTAGGGCCCAAGCGGCTACGTTCGAATCCTGCGGCCATGGCTGGGCCAAGGATCAGGACACGGTGTATTACTACGGTGAGGCGAAAAAAAAGCTACCTCCCTCGGATACCCGCATGCTCGGCACCTATGCTGTCAGCCCTACGCTGATCTTCTCGGAAGGTAAGCCGCTGGACGTGGCGTTCGATCCCGATGAGGTCCACGTGCCCCACCCTGATTTTTTGCAGTTGGGCACGCGCAAGTTGTTCTGTCATCGACGCCCGTTGAGCGCCAAGCGGATCGACCTGGCCACCCTCGAGTTCCTGAATGACCGCTACGCCCGTGACCAACATCGCCTCTATCACTACGACGGTTATGCAACCCTGACCGAAGTCGACGAAGCGCATTACCGGGAATCCCTCGGCCAGCCAGCGGCAAGCGTTTAGAACTGCGTCACAACCGTAACGCCTGCGGTGTCAAACCGGTCCATGTTCATGAGCGCATCAATCGATTGCTCAAGGCTGATGGTCTTACCCACCAGTTTTTCAGGCGCCAGCTTGCCGGACGTGATCATCTCCATCATCGCGCCGTAACGGTGAGCCTGCATGCCATGGCTGCCGCAGATCTCCAGCTCGTAGGCAATGACCTTACTCATTGGGATCGAGGGCGTGCTGTGGTCCGCCAGCATCAAACCGACCTGGACATGCCTTCCACGCCGTCTCAGATTATTGATGGAGTTGAAGCAGGTCGTAGGATGGCCCAGGGCATCCAGCGAAACGTGAGCGCCGCCCTTCGTAATCTCGAGTACCGCCTCGGTGACATCCGCCACCCGGCTTGCGTTGATTGTCGCGACGGCACCGAGCGACTGGGCAAGCTTGAGCTTATCGTCGCAGATGTCGATGGCGATGACGTTCGCTCCGATAGCGTGGGCGATCATCACGGCGGAAAGCCCCACGCCACCACAGCCATGAACCGCCACCCACTGGCCCGCCGTGACCTTGCCTTGATCGACAACCGCACGGAACGAAGTGACGAACCGACAACCAAGGCTCGCCGCCGTGGCGAAGTCCATGTTTTCCGGCAACGCAACCAGGTTCAAATCCGCCTTGTGAATCCCCACATACTCGGCGAAAGAGCCCCAATGGGTGAAACCCGGCTGAAACTGGCTGTGGCACACCTGCTGGTTGCCGCTATTGCATTCCGGACACGCGCCGCAGCCGCCGACAAAAGGCACGGTGATACGATCGCCCACCTTCCATCGGGTGACATCCCGCCCCACCTCCGCCACGATTCCCGCCAATTCGTGACCGGGCACATGGGGCAGTTGAATGTCAGGGTCATGACCTTTCCAGCCATGCCAGTCGCTTCGGCATACGCCCGTACCCAGGACTTGAACAACCACACCGTGACGCTCGGGGGTCGGGTCTTCGACTGTCATCAAACGTGGGGGTTGGGAAAAGGCTTCGTAAACTACGGCTTTCATGAGAATCCCTCTACTTTAGAAAAGCGCTCTGTCTGAATCCTGGCTCGCGGACCGACCTTGCCGCGAACCAACGCCAACAGTAACCACAAATCCCCCGACACGTAAGAATCCCTGTCACTTATAGGTTACAGCTGTACTGATATTCGAAGGGGAAGAATACGGTATCGACCACCAGTGAGAACGGTGCGTCGATAAGCAAGAAAGGGATCAGCTTTCCTTTGGACGTGCCCACCAGCCACCAGTCAAAGCGCAGGCCAATATAGGGGCACCGATGCTTGTCGTAATCCATCCGCATCGCGGTGGCCATGCAGCTGCTTAAGCTGGCGACCAGAATCAGCAGAATCACTTTCTTTAGCACGTAATGTCCTTATTACTTCTTTTACTTCTTTCCTGAAAACCGCCGCCACTGGACAAAAAAACCACTCAATTGAGTGGCTTTTCTATCGCGATGAAACAACATCGGTCTGAGCCTTTCGAATACATCACCTACGCCGTTCAAGACTCTCAATAAATCGTTTGGCCCAAGGAGAAGCCTCACACACCTTGTTCGGATCGATAAGCCCCAACAGCTTGAAGGAGTGTTCTCCCTTGCTGCCAATCGTCCGAACCCGCTGGTTTTTGCCAACCATCACCCTGACGTTCCTGCAAATGCTGCCACGGTAACTACCGCGCACGACCATCAGGTTGCTGAGCATTCGTCCACCCTTCGCGCCAAACTGTGTTCAACGATGCAGCGCCCCCTCTACGTAGAGTTCCACCAGCGCGTTCCTCCAATCTCACCCCGCGTCCACAACTGCCCAAGCCTGTACTTCTCAAGCCAGGGTTTCAGTTTTTCGGCATCCAGCCGCGTCAGGGTCGTACCGGCTTCCGTTTTTTCGACCCTAGAACAGATTCCGGCTGATCGCTCATCGCATCTACCAGCACATCGGAGTGCGTAGTTACTATAGGTTGATTGGTCTTCCGCTTCGCAGCCCATCATAGAGAGAGCATTTGAGGATACCCACAAAAAACAGGTTTTCTGCGAGCATGAAAAAGCCCAACTGCTAAAGCTGGGCCAGATCAATGAAAATATGGTCGGGACGGAGTGATTCGAACACTCGACCCCTAGCACCCCATCTTCTTTTTCATACTTCTCGAAAGCTTTCAAAACTCTACTCTGGCTTTTACTAAGCTAGTATTTACTTGAGTTCCAGCGGTGTTCTGCTCCACGAGAGTCCAGTAACATCCATCGAGAGCCGACGGTTTTGTGGGGGAAAAGTAGGGGTAACTCATTTCCGACCAAAATCGCCATTAAAGAAGTCGAGTCACTGACGCTCAACGATGCCGGCCGCTCCCTCCGGGAGGATGGCAATCTGGCCGTCGAATCTCAGTTCGTAAGGACGATGTGTCACTCAGACTAATTCGTTGGCAGCCCAAGCTTCTCGAAAAACGCCTTATTGCGCTCCGTCGCAGACTTAATGACACCGTCAAACGACATGACCTCAACATAGGCGTGGAAACTACTCTTGTACCCAAAATACCCCAATCCGTCCGCGGCACGAGTCAAGTCATGCATCTTGCATCGCCTCTCCATCGAAGGCGTAAGATCGCAGATCACGTAGCAGAAGCCTGGGATCTCATTTCCTTTGGGAATAGGTCGCCCTGCGGCGGTTTGAGCGTTACCATCACGAATACGCTGCAGATAGCCAAGCGCCTGCTCAATCGGGTCTTTCTCCTCTCCCTCGCCAGCGTCATTTCGCATCGGACGTTTGATCTCTACAATCGTCAGAGCCGCCGGTGGCATCCTCTTGTTATCGGAAACCAATAATGGCTCATCAAAAACATTCAAAACACAAATATCAGGTTCTTTTGTGTCCGTTGAATGAGTAATCGGAAAGGACCGAAGTGACTTATCCGAGGCTAGAAAGTCGTGGAACGCCAAACGCTCATCGACTAACCAGAGATTGCAGCTATCCAGAAAAACATCATCCGACGTTTTACGCATTGGCATGATGAGCTCATGGATCAACTCCTCCTTGGCGTACTTGCCGTCTTCCCCACGCTCAAGCGCTTTCGCCAAAATGTCCAAAGTCACCTTGCGATGGAATACATAATTGGCTAAGTCCGACTTCTTGATGTCATCCGCTTTCTCAAGATAGCTTACGAGCCTTTCCTGGTACTGAGCAGTGGTTTCACCACTCCCGAAACTCATCACATCATGCCCCTCTGACAGTAAAGCATTCTCAATCTCGGAGAGCTGTTTGTGGAGCAGAAGGTCCAAATCTTTATCTGAAATGTCCGGGTCGACGCTGAGCTTCTCTTCATCAATTCGACGGAGAATTGGTCGATACCGTGGCGCACGTACAGACACAAACTTTTCGACTCGTTCGCGCCCAGTTTTACGGATCTCTTGCAGATAGCCTTCGAGGTAGCCGCTAGACGAAGCAATGACTGCCCTGCGGATGTCGCTCAAGCTGACTTCCGTTTCCGAAAAGAGATCGTCGCTCAACTCTTCGATATCAAAACCGATACGTTCGGGACGTACATTTTGATCAAGAAAGGGAGACGTTACATAACAGGCGTAGATAAAATCACCGTCGTCATCACGAATTTTCCCGTGCAAGCCAGGAACCTTACCGGAGAGCGTTTCCTCTTCAACCACGCGACTGGCAGCACACCAGGCAATGAAAGGCTGTTTCGCCGAACTGGCCTTGAGCTTAAGATGGGTAAGCTCAAATGTCTGCCCCTTGATTTCAATCTGTTCCTTTTTCGATGAGGTGAACAGGTATTGATCGAGCACCTCATCAAGGTCAATTTCTTCCTCACCATCCTTGATGTGGATTTTCGGCGCACCAGAATCACGAACGAAGTACCAAAGGCAATGTTCGAAAAGACTTGTGGCTATCTTCCTAGCTGTCTTGGCGGAATTTTCTCTATACGGTTTATTGAAACCTGAGAGATGGACGCAGGTCTGCAATGCAAAATCGGCTGGCTTCATGGTCGAAGGGAGGCTAGATACCCCTTGCGCCGCCGTGAATGCGAATGAACGGTGCTTGATAGCACCACTTTCATCTTTGTAATCACTGCTGATGTTGACCGCCTCGAACGCTTTCAACCAGAGCAGACGCCCTACACCCCGACAGCCTTGCTGAGCTTTGTATTCACTATCGAGCGTCTCAAACGAGGCCATGTTCTTGTCGTGAAAGCCCGCTCCGTTATCGGTGATCTTGAACCCCATGATAGGTTCTTGGGAAGGCGCACCCCGTTTCGCCTTACTTACGTCCAAGGCCAAAGTGGATTGAGGCACACGCACAATCTCGATCGTGATCCGTCCATACTCGGGATCGCTGCTGGTTTCGGCAATCGAGTGAATGGAATTCACGACAGCCTCGAACAACGGCATCAATCCATGACTGCGGGGTAGCGGCGTGTTACGTAGCCGCCCCGGCAAATATGTGTTTAGGCTCACCTGATCCCTTCCTCCCGATCCTTTGTCATTATCATGGCCCTGTTCATTCTGGTCATGTACGCCCTCGAGGAAATTAACGCATTCGCTCTGCGGTATGCCATTGCCGCTAAAGAAGAAAGCCCCTCAATTCGAACACCTTGATCCTATCGCATCATCGGGATATCTGCCTGGCTGAGAACTAGATGTTGGCGCTGGTGCGATATTGACCCAGGCTACCGGAGTTCATTGCCTCACCGACTGCTCAAAAATGATGAAACTCGCGGGTGATCTCGGAGATAGCATGTGGGTCAGTCAAAATCAGCAGCCTTATTCAAAATCGCACCAGCGCCAACGAAGTACTCTTTCAGTCCCCTTCCCGTCATTTCATCGTTTGAATAACGAGCTGCACAACACACAAGCGGCCCGCAAGAGCCAGACCGTTTACCACCGCCTCACTTCAATTTTGTAGAAATTGCTTTCTACTTGAATCCGGCGCTTGTCAGAAGTCGGAGCGTCCTGAATCTGACTCGCAAGACGGACGTAGTACTTACACCCGTTCGCGTTGCCAAACGCATTAATCGCTTGGGTGGCGCGCAAAAAATCTTCATAGCCTCTATCTTTATTAACCATGAGCGCATCGAAACCTGGCAGCGCTTGTGCGTCCGCAAGTCGTGAAACTGGCCAGGCTGGCTCGAACGTCAGATTATTTTCCTTGAGGTAGACCGTGAGGAACATCTCAGGCTTGCCGGTATCGGGGTTAGCCCAGCACGGAGGGAGATCTCCTCCCTTACCCCGGTTAATTTTGTTCTGTAGAAATTGCACCTGCCCTTTCAGATCGCTGTTCGTCTTCTGCAGTACAGTCGGATTCAGCCCCGCTTTCTCCGCTTCCGCGTATGCCTGCGAATCATGAAGCAGTTTATGAACCTGATCAGTCTTCGGATCGCCCTCGGTGTTCAGAGCATCCTTAATCATCTGCTCCGTAGCCTTCATGTCGGCGATACGCTTCACGATTTCGGTAGGCTTAACGTCTGCGTTTGGATCTGCGACCAGCTGCTTCAACTGGTCATAGGTCATGAGCGTTTCAAGTATCAAGCGTTTGGCTTCTTTGCCTTTGTCTTTACTCCCTGACTGTTCCAACGCTTTGTCGATCGCAGCAAGCGCCGACAACTCTTCGTCTTTCTGAGTGAGCAGTACCTTCAGGCGCTCTGACTCGTCCCGTGCTTTGGAAGCATCTGTCAGTTTTCGGATAAGCTCATCAGGGTTTTTCAAACCCATTTTTGAAAGCTTAGTCTTGAGCGCTGCGGTCGCTTCATTGATCGCCCTCTCACGCTCATCCAGGCTTTGGTAGTCAGCGACTTTTTGCTCCAACGATTTATTGGCATTGGTGAGCTTCCACACTTGCCAGCCGCTCAGAAGTAGCAAAATGAAAGCCAGCACCATCCAAATTTCAGTAATCGACAGGTTGAAGACCTGGTCGTTCTTCTGACTCATCAGGCAGGTCTCACATCTGAGGACATCCGATCAGATGGAAGCAAGGCCACAGAACTGGCCTCGGATGCGATGAGAGGCTCATTAACCGCGGGCTGGCGAATCTCGATTTGATTCACGTGATCGATCTTGCGAACGAGCTCATCAAGGTGCGCATGGGCGGTGTCTATAGCACTGTTCCTCTGAATGACCTGACTGGCCAAATCTTTGTGCGTTTCGTTGCTTTCGTTGATGGCCTGAATGAAAGGCATCAGGGTCGACTTGATCGACTCAGAAAGGGCTTCGTTGGCCCGGAAACTCGCCTCGCCTGCAGCTCTGAACGCTTCGCCCATTTCCTGGCTTAGGACTGCGACAGAATCGTCCCGCTCAAGTCTTGTGTGAAGCCCGTCAAGCTTCTCGACGATCTGTGCAATGACTGCGCGGTTTTCTTTAAGCTCTTGCTCGAAGTCATTTTGATAGTCGTCTAGGGTGTCCAAAAACTCTTTCTGAACCCGCTCGATTCCGCCCACTAGGCTGGCGCCCTGGCTGTTCATAGCGTCCATGAGACGCTGCTGACTTTCAACAATAGAACCCACAGCCGTGAGTGTTTCTTCAAGAGTCTGGGTTTTGGTGTTCAAACCACGAATCGCAGTGCCCACAGCCTTAGCAGCAGATTTAATGTCTTCTGCCAGGGTCGTGATACCCGTGTTGACCCCATCTGTTGTCTCAGCCAAAACGGCAATGGAAGGATTGAGCTTGTTGGCGAACAGATTCTCTGGGAACAGCGTGTGATCCAGGCGTGCCTCTGCTTTCTTCCCGAAATCCAATGCATGCGCTTCCATACGCTCGAGGGTTTTCTCGCTCTTCTCGGAAAGACCATTGATGGTCGACAGCAAGTTGTCGCTGGCGGCCCTGGCGTCCTTGAGCATGGCATCGAACGCTTCATTACTTCGCTGAGTGGCATTGGTGAAGTACGCATCCATGGCACCCATGCTGTGCTTGGAAAGCGCCTCAATCTGATCCTTGGCACCGGTGACGGTTTCTTTGGTCGTGGCAACCACTTCATCTCGGAACACCGTCAACTTCTGGAAGGTGTCATCAAACATCAGGGTGAGATTTTCAGCCGCTGTGATCGCGCGCTCTTCGACGCTTGAGATGGCGTCCTCCTGGTCGTGCTTAAAACCGACGTGAAGGGTGCGGGCGACCATGCCAATCGCAGTGCTCACCATCGCAGCAGCGAAGCGCATCGCCATGTTGCTGAGGTCTTCACCGATACTCTGGATGTCGAACAGACAGATGATGATACTGCCCACGGTGAACAGAAAGCCGAGGTAATAAACAGAGTCAGCAAACTTGGCCAAGGTAAGCTTCACGTCATACAGTTTTCGCACGCGATAACCCACCAGCCAATAAGCCAGCATGATGGTCAACGGAACCCAGAAGCCAAACCACTTAGGGTCGTTAATGTAGAGGCTGATCCCGGCGCAAAAAATCTTCAGAATGAGCGCGAAAACAAACCAGTATTGTACTCGGTGCAGTGGCTTTACAGCGCTCATTTACAGCCCCTCCATGGGGTTTACTCGGTCCAGTGACGCACCATTGGCAGAAAAGTACTGCGCCCAAAATTCCGCGCGCTTGTTGTAGGGAGTAACCGAAGACTCCGCGGCCAACATATTGATGGTGACAGAGACATCCATCAGCGCAGGCGCTACCGCCTCTTGGCCGTAGGCGCTTTTTGCAAAATCTTTGTAGGAGAGCTGAGCATTTTTGTACATGCTGAACCGAGGCATGTTCGCGGCCATGTCCGAATAGATGATCAGATGCTTCTCACCCTGGGCATTCAGATGGTTGAATCCGTGGAGGCTGGCTAGCTGAAGCATCTCGAAAATGGGAGAGGTTTTCGCTCGCACATCCAAAGGAATCTTGCGTACGACCGCATCGAGAGGCTTGGCAAATTTCTCGTTGAAATCCTTGTCCACGAATTTCTGGGTATTCGTGAACTTGTTTTTGTCTCCCCACTGCCCTGGGTTACACATAACGAATACAGGATCGCTGTTGTGCTGGTAATCCTCCCCCAACAGGAACACCGTCACCAGGGTACCTTCCGGAACCTCGTTCAGAATCATGTTTTGAAGCCGCTTGGCCAAAGCCGCTTTCTGCGTAAAGGGAAAGGGAGACGTATTGTCGATCAACACGACGTATTCACCCTTCGCACCACTGCTTGGGCAAAGCGTTACCTTGTCAATTTTATCTTGGTTGAAAGACCAGTAGATTCCGTAGACAACACCAACCACCAGGGCAAGCGTCAGCAAAATCCAGAGAATGGCTACCGTAGCCGATTTTTGTTTTCGTTTTTTGTACAGCGACATGGGACGCCCTTAAATCTGGCTTTCAATGGGTTTGAGCTGGTCAAATTTCTGCGTGAACGACGACTGAACCTTTGCCCGGGTTGGCTGCTCAATGGCGAGCATTTCGCTCAACATCTGCTCCTGAACCCTCAAGCGGTCCTCGTCACGCTCTGTGCTAAAATCTGGAAAACCCTGTTCTTCCAGCACGACGTCATCGTTGAAATAGTCAGGACGAGGTTTATCAGCCGGTCGAACCATTTGGTTCTCATACCGATATGCCTGCGTCAGGGCCAATATGGTGTTGTCAGCCAATACGAGGTGCTCCGTCACCTTTTTCTCGGCGACAGACTTCTCATTCATGTTGGATTTGAAGCGTTTGATGGCCTGCTTGGCTTTTTTAACGTTCTCGTCGATTTGCGCGAGCGTCGTCTGTTTTTCCAGTTCTAGCTCCTCACGCAGGCGGTCGATAACCTCGACCATGCTCTGATAAGAATCAACGTACGCCCCATAGACCTTCGAATACCCCGGGTAGCGATCTTGCCAGGCGTATCCATGGTGCAATGCGAGCAAGCCAAAAATGACAGTCACAACAAACAGACCAATGCTTTCAAAGTCGCTGAAAGGCGACACCAACGAACTGGCGCTTTCCCAAACCAGTTGCAGCTGATTGGCAGTTTCGTCATCAATCTGAGGCATCACATGGCGGCAGTAAGCCACGAAGCAACCAACCAAAAGTGTCCAAGTAACACCGAATAATCCGCAAACCCATCCGAGGGTTTTGCGACCGCTGTTCACATGGTTTTTGTTAGTAAAGAGACGACCAACGAAAAAGCATCCAACGATGTTAGCGACCGCTAACAGCCCTGCCAGCATCAGACCGGCTAGCAGTCCGCCCTGCATTCCTCCTGCGAAGAAGATCGAGTTCGCGAATGCTTCCAGCGCGCAACACAACACGAGCACGCCAACCTTTGTCGCATGATCGGTCCAGCCTGCCAGCTTCGCAGGTGTGTCAGGCAGCTTGTTCTCAGATCTGAAGCGATCGAGGATTTCCTTTTGGGCCCGAGTCGTACGCGCTTCATCCTGAAGTTCAGCGTCTGCCTGGGAGAGAATAGAGTCGGCTTTTCGTACGAACTCCTCACCGAGTTGCACGGTATGGTTCGTCTCTTGAGTCAGGTCGATGCTGTCCAGACGGGCTTGGATTTGCTTGAGCCAACGCTCGCCGCTTTTGAAAGTGGCTGCGCGAAGCTTCCCCACGGTACCCATAATCTGGAGTTCAGTTTCCGTCAGACGAGTATCTCTAGCATCAGGGATACCCGACGCACCATGAGCACGAGCGTTCTCCAGGACTCTGAGGTCAGCTTTGATCTTTTCAGGATCAATTTTAGGAAAGCTTCCTTCTTCGTCGGTCTCGACCCTTTCCCCAAACAAAAATGCCTTAAGCGCCGCCAACAGCTTCCTTAGAAACGACATCACTAACATCCATAAGTCTTTGTTTTAAATGGCTCACTAACTCGAAACGCAACAGCTTCCTGCTTCACGGAGCCAAAAACTGGAGTGATGGAATTATCTGTATAGCCGACTTGGTTGACGGGCGACACGCGACCATGGGCGAATGGCCATCAAATGTAACGGGATGATGACGCTCGTCGGGATTCTTAGCAAGATGTGCATTGCGTAGTTCGACAGTAGGAGTGGTGAACTGCAATTCAGAGACTGGATGCTGGAGATGGAGCTCCTTCACATGTTGGTGCTGACACGTTTTCCACCCTGGCTACCGGAATTCATTGACCACCCTCCACCCAAAAAGTGATGACATTGCGGGCGATTTTAGAGACAGCATGCGAACCACCCAAAATAAGGAGCCGGGTCATAATCGCAGCAGTGTCAGCAAGCAGTCATTGACCAACGTAAAATACGCGCTATATTGTGCCAGTAACGAAAACAAACCACTACATGATGTGTTTTTTGTAGAAATCGACTTAACGATTATATGTAAAAAACCCGCACTCGTAGGAGATTTACGATGACCGATCGACGCCCTATCAACAAAGATGTAAACGTTCCGAAGCCCGGCGGCGGCCAACAGCCTCGCTCTCGAAATCAAGACGGTCAAATTCGAGACAAACGGAGTGACGCCGGTAAGCCTCGGAGCAAATAAATGCATGCTGAACTGCGTCGCCTGGTATCCATGAAGTTACTTGGCGATGCAATGCCATGAAACCACGTCAATGTGACTTGGATTGAACCTTCCCGTTCACCAAGGTCACCATCATGTATACGTAAAGCTCCGTCCCCCACGTATAGACCTGCACGTTGCCGCCGCTGGCGGCCTCCTTACCGGGAATCTTGACGATGTCCAGCACCTGCTCGTAGGTCATACCAGGCTTAATTGCAGCGTATTGTTGATCACTGATATTGGGACGCTGGGCTCTTATCGTTTCAAGATCGGGAAAGCCAGATTGATAGTTGACGTTATTGCCATTGCCAGAAATAACCGGACTGTTGTTACCGCTGGAGCTGTGCGAAACCGCCGGGGTGGGTAGGACAAGCGCCGCCACTGATGCCACAGCTCCCAATATGCCTGTGTACAAGCCAATTTGTTTCATGTATGCCATGTCATTCTCGGAATCTTGGATAATTCAGTTATACGGTCACGGCGAAGCGGTGAGCATCAAGGGCGGCAACAGCCGAGAATCCAACGCCCTTCTTGAAGCCCATGTTATGGACGAAATTCTTCATCGCATCAGACGGGTCGATGGTTTCGAGGTTAAGTCCGTCAACAGTTGGCCTAGAGAACGCAACACTCAAAATTGGTTGTTCCTCCATATGACCTGTCGAGCTGTTGAGCACATTGTCAAGAGCGGTGACGATGACTAGGTCATCCGGCAGAATTGCCAACAACTCTCGACCTACTCGCAGCGCGCAGCTGCACACATAGTCCTGATGAAGTTCGTTGAACCGCCCAGTAGGCATAGCTTTGGTCGAGAGCTTGCCGCTTTTGAGTAGAGATTTGATTTCGGTCGGAATCACGTCAGAGCCATGGATAGCGACTTTGGCTTCTAAGACACCACCTTCATGAACAATCATCTGAATAGCTGAGCCGAGGTGTGATATTTCTGCAAACGACTCGAAAGCCTCGATGGCATCTAGCTTGGCCTGACGATCACCATCAAGGATACGGATCGCAATGTCCCTCTCCTCTGCCCACTCGGTATGGGCAGTTTTCCATTCATCAAACTGAGCCTGATATTGCCTTTCATCTTCCGCCTGTGCGGTGCCAATCTTGGCGATCAGAGCTGCGCGCTGACGAGCCTCTAGCTTGAAGAGCCGAGCCCAGAAATTGGGGCGATATGTAGCAGCCGCGTACGTGGCCTCTTGCTCAAGTGTGCCGCTCTTAAGGGGCTGTCTAGGTTCGGGGTTGGAGAGAAGCCGCTTCCATTTCACAGGCTCGGCACACTCCTTGTGCATCGAAAGGAGGATATCTACGTGATTTTCGTACACCTCAACTTCATACGCCGCTTGTTCCAGCGCTTCCATCTTTGCGTACTCTTTCTGTCGCTTTTCAAGCTCACGCTGACGGCGATGAGCGTTGCGCTCTGATCGCCGCGCAGACGCTTGCAGCGAACGTACAGTCCCTTTCCAACCCATCACGACTCTCCATACCGTTCATATGATGGCACATTAACATAACTCGTGGCGTTGCCTGAATCACCTGAGCATTTGGAACCGAAATGTCAGTTAACCCAGAAAGAACGCATTTGTACTCCACGCTTCCCAGAGCAAAGACACGGCCAGTTATCCAGAAGTAAGGGGACCTTCATGACAACCTTCACAGCCCCCTTGTTTCTCGTTTACTCCGTCGTTTGACGTATGGCCTTCTCAATTCGCTGACGTCCCGCATGAGCAAGCTTGCTTACTCCAACTTCCTTCGCGACCGCGTATATCAAGGATTCCCCTTCGTGTCCCCGCTGCACCATCTCATCAACCAAAGCACGTAGTTCTGGCAGGCAGATTTCAGATAGTCCTCTCGTGGTGTCTTCGTCGCCGGGCTTACGGAAGACGACACTGGCGTCCGACTCGATATGAGTAGGCCAGAAAAAGACTCCTGTCTGCTCCTCTTCATGTGAGCGAAATCGCGCCCGGGCAATTTGGTCAACGCGATCACGTATCCGTGAGCCGGTTCGTACCCAGCCATGAGCACGGGCAATGCGCCTTGCAAGCGCCGTGTCCAGAACCGGTCCCTCTTCCGCCACGACATGAGCAATCATCTGCTCCAACGTTTCCGTGTAACTCGCCTCAAAGAACTGATCTGGATCGACCAACCCTACCGCCTGACGAGGGTCGGATTCTTTATAAATCAAATATTCAAGGGGACGAGCAAAAGCCAGGACATCCTCGTCTGGCTTGATAGATGCAGCCTTGGCGTACTTAAAATCAGGGAGTGCACCTGAGGGATCATTGGATTCGCCCGCACTATCCACTGTGGCGACCACAGCAACCTGACTTACTACCTCAATGACCTCAGCCATCGCTGCGTCGATTTTCAGTCGCTCTGCCTCTTGAGCGGCATCGATGACAGCCTGCTTGGCTCGGGATTCAGCAAGGAGTTCGTTCAGACGTAGATGTACCTTTTCGGCAGTTCCAATTGCATCAACCCACCAGTCTGTCGACCATATCCTAACGATCTCCCAACCAAGTCCACGCAGTACAAACTCACGGAGCTTGTCACGATCACGAGCGGTCGCACTGCGGTGATAGGTAGCACCGTCGCATTCAATCCCGGCAAGGTACCGTCCAGGTGTGTCAGGGTGAACAACCCCAAGGTCTATTCGAAAGGAGGAAACGCCAATCTGGGTAAATATCTGCCATCCCTTTTTAGCCAAGGCCGCTGCAACTGCCTCTTCGAATGGGCTGTCAAAACTACCCACGCTACCAAAGTCAGCCTCTGCGAGAGCCCGTGGGCCACGCTCTGCAAACTCCAAGAAGTGCTTTAGATCTCGAACCCCGATCGCTTGCGTACGAGCTAGATCAATATGCTCTGGGCGCAAGGTCGAAAACACCACAAGCTCCTGGCGAGCACGGGTTATTGCCACGTTCAGTCGACGCTCACCACCAGGGCGGTTCATCGGACCGAAGTTCATGGACAGCACACCGGCAGCGTCTTTTCCATAGGTGGTCGAGAAATAGATGATGTCTCGCTCATCGCCTTGAACGCTCTCAAGGTTCTTGACGAACACAGGCTCCAGCTCGGACTCAGCGAAATACGAATCGAGTGATGGGTCTTTCCGGCAAGCCTCATCCAGCATGTCCATGATGAGCTTCTGTTGCTCGCCGTTAAAGGTTACGACCCCCACGGTCCGCCTGCTTTCGCGGAAGGCCGGAGACTGGAGGCGAGCAACCAAATCAGCAACTAAATATCTTGCTTCAATTAAGTTTGTTCGCGACCCGCCCTTGTCATATATACCCGGGACAGGGCATAACCGTACTGCTTTGTCGGCCGTAAACGGTGATGGGAAGGTCACCAGCTTCGACTGGTAGTATCGCTGGTTCGAGAAAGCGATCAGACTCTCGTGGCGGCTACGGTAGTGCCAGCTCAGGTTACGCATCGGCAGGTTGGCACTGATGCACTCGTCCAGAATACTCTCGAGATCAGCCTCTACATCCTCATCTTCAGCGGTCGACTCAGCTCGGTTAAAAAACGAAGTTGGAGGGAGCTGTTTGGGGTCGCCCACCATCACCACCTGCTTCCCTCGAGCCATGGCGCCGATGGCATCCCAGACAGGTATTTGAGATGCCTCATCGAAGATAACGAGATCGAACGGTGTTGAAGCAGGCGGCAGATACTGAGCAATGGAGAGAGGGCTCATGAGCAAGCATGGAGTCAGCTTGGTTAGCGCTTCTGGCGCACGACTCATCAACTCCCGCAATGGAATGTGCTTGGTCTTCTTGCCCATCTCATGGCGCAGGACGCCCCATTCCGAAGAACGACTTACGCTATCCTGGCTTGGTAGGTCGGAACACAGCCGAGCTCGGAGCCAGTCTTTGGTCAACTCGGTGAACTTGTCATCCAAAGCTCGGAAATCACGAATGCGCTGTTCATGCTCCACGCTGACGAACGTCCGGATCACCTCTTCGTTGTCGACCGTCGTATTCAGCCACCAGCGGGCATAATTTACTTCCAATACACGCCGGACTTTTCCAGAGGTGATGGCTCCTGCTTCCATCGCTTGAACAATTGGCGCCAGACCGACAGCGTAGGCTTCATCGCGAACCTTCCGCCAAGCGCACCATGCCTTGAGGCGCGATTCAGACGAGACGACAGTTTCGCAGTTTGTCTTGATATCACTTAGCGCCAGGTGAGCAGTTTCGGTGACGCCCATTTCGGTGAAATGACCGACAGCCGTCAGGTGCGCCGCTCGCGCCTGTAGCAACTCAAGCCTTTCTCGAAGAGCAACACCGGCATTGGCTATAGCAGCCTCCGGTTCAAGTAGTGCGTTACCATCCCCCAGCAAAGTTTGAAGCGGTGCTTTGTAGGCCGCGACTTGCTCAGGATTGAGTGCTAGCTTCGCCACCGCGGCAGTTATTTCCCCCTGAAACGCTACCGCCCTACGCACGACGTCAACCTTCGTTTTCAAGTCATTCCAGACGGGAACGATTTCTCGTAGATCGGCCAGATCCACCAACTCTCGCTCAACTGCTGCTCTTTTCTTGAGCAACTCAAAATCAGCTTTTAACGACGAGCCACAACGCCCCTCCTCTACATGAGGATAGTCGTCGACAAGCCGACCGCGCTCTTCTATGCCTCGTCGTTCCGCCTGGAAGCGCAGAGCTGAAGTCAGCACGTCAATATCCGTGGTCAAACCGCTCCAGAGAGAGCTAGTTGCTGAGCTGAGATCAGCCAGCTCATCTAACCCAACATCGAGACGAGTCAGCGCACGCAGCCGGCGGAGTTCCTCCTTAAGCTCATCGCCTAGCTGGCCCTGCTCAACCAACTGCAAGCCGTCATCGATCCAGGCAGAATTACTTTTCTGAAGCCGCATAGCCTCTTGCAGCTTGATCGCTGTCGCGAGATGCGTTGCTTCGGATTTAGCGCCTTGCCAAACAGCAACACACTCATGACCTGGCTCCAGCTCATCGATTGCTCGACGCACCGACCGAATCTCTACCCAAGTAGCGAGATCCTTGCCATTGTCGACTTCACCTGTTGACGTCTGCGTCGGAGCCAATAGCCCAGCGATTCGGCGCTTTCCAAACCAAGACTTAGGCCAGAAAGACTCCTCCGCGTCTTTCCACTCGCGCAGCAGGAGATCGATATCAAGTCCTTCAATCGCGTCACCGTAGGACGCCGTTAGCTGGTGCTTGAGGTCGTCTATCTGACACAGCAATGTGACAGCTTGCCCGATAACGTCAGTGACACTTTCTGGCCAAGCTGGGCCTAGATCAACGAAAATAGCGCGGCGTTGCTGCAGCAGATCAATGCCTTGTTTAGCTTCAGCAATTATACGAGAGGGCCAGAGAGCTGAGAGCCCGGAGTTAGTGTCCCGGTGCTCTTCGACCCAAGTACAACCCTCACTCAGACGCTGAGAAATCGAGCGTGCATCGGGTCGCAGTGCGAAACACCAATCCTGCCCAGCGGCAGCAGGAAGTGCTCGAGAAAGGATCGATAGCCCCTCAAGCGCTGTTGGGGTGTACTCCGTAACAGGAAGCCCGGACAGCTCAACAAAGCGATCAGCAGCTCGCTGAACCTCAAGCACAGCGGGAAGCACGTCACGAGCAGCCTGCACGAATTGTTGCTGCCAATGAGGCGACCACTCTGCTTGGCCTACTGCGGACAAAGCGTTGTTTGCCAACTGACTGTAACCCACAGCCTGGGCGTTCACTTCAAGGCGATCGCCCAGCTCTCGAAGCTCAAGCATGGCCTTCTGATCATGCGTGCCCGGAGATGGCCAACCAAGTGGAGCTACTGTCTCATCAACACCTGATGTCACCGTCCCGATGGCATCGTAGATGGAGTAGCCGTTGCGGTGCCGGCGATGCAAACGCTCGACATAAATATTGAGGCTGTCACGCAGGGAAGCGAGCCGCTGCGCTTCCACCTCCCATGCGGCAGCGTCTACCTGCCCTTTCGCTTCCCAAGCCGACTGCAACTGAGCAAGGACATCCGTTTTTCGAGCTTTGCTGGAGTGAAGTTCAAGGCAGAACTCGCCCAGACCGATTTCACGCAAGCGCCGGTACACGACATCCAGGGCGGCAATTTTCTCAGACACAAACAGCACCCGACGTCCTTGAGCGATCGACTGGGCAATCATGTTGGAAATCGTTTGGCTTTTACCCGTGCCAGGTGGGCCGATGAGAACGAAGTCTTTGCCCTTGGCTGCTGCCATCACAGCCGCAAGCTGAGATGAATCAGATGGCAGTGGGCAAAACACATCAGTCGGGCCGTAATCACGGTCTAGCGACTCAGCTTCCGGAAACGGGGTATCGGAGATGAACGAATCGCGTGGCGTATCCAGAAGATGCTGAACTACAGGACTCTGTCGAAGGTGCCCCGCATTCTCGGCAAGATCCTTCCACATTAGATACTTAGCAAACGAGAACATCGAGAGCACAACGTCCTCGTTAAGCTCCCAGCCAACGATGTCCTTAATCGCATGACCAACCTTGTTCCAAATGCCTGTTATATCCAGACCGGACTCGTCCCGAGGCAGCTCCTGCTCCAGCGAACCCAAGCCCAACTCAAAGTCTTGGCGCAGCATCTCGATCAAAGTCGGGTTAAAACGAGGTTCGTCATCGTGCAGCACCATCGTGAATCCGGAGCGGGCGCTCTTGCGTTCCAACGTAACCGGTACCAACACTAGCGGCGCTTTATATTTCTGGCCGGCTCTATCCTCACGCGTCCAGCTAAGAAAACCGATGGCCAGGAACAGAGTGTTGGAACCACCTTCCTGCAAAGCAGTACGAGCGCTTCGATACAACTCAGTTAGGCGGGCATCCATTTCGACGGACGTCAGAGCAACGAATATTTCCCTACGCTTGAGAGCATCTTCAGCATGACGACGACGAACATCCTCTCGCTCACGTTGCTCGTAGAGTGCACGTTCCCGTGGATCTGCTCCATCCATCAGGTCAGGCCTGGTAAGCAGCTTCAGTACCTGTCCACTTGCTAGAATGTCCTCAAGCGCACCTGGATCAGGAGACTCAAGCTTCAGCGCTCGCTTACCCATTTTGAAATTGAGTAAGTTATTTCGAAGTGACAGATCCAAAAGCTTACGCTGCCATCGGCCGAGGCGATCTGCTGGGTCGAGCTTGGAGAGATCCTCAACCTGCACAATGTTGTCATCGGCGATGCCGAGCCCTTCCTCCACCAGAAGCAGTGGAGATTCGTCAGACTCAGCAACGACAGCACGCGCGATCTGAGCCTCTGAGCTGGCGAGTGGCTTGATACGTTGCATACGGGCACGACGGATATCCAGCAGCATCTCGAAAGCATTTTCAGCGTCCTCGGCTACCTGTTTTGTACCCATCTCTACCGCATAAGAGAATGACGGTATTGAGTTGTGGGTAATGAAGGTCGTCTCGAACAACACGAGTTCCTGAAGCTTCACACGCTTACGTACTGCTGTGGCATCGTCCACCAGGGCAGTCGTAAACTCTTCTGGCTTAAGCCACAAACCAGCAAAAGCATGACCATGGGTAAATACGATCACAGGGTTAAGACCGATCTGCTCCAATGCCGCGCAGAAAAGCAGCGTCAGGTCGAGACAAGTAGCCAACCCGGAGTCAGCAATCTGACTGGGGCTTCGAATTTTCTGTCCTGATTGTTCAAAGCTAGCCGGTGGCAATGCATAGTCGAGCTTCATGCGCGCCACCGCGCCCCACACTGCCGACGCCAACTGCCACGCTCTTTTTGCCCCCCCCTCATATCCATTAAGTGCGGATGGCTTATCGCTAAGACGTAGCAACTCGGCCGCCTGTTTAAGCAATCGCTCAACCGCCGCATCATTCGGCTGAACAAAAGCCGCAGTCATATCTGGTATATGCCGCAATCCGCCCCACTGGTTTCTGGGCAAAAGGTCTACGACTTGTTCAAACCGAGCAACCTCCTTGCGACCACTCCCCGCCTCCTTATCATCGGTCTCAAGAAGGAAGGTAAAAGTCGACATCTCCGCTTCTGTCAGACGATTCAACAACGGGCCATCCAATACAAGATCAAGCCCAGGTATGACTCGGAAGCTATCAGCAGCAATCTCGTCAATCCGCCAGATCTTGGACTTAAATACCTCGGGCACCGAGCTAAGGGTAAGGGTTGCATTGACAAAACGATCACTCGTTTCATTCGAGATGCGCAACTCGCGTATTACAGGAATGGCGTTCTGGAAATCTGCAAGATTCAGCTTCGCCACCAAGGTGGCAAGGATCTTTACTTCCTTAGGCTGGGCTTCTTCTTGGGGCGTGAGGGACTGAACGATCTCATCCATGCGCAACCATCCTTGTCTTTATGCCCAAGGGAGTGCCGGGATTGGCCGGCCAGGGGGCCCCTCTTGAACTGATAGCAGGATGATAGCTTTTCTAACGAGAGCCGTAATATGTCTTTAGTATTGCTGATTTCTCATCCCATCATCGGATGGCCGCCAGGTAGGCGGGAGCAATCACCGCCAAAAGCTTCTAGGCAAAAAATCCGATATTGGTACCACACCTGAAAAATCCATTCAGAGCTAGCCGTTTTCTGGGGGTAACAACGACCAAACATAAAAAAGGGTCGCGAGATAAAATCTCGCAACCCTTTGAATTATATGGTCGGGACGGAGTGATTCGAACACTCGACCCCTAGCACCCCATGCTAGTGCGCTACCGGACTGCGCTACGCCCCGACTAGGCGTGAATCTTGTTCCGCTTCTCAACGGAACGCTCAGGAATATATCGCAAGCTTTTGAAAACTGGAAGTATTTAAAGCAGAAATTTTATTTCTTGAGCACCACCAGCACATCTTCAAGCTCGGCGATCATCTGGCGGATCATTTGTTTGTACTGGGTTGTATCGTCCTTGGCCTCATCACCGGAGAGGCGCAGGCGTGCGCCGCCGATGGTGAACCCTTGATCGTACAGCAGCGCGCGGATCTGCCGGATCATCAGCACGTCTTGTCGCTGATAATACCGGCGGTTTCCGCGGCGCTTGACCGGGTTGAGTTGAGGAAACTCCTGCTCCCAATAGCGCAGCACGTGCGGTTTTACCGCACACAACTCGCTGACTTCACCAATGGTGAAGTAGCGTTTGCCCGGGATGACGGGTAGTTCGTCGTTATGACTTGGTTCCAGCATAAGCCTCAACTCGGGCCTTCAACTTCTGCCCTGGACGAAAGGTGACCACACGGCGAGCCGTGATCGGGATTTCTTCTCCCGTTTTCGGATTGCGGCCAGGCCGCTGGCGTTTGTCCCGAAGGTCGAAATTGCCGAAACCGGACAATTTGACCTGTTCGTTGTCTTCCAGAGCGTGCCTGATTTCTTCGAAAAACAGTTCGACCAATTCTTTGGCCTCCCGTTTGTTCAGGCCCAGCTCCTCATACAGACGTTCCGCCATCTCAGCTTTCGTCAGAGCCCCCATACGTCACTTCCTTAACGTGGCGTTCAACCTGTTTTCGAGCGAGGTGAGGATATTCTGCGTTGCGGTATTCACCTCATCGTCATTAAGAGTGCGCGATGGATGCTGCCAGGTCAAGCCAACTGCAAGGCTTTTTCTATGCGGATCAATGCCTTTACCCTGATACACGTCAAATAGCCTGAGGTCCGTCAGCCATTCGCCTGCATTTTCACGGATTACCTCCAGCACGGCGCTGGATGCAACGTCACGGTCGGCCAGCAACGCAAGGTCACGACGCACTTCAGGAAAGCGCGATAACTCCTGGAATTTCGGCATTTTCCCTTGGGCCACTTCGGCCAGCACCAGCTCGAAAACGAAGACTGGACGATCGAGGCCCAGGGTTTTCGACAGTTCCGGGTGGATGGCGCCGACATAGCCGACTTCACGCCCGTCTCGCTCGATGCGTGCGGTCTGCCCTGGGTGCAGCGCCGGGTGCTTGCCTGGTACGAAAGTGAATGCGTCGAGCGCGCCGGCGAAGCCCAGCACCGCTTCCACGTCAGCCTTGACGTCGAAGAAATCGACGACATCGCGACCTTGCGCCCAGCCTTCCGGCAAGCGACTGCCGCAGACGACACCAGCCAGCATCGGCTCTTGCTTCAAGCCGTCCAGTTGACCGACGAAGCGTAGACCGCTTTCGAACAGACGCACGCGATCCTGCTGGCGGTTGAGGTTGTGCTGCAGCGACTTGACCAGGCCCGGCCACAAGGACGAGCGCATGGCCGCCATGTCGTTGGAGATCGGGTTGGCCAGCAACAGCGGCTCGACACCGGGGCTGAACAGCTCGAACTGGCGTGGATCGATGAAGCTGTAGGTGATCGCTTCCTGATAACCACGGGCCACCAGCAGGCGACGCAGTTCCGGCAGATCGCTGCGGGCTTCGGCCTTGGCTTGCGGGGCCAGGCGCGCTTGCGGGTAGCGAACCGGCAGACGGTTGTAACCGTACAGGCGGGCCAGTTCTTCGATCAGGTCGACTTCCAGGCTGATATCGAAGCGATGGCTTGGCACTTCGACGCGCCACTGCCCTGCCCCATCGGCGCTGATGTTCAGGCCGAGGGCGCTGAGCAGGCGTTCGACTTCGGCCGGGGCCATTTCCATGCCCAGCATCTGGGTGATGCGCTGGGCACGCAGGGTGACCGGTGCAATCTTCGGCAGGTGCTGTTCGCTGACGGTTTCGATGATCGGGCCGGCTTCGCCACCGGTGATCTCCAGCAGCAGGCCGGTGGCGCGCTCCATGGCTTCACGGGCCAGTTGCCAATCCACGCCACGCTCGTAGCGGTGCGAGGCGTCGGTGTGCAGGCCATAGGAACGCGCCTTGCCAGCGACGGCGATCTGGTCGAAGAACGCGCTTTCCAGGAATACATCGCGGGTCGTGGCGGATACACCACTGTGTTCGCCGCCCATTACGCCAGCAATCGCCAAGGCGCGGGTGTGGTCGGCAATCACCAGGGTGTCGCTGCGCAGGGTCACTTCCTGGCCGTCGAGCAGCACCAGCTTTTCACCCTCTTCAGCCATGCGCACGCGGATGCCGCCGTTGATTTCGGCGAGATCGAACGCATGCAGCGGTTGACCCAGCTCCAGCATCACATAGTTGGTGATGTCGACGGCGGCGTCGATGCTGCGCACGTCGGCGCGACGCAGGCGCTCGACCATCCACAGCGGTGTTGGCTTGGACAGGTCGACGTTACGGATCACACGGCCCAGGTAACGCGGGCATGCCGCCGGCGCCAGGACGTCAATCGAACGCACTTCGTCATGCACCGCCGGCACGGTCGCGACCACCGGACGCGTCACGGGGGCGGCATACAGCGCACCGACTTCGCGGGCCAGACCGGCCAGGGACAGGCAGTCGCCACGGTTCGGCGTCAGGTCGACCTCGATGCTCGCATCGTCCAGGCCCAGGTACTCACGGATGTCCTGGCCCACCGGCGCATCAACCGGCAGTTCCATCAGGCCATCGTTGCCTTCGCCGATCTGCAGTTCGGCCTGGGAACACAGCATGCCGTTGGACTCGACGCCACGCAGCTTGGCTTTCTTGATCTTGAAGTCGCCCGGCAGCTCGGCACCGATCATGGCGAACGGGATCTTCAGGCCTGGACGCACGTTAGGTGCGCCGCAGACTACCTGGAAGGTTTCCGCGCCATTGCTGACCTGGCAAACCCGCAATTTGTCAGCGTCCGGGTGCTGCTCGGTGCTCAACACCTCGCCCACCACCACGCCACTGAATTCGCCGGCGGCCGGCGTGACGCTATCGACCTCAAGACCGGCCATCGACAGGCGAGCAACCAGCTCGTCCCGACTTACCTGCGGGCTTACCCAGCCGCGCAGCCATTGTTCACTGAATTTCATCCTGCTCTCCTAATAGATTCGTTACCGGCTGCGACCTAGCGAAACTGCGCAAGGAACCGCAAGTCGTTGTCGAAGAACAGGCGCAAGTCATTCACACCGTAACGCAGCATGGCCAGGCGCTCGACGCCCATGCCGAAAGCAAAGCCCGAGAATTCTTCCGGATCGATCCCGGACATACGCAGCACGTTCGGGTGAACCATGCCGCAGCCCATGACTTCCAGCCAGCCAGTCTGCTTGCAGACGCGGCAGCCTTTGCCGCTGCACATCACGCATTCCATGTCGACTTCAGCGGAGGGCTCGGTGAACGGGAAGTACGAAGGGCGGAAACGCACCGCCAGTTCTTTTTCGAAGAACACCCGCAGGAACTCTTCGATCGTGCCTTTCAGGTCGGCGAAATTGATGTCGCGATCAACCAGCAGGCCTTCGACCTGGTGGAACATCGGCGAGTGGGTGATATCGGAGTCGCTGCGGTACACACGGCCTGGGCAGACGATGCGGATCGGCGGCTGCTGCGATTCCATGGTGCGGACCTGTACCGGCGAGGTATGGGTGCGCAACAGCATGTTCGCATTGAAATAGAAGGTGTCATGCATCGACCGGGCCGGGTGATGGCCTGGGATGTTGAGTGCCTCGAAGTTGTGGTAGTCGTCTTCGACCTCAGGGCCTTCGGCAATGCCGTAGCCGATGTGGGTGAAGAACTGCTCGATGCGTTCCAGGGTCCGGGTCACCGGATGCAAGCCACCGGAAGTCTGGCCACGGCCAGGCAGGGTCACGTCGATGGACTCGGCGGCGAGCTTGGCAGCCAGATCCGCCTCCTCGAACAACGCCTTGCGCGCATTGAGGACTTCTGTGACACGCTCCTTGGCAACGTTGATCAGCGCACCGACCTGCGGACGCTCTTCGGCTGGCAGGTTCCCCAGGGTCTTCATCACCTGAGTCAACTCGCCCTTCTTGCCAAGGTAGTGAACCCGGATTTGCTCCAGGGCATTGATATCTTCAGCGCTTTGCACAGCCTCTAGTGCTTGAGCGACCAGCGCGTCCAGGTTTTCCATGTACAGACTCCAGATACAAAATAGGGGAAGAGCTTTAAGGCTCTTCCCCTATTTATGACGTTTGACACCTGGGTCCACAGAGGTGGGCCCGGGTGACTGCCGGGGGTACTTAAGCCAAGGTGGCTTTAGCTTTCTCGACAATCGCAGCAAACGCCGCTTTTTCGTTCACTGCCAGATCAGCCAGAACCTTACGGTCGATCTCGATGGACGCTTTTTTCAGGCCAGCGATGAAACGGCTGTAGGACAGACCGTTAACACGAGCACCAGCGTTGATACGAGCGATCCACAGAGCGCGGAACTGACGTTTTTTCTGACGACGGTCACGGTAGGCGTATTGGCCTGCCTTGATTACCGCTTGCTTGGCAACACGGAATACGCGGGAGCGCGCGCCGTAGTAGCCTTTAGCAAGTTTCAGAATTTTTTTGTGACGCTTACGGGCAATGACGCCACGCTTTACACGAGCCATGAGTTACTTCCTCTATTCTTGATCCAAAAATTAACGAAGGCGCAGCATGCGCTCGACTTTTGCCACGTCAGACGGATGCAGCAAGCTGCTACCGCGCAGTTGACGCTTACGCTTGGTCGACATTTTGGTCAGGATGTGGCTCTTGAAAGCGTGCTTGTGCTTGATACCGTTAGCAGTTTTCAGAAACCGCTTAGCAGCACCACTTTTGGTTTTCATCTTTGGCATGTTCGGATACTCCGCATTCAGTTGATAAACATAATCGCAAGGCCTGCCGTGCCCTGGTGATTACTTCTTCTTTTTCGGGGCGATGACCATGATCAGCTGGCGTCCTTCCATCTTAGGATGCTGTTCGACCGAACCGTACTCGAGCAGGTCTTGTTCAACCCGCTTGAGGAGTTCCATCCCCAGCTCCTGGTGGGCCATCTCACGGCCGCGGAATCGCAAGGATACCTTGGCCCTGTCCCCATCACTCAGGAAACGTACCAGGTTGCGCAGTTTTACCTGGTAATCCCCTTCCTCCGTCCCTGGACGAAACTTGATTTCTTTTACCTGAATCTGCTTCTGGTTTTTCTTCGCCGCGGCAATCTGCTTCTTCTTCTCGAAGATCGACTTGCCGTAGTCCATCACCCGGCAAACCGGTGGGACTGCGTCCGCGGAAATTTCTACCAGATCAAGCTTTGCTTCTTCAGCAATACGAAGCGCTTCATCAATCGAGACGATGCCAATCTGCTCGCCGTCAGCGCCAATTAACCGAACCTCGCGTGCCGAGATATTCTCGTTGATCGGGGCTTTCGGTGCAGCTCGTTTATCTTGTCTCATTTCACGCTTAATAATAATTACTCCAAATCTGGGCGACCACGCCGGGAAACCGCTTGCGCGAGGAACTCAGCGAATTCGGCGACGGGCATCGAGCCCAGGTCAGCACCTTCACGAGTACGCACAGCGACAGTCTGCATCTCGACCTCCCGATCTCCAATAACCAAGAGAAAGGGAACCTTGAGCAAAGTATGCTCGCGGATTTTAAAGCCGATCTTTTCATTTCTCAAGTCGGACTTGGCACGAAATCCGCTTTGGTTGAGAGTTTTTTCGACTTCAGCGGCAAAATCTGCCTGTTTATCAGTGATATTCATGATCACTGCCTGGGTCGGCGCCAGCCACGCAGGGAACGCGCCCTCGTAGTGTTCGATCAGAATCCCGACGAAACGCTCGAACGAACCGAGGATCGCGCGGTGAAGCATGACCGGGTGCTTGCGGCTGTTGTCTTCGGACACGTATTCGGCGCCCAGACGGATCGGCAGGTTAAAATCGAGCTGCAGGGTACCACACTGCCAGACGCGACCGAGGCAATCTTTCAGCGAGAACTCGATCTTCGGACCGTAGAAGGCCCCCTCGCCCGGCTGCAGGTCATACGCAAGGCCCGCGCTATCGAGGGCGGCGGCCAGGGCCGCTTCGGCGCGATCCCACAGCTCGTCGGAGCCGACGCGTTTTTCCGGACGAGTGGACAGCTTCATCTCGACTTCGGTGAAGCCGAAGTCCCGGTAGACGTCCATGGTCAGCTTGATGAAAGCAGCGGATTCGGCCTGCATCTGCTCTTCGGTGCAGAAGATGTGGGCATCGTCCTGGGTAAATGCACGCACGCGCATGATGCCGTGCAGCGCACCCGACGGCTCGTTGCGGTGGCAGGCACCGAACTCGGCCAGGCGCATCGGCAGCTCGCGGTAGCTTTTCAGGCCCTGGTTGAACACCTGCACGTGGCACGGGCAGTTCATCGGCTTGATGGCGTAGTCGCGGTTTTCCGACTGGGTGGTGAACATGTTGTCGGCGTAGTTGGCCCAGTGCCCGGATTTCTCCCACAGGCTGCGGTCGACCACTTGTGGCGTCTTGATCTCCAGGTAGCCGTTCTCACGCTGGACCTGGCGCATGTACTGCTCGAGCACCTGGTACAGGGTCCAGCCGTTCGGGTGCCAGAACACCATGCCCGGGGACTCTTCCTGGGTATGGAACAGGCCCAGGCGCTTGCCGATCTTGCGGTGATCGCGCTTTTCGGCTTCTTCGATGCGCTGGATGTAGGCCGCCAGCTGCTTCTTGTCCGCCCAGGCAGTGCCGTAGACGCGCTGCAACTGCTCGTTCTTCGCATCGCCACGCCAGTAGGCGCCGGACAGCTTGGTCAGCTTGAAGGACTTGAGGAAACGCGTGTTCGGCACGTGCGGACCGCGGCACATGTCGACGTATTCTTCGTGGTAGTACAGGCCCATGGCCTGCTCGTCCGGCATGTCTTCCACCAGACGCAGCTTGTAGTCCTCGCCACGGGCCTTGAAAACCTCGATGACTTCGGCGCGCGGGGTGACTTTCTTGATGACGTCGTAATCTTTCTCGATCAGCTGCTGCATCCGCTGTTCGATGGCGGCCATGTCGTCCGGCGTGAAAGGACGCTCGAAGGCGATGTCGTAATAGAAGCCTTCGTCGATGACCGGCCCGATGACCATCTTCGCGCTCGGGTACAGTTGCTTGACCGCGTGGCCAACCAAGTGCGCGCAGGAGTGGCGAATGATCTCCAGCCCCTCTTCATCCTTGGGCGTGATGATTTGCAGCGTGGCGTCGCTGTCGATGACGTCGCTGGCGTCGACCAGTTTGCCGTTGACCTTGCCGGCCAGGGTGGCCTTGGCCAGGCCCGCGCCGATGGATGCGGCGACCTCGGCTACGGAAACCGGGTGATCGAACGAACGTTGACTGCCGTCGGGAAGAGTAATAGTTGGCATGGCGCCTCCTCTCCTAGTGGTGACCCCTACCAAAGGTCACGTGGGTTGGGATGAGCCAGTACAAGATCCAGTCCAGGCCATTCAATGACGAACGCCTGCCTTACAGCGGCAGGAGCCTTGCGGCCAACCGGGAAAACCGAACCAGAGTGACTGGGATTCAAATCAGGGTTATTCGGACTCTTTGCCACCGGGACGAACGAGCATCCACAGCCTGGAAATAGCCGAGCCCGGCATGCTAGCACAGATGAACGGTCGTCGATGCACAAGGCTGTCGCAGGAAGGCAAATCGTCTGCTTTTATGCCAGAGTGCTGAACTTGATCGGCCCTAGAGCCCTCGAATCACAGAACATCGACCCACAAGGAGCATCCCCGCATGCGTCTCAATACCCTGTTCGCCGTAGTCGCCCCCATTGTTCTGCTGCTGCCGTTGAGTGCCCACGCCGACTGGCCGAAGGGCGAGCGGGATAAATACATGGCCCAGTGCACCCAGGCCGCTACCCCGCAGATTGGCGCGGCGGCGGCGAAATCCCACTGCGCCTGTGGCGCCGACGCCATCAAGTCCTACCCGGCGAGTGATATCCAGGCGCTGATGGACAACAAGGCCACCCCCCAATTGCAGCAAAAAGCCCTCGGCGAGATCGCCAAATGCAAGGCCAATGCGCCTGCGAAAAAGTGAATAACTGGAGCCTTTGATGCCGCCCGGGGCTGGTAAAAGGCCAAAAAAAGCGCTTTTTCGTACTATTTATGCAGGTTTTACAGCTTTTTTTATCGTCTTTACTTTCGGCTCAAAGCCTTTAAAACCGGGCCTTTCAGCGGGTAAAGGCGATAAAGTAAACACGACTGATTGGCAAACAACGCCTGCGGGGGGCTCCCAAATCGAACATTTCGACTATGATACCCGGGTGTGCCCAGTTGGCCTGAGCAGCACAGTACACTGAAAATATATGTTTCTTGGAGATACACCATGTCTAATCGCCAAACCGGCACCGTTAAATGGTTCAACGATGAAAAAGGCTTCGGCTTCATCACTCCTCAAGGTGGCGGTGACGACCTGTTCGTACACTTCAAAGCTATCGAAAGCGACGGTTTCAAAAGCCTGAAAGAAGGCCAGACCGTTTCCTTCGTGGCTGAGAAAGGCCAAAAGGGTATGCAAGCTGCACAGGTTCGCCCAGAGTAATTTCTCGGCGCACAAAAAAACCCCGTCCATGTGACGGGGTTTTTTATGGGCGATTGAAAACCATCAATCAGCCACAGTTCACCCGGTTGATCACCAGGTTGGCATCGGTATTGAGGTTCAGGCGATCGGAGCGGTACTCGAGCGTGACCATGTCGTTGGGCTTGAGGATCCGGGCATTCTGCGCGCCGGCACGGGTACGGGCCTGCTCCAGCAACTGTGGCGAGGCCTTCTTGCCAATCGCGAACTCGGCGGCCTTTGCTTCGCAGCGGCTGTGACCGGTCTCGGCCGCCACAGGTTCGGGGGTCGATTCAGAGGTGCTGCTGCAACCGCTCAAGAACATGGCGGCCAGCAAAGTACTCAATGACGCGAGCTTCCAAGGCATGAAGCCTCCTTTTTTCGATGAATAAACAGAAAACGTGCGACAGCCCAAACGGCGCTTGGTTTCAACACCGCAGGCATCAGCCTGGGGAAAGCTGGCAGTTTGCCTGAGCCCGTTCCCGCTGTTCAGGCCTGAATCGTGACTGGATATGAACGCGGCTCAATAAACATCAATGTAATCGAAGGGCGGATTGGGCCAGTTGTCCTTCAGCGCGTTGTAGATCTGCATGACCCAGACCTCGTCGCTGGCAGCGACCCGACCGACGTACCCCGAACCCTTCGCCCAAGTTTCGAGCCGAAACCGCAAACCCTCGATGTCAACGCCACCGACCACACCCGAGGACAAATAGGCGATGCCGTCCTTGGTCACGCGCAGCTGGGTATGCTCGTCGTCACTGGCCGAGGCCAGCAATTGACGAACCGCCTCGACGGTCAGGCCATCAGGAGCGTTCAAATCTATCTGCACGGCGAAGCTCCTTTGAAAAATAAAGGAACAAGTGTCGCACAGCCCTCCCCCAATGCCTAAGTCGCAGTGCCAAATCCCGGGCAAAAATGTTTAACTCAGCCTACAGACCTCCAACTCGCGAGCCCGACCATGAGCACCGTCAGTATCGAAGCCACCATCAATGCCAAATGGTCGGAGGGCCACAGCTCCTATAGCCCCGGAAGCCCGGAGGAACTGGCAATCATCTGCATAGAGTTGTTGGTGAAAGAGTTGGGGATAGAAGTCGCCCGCAACTTCATCCAGCAGACATTCGAGCGCTACCCGAGCATCGTCGACACCGTGGATTGAGGCACGCGCCCGCAGGTCCAGCCTGGGGGCGCTATAAGCCAGGCAGATTACTTCAGGCGCGCCAGGCGCTCGGTCAGCAAGTCAAAGAACCCCTGGGCATCGCCGTTTTCCACCCAGAACGCGTTCTTCGGCGCTTTCAGGCCATCGTACCAGTCGACGATGGTCTGCCCGAACGTCGGGCCCTCGCGACTGTCCACCACGACATTGACCGAACGGCCAGTGAACAATTGCGGCTTGAGCAGGTAGGCAATCACGGTCGCATCATGCACCGGCCCGCCCGTCATGCCGTAGTGCTCCATGTCGCCCTTGACGTATTCGTTGAGGATATCGCCCACCAGCTTGCTGGCATTGTTGTTCAGCGCCGCGATCTGCTTCAGGCGCGCCTCGCTGGTGAGAATCTTGTGGGTCACGTCCAATGGCAGGTAGGTCAGCTTCACGCTGCTCTTGGCCACCACCTCGGCCGCCTGCGGATCGGCGAACAGATTGAACTCGGCCACCGGGGTGATATTGCCGCCGTTGAAGTGCGCACCGCCCATGATCACCACTTCCTTGATGCCCTGGACAATGTCCGGTTCCTGGACCAACGCCAGCGCCAGGTTGGTCTGCGGCCCCAGCATGGCAATGGTGATGCTGTGGGGCTTGGCCGCCTTCAGCGTGTCGATCAGGTAGTTGACGGCATTGCCTTCGGCGAGCCCCTTCTTCGGCTCGTGCACCGTGACACCCGACAGGCCTTCCTTGCCATGGATGTTTTCTGCGTAGATGGGCGTGCGCATCAAGGGTTTCGGCGCACCGGCGTAGACCGGCACGTCTTCGCGCCCCGCCCATTCACGGGCCAGGCGAGCGTTGCGCGAGGTCTTGTCCAGGCGCACATTGCCGGCGACGGTGGTCAGCGCACGGATATGCAGCTCCTCGGGCGACGCCAGGGCGAACAGCAGCGCCACCACGTCGTCGGCGCCTGGGTCGGTGTCGATGATCAGGTCGATCTTTTCCGCCGCCTGGGCGCTCGTTGCAGTGATCAATGACAAAAGCAGCAGACTCCGGATCAGTTGATGCATTTTCTCAGCATAGCGGTGCATGGCGCACTCCTTGTGCAGGGTAGAACAGGGTTAGAACGTCACTCCAGCGACCAGCACGATATTGCAGTACGGCGAGCATTCGCCTGTGCGAATGATCGCCCGTGCCTGTCGGCTGATGACCTTGAATTGCTCATGGCTGACCAACGCCCGCTCACCCAACGCCCCCTCGGCATTCAGCGTCTCTAGGGTTGCCAGGGCCAACGGCTGTTTGTCGAGGATTTCCTCGGCCAGGACATGGCTTTCCACCTGCATTTCGCTGAGCACCACCTTCAAGGTGCTGACGAAGTCAGGAATGCCATGGGTCAGGGCCAGGTCGATCAATTCGACCTGGGGCGGCACGGGCAGGCCGGCATCCCCGATGACCACCTTGTCGCCATGGCCGAGGGAAGCGATCAGTCGGGACAGTGCCACATTCAATAACGGCGTCTTTTTCATGATTTGAAAGCCTGTACTTCCAGCAACGTGGGGATTGAAGGTTGCGCGCCGGCGCGGGTGACCGACAGCGCGGCGGCGACCTGGCCGAAACGAATCGCATCGACCTCGCTTTTGCCGCAGGCCAAGGCTGCCGCGAAGCCGCCGACAAAGGTATCCCCGGCGGCCGTGGTATCCACGGCCTTGACCCGCGGGGCCGGGAAATGCTCGAAGCTGGCGCCGTTGGCGAACATCAGCCCCTGGGCCCCCAGGGTGACGATCACCTTGCCGGCACCGGCGGCGATCAAATGCGCTGCGGCGGCCTCTGCGGTTTCCAGGGAATCCACCGCCAGCCCGCTCAGCACCGCGGCTTCGCTTTCATTGGGAATCAAGTAGTCGATGCAGGCATACCAGTCGGCGGGCAACGCATGGGAAGCCGGCGCTGGGTTGAGGATGACGATTTTGCCCAACGCCCGCCCGCGCTTGAGGGCATGGCCGACGGTGGCATCCGGCACTTCGAGCTGGCAGATGATGACATCGGCGCTTTGCAGCACGTCATCGACACCGTCCAGGACCTCGGCGGTGAGCGCACCGTTGGCACCGGCGACGATAACGATCGCATTCTGGCTGTTGTCGTCGACGACAATCAGCGCCACGCCACTGGAGCCCTGCTCCACGCGGACCGCCTGGCAGTCGATGCCCTCGGCCAGCAATGCGCCGCGCAATTGCTCGCCATAGGCATCGTCGCCCACGCAACCGACCATCGACACCTGCGCCCCCAGGCGCGCGGCGGCTACCGCCTGGTTGGCGCCCTTGCCACCCGGAATGGTGGCGAACGACTCGCCGATCAGTGTTTCACCGCCACGGGGCAAGCGCGGCGCCCGGGTCACCAGGTCCATGTTCAGACTGCCTATCACCACTACTTTTGCTGGCATACATCACTACTCATCAATTCGGTTCAGCGGTATTGGGCGAATGTACCGGACAGCGGTGCAGTCGACTCTCGCAAGACAATACTCGGCGTCACGATCCGCTGGTCGGTGGCAAGGCCCGGCGTAGCGATACGCCGCAGCAGCACTTCGGCCGCCATCTCCCCGAGCTGCAGGATCGACTGCCCCACCGTGGTCAACGCCGGGTAGACATAGCGGCTCATCTGGATGTCATCGAAACCGATGACCGACAGTTCGCTGGGCACGCGCACATTGCGTTCAGCCGCGGCGCGCAGCACACCGATGCCGATCATGTCGTTGGCCGCGAAGATCGCGCTGGGCGGCCGCTGTTCAAGCAGTTGCGCAGCGGCGCGGTAACCGCCGGTACTGGTGAAATCGCTTTCGAGCATACGCTCGACGGGCAGCTCGATCCCGGCCTCTTTCAGCGCCCGGCAGTAACCGGCCAGGCGCATCTGCGCCACGCTGGTATCGGCCGGGCCGCCGATGAAGGCGATGTCGTGGTGACCCAACTCCAGCAGGTGCCGGGTCGCCAGGTAGGCGCCGTATTCATGATCGATGCGCACCAGGTCCGCGTCGACGCCCTCGAGCCCGCGGTCGACGATCACCATGGGCGTGCGCACGCTGGCCAGGCCCTCGGCCAGGCCGACATCGCCTCCGGCGGACGCGAAGATCAGGCCATCGATGCGTTTTTCCAGCAGCACCCGCAGGTAGCTGCGTTGCTTGTCCGGGTTGTCGTCGGAGTTGCACAGGATCACGCAATAGCCGTTGCGCTCACAGTAATCCTCGATGCCCCGGGCCAACTCGGCAAAGTAAGGGTTGAGGCTGTTGGGCACCAGCAGGCCGATGGTCGCCGTGGTCTTGGCCTTGAGCGACCGGGCCACGGCGCTGGGCACATAGTCCAGGCGCTCGATGGCCGCCTCGACCTTGAGCCGCACTTCTTCGCTGACCGGCCGCGTCTTGTTCACCACGTGGGACACGGTGGTGTAGGAAATCCCCGCGAGCGCTGCTACATCCTTGATCGTCGCCATGGTTCAACCCCGCCGACTGGCGCGCTGACTGCGATAGGTATCGAGCACGACCGCCACCACGATCACCGCACCGGTGATGATGCGCTTGGTCGGCTCGGTAGCGCCGATCTGCGCCAGACCCGCCGCCAGCACGGAGATGATCAACACGCCAAAGAAGGTACTGATGACCGAGCCTCGCCCACCCATCAGGCTGGTACCGCCGATGACCACCGCCGCGATCACCTGCAGTTCCAGCCCTGAGCCGGCGTTCGGGTCCGCGGCTTCCAGGCGGGAAATCTGGAACAACGCCGCCACGCCGGCCAGCAAGCCCATCAGGCTGAACACCAGGATCTTGTAGGGCTTTGGATTGATGCCGGCCAGGCGCACGGCTTCTTCATTGGTGCCGATGCCGATCAGGTAGCGACCGAACACTGTGCGGGTCAGCACCGCCTGGGCAATGAAGATCACCAGCAAGGCGATGATGAACGAAGGCGAGATACCAAAGGCGATGGGGTTGGACAGCCAGGCGAACGAGTCGCCGATGTAGGCGGTCCGGGAACCGGTCATCTGGTACGCCAGGCCCCGGGCCATTTCCAGCACGCCGAGGGAGACGATGAACGATGGAATCCGCCACGCAACGGTGATCGAACCGGTGACCGTACCCGCCAGCGCCGCCACGGCCATACCGAGCAAGGCCGACGGCCAGACGCTCCAGCCCCAGCCGAGCACGGCCACGCTGACCGTCGAGGCCGCCAGTGCCAGCACCGAGCCCACCGACAGGTCGATGCCGCCGATGATCAGGATGAACGTCATGCCGACCGCCAGCACCATCAGATCGGGAATCTGGTTGGCCAAGGTGCTGAACGTGTCATAGGACAGGAAATGGCTGCTCAGGGTTGAGAACAGCGCGACCATGGCCAGCAGTGCGCCGGCCAGGCCCAGGTAGGTCCCGAGGCCATAGAAGTTGCCACTCGATTTGCCGACGGCAGATGCGGTTTTCATGAAAAATCCCTAGGCGCTGCATCGTTGAGCAACGCATCACGTTTCTGGTAGCCGGCGAATGCGGCGGCAAGCAAGTCATCCTGGGTCCAGCTGTCGCGCTCGAAGGTGTCGATCAGGCGCCCGGCGGACAGCACGCCGATTCGGTCGCAGATCAACATCAGTTCCCGCAGGTCACTGGACACCACGACCAGCGCCTTGCCCTGGCGAGTCAGCTCGCCGAGCAGCGCATAAATGTCGAATTTGGCGCCGACGTCGATGCCACGGGTCGGCTCGTCGAACAGCATGACCGCGCAATCGCGTTCAAGCCAACGACCGATCACGACCTTCTGCTGGTTGCCGCCCGACAGCTCGGACACCAACTGGGTCGGGCTGGAACTGCGGATGCGCATGGCATCGACCTGGCGCTGCGCCAAGGCCAGTTCGGCGCTGCCGTTGACCAGGCCGGCACTGGAAATCTCCGGCATGTTACCCAGGGCAATGTTCGCGGCGATGGACTGCGTCAGCAGCAAGCCTTCGCCCTTGCGGTCTTCGGTGATCAACGCGATGCCATGGGCCACCGCATCGGACGGCGAGCGAATGCTCACCACCCGGGCCGGCGAACCCAGCGCCACCGTGCCGCTGTCGGCCGGATCGGCACCGAAGATCAGCCGCAACAGTTCGGTGCGCCCTGCCCCGATCAGGCCAGAGATGCCGAAGATCTCGCCACTGCGGACTTCGAAGGACACGTCGCGGACCTTGTCGGAACGGGTCAGGCCTTTAACGGTCAACGCCGGCGCGCCGATCTGGCGAGGGCCAAGGTCGATATGCTCGCCCAGCTCCCGGCCGACCATCAGGGTCACCAGTTGCTCGCTGTCGTAGTTGGCCATCGGCTCGACGCAGACCAGGTTGCCATCGCGCAGTACCGCAATGCGCTGGGCGACCCGCGCCAGTTCTTCGAGACGATGGGAAATGTAGATGATCGCCACGCCACGCGCCTGCAAGCGGGTGATCTGCTCAAAGAGCATTTCGACTTCGCGGGCCGTCAGCATGGCGGTCGGCTCATCGAGAATCAGCACATGGCAATCGCCAATCAGGTTGCGGGCGATCTCGACCATCTGCTGGTGACCGATCCCCAGCTCGCCGACCAGCGTGTCGGGATCGATCGCATCGAGCCCCACCTGGGCCATGGCCTCGATGGCCGCCTTGCGCAATTGCTTGCGACTGATCCAGCCGCCGTGGCTGGGCAGGTTGTCGAGGAATAGGTTTTCAGCCACGGACAGGGTCGGCAGCAGGTTGAGTTCCTGCATCACCATGCGCACACCCAGCTCTTCAGCCTGGGTCCGGCTGCCAGGACGATAATCCTGCCCCTGAAACTGCATCTGCCCGGTCGTCGGCGTCACCAGCCCGCCGATGATCTTGGACAGGGTGCTTTTGCCGGCGCCATTTTCACCGGTCAGGGCCAGCACTTCACCGCGCATCAACGTCAGGTTGATATCGGTCAGTACCGGCTGGGCATAGGTCTTGCCGATACCGCTGACGCACAGGACAGCGTTCGGGTCGCGAACGGACATAACAAACTCTCCAATGCGCTCGCCCGGATGGGCGAGCACCGTTGTGGCGCCAGGATTACGGCTTGGTCACCAGCTCGACCGGAGTTTCGATAACGCCGTTGGTACCGCTGTCGACTTTTTCGCCCTTGAGCATCTTCAGCGCTGTTTCGATGCCGAACACGGCCTGCTTGGCGGCGAACTGGTCGGCAGTCGCCAGGACACGACCGTCCTTGAGCATTGGCTTGATGGCATTGATGTTGTCGTAGCCGACCACCTGTACTTTGCCGGCCTTGCCCGCCGCGCGCACGGCCGATACGGCACCGACCGCCATGCTGTCGTTGCCGGCCAGCAGTGCCTTGATGTTCGGGTATTCGCTGAGCATCGACGCGGCAACCTGGTTGCCCTTGTTGATTTCCCAGTCGCCGGATTGCAGGGACACGACCTTGACCTGCGCCGCCTCCATCGCATCCTTGAAGCCCGCGGTGCGTGCCTGGGCGTTGGTAGTGGTGGAGACACCTTCGATGATGCCGACTTCGTCACCGGCCTTGAGTTGCTTGGCCAGGTACTCGCCCACCAGCCGCGCGCCCTTGCGGTTGTCAGGGCCTACGAACGGTACGTTGATGTTCTTGCTCTTGACCACGGCCGGATCGAGTTGGTTATCGATGTTGATGACCGTGATGCCGGCATCCACGGCTTTCTTGATCACCGGCACCATGGCCTTGGAGTCCGCTGGCGCGATGATCAGGGCATCGACCTTGGACACGATCATCTGCTCGACGATGCGGATCTGGTTGGCGGTGTCGGTTTCATCCTTGATCCCGTTGGAGATCAGGTCGAAATCGGCGGAGTGTTCCTTCTGATAAGCCTTGGCGCCGTCTTCCATGGTCAGGAAGAATTCGTTGGCCAGGGATTTCATAACCAGGGCAACCTTGGGCTTTTCTGCGGTCTGGGCGAATGCCGAGGAGATAGGCAGCGCAGCGGATGCGGCCGCGAGCATGGCAACAGCGAGAAGGCGTCCAGCGAATGGCAACTTCATGGGTTCACTCCGATCTTATGATTATTGTGAGCAAATCAATGCACGGAACGCCGCGCAAACGTTTGCGTGAAGTGAACTATGGTAAGGCTTCGCAGATTTGTCAACGTTGCGGTTTGACCCGCAACGTTGAAACTCAGGCCGTCGTATTGACCACCGAACCCGAACCGCTGCCTTTGGACAACTCCGTGACCAGGTGGCCGGTGACTTCCAGCAAAGCGCCACTGGTATCGGCGATCTGCCCCTGGACTGCCATGACCGCCGAAGTCTTGGCTTCCTCCGTGGCATAGTCGCGCGCCTGTGCAGCGGCCAGTTGCTGTTGCTGCTCCCTGAGCTGCTGCTGAAGCTCTTGCATCCGCTTGAGCAGCACCTGGACCGCCACGCTCTGGGTGCTGCCACCCTCCTGCGCCTGGTCGGTTGCTTCAGCGCCAGCGCCCATGCCCGTACGGACCTTGCCCGAGGTTTGCGTTGTACCCAGGGCCTCATCGGCGGCCTGGTCTTCTGCCTCGCTCAAAGCCTTCAGGGTGGCGGCGGATTTTCCGCCGATGGTCACCGCTGCCGCATTGGGAAAGCCGATGGAAAACGACATGTCAAAACTCCATGAAGGGGGATTCCTACGAAGGTCATCGCCCGCCGAAGCCGTTTCTTGAGCGCCCACTGAAACCCGTCGATAGCTTCGTCACCCTGAGCGGCAACACCCGTGTACATCAGCCGATAAAAAATTCCTTTTTCCCACACCAAAACGAAAAAAGTGCTGTCAGACGATCTTCTTGAATTTTAAGTAGTTGCGTAAATGCCTACGGTTAAATACTGTATGCCCGTACAGCTTAATAAGGATAATCCTGTGGCCACCCCCTCCGCTGCAACCACCCCCTTAGATTCCTATACACGACTCGGCCTCCGGGTCTCGAAAATCATCAACGCCCCCACCGCGCAAAAAGCCAAGGCCGCCCTGATCTTCCGCCTACCCGACGAGCCGGTGGATGAGTGGGAGCGCCTCCTGGAAGAAATCGACGAGAACGACAACGTGACCCTCGCCTATCGCGACGATGGTGGTGTGCAGGTTTTCTGGGTTGTGCCGAAGGAAGATTGAGCCTGATGAGTGTTCGCTGTTTAGCTTTTTTGCTTGTGTTCATCGCCATGGGCGCACAGGCCGGCGCCCCGCGCACCTTCAACGAAGCCAAGAAAATCGCCTGGAAGCTCTATGCTCCGCAATCCACCGAGTTCTACTGCGGCTGTAAGTACACCGGCAATCGCGTGAACCTGGCCGCCTGCGGTTACGTACCGCGCAAGAATGCCAGCCGTGCTGCCCGCATCGAGTGGGAGCATATTGTCCCGGCCTGGCAGATCGGCCATCAGCGTCAATGCTGGCAAGAAGGCGGTCGCAAGAACTGCACCCGCTATGATCCAGTCTATCAACGGGCCGAGGCCGACCTGCACAACCTGGTGCCGAGCATCGGGGAAGTGAATGGCGATCGCAGCAATTTCAGTTTTGGCTGGCTGCCGGAGCAAAAGGGCCAATACGGCTCATGCCTGACCCAGGTGGATTTCAAGGCCAAGAAGGTCATGCCCCGTCCTTCCATCCGGGGGATGATCGCCCGGACCTATTTCTACATGAGCAAGCAATATGGCCTGCGCCTGTCGAAACAGGACCGGCGCCTGTATGAAGCCTGGGACAAGACCTACCCGGTCGAAAGCTGGGAACGTCAGCGCAACCAGAGCGTGGCGTGCGTCATGGGACGCGGGAACGAGTTCGTGGGACCGGTGGACATGAAGGCCTGCGGTTGACCTGGCATTTGTGAACAGCACAAAACCAACTGTGGGAGCGAGCTTGCTCGCGATAGGGACAGGCCAGTCAACATCAACGTTGGCTGATCCACCGCTATCGCGAGCAAGCTCGCTCCCACAGGTTTTGGGGCTTGGCTGACTTTTTGGGCTGCCCGATTACTGAGCCGTCGGGTAATCCACCACCAACGTCTCGATGTTGCGCTTCTTCGCCCGGACCAGGGCGGCCGTGACCTGCTCCTGCTTGGCTTGGGCTTCGGCCTCGGAGCTGAAAGGGCCGACCAGGATGCGCTCCTTGCCGTTCTCCCGTACTACGTTCGACATGAAGCTGTGCTCGATGAGCCAACCGGTCAGGTCGCTGACAGCCTGCGGTGTCTCGCCACGAACCTCGACGGCCCACTGCGGCGCGGCAGCGACGGCCGGTGCGGAGGTGGCGGCGGGTTTCGGCTTCGGTGCTTCGACGTCACGCCCTTCACCGCATCCTGCCAGCACCAATACCGCGATAACCCAAGCCAATTTACGCACAACGTTTCCCCTGGAAGACATGAGGCATGGATTTTAGCACCCGTGCCTCTCAAGATCGCCGCAAACAATGCTCAAAACACGAGAATCCTGCCCGGCGTCTCTGTATAGTCGCACCCTGGGAATTAATGCTGCATCTGCACGTCAGAAAGAGGCACCCACATTGTGACACTTAGCACTAATCTATAAGCAGTACCGACATCTGCACTGTCTGAATCAGGTGCCCTATAAAGCAATCAAGGAGAACACCATGCTGATACTCACCCGCAAAGTCGGTGAAAGCATAAATATTGGTGACGACATCACGATCACCATTCTGGGCGTTAGCGGCCAACAAGTACGGATCGGCATCAACGCCCCGAAAAACGTTGCGGTGCATCGTGAAGAGATCTATCAGCGTATTCAGGCCGGCCTTACCGCCCCTGACAAGCCGCAAACTCCCTGAACATTGCAGCAGTCCGCAGCCAGCCCGTTTGCATCGTCGCAATGGCTGGCTAAAGATTCTGGCCGACTGCGCCGCACCCTGCCCCACCCCGCCTTCTTTCGCCCCGCCCGTGAATCGATACTAATGGCATGGCGTTTGGCATGGCTGTCAGACGTTTCGTTTTAATGATGACGAAGCAGGCGTTCGCGGCCGGTCAGCCCAAGCCAACGCCGCGCGCCATGCCTGTGGCGGCGACGACCATCAAGATCAGTAACAAGGCTTCGATGTGGCTGATCCGTGCAAGTCGGCCGGCTTTCGAAGGATCGATCGCCCTCCCTTTGCCCAGTGCCATCCGCCATTTGATCAAGGCGATCATCGGCACGATCTCTAGCAGCAGAATCAGCAGCAGCAACGTCATCTTCAAGTGAAAAAGCGGCTGATGCAGGTAGTAATCCGTGCCTTTTTCGTACCCGCCGAAAGCGCGCATCCCCCCGGTCACCAACAGCACCAGGGCCGACAGGCCCCACAGGTTGTCTGCAACCAAGACACCCCGCACCGCGTCCACACCGCCCGCCAGGCGCCGTAGCGCCGTGCCGCGCGTCAGCACCGCCCAAAACCCGAGGGCGAACGCCAGCAGATGAATTGCCGCAAGCGACCAATGAGCCAACATGGAAGACTCCTGACAGTGGGAACGTCGAATCGACCAGACAGTACTAGCTCATGAAGGAATGATTGCCAGGCTGAGCACAAAAAAATTGTGGGATCTTCAATGTATGCGATGCCTGGAACCGCTCAAAAAACTGTGGGAGCGAGCTTGCCCGCGATGGCAATCTTTCATTCAACATTACCGTTGACTGATCCGACGCTATCGCGAGCAAGCTCGCTCCCACAATTGGATGAACACCACCGGCCCTGTGGGAGCGGGCTTGCCCGCTCCCACATAGACCCGGGTGGACTCAGTCCGCCAGACGCCAGGTCGTCCCGCCCTTCCCGTCTTCCAGCACCACGCCCATGGCGGTGAGCTGGTCGCGGATGCGGTCGGATTCGGCCCAATCCTTGTTGGCCCGGGCAGCCAGGCGCGCCTGGATCAATGCCTCCACCTCGGCGGCGTCCACACGGCCTGCGGCACCGGCCTGCAGGAAGTCATCGGCTTCGAGCTGCAACACACCCAGCACGCTGGCCAGTTCTTTCAGGCGGGCCGCCAGGCCAGCCGCGGCATTGAGATCGCTCTCACGCAGGCGGTTGATCTCACGCACCATCTCGAACAGCACCGCGCAGGCTTCCGGCGTGCCGAAGTCGTCGTTCATCACTTCGGTGAAACGCGCCACGAACGCTTCGCCACCGGCAGGCGGCACGGCGGGCAGGCCCTTCAACGCATGATAGAAACGCTCCAGGGCACCCTTGGCGTCCTTGAGGTTATCTTCCGAGTAGTTGATGGCGCTGCGATAGTGGCTCGACACCAACAGGTAACGCACGACTTCCGGGTGATACTTGTCGAGCACGTCGCGGATGGTGAAGAAGTTGTTCAAGGACTTGGACATCTTCTCGCCGTTGATCCGGATCATGCCGCAATGCATCCACGCGTTGGCGTAGGTCTTGCCGGTGGCCGCTTCGCTCTGGGCGATTTCGTTTTCGTGGTGGGGGAATTCCAGGTCGCTGCCGCCGCCATGAATGTCGAAGGTCTCGCCCAGGCAGCAGGTGGACATCACCGAGCATTCGATGTGCCAGCCCGGACGCCCGGCGCCCCATGGCGATTCCCAACTCGGCTCGCCCGGCTTGGCCGCCTTCCACAGCACGAAGTCCAGCGGGTCCTGCTTCGACTCGTCGACTTCGATGCGTGCGCCGATGCGCAGGTCTTCGATCTTCTTGCGCGACAGCTTGCCATAGCCCATGAACTTGCCGACGCGGTAGTACACGTCACCATTGCCCGGGGCGTAGGCGTAGCCCTTGTCGATCAAGGTCTGGATCATCGCATGCATGCCCGGAATATGGTCGGTGGCACGCGGCTCCATGTCCGGCTTCTTGATGTTCAGGCGCGCTTCATCTTCGTGCATCGCCGCGATCATGCGCTCGGTCAACGCTTCGAACGACTCGCCGTTCTCATTGGCGCGGTTGATGATCTTGTCGTCGATGTCAGTGATGTTGCGCACGTAGGTCAGGTCATAACCGCTGAACCGCAGCCAGCGGGTCACCAGGTCGAAGGCGACCATGCTGCGACCATGGCCGAGGTGGCAGTAGTCGTACACGGTCATCCCGCAGACGTACATGCGCACCTTGTTGCCATCCAGCGGCTTGAAGACTTCTTTGCTCTTGGTGAGCGTGTTGTAGATCGTAAGCACGGTGTTTCCTTAAGACTTGATCACTGGCCCCACGAATCACGCAGGGTCACGGTACGGTTGAATACCGGCTGACCTGGTTTCGAGTCCTTGATATCCGCGACGAAGTAGCCTTCGCGCTCGAACTGGAAACGGTCTTCCGGCTGTGCATTGCCCAGCGAGGGTTCAGCACGACAACCGGTCAGCACTTGCAGTGAGTCAGGGTTGATGTTGTCCAGGAAACTCGCGCTGTCTTCGGCCTTCTCCGGGTTCGGAGAGCGGAACAGGCGATCGTACAGGCGCACTTCGCACTCGACGCTGGCCGCGGCCGGCACCCAGTGGATCACGCCCTTGACCTTGCGGCCTTCAGGGTTCTTGCCCAGGGTGTCCGGATCGTACGAGCAACGCAGCTCGACGATGTTGCCGTCGGCGTCCTTGATCGCTTCGTCGGCACGGATCACGTAGCTGCCGCGCAGACGCACTTCGCCGTTCGGCTCCAGGCGCTTGTAGCCTTTTGGCGGCTCTTCCATGAAGTCATCGCGGTCGATGTAGATTTCACGGGCGAACGGCAGTTTGCGCACGCCGAGTTCTTCTTTTTGCGGATGACGCGGCAGTTCGAGGTTTTCGACCTGGTCTTGCGGGTAATTGGTGATCACGACCTTCAACGGACGCAACACGCACATGGCGCGCGGGGCATTTGCGTCCAGATCCTGACGGATGCTGAACTCGAGCATGCCGAAATCGACCACACCATCGGAACGGTTGGTGCCGATCATCTCGCAGAAGTTGCGGATCGACGCCGGCGTGTAGCCGCGACGGCGGAAGCCCGACAGCGTCGACATGCGCGGATCGTCCCAGCCATTGACGTGTTTCTCATCTACAAGCTGCTTGAGCTTGCGCTTGCTGGTGATGGTGTAGTTCAGGTTCAAGCGGCTGAATTCGTACTGGCGCGGGGTGGCCGGCACGGGCAGGTGCTCGAGGAACCACTCGTACAACGGACGATGGCTTTCGAACTCCAGGGTGCAGATCGAGTGGGTGATGCCCTCGATGGCGTCCGACTGACCATGGGTGAAGTCATAGTTGGGGTAGATGCACCATTTGTCGCCGGTCTGGTGGTGATGGGCGTGACGGATGCGGTACATGATCGGGTCGCGCAGGTTCATGTTCGGCGAGGCCATGTCGATCTTGGCGCGCAGCACCCGTGCGCCGTCCGGGAACTCACCGGCGCGCATGCGGGCGAACAGGTCCAGGTTCTCTTCCACGCTGCGCTCACGGAACGGGCTGTTCTTGCCCGGCTCGATCAGGCTGCCGCGGTACTCCTTGGCCTGCTCGGGGGTCAGGTCGCACACGTAGGCGTTGCCGGACTTGATCAGCTCCACCGCCCAGTCGTGCAACTGGTCGAAATATTGCGAGGCGTAGCGCACCTCACCGGACCATTCGAAACCCAGCCACTTGACGTCGCTTTCGATCGCGTCGATGTATTCCTGGTCTTCCTTGGCCGGGTTGGTGTCGTCGAAACGCAGGTGCGTGACGCCGCCGAACTCCTGGGCCAGGCCGAAATTCACGCAGATCGACTTGGCATGACCGATGTGCAGGTAGCCGTTGGGCTCCGGCGGGAAACGAGTGACGATCTGTGTGTGCTTACCCGAGTCCAGGTCCGCCTGGATGATCGGGCGCAGGAAATTGACCGGCACGGCCGGGCCGGTCTTGGAATTCGAGGTAGGGTCGACAGTGGGCTTGCTCATAGGATCCTTGAACTTACAAGTGCGCGGCCGGGTGCGGCCTGATAAATCAAAGCCCGTATCATAGCCGATGCTGTCAAGTACCTGACAGGCCAGGCCGGCAAACGATTGAATTTAATCGACGGCCAGATGAAAAACAGCCTCGAAATTCGTGCCCGGCACGCTAAACTGCCCAACCTGGCCGATTGCAGCCAGACCGGTTGCGGGCGTTTGTGCCCCGAAACCCACGAATTCCTTGAAAGAGTACCGACCATGAGCAAAGTCAAACTGACCACCAACTTCGGTGACATCGTTCTGCAACTGAACGCCGAGAAAGCGCCGCTGACCGTGGCCAACTTCATCGAATACGTCAACGCCGGCCACTACGAAAACACCGTGTTCCACCGCGTCATCGGCAACTTCATGATCCAGGGCGGTGGCTTCGAACCGGGCATGAAGGAAAAGAAAGACAAGCGCCCGAGCATCCAGAACGAAGCCGACAACGGCCTGCCGAACAAAAAGTACAGCGTCGCCATGGCCCGTACCATGGAGCCGCATTCGGCTTCCGCGCAGTTCTTCATCAACGTGGCCGACAACAGCTTCCTGAACCACAGCGCCAAGACCGTACAGGGCTGGGGCTACGCAGTGTTCGGTGAAGTGACCGAAGGCACCGACGTGGTCGACAAGATCAAGGGCGTCGCCACCACTTCCAAGGCTGGCCACCAGGACGTCCCGGCAGACGACGTGATCATCGAGAAAGCCGAGATCATTGAGTGATATTGCTGATTTCAGACTTGCATCTGGAAGAGGAGCGCCCGGACATCACCCGGGCGTTTCTGGATTTACTCGCCACACGCGCCCGCTCGGCGCAAGCGTTGTACATTCTGGGCGACTTTTTCGAAGCCTGGATCGGCGACGATGCCATGACGCCGTTCCAGCGTTCCATCTGCCAGGCCCTGCGCGAGTTGAGCGACAGCGGCACGGCCATCTTCCTGATGCACGGCAATCGCGACTTCATGCTGGGGCAAGCCTTTTGCAAAGCGGCCGGCTGCACCCTGCTCAAGGACCCGAGTGTCGTGCAGCTCAATGGCGAGCCGGTGCTGCTGATGCATGGCGACAGCCTCTGCACCCGCGACGAAGGCTACATGAAGCTGCGGCGCTGGCTGCGCAACCCGGTCACGCTGTTCATCCTGCGGCACCTGCCGCTGGGCAGCCGCCAGAAACTGGCGCGCAAACTGCGCAGCGAAAGCCGCACGCAGACACGCATGAAAGCCAATGACATCGTCGACGTCACGCCCGAAGAGATCCCGCGGATCATGCAGCAATACGGCGTGAAGACCCTGGTCCACGGCCACACCCACCGCCCCGCCATCCACAAGCTGCAACTGGGCGAACACGCCGCCCGGCGCATCGTGCTGGGGGATTGGGACAAACAAGGCTGGGCGTTGCAGGTGGATGAACAGGGGTTTGCGTTGGCGCCGTTTGGTTTTGGTAATGCGCAGTTGGCGTTGCCAAGCACTTAAAGACCCCATGAGATGCCTGTGGGAGCAGCCTGTGGGAGCAAGCTTGCTCGCGATGAACGGTGACACGGTCTTGCAGTTGAACCGTGTCGCCTGCATCGCGGGCAAGCCTTGCTCCCACAGGCTCGCTCCCACATTGAATTGCATTGACCTTTGGATCAGTGCCCCGCCGACGCCGGCCCCGCCTTCGCCGCAAACGGCGGTTTGGCCAGCCACACCAGCACGATCAACCCCATGAATGCCCAACCCAGCAGCGTGAAGTAATCCACGGTGGAGAGCATGTACGCCTGGCTGTTGAGAATCTGGTCGAGCTGGGCATAGGCCGGTGTGCTGGCACCGCCAAGCTGGTTGAGCGCCTCGCGGGTGGCCGGCTCGAAAGTGCTGATGCTTTCGCTCAGGTAGGCGTGATGCTGGTCGGCACGGCGAATCCAGATCCAGGTGGTCAACGATGCGGCAAAGCTGCCGCCCAGGGTCCGCAGGAACGTCGCCAGCCCCGCGCCGTCGGCAATCTGGTGCGGCGGCAGGTCCGACATCAGGATGCTCAGGGTCGGCATGAAGAACAGCGCCACGCCGATGCCCATGAACAACTGCACCAAGGCAATGTGCTGGAAATCCACCTCGTTGGTGAACCCGGCACGCATGAAGCAGCTCAGGCCGATGGCCAGGAACGCCAGCCCCGCCAGCAAGCGCAGGTCGAACTTGTGGGCGTACTTGCCGACGAAGGGCGACATCAACACCGGCAGGATACCGATGGGTGCCACGGCCAATCCGGCCCAGGTCGCGGTGTAGCCCATCTGGGTCTGCAACCACTGCGGCAGGATCAGGTTGATGCCGAAGAACCCGGCGTAACCGCCCACCAACACAATGGTGCCGATGCGGAAGTTGCGATAGGCGAACAGACGGAGGTTGACCACCGGATGGCGGTCGGTCATTTCCCAGATCACGAAGACCGCCAGGGCAATGACTGAAATCAGCGCACCAATGACGATGAAGTTCGATTCGAACCAGTCCAGGTCGTTGCCCTTGTCGAGAATCACCTGGAGCGCGCCAACACCGATGATCAGCGTGATCAACCCCACGTAGTCCATCGGCTGATGGCTGGTGACCACCGGCCGCGCCTTGAGCTGCTGGCGCACCACCATCGCCGCGAAGACGCCGATGGGCACATTGATGAAGAAGATCCACGGCCAGCTATAGCTGTCGGTGATCCAGCCGCCGAGGATCGGTCCGGCAATCGGCGCCACCACCGTGACCATCGCCAGCAACGCCAGGGCCATGCCCCGCCTGGCCGGCGGGTAGACGGCGATCAGCAAGGTCTGGGTCATCGGGTACAACGGCCCGGCCACCAGCCCCTGGAGTACCCGAAAGCCAATCAGCTCCGGCATCGAGGTGGAAATGCCACACAAGAATGAAGCGAGCACGAACAGCATCGTCGCCCACAAAAACAACTTCACCTCGCCAAACCGACGGCTGAGCCAGCCAGTGAGCGGCAGGGCGATGGCGTTGCTCACCGCGAACGAGGTGATCACCCAGGTGCCCTGCTCCGAGCTGACGCCCAGGTTGCCGGAAATGGTCGGCAAGGCGACGTTGGCGATGGTGGTGTCGAGCACCTGCATGAACGTCGCCAGCGACAGCCCGATGGTGCTGAGCAACAGGCTGGGCGGCGTGAAGGACGCGTTATTGCTCATTGCGAAATCCTATGAAGCGAAGAGAGTCAATCGCGGGCAAGCCTTGCTCCCACTGGATCCAGGGTTGCCTGAACTCAGTGGGTAGGACACAAAACCTGTGGGAGCCGAGCTTGCTCGCGATGAGGCCCTTGCAGTCAATATCTCTGTAGCCGGTCATACCGCTATCGCGAGCAAGCTCGGCTGCCACAACTGATCAGCGCTGCGCGGTTTTGCTCGCCACGGAACTGTTGTCGTGGATCAGGCGGGTGATCATCGCGTCGGCCTCGGCCAATTGCCGGTCATAGACCTGGGTACTGAACGAGGCTTTCTGCGGTGGCTGTTGGGCCAACACCGGGCCGCTCTGGTCGTGCAGATTGACGCTGACCTGGGTCGACAGGCCGACTCGCAGCGGATGCTTGGCCAGCTCTTCGGCGTTGACATGAATGCGCACCGGCACCCGCTGGACGATCTTGATCCAGTTACCGGTGGCGTTCTGCGCCGGCAGCAAGGCAAACGCACTGCCGGTCCCGGCGCCCAGGCTGTCGATGGTGCCGCTGAACTTCACATCGCTGCCGTACAGGTCGGCTTCGATGTCCACCGGCTGGCCGATGCGCATGTCGCGCAGTTGGGTTTCCTTGAAGTTGGCGTCAATCCACAATTGGTCCAGCGGGATCACTGCCATCAACGCCGTGCCCGGCTGCACCCGTTGGCCCAGTTGCACGGTGCGCTTGGCCACATAGCCGGTGACCGGTGCGATCAAGGTGCTGCGAGCGTTGGTCAGGAAGGCCTGGCGCAATTGCGCGGCGGCCGCTTGCACGTCGGGATGGGACGACACCACGGTATCGTCCACCAAGGCGCTGGTGGTCTTGAGCTGTTGCCGGGCATTGGCGAGGGCATTCTGCGCCGAGGTCAGGTCATCCCGGGCGTGGGACAGTTCCTCCTGGGAAATCGCTCCGCCGGCCGCCAGGTTCTTGCGTCGGCTGTAGTTTTCCTGGGCCTTCTGCACTTCGGCCTCTTGGGCATTGACCTGCGCCCGCATGCCATCGACGTTGCTGTACAAGCCACGCACCTGGCGCACGGTCCGGGCCAGGTTGGCCTGGGCACTTTGCAGCCCGACTTCGGCGTCGTTCGGGTCGAACTGCACCAGCACCTGGCCTTCACGCACCAGGTCGCCGTCATCGGCACCGATGCTCACCACGGTGCCGGTCACCAACGGCGTGATCTCCACCACGTTGCCGTTCACATAGGCATCGTCGGTGCTTTCGCTCCAGCGGCCATACAGTTCATGCCAGCCCCACACACCCAGGCCCGCGAGAATGACGATCAGCGCCAGTGCCAGCAGCATGACCTTGCGCTTGCGTGGGTTGCCGCTGTCTTGTGTGTTTTCGGATTGAGTCGTTTCGGCAGTCGCCATGACAAGTACCTCGAATCAGTGGGTCGGCGTGGCAGGGGTCGGCGTGGCCGCCGCCAGGGTCTGGGCTTCGAAACCACCGCCCAGGGCCTGCATCAGTTGGATCGACAAATCGATCTGCTCGGCATTCAGGTTCGCCAGTTGGCGCTGGGCCTGGAGCAATTGCTGCTCGATGCTCAGCACGTCCAGGTAATTACCGATGCCCGAGCCGTAGCGCTGGACCACGGTGTCGTAAGAGTTCTGCGCGATGTCGGTGGCATGTTGCTGGGCACCGATCTGGCGAGCGATGTCGCGCAACTGGTTGATGGTGTCACTGACATCGCCAAGGGCCGTGACCAGGCTCTTGTTGTACTGCGCCACCGCCAGGTCGTAATCGGCGTCCCGGGCATCCAGGTCCGCCCGCAGGCGGCCACCGTCGAAGATCGGCAACGACACGGTGGGCGCCACGTTGAAGAAGCGGCTGGCCGAACCGAACATCGCATCGCCGAGCAATGACTGCACCCCCGCCGCCGCGCTCAGGTTGAGGTTGGGGTAGAAGTTGGTCTTGCCGGCCTCGATGTTCTTGCTGGCCGCCTCGACCCGCCAGCGCGCCGCGACCAGGTCCGGACGGCGGCCCAGCAACTCGGCCGGCAGGTTCGACGGCAAGGCGACCGCGCTGGCTTGCAGCACGTTGGGCCGGGCGATTTCATTGCCGCGGTCCGGGCCCTTGCCCAGCAATACCGCCAGGGCGATCTTGGCGCTTTGCAGGCGTTTTTCTGCGTCGATCAAGGTCGCATCGGCGCTGGCTTCCAGGCTTTCGGTCTGCTGGAACTGGTACTCGCTGTCGATCCCGGCGCTGAGGCGGCGCTTGCCCAGGTCGAGCATCTGCCGGGTGCGCTTGAGGTCTTCGGCGGCCAGGTCATGAATGATGTGGGCCTGGCCCAGGTCGCTGTAGGCCCGGGCCACGTCGGCGGCCAGGGTCAGTTGCGCGGCCTGGCGATCGATCTCGGCGGCGCGGGCCTGGCCCAGGGCGGCTTCCCAGGCGGCACGCTGGCCACCCCAGAGGTCGAAATTGTAGTTGAAGTCCACACTCAGCGAACGCAGGGTGCTGTACGCCCCGCCCTGCCCTTGCGGATCCTGGTCACGGGCCAGACGCGAACGGCTGACGCTGCCACTGGCATCCAGGGTCGGCATGCGCGCCGCGTTGGCGGCATAGGCCGCGGCACTGGCCTGGTGGACCCGGGCGCTGGCGACCTGCATGTCCGGGCTGTCGCGCAGGGCTTCACGGATCAGACCGTCGAGCTGCGGATCACCGAGGCTTTTCCACCAGTCGTTTTTCGGCCACGCGGCCGGCGACAGCGTGACCCCGGTCAGGGACTGTCCAGCCTGGAGGCTCTTGGCCTCGAGGCTGACGCCTTCGGTCTTCAGGCCGCTGTAGCTGGCACAACCGGCGAGGCTCATGGCCAACAGCACCAGGCTCAAGCGGGTACGCAAGGTTTGACGTTTCATTTCTCCCCCAATCGCAACACGGTGATGGGATCACCGGCAGCGAGCAGTATTTTCTTGAGGATGTCTTCGAGGGTTTGCAGCTCCTCGCGGCTGATGGCGCTGGCCAACTGGTTCATGGCGTCGGCACCGATGAACGGCAGGCGATCAGCGAGGGCCTGGCCGGCTTCGGTCAGCACCAGTTGCACCTGGCGCCGGTCCTCTGCCGAGCGCTGGCGGACCAGGAAACCTTTCTGCTCCAGGCGATCGAGCATCCGCGTCATCGAGCCGCTGTCCAGGGACAGGTAGCGACACAGCTCGACCGGCGTGTCGATGCCGTGCTGGGCCATGATGATCAACACCTTGAACTGGGCGGCGGTAATGCCGACGGGCTCCATGTGGGTGTCGATGATCCGGTCCTTGAGCAGCGCGGCGCGGCCGAGCAGCATGCCGAGGTGGCAATTGTGAAATTCGTCTGGGGTGAAATGCTTCATCTGAGCACCGTTTGCTGCCTAGGCAGTGAATGTATGTCGAGATATTACTGCTTAGGCAGCAAATGTCAAACAAATAGTTAGCTTGCTATTCACCAACAGACAAAATGCAGACATCCCTGTGGGAGCGAGCTTGCTCGCGATAGCGGTATGACCTTCAACTTCTTCGTTGACTGACACGCCGCTATCGCGAGCAAGCTCGCTCCCACAAGGGTTTGGGGGAAGGGGTTTAGAAATCGCGCTTGTAGAAGATATCCAGCGAACTGGCGACGCCGCTGGCGGCTTCGAGGTACACCTTCTTGCTGAGCTTGTAGCGCAGGGCGATGGTGTTGGCCGGTTCGAACACGCCGACGCCGTAGCGCAGGCTGAGTTTTTCCGAGAGGTTGCCGCTGGCGACCACGCTGGTGGTGTTGCCGCTGCCTTGGGTGTCGAGCTGGAAGTCATCGATGCCCAGGTTATTGGCCAGGCTGCTGGTCACGCCCGAGCTGCCCATCAGCCCCAGGCCCAGCGCCGCCTGGGCGAGCATGTTGTTGTCCTCGCCCGTGGTGCTCAGCGGCCGGCCCAGTACCAGGTAGGACAACGCCTGCTCCTGGCTCATGGCCGGCTCCGAGAAGATTTGCGTGGTCGGTTGCTCGGCGCTGCCGCTCAAGCGGATGCCGGCGATCACGTCGTCGGTCTGGCGAATCGCTTCGATGTCCAGGTAGGGCTGGTCGATGGGCCCGGCGAACAGCAGCCGGGCCCGGCGCACCGTCAGTCGTTGCCCGTAGGCCCGATAGCGGCCGTCGTTGAGCCACAGTTCACCGCGGGTGTCCATGTTGTCGCCGATGTGCACCTGCCCCTGGACGTTGGCCGTCAGGCCGAACCCCGAGAACGCGAGTTTGTCCTGGCCGACGATCACGTCGATGTCCATCGCCATGGCTATCGGCGCCTTGCCCTCCTCGGTCTGGTGGCCGACGATCACCGTGTCATCCGACACCTTGACGGTGGACGGCGGCAGTTCGCGGACGGTGATCTCGCCTTTGGGCACCAGGACCTTGCCGGCAATGGAAAGCTGCTCGCCCTGCATCGTGATGTTCAGGTCCGGGGCGACATCGAGCACCGCGTACGGTTCGACGGTGACCGGCAGTTGCGAGCCCTTGAGAGCCAGGTTCAGGGTCAGGGCTTCGCCCCAGCCGATGTTCCCGGTCAGGCTGCCCTGCCCGCGCTTGCCGCTTTTCCAGGCACCGTCGAGCCGTACCGTTTCACCGGCAATCATCGCCCGCACCTGCAGGGCTTCGAGGCTGATCGGCAGTTCCGGGCCGGAGACTTCGCCGTCGCTGAGCACCAGGTTGCCGTTGACCTGGGGTGCGAGCAAACCACCCGACAACGTCCCGCTGCCGTTCAGGTGACCGGTGAGGGCTTCCACCATCGGCACGAACGGCCGGGCCACGGACAAGTCCAGGCCGGTCAGGCGAAACGAACCACTCAAGGGCTTGCTGGCCGGCAGCGGATTGATCTGCGCCTGGAGCACCAGCTCGCCGAGCTTGGCGCCGACGAAATTCAGGTCGGTGTCGATGCGCTTGGGGGTCAGGCGGCTATTGAGCGTCAAGGTCTGGTAGGGGAAGTCCAGCCATTGCGCCTTGTCCCCGGCCTTGTCACGGATGCGCAACGTACCGCCACTGGCGTCCACCAGGATCCGGCCATTCGGGCCGCTCGCCGGCAAGTCCAGTTGCAGGTCCGCATTGAGCCGGCCCTGCCAGGCAAAATCCTTGGGCATCCACTGGGCCAGGCTTTCGATGGGGAACTGTTTGAGGTGATAGCGCAGCTTCGGCTCCGGCATCAGCCGCTGGTCTTCACCGCACAGACTGGCCTCGCCGGAACGCCAGCAATGGGCGCCGACGTTAAGCGTGCCATCGGTCAGGCGCTCCAGTTTCGCCGGGGCTTGCAGGCGCCAGGCTTGCCCGCCGGCCTGCACCTCGCCGCTGGCCAGGCGTCCGCGCCAATTGCCTTGGTCGAGGGCGCCGTCGAGCGCCAGGGTCGTATCGAGTTGCGGCCCTTGCAAGTCCAGGTTGAGTGTTTGCCGTTTGATGTCGCCCTGTCCGCTGACGGTCAGCGCGCCCAGGGACGTTTCGCCGGCGCGGATGCCGCTGGCCTTGAGGTCGAGCTTGCCGCGCTGGGCTCTGTCGAGGGTCGCGTCCAGGTTCAGGCTTTGCAGGCGATTGTCCTGCAGCGCCAATTGCGTGCCTTGCAGACCGAGCTTGCCTTGGGGCGCCTTGAGCGTGCCGGCGACATCGACCCGGCCAACGACCTGGCCGCGCAATTGCGGCCAGAGCTGGGCAAGACGGGCGAGCTTGATGTCGATCTGGCCGGTGAGTTTCTGTTGCAGGCTGCCGGTGCCATTGATGCGGTTATCTCCCAGGCGGATGTCCAGCGCGCTGAGGTTCCACTGCTCGCCGGCACCACTGGCCTTGGCCTGGAACAGCGCCGGTTGGCCCCGCAGCTTACCCTTGAGATCCAGGTCCGCGTCGAGCTCGAGGCGGTCGTTCTTCATCGCGCCTTTGCTGCGCAACGGTCCGGCCAGGATCCCGGGCAACTCGCCGAGCCAATACGCCGGGTTGATGGCCGACAGTTGCAGCGCCGTGTCCCAAGCGATGCCGTCGGCAAATTGCAGGCTCAGGTGTCCTTCGGCCTTGCCCTGCCCCGCGGCGAGCTTGAGTTGCGGCAGATGGATTTGCGTCAGGTTGCCGCTGAACGGGCTGTCCAGGCTGAACGCCCCGGCGGGGCCGTCCAGCGCGGCCTGGAAATTGCCCAGGTAGTTGCCATCGGTGTACGAGACTTCGCCATTGAAGCTGCGCAATGTCACTTGCGGCTCGTCGATCAGCGGATACAGGCGATGCCAAGGGAAATCCAGCCAGGCGACTTTCGCCTCGGCGCTCAAGCCGTCGCGCCAGTCCACTTGCCCGCTGAGTTTCAGGCTCTGCTGATTGCCGGCGTCCAGATCCAGGCCGGCGATCCGTGCGCCATTGGCGTCCACGGTGCCTTGCAGCAGCAATGCCACTGGCCCTTTTTCGGCGGGCAACGTCGCCTTGCCAAGCAATTGATAGCCTTTTTTCAGATCGCCTTCGCCGGTCAATTCCAACTGATTGAGCAACAGCGTGTCTGGCAGATCGGCGCTGGCCTTGAAACCGTCGGCGGTAATGCGCACCTTGGCGGGCAGGTTGTCCGCCAGCGGTTGCAGCTCACCGGTCAACTGGCCTTGCAGGTAGCCGCTACTGTCGGCCTTGAGGTTGAGGGTCTTGAGCAGATTGCCGTCGACTTTCAGGTCCAGGGCCCAGGGCGTGGCCCCCGGCGCGGGCAAGGTCAATCGGCCTTCGGCATTCAACGGCCAGTCGCCGCCGGGCTTGAGCAAGCCGGACAGTTTCAGACCCAGCTCGTCGCGCTGCAACTGCACCGAGTCGATCTGCAGGCCCTCGGCGGTCCAATGGGCAGCCAATTGCAGGCCCTTGAGTTGCTCGCTGCCGTTGAACGACAGGCTGCCGACTTGCACATCGCCCAATTCGATCGCGAGCGGCAAGTCCAGGTCCGGCAAGCTGATCGGGCCGCTGCTCGGCGCATCGGTCGAAGCGGGCAACTGCAAGGCGACCTGGTCGGCCTTGAGCTGTTCGATGCACAGGGTCATGCGCGCCAGGCACAACGGCGACCAGGCGAATATCACTCGATCCAACGCCACCCGACTGTCGCCCTGCTGCCACAGCAGGTGATCGGCGCTCCACTGCCCGCCCAGCCGGCCCTGGAAATTCTCCACGGCCAGCCCCGGCACCAGGCCAAGGGCCCAGCGGCTGCCAAATGCCGTGCCCAGCACCGTGCTCAAGGCCAGCACGACCGCCAGCAGCCCCCCAACGAGGGCCAGTAGCGTTATTTTCACACCACGCTTCACAGCTCAGGCCCCATGGAAAAGTGCAACCGAATGCCGCCTTCATCGTCCATCGCATGGGCCAGGTCGAGGCGGATCGGCCCCACCGGCGACACCCAGCGCACGCCGACACCCACGCCGGTCTTCAGGCTCGGCAGCTCAAGGCTGTTGAAGGAGTTGCCCTGGTCGATGAACGTCGCCACTCGCCATTTTTCCGCGATGGAATACTGATACTCGAGGCTGCCGGCGACCATGTAGCGACCACCGATACGGTCGCCCTCGGAGTTTTCCGGCGACAGGCTCTGGTAGTCGTAACCCCGCACGCTCTGGTCGCCACCGGCAAAAAAGCGCAGGGACGGTGGAATGGATTTGTAGCCATTGGTGGCGCTGCCGCCGATTTGCGCCCGCGCCAGCAAGCGATGCTTGTCGAACACCGTGGTCAGGCCCTTGACCATGGCGGTGCCGTATACAAGGTTATTGTCCGAGCCCAGCCCTTCCTTGGCGACCTTGGTATCGAACTGCAAACGGTAGCCGTTGTGCGGGTCGATGCGGTTGTCGCTGCGCAGATAGGAATAGCTCACGCCCGGCATCAACAGCGTACTCAGGCCCGCATCGTCGCCGAGGCGGTACTCCTCGCGCTGCCACTTGAGCGACACCACCCGCTGCCAGCCGCTGGGCAACTTGCTGTGCCATTCCGGGCCCACGGTGAGCAGTTTGCTGAGGCTGTCGGTGCCGGCCAGTTCTTCATATTGATAACCGCCGGCGTAGCGCATCTTGTCGGTCAGCGGCGGGTCCAGCGGCACGTCGTACCACAGGCCGACATTCTGCCGAGGCGCCGACACTTCCGCTTCCCAGCCATAGCTGTGGCCCTGGGGGTTGACCCAGTGGCGCGTCCAGTTGGCTTTGGCCCGGGGGCCTACGTCGGTGGAAAAACCCAGGCCCAGGCCCATGGTGCGTGGCTTGCGCGTGTCGAGCTTGACCGCCACCGGAATGACATTGTTGGTGGCGGCGGTGGGGGCCGCATCCACCCGAACACCTTCGAAATAGCCGCTCGATTGCAAGGCCTGGTTGAGTTCGGCAATCAGCTCGGAGTCGTACGCCGTGCCCGCCTTGAACGGCACCATGCGTTGCAGCAGGTCTTCGTCGAACGGCGTGTCGCCCTCGAAACTCACCGGGCCCAAGGCATAGCGCGGGCCGCTGTCGTAGACCAGCTCGATATCGGCGATGCCCGCCTGGGGGTCCACCAGGAGTTTCTGCTGGGTGAAACGCCCGCTGAAATAACCGTAACGCGAGGCCTGGTTCTGGATCACCCGCTTGGCGTCTTCATAGCGACCATGGTTGAGTACCGCGCCGGGCTTCAGCGCGGCATTGCCGGGCACGCGAAAAGCCTTGAGCGAAGCCGCCGGCCCATCGATGCGCACGGTGACGTTGCGCAGGTGCACCGGCTCGCCGGGGTCGATGGTCAGCACCAGCCGTGGATCCTTGCCGCCCTTGACCTCGCTGTCGATCTGCGGCTGGTAGTAGCCCAGCGCCTGGGCGGCCTTGCGCGCCTGTTCCTCGGCGCCGCGACTGAAGCGCAGCAAGGCTTCCTCGTCACGGTCCCCCACGCCACCGATATAACCTTCGACGTTGGCCTTGAGTTCATCATTGGACGGCTGGACGCGTACTTCCAATTCACTGTTTGCCAGTGCCGCACAGCTGAGGGACAGCAAGAGCGCGCCACGGGTCATTCTTCCTGGGAAATTCATGGCGCGGATGCTATCACGAGCGTAGGTGCTTGATAGAGCCAGACATTTCCTAAAAGTTCGCCCGACTATGCCGTTGCGCTTTGCAGAATCTGCGGGTTGGCGTGGAAGAACACATGCTCGCGGATCGGTCCTACCGCGACTTCACCGATTTCCTCGTATCCCTGGCGTTTATAGAACTCAAGGTAGCGCGGGTTTCCGGTGTCCAGCACCACCCCTTGGGAATGCTCGTCCACCGCACACCAGTTATGGACCGCCTCGAGCAACTGCTCGCCGAAATGCTTGCCCTGGAACTGTGGGTGCACCCCCAGCAGCGGCAATACATGGACTGCGTCCGACGGCAGGCAGGCCAGCACCGCCGCGTGGTACTCCAGATAGCGCCGGGTGCAGCGAAAACCGGTGCTCAAGACCATGCGCAGGCGCCAGGCCCAGCTTTCGGTGATGCCCAGGCGCCGCTGCGGCGGGGCGATCAGGGCGATACCAATCAGGCGGTCGTTGACCAGCAGGCCGATGGCCGGCAGGTCCTGGAGAAAATGCTGCTTGACCAGCTCACGCACCGTGGCCCGGACCCGCTGTTCATAACCGGGACGCTCGGATTCGAACAGGTAGCTGAAGGTAGGCTCATGGCGATAGGCCTGGTACAGCAACGAACGGGCTTCGCGGGAATAACCACTGTCGAGCATATGGACGTCGGCGATGGCGGCGGTTTCAGGCATGATGGCAGATCTCCTGGGCGGGCTCGGTGAAGCCTGAGCAAAGACCTTGTGGGAGCAAGGCTTGCCCGCGATGAAAGCGATACGGTCTTTCAGGAATCGAGTTGTCTGTTTCGCGAGCAAGCTTTGCTCCCACAAAGCGTTCGCCAAAAGGACATTAGCAGCGCATTTGTCCTACTGCCACGCTGGCTCCCTTCCCACATGTCAGCTAGCATCGCAGTTTTGCCAGGACAGCCGACCATGAAGATCGTCTCCTTCAACATCAACGGGCTGCGCGCCCGCCCCCATCAGCTGGCGGCGCTGATCGAGAAGCACCAGCCGGATGTGATCGGGCTGCAGGAAACCAAGGTTCACGACGAACAATTCCCCCTGGCCGAGGTGCAGGCCCTGGGTTACCACGTGCATTACCACGGGCAAAAAGGCCACTACGGCGTCGCCCTGCTCTCCCGCCAGGCGCCGCTGAGCCTGTACAAAGGTTTCGAAAGTGACGACGAGGACGCCCAGCGGCGCTTCATCTGGGGCACCTTCGCCGATGCCAACGGCGCACCGGTGACCATCATGAACGGTTACTTCCCCCAGGGTGAAAGCCGTGACCATCCGACCAAATTCCCGGCCAAGGAGCGGTTCTACAGCGATTTGCAGCAACTGCTGGAAAGCCGCTTCAGCAACGACCAGCCGGTGGTGGTGATGGGCGACGTGAACATTTCCCCGGAAGACTGCGACATCGGCATCGGCCCGGACAACATGAAGCGCTGGTTGAAAACCGGCAAATGCAGCTTCTTGCCGGAAGAGCGCGAATGGATGGCCCGCCTGAAGAACTGGGGCCTGGTGGACAGCTTCCGCCACCTGAACCCGGACGTCACCGACCGTTTCAGTTGGTTCGACTACCGCAGCCGCGGTTTCGAGGACGAGCCCAAGCGCGGCCTGCGCATCGACCTGATCCTCACCTCCCACGGCCTGCTGCCGCGGGTCAAGGACGCTGGCGTGGACTATGAGCTGCGGGGCATGGAAAAACCGTCGGACCACGCGCCGATCTGGTTGCAATTGAGCTGATCGCGTCCCCCTGTGGGAGCGAGCTTGCTCGCGATAGCGATCCAGCTGTCACATTTGATCTTGAATGTGCCGCCGCCATCGCGAGCAAGCTCGCTCCCACATTGGATTTCGGTGCTCCGTCGCACCCCTGTCACCTTTCAGTAACCTGACTGACTTAATCTTCCGGCACTTCCTCGGGTTCAGAAGGTGCCGGCATGCGGCTGTGTGTTGTGGTTTTCATGGGCCTCTGGCTGCCGTTCGTAGCATGGGCCGGCAATTTGCCCATTCCCGAACAGGGCCCTGCCTTGCGCCTCCAGGGCTCCAATACCATCGGTGCGGCGCTGGGGCCGGCCCTGGTCAGAGGCTTGATGGAAGATCAGGGCCTGCTCAGGGTCAGCAGCGAAATCACCGGGCGCGACAACGAGCAGCGCATCGTTGGCCTGACCGCCGATGGCCGGCGGGTGGAAGTCGACATCGCGGCCCACGGCTCCAGCACCGGTTTCACCGCCCTCAAGCAAGCCAGCGCCGACCTGGCGGCCTCTTCCCGGCCGATCAAGGACAGTGAACTGAAGGAATTGTCGTCCCTGGGCGACCTGAAAAGTCCTGCCGCCGAGCAGGTCATCGCCATTGATGGCCTGGCGATCATCCTTCATTCCTCCAACCCGCTGCGCCAACTCGATACCGTGCAACTGGCGCGGATGTTCAGCGGCGAGGCAAAAACCTGGGAGTCCGTCGGCGGAACGGGCGGGCCGATTCATTTGTATGCCCGGGATGAACAGTCCGGCACCTACGACACCTTCAAGGAACTGGTCCTCAGCCGACAGGGAAAACGGCTGGATCCTACCGCGCGGCGCTTCGAGTCGAGCGAACAGTTGTCCGACGCTGTCAGCCAGGACCCGCAAGGCATCGGTTTCATCGGTTTGCCCTACGTGCGCCAGGCCAAGGCGCTGGCCATTGTCGACGGCGCTTCCCAACCCATGCTGCCGCTCAACCACTTGATCGCCACCGAAGACTACCCACTCTCCCGGCGCCTGTTCTTCTATTTGCCCCCCTGGGGCACCAACCCGTGGGCCGAGGCATTGGTGGCGTTTACCCAAAGCGATAAAGGCCAGGCCATCGTCGCGGCGAACGGGTTTATCGCCCAGACCGTCCAGGCCATGGCCGTCACGCCGAATGCACTGATGCCCGAGGGGTACCAGGCCCTGAGCCGCCACGCCCAACGCTTGACCGTGAATTTTCGCTTCGAAGAAGGCAGCGCCAGCCTGGACAACAAGGCCCACCAGGACCTGAGCCGCGTGCTCGACTATATACAGCAGCACGGCAAAGCCGACCGACGCGTGACCCTGGTAGGTTTTGGCGACGCCAAGGATGATCCGGCGCGGGCCGACCTGCTGTCCAAACTGCGAGCCATGGCGGTGCGCCGTGAACTGGTCAAATACGGCGTGGCGTTGCGGGAAGTACGAGGGTTCGGCGCCTTGATGCCGGTGGCGGCCAATAGCGGGGATGAAGGCAGGGTTCGGAATCGGCGGGTGGAGGTATGGGTGTACTAGAACGACGCCATCAAAAAGCGCCCCCGCTTTTGTGGCGAGGGAGCTTGCTCCCGCTCGGCTGCGCAGCAGTCGTAAAACCGGCTGGCGCGGTGTGGCTGGAAAACCGCGCCAACCGGTTTTGGGGTGGCTTCGCCACCCAGCGGGAGCAAGCTCCCTCGCCACAAAAGCCTGGCCTTCAAGGCTCGAGGCGCCATATTGCCCTGGGCATCCAGCAATTGATCGAATTGAGTGGGCAGCTGGCAAACCGCGCGCTGGACGACGTCGAAGCGCGTCCGTCGACATAGCGCATTTCCCTGTGGGAGCGAGCTTGCTCGCGAAGGCGGTTTGTCAGCCAACACTTGATCGACAGACAGATCGCTTTCGCGAGCAAGCTCGCTCCCACAAGGTTTCGAGGCGCTCGAGGTTATGGCATGGTGCGTTACCGCCCCGCCAACTCCATGATCATCCGCGACAGCAGATAAATCCTGGGCACCACGCTCTCGACTTCCGCGTACTCCTCCGGCGTATGGATATTCCCGCCAACGATGCCAAAACCATCCAGCGTCGGCGTGCCGACACCGGCCGAGAGGCTGGCATCCGCCGCGCCGCCGCTGCCTTCCTCGGTGAGCTTGCGCCCCAGTTCGCCATAGATGCCTTGGGCCATGGCCATCAACCGGTCCGACTCCGCCGTCTGAGGCATCGGTGGCAGGCCGCGCTTGAGGCTGGTGGTGACTTCGGTGTCGGCGATCAACTTGTCCTGCGAGACTCGGGCCAGGTCTTTTTCGATGCGGTCGAATTCTTCCGGCACCGCCGCCCGTACATCGGCCTTGGCGCTCGCCTGGTCGGGAATCACGTTGGTCCGGTCGCCGGCCTTGATCACCGTGAAATTGATGGTGGTTTTCTTTTCCGCGTCGCCGAGCTTGCCCAGTTGCAAGATCTGGTGCGCGGCTTCCATCGCCGCATTGCGCCCCAGTTCCGGCGCGACGCCGGCGTGGGACGCTTTGCCCTTGACCTCCACCAGCGCCGTCGCACTGCCCTTGCGCCAGACCACCAGGCCGTCGGCCGGGCGACCCGGTTCGAGGTTGAGGGTCACGTCATGAGCCTTGGCGGTTTTCTTGATCAGGTCGGTGGCGGCGTCCGAGCCGGTTTCTTCGCTGGCGTCGAGCAGGAAAGTAATCTGCGCGTAGTTCTTGAAATCCAGGTTCTTGAGCACCTTCAAGGCGTAGATCCCCGCGACGATACCGCCCTTGTCGTCCATCACTCCCGGCCCGTAGGCGCGGCCATCCTTGATATGGAACGGGCGTTCGGCGGCCGAGCCCTCCTTGAACACCGTGTCCATGTGGGCCATCAGCAGGATTTTCGCTTTACCGGTGCCCTTGAGGGTCGCCAGGATGTGCTGGGTACCGTCCGAGTTCGGCACCTTCTCAATGGTCGCGCCCAACTTTTTCAGTTCGTCGATGGCAATGTCGCCGACCTGGGTCAGCCCCGGCACATACCCGGAGCCGGAGTCGATATTCACCAGACGCTCCAGCAACTTCAGGGCCTCGCCCTTGTACTGCTGCGCATCGCTCAGGATTTGTTGATGGGGTTGGGCAAAGGCCATAGGGGTGAAGACGCCAAGGGCCAGGCTCAGGCCGAGGCTGACGGCCAGACGGGAGCGAACAGCGGTTATCGTCATGATTTCATCCTTGTTCCGTATCGAGAGAGTGCCATGGGCACCCTACCCGACAATGAACCAAGGCTCCAGGCAGCAAGAGGCCATCTCAGACAGAAACGGTCGACGCTTCCAACACCGGTCGATGGCGGTGGCAAGTGACCCGGTTGCGCCCGCTGGTCTTGGCTTCGTACAGCGCCTGGTCTGCATCGTTGAGCCAGAGGGTCGCGTCGGCATAAGCCGGGTTGAAGACCGCGACGCCAATACTCAGGCTCACTTTCAGCGCCGGGTCCCGCTCGTAGCTGAGGGTCGCGAAGCGCTCACGCAAACCGTCCATGGCCTGCACCGCGTTGTGTTGGGTCAGGTCCGGCAGAATCACGCCAAACTCGTCGCCCCCATAACGCCCGACAACGTCGGCGGTACGCAGGTTCTGCCTGAGCAGCTTGCCGAGCTGACGCAGCACGATGTCGCCGGCCCCGTGGCCGTAGGTGTCATTGACGACCTTGAAATGGTCGATGTCGATCAATGCAATCGCGCCACGGGGCGTCCCGTCCGCAGGTTGGCGCACGCAACGCTGGAATTCCTCGTTGAGACGATCTTTCCAGGCGCCATGGTTCAGCAACCCGGTCAGGCTGTCGGTACGACTCAGGGCCAGCAATTCCCGTTTTTGCCGGCCCAGGGTGTAGGCCTGGCGAAAGCAGATCCAGCCCAGTGCCATCGGATACAGGCACAGCAGTGGCAGACACGCGTAGATCTGCGCCGGGCTGGTCATGGGCACGCTGCTCAGCGGGAAGATGACCGTGCCCACGGCGATGCCTGCCACCTGCGCCATCACCCCGACGAGCAGGAAACGCAGGCCACCGATGGCGACGTTGTTCATCGCCATCATCGCCAGCGTGACGGCCGTGGGCAGAGGGTTGAATTGCATCGCCGCGACCCAGAAGCCGCCAAGAAAGGCATCGATCAGCAGATTGCGGTGTTCGGCGTGATACGGCACCGCGCTGCGACGGGCCCACCAATAAGACAGGTGCGGCCAGAGCAGGCCGTTGAACAGCATGAAGCTCCAGACCCAGGGTGCCGGGTCGAGGGGATAAAGCGCGGCGCTGACCAGCAACAACCCCAGCGTCAGGCCCAGGGCGCGCGATACATAGAGCCTCCTGGCCAACGTCAGTCCCTTTTTTCCCGGTTTTTGCATGGACGCCTCTGCACCGCGGGTTCCCGAGTCATCGGGATAGGGTTGTCTGGAGTCTATCAGGGCGGCATCAAATAGCCACCACTGATGCAGGGGTATTTATTCACATTCAAATGCGAGACTCTGATGGGATTTTGGCTATACATGACAAGGAAATCCGTAAGCCTTCGAAAGGAGGCCCCTGAGTAACGATGTCCCGGATTTAAGCTTCACTTATTACCGACTGATCCGTTTGATTACATTCTGTCGCAGCCCATGGAGGGCAAAACATGCTGGTGTTGTGGGTAGTTCTTGCTGTACTTATCGCCTGGAGCTGGTTGACGTATCCCGGCATCGGCCATGTGATCTACGACATGAGCATGGCCTTGGAGGCACGCCTTTACCGGTTGCGCAAAATCACCGTGCCCATCAGCGAGATGACCGTGTCGACCTGGCAGGGCGGGCCTTATGAAGCGTCCGCCAGCATCTTGATGCTGCACGGCTACAGCGGCGACAAGAACCTCTGGTTGCGTGTCGCCCGGCATTTTGTCGGTGATTACCGGGTGGTGATCCCTGACCTCCCCGGCCATGGCGAAACCGGCTTCAAGGCCGGCGGCGGCTACGACATCCCGACCCAGGCCCGGCGAATCATCGAGTTGCTCGACGCCTGCGGCCTGGACAAGGTCCATGTGATCGGCAATTCCATGGGGGGCCATCTCGCCGCGTGGCTGGCGGCCACTTCGCCTGACCGCGTGCTGACCCTGGCGCTGCTCAATCCGGCCGGCGTCACCTCCCCCCAGCCCAGCGACATGGACCGCCAACTGGCCGCCGGTCGTAACCCGTCCCTGGTGCATTCGCAGGAGGAGTTCATGCCGTTCTATGCAATGACCATGGCCTCGCCGCCCTGGGTACCGGGCATGGTGATGGCGGCCGTGGCCGAGCGTTATGTACAACACCGCGAAGAACTGGCGGAGATCTACGCCGACTTTCGCGCCAGCCCGTCGATGGAGCCCCACCTGACCGACATTCGCGCCCCTTCGCTGTTGCTCTGGGGCCGCCAGGACCGGGTGATCGATGTCAGCAGCGTGCCGGTGTGGAGCAAGGGCATCGCGGACTTGCGTGTGGAAATCTGGGACGGGATCGGCCACCTGCCCATGATCGAGCAACCGGGGAAAACCGCTGCGCTGTACCGTGGCTTTCTCAAGGGTTTGGGCCAGTGACAGCGATGCGTAAAACAACATGAACCCAATGTGGGAGCGAGCTTGCTCGCGATAGCGGCGGCACATGCAACACTGATGCAAGCTGACCCACCGCCATCGCGAGCAAACTCGTTCCACAAGGATTCGTGGCGACTGAGGGGTATCGACTCCATGAACATCCTCTACGACGAACACCTCGACGGCCCTTTGCCGAAGGTGGACAAACAGACCCTGCTGCAAGCCTTCCAGGCACAGATTCCAGACCTGGACATCCTGCACCAGGAGCAAGACCTCAAGCCCTACGAGTGCGATGGCTTGTCGGCCTATCGCACCACGCCCCTGCTGGTGGTCTTGCCCAGGCGGGTCGAGCAGGTGCAGGCGCTGCTCAAGCTCTGCCATGAACAGAACGTCCCGGTGGTCGCCAGGGGCGCCGGGACCGGTCTGTCCGGCGGTGCCCTGCCCCTGGCCAGTGGCGTGTTGCTGGTGATGGCGCGGTTCAACCAGATCCTGCACATCGACCCCGACGCCCGTACCGCACGGCTTCAGCCGGGTGTGCGCAACCTGGCGATCTCCCAGGCAGCGGCGCCGTTCGGGCTGTATTACGCGCCGGACCCTTCGTCCCAGATCGCCTGTTCCATTGGTGGCAATGTCGCGGAAAATGCCGGCGGCGTGCACTGCCTCAAGTACGGTCTGACGGTGCACAACCTGTTGAAGCTGGAAATCCTCACCGTCGAAGGCGAACGCCTGACCCTGGGCAGCGAATCCCTGGATTCGCCGGGCCTGGACCTGCTGGCGCTGTTCACCGGCTCCGAAGGCTTGCTCGGGGTGATCACCGAAGTGACGGTCAAGCTGTTGCCCCGGCCCCAGGTCGCCAAGGTGCTGCTGGCCAGTTTCGATTCGGTGGACAAGGCCGGGCGGGCGGTGGCCGACATCATCGCCGCCGGCATCATTCCCGGCGGCCTGGAAATGATGGACAACCTGGCGATCCGCGCCGCCGAGGATTTCATCCACGCTGGCTATCCGGTGGACGCCGAAGCGATCCTGCTGTGCGAACTGGACGGGGTCGAGGCCGATGTCCATGACGACTGCGAACGGGTCCGTCAGGTGTTGGAGCAGGCCGGGGCCACCGAGGTGCGCCAGGCGCGGGACGAGGCCGAGCGGCTGCGGTTCTGGGCCGGGCGCAAGAACGCCTTCCCGGCGGTGGGGCGCCTGGCGCCGGATTATTACTGCATGGACGGCACCATCCCCCGACGCGCCCTGCCCGAGGTGCTGCAACGCATCGCCAGCCTGGGCGCCGAGTATGGCCTGCGGGTCGCCAATGTGTTTCATGCCGGCGACGGCAACATGCACCCACTGATCCTGTTCGATGCCAACCAGCCCGGCGAACTGGAGCGCGCCGAAACCCTGGGAGGGAAAATCCTCGAACTGTGTGTCCAGGTGGGCGGCAGCATCACCGGCGAGCACGGGGTTGGCCGGGAAAAGATCAATCAGATGTGCACGCAGTTCAACAGCGACGAACTGAACCTGTTCCACGCGGTAAAAGCGGCGTTCGATCCTCAGGGCCTGCTCAACCCCGGCAAGAACATCCCGACCCTGCAGCGCTGCGCCGAGTTCGGTGCCATGCACATCCATGGCGGGCAGTTGCCGTTTCCCGAACTGGAGCGTTTCTGATGAGCCGCGAAGCCGACCAGGACGCCAGCGACCTGTTGCTCGAACAGGTCAGTCGCGCACGGGCCAACGCCACGCCGTTGCGCATCCAGGGTTCGAACAGCAAGGCGTTCCTGGGGCGGGAAGTGGCCGGCGAAGTACTGGACACCCGCGTGCACCGTGGCATCGTCCATTACGACCCCACCGAGCTGGTCATCACGGCGCGGGCCGGCACCCCGCTGCGGGAACTGCTCGCTGCCCTGGAGGCCGCCGGGCAACGCCTGCCCTGCGAACCGCCGGCGTTCGGCGACGACGCCACGGTCGGCGGCATGGTCGCCGCCGGGCTGTCGGGACCGCGTCGCCCCTGGGCGGGTTCGGTGCGCGACTTCGTCCTGGGTACGCGCCTGATCAGCGGCCACGGCACCGTGCTGCGTTTCGGCGGCGAGGTGATGAAGAATGTCGCCGGCTATGATCTCTCGCGCCTGCTGGCCGGCAGTTTCGGTTGCCTGGGGGTGATCACCGAAGTGTCCTTGAAGGTCCTGCCCAAGCCCCGTCACAGCCTGAGCATCCGCCTGGAACTGGGCAGCGCCGAAGCCTTGGAGACACTCGCCGAATGGGGCCGCCAGCCCCTGCCCATCAGCGCCGCCAGCCATGACGGCGACTGCCTGCACCTGCGCCTGGAGGGGGGCGAAGGCTCGGTCAGCGCCGCTCATCAACGTTTTGGTGGCGAGGTGATCGACGATCGATACTGGACGGCACTGAATGAACATCGGTTGGCATTTTTCGACGAAGGCTTGCCGCTGTGGCGCCTGTCATTGCCCAACCACACCGGCCCCCTCACCCTGCCCGGCGCTCAACTGATCGATTGGGGTGGCGCGCAACGCTGGTTGAAAACCGAGACCGGCACGGTGCAAGCCCTGGCCCATGAAGTGGGCGGCCATGCCACCTGCTATCGCCAGGGTGCCAGCGACACACCGTTCCAGCCACTGGCCCCGGCGCTGCTACGTTATCACCGGCAACTCAAGGCCCAGCTCGACCCCCTGGGACTGTTCAACCCTGGTCGAATGTACCCGGAGCTCTAGCATGCAGACTCGGTTCAGTGAGGAAAGCAAAAACCTGCCCCGGGCCGAAGAAGCCGAACGGATCCTGCGCAGTTGCGTGCATTGCGGCTTCTGCAATGCCACCTGCCCCACCTACCAATTGCTCGGCGATGAACTGGACGGCCCACGAGGCCGGATCTACCTGATCAAGCAAGTGCTCGAAGGCCAGCCGGCGACAGCCAGCACCCAGTTGCACCTGGATCGCTGCCTGTCGTGTCGTAACTGCGAGACCACCTGCCCGTCCGGCGTGGACTACCACAACCTGCTGGATATCGGCCGGGCGGTGGTCGACCACGCCGTACCGCGCCCCGCCGGCCAACGCGCACTGCGCCTGGGGTTGCGCAGCCTGGCCGTCAGTCCCGAACGGTTCAAGGCCCTGCTGCGCCTTGGGGCGGTCTTCCGTCCGTTGCTGCCGACGAACCTGAGCGCCAAGTTGCCCCACCCCGCCCCCTCCCACAGCGATCGCCCACCACTGCGCCATGGGCGAAGGGTGTTGATGCTCGAAGGCTGCGTGCAACCGGGCCTGTCGCCCAACACCAACATCTCGGCAGCGCGAGTGCTGGATCGACTCGGCATCAGCGTGATCCCTTGTGCGCAGGCCGGCTGCTGCGGTGCGCTGGATTATCACCTCGATGCCCAGGCCACCGGACTGGACCGCGCCCGACAGAACATCGACGCCTGGTGGCCGCACCTGGAGCACGGCGCCGAAGCCATCGTCCAGACCGCCAGCGGTTGCGGCGCCTTCATCAAGGACTACGGGCACCTGCTGGAACATGACCCTGCCTATGCCGCCAAGGCCAAGCAGGTAAGCGAACGAGCGCTGGACCTGGTGCAAGTGCTCGGCAACGAGCCGCTGGAACAGATCTGCGCGGCCAGGAACCAGCGCATCGCCGTCCATTGCCCATGCACCTTGCAGCATGCGCAGAAACTCGGCGGCAGCATCGAAGCACTGTTGACGCGGCTGGGTTTCAACCTCACCGAGGTGCCCGACGGCCATTTGTGTTGCGGTTCGGCCGGCACCTATTCGCTGACCCAGCCGGCCTTGGCGCGGCAGTTGCGCGACAACCGCCTCAATGCCCTGGAAAGCGGTCAGCCGGAGATGATTGTCACGGCCAACGTCGGCTGCCAGAACCACCTCGACGGCGCCGGTCGCACGCCCGTGCGGCACTGGATCGAGCTGGTGGATCAGTCCCTGGCAGAATGAAGTCCTGAAGATTCTTCGTTTGCCGGGGCCGGCGAAGGCTGCGATCTTTCGTTCAACTTTCCCACAGCCCTCGCCAGGAATTCTCACGATGAGCTTCGTCAGCCCCGACCTGATCCGCCAACGCTTCTCCAGAGCGATGTCCGACATGTACCGCGACGAGGTGCCGTTGTATGGCGCCCTGATGAAGCTGGTGGAACACACCAACGCCCAGGTGCTGAGCGAACAGCCGCAACTGGCGGAACACCTGCGCAGCACCGGCGAACTCGAGCGCCTGGACTTGGAACGCCACGGCGCGATTCGCGTCGGCACCGCCGCCGAACTGGCGACCCTGGGGCGACTGTTCGCGGTCATGGGCATGCAGCCGGTGGGCTACTACGACCTCACGCCGGCCGGGGTGCCAGTGCATTCCACAGCGTTTCGCGCCGTGCATGAAAGCGCGTTGCAGGTGAGCCCGTTCCGAGTGTTTACCTCGCTGCTGCGATTGGAACTGATCGAGAATTCCGAGCTGCGGGCCTTTGCCGAGTCGGTGTTGGCCAAACGGCAGATCTTCACCCCAGGGGCCCTGGCGCTCATTGACCTGGCCGAGCGCCAGGGTGGCCTGACGCAAGCCCAGGCCGAGGACTTCGTCCTGCAGGCCCTGGAAACCTTCCGCTGGCACCACAGCGCCACCGTCACCGCCGAACAGTACCGGCAACTGAGCGCCCAGCATCGCCTGATCGCCGACGTGGTGGCGTTCAAGGGCCCGCACATCAATCACCTGACGCCGCGCACCCTGGACATCGACATCGTCCAGGCGCGGATGCCCGTGCATGGCATTACTCCCAAGGCCGTGATCGAAGGTCCACCCCGTCGCCAATGCCCGATCCTGCTGCGCCAGACCAGTTTCAAGGCACTCGACGAACCCGTCGCCTTCACCGACCAGCCACAGGCCCAAGGCAGCCACAGCGCCCGCTTCGGCGAAATCGAACAACGCGGCGCCGCGCTCACGCCCAAGGGCCGCGCGCTCTACGACCAATTGCTGAACGCCGCACGCGATGCGCTGGGGGCGTTTCCCAACGAAGCCAACGCCGAACGCTACAACGCGTTGATGACCGAACACTTTGTCGCATTCCCGGACAACCACGATGAGTTGCGCCAACAGGCATTGGCGTATTTCCGCTACTTCCCGACGCCCAAGGGCCTCGCCGCCAAGGGCACCCTCGAACCAGCAGCGTCCCTGGAACACTTGCTCGAACAGCAATACCTGCGCGCCGAGCCCTTGGTGTACGAAGACTTCCTGCCGGTCAGCGCCGCCGGCATCTTCCAGTCGAACCTCGGCGATGCCGCCCAGAGCCATTACGCCGGGCAGTCCAATCGCCAGGCTTTCGAAGCGGCGCTGGGGCGAGCGACCATCGATGAGCTGGGGCTGTACGCCCAGACGCAACAGCGCTCCATTGATGAGTGCAGGGCTGCGTTGGGCGTGTAGGAACAGGCCGAAGGATAAAACGGCAATAAGTTGCCTGACCGGCGCGCAACACGGCGCGCCGTCCTCGGTGATTCTGCCCGGCTAGAGCGCCGCCCGGATGGGTCGCGAATATCTGCAATGCACCGGGCAAGCGTTTGTACGCTTTGTTGCCCGACTGAAGGGAATAGCCGCCTTTACTCAGATCAAGCCATTGATATTTATAGTTTTTTATAATCTGGCATAGCGTTTGATAACCGTCAGGCCACCTAGGGGCGATTCCCGTCCCGGGACCTTATCGTTATCCAGGAAGGAGAGCATTCCTTGGCTATCCCCGCGTACATGTCCGTTACAGGCACCAAACAAGGTCTGATCACTGCCGGTGCGTTTACCGCCGACTCAGTGGGCAACACCTACCAAGAGGGTCACGAAGACCAGGTCATGGTGCAGGCTTTCGAGCACCAGGTGACCATCCCTCGCGATCCCCAGTCCGGTCAGCCAACCGGCCAGCGCATACACAAACCGCTGATCATCACCAAGGTATTCGACAAGGCTTCGCCGCTGATGCTGGCTGCCCTGACAAGCGGCGAACGCCTGACCGAAGTCAAGATCCAGTGGTACCGCACTTCGGCCGCCGGCACCCAGGAGCACTACTACACCACTACGTTGGAGGACGCGATCATCGTCGATATCAAGGACTACATGCCCAACTGCCAGGATCCGGAGAACACCCACTTCACCCATCTGGAAGACGTGTACTTCACGTATCGCAAGATCACTTGGACCCATGAAGTCAGCGGCACCTCGGGTTCCGATGACTGGCGTGTACCGGCCGCCGGTTGAAATCGCAGGCAGCCGTTCACCCATCGACCAACGCAGTGGGTCAATGTGCACTCTGATAATTGACAGTTATTGATTCAGGACGGTGTTCGCCCAGTGCGACGGCCTCGGCAATCCATGCACTGGTAAAGAGCCTGACACTGGGCGAACAGGCACAATAATAATGGAACTTTCAGAATAAGTCCGCGAGGCTGTTTAAATAATTGTTTATCTTTGTTGTAGCTGTGCACGACTGATCATGACTCATATGTTCGTACAGTTACATTCGTGGACCGGAACCCGGACCTGTGGTGAGGGAGGATTCCTTCGCTAGCGGTGCAAACAGTTATACAAAACATGGACAAGTACAGAAAGTTACCCAAACAAGAAAATTAAACAGTCATTAAAAAACTCTTTTTAATACCAGCCGGACTTCAGCCACGCCGTCCGGTTTTTTGCGCATCGGTGTCCCCTGTTTCAGGGTCACCCTGTTGCTGTTTGCGCTTGGCCGGATCATTGGGGCGCAAGGCATCGTTATCGCGTTCCACTTCGCCGGGCAATGCCGGTGCGTCCGGGTTGGATGGGGTTCGATCGGGGTTGTGCTTCATGGCGAACTCCTTGGATCTTTCGGGATTCAGGCATCGGGGTCGGCGACTTCTTCAGCGACATTGGCATCCGGCGAGCGCCGGTGCAGTTGCTCGGCCTGGGTCTTCAAATCCTGCCAGCGCGCCAGGTCGATGGTGCCCCGGCCGAACAGGTCATTGGCCACCCGCATCAGCTCGGTGAAGTGGGCATCGGGGGACTGCTGCCAATAGGCCTTGTCGTCGAACAACTGCTGCCAGTCGGCCAGCGACGGAAGTTTGAGGTCATCGCTCATGGCGGGCTCCTGCGAGACATTCATCAATTATGAGGGTCGACGTTCGCAGGGAGTTCCGACGATTCTCAGTAGCCGGTCATTTCCAGGTAACCCGTGCCGCCCTGGTTGCCACTGAGTCGTACCGGGCCTTCCCAATAGGGAATGCGCAGGTCCATCCAGGCCTTGGGGTTGAGTGCCTGAAGGGTCACGTCGAGTTGTTTGCCGGGGATCTTGATGGCCCAGCGTACCGGCATCGAGCGTCCCGCAACCTGGGTGGTGTCCAGAGGCACGAGACTGATATCTGCGGCATGCAGGGTTTGCTTCCGGCCCTGGGCATCGATCCAGGTGCCTGTGAGGTAAGGCGCGCCGTCCTTGTGGCGCATGCGATAGAGCATCAGGTGCTCGCCATTGTCCAGGTGCAGGGAGAACCAGTCCCAGCCGGTCTGGTTGGCGGTCAGGGGCTGGCTGCTCCATTCGCGGTCGAGCCAGGCCGGGCCGCTGACCGTGTAACGCTGACCGTCGATTTCCAATTCACCGCTGGCCTGGAAAAACGGCTGGCTGTAGTAGTACGACGCCTGCCCCTGTGCGGATTTCTGGCTGAAACCTTGATCGCCCTGCAACACCAACGGGCGGCTCGACGTCAGCCGCAACGCATAGCTGAAGCGTCGGTCGCGCGCCTTCAATTGCATGTCCGCCAACGGCTCGGCCGCAGCAGCCTGGCTGGTGAATTGCCAGTCGTCGATCCAGGCCTCGAAAGGCACCGCCTGCACCCCGGCCTGCCCCACTCCGCCTCGGGCATAACGCTCGGCGGCATGGTGCACGGTGGCGGAAGTGACCGCCGCGTGGCCGAGCCAGATCGTCTGGTTGCGCCAGCCGCTGGCCTGGGGCGCGGCATCCAAGGCGCTGCGAAACAGCGTCCATTGCACGCCGAATTCCCGGCCCTGGGCGTCCTTGAGATTGGCGGTGACGTACCACCACTCGATACGGAAACCGTCATGAATGCCGTGGTCGGCCGGAAAACTGAACGCCCGCCCAGGCACGACAGGCGTGAACGCGACAGCCTGGTCGCCGAGGCCGGCAAAGCCCTTTTGTGGCGGCGCTGAATCATCACAACCGCTGAGCAACGCCAGCAGCAACACGCCAATTTTAATCTTCATGGGCAAAGGTCCTCAGCAAATCCGCCGGCTGCGTGCGGTACAACGCATACAGCGGCCAGGCCGATGCCAGGAGCGTGGCGAGCATCGCCAGGGCCAGCAACTGCACCAATTGCAACGGGAACACCCGCAACGGCAGGCGCCAGCCGAAGGCCTGCACATTGATCACCGCGTCCAGGCACCAGGCCAGGGCAATGCCCAGCGGCAAGGCCAGGACCAGGGTCAGCAGCGCCAGCAACCAGGTCTGGCCGAGGTTGAGCAACATCAATTGCCGACGCGTCACCCCCAGCGCCCACAGCGGCGCCAACTGGCCGAGACGACTCTGGCTCTGGGTCAGCAGGCTGATGAACAACGCCACCCCCGCCACCGCCAGGGTCAGGCTGTTAAGGGCGGCGGTGGCGGCGAAAGTGCGCTCGAACACCTGGCTCGACCAGCCCTTGAGCCGGGCCTGGTCGACGATGCGGCTGTCGTCCAGGCTGAACCGGCCCTGCAACGCGGTCAGTAGCGCCGGGATCGCGGGCGGTTCGATGCGCAGGTTGAAACGGTTCGGCGTCAGCTGCGGCCAGTGCGCCAGCAAGTGATCGGCATTGACCAGCACGTGGCCCTTGGGATTGCCGTAGTCGGCGTAGATACCGACGATGCGCAGTGCCCAGGGTCCCTGTGGCGTCGGCAGGGTCAACTGATCGCCGATCCTCACCTTGAGGCGCCGGGCCAGTTGTTCGCTGAGCATCAGGGTGTCGGCGGCGGCCAGTTGCTCCCACGGCTTGTCGCCGGCCGATTCCAGTAGCGGCCAATGCTGGCGATAGTGCGGGTGATCGATGATGCCATGGATGTCCGTCGGCCAGCCCTGCAACGGGATCGAGACTTGCCAGAGGGGAACAACAGCCGTGATCGCCGGTTGCTGCTTGAGCCAGGCGTGCAACTCCACCGCCTGGGCCGGGGTTTGCGGGTTGATGTACAACTCGGCGGTCAGCCGTTGTTCGAGCCAGTTACTGAAGGTCTGGCGGAAACCGGCGGTCATGCTGCCGGCACCGATATTCGCCGCCAAGGCCAACAGCAAAGCCATCAGCGCCAGGCTCAGCGTCGGCAATTGCTGGCGGCAATCGGCGAGAAACCATTGCCCGAGCACCGAGCGGATGCGGCGCAATAGCTGCTTCAGCGCACTGCTGAGCAACACCGGCAAGGCCAGCGCCGCACCCAGCAACAAGGCAGTCATCAGGACAAAACCGCTGGCCAGGCTGTCGCCCCAGACCAACGCCGAGGCGGCAATCAACCCCGCCCCTGTCGCCACCCAACCCTGGCGTCGCAGCCAGCGCCCATGGGCCTGATGCCAGGCCTGGGGATTGGCCAGCGCCAGCAAGGGCAAACGCGCCGCCCGCAACAGGCTGTCGGCCCCGGCCAGCAACGCACCGAGCAAGCTCAGGCCGACACCGCTGAGCCACCACCCCAGGCTGAGGTTCAAATGCCCGGCCACTTCGGCGCCGTACAAACCCCGCAGGCTCGCCGCGACATCCGGCAACAACAGGCCTGCCAGCCAGTAGCCGCTGAGTACCCCGGCGATCCCGCCCAGCAAGGCCAGCACACCCAGCTCAATCGCCAGGCTGGTGAGCAGCACCCGCACACTGACGCCACAGGCCCGCAGCGTTCGCAGCAGGCTGCGACGCTGTTCGAGGGCCAGGCCGATGGCGGCGTGAACGATGAACAGCCCCACCACGAACGATAAAAACCCCAAGGCGTCGAGGTTCAGGTGAAAACTTTCGGTCAGGCGCGACAGGTTGTTTTCTTCATCGGCACGCGTCAATTGCAGCCGATCACGGAAGGCCTCCGGCAACGCGGCGTTGAATGTGGCGGGCAACAACAGCCGAGACAGCTGGTCCGGCAACCCGAGTACGGCTTGGGCAAAACCGATGTCCATCAACAGCACGCCCGGCGCCATGTCCACTTGGACATGCAGCGGCGGCAGCGGTTGCCCATCGACGGTACGAGGCCGGTCGCCCTCGCCCAGCCCCAAGGCCTGCAAGGTTTGCGGGGCGACCCAAGTGCGACCGGGGTCGGTAAAAAACTCGACCACCTCGCTCATGTCCCGCGCCTGCCCCGCCAGGGCCGCGCCGGGTGGCAGCGACACCGGGTCGATGCCCATCAGTTGCAGGCGCTGATCCTCGTGCCTCTCGAGCAGCACCCGGGCCTGCAACACCGGCGACACCGGCCAGCCCTGGCGCCGCAAATCGATAAACCATTGCTGAGGGAACGTGCCGCCACCGGGGGCATTGAGGCTGGCCTGGGGTTCGCCGCCGATCAATTGGCTGGCCCGGGCGTAGCTGTCCCGGGCCTGACTGTTCAGCGCTTGCACGCCGGTGAGCAGGCTGGTGGCGAGCCAAAGGCCGGTCAGCACGCTGAAGAATTGCACCGGGTGTTGGCGCCAATGGCTGAGCAGGGCCTTGAGGGTCTGGCGAAAAATCATCACCCCTGGGCCACCTGCGCCAACCGTCCGCCGTGCAACACCACGCGTTGGGCCAGGCGAGCCGCCACCCGTGGACTGTGGGTCACCATGAGCAGACTGGTGGGGCTGCCCTCCAGCAGTTCCAGCAACAGTTGCAGCACTTCGTCGCTGGTGGCTTCGTCGAGGCTGCCGGTGGGTTCGTCGGCCAGCAACAGGGGCGGCCGCGAGGCCAGCGCCCGCCCCAGCGCCACCCGTTGCTGCTGGCCGCCGGAAAGCTGTTCAGGGTAACGCCGCAGCAACGCTGCAAGCCCGAGCCGCTGCACCAGATGGGCTTGCCAGGCCGCGTCATGGCGGCCGCACAGGCGCGCCTGGAACGCCAGGTTGTCTTCCACCGACAAGCTGCTGATGAGGTTGAACTGCTGGAACACCAGGCCGATTTCCGTGCGTCGCCAGTTCGCCAACTGGCTTTCGCTCATGCCGTCGAGCCGATATTCACCACTGCGGATACTGCCGCGATCCACCTTGTCCAGCCCGGCGACCAGGTGCAGCAAGGTGCTCTTGCCACTGCCGGACTCCCCCATCAGTGCCAGGCTGCTGCCGGGCATCAGGGTCAGGTCGACGCCCTGCAGCACCGGCAACGGGCCTTGGGGCGTGGGGTAGCTTTTATAGACATCGCGGACTTCAAGCATGAACAGGCTCGATGAATGAACGTGAGGCTCAGGATAGCGGAATTAGCCGCAATGCCGGCCCAGGCGAGAGCTCGCGAAGGCGGTGTATCAGCTGGCGGTGATGTGGATGGGCAGGCCTCATCGCGAGCGAGCTCGCTCCCACAGGGCTCTGCGGCGTATGTGCATTTTGTGGCTGCCGAAAATCCATGTGGGAGCGAGCTTGCTCGCGAAGGCGGCGTCATAGTCGATGAAGATGTTGGATGTGCCGGCCTCATACGAGCAAGCCCACTCCCAAAGAGCTCAGCGTATAGAGTCAATGCCCCACTGCCATTTCAACCTGGCCGGAATGCGGTGTCACGATGTTGTCCAGGTCGATATGTTTCCACGCCGGTTTCGCCCCCAGCCGCGCGTTGAAGCGGTAGTTGAAGGTGAAGTCGTCATCGGTCGGCTGGTTCAGGGATTTTCCATAGGCCGACTCAACCCCGACCGGGTCGTAACCCATCAACTGCAACAACGTCGGGAAGATGTTGTAGTGGCTGGAGCGGTCCTTGTTCCGGGCCCAGGTATTGCGCCAATCGAGGGTCTGCAATGAGCTGCCCTGGATCACCACCAACGGCACCAAGCCTTCTTCGGCCACCGGGTCGCCGCCGCAATGGGTGTTAAGCCCGGGATTGCCGCGCTCGTGCAGATCCTGGCCGTGGTCGGAGGTGTAGATCAACACCGCATGGCTCAAATCGGCCTGCTGGAAGATTCGCTTGAAGAACTCGCCGACATTCCACAACAAGGTGTTCTGGTAGGCGTTGCGGTACAGCAGCCAGTCATCTTGCTGGCCATTGAAACCGTCGCGCCTGCCGGTGTCGGCCACTTCCTGGAACTGCCCGCGCGGCAAGGCCGGACGGTAGTTCATGAAGTCGTCGGGGTATTTGTCGTGCACTGGAAAATGCGCCCCCACCTTGTTGATCACCACCAGTTCGGCCTGGTGGTCGCCCAACAGCTCGATCAACTTCGCCGCCGCCGCCATGTCGCGGTCACGCACGCTGGCCTGGTCGAACTGGACGAATTCGTCGATGTCCTGTTTTTCCAGGTCGGTCATCAGGTTCTGCAGATTGCCGCCAGTGCGCTGGGCGTCGATGTAGACGGTGCGCAAGCCGGCCTTCTTGGCGTACTGCCAGATCGACGGCCGGGTGCTGTTGATGCGCATGTAGTCAGCGCGAGTACCGCCGTAGCGCAAGGTGACATTGGTGTCGGCGCTGCAATTGGCGATGGAAGCCGCGTAGCCGAAATTGAAAATATCCACGCCCTCGGGCGGTGTCTTCAGGCCGCTGTGCACGCCAGACGGCGTGTTGATATCAAGGTAATTGCCGCCAATGCTTTCATCGATGATCAGCACGATGTCCTGCTCGATCAAAGACGATCGCCGCGCCAGGATGACCGGTTCCCGGGGGCCGATGGTGTTGTGCAAGGACTCGTAGGCGAAGAGATTCAAATAGGCCAACGGCGTGTACATCACCGGCAGGCCGCGCGCGCCCTCGCCCGCCCGAACGAACAGCACGCCACTGAGCAACACCACGCCCAGTACGGGCGCGAGTACCGGCAGATAACCGGGCACTCGCAGCGCCCGACGCGGCTTGAGAGCGATGCCGAACAACAGCAACAAGCCGCCGATCGCCGCGTTGATGATCACCTGGCGATACTGATAGGCCGCTTCCTGGATGAACCCTCCCGAGTACACCAGCGAGACGAACTGGCTGTAGGTCAGGTAACTGTCCGTGACCTGGGTGTACACCTCGAAAAAAACCGCTGAAACGAACAACGCCAAGGCAAACACATGCCTGACCATCGTCTGGCGTATGTAGGCGCACATCCACAGCGCCACCACCAACAGCACGAACATGGCGCCGAACAGCAAGGTGGCCAAGCCCAGGCCCAACGCATCGAGACGGTCGAGGTAATAGGCGTACCCCTTGAGCAGGTACAAAAACAGCAGCAATTCCTTGAGGTAGCGGGCCATGTTTTCCTCGACCGGATCGCGGTGTCGAAAGCACTTCGTTCCTGCACGTTAGCAGCCGATTTTCAAAGCGCAAGAAACGCCCCACCCCAACCACGCGTCAAAAAAAAGTTACCCCAAAAACGACACGAAAATAGGTAACAAAATATAAAAATCTATGGATAACGACCGTTTATCGCTTTGTTAAATGCCAACCATCCCCAGTAAAACAGCCACTTTGCTAGATCAGTCAATGACTTGATATCAAAAGGCCCGATTTCACTTGAATTGCCAACACTGACAACTGTCATTTTGCTGACACGCTTTTCTGAAGCTGCGCTATACCCCTCTAAACAGTTTCATCCGAGTTACATCATTCGGTCTGCGAGGCGCGCCAAAAATGGACGTGAGCGTATTTGGTACGGGGTATGTCGGGTTGATCCAGGCGGCTGCAATGGCCGACGTCGGACACCGTGTTTTGTGCATCGACATCGACCCGAACAAGATCCGGCAACTGCAACAGGCCGTACCGACCATCAGCGAACCGGGGTTGTCCAATCTGCTCGAAGACAACATCAAGGCCGGACGCCTGTCGTTCAGTTCCCAGGCCAGCGACGCGGTCAATCACGGCGAGCTGATTTTCATCGCCGTCGGCACCCCCGCCGATGAAGACGGCTCGGCCGACCTGAGCCATGTGCTGGCCGTCACCCGGCAGATCGCCGACTTCATGGACAGCGACCGCACCCTGGTCATCAAGTCCACGGTGCCGGTGGGCACCGCCGACAAGGTGGCCGAATGCGCCCGCCAGGCGTTGGCCCGGCGCGGCCTGAAACAGCTGAACGTGCGCGTGGTGTCCAACCCCGAATTTCTCAAGGAAGGCAGCGCCCTGGCCGATTGCATGCGGCCGGACCGGATCATCGTCGGCACCGCCGACCCGGTGGCCCGTGACCAGATGACGGAGCTCTACGCGCCCTTTTGCCGCAACCACGAAAAACTGATGTTCATGGACAACCGCAGCGCCGAACTGACCAAGTACGCCGCCAATGCCATGCTCGCCACCCGCATCAGCTTCATGAACGAACTGGCCAATCTCACCGAACGGCTGGGCGCCGACATAGAAGCGGTGCGCAAGGGCATCGGCTCGGACCCGCGCATCGGTTATCACTTCATCTACCCCGGCTGCGGTTTCGGCGGCTCGTGCTTTCCCAAGGACCTGCGGGCCCTGCTGCACACCGCCGAACAAAGCGGCATGCCGCTGCGCCTGCTGCGCAGCGTCACCGACGTCAACGACAGCCAGCGGCACATCCTCTTCGAGAAACTGGCGAAGCAATTCCCGGATGGCCTGGCCGGCAAATCGATTGCCATCTGGGGCCTGGCGTTCAAGCCCAACACCGATGACATGCGCGAAGCTCCCAGCCGCTACCTGATGGAAGCGCTGTGGCGCGAAGGCGCCCGGGTCCAGGCCTATGACCCGGAAGCCATGTCCGAATGCCGCCGCCTCTACGGCTATCGCAAGGACCTGAACCTCTGTGCGACCCGCGATGACACCCTGGAAGACGCCGACGCCCTGGTGATCTGCACCGAGTGGAAGAACTTTCGCGTGGTGGATTTCGACCTGCTGGCCAACAAGTTGCGCGCTCGGGTGATCATCGACGGCCGCAACCTGTACAACCCCGAACACCTGGCCGCCGCCGGGCTGCTGTATCGCGGTATCGGGCTGCGCCACACCGTGCCCGGCACCCCGGCACCAGGGCCACAGGCGTGAACATCCTGGTCACCGGCGCAGCCGGTTTCATCGGCGCCCATGTCGTGTTGCGGCTGCTGCGCGACGGCCATCGGGTGTGCGGGCTGGACAATTTCAACGACTACTACGACCCGCAGCTCAAGCACGACCGCGTGGCCTGGGTGAACGACCAGGTCGGCACCTTCCCCTTGGCGCGGCTCGACCTGGCCGACGCACCGGCCATCGACGAATTGTTCCAGGCCCGGCGCCCGGACGTGGTGATTCACCTCGCAGCCCAAGCCGGCGTGCGCTACTCCCTGGAAAACCCGCAGGCCTATGTCGACAGCAACATCACCGGTTTCCTGAACATCCTGGAAAGCTGCCGCCGGTATCCGGTCAAGCACCTGATCTACGCCTCCTCAAGCTCGGTATACGGCGCCAACCCGCGCACGCCTTATTCGGTGCAGGACAATGTCGATCATCCACTGTCGCTGTACGCGGCCAGCAAAAAATCCAACGAACTGATGGCCCACAGCTACAGCCACCTGTTCGGTATTCCCTGCACCGGCTTGCGGTTCTTTACGGTGTACGGCCCTTGGGGCCGGCCGGACATGTCGCCGATCCAGTTTGCCCGCGCCATCACCGAAGACCGTGTGCTGCAGCTGTTCAACCACGGCGAGCACCAGCGCGATTTCACCTACATCGACGACATCGTCGAAAGCATTGCCCGCCTGATCGAACAGGCGCCCCAGGTCACGCCCTTGCTGGATCACGAACAACCGGGCCCGGCCACCAGCCGCGCGCCCTGGCGGATCTACAACATCGGCGGGCAGCACCCGGTGGTGCTGCGCACCTATGTCGCGCTGCTGGAAAAACACCTGGGCCGCACCGCCCGCATCGAACTGCTGCCCCTGCAAGCGGGCGATGTGCTCAACACCTGCGCCGACGCCAGCGACCTGGCGCGGGCCACCGGCTTCAAGCCGGGCATCGAACTGGACGACGGCCTGGGCCGCTTCATCCAGTGGTTCCTCGAGTATTACCTAGTGCCTGCCCACGCGCCGCTTGCGGCCCAATCTCAGCGGAGGAGTCTATGACCCGACATGAACAAATCATTGCGATCAATGCCCCCGGACGCGATAAGCGTGTCGATCCCGACCACCGCAGGCGCCTGGACGCGGCCATCCACCGCCAGGGTCGTGGTTGGTTGACCGGTCGCGACGGCGGCCGGCCCTGGACAGTCTCGCGTACCAATCGGGTGGTGGCCGGCCTCGGCGCACTGGCGATCCTGGTGGTCTTCTGCCCGCTGTTGCTGGGCCTGGCACTGCTGGTCAAGTTTTCCAGCCCGGGCCCGGTGCTGTTCATACAGAAACGCACCGGCTATCGCGGTCGGGTGTTCGGCATGTACAAGTTCCGCACCATGGTCGCCGACGCCGAAGCCCTCAAGGAGTCGCTGCGCCACCTCAACAAACACGGCGCCGATGCCATCGACTTCAAGATCGACAACGACCCGCGCATCACGCCCATCGGCCGGTTCCTGCGTCGCAGCAGCCTCGACGAACTGCCGAACCTGATCAACGTAGTGACCGGCGACATGCGCCTGGTGGGCCCGCGGCCGACCTCGTTCAACGCCTATCGCTACAAGGACAACCATCTTGTGCGCCTGAGCATCTACCCCGGCATGACCGGCCTGTGGCAGATCTCCGGACGCAGCAATATCGACTTCGACCAGCGCGTGGAATTGGACCTCAGCTATATCGCTGAACAAAGCCTGTGGCTGGACTTGAAGATCCTGATGCTTACCCCCTTCAAAGTTTTCAGCGGCCACGGAGCGAGTTAAATGGACGGTTCAACGAATATCCTGACCATAGCCAGCCCGAGCGAGACCAACCTGACCTCGACCGTGCTCGACCCTTCCCTGCGGACCCTGCTCTTGACGTCCGCCAACACCGGTACCGGCACCAGCACCAGCGCCATGGCACTGGCCGCTCAGCTGGCGCAGATGAGCAACGGTCGCGTCCTGCTGGTGGATGCCAGCCAGTCACCGCGCAACCTCAGCCAGCAACTGGCGTTGCACAAGGAACGCGGTTTCACCGACCTGCTGTTCAACAGCCTCGCCCCACCCCTGTTGCAGGACTGCGTGGTGCAGGCGTCCAGCCTGCCCTTCGACGTGCTGCCCCACGGTCGCCTGGGTCGCAATGCCGAGCGCCTGAGCCCCGAGCGCCTGCGCCCGCTGTTCAAGCAACTGGCGGCGCAGTACCGCTTTGTGGTGATCGACGCCGACGCGGTGTATTCGGCCAGCGACACGCTGGTGCTCAGCACCCAGGTCGATGGCGTGGTGCTGGTGGTGCGCGGTGAAGACACCCGCTGGGAAGTGGCCCAGGCCGCCCGCCAGCGCCTGTCCCAAGCGGGCGCGAAAGTGGTCGGCAGCGTGTTCAACCGCCGCAAGTACTACATGCCCAAGTGGCTCTACAACAACCTGTAAGCCTGCAAAAGGATGACGAGATGAACGCCAGAATGCTTGTCCTGCTGTTGCTGCCGCTTGCCGGTTGCTCCAGTACCAGCGATACCCGCTCGATGCCGGTGCAGATCCTCACGGCTGCACCGGCCAACGCCCAGGCCACCGACATGCCCAAGGTCGAACAGACCCTGCGGCCCCAGGACGTGCTGGATGTGATCTTCCACATCAGCACCACCGGGCCCCAGGCCTATCGGGTGCAGGCGGGCGACCAGGTGGCGCTGAACTTCACCGCCGCCAGCCAGCTCAACGGCACGCAACAGGTGATGCCCGACGGCAGCATCGAACTGCCAGGGGCCAACACCTCGGTGAAGGTCGCCGGCCTGACCACCGACGAAGCCCGCCTGGCGGTCCAGCGCGCCTATGACCAGAAGATGCTGTTCCAGCCCAATCGCAACCAATTGACGGTAATGGTGACCAGCCCGCTGAGCAGCGAGACGAACCTGCGCAACACCCTGACCCACCCGGCCACAGGCATGAGCCGGGAGATCATCGTGGGCCGGGATGGTTACGCAAGCTTCCCGGAAATCGGTTCCGTGCCACTGCAAGGCATGACCGTGACCCAACTGGAAACCTTCCTCAACGAGCGCTACGCCCAGTTACCAGGCCACATGACCGTCGACGTGCTGCTCAAGTCCACCGCCGGCAACGAGATCTATGTCCTCGGTGAGGTGGCGCAGCCTGGTTCCTACCCGATCCGCCGGCCGATCTCGGTCCTCGAGGCCCTGACCCTGGCTCGTGGCACCAACGTCAAGGCCCGGCTCGATTCGGTGGTGATCATGCGGCGCAACGGCAACCAGGTCGAAGCCCGCCACTATGACGTGGAAAAAGCCCTGAGCGGTGACGCCTCGCAGATCGCCTACTTGCAGCCGGAAGACATGCTGTACGTGCCCAAGACCGGCCTGGCCAAAGCCGGTGAAATGGCTCGGCAATTGGCCGACGTGGTGCTGTTCCAGGGTGTTGGCGTCAGCTTGGGCTACCGCCTCGATAGCAAAGGCGACAACAGCAGCAGATCCAGTACCGACACTTCTGCAGCAGGTAATTGATCATGAATCCCAAGGAAAATTATTTGCATGAGTTCTTCAGGATCTTCTTCGCCAACAAGCAGTGGGTGAAGCGCGTCTTCCTGATCTTCGCCGTGATCGCCCTGGTGCTGCCGTTGATGCTCAAGCAGAGCTTCGACATCACCGCCCAGGTGATCGTCCAGTCGAAAAAACTCTCCCAGGGCGACGCCACCACGTCGCTGAACCAGGAAAACGCCACCTTCATCCCGCCATCCCTGGCGGACATGGAAACCGAGAGCAATATCCTGCGCTCACCGGCGTTGATCCGGCAGACCATCAGTGCCCTGCGCGACCAGGGCGACTACACCCCAAGCCCAGGTATTCTCAACAAGTGGGTGAGCGAGCCGCTCAAGAAATACGTCACCCAACCCCTGCGCGAATACGTCATCAACCCGCTGCGCGACGGCCTGGGGCTGGAGGTCGATCCGGTGCGCGACACCGTGCTCGATACGCTGACCGACGAGGCCATCGAAAACCTGAAGATCGAGACCCTGCCCGGCTCCAACGTCATCTCCATCGTCTACAGTTTCGGCGACCCGGCCCAGGGCACCCGCTTCGTGGCACAGCTGCTGCAAAACTACCTCAGCAGCCGCCAGGACCTGCAATCGATCGAACTGCCGCAGACCTTCTATGAGCAGAAGAAAGCCCAATACCAGACCCGCCTCGACGGCCTGGAAGGTACTCGGCTGGGGCTGTTGGAAAACATCGGCTCGTCCGATCCCAAGGAAGAAATCACCTTCCGCCTGAACGCCATCAACACCGAAGAACAGGCCCTGAACCTGTACCAGGATCGCCTGCTGCAAAGCCAACGCTGGCTCGATTACCTCAAGACCAGCCTGGCGGCGGCGAACAGCTCCCGGTTCAACGACTACACCTTCCCGTTCACCTTCACCACCACCGTGGACAACATCGCCTTCGAGGATCGGGAGATCAAACAACTGGGCGAGCAACTGACCAGCCAGGTCAGCCGCTACATGAATGACCTGGCGATCTTCCAGCCCAGCAGCGAACCGATGCTGCTGGCCCGGGAACAGATCGTCCGCACGCGCCAGCAGTTCCTGAAAGTGGTCAACAACCGGATCCAGGAACGCACCACAGATCTGGCGGTGGTCAGTTCGGTGATCAATCAGAAAGTCGAACGCATCGCCGCCTTCAAGGAGCGCATCCATCAGTTGCAGGAAACCCAAAGCAAGCTGCGGCAGATGGACACCGAGATCAACGCCTTGCATGCGGCCTTCTCCACCTACGCCCAGCGCTTCGCCGAAGCCAGCACCGCGCGCTCGCTGGACAACGACCTGTCCAACGCCCGGGTCCTGAGCCCGCCGTTCGAACCGACCGCGGCGGCCTTTCCCAAGCCGATGCTGATCATTGTCTTCGGCATGTTCAGCGGCCTGCTGCTGGCGATCGCCCTGGTCTATGTGCGTGAGTTCTTCGATCACCGCTTCAAGCACCCAGCGCAAATCACCCGGCAATTGGAAGTGCCGGTGCTGCTGGTGATCAACGAACAGTCCCCCGAGCAGGTCAACCCGCACCGCAACTGGAGCCTGCCCAGCCTTGTCCATTGGGTGCGAAATTGAACGCGCCGTTCGACCCGCCCCGCCACAGCGGCCCCCTGTCGATCATTCATCTGCTCGACAGCGGTGGCTTCTATGGGGCCGAGCGGATGCTGCTCGATCATTGCCTGGCAACGCCCGGACAGCACGAGGTGCTGTTCCTGGCGGCGCCACCGACTTTGATCACGCGTTTTCGCCAGGCTGGGGTCGATTGCCGTCACTGCGCCAGTTGGGCCGAGCTGTTGCAGCACCTGCGCCAGCGCCGGGACGAGCGACCGCTGATCAACACCCACAACTTCAAGGGGCTGTTGTTCGGCTGGTCGGCGGCCACGCTGCTGCGCCTGCCGCTGGTGATCACCCAGCATGGCTTCACGCCGCGCAGCCCCAAGCAGCGTTTCTACACCTGGCTGAGCCTGCAACTGTGCCGCACCGCCTCGGTCAAGCGAGTGGTCTGCGTGGCCGAAAGCATCGCCACGCTGCACCGCCGGGCCAGCGTGCGGGCGGAAAAACTCGATGTAATCCCCAACGGCCTGCCAGCGGCCAGCACACCACTGGCCCACCGCACCGACCAGCAACGCTGGCGGGTCGGCTACGTCGGCCGCTTGAGCAGCGAGAAAGGCCCGGACCTGTTCCTCGATGCCATGATCCCCCTGTGCCAGCGGCATTCGTCGCTGCACGCGGTGATGCTCGGCGACGGCCCGGAACGCCAGGCGCTGCTCAAGCGCATCACCGACGCCGGGCTGCCCACGCGCATCGAATTGCCCGGCTACCAGACCGACATGAATGCCTGGTGGAGTCGCCTCGACGCGCTGGTGATCAGCTCGCGCACCGAAGGCACCCCGATGATTCTGCTCGAAGCCATGCAGGCCGGCGTGCCAGTGGTGGCGTTCGGTGTCGGCGGCATTCCCGACGTGTTGCAGGACCGCCATAACGGCCTGCTCGCGGCACCGGCCGACAGTGCGGACCTGGCGGCGCAGATCGAAACGCTGTTCAGCGAACCGCCCCTGGCGCGGATCCTGGCCGACAACGCGCGCCGCACCCAACAGGATCGCTACGACCTGCGCACGCTGGCCGAACGCTGGTCGCAGCTTTACATCCGCACGGCGCGGGAGGCTCGCTCATGATAGTCCCACTCTCGATCGTCAGCCTGCTGGGCCTGGTGTGCCTGGCGTTGCTGGCCAGCCCTTATCCGTTCCTCGCCCCGGGCGCGGTGCTCGGCCTGGTCGGCGTCGCCGTGCTGTACCGCAAGCCCGGCTGGGGTTTGCTGGGTATTGCCGCGCTGGTGCCATTCGAAGGCCTGTTCAAGGACAACGCGTTTTCCGGCAGCAAGTTCTTTGGCCTGGCGCTGATCCTGATCCTGATGCTGCAACTGGCCCTGCACCAGATTCCCGCGACACGTTTGCGCAGCAACATCTGGAAGCCCCTGATCGGCTTCATGGTGCTGTATGGCCTGAGCCTGTTGCTCTCGGAAAACATGGACCTGTCCCTGACCCATCTGCGGGAGCTGACCGTGGGGATCGTCCTATTCGTGATCACCTTGCTGATCGGTCGCGAACTGAACCTGGACCTGTTCGCCCGCCTGATGACGGTGAGCGTCTCCACCACATGCGTACTCGCGATGTTCTCGGCCAAATATCAGGATCAGGGCCGTGCTTCGGGCCTGCTGGAAGACCCCAACGTCTTTGCGCTGTTGATTGCGTTCACCGTACCGCTGGCTTTGTGGCTGGTGCTGCGCAGTCCGAACCTGTTGCACCGATTGTTCTGGAGCGGGGGTTTCATCCTGTTGCTCGGTGGCATGACCAAGACCGAGTCGCGTTCCGGACTGGTGGTGCTGTTGCTCAGCCTGGTGATCGGCTTGTACCACTATCGTGCACAACTGCCGCGCATCCGTCCGCGGCACCTGGGCTTCGCCATGCTCGGGCTGGCATTGTTGATTCCCCTGGCGATCGCGGTGATGCCCGCCGGCTACGTGGCACGCATTCAGTCGTTGAGCATCCTCAGCGCCGGCGTCAATGCCCACAAGGACGAATCCCTGGGTCGCCGTGCCTCGTACATCCTGGTCGGCAGCCAGATGATCCGCGAGAACCCGATACTCGGGTCAGGGCCCGGAACCTTTCCCCTGCACTACGCGCCCACCGGCTATGCCAAGGCGTTCTCGGCCAACCGCAAGCTGGGGGACCTGTATCGCCGCGCCCATAACACCTACCTGGAAATCTTCAGCGAAATCGGCGTGCCGGGCGGGCTGATGTTCGTCGGCATGCTTGGCCTTGGCCTGTACAACCTGCTGCACGCCCGTCGGCTCTGGTTGCAGCGCCGCGACTGGGCGCAGGCGGACCTGCTGACGCACCTGGGCATGAGTTTCCTGTCGCTGGGGCTGTTCCTGATGTTTCTCAGTGCGCCGAACCACAAGTTGCTGTGGATCATGCTCGCCCTCACCAGCGTGTTGCGCTACGACGCCGAACAGGCCGCGCCACAGGAGGCTCGTCCATGAGTGGCGTCAGCATTGTGATCCCGATGTACAACGAGGCCCGACACATCGGCCGGACCCTGCAGGCGGCCCGGGAAGCGGCCCGCCAGGCAGGCTTGGCGTGCGAGTTGATCGTGGTGGACAACGGCTCCGACGACCACGGCCCGCGCATCGCCAACGAGCTGGGCGCCCGGGTGCTGATCGTCCCGGGCGTGCACATCGGCGCCCTGCGCAATCGCGGCGCCGCCCTCGCCAGCGGCGACTGGCTGGCGTTCATCGACGCCGACATCGAGATGCCGGCCGACTGGCTCAAGCTGTTGCTGGAGCTTGAAGGCCACCAGGGCGATGTACTGGGCCTGGACCTGGACACGCCCCGGCAGGCACCGTGGTTCGCCGAAGCCTGGCAGCGCCGCAGTCAACGTCCGGGGTCACGCCTCTTGCATCGGGTGCAGTGGCTGCCCAGCGCCAACCTGTTGATGCGCCGCAGTTGGTTCGAACGGGTCGGCGGCTTCGACGAAACCCTGCGTACCGGCGAAGACAAGGATTTTTCCCTGCGCCTGCGCCAGGCCGACGCGCAATTGCTGTTGGTCAACGAAAGCGTGGCCCTGCACTGGGGCTACGAAGGCAGTTGGCGCGAGTGGATGAGCAAGGAGTTGTGGCGCCAGGGCAGTCATCTGCAATTGCTGCGCAGCCATGGCCCGAGCCTGCGCCTGCTGCGCTTCCCGGCCCTGTCCGTCGGCGCTTGGTGCCTGGACCTGTTGGCCCTGCTCGCGGTGCTCCAGGGGCAGTTGCACCTGGCGCTGATGCTGTTGCTGGTCACTGCGCTGCCGCCTCTGCTGCTGAGCCTGCGCCAGAGCCGGCGCGACCCGCGCCTGACCCTGCAATTGTGGGCATTGCATGGGGTGCGCCTGCACCTGACCGGCGCCGCCCTGCTGCTCAACCTGTGTCATTGGAACGTCAGGAGACCTGCCCGTGGCTGAGTTCATTTATTGGTCGTGCCTGCTACTGCCGGTGTACGCCTACCTCGGTTATCCCTTGATGCTGAGCCTGCTGGCGCCGCTGTTTCCGCTGCGGCGCTATGGCAAGGCGTTGCCGATGGACGTGAGCATCGTCATTGCCGCCCACAACGAGGCCCGGCATATCGAGGAGAAGCTGCGCACCTTGCTCGCTCAGGATTACCAGGCGCACTCGCTGCAAATCATCCTCGCCAGCGACGGCTCCACCGACGATACGGTGGTGTGCGCACGCAAAGTGATCGACCCGCGCATCACCGTGCTCGACCTGCCGCGCCAGGGCAAGGCCGCCGCCCTCAATACCGGTGTCGTCCACAGCCGCGGCGAAATCCTGGTGTTCACCGACGCCGACAACCAATGGGCCGCCGATACCCTCGGCCACCTGCTGGCGCCCCTGGGCGATCCGGAAGTCGGCGCCTGCGCCGGGCATATGGAAATTCCGGTGCCGGGCAAGGGCCTGAGCCTGGGCGACAGCCTGTATCGCCATTACGAAGGCTGGTTGCGGCGGGTGGAGAGCCGCACCGGTTGCATGGTCTCGGCCGACGGTGCCCTGCTGGCTTTGCGTCGGGCGCTGTTCCAGCCGATCCCGGCCCAGGTCAACGATGACTTTTTCCTCAGCACCTGCGCACCGGCCGCCGGCAAGTCCATCGTCTACGTGCCACGGGCCCGGGTGACCGACCAGGGCGTGGACGAGGCCGACAAGCAGTTTCGCCGGCGCCAGCGAGTCACCGTTGGCGGGTTGCAGAGCCTGGCCCAACGCCGGGAGCTGCTCAACCCGCTGCGTCATGGCCTCTACGCCATCGGGCTGATCAGCCACAAATTGATCCGCCGCCTGGCGCCGGTGTTGCTGCTGCCCCTGTTGCTGAGCAATGCCTGGCTGTGGAACGACCATCCGTTCTACCGCCTGAGCCTGCTGGCGCAGTTGCTCGGCTACGCCATGGCGCTGATCGGCTTGATGGATGCCGGCCACCGTTTGCCCCGGCCCTTTCGCCTGGCGGCGTTCGTGCTGGTGACGCTGGCGGGCATGAGCATCGGGCTCTGGCAGTTCCTGCGGGGTCATCGCTACAGCCAATGGAACCCCGAGCAGAATCGCTAAGGAGAAGAGCCGATGTCGATCAAACAAGTCTTCAAGCGCACCGGCGGCTGGCTGTACCTGAACACGTCCCTGGGCCGCCACCCCCTGCGCGGTGCCGGCGTGATCCTGATGCTGCATCGCGTACTGAACAACGACCGCGCCGCCGAATTGCCCCACCGCAACGAGCTGTGCGTGGGGCCCGACGCGTTTGAACACTTGCTGATCTGGCTGCTACGGCATTTCGAGTGTGTGCCGCTGATGAGTTTGTTGCTGGCTGATCCTGAAAGCGTCCCGAACCGTCCGCGGGTGGCCCTGACCTTCGACGACGGCTGGCGCGACAACGCCATGAATGCCTTTCCGCTGCTGCGCCAATACCAGGTACCGGCGAGTATTTTCCTGTCCACCGATTTCATCGGCAGCCGCCAGCACTTCTGGTGGGAAAGCATTGGCGAGACCCTGTGGGGCAGCCATGGCCAGGTGGCCCGGCATTCGTTGATCGAGCACTTGCAGCACGCCGGCCGTCCGTTGCCGGTGCTGCTCGATGACATCGACGACGAGCGTCGCAGCCTGGCGTTGCTGCATTACCTGCAAAGCCTCAAGAGCCTCGATCCCCGGACCTTGAGCGAACTCACCGACGCCTGCCCGCAGGGTTCCCAGCCCCAGGCCCTGGACTGGTCCCAGGTGCGCATGCTCGAAGATTCCGGCCTGATCCGCTTCGGCCCCCATGGTGCCAGCCACGCGATTCTGACCGGGCTGGACGACCAGCGCCTGCACGAAGAACTGACGCGCAGTTGGACGGCCCTGGAAAACGGCTGCGCGCAACCCTTGCCGGTGTATTGCTACCCCAACGGCGATCACGATGCCCGCGTGCGCCAACAGGTGGCGGCCCACGGCTTTAGCTTTGCCCTGGGCACCGAGGCGGGGCTGTATCGCAACGACGGCGACCCCTTGAACCTGCCACGCTTCGGCGTCAGCCAGCGCAATGCCCATCATCCCGAATTACTGGCCTGGCGAATTCGCCGAGGGACACGTCCATGAGCCGTGCTCATTACCTCAAGCACCTGGCTCTGAGCATGGGCACGCGCCTGGCGATGATCGGCCTGCGCCTGCTGCGCAATGTGCTGCTGGCGCGGATTCTCGGGCCCAGCGAACGGGGGCTGTTTGCCTTGCTCAGCACCCTGCCGGACCTGATCAGCGCCGCCACCAGCGGCGGCCTGAATTCCGCCGTGGGTTATCAGGCGGCGCAGCAGCGTTCAATGGGTTTGTTACTCAGCCAGGTGCTGGTATTCGGTTGCCTGCTGGCCGGGCTGCTGACCTTGCTGGTGGTGGCGCTGGTGCGCGAGTTCGGCGGTGAACTGGACATCACCACGCAACTGGGATTGCTCGCCTGGCTACTGTTGCTGGCCGTGCCGCTGACCGTGCTCAAGAGTGGCCTGCTGACGCTGCACAACGCTTCCGGTGGCGTGGGCGCCTTCAATGCCTTGCGCCTGCTGGAATCCCTGGCGCCCCTGCTGTTGTTTATCGCGTTGTTCTGGATGTGGAAAGACACGGCGCTGGAAGCGGCGCTGATCAGTTGGCTGGCGGGCCTGAGCCTGGTGGTGCTGGCCGGTTGGGTGTGGTTGCGCCGCGATCATGTGGTCACCCTGCGCTGGGATCGCAGCCGTCAGAACGAACTGTTGCGCTACGGCGCCCGCAGCCATCCGGACCTGCTGTTCCAGCAAGTGCTGCTGCGCTCGGACTTCCTGTTCATCGGTGCCCTGCTGGGCAGCACGGCCCTGGGGCACTACGCCATGGCCAGCGCCGCCGCCGAGCTGCTGCTGATCGTGCCGGAAGCCGTCACCACACCACTGATGAAACGCCTGCTGCAACAGGACAGCGACATGCAGCGCCTGACCCCCTTGGCCTTGCGCCTGACCGCGACGGTGATGCTTGGCGCCTGCCTGACCATGGCGCTGATCGGCGAGTGGCTGATCGTCACCTTGTTCGGCATCGCCTATCAACCGGCCTATCCGGCCTTGCTGGCGTTGCTGCCGGGACTGTTCGGGCTGTGCTACGCGAGCATCCTGCGCCTGGATCTGCTGGGCAAGGACCGACCCGGCACGGTGTCGCTGATGATGGGCGTAGGCGCGCTGTTGAACCTGGCGCTGAACCTGATCCTGATTCCCCTCTACGGCATCGTCGGCGCTGCCGCCGCGTCGTCAATCGCCTACCTGGGCGTGACCCTGGCGCTGCTGGCGATGTACTGCCGCCTCAGCGGCGTGGCGCCGTGGCAGACACTGATCATCCTGCCCAGCGACTTGCTGCCGATGCGCCAGATGCTGCTGGGGAAATCGGCATGAGCAGGGTTGCCCGCCAAGCTGCCATCGCGAGCAAGCTCGCTCCCACAGGGTGCGGGGTTGTTCTTGTGGAAGCGGTGGGTCAGCTTGCACCAATGGTGGATGTGCCGCCCTCTTCGCGAGCAAGCTCGCTCCCACAAAAGGCTGGTGCCGAACACACTATCCGCGACCACCACAAATCAACTGTGGGAGCGAGCTTGCTCGCGATGGGGCCAGTACGGCATGGATGGAAAATGGCCGCAGGCGTGTGCCTTTGGAGCCTGGCCTTGTTGGCCCATGGCGCGGCCATGCAATGGACCGGCATCCGCGACGGCAGCCTGTACCTGCAGACCGACCGCCCGGATCAAGTGACCGTGCGCTGGGTGCCCGCCTGGCAGGCCAATGCCAACACAGAACACCTGTACCTGCTCGACGGCCAAGGGCGCCTGGTGGGTGAACGCCTGATCAAGGCCGCCGAGGAACGTGGCGAGCAGCAGTGGCCTTTGCTGCCGGGGGCCGCCAGCTATCGCCTGGAAATTCCCGGCTACAGTTTCCGCCGCTACACCGTCGAACACGACGCCCATACCCGGGCGCTGTTCGCCCCGGCCAAGGTGCATTTCAATGCCGAAACCCACGACGGCGATGAGTTGTATTTCAAGGTCGCCCCCGGCGAACAAGCCGTGCTGGCGGGCAAGTTCCACGGTGGTGTGCGCAGCCTGCGAGCCCGGCGCGTCGCCGATGGCAAACAGGTGCAGTTGAACCTCAAGCCGTATCCGGCCTATGGGCAGTTCGATCAAGTGGCATTGCCCGTCGCCAATGTGGAGCAAACCTGGCGCCTGCAATTGCAGGGCAACGGCAAGGCGGCATTCTGGCTGGATGGCACGGCCAACCTGTTCGCCCAAGACCCAGGGCATCTGCAACCGCTGCGCCAGGACCCGGGACAGGCGCGTCTGAAACTCTATGGCGATGTCCTGGGAACAACCCCGAAACTGGGGGTCTACCTGCCCTACGTCATGCCTCCGCCATCGGCCTACCCGGTGATCGAAGCCCTCAAGCCCCAGGCCGCCAGCTACTACAGCCTGGTCGACATCACCGCAGACAGGCCGGACCATGAAAATCAGTTTCGGCGCCTGTACCAGGACCGCTTCGGCATCATCCGGGACATCACCCTGCTGGCCGGTAGCGCGCGCAAGGCCGACCTGCGGGCTGACCGCGTCAGCAACAACGGTTTGCAAGCCTGGCTCATGGCGACCCGCGCCTTGGGCGGCAAAGGCATCCACTACCTCAGTTTCGCCGATGAGCCGAACCTCAACTACCCGGATTTCGCCAGCTACCAGCAGGTGTTCGAAAGCATGGCCAATCAGGTTCGCGCCATCCCCGCCAATGCCCGTGCCGGGGTACGCATTGCCATACCGGCCAGCTCCCGGTTCACCAATGGTCCTTTGGCGGAAAACGCCGCCGAGCGGCGCGGGATCGATTGGGCGCGGCGCTTGCTGGCCAAATACGGTGACCAGATCGACGCCCTGGCCTGGCATGAATGGATGATCCGCGACCTGCTGGCGACCCGGGTCTATCGCAACAGCGTGCGCCGCGCAGCCGGCCTGGTGGGCCTGGACAGCAAGGGCCGGCCGAACAAGGCCTTGCTGCTGGACCAGACCAACATGTCCAGCGGCTCGAGCCTGAGCCCCTACGACCAGGAAACCCACTACGCCGCCCTGTGGTGGACGTCCGTGGTCATCAACGCCTCGGCCGACGGCTGGCTGGACATGCTCAACTGGTTCATGCTCGCCGACGAACCTGAGTACCCCAAAGGCATGGTGCGGGTGCTGGACAGCCAGCGTTTCGAACTCAAGCCGGTGGGTCTGGCCCAACAGTTCATCCAACAACATTGGCTCAACCAGGTGCTACGCCTGGATAACGACGCCTTCGAAGTCGACGTGCTGGCCATGGCCACCGACACGAGACGCAGCTTGCTGGGTGTGAACAAAAGCACGCGCCCGCAACAGGTCAGCCTGGACGGCGCGTCCTGCCCCCAGGCGCAAGCAGAGCTGGTGTATTTCGGCCCCGACAGTCAAAGCCGCAGCGCCCCGTTCAACTGCGAGGCCGGGCAGATCGGTTTTCTCCTGCCAGGAGAAACCGTGTTCGCCCTCGGCTGGACCGCCCTCTCTTTCCCCCCACCCGCCACCCGTCAGGAGGCACCATGAGCGTTCTGCAAGCATTACGTGATGGCATTCAGAAAAAAGGCCTGCGCGCCGTTCTCAAACAGCTGTTCAGGCGCTACGTGTTTTTCCACACCCGACTGGTGTGGCTGGAGCACGATGTGCGAACCCCACTCCCCCCGCATAACCTCAAGCCCTATCCACCGATGCGCCTGGAGTTCATCACGGTCAGCAATGCCGATGCTTTTGCCCGGCACTTCGGCGACCGCGTCGAAACCATGCGCGAGCTGGCAGCCGAAGGCTACACAGGTTTGATGTACCTGGATGCGCAGGGCGACACCGTGGGTTTCGCCTGGGCCAGCACACGAGACTATTTCGACCGCCATTTCTATCGCTGCAACTTCCCGATCAAGCCGGGTGAGTACTTTCAGTTCGGTGGGGAGATGATCCGCGCCTACTGGGGTTCCAGTATGTCGGCGGACATGCAGTTGGAAATGTGGAAAATCATGGTGGACAGCGGCTGCAACACAATGGTCGATGTCTGCGATTTGCAAAACACCCCGGCGATCAAGATGCACCTGCGCATGGGCTTCCAGGAACGCGGCAAGATCACCCACGTGTATCGCCTGTTCGGTCGCTGGCGGTTTTTCCGCGACACGTTCTACCGCGGCTCGGCACTGGACGCCTTTCGTAAACCGGCCCCGCCGCTTGCATCGACTGCACCGGCCTGATGTCCATGGCGCTCTAACCCCCCATCGCGAGCAAGCTCGCGATGGGGTCTTTCCCCAAACCGCCCCTCGCCAGGAGGCACCATGAACGTTCTGCAAAAATTGCGTGATCGCATTCGGAAAAAAGGGCTGCGCACTGTTCTAAATCAGCTGTGCAGACACTACGTGTACTTCCACGAACAACTGGTGTGGATGGAGCGCGATCTGGTCAGCCCGATACCGCCCAATAACCTCAGGCCCTATACGCCGTTGCGCCGGGAACGCATCACCACCAGCAATGCCGATGCCTTCGCCACGTACTTTGGCGACCGCATCGAGACCATGCGCGAACTGGCTGCCGAAGGCCACACCGGGCTCATGTACCTGAACGACAAGGGCGACACTGTCGCTTTCATCTGGGGCAGTACACGGGACTATTTCGACCGCCATTTCTTTCGCTGCTGGTTCCCGGTCAAACCGGGCGAGTTCTTCGAGTTCGGCGGTGAGTTGTACCGCACTTACTGGGGGACCCAGCTATCGGTGGATATGCAGCTGGATCTGTGGAAAGCCATGGCCGAGCAAGGTTGCAACAGAGTGGTCGACGTCTTCGAGCTGAGCAACATTCCAGCCGTCAAGTTGCACCTGCGCATGGACTATCAGGAGCGCGGCCAGATCACCCATATGCATTGCTTGTTCGGCCGCTGGCGGTTCTTCCGTGACACGTTCTACACCGGCTCGGTCCTGGACTCTTTTCGTAAACCGGCCAAGCCGGTTCCATCCACTGCGGCGGCCTGACGTACATGACCATCCGGTTCCAATGGTGTCGCTCCCTGGGCGCGGAGGACTTTCCTGTATCAGCTTATGAACAGCTGCGAACCCAGGTGGCCGACGCAACACCGTTCAACACCCTGGCCTGGCTGCAAGCGGCGGAATTTGCCCTGTTGCCTGATCAGCAATTGCATGTGTTACTGGGCTGGCAGGACCAGAATCTGTCGCTATGCCTGCCCCTGGTTTCGGGACGTGAGCGTATCGGCGGACTGCGGTTCCGGGTGTTGCATCACTTGGGTTACCCCTTGGCCGACCGCATCGCCCTGCTGGTGCGCCTGGATGCCGAAGGCATGGGCCAGGCGCTGATGCAGATCCGTCAGCAGGTGCCCCACGCGATGTTGCAACTCAATGAAGTGGTGGAGCCGGTCGGCGAGCAAAGCGTCTTGAGCGCCTGGATGGCACTGAGTTCCACCGGGGAGCGGCGGCTCAGTTGCCGGGTTCCGGTGCACTTGATCAGCGACAGTGATCATCGGGAAGTCTCTGGCGATCCACGCTACAAGCTGCGGCGGGCGCGCAAACGGATCGCCGCTTGCGGTGCCGAAATCCGCCGAGTGACGCCGGACGCCATCAGCATCGGACAGCTGTTGCGAGCCCTGGCCGACGTCGAGGCCGCCAGTTGGAAGGGTGAGGAAGGTGTCGGCATTTTCGCCGACCCCAGGCGCCGGCAATGGATGAACCATGCCTTCACCGCCCTCGCCGCCCAAGGCCAGGTGCGGGTGGTGATGCTGGAGCTGAACGGTGAATGCATCAGTTATCGCCTCGGCCTGCTGGACCAAGGCCGATTGTATGACTACAACCTGGCGTTCCTGCCGCAGCACGCCGACCTGGGCAGCGGCCGGGTATTGCTCGAAGAGTGGATTCGCTGGGGGCTGGACGAAAACTGGCGATGGATCGATGCGTCACGGGTCAGTCTCGATAATTCCAGCCATCAATTGCACGAACGCATGACCGGACAACTGGAGCACTGGCGTTGGAGTTTTTATTCCTGGCAACCCGATGGCCTGCTCCTCGGACTCGCCTTGCGACTCTGGAAAAGTCTTAAACCCTGGCTTCCCAAACACCCGCCCCAAAAAACCACGGCGACAGATTCACCCTCTATCCCCAAGGAACAGGAGATCTCACATGCCCCGCCAAGTGATCATCAACGCTGACGACTTCGGGTTGTGCTTCAGCGAAAACGCGACAATCGTTCGAGCCTTCGAAGCAGGGCTGATCAGTTCCGCCACCATCATGGCCAATACGCCGGGCTTCGAACAGGCGTGTGTACTGGCCCGACTGCCCCGGCTCAAAGGGCGCATCGGGCTGCATTTCAATCTCAGCCATGGGCAGCCGCTGAGCCAGGCCATAAAGTCGCGCCCGGCGTTTTGCGATGCGGACGGCCAGTTCAGCTTCAGCCTGTCACGCTATTGCCTGCATCTGGGCTCGAAGGACCTCGCCGCAATACAGGACGAACTGCAGGCGCAATGGCAACGTTGCCTGGACCACGGAGTGCGCCCAAGCCACCTCGACTCCCATCAGCACGTACATAACATCTGGCCCATCGGAGCATTGGTGGCGCGCTTCGCCGCGCGGCAAGATGTGCCCATTCGCCTGGCGCGCAACCTGGGAGCCAACCTGAATATACCCAAACGCATCTTCAAGACCTTACTCAACCGCCGCCTGCGTCGTTTATCCGGCGCCACGGCCGACTATGTCTGCACGCCAACCGACTTGCAGCACGCCACAGCACCGGACCATGGTTTGCTGGAAGTAATTGTTCATCCAGTGCAACTGGATGGGGATTTCGGCGACACCTACCTGGCTCCTGGCTGCTCGTTGACCCAGGTGCTGCATCAGCGCCTGGCGGGGGTGCCGAAGGTGGGGTATGGCACCATTGAGCGGACGTTCGAGCTGGTTCAGCTCGAGGATGCGTAATGCCCCCTCTGCCATGGAGGCTTGATTGTGGGGAGGGTGTCCTCCCCTGAAGGCATAGGGAACAAGGCTCAGGGTTTGGGGATTTTCCAGCGCCGAAAAGCGCGCTTCAGACGAATGACCGTCACAAATCCCTGCGCCGTTTTCGGAGAATCTGCTACAAGGCATCTTTGGTTTCAGTAGCGAATGGCATCGATGTCTTCACTCTTACTTTCTGGCCTGAAACGCCGCTGGTTGGCCTGGCTGTGCATGGGCGCATTGATGGTCGGCCTGCCGGTGGGCTGTGCTGTGTTGCAGCATAAGGAGCGGGAACTGGTCTTTCGCATCGAGCCGGGGACGGCGAGCTGGTTCAGTGGGCTGCCCAGCAGCGTGCAGGAGTTCGACCTCAAGCCAAAAAGCTTCAAGGCCGGGGAAAACATCCACGGCTGGTGGTGGCCGGCCGAACGCAAGAACGCGCCGGCCATCCTGTATTTGCATGGTGTGCGCTGGAATTTGACCGGCCAGTTGTTTCGTATCCAGCAGTTGCGGGCGCTGGGCTATTCGGTGCTGGCCATCGACTACCGGGGCTTTGGCAAAAGCCAGGGAGATCTGCCATCGGAAGCAAGTGTCTATGAAGATGCGCGCATCGCCTGGGAACGTCTCGAAGTGCTGCAACCGGACCCAAGCCTGCGGCTGATCTATGGTCATTCCCTGGGCGGCGCCGTCGCGGTGGATCTCGCTGCGCAGCTCGGTCAGCAGGCAGCGAAAGATGGCAAAGCCCAGGTCCGCGGCCTGGTGATCGAATCCACGTTCACCTCCCTGGGCGATGTCGCCACCTCGATGGCGAATACATCCCTGCCGGTGCGCTGGTTGCTGTCGCAGAAGTTCGACTCCATCGACAAGATCGGCGAGATCAACATGCCGCTGCTGATTGTCCATGGCGCCGCCGACCGCTACGTGCCGCCACGCTTCAGTGAGCAATTGTTCAACGCCGCCCGGGAACCCAAGCGCCTGCTGCTGGTGCCCGGGGCGACACATAACAACAGCATGAGCCTGGCGGGCAAAAACTACCGGCAGGCGTTGGACGCCCTGATGAAAAGCGCCCCCACCCCCGTGGCTGGAAACGCCCCCACCGGCCCGGCCAAAGCGGGCTGAGCCACGGAAATATCCATGTCCCTCTTGTGGGAAGCGGTGGGTCAGTCATGGAAATGTTGGGTGTGCCGCCGCCATCGCGAGCAAGCTCGCTCCCACAGTTTTTCGAGGTGCTCTCAACTGTGGGAGCGAGCTTGCTCGCGATGGCGGTGAATCAGGCGACCATGAACCGTCAGGATCCCGCGCCAAACCGATCACGGCTGTTGGTCAGGTGCAACCACATGGCGGCACGGGCGGCGTCCGGGTCCTGGCGCTTGATCGCGTTGAAGATCGCCTCGTGCTCAAGGTTGGCCAACTGCGCCAGCTTGCTTAGATCGGCCTGGCCGCGCTCGGCCACGTTCACGCGGGTCCTGGGGATCATCGCACTGCCCAGGTGCTGCATGATTTCGACAAAACAGGCGTTGTCCGTGGCTTCGGCGATGAGCAGATGGAAACGCCGATCGGCTTCGACACAGCTGTCGTTGTTGTTGGACAACCGCTGATAGTCATCCAGCGCCTGGCGCATCTGCTGCAACTGGTGTTCGCTGCGGCGCTGGGCCGCCAAGGCGACGGCCTGGGTCTCCAGGCCCAGGCGCAGCTCCAGGATCGCTCGCACTCCCGCGGCGGTGTCGACATTCAGGCGCAACCCTGGCTCGCCGGTTTGCGCCAGCACGAAGGTGCCGATGCCGTGGCGGGTCTCCACCAGCCCCGAAGCCTGCAACTTGGAGATCGCCTCGCGCACCACCGTCCGGCTGACGCCATGGGCCTGCACGATGGCGCCTTCCGATGGCAGCTTCTCACCCGGTTTCAACTGCCCCAGCAAGATGCTCTGGCTCAGCTTCGTCACCAGGTCATGGGCCAGGTTGTGGGTACGCTTGCGCAGGGGCGCGTCGGTGTCTTGCGGCATCGCCGGGGTTCCTTGAAAACAGGCTGACTGATCGTATCACCAGCGGGCGCCGGAAATCTCATCGTCAAGCCATCAACTTGTATGACAACACTCAAGATCAGCCCATCCCTGCAAAAATCACCCCTTCAAAAAACGGCTTCACGCAAGCCAGACAGACGCTGGATAAAATCACAACAGCCGGAAAACCCCAACAAATACGGCATAAAAACGCCATTCACCTAATCCAATGATGCTGAAAAACTGCTTGTCATCCAAAAAAATCAAGTTGTATGATGTCTATCAACATCGGCACATGCACGATGCCCCGCATAAAAATAACGAGTGGGAGAAAAACCAGTGAACACATCCAGCCTCAAGGCGAATGCCGGCGCGGATCCGGTGCTGCTGTCGGCCATCGCCAAGGTCAAGCGCCACATCCTGCCGCTGTTCGTCATCATGTTTATCGTCAACTACATCGACCGCGTGAACATCGGCTTCGTGCGTGCCCACATGGAGCACGACCTGGGTATCGGTGCCGCGGCCTATGGCTTTGGTGCCGGGCTGTTCTTCATCGGCTACGCGCTGTTCGAAGTCCCGTCCAACATCCTCCTGCAACGCATCGGCGCCCGCATCTGGCTGACCCGCATCATGCTCACCTGGGGCCTGGTGGCAGCGGCCATGGCCTTCATCCAGAACGAAACCCACTTCTACATCCTGCGCTTTTTGCTGGGCGTGGCCGAAGCCGGGTTCTTCCCTGGGGTGATCTACTATTTCACCCGCTGGCTGCCCGGCGTCGAGCGTGGCAAAGCCATCGCCATCTTCCTCAGCGGTTCGGCCATTGCGTCGCTGATCTCCGGCCCGCTGTCGGGGCTGCTGCTGCAAATCAACGGCCTGGGCATGCACGGCTGGCAGTGGATGTACTTCATCGAAGGGATGTTTTCCGTCTGCCTGTGCGTCTTCGTCTGGTTCTGGCTGGACTCCAAGCCCCATGACGCCAAATGGCTGAGCCGTGAAGAACAGGATGTGCTGGTCAAGGCCATCGACGATGAACAGCGGGCACGGGAAGCCGCCTCGCCGATCAAACTGTCCATCGGCCAGTTGCTCAAGGACCGCCAGATCATTCTGTTTTGCCTGATCTACTTCTTCATTCAATTGACGATCTATGCCGCCACGTTCTGGCTGCCGAGCATCATCAAGAAAATGGGCGAACTGAGCGACATTCAGGTCGGGCTGTTCAATTCGATCCCGTGGTTGCTGTCGATCGTCGGCATGTACGCCTTCGCCTCTCTGTCGGCCAAGTGGAAATTCCAGCAGGCCTGGGTCGCCACCGCCCTGTTGATCGCGGCAGCCGGGATGTTCATGTCCACCACCGGCGGACCGATTTTCGCCTTCGTCGCCATCTGCTTCGCGGCCCTGGGTTTCAAATCGGCGTCGTCGTTGTTCTGGCCGATTCCCCAGGCTTACCTGGACGCCCGGATCGCCGCCGGGGTGATTGCCCTGATCAACTCGGTGGGCAACCTCGGCGGGTTCGTCGCCCCGACCACGTTCGGCCTGCTGGAAGAGCACACCGGCTCGATCCAGGGCGGCCTCTACGGCTTGGCGGCCACCTCGATCATTGCCGCGATCATCGTGTTTGCCGCACGCAACACGCCCAAGCCCAAAGCCGTGACAACAACACCGGTCGATCCGGCCGCCAGCCACGTCTGATCATTCGATTGCCAAGGATAAGTACAGATGAGCATTCCAGAAACCAGCAAAGCCCCGATCATCACCAGCATGCAGGTCGTGCCCGTGGCCGGCCATGACGGCATGCTGCTGAACCTCAGCGGCGCCCATGGCCCGTTCTTCACCCGCAACATCGTCATTCTCAAGGACAACGCCGGCCACACCGGCGTGGGCGAAGTGCCCGGCGGCGAGCGCATTCGCCAGACCCTCGAAGACGCCCGCTCGCTGGTGGTCGGCAGCCCCATCGGCACGTACCAGAAGATCCTCAACACGGTACGCAACGCCTTTGCCGACCGCGATGCCGGCGGCCGTGGCCTGCAGACCTTCGACCTGCGCATCACCATCCACGCGGTCACTGGCCTGGAAGCGGCGTTGCTGGATCTACTCGGCCAACACCTGGACGTACCGGTCGCCGCCCTGCTCGGCGAAGGCCAGCAGCGTGACGAAGTGAAGATGCTCGGCTACCTGTTTTACGTCGGTGATCGCCAGCAGACCGACCTGGCCTATCGCAGCGAACCGGACGCCGACAACGACTGGTTCCGCGTGCGCCACGAAAAGGCCCTGGACGCCGACGCCGTGGTCCGCCTGGCCGAAGCGGCCCAGGCCCGCTATGGCTTCCAGGACTTCAAGCTCAAGGGCGGCGTGCTCCAGGGCGACGCAGAAATCGAAGCGGTCACCGCATTGGCCGAACGTTTTCCCCAGGCACGCATCACCCTGGACCCGAATGGCGCCTGGTCACTCAAGGAAGCGATCCGTTTGTGCCGCGACCAACACAAAGTGCTGGCCTATGCCGAAGACCCTTGCGGTGCCGAGAACGGCTATTCGGGGCGCGAGGTCATGGCCGAGTTCCGCCGCGCCACGGGCCTCAAGACGGCGACCAACATGATCGCCACCGACTGGCGCGAGATGGGTCACGCCATCACCTTGCAGTCGGTGGACATTCCCCTGGCCGACCCGCACTTCTGGACCATGCAGGGTTCGGTGCGGGTGGCGCAGATGTGCAATGAGTGGGGCCTGACCTGGGGCTCGCACTCCAACAACCACTTCGACATTTCCCTGGCGATGTTCACCCACGTGGCCGCCGCGGCACCGGGCGACATCACCGCCATCGACACCCACTGGATCTGGCAGGACGGCCAGCGACTGACCAAAGCGCCCTTGCAGATTCAGGGCGGCTGCGTACAGGTGCCGAAAAAACCGGGGTTGGGGATCGAGCTGGACACCGACCAACTGGCCAAGGCCCATGAGTTGTACAAAGGCATGGGCCTGGGGGCGCGGGACGATGCGGTGGCGATGCAGTTCCTGATTCCGGGCTGGACGTTCAACAACAAGCGGCCGTGCCTGGTTCGTTAAAGCGACCGATATCCCTTGTGGGAGCGAGCTTGCTCGCGATGGCGGTGGGTCAGCCACATTGCTGTCGACTGACACTCCGCTATCGCGAGCAAGCTCGCTCCCACATCTGGATTCATGAGCGCCACAGTCATCATTCGCCTTCAGGTTTTTGTAGAACCTAACCCTCCGGCCGCATGATCAACACCGCCAACGGCGGCAGGTTCAGTTCCAGCGACAGGGCCTGGCCATGGCTGGGCACTGCTTCAGTGAAGGCGCCACCGCCGTTGCCGTAGTTGGAACCGGCGTAGGTGTCGGCGTCGCTGTTGAGCAACTCCACCCAACGCCCGGCGAACGGCACGCCGACCCGGTAGGCCTCGCGCGGCACCGGGGTGAAGTTGGCGACCACCAGCACCGGCTTACCCTCCTTGCTCCAGCGCAGCCAGGCGTAGACGCTGTTGAGCGCATCGTCGCCAATCAGCCACTGGAAGCCCTGCGGCGCGTCATCCTGGTCATGCAGCGCCGGCTCTTCTCGGTACAGCCGGTTCAGATCGCTCACCAGCTTCTGCACACCCCGGTGCTCAGGGTATTGCAGCAGGTACCAATCCAACTGCTGGTCGTGGTTCCACTCGCGCCACTGGCCGAACTCACACCCCATGAACAACAGCTTCTTGCCGGGATGGCCCCACATGAAACTGAGGTAGGCCCTCAGGTTGGCGAATTTCTGCCAGCGGTCACCGGGCATCTTGTCGATCAGCGAGCGCTTGCCATGAACCACTTCGTCGTGGGAAATCGGCAGGACGAAGCGCTCGGACCAGGCATACACCAGGCCGAAGCTCAGTTCGTTGTGGTGATGGGCGCGGTACACCGGGTCTTGCTGGATGTAGTGCAGCGAATCGTGCATCCAGCCCATGTTCCACTTGTAGGCAAAACCCAGGCCGCCCTGCTGGGTACTCTGGCTGACCCCCGGCCACGCGGTGGACTCTTCGGCGATGACCAGCGCACCGGGGGTTTCCAGCGCCACCACATCGTTGAGGTGCCGGAGGAAATCGATGGCTTCGAGGTTTTCCCGACCGCCGTGGCGGTTGGGCACCCACTCGCCGGCCTTGCGCGAATAGTCGCGGTACAACATCGAGGCCACGGCATCCACCCGCAGGCCGTCGACGTGGAAATGCTTGAGCCAGTGCAACGCCGAAGCCAGCATGAAGCCGTGCACTTCGGTGCGGCCCAGGTTGTAGATCAGCGTGTCCCAATCCTGGTGGAAACCCTCCAGCGGGTTGCCGTATTCGTACAGCGCGGTGCCATCGAACTGGGCCAGGCCGTGGGTGTCGGTGGGGAAATGCGCCGGCACCCAGTCGAGGATGACACCGATGTCGGCCTGGTGGCAGGCGTTGACGAACGCGGCGAAATCGTCGGGCGATCCGAAGCGTGCCGTTGGCGCGAATTGCGACAGCGGCTGATAGCCCCAGGAGCCGCCGAACGGGTGCTCCATGATCGGCATCAGCTCGATGTGAGTGAAGCCCAGATCCTTGACATACGGAATCAGCCGCTCGGCCATTTCATGCCAGTTGTATTGCCGGGCCACCTCGCCCGCTTCGTCGATTTCGCACTGCCAGGAGCCGGCATGCAACTCATAGATCGACAATGGCGCGCCCGGTAGCTGGCGTTCGCGACGACTCTGCATCCACTCGTCGTCCTGCCACTCGATCTTCAAGGGCGAGGCGACTTTCGACGCCGTGTCCGGCGGCATTTGCGTGGCCAGCGCCACCGGGTCGGCCTTGAGGGGCAGGATGCCGTGGGCGCCGAGGATTTCATATTTGTAGGCCTCCCCCGCCCCCAGCCGCGGGATGAACAACTCCCACACGCCGGATGGATAACGGATGCGCATCGGATGCCGACGCCCGTCCCAGACGTTGAAGTCCCCCACCACCGAGACGCGTCGTGCATTCGGTGCCCACACGGCGAAGCGCACGCCCTCGACACCGTCGACGGTGGTCAGCTGTGCACCGAGGCAGGCACTGAGGTCGCGGTGATTGCCCTCGGCGAACAGGTAGAGGTCCATCTCCCCCAGCAGTGGGCCGAAGCTGTACGGGTCTTCGGCAATCTGCTCGCCGCCGGCCCAACGGGTGCGCAGCAAGTACGCTTGGGCGCGATCGAAATGGCCGACGAACAATCCCGGGGTTTCGGTGGGTTGCAGTTCCCCCAGTTCTTCGCCGCCCTCCCGGGCCAGCACATGCACGCTCAAGGCGCCCGGCAGGTAGGCGCGGATGAACTGGCCACCGGCGCCGTCGCCATGGGGACCCAGGATGGAAAACGGATCGTGATGTTCGGCGCGCACCAGCGCGTCGATGTCTTGGGGGGCCGGCAGCAAGGACTCCTTGGCCTGCCCCTGGGGTTCTTTGTTCGAGACGCTCATGATTCTCTCCACTAAATCGGTCCGGCTAAGTCGGAAAAGGGTTGCAGCCCACTCAACAACCCGACCAGACCGTGCAACGGCACGGGCAGCCAGGTGGGGCGATTCTCGGCTTCATAGGCCACTTCATAGGCCGCCTTCTCCAGGCCGAACAACGCCAGCGCGGCGTCTTCGCCTTCAGCATCCTTCCACTCATGGGCAAGACTAGCTGCCGCCAGCCGATATGCCTCGACAAATGCCTGGCGGGCCTCTTTCAAATAACGCTCGGCGACCCGTTGCCGCGCCGCATCGGCATCGGCCGTGCTGTCGACGGTATTCAAGTGGATCGCCATGGCCGCCGCATAATCGAAGGAACGCAACACGCCGCTGACGTCCTTGTACGGGCTGTGCTTGCCCCGTCGTTCATGCAATGGCCGCGCCGGCTCACCTTCGAAGTCGATCAGGTAGGCGTCGCCCTTGATCACCAACACTTGGCCCAGATGCAGGTCGCCATGGACGCGGATACGCAAGCCTCCGACGGCCTTGCCGGCCAACGCCTGGACATGGGCCAGGACGGTTTTCTTGTGCTCCAACAAGCGTGCGACCATGGCCTGGTCCGCGGGGTTCAATTGGCCCTGGCTCTGCTTGAGCAGACGCAAGGCGTTTTCCACCTGGCCGGCCACGTCCTTGCCGATGGCCTGGGCTTCCTTGGCGTTGGTGGCCTGCGGCGCGAAGTCCGGATCGTCGGTGGCCTGGGCCAGTACCTGGTGCATTTCTCCCAGGCGCTGGCCGAGCATGCCGGCGAAATCCTTCAGTTCGCCCAAGGCGTTGTAATGCTGCTCCTGCTCGGACACGGCGTCCGCCAGCTCATCGCGCAAGGCGCGTTCAAGGTTGTTCTGGGTCCATTCCCAGGCGTCGCCCTGATTGCTCAGGTAGCCCTGGGCGATCATCAGCAACGCATCTTCGCCGTCGGCATCGCGGCGAACCACCGAACCCAGCAGCGGTGAAATATTGCTGAAACCCGCGGCGGTCAGGTAGGCACTCATTTCCAGTTCCGGGTGCACGCCCGAGGCCACCTTGCGGATCAGCTTGAGTACCAGACTCGCCCCCACCACCACCGAACTGTTGGACTGTTCAGCGGACAGGTAGCGTACCTCTGGCTCGTCTCCCAGGTTCAACGCAGCCAGGCCTTCGGTCGGTTCGAAGCGCAACTCACCTTCGGCAAGTGGCAGCACCGTGGCGGTCTGCATGCTGTGCAGCACGGCGCGCACGAAGCTTTCCAGGCTGAATGCATCGGTGATCAAGCCCACCTGACGCCCCCGACGTACCCGCGACAAGGCCAGTTGCTGCGGCAATGCCGCACCGACCTGGTCTTCGGCGAGCAAGCCGAACGGCAACTGATAGCGCAGGGTCTGGCCGCCACTGGTGACATCGATTTCACTGAGGAGCACGGGGCGCTGCGGATCGCCGAAGCGCACACCATAGACAATGTCGACCTTCTCGATCGCACTGTCCTTGCCGGCGAACCAGCGCCGGTTCTGCAACCAGTTCGGCAGGATGGTTTGCTCCAGCGTGGTGCGCGACGGCGCTTCGAGCAATTCTTCCAGGCGTTTCTTCAGCACCAGGGTGGTGAAGTCCGGCAGGCTCTGGGCCGGTTCCACGTGCCAGCTCGGCATCTGGTTTTCCGCCGCCAGGACGAACCAATAGAAACCGTACGGCGCCAGGGTCAGCAGGAAGTTCAACTGGCCAATGGGTGGGAACGCGTTGCCACCGAGCATCTCCACCGGAACCATGCCGGCGTAGACCGACAGGTCCAGTTCGGCGGCCTGGGCGCTGCGGGACACGTTGGCCACGCACAGGATGATTTCGTGCTTGCCGTCGGGGCCGGTGTATTCGCGGGTGTAGGCCAGGATCCGGCGGTTGCTGGGCGAGAGCATCTTCAGCGTGCCCCGACCAAAGGCCTTGGACTGCTTGCGCACCGCCAGCATCCGTCGGGTCCAGTTGAGCAGTGAGTGTGGGTCGCCGGCCTGGGTCTCGACGTTCACCGACTGGTAACCGTATTGCGGGTCCATGATCGGCGGCAGCACCAGGCTGGCCGGATCGGCGCGGGAGAAGCCGCCGTTACGGTCGATGGACCATTGCATCGGCGTACGCACGCCATCGCGGTCGCCCAGGTAGATGTTGTCGCCCATGCCGATTTCATCACCGTAGTACAACGTCGGCGTGCCGGGCATCGACAACAACAGGCTGTTGAGCAACTCCACGCGCCGACGGTCGCGCTCCATCAACGGCGCCAGGCGCCGGCGAATCCCCAAGTTGATGCGCGCCCGACGGTCGGCCGCGTAGTAGTTCCACAGGTAGTCGCGCTCCTTGTCGGTGACCATCTCCAGGGTCAACTCATCGTGGTTGCGCAGGAAAATCGCCCACTGGCAATTGGCGGGAATCTCCGGGGTCTGGCGCAGGATGTCGGTGATCGGGAAACGGTCTTCCTGGGCCAGTGCCATGTACATGCGCGGCATCAGCGGGAAGTGGAACGCCATGTGGCATTCGTCACCGTTCATCCCTTGGGCGTCGACATCACCGAAGTACAACTGGGTGTCTTCCGGCCACTGGTTGGCTTCGGCCAGTAGCATGCGGTCAGGATAGTTGGCGTCGATTTCGGCACGGATCAGTTTCAGGACGTCATGGGTCTCGGGCAGGTTTTCGTTGTTGGTGCCGTCACGCTCGATCAGGTACGGGATGGCGTCCAGGCGCAGGCCGTCGATGCCCATGTCCAGCCAGTAGCGCATCACCGACAACACGGCCTTGATGACCTGCGGGTTGTCGAAGTTGAGGTCGGGCTGGTGGGAGTAGAACCGGTGCCAGAAGTACTGGCCCGCCACCGGGTCCCAGGTCCAGTTGGACTTTTCGGTGTCGAGGAAGATGATCCGCGTGCCGTCGTACTTATGGTCGTCATCGGACCAGACATAGAAGTCCCGCGCCTTCGAACCCGGCTTGGCCTTGCGCGCGCGCTGGAACCAGGGGTGCTGGTCCGACGTGTGGTTGATGACCAGCTCGGTGATCACCCGCAGGTTGCGCTTGTGGGCTTCGGCAATGAACCGCCGCGCATCGGCCATGGTGCCGTAGTCGGGGCTGATGCCACGGTATTCGGCGATGTCATAACCGTCGTCGCGCCGGGGGGAAGGATAGAACGGCAGCAGCCAGATGGTGTTGACGCCCAGGTCGGCGATGTAGTCGAGTTTCTCGATCAGGCCGGGGAAATCGCCGATCCCGTCGTTATTGGAGTCGAAATAGGATTTAACGTGGACCTGGTAGATCACCGCATCCTTGTACCAGAGCGGATCCTTGATGAAGGTGGCAGACCGGGGTTTCTTCGCCATTTGCAACTCCTGATAATTCATTAAAGCCGCGGGACACAGGCTTGAAAGGTCTTTTTATGGGGTGAGGTCTTTTTGTGGCGAGGGAGCTTGCTCCCGCTGGGCGCCAAGCGCCCCCCTGAAATCACGGCCGCTTCGCAGCCGAGCGGGAGCAAGCTCCCTCGCCACAACAGCTCTCACTCAACATTGCACCGCGTTACGCCACGCTGATCCGCCAAATCCCGAACGGCTGGTACGCCGGATCAATGCGCATGAACTGGTACTTGCCGTACCAGGTCCAGCGATGCCCGTTCATCAGGTCCTCGCCCTGGGTCTGGGCGTCGTCGGGCAGGCCCATTTCCCACAGCGGCAATTCGAAACTGGCTTCCTGCGGGTTGTGCGGATCAAGGCTCACCGCCACCAGGATGAAATTGCTGCCGTCGGCGGTGCGCTTGCCGAAATAGAGAATGTTGTCGTTCCACGCGTTGTAGATTTTCAGGCCCAAGTGGGTATGCAGCGCCGGGTTCTGGCGGCGGATACGGTTGAGCTGGGCGATCTCGGCAATGATGTTGCCCGGCGCGGTGAAGTCGCGAGGACGGATCTCGTATTTCTCCGAATCGAGGTATTCCTCTTTGCCCGGTACCGGGGCCGATTCGCACAGTTCGAAGCCCGAATACATGCCCCACAGACCCGAGCCCATGGTTGCCAGGGCCGCGCGGATCAAGAAGCCCGGGCGCCCCGACTCATGGAGAAAGGCCGGGTTGATGTCTGGCGTGTTGACGAAAAAATTCGGCCGGTAGCACTCACGCCAAGGCGACTCGTTGAGCTCGCTGAAGTAGGTCGCCAGCTCGGCCTTGGTGTTGCGCCAGGTGAAATAGGTATAGCTCTGGGAATAACCGACCTTGCCCAGTCGCGCCATCATGGCCGGGGTGGTGAACGCTTCTGCCAGGAAGATCACTTCGGGATACTGGGCGCGGACATCGGCGATCAGCCATTGCCAGAACGGCAGTGGCTTGGTGTGAGGGTTGTCGACGCGGAATATCTTCACGCCTTCCTCGACCCAGCCCACCACGATGTCCCGCAGTTCCACCCACAGGCTGGGAATCGCATCGGCCGCGTAGAAATCGACGTTGACGATGTCCTGGTATTTCTTCGGCGGGTTTTCCGCGTATTTGATCGTGCCGTCCGGTCGCCAGCTGAACCAGCCCGGGTGCTGCTTGAGCCAGGGGTGGTCCTGGGAACACTGGATCGCGAAGTCGAGGGCAATCTCCAGGCCGTGCTGCGCGGCCGCCGCCACCAGGCGCCGGAAATCCTCGCGGCTGCCCAACTGCGGGTGAATGGCCTCGTGCCCGCCCTCCTCGCTGCCGATGGCATAGGGGCTGCCCGGGTCGTCGGGACCGGCAGTGAGGGAATTGTTCGGGCCTTTGCGGAAACTGCGACCGATGGGGTGGATCGGCGGGAAGTACAGCACGTCGAACCCCATGTCCTGGATCACCGCCAGGCGCGAATGCACGTCATTGAACGTGCCATGGCGTTGGGGATCGTCGGTGATCGAGCGGGGAAACAGCTCATACCAACTGGCAAACTCGGACAGCTTGCGCTCCACATCCAACGGGTATTCGGGGCTGATGCTCAAGTAAGGTCGATGATCGGCCAGGAACATCAGGTCGGCACTGCGCGGTGCCAGGAACAGCGCCACCTGCTCCGTCGGCAACAGGCCGGAAAGCTCGTGGTGCAAGGCCGCCAGTTGCTCGCTCAGCTCCCCTGTGCTGCGCTCGACGGCCATTTGCACTTGGTTGCGTCCTTCCTGCAACTCCAGGCTGATCGGCACTCCGGCACCGAATTTCTTCTCCAGTTCGTAGCGGAAACTGGCGAACTGATCGATCCAGGCCTCGATGCAGAAGACATAGCGACCTTGCTCCGGCACGTTGAACTGGCCGCGCCAGCCGTTATTGCCCAGGTCGCGCATGACCTCGCTGTTCCACACTTCATCCTGCAGCGAACGCCAGCGAATGCGCACCGCCAGCTTGTCGTGACCGTCGGCGAACACTTTACTGGTCACCGTCACGTCCTGCCCGGCCACGGCCTTGGCGGCAAATTGCCCGCCGTCGATCACCGGCATGGTGTTTTCAATCGCGATACGCGGTAACAACAAGGCTTGAGACAACGGCAAATGCGGGTTGTAGACCAGGTCAGACGGGTGTTCAGCAGTCATCGAGCATCGCTCCTTTTACGCCCCATGGACGCGCTTGTGGCGGTAAAGGCCCAACGGGTCCCTGAAAAAACTCACTTAAACTCCGAACCGGGACGACGGCTAAAAGTTCAGCGGGATTTGCCCTCGATGTATCCGGGATCAAACCCGGTACAGGATGGTCAACAACCATAAGCACGACTCAAGCCATGTGCGTTACGGAGATCCGTCCCGATGAATATTCCCATCCCGGCCGAAACACCCGATCCGAACATCGACGACCCCACCTTGCCCCCACCCGGTCCTGATCCGGAACCGATTCCGGAGCAAGACCCGCCGCTGACCCCACAACCGCCCAAGGGTGACCCGCCCAGCGAAGCGCCGCCGGAGCGAGTTTGATTCAACGACTCCCTGTGGGAGCGAGCTTGCTCGCGATAGCGGAGTGTCAATCAGCATAGTGGCTGGCTGATCCTCCGCCATCATCGGAACGCCGCTCGGAGCGAGCGTGCTCCCACAGGTCTTATGTTCAGGCTGATGGCTTGTCGCCCTTCTCCAGCGCCCGAACAATGACCGGCATTACACTGAAGATCACCAGGGCCAACACTGTACTGAGTAACGCAGTCGCTTCCCGGCCCAGCCCGGCGGCGACGCCAATGGCCGCGGTCATCCACAGGCCGGCGGCGGTGGTCAGGCCTTTGACATGAGCTTCATCGCCGTCGTGGTTTTTCAGGATGGTGCCAGCACCCAGAAAACCGATGCCGGCGACTACCCCTTGTATCACCCGGCTCATGGCGTCGGCCTGGGACCCGGACATCTGCGGCACCAATACGAACAATGCCGCCCCCAGTGCCACGAGCATGTGGGTTCGCACGCCGGCAGCCTTGCCCTTGTGTTCACGCTCGAAACCCAGGATGCCCCCCAACAGCGCAGCCATGACCAGCCGCACCGTAACCCGGGTCATCTGCTGGGCATCGGTGATGTCGGCGAATTCCGCCTGCAGGGTTATCCAGACTTCATGCCACCAGGCTTCCATGGAGCATCCTCTTTCTCATTGGATAAACGATGGACCGCAAGCGAAGCCAGAGGTGCACCCGACCGCTGATCAGTCACAACGAACCCTGGCTTGGCCGCGCGACCTAACGTTCATGACCCCTGAAGGAGGAACACCATGACTGTCCGTATCGATGAGAACCAGACCTGCCATTTCGAAACCCCCGACGGCACCGAACAGCGCCCCGCCAGCGAGCTGACCATCATCACCGACCCGGACAAGGCCATGTCAGTCGTGGAGCTCAATGGCGACCGGTTCTATATCACCGAGGCCGAGGCCGATGCGCTGACCGTGGCCGGCGCAGTCGACGGGCGCAAGCACCTGAAGGCCAGCGACAGCGGCTCGGCGATCTGACGCCACCCACTGCGACCTGTACGAACTGCGTAGGAGCTGTCGAGCGAAGCGAGGCTGCGATCTTTCCTCATTGAGTCCAAAGCGAAAGATCAAGATCAAAAGATCGCAGGCTTCGCCAGCTCCTACAGAGCCCAACGGGAGCAAGGTGTTGTTCGCTCGCCCCTCGATGCATCAAAGTGTCGCAGCGCCTGGGCTTCGCGGCATCTGATCCGGTTTTTATCGAAACACCTGAGTCTGTTATGCAAACAGTTCCATGGTCATAGTGCGCCGGCCAGATAGAGGCTGATGAGCGACCGACCATGAGCGATAGAATCCCCGTCCAGTTGATACAGACGTTCGAACCTGCGCCAACGAAGATCAAGGCCAGGACCACCGACAACCTGATCCACACCCGCAGCTTCACCGGTTTGTTCCGCACCTTGCGCATCAGCGGTGCGGGGGTTCTGTTCCTGCTGTTCTTTGGCACGGTGTGGTTGAACTGGGGTGGCCGCCAGGCGGTGCTCTGGGACCTTTCCGAAAGCAAATTCCATATTTTTGGCGCGACCTTCTGGCCCCAGGATTTCATCCTGCTGTCGGCCCTGTTGATCATCGCCGCCTTCGGCCTGTTTGCGATCACCGTGTTTGCCGGTCGCGTGTGGTGCGGCTACACCTGCCCACAGAGCTCCTGGACATGGCTGTTCATGTGGTGCGAGAAAATCACCGAAGGCGAACGCAACCAGCGGATCAAGCTGCAAGCGGCCCCCTGGGGCCTGAACAAACTGTTGCGCCGCACAGCCAAGCACACCTTGTGGCTGGCCATCAGCCTGCTCACCGGCCTGACGTTCGTGGGCTACTTCACGCCGATCCGCCCCTTGGCCGAAGAGCTGCTGACCCTGCAGATCGGCGGCGTCAGCCTGTTCTGGGTACTGTTTTTCACCGCTGCCACCTACCTCAACGCCGGCTGGCTGCGGGAAGCGGTGTGCATGCACATGTGCCCCTATGCACGCTTTCAGAGCGTGATGTTCGACAAGGACACGTTGACCATCTCCTACGACACGGCCCGTGGCGAAATCCGCGGCCCGCGTAAACGCGAGGTGAAGCCGGCCAATATTGGCCTGGGGGACTGCATCGACTGCCAGATGTGCGTGCAGGTCTGCCCCACCGGCATCGATATCCGCGACGGCTTGCAGATGGAATGCATCGGCTGCGCGGCGTGCATCGACGCCTGCGACTCGATCATGGACAAGATGGGCTACGCCCGCGGGTTGATCAAATACACCTCGGAACATCAATTGCAGGGGGGCAAGACTCACCTGCTCAGACCTCGGCTGATCGGCTATACCGCCGTGCTCCTGGTGATGATCGGCGCGCTGGCCCTGGCCCTGGTGCAACGGCCCATGGTGTCGCTGGATGTCAGCAAGGACCGCGGCCTGTTCCGCGAAAACAGCGCAGGCCAGATCGAGAACATCTACAGCCTGAAAATCATCAACAAGACCCAGCAACGCCAGGACTATCACCTGTCCCTGGTGGATGGCGACGGCTTCGTCCTCCAGGGCAAGACCCAACTGAGCCTGGCGCCCGGGGAAATCGTCGATGTGCCGGTGTCGGTGGCGATGCTCAGCGAGCGGCCTCGCAGCGGCTCCCAGGAAATGACCTTCAAGGTGGCCGACAGCGATGAACCCGGCATCTACAGCCTGGCCAAGAGCCGTTTTGTCGCGCCGATGAATCGTTGAAGCTTTAAGATGCCGGGCGCCCTGTGGGAGCGAGCTTGTGGGAGCAAAGCTTGCTCGCGAAGAACGATGACGCGACCTTACTGTTGATCCGTGTCGCCTGCGTCGCGAGCAAGCTTTGCTCCCACGGGCTCCCTCACAGTTTAAAAAGCGCAAACCATGTGTCACTCAAGACTGGGCCCGCCATGAAACGCTATGAAAAATTCGCCGACGACATCGCTGAACTGATCCGCTCCGGCATGCTGGGGCCCGGCCAGCGCGTGCCCTCGGTGCGTTATGCCAGCCAGACCTACGGCGTCAGCCCGTCCACCGTGTTCCAGGCCTATTACCTGCTGGAGCGACGCGGCCTGATCCGCGCCCGGCCGCGCTCGGGCTATTTCGTCAACACCCATGCGCCGAGCCCGTTTTCCGAACCGGCCATCAGCACCCAGGTGCACGAGTCCACCGAAGTGGACGTCAGCGAACTGGTGTTTTCGGTGCTGGACTCGATCAAGGACCCGGCCACCGTACCGTTCGGCTCGGCGTTCCCCAGCCCGCTGCTGTTTCCGTTGCAGCGCTTGTCGCGCTCGCTGTCCAGCGCCACACGGGACATGGACCCTCGGGTCGTCGTCACCGACATGTCGCCGGGCAACCCGCACCTGCGCCGGCAAATTGCCCTGCGCTACATGGTGGGCGGGTTGATGCTGCCCATGGAGGAACTGCTGGTCACCAACGGCGCCCTCGAAGCCTTGAACCTGTGCCTGCAAGCCGTGACCGAGCCCGGCGACCTGGTGGCGATCGAGGCACCGGCGTTCTACGCCTGCCTGCAAGTGCTGGAACGACTCAAGCTCAAGGCCGTGGAAATCCCCGTCCACCCCCGCGAAGGTATCGACCTGGAGGTATTGGCGCAGACCCTGGAGCGCCATCCGATCAAGGCCTGCTGGTGCATGACCAGTTTCCAGAACCCCATGGGGGCGACCATGCCCGAGGAAAGGAAGCAGGCACTGGTGGAGTTGTTGCGCCGCCACCAGGTGCCGTTGATCGAAGACGACGTGTACGCCGAGCTCTATTACGGCCAACAGGCCCCCAAGCCCGCCAAGGCGTTCGACACCGAAGGATTGGTGATGCATTGCGGTTCGTTCGCCAAGAGCCTGGCGCCGGGCTATCGCATCGGCTGGGTCGCCGCCGGGCGCTATGCGCAGAAGATCGAACGGCTCAAGCTCATGACCTCGCTATGCGCCTCGATGCCGGCCCAGGCCGCCATTGCCGACTACCTGCAACACGGCGGCTACGACCGCCACCTGCGCAAACTGCGCTACGCCCTGGAAGAACAGCAAAGCGCGATGCTGAGCGCCATCGCCCGTTACTTCCCGGCCCAGACCCGGGTCAGTCAGCCAGCGGGCGGTTACTTCCTGTGGCTGGAGCTGCCGGAGCAGATGGACTCGCTGAAACTGTTCCAGATGGCCCTGGCCCAGGGCATCAGCATCGCGCCAGGACCGATCTTCTCAGCGACCCGTCGCTTTCGAAATTGCATCCGCTTGAACTATGGCAGCCCGTGGACGGATGTATCGGAAAAGGCCATGGAGACGCTGGGACGGATCATTCGCTCACTGATAACCAGCCAAGACAATTGAGAAAGACCTGTCAGCTCTGACAGTAGTAGGCTTGTCAGGAAAGACTTAGCGTAGAGATCGCCAACCGAATGAGGGCCACGGGTTGGCAACAATCTACCCTAAGGAGAAGATCATGAAATATTTTCACGATTTCGAGGGCGGTCCAGACGGCTGGAGATTTACCCAAAGTGAAGGAGAAATAGTAAGGGAACCGCGCGGCAATCATTACATCACAGGTAACGAGTATGTGACTGATTACAGCTTGGCCAAGATATTCAAATTGCCATTCGCGGACAATCTTCCAGTCATCGTAAAGTTCGACATCAAAGTCCCCGATGGGGTGACGCTGAAAGAGTTGGCTTGTACAGTCAATAATAATGTTCAGCTACTGGACGTCCCCGCAGGCGATGACCAATGGCATTCTTGCAAGGTGACATTTCCCGCTCCTCCACCTCAAACGTCCGGATTTCCTACCGTTCGTATTACAGCATTCCGAGAAGTTGAAAAGCCTCCACACGGCGTAGGGTTCGATAACATCTACGTCATCCAGGAATAACCCCTGTCCGGCCATTTCAATGCAGGCGTTCTGCATACCGATAACATCCAAGGCAACCCCGCTCCCATAGGCGGTCTGTATTCAGATGTGGGAGCGAGCTTGCTCGCGATGGGGCCAGACCAGACAACCCAGGGCTCAGCGCCCGCCCCCCAGGTCCACAAACGTCCCGGTCGCATACGAAGCCTTGTCCGACAGCAGCCAGATAATCGCCTCGGCGACTTCATCCGGACGCCCGCCCCGGGCCATGGGAATCGCCGATTCCAGTTTGCTGACCCGATCCGGGTCGCCGCTCAGGGCATGGAAGTCGGTGTAGATGTAACCCGGGCGAACCGCGTTGACGCGAATGCCTTCGCCGGCGACTTCCTTGGACAGGCCGACGGTGAACGTGTCCAGGGCGCCCTTGGAGGCCGCGTAGTCGATGTACTCGTTGGGGGAGCCCAGGCGAGCGGCCACGGACGAAACGTTGACGATGCTGCCGCCCTGCCCGCCATGCCGGGGCGACATGCGCAGCACCGCGTGCTTGGCGCAGAGAATCGGACCCAGCACGTTAGTCTTCATAATCTTGAGAATGCGGAATTCGGACATTTCATCGAGCCGGGCTTTCTGGGCAACCGTCCCGGCATTATTCACCAACGCCGTGACACGCCCCAGCTCGGCATCCACCCGGTTGAACAGGCCGATCACTTCGTCCTCGATGCTCACGTCGGCGCGCACGGCAATCGCCTGCGCGCCCTTGGCCCGGACCTGTTCGAGCACCTCCTGCGCGGCGCTTTCATCGGACTGGTAGTTGATGCAGATCCGATAGCCCAACTCGGCACCCAACAGCGCCGTGGCCGCCCCGATTCCGCGGCCGCCACCGGTGATGACGATGACTTTATCCACGCTTGCTTCTCCCATTCCACGGATAGACGTCCGGCCCAAGGATAGCGTTCACGTCACGCTTTGCACAAACCGCTGCGCTTACCGGGCCAAGGCGCGCAGATCCAGGCGTCCGTCCAACAATGGCGGGCACCAGTAGTAGCCGCCGGTGATCGGTCGACTCATGCGGTACAGGCCGTCGGTGATGCCGTCTTCCAGGCCGCTCATGCGCCGCAATTGGGCCTCGAAGGCATCGAGGGAGAAACCGAACGCCAGGAACATCAGCCCTGCACGGTCGCCTTCGATCCAGGGCATGGACCGACGGACCACGAATGCCTCCGGGGCAAAGCTTTCCTGGGCGGTGCGCTTGACGTGGGCCGATTCCGGCGCGTCGTCGATTTCTTCGTTGTCGCTCAGGCGCCGGCCCATGATGTTGTCGCGCTCATGGGGCTGCATCGCCGCGAAACCGTCCAGGTCGTGTTGCCACTGCTGGATCGCGGCGAAACTGCCACCGCGCACCCCGTCGGCGCCCTGGGCCAGGGCGGCGGCGATGGCCGCTTCGTCGTGGGGGTTCTCGGTGCCATCTTCATAACCGGTCAGGTCATGGCCGGTCATGTGGCGGAAAGTCTCGTTCATCTGCACCAGGCGCAGCGCCGGGGCCAGTGCCGCTTCGATGGCGCGGCTGCGGTGCATCAGCTCGCCGCGGTCTTCACCGTGCAGCCAGCACCACAGGGCATGTTGGGTCGAGGGGTTGTCCACACCTACGCCGGCCAACGCCGGAAAAGCCCGCAGGCCAGCGACCTGGGCGCCCAGCGCGTGGACCAGCGATTCGCCAAAGCCGATCACGGCCCGGCCATCGAGCAACAACAGGAGTTTGTCTAGCGCAGCCGGCAATGCCTCGACCGATTCCAGGGCAAAAAACAAATGACGGGCCTGAGGCGGAACAGGGGTGGCGAGAATGCCGGGCTGGTAGTAACTCATGTGAACTCCTTTAGAAAGAGCCGCGAGTTTACCCGGCGGCTGCCGCTTTGTGTGGTTTGGCTTGAGGTCCGGCCGCGTCGGGCAACCCGAGCGTTTTGTGGGAAGGTTCCCATAGCCCCGTCAGACGACTCAGAAACATCCCCCCGGACCGATAGACTCGGATTGCCGGGCCGCCAAAAACGCCCTAGATTGAGCCCCCTCCAGGAAGGCCAACGAGAACGCTGCACCATGCCAATTGCCAGATCGATACTCGCCGGGATTTTTTTCCTGGTCTGCGGGACGTCCGTAAGCTTTGCCCAGGAGCGCATTGAAGACACGGTCAATGCCGTCATCCAGCCCTTGATGAAACAACAGGACATCGCCGGCATGGCCGTGGCGATCACGTATAACGGTCAACGCCATTATTTCAACTACGGCGTGGCCTCCAAGGACACGAAAAAGCCGGTCACCGACCAGACCCTTTTCGAAATCGGCTCGGTCAGCAAGACCTTCACCGCCACCCTCGGCGCCTATGCCCAGGCCCAGGGCAAACTGTCCCTGGCGGATCCGGCCAGTCGCTTTGCGCCCGAACTGCGCGGCAGCGCCATGGAGGGCACCCGCCTGCTCGACCTTGCCACCTACACCGCCGGCGGCCTGCCCTTGCAGTTTCCCGACGAGGCGGATCATCCGGACCGGATGTTCAGTTACTACAAGAACTGGAAACCGCTCTACCCGGCCGGCACCCAGCGGCTCTATTCAAACCCGAGCATTGGCCTGTTCGGCTACCTGGCGGCCCGCAGCCTGGGACAGCCATTTGACGAGGTGATGGAGCGCACGCTGATGCCAGGGCTGGGCCTCAAGCACAGCTATGTGCGGGTGCCGCAGGATCAGATGGGGCGATACGCCCAAGGCTATGCAAAGGACGGCAAGCCCGTGCGAGTCGGCACCGGCGCACTGGATTCCGAAGCCTACGGGGTCAAGACCAGTTCAACGGACCTGATTCGTTTCGTCGAGGCCAACCTGCGACCTGAAAAACTGGACGCGGACCTGAAGCAAGCCATCGCCACGACGCATACGGGTTTCTACAAGGTTGGCGGAATGAATCAGGGGCTCGGCTGGGAGTTCTACCTCGCCCCGTTCACCTTGGACGACCTGCTCGCTGGCAACACACCGCAGATGGCCCTGGCCCCACAAAAAGTCGAATCTCTCGACCCGCCCCGCCCGGCGCCGGACGGCGCCTGGATCAACAAGACCGGCTCCACCAACGGTTTCGGCGCGTACGCAGCGTTCGTGCCCGGGAAGGACATGGGGATCGTCCTGCTTGCCAACAGGAACTACCCGATCGAGGAACGGGTGAAGGCGGCGCACCGGATCCTGATGGCGCTGGATGGCCAATAAAACGGCCATGAGTCCTAATGCCAGTCAGTCAGAGCCCTGATGCCAGTCAGTCAACCTGTGGGAGCAAAGCTTGCTCGCGATGGCGGCAGACCCGTCAATGGCGTTGTCGACTGGCTCACCCCAATCGCGAGCAAGCTTTGCTCCCACGGGTTTGAGGCTTAACTGACTGGCATTGGCCACACGGGCATCAGTCATCCAGCGGCTTCGGCGGCGCTGTCGGCTTGGTTGTCTTGCCAGGCTTGGTGCCTTTCGCATCCTTGGCCGGTGCGGGCTCCGGCGCGGGAGGTGGCGCCGGGGGCGTCGCTTCTTTTTCCGCGGCGGGGAGTTTATCGACGGTGTCGAAGAGGTCTTTCAATTCGATCGCCCCGGAATGCTCAAGCTTCTTTTCCCCGTCCTTGCCCACCAGGATGATCTTGGTCTGGGCCCCGGCGCCCAGCTTGAGGGAGCGGATCAGCGCCATGGTGCTTTGCGGGTCCAGGTCCTTGCCATCGCGCTGCCCAATGGTATTGAGCACGGTGTAGAGCACCATGTTGCGCTCGGAAAAACCCTGCTTGCCCGCCGGTTCATCCAAGGCCTTTTTCAGGCTGACCCAGGCCGGGTCGACTGTACTGGGCGCGATGACGATCAGGGCGCGCGCCCTGCCTGCATCCGCCACGAGGGGTGAGTCGCCATCGGCTGCGAACAGGGGGCCGGCGATGGCCAGCAAGGTAGCGAAGGTCAACGACCGAATGAGCATGCGCCTCTCCTTTTGATATTTACGCTGTACTGATTGCACAGGGCGGCGATTGTTCCGCGAGAGTCGCTCAATACTGCGCCTGCCTGCCTTGAAGCTTAGGCCAGGGGGATCATTGCGCAACCGTAGGGAGAGTGTGGCGCGAGAGTTGGAACGGGGATCACTGTGGGAGCGAGCTTGCTCGCGATAGCGGTGTTTCAGCTTGCATCGATGCTGAATGTGCCTGCGTCATCGCGAGCAAGCTCGCTCCCACACCGGATCGGGGTGATCGTTCTAGAACGCCAGCTTGAACCCGATCATCGCCAGCATCACCGCCAGGCAGGGGCGCAGCAGCTCGTCGGAGATACGGCCCGACAAATGACTGCCCAGGTAGATCCCCGGCAACGAACCGATCAGCAGGAAACCCAGGATGTGCCAGTCCATGTTGCCCATGCTCGCATGGCCCAGGCCAGCGACGAGGGTCAGCGGCACGGCGTGGGCGATCTCGGTGCCCACCAGGCGCTTGGTGACCAGGAACGGGTAGAGGATGAACAGCGCGACAGTGCCCAGGGCGCCGGCGCCAATGGACGTCAACGCGACCATCGTCCCCAGTACGAGACCGGTGATGACCGTCAGCACATTGAGACGCGCACCAGAGGGGTTGTAGTGCCCCCCGGCACGGTCGTGGGCGAATTGCAGCAAACGCTTCTTGAACAGGATTGCCAGGGCGGTGGCGAACAACACGAAGCCCAAGGCTTGCTTGATCACCGCGTTCATGGCGTCGGGCGAGCTGTGCAAGCTGCTGAGGAACCACAAGGTCAAGCCGACCGCCGGCACGCTGCCCAACGTCAACCAGCCGGTGATGGCCCAGTCGATGTTGCGGTTCTTGGCATGAACCAATACGCCGCCAGACTTGGTAATGGCCGCATACAGCAGGTCCGTACCCACCGCCGTCGCCGGGTTGATACCAAACCACAACAGGATCGGGGTCATCAGCGAACCACCGCCGACGCCGGTCATTCCAACGATGAAGCCGACCACCAGGCCCGCAACGACTAAACCGACATTACCGAAATCCATTAAACCCGTCTCAGCACGACCGCGTGAAAAATCTGGCCGCGAGCATAGCGATTTTTCTTATAACTCCCTATATCGATATGATCTATCTTTATTCCTTTCTCCTCTAATCACTGAACCGGGAGGAAATTGAGGAACAGCAGGCTCTGGGCGTAATTCAAACCGATACGCCGGTAACGCTCGTCGAGCATCTGGGTCAGCAGGTCCAATCGGGCGACAATTTTCCCGAACTCGACGGCAAAACTCAGGTTGCTGCCCTCCTCCGAAATCTCATTGGAAAACAGCAGCGGCTTGCCGTCCTTGTTCTGCCGCTGGCTAAGCAGCCAAGTGGCTTTTTCGATGTTGCGCGCCGCATTGCTGACAAAACGCGGGTCGATGGTGTCGGTCATGTAGAACTCGAGGCGATTGCCATGAGCGGTGACCAGCATGCTGCCGATGGCATAGATGAACGCCCCGACCCGATCACCGAGAAACTCCGGGCTCATGGCGTAGCTCAGGGCGGCCAGGTCCTTCTTGCCACCCAGGGTCGGCAAGGGTTGTTGCTGCTCGATGGCCATGCGCACCTGTTTTTCCGCGGTGCGGGCGTCAAGAAAGCCGGATTTGCGCAGTTCCTCGGGGTTGCGCAGGTAAAGCTTGCTCATCAGCAGGTAGAGGCTTTGCAGGTTGTCGTGCATGGCCAGCGTTGCCATGCGGTCGACACTGGTCTGCAAGAACTCCTGGGGCTTGGCATTGCTGAACTGCGTGACCATGTCCTGCCCCTGTTGATGGCTGCAGCCGCCGCTGAACAGCATCGACACAGCGACCCACCCTGCCATGCAGGCACGGCGCAACCTCGTCACAGAAGAAAAAACACCGACCATCGAGTCTCAATCTGGGCAGGGGGAAGCGATGGGGGTCGCCGCTTCCAGGCCATGGATAGAGCGGCAAAAATCGCAAAAGTGCAGTGCCCAGAGAAAATCCTCGACCTTTGGCAAAGTCTTTTTTGCCTAATTAGTCTTACTTTTTAATTGATAAATCTTAATTTATGGCTATAAATCCCTTTTCACCCATCAAATAGAAAGACTACTAGACGAAAAAGCCTTCATCGCTGTCCGACCAGTAACGGACTCGACCCGCGTTAAAACAACAACAAAACAACAGGAAGGAAGGTCATACCATGCTTGAATCCAGACAACTGCTCACGGCCCTCGGAGTGTCTCTGATGATCGCCACCTCGGCTTCCCAGGCTGCCGGCCTGACCAATGAACGCGCTGCGTTCGGCAAGACCGACGACGGCACGGCGGTGGAGAAATTCGTACTGCGCAACAGTCATGGCATGGAGGCCACGGTCATCACCTATGGCGGCATCCTCCAGTCATTGAGCGTGCCGGACAAAAACGGCAAGGTCGCCGACATCGTGCTCGGTTTCGACGATGTGCAGGGTTACCAGAAGAATGGCAGCGTGTATTTCGGCGCGACCATCGGCCGTTTCGGCAATCGCCTGGCCGACGGTGCCTTCGAGCTGGACGGCAAGCGTTACCAAGTGCCGCAGAACGACCATGGCAACTCCTTGCACGGCGGGCCGCAAGGGTTCGACAAACGTGTCTGGAAGGCCCAGCCCCACAATGCCAAGGACTCGGTGGGCGTCACCCTGACCTACCTGTCACCCGACGGTGAGATGGGCTTTCCCGGTGCACTGAAAACCGACGTCACCTACAGCCTCAACGAACAGAACGAGTTGCGCATCGAGTACCAGGCCACCACCGACAAACCCACGGTGCTGAACCTGACCAACCACAGCTATTTCAACCTGGCCGGCGCAGGCAACGGCGACATACTCGAGCAGGTCGCAACCCTGCACGCGGCCCACTACACACCGGTCACCGGCAAACTCATTCCCACCGGCGAACTGGCCCCGGTGGCCGGCACACCGATGGATTTCACCCAACCCACCGCCATTGGCACCCATATCAAGGCTGATCACCCACAACTCAAATTCGCCGAACCGAAACAGGGCGGCTTCGACTTCAACTGGGCACTGGACGCCAAGGGCGATGTGAAAAAACTGGCCGCCGAGGTGTATGACACGGAGTCCGGACGACGCCTGCAGCTGTACACCACCGAGCCTGGCGTGCAGTTCTACACCAGCAACTTCCTCGATGGCACCGTCAAGGGCAAGCAAGGCAAGGTCTATCCGCATTGGGGCGCGTTCACCCTGGAAACCCAGCACTACCCCGACTCGCCAAACCAGCCGAACTTCCCTTCGACGCGGCTTGATCCGGGCCAGACCTACACCCAGACCATGGTGTTGAAGTTCTCCGCGAAGTAACACCCCCGCCGAATCGTTCCCATGCTCTTGTGGGAGCGAGCTTGCTCGCGATAGCGGTGTGTCTGCATGTGATGATGCTGGATAGGCCGACGCCTTCGCGAGCAAGCTCGCTCCCACGGGTTGGTGTTGAGTTCGGATGCTGCGGGCTCGCGCAGAGCATGGGAACGATCCATGCGGGAACACTTGGTCTATCCTGCTGCCACACGTCAAAGCAAAAAACAGGAGATAGGCATGAGGACGCTGGAATTGGCGGGTGTGTCCGTACCGGTAATCGGCCAGGGCACCTGGCGCATGGGTGAAGAACCGTCCCATCACAAGAAAGAAGTCGCAGCCCTGCGGTTGGGGATCGAACTGGGCATGACCTTGATCGACACGGCGGAGATGTATGCCGAAGGCGGTGCCGAGACCGTCGTTGGCGAAGCGATCACCGGCCTGCGCGACCAGGTGTTCCTGGTGAGCAAGGTCTATCCCCACAACGCCAGTCGCAAAGGCATTCCCCTGGCCTGCGAACGCAGCTTGCGCCGGCTCGACACCGATTACATCGACCTATATCTGTTGCACTGGCGCGGGCAGTACCCTTTGGCAGAAACCGTCGAAGCGTTCGAACGCCTGCGCGAAGAAGGCAAGATCGGTCGTTGGGGTGTGTCGAACCTTGACGTCGATGACCTCGAGGAGCTGGCCTCGCCGGCCTGCGCCACCAATCAAGTGCTGTACAACCTGCAGGAACGCGGCATCGAATTCGACCTGCTGCCCTGGTGCCAGCAACGGCGCATGCCGATCATGGCTTACTGCCCGGTCGGCCAGGGCGGGCACCTGCTCAAGGATCACACCCTGGCACAAATCGCCGAACGCCATCGGGCAACACCCGCGCAGATCGCATTGGCCTGGTTGCTGCGCCAAGACAATGTGATTGCCATACCCAAGGCTGTGAAACCTGAACATGTGCGCCTGAATGCCGAAGCGGCGAATCTCAGGCTCGAGCCTCAGGACCTGGCCGCCCTGGACCTGATATTTCCCCAGCCCCAGGGCAAGCAGCGGTTGGCGATGGTTTAATCCTCGCGCAAAACGCTTGTTGTGGCGAGGGAGCTCGCTCCCGCTCGATCGCGAAGCGATCGCAAAAAGAGGCTGCTGCGCAGCCCAGCGGGAGCAAGCTCCCTCGCCACAAAGGCATCCTGCCAATAACCGGGCCTCCTCCCGTCAGAACAACCCCATCTGCCCCCCCACCAACGTCGAAAAGTCATCATCCACAAACGGCAGGATCGCATCCGCCACCGGCTGCAGTTGTTTGGTCACGTAGTGGTCGTAATCGATTGGCGCACTGCGAATTTCCATCGGCTCGGGGCCGGCGACAGTGATGACGTAGCTGATCCAGCCGCCATTCTGGTACTGCCGCGGACGGCCCTGGCGCTGGTTGAACTCATCGGCCAGCCGCGCGGCCCGCACGTGGGGTGGGACGTTGCGCTCGTAATCCTCCAGCGGCCGCCGCAGGCGCTTGCGATAGACCAACCGATCATCGAACGCACCGGCCAGGGTCTGCTGCACATAATCACGCACATACTCCTGGTAGGGCTTGCGGTGGAAGATCCGCCCGTACAATTCCTGCTGGAACTGCCGGGCCAGCGGCGACCAGTCGGTACGCACGGTTTCCAGGCCTTTGTAGACGATTTCATCACTGCCGTCGGCGCGGGTCACCAGCCCGGCATAGCGTTTCTTGCTGCCCTCCTCGGCGCCCCGGATGGTCGGCATCAGGAAGCGCTTGAAGTGCGTTTCGAACTGCAGTTCCAGCGCGCTTTCCAACCCGAACTCGGCACGCACTTGCTCACGCCACCATTGGTTGACGTGTGCCACCAACTCGCGACCGATCCTGGCCGCTTCCTCCTGACCATGGGCACGACGCAACCAGACGAACGTGGAGTCGGTATCGCCATAGATCACCACATGGCCCTGGGCTTCGATCAACTGGCGGGTGCGCTGCATGATCTGGTGGCCACGCAGGGTGATGGACGAGGCCAGGCGCGGATCGAAGAAGCGACAACCGCTGGAGCCGAGCACGCCATAAAAGGCGTTCATGATGATTTTCAACGCTTGGGACAGCGGCGCATTGTGTTCGCGCTTGGCGGTCTCCCGGCCTTCGGAGACCCGCGCGACGATGGCCGGCAGGCAATGTCGGCTTCGGGAGAAGCGCGCCCCGCGAAAGCCCGGCACCGACTCGCGGTCATCCGGGTGACGCAGCCCTTCGATCAAGCCCACCGGGTCGATCAGGAAGGTACGGATGATCGACGGATACAGGCTCTTGTAGTCCAGCACCAGCACCGACTCGTAGAGCCCCGGCTGGGAATCCATGACAAAACCACCCGGGCTGGCCTCGGGCGGACGCTGGCCGAGATTGGGGGCAACAAAACCCTGGCGGTGCATCAGCGGCATGTACAGGTGCGTGAAGGCCGCCACCGAACCGCCGCTGCGGTCCGCTGGCAGGCCGGTGACGCTGGCCCGTTCCAGCAGGAACTTGAGCAGCTCGGTCTTGGCGAAGATCCGCGTCACCAGCTCGCAGCCCTTGAGGTTGTAGCGGGCCAGGGCCGGCTTGTCCTCGGCGAACATGCGATTGATCTCGTCCATGCGCTGGTACGGGTTGTCGATGGACTTGCCCTCCCCCAGCAGCGTCTGGGCGACGTTTTCCAGGCTGAACGACGGGAAGCTCCAGGTCGCCGAGCGCAGGGACTCGATCCCGTCGATGATCAGTCGACCAGCCGCCGAGGCGAAAAAGTGGTTGTTGCGCGCGCCGTGCTCGCGCCATTGCATTTCTTCGCCAGCGCGGCCCAGGCGCAACGGCACCGCCAGCCGCCGGGCATGTTCATGCAGCACCCGCAGGTCGAATTGCACCAGGTTCCAGCCAATGATCGCATCGGGGTCGAAACGGGCGAACCAGTCGTTGAGTTTCTTCAGCAGCAGCGTGCGCGAATCGCAGTATTCCAGCTGGAAATCCACACCGCTATCGTCGCCATTAGGCGGCCCGAGCATATAGACCTGGCGCTCGCCGCAGCCTTCCAGGGCAATGGAATACAAATCGCCCTGGGCGGTGGTTTCGATGTCCAGGGACACCAGGCGCAACGGTGGACGGTAGTCGGGCGCCGGTTTCATCTGGGCATCCACCAGCAGGCCATCGGCGGCCGGCGTACCGCCGAACCACACCGGGGCGGTGATGAAGCGCTCCATCAGGTAGCGCTCCGGCGGCCGGATGTCCGCTTCGAACACCTCCACACCGGCGCGGCGCAAGGTGCCGTCCAGGCGCATCAGTTGGGCGTGTTGCTGGCAATACAGGCCCAGCACCGGGCGATGCTCGAAATCCAGCAGGTCCAGGGGGCGTAGCTCTACCTCCTTTTCCCCTTGCAGCAAGGCTTCGAGCTGGCCGCGCTGGATCTGCGGCACAAAGGCCACCGACGTCTGCACCGGCAGGCGCACGCGCCGGGGACCGGCGTCGGTCGCCAGCCAGAACTCGACTTCGGTGCCGGCCGGGGTGTCGCGCCAATGCCGGGTCAGGACGAAGCCCTGCTGTAAATCCACCGCTGAAACCTCGAATTTTGCGTAGACGACGATTCTACCTGTGGCGAGGGGATTTATCCCCGCTGGGCTGCGAAGCAGTCCTAAAACCTGCCAACGCTGTGTGTCAGGTCGATGTCATCAGCTTATTGGGGCTGCTGCGCAGCCCTACGGGGATAAATCCCCTCGCCACAACAGCGCCCGACCACGGGATGGGTGGTAATTTCCCGGGCAATGACGCTTTTGGACGATTGGCCGCCGCTTTACCGCTTGCTCTGCGCCGTTGGGTCTACGATGCTTTAACAACCAGCAAAAACAACACCCCCGACCCGAGGCTTCCCCATGAAAACCGTCGCGCAGTTGCTCCGGCTAAAAGACGATAAGAACCAGCAAGTGCACACCATCTCACCGGACGACATGGTATTGCAGGCCCTGATGCGCATGGCCGAGAAGAACGTCGGCGCCTTGCTGGTGGTGAAGGACGAAAAAGTGCTGGGGATCATCAGCGAGCGCGACTATGCACGCAAAATGGTCCTGCACGGTCGCTCATCCGTGGGCACGAAAGTGAGCGACATCATGGTATCCCCCGTGATCACCATCGACCCGCACCAGAATGTCGAGACGTGCCTGAGCATCATGACCGACAAGCACTTGCGACATTTGCCGGTGGTAGAAGACGGCAAGCTCGTCGGGCTGCTGTCCATTGGCGACCTGGTCAAGGAAGCCATCGCCGAACAGGCCGACCTGATCCGACAACTGGAGCAATACATTCGCGGCGAATGATCCTTTCCATCGGGTTGCTCATTCCCAACACACTTCTATATTGAAGGGGTTGTTCCTGCGAGCATCCCGATGGCCGCCACCGACCGACTGATCATTTGTGAACATTGCGATGCGGTGTACGAGCCGGTTGTGCTCGCCCCGCATCAAAAGGCCACGTGCGTGCGCTGCCACGCGGTGATCCAGCGCTACAACGGCCTGACCATCGAACAGCGCCTGGCCTTGAGCGTGACGGCCGCGGTGCTGTGGGCTTTCGCCAACCTCTACCCGGTGATGAGTATCCGTCTCCAGGGCCTGAGCAACAGCGCGACGTTGTGGGATTCCATCGTGGCGCTGAGCCTGGGACCCATTACCTTCATCGCCCTGGTGACAGCGGTGGCGATCATCATTGCACCGGCCTTCCAACTGGCGCTGCTGCTCTGGGTACTGGGCCATGCCTACCTCCAGCAGCGGGCGCCAGGGTTCAGCCTGTGCATGCGCAGCCTGGAAACCCTGCGGCCCTGGAGCATGCTGGAGGTGTGCCTGCTGGGCGCGCTGGTGGCGGTGATCAAGCTCGCCGGCCTGCTGGACGTGCTCCCGGGTATCGGCCTGTTCGCCCTGGCGGCCTTGAGCCTGCTGATGATCCGTATCGCCGGGCGCGATGTCCGCGACCTGTGGGACACCCCATGAACGGCCAGCCGCAGGACACCCCGCCAGAGGCCCGCGACCTGGACCTGTGCCTGTGCCACAGTTGTGGCCTGGCCTGCGACATGGCCGGCGGCCCCCAGACCTGCCCGCGTTGCGACGCCGCCCTGCACCGCCGCAAACCCGACGCCATCACCCGCACCTGGGCCTACATGCTCGCGGCGCTGGTGTTCTACATCCCGGCCAACCTGCTGCCAGTCATGAACACCCAGATGCTCGGCGAAGGTGCCGACAGCACCATCATCAGCGGTGTCATCGAGTTCTGGCAAAGCGGCGCCTGGGACATCGCGCTGATTATCTTCATCGCCAGCATCGCGGTGCCCGGCATCAAGTTCGTGGTACTGACCCTGCTGCTGGTGACCGTACAACGACGCAGTACCTGGGCCCAGGTCCAGCGGGCGAAGCTGTACCGGCTGGTGGAAGTCATCGGCTACTGGTCGATGCTCGATGTGCTGGTGGTGGCCCTGGTGGCCGCCCTGGTCAAGTTCCAGGCACTGAGCGATATCGAGCCACGACCGGGTATCCTGTTCTTCGGCCTGGTGGTGCTGTTCACCATGCTCTCGGCCATGAGTTTCGACCCCCGCCTGATCTGGGACACTCAACCATCCGAGGAGGTCATGGATGAAGTCGCAAGCCACTGACGGGCAACAACCCGCCCCCGGCCGGGCCCACGTCACCACCCGCCGCTGGACGGTGTCGCTGGTGTGGATCGTGCCGATCATCGCGGTGCTGGTGGGTGTTTCCCTGGTGGTCCACAACTGGCTGCAGGAAGGCCCGACCATCACCATCACCTTCAAGACCGGCCAGGGCCTGACCGCCAACAAGACCCAGGTGAAATACCGCAACGTGGTCATCGGCCAGGTCACCGACGTGCAACTGAGCAACGACCAGAAGAACGTCACCGCCACGGTCAAGCTCGCCAAGACCGCCGACACCTTCACCCACGAAGACTCGGTGTTCTGGGTCGTACGGCCGCGCATCGGGGCCGGTGGGATCTCGGGGATCGACACGCTGCTGTCCGGTGATTTCATCGGTGCCGACGCCGGCCAGTCGAAAGTGCGCGCCAAATCCTTCACGGGGCTGGAGAACCCGCCGCCGATCACTTATGGCGAACCGGGCAAGCGCTTCACCCTGCACGCCCAGGACCTCGGCTCGCTGGACATCGGCTCGCCGGTGTACCTGCGCAAGATCCCCGTGGGCCAGGTGGTGTCCTACGCCTTGGACGCCGACGGCAAAGGCGTCAACATCGACGTGTTCGTCAACGCGCCCAACGATGTGTATGTCACCGAAAACACCCGGTTCTGGAATGTCAGCGGCGTGGACGTGAACGTCGGCGCCAACGGTTTCGCCGTCAAGACCGAATCGCTCTCGGCCTTGCTGCTGGGCGGTATTGCGTTCCGGGCACCGGAGTACAGCCCCAACGATACCGCCGCCAGCGAAGACAAGACCTTCGAACTGTTTGCCGACCAGCAGAGTGCCCTCGCCCCGCCCGATGGCAAGGGCCAATACCTGGCCCTGCGTTTCGACCAGGCCCTGCGCGGGTTGCGCGTCGGTGCGCCGGTAGAGTTCCTCGGCGTGGAAGTCGGCAGGGTGGTGGCCATCAACCTTGATTTCGATGAGAAGCAACGCAGCTTTCCGGTCAACGTCGGCGTAGTGATCTACCCTCAGCGCCTGGGCAAGGCCCATGAAAAACTGCTCAAGTCGCTCAACCACGACCCCGAAGACGAAGCCGCCGGTGCCCGCCTGATCGGCAGCTTCGTCGAGCGCGGCCTGCGCGCCCAGGCCCGTAGCGGCAACCTGCTGACCGGGCAGTTGTACATCTCGCTGGACTTCTACCCCAAGGCCGAAAAAGTGGTCTTCGACCCCAGCGCCCGCCCCGTGCGTATCCCGACCCTCCCGGGCAGCCTCCAGCAATTGCAGGAACAACTGCAGACGATGGTCGAGCGAATCAACAAGCTGCCACTGGAGAGTATCGCCGGCAACCTGGATGGCAATCTGGTGGAGCTGCGCAAAGGCCTGGCCCAGTTCAACAGCAAGACCTTGCCAGGGGTGCAAAACACCTTGCAGGACGTCAGCAAGACCCTGCAATCGGCCAACTCGACCCTGGCCGAAGATTCACCCCAGCGTGAACAACTGACCCAGACCCTGGACGACCTGGGGCGCATGTCGCGTTCGCTGCGCGAGCTGTCGGACTACCTGAGCCGCCATCCCGAATCGCTGCTTCGCGGCCGGCCCAAGGACGCACCGGCACAGAACCTCACATTGCCGGTGAAAGAATGAGTACAGGAGCCCGTCCCATGCCACTGACGCTGAAATTCACCCTGCTCGCCATGGCACTGCTGCTCGGCGCCTGTCGCAGCGATCCGATTCATTACCACACCCTGAGCCCGGCTCAGCCGACAGGCCAGGCACGCGCCGGCGTGGACATCCAGATCGAACAGGTGAGCGTCCCACCCCAGGTGGATCGCACCCAAATGGTCATTCGCCAGGGCAACAGCGGGTTGGCGATCCTGGAAACCGAATGGTGGGGTGCCAGCCTGGCAGATGAACTGCACAGCAGCCTGGACGAACAACTGAGCAACCCTGGCGCGCCGAAATCATCGCTGCGGGTAGACGTGCAGCGCTTTGACTCGATTCCCGGCCGCTATGCCCGCATGGACGTGCAATGGCGCCTGCGCAACCTGGGTGGCGATACCCGCCCCCTCACCTGTCGCAGCAGCCTGCAAACGCCGGCGGGGGCCAGTATCGACGAACTGGTGACGGCGCATCAGCAGAACGTCCAGCAGTTTGTCGACTTGGTTGAGCAGGCGGCTGTACGCAAGGCTTGTCCTTGACCCGTAGGAGCTGCCGAAGGCTGCGATCTTTTGATCTTTTGATCTTTTGATCTTTCGCTTGAGATTCCAGCGTTAGCGCAAAGATCGCAGCCTCGCTTCGCTCGGCAGCGCCTACGAAGGCCAATGCAACGACAGCATCGGTGCAACGCGCGGATGGTGGTCGATACGCTCCAACAATCCGTAGAACGCCGGACGGGCGTTGAGCATTGCCTCCCGCGTGTTTCTCCACTTCGTGATCACGGCCGCCAGGATATCCATCGCCCCCGGCTCGGCACCGCCAAGGAAAGGCTGGGCCGGGAACTGATCGGCAAACAGCGCCCAGTTGCGGTACAGCCGCTGCTGGGTGCCCGCTACCAAGCGCTGCCGAGTCGCTTCGTCCGCATCGTCCGCATCGTCCAACCAGCGTTCCGGAAAATCGATGATGCCGATGGGCGTGTAGCAATTGGCTGCGATATAGACCAGCCCCCGTATGGCTTGGGCACGCTGGGTTGCGTCATCAGGGAGCAGCTTCGAGGCCGGAAAGGTCAGCCCGAGGTGAATCAGGATCGCCGCCGCTTCGGTCAGCACCGAGCCGTCCGGCAACTGCAAGGTCGGGACCTGCTTCTGAGGGTTGAGTGCCTCGAGCGCTTTCGCGGCGTCGTTGTCCTGGGTCGAATAGGCATCGACCCGCCGATACGCCACATCACAAAGGTCCAGGGCAATCTCCACCGCCGCAGAACCGGATTGCCTGTAACCGAATAACTGGTACATGAACTTGCCTCCTGCCTGTGGTTTACCCGGTAGAGCCCACAAACCTGGCTGTGTTCCACCCGGAGGACGACGCGCACGTTGCGGCTCAGCTTCGACATCGATGGGACTGACGAGCTATCACTGCCGTCGATGTTCACCATCATGCCAATGAAGTTCTCTTGATGATCGCCCGGGACAACAATGGCCCCACACAAACCACTGCACCCCCGGAGCACACCATCATGAAACGCCAAGTCATCCTCAGCCTCGCTTTCTCCGTACTGGCCGCCAACGTATTTGCCGCCTCCTCGCAACCCGTCGTCGCCGAAGGCGGTTCTGATCGCCTGATCGAAAACCGCGTCGCTGAAGGTGGTGCCGATCGCCTGCTGGAACGTCGCGTCGCTGAAGGTGGCTCTGATCGCCTGATCGAAAACCGCGTCGCCGAAGGTGGTGCCGATCGCCTGCTGGAACGCCGTGTCGCTGAAGGTGGCTCCGACCGCCTGCTGGAACGCCGTGTCGCTGAAGGTGGCTCTGATCGCCTGCTGGAACGCCGTGTCGCTGAAGGTGGCTCTGATCGCCTGCTGGAACGCCGTGTCGCTGAAGGTGGCTCTGATCGCCTGATCGAAAACCGTGTCGCTGAAGGTGGCTCCGATCGCCTGCTGGAACGCCGTGTCGCCGAAGGTGGCTCTGACCGCCTGATCGAGAACCGTGTCGCTGAAGGCGGTTCCGATCGCCTGCTGGAACGCCGCGTCGCCGAAGGTGGCTCCGATCGTCTGATCGAAAACCGCGCATGAGTTGCTTGACTGCAATGCCTGAAAATATCGCAAATCATGTGCAACACACCCCGTGGCGAGGGAGCTTGCTCCCGCTCGGGCGCGCAGCGGCCGCAACGTTCAAGCCAGCCGCCGCGCAGCTCACCCGACACACCGCTCCAGAACACCTCCAAACCCAACCCATCACAGTAAAAGCCCGGCCTCATCCGCCGGGCTTTTTCATGTTTCAACGCCTGGCTAGCGCCCCGCCGCCCGCGCCATGCAGCGCTGATAACGCTCATCCACCCGCTTGGCAAACCACGCTGTGGTCAGCTTGCGCGTGATTTTCGGGCTCTTGAGCACGATCCCCGGCAATACCGCCCGCGGCAACGGCTTGCCCTCGGCCCGCTCAGCCAGTTCGAACACACGCTTGTAGAGCTTGCTGTCCTCGAACGCCAGGCTGTCGCCCTGCTCCAATTGATCGCGAATGGTCGGGTTGCGCATTCCCAACGACTTGCCCAGCGTGCGTACCGCCAGCTCCGTGCTGCCCGGCATGATTGAATCATGGGCAACCAGATCGCCATCCAGCGCCAGGGAAATGCCCGACGCTACACTCACCCCATGCTGGAAAGCCGCGTTGCGACTGGCGTACCACCCGGCATTGAAATCGGCGAAACGATACAACGGCTCGGTATAGTTCACCGGATAGCCCAGCAAATGCGCGATACCGAAATACATCCCACCACGGCGACTGAACACTTCGCGACGAATCGAGCCATCCACCGTGTAGGGATAATCCCGCGCATGGGCCTGGGCAAACGCGATACTGACCTGCATCGGCCCACCCGTGTGCACCGGATTGAAACCGCCGAACAGGGTCTTGCCCAGCGGCACCATGCCGATGAAATCATCGAAAATCCCGCTCAGCTCTTTCTCGCTACGGGCCGCGTCGAGCCGATCGCTGTAGTTTTTGCCATTGGGCGAACGCACCTGGAGCGCGCCGCTGACCAACAGCTCCGGAATGTGCACCTTCGCCGCACGGCGGTTGATCTCCTGACGAGCGATCTTGCCCAGCCCCGGCACCGGCGGGTCGGCCTGGAACGTCGACTCCTGCTCGGTCACCGCCAGGACCGCACAGATATTCTGCGTCGTGGACGGGATCTGCTGGGCCGCAAAGGCCACGTAAATATCAGTCGCCCAGCCTTCACGATCCACCGTCTTGGCCGGCAACAACTGCACGATCTGCTTCTTGACCTCAGCGGGCTGGCGCTCGGGCTCCTGCAACTGACGGCTGCCGCAACCGGCCAGGGCCAGCAACGCCGCGAGGCTGATCATCAATGGGTTGAATTGCATGGTGCTCCATCGCGTTCGTTATTCCGGAGCAACCATACGATCAAAAGTGGATGCGGGCTATGCCCAATGTGGGAGCGAGCCTGCTAGCGATAGCGGCGACACAGGCACCCTCGATGCAAGCTGACACACCGCTATCGCGAGCAAGCTCGCTCCCACAGGAGAATGGCGGTGTACCCGGATCTTCCGTCCAACACAAAAACCCATGTGGGAGCGAGCTTGCTCGCGATGACGGCGGTACAGTCACCACTGAGGCAAGTAGAAGGAACGCAGGATCAGATCCCACTCAGCGCCAGGTCCATGGCGAAGTAGGTGAAGATCAGGTCTGCCCCCGCCCGCTTGATTGCGCCAAGGCTCTCGCGGACCACACGGGCTTCGTCGATGGCGCCGGCCTGGGCGGCGAATTTGATCATCGCGTATTCGCCACTGACCTGGTAAGCCGACAACGGCAGATTCGAAGCCTGGCGAATATCGCGGATGATGTCGAGGTAGGCACCGGCCGGCTTGACCATCAGCGCATCGGCACCCTCTTGCTCATCGAGCAGGGATTCACGCAAGGCTTCGCGGCGGTTCATCGGGTTCATCTGGTAGCTCTTGCGGTCACCTTTCAGTGCGCTGCCGCCGGCTTCGCGGAACGGCCCATACAGCGCCGAGGCGAATTTGGTGGAATAGGCCATGATCGCCGTCTGGCTGAAACCGGCTTCATCCAAAGCCTTGCGAATCGCCTGGACCTGGCCGTCCATGGCCGCCGACGGCGCGATCACATCGGCACCGGCGCGGGCCGCCGCCACGGCTTGCTTGCCCAGGTTGATCAAGGTCCGGTCGTTGTCCACTTCATCGCCGTGGAGCACGCCGCAGTGACCATGGTCGGTGTATTCACAGAAGCAGGTGTCGGACATCACGATCATTTCCGGCACCGCGTCCTTGCAGATCCCGGCCATGCGTGACACCAGACCGCGCTCGCGCCAGGTGTCGCTGCCCTCGTTGTCCAGGTGATGGGACACGCCAAAGGTCATCACCGACTTGATGCCAGCACGGGCATAGCGTTCGATCTCACCGGCCAGCTTCGACTCCGGGATGCGCACCACGCCGGGCATGCTCTTGATCGGTACAAAATCATCGATTTCTTCTTCGACGAAAATCGGCAGCACCAGATCGTTCAAGGTGAACTCGGTTTCCTGGAACAGGCTGCGCAGGCTTGCATTGCGACGCAGGCGGCGTGGACGTGCTTCGGGGAACTGGCTGGACATGGGACTCCTGGGCAAAAAAATGGTATTCGATCACAGGGAGCGAAGCTTATGCCCAGGCCAGCCAGGGCACAAACGCCAGCTGGAAAACAGAGTGTTACCAGCCGGGTAATAATCGCCTCACACGGTCAGCGAGCCATTGATGCACGTCACGACGGCACCACCAATCCAAACCTCTTCTCCCAACTGCTCGACATGAATTCGCCCGGCCCGGCCCATCGTCAGCCCCTGGCTGACCACGTAGGACGCAGGCGCCAGCCCTTTGCCCAGCATCCATTGGGCAAGCCCGGCGTTCAGGCTACCGGTGGCCGGATCCTCGGGCATGCCATCCCCGGCGATAAAGCCGCGCACTTCGAAGTGGGCCTCATCGCCATCCACGGCCCGATCCCAGGGTGCAACCACGCCCACGGCCAGATCCAGCAACTGCGGGTAATCCGGCTCAAGCGTCAGGACTTGCTGGCGATCCTTGAGCATCACCGCCAGCCAGCCGGCACCATTATCGACCCATTGCGCCTCGACAATCGCCTGCGCTGCGAGCCCCAGCCCCTTGCGCACCCGCTCCAGCAGCTCGGCCTCCAGCGGGCCGGACTTGAGCAAGGGCGGCGCAAGGAACGCCAACCCATGATCGCTGCGGCGCACCCTGACCAGGCCGACACCGCACTCCTGCACGATCTCCTGCCCTTTGGGCACGCCTCCGGCTTCCAGCCAGGCGTGACAACTGCCCAGGGTCGGATGCCCGGCAAACGGCAACTCGGTGGACGTGGTGAAAATACGCACCCGGTAATCGGCTTCCGGGTGCTGCGGCGCCAGCAGGAACGTGGTTTCGCTGAGGTTGGTCCAGTTGGCAAAAGCGGCCATGCGCGAGTCACTGAGCCCATCGGCCCCCAGCACCACCGCCAGCGGATTACCCTTGAGCGGTACGTCGCTGAATACATCCAGTTGCTTGTAATCGAATCGGCGGGTCGTCGGTTTGCTCATTCCGGAATCTTCAACCCACGGGCCACGGCCGGTCGCGCCAGGAAGCGCTCCAATACCCGCGTCACATTGGGGAAGTTCTGGATACCCACCAAATCACCGGCTTCATAAAAACCGATCAAGTTGCGCACCCAGGGAAACGTGGCGATATCGGCAATGGTGTAGCGCTCGCCCATGATCCAGTCCCGCCCTTGCAGACGGCCATCGAGCACCTTGAGCAGGCGCCTGCTTTCCTCGACATAACGATCCCGTGGCCGCTTGTCCTCGTAGTCCTTGCCAGCGAACTTGTTGAAGAACCCCAACTGCCCGAACATGGGCCCGATCCCACCCATCTGGAACATCAGCCACTGGATCGTCTCGTAGCGCGCCGCCGACTCCTGGGCCAGCAACTGTCCGCTCTTGTCCGCCAGATAAATCAGGATCGCCCCCGACTCGAACAACGCCAACGGCTGGTCCCCCGGCCCATGGGGATCGAGAATCGCCGGGATCTTGTTGTTGGGGTTCAGGGACAGGAACTCGGGCGACAGCTGGTCGTTGCTGGCGAAGTCCACTTTGTGGGGCTCGTACGGCAGGCCGATCTCTTCCAGCATGATCGAAACCTTCACGCCGTTGGGGGTTGGCAGGGAGTAGAGCTGGATCCACTCCGGGTATTGGGCGGGCCATTTCTGGGTGATGAGGTGTGGCGTCAAGTCGGGCATGGGGTCGGCTCGGAAATGAAGAAAACCCCGAGGATAATCCAAGATGTTGGGGACGACACCACTGCCCGTCACAGAATTCACGTCGTCCCTTCTTAATTCAGCAACATCCTGTCGTTAACGTTCGTCCCATCTCCTGACGGAGATCGCTACAGTGCACCGGAATCGAACCAAAGCGCTCGAAGGGACTCTGAGCAATGCCTCCGAAGAACCGACGAGGCGTAACGACAGGGAAAACACCCGAGGCCAAGCGCTTCGCGGTGCCAGGGTTTGTCAGCCTGACTCAAGCGTGCTGAAGACTATTATTCGATGATGAACCCACTGAATTTCGCCAGACGCTTCAAACACCGTTCGTGGCTGATGCTGCCAACGCTGCTTGTGGTCTGTGGCCTGGTGCTGTCGCTGGAATCCAGCGTCAGCCGCGCCCAGCCAGCCGACGGCGTCCAGACCCTGGTGTTCCTGCGCCACGCCGAGAAACCCGCCGGTGGCCTGGGCCAGCTCAACTGCCAGGGCCTCAACCGCGCCATCGACCTGGCCACCCTGCTGCCGGAAAAATTCGGCAAGGCCGACTACGTGTTCGCGGCCAACCCGACCCGCAATGTCGAAGAGGGTGAGCTGGACAACTCCTACAGCTATATTCGCCCGCTGATGACCATCAGCCCCAGCGCCATCAAGCTCGGGCTGCCGGTAAACATCAATTTTTCAGCCAACGACACCAGCGACCTGGCTGACGAGTTGCTGCACGACAAGTACCACAACTCCACCATCTATACCGCCTGGTCCCATGGCTACCTGCCGGAGCTGATCAACAAGGTCGCCGGTGAGGCGGTGGGCAAGGAGCAGACCATTACCGAAGACTGGGCCTCCGGGGACTTCGATTCGCTGTATGTGCTGACCCTGACCTGGCACAACGGCAAGGCCAGCCTCACCAGCCAGAGCTACAAGCAAGGTTTGGACAATGGCCAGCAAACCTGTCCGACCTGATCATCCGTGTGGGAGCGAGCTTGCTCGCGATAGCGGTGGGTCAGCTTGCCTCAAGGGTGCCTGTGTCGCCGCCATCGCGAGCAAGCTCGCTCCCACAGGTCACCGTACCGAGGCCGCCCGCTCGCGCAAATACTCCAGCACCGCCGCCTGCTCTCCCGAGAACTCGATCCGCAAGCCCTTCTTTTCCCGCTGGAACACGTACATCGGGTCGTAATACTCACGCAGCAAACCCTCGATCCAACCGCGATGCACGTCGACGGCGCCGCTGCGGGCCTGCTCGGCCAGGGCTGTTTCCAGGATGTCCTTCAAGCGCCGATGACGGTCGCCACCCAGGCGTTTGTGGATGTTGTCCAGGCTTGCCAGCAATCGCTCGGAAAACAGCGAAAAACCTTCGTCGCCATGTACCGCGACAAATTCTCCACACAGGTCGATGACGTAATCCTGCAGGATCCGTTCGACCCGGCGCTCCAGGCTGTCTTCCAGCCAGACCATCGGAACCTGCTGCATGCGCTGGTACAAGGACAGTGGCAAGGCGCAGCTGCCGACCGCGCGGCTCTCATCTTCCAGCACAAACTGCTCGATGCCGGCGGCGCGTTTTTTCAGCACATCCACCGCCAGGCGATTTTCAAAATCGATGTTGGAAGGCTGGCCGGTGGCGCGTTTGCCGAAGCTCGAACCGCGATGGTTGGCATACCCTTCCAGGTCCAGGCTGTTGCCCAGTTGGCCCAGCGCTTCGGTCTTGCCGGTACCGGTCATGCCGCCCAGCAGCACCAGGTCGCACTCGGCGACCGCCTGTTCGACGGTGTCCAGCAAGAACGTGCGCATGGCCTTGTAGCCACCACCGACCCGAGGATAGTCGATGCCCGCTTCGTCCTTGAGCCATTGCTGGACGATCTGCGAACGCAAGCCGCCGCGAAAGCAATACAGCAGACCGTCGGGATGGGCCTTGGCGAACGCCGCCCAAGCCTGGATGCGCTGGGCCTTGGTCTCACCGGACACCAATTGATGCCCCAGGACGATGGCGGCCTGTTGCCCCTGTTGTTTGTAGCAGGTCCCGACACGTTGCCGTTCGTTGTCGGTCATCAACGGCAAATTGACCACGCCGGGGAAAGCGCCCTTGATGAATTCGACGGGCGCGCGCGTGTCCATCATCGGTCGGTCATGGAGGAAGATGTCGCGGTAATCGGTGATGTCATGGCTCATCAAGACACCTCGACCGCGTAACGCTGTCGCTCGACCAACTCGCCGATGGGCTCCAGTGCAAGGCCGAGTTCAGTGGCCACCCGCAGGAACTCGTCCTCGCCTTCGGGGGTGACGGCAATCAACAGGCCGCCGCTGGTCTGCGGGTCGCACAGCACTCGCTTGTGCAGTTCCTGGACCCGACCGACCTTGCTGGCGTAGCTGTCGTAGTTGCGCAGCGTACCGCCCGGCACACAGCCCAGGTCGAGGTAGTATTCGACGCCCGGCAGACGCGGCACCGCGTCATAGCGGATATGCGCGGTCAACTGGCTGCCGTCGGCCATTTCCACCAGGTGCCCGAGCAGGCCGAAACCGGTGACGTCAGTCATCGCCGTCACGCCATCGAGCTTGCCGAAGCGGCTGCCGGGTTTATTGAGGGTGCACATCCAGTCACGGGCCAGGCCAACATCGGCGGCGCGCAGCTTGCCTTTCTTTTCCGCCGTGGTGAGGATGCCGATGCCCAGGGGCTTGGTCAGGTACAGGCGGCAACCGACGGTGGCCGTGTCGTTGCGTTTCATATGACGCTTTTGCACCAGGCCCGTGACCGCCAGGCCGAAGATCGGCTCGGGCGCGTCGATCGAATGCCCGCCCGCCAGGGGAATACCGGCCTCGTCACACACGGAACGACCGCCGCGAATCACTTCCCGGGCAATTTCCGGGGCCAATACGTTGACCGGCCAGCCAAGAATCGCGATGGCCATCAGCGGATCGCCGCCCATGGCGTAGATGTCGCTGATGGCATTGGTGGCGGCGATGCGACCGAAATCGAAGGGATCATCGACAATCGGCATGAAAAAATCGGTGGTCGAGACCACCCCACGCTCTTCGTCGATGGCATACACCGCGGCGTCGTCGCGAGAAGCATTGCCGACCCACAGCTTGGGATCGAGGTTCTGCGCACCGCTGCCGGCCAGGATCACTTCCAGGACCTGGGGCGAAATCTTGCAGCCGCAACCGGCGCCGTGGCTGTACTGGGTCAGGCGAATCGGCTCGCTCATGGGCATCTCTCCGGTCAATCAAGGGGATCGATTCTAACAGCAACGCCGCCGACTCAGTGCCGTGCCGAGCATTCGCCCGTGCAACACTTTGGTGCTGCTTCAAGCGAGCGTAAAGCATTCGGCGCACCAGGCCTGACCAAAAGGACAGGAAAACCGCCTTAAACCCAAGATTTTCAAGCCACTGCGAAAAACTGGTATGGGATGTGCAAACGTTTGCGCATTCGATCATCGCCAGCGGATCGACGATTTTTTTCAATCACGGAACCCGGGCTTCGGCCCGCACGAACAAGGACTTTCCATGCACTTCACTTCCCGGTGTCGCGCCACGCCCGGCGTATGGGCAACCACCCTGCTACTGACCGCCGTTACCGGACTACTCAGCACCACGACCCATGCCCAACCCACCGAGGCGTCCGCCCAAGGCGAAGCCCTCAGTCCAGAAGCCACCCCATCGAAAAAAGGCGCCTACCTGTCGGACTGGTACAACCAGGACCTGACGCTCATCGGCAGCAAGGACATCAGCTTCGGCCCGCAACCGGTCGACGATATCTATCTGGAATATGAATACTTCGGACGCAAGGGGCCCTTCGAGCTCTATGGCTACGTCGACATCCCGAAGATTTTCAACATTGGCAACAGCCACGACAAAGGTGCGTGGGACCACGGCTCACCCGTGTTCATGGAACACGAACCGCGGGTTTCCATCGACTACCTGGCCGGCCGCAGCCTGGCCATCGGGCCGTTCAAGGAATGGTATGTGGCGTTCGACTGGATCTACGATCACGGCAGCAACAGCGCCAATCGCGCGAACACCTTGTACAGCGGCCTGGGCACCGACATTGACACGCACTCGAGGGTCAACTTGTCGGCCAACCTCTATGGCCGTTATCAATGGGAAAACTATGGCGCCAGCAATGAATATTCCTGGGACGGCTACCGCGCTCAACTCAAGTACATCGTGCCGATCAGCCAGTTCAGCAATGGTGCCTCGCTGACGTACATTGGCTTCACCAACTTCGACTTCGGTTCGGACCTGCACAAGGACAACCCGGCCCGCACCGCCAACGCCACGGTCGCCACCAATGTCTTGCTGTACGCGTTCACCCACGTGCGCTTCACTCTGGTGGGCCGCTACTTCCACAACGGCGGCAACTGGCAGGATGGCAGCGAACTCAACTTTGGCGAGGGCAACTTCCGCGCCCGCTCCGATGGGTGGGGGTATTACGCCGGGGTCGGCTATCAATTCTGAGCACATCGTCGCAGCACCCTTTCGAATCCATGGAGGTCACGAACACATGATCAATCGCCTGTTTGCTTCAATCGGCCTGGCAAGTACTGCACTCTTCGCGGCAAGCGCCGGGGCCGCACCGCCACTTCAACCCAAAGTGATGCTGATCACCATGTTCGCCCCCGAAGCGCAGAACTGGATCGAACGTTTGCAGCTCAAGGATGAAATCCGTGTACCGGGGCTGTCCGCCGAGTACCCGACGATCCGCTGCAATGCCGAACGGGTCTGTCTGTTGATCACCGGCATGGGCCAGACCAACGCGGCGGCCTCGACCCTGGCCCTGGCGCTCTCCCCGACCGTCGACCTGCGCAAGAGCTATTTCCTGGTGGCCGGGATCGCCGGCATCAACCCGCACCACGGCACGCTCGGCACAACCGCCTGGGCCCATTACCTGGTGGAGTTCGGTACTCAATGGGAGCTGGATTCGCGGGATGCGCCCAAGGACTGGCCCACCGGCTACCTGGGCATCAACACCAAGGGGCCGAACGAAAAGCCGCCGCTGGACTACAAGACAGAAGTCTTCGAACTCAACCCGGCCCTGCAAGCCAAGGCCTTTGCCCTCAGCCAGCAGGTGACCCTGGCCGAAAGCAAGGAGTCGGCAGCCTGGCGCTTGAAGTATCCGTATGCCCCGGCCAACCAGCCGCCGGTGGTGACCCGCTGTGACACCCTGGCCGGCAACACTTGGTTCTCCGGCACGCGCCTGAGCGAGCGTGCCGAAGTCTGGACCCGCCTGCTCACCGACAACAAAGGCGTCTACTGCACGACCCAACAGGAAGACAACTCGACTTACGAGGCCTTGCTACGGGCCAGCCGTGAAGGTCGGGTGGACATCAACCGGCTGGCAGTGCTGCGGGCCGGGTCCGACTTCGACCGCCCCGAGCCCGGTGGCAATGAAGTGGATAACCTGCTCAAGTACGCCGACCAGGGCGCGTTCGTCCCTGCGTTGGAAAACCTGTTCCGCACCGGCAACCCGCTGGTGCAGGACATTGTGAAGAACTGGTCGGCGTGGAAGAACGGCGTGCCTGGCCTCTGATTTCTCCTCCGTGGCGAGGGAGCTTGCTCCCGCTGGGCTGCGCAGCGGCCCCTGGCTCTTTGCGGCTGCTGCGCACCCGAGCGGGAGCAAGCTCCCTCGCCACGGGGCTATCGAGCTGAGCACCAGGGCTGTTCCCAACGGCTCAGCCAATGGAATTTTCCCTCCCGGGCAGGATCATTTGAACATCAACCGCGCGCCCCAGGAGACCGCCGATGCCTCTCACACCCTCCGCCGCCGACAGCACTCACCTGGACTACGGTCTCGACACCCTGTTCGGCCGCCAGACCAAAAGTATCGACTGCCAATACGCCGTCCAGCGCCTCGACGAGGACAAGCCGGTATGGTTCGCGCTGCACGTTCAACCGCCGATGCCGGACGACCTGGACAAGGCCGAGATCGTGGTGTTCAGCGCCGAGGGCCGGCGCCTGAGCGGCATCGTGCGCAGTACTGAACGCCTGGCCGATGGCAGTCTGCAACTCAACGTGGAACCCGACTGAACCGTTCAGGCCTGACGGGCATTGCTGCGATACATGAACACCAGCGCCAATGCCAGGCAGGCCATGGCGAAGACTCGGCTGCCGGACAATTCGATGGCCGGGTTGCCCAGCCAGCCGAAGTTGTCGATCAGCATGCCCATGCCCAGTTGCCCGACGATGACCGCCACGGTGGCCACGGCCGTGCCGACCCTGGGCACCGCGCCCACCATCACCATCATGTACACGACACCGAACAAGGCCCCGCTGAGTTGCCATTTCGGCATGTCCAACAGCGTCAACCCGTGGGCCGGTTCGAAAAACACGATCAGCAGCCCGGTGGTCACCGTGCCCACCGTGAACGTCAGCAAGCTGCTGCGCAACACACCGACCGTCTGGCCCAGGCGCCCGTTGATCGCCGCCTGCACACTCAACACCGCACCGGCCGCGACCACCAGCAGCAACAAAACAAACCGGTTCATGTTCAACCTCGGGCAATCAGGACAAGGGCAACGACAATCAAGGCCAACGCCAGCCAGCGTTCGCCATTGACCCGCTTGCGGGCCGTGCCGAACCAGCCGAAATGATCGATCAGGACACTTTTACCCACCTGGCCGGAGAGAATCGCGACCATGGTCATGGCGATGCCGATGTGCGGCGTGGCGAGTGTCAGCACGACCACATAGATCGGACCGAGGAAACCGCCGATCAATTGCCAGCGTGGCAACTCATGCAAGGCTGGGCCTCGCTGCCGGCCACTGAGCAACAACAGCAGGAAAAGAATCGCCGAACCGACGCCGAAGATGCTCAGCGTGGCCCACAGATGCCCGACCTGGGCCCCGAGCGGCCCGAGCAGGCCGGCTTCCACCGACAAGCCCATGCCGGCCAGGATCACCAGGGGCAGTAATAGCCAGCGCAGCAATGCCCGGGGTCTGGCGGGCGTCGATACCGGCGCGGCCTCGCTGAGTGAAGATGTTTGCATGATCAGAACCTGTTCACTTGAAAGAGGGCCGGCATTATCGGCTGGTGTCGCTGTGCAATAAATGTGAGTATCCCGACAACACTTTTGCGCAATACGCACAGGAAGCCCACCCCATGCACGGCCTCAATGAACTGGGTTTCAAGGCATTGCGATTGTTCGTCGCGGTGCTCGATCACGGCAGTTTTTCGGAAGTCGCACGGCGCGAAGGCCTGGCGCCGTCTTCGATTTCCCGGCAGATCCAGTTGATGGAACAGGCCCTGAACCAACAGTTGCTCTATCGCCACACCCGCGCCGTTTCACCCACCGAGGCTGGCCGCCTGTTGGGGCATCATGCACGGCTGCTGCTGGTGCAACTGGAGGAAGCCGAACAGGCGCTGCAGGAGCAACACAGCGAGCCGTCCGGACTGGTGCGGATCAATGCGCCGGTGGTGTTTGGCCAGCGCCACCTGACACCGTGGTTGGGGCAGCTATGCGAGCGTTATCCGAAGCTGCAACTGGAGATCCAGCAGACCGACAGCTACGTCGACCCACTGCAGGAAGGCGCCGACCTGCTGTTCCGTATCGGTCCGCTGCACGATTCGAGCATGCAGGCGCGCATCCTCGCGCCCCATCGCTTCCAGATCGCCGCCAGCCCGACCTACCTGGCCCGCCACGGCGCACCACTCAAGCCCCAGGACCTGGTTCACCACCGGTGCCTGGCCTACAAGGGCGTAACCGGTCAGCAGCGCTGGTTCTTCCGCCGCCCGGGCCAGGCCTGGACACCCTACAGCGTCAGCGGCCCGATCACCGGCAACCACGCCGACACCTTGACCCAGGCCGCCGAACAAGGCCTGGGGCTGGTGATGTTCCCGTCGTGGCTGATCGGCGAAGCCGTGCGTCATGGCACGCTGGTCCCGGTGCTGCAGGATTACCAGGCCTCCAACAGCCTTGAACCGCAACAGATCGCCATCCTCTGGCCGGGCAGTCGACGCCTGTCGGTGAAGGTCCGCACGGTCATCGATTTCTTCCTCGAGTGTTTTGGCGAAGTGCCCTACTGGGATCGCTGAACACGGCGCGGCCTCAGTCGAACTTGACCAGGTTCAGCACCGGCAGCGGGCCGCCTGGGAACTGGGTCAAGCGTGCGCCGACACTCAAGGGGCCCAGGTCTACGCCGAAAAAGCCCAGGCGCTCGATCAACTGCGCGACTTCACTCCGTGCCTGCGCGTCGTCACCGGTCAGGAACAGCACCCGCTTGCCGCCTTCGGACGTTGGGTCTGCCTCCAGCAGGCGCGCCAGCAGATGATTGAAGGCCTTGACCACCCGTGCGCCCGGCACCCACTCGCTGAACACCTCGGTCGAGGCCCGGCCCTGGAGATCCACGGCCTTGAACCCCGGCACTTCGATCGCGTTGTTGGCGTCGATCACGATGCGTCCGGCAAAATCCGGCAGACCGCCCAGCGCCTGGGCCAACTTCGACCAGTTGACCGCCACCAGCACCATCGGCTGGGCGGCGGCCTCCTCCACGGTGCCGGCGCGCACGCTTGGACCGAGGTCAGCCACAAGTTCGGCCAGGCTTTGCGGGCCACGGCTGTTGGCAATCACTACGTTGATGTTCTGGCGGGCCAGGGCGCGGGCGAAAGCACTGCCGATGGCGCCAGCGCCAATGATGCCGATGGTGTCGATGCTGCTCATGTCTTGTGTCCTCAAGGTTGGATAAGCCTGGCGGTGATGTCCGCCGTTGAGGTGCATGGTGCCCTTGCCATTACCTTCTGATTAGCCGGTAATACGGCGAATCATTTTCAAGCATTACTATCAGGTTCATGCCATGGAAAGCCTCGCCAACCTCGAATGCTTTGTCCGCAGCGCCGAAACTGGCAGTTTCTCGGCGGCCGCGCGGCTGCTTGCCCTCACTCCCGCTGCCGTGAGCCGCAACGTGGCGATGCTGGAGCGCAACCTGGGGGTGCGGCTGTTCCAGCGCTCGACCCGTAAGCTGTCCCTGACCGAAACGGGGGAACATTTCCTGGCCAGCATCGGTGGCAACCTGCACGCCCTGCAGTCGGCCATTGGTGCGGTGACCACGGAGCGCGGCGAACCGGCCGGCGTCTTGCGCGTCAGCCTCTCGCCAAGTTTCGGCATCGGCCAGGTACTGCCGTTGATGCCGCAATGGCTGGCCCGCTACCCGCTGATCCGTCCGGACTGGCATTTCGAAAACCGTCCGGTGGACCTGATCGCCGAAGGTTTCGACGCGGCCATCGGAGGCGGTTTCGCACTGACGCCCGGGGTGGTATCGCGCACCCTGGCGCCCGCGCACCTGATTGCCGTCGCCAGCCCCGCCTACCTGGCCGAACGCGCCCTGCCCCGACAGCCCGAGGACCTGGCCGGCCTGGACAACATCGTGCTGCGGGCCAGCCGCACCGGCCGGGTGCGCCAGACCGTGCTGCGCAACGCCGCCGGGGACGAATGCGCCGTGCAACTGGCCGAATCCATGATCTTCAATGATCCCGTCGCCATGCGAGAGGCCGCCTTGCTCGGCCTGGGCGTGACCCTGCTGGTGGTGCCCGACGCCCTGCCCTGGCTGGAACGTGGCGAACTGGTGCGGCTGTTACCGGATTGGTACGTCGATCTGGGGGTGATTTCCCTCTACTACCCCAGTCGCACGCTGATGCCGGCCAAGACCCGGGCCTTTATCGACTTCATCACCGAGCACTTCGAGCGCGAGGCGTTGGCTCGGCGCTTCAGGGCCGGGCCGGATTGAATATCGGCGACGCGGCATTGAAGGCGCGTCGGCTGTCGGTGGATGACCTGGGCGAGGCGGTGCTAACGTGACGGCCCACCTCCGACAAGGATGATCGCGTGCTGCTGCTCAAACTGCTGGTGATTCCCGCTTTCCTGCTGCTGATTTCCCGGGCGGGCAGGCGTTGGGGACCGAGCGTGGCCGGCTGGCTCTCGGGGTTGCCGGTGGTGGTGGGGCCGATTCTGTTGTTCCTGGCCGTGGAGCAAGGCGAGGTGTTCGCCGCGCAGTCGGCGACCGCGGCACTGGCGGCCATGTTTGCAATGATCGCTTTCTGCGTGGTGTACGCCCAGGTTGCCCAGCGTCGTGCCTGGCCCTGGGCGTTGGGCATCGCGCTAGGCGTCTGGGCCTTGGTGGCGTTGATCTTGTCCTGGCTACCGGCTTCGCTGCCGTTGTCGAGCCTGATCGCCCTGGTCGCGCTGCTGGGGGCGCCGTATCTGTTCCCGACGGTCCGGCCGGTGATGAGCGGGCCGGCGGCCAAATCCGACAAACTGCTGCTACGCATGATCGCCGGCGCGCTATTGACCCTGGCGGTGACACTGCTGGCCAGCACCGTAGGCGAACGCTGGAGCGGGTTGCTGGCGGTATTCCCGGTGCTGGGCAGTGTGATGGCGGTGTTCTCCCAACAAACCCGCGGGCCGGCCTTCACCGCTGCGCTGCTGCGGGCGACGGCCACCGGCATGTATTGTTTCGCCGCCTTCTGCCTGACCCTGGCTCTTGCCCTGCCGGTGCTGGGCATGCCGGCCTTTGCCTTGGGCGTCGCGGTGTCGGTGGCCATGTTGCTGGTGACCCGCCGCCTGCTGGTGCGAGCGGCATCGCCAAAATGACGGTCTCTTGCTGGAGTCCGGTACGACGCCCATGGGATGATCGGTCTTCAAGCGCGACCATCCGTGGAGATTTTCAATGTCATTGCTGAGTAAACAAGCCGCCGTCCTGTTGCTGGGAGCCATCGCCAGCCTGGTCGTGGCATCCGCCCAGGCGGCCCCGGCCAAACCTGCCAGCGATGCACCGGCGCAGAAGGTGTCGATGCTGGGCGGCAAGTTCACCTTCACCTTGCCCAAGGGTTTTACGGCGACGCCATTGCCCGCCGGTGAAGCCGCCCAGGGCACCGCCGGGGCGACGGGGACGATGTACAGCAATGCCACCAGCAAGACCGTGGTGATCGCAGCGGAAAACATCATCATCGACGGTGCGAATGTGAAGGATGACGATGGCACGTTCCTCGACACCACCATGGCCGACTTCGCCGCCCAGCGCCTCAAGTCGCTGCCGGATGCCAAGATCCTCAGCGAAAAAAGCCTGAAGCAAAAAGGCACCGGCCTGGGCCTGCGCCAGCTCGACACCCGCGCGACCCAGGGCGGCGGACCGACCCTCGACACCACCTTGCTGGGTGCCTCCGGCACGCGCATGGCGGTGGTGCAGATCATCTCCCGGGCCAGCGACAAGACCGGCCATGAAGCGTTGGTGAAACAGATCGCCAGCGGTCAATAAGCCCCCCGGAACATGTGGGAACCGAGCTTGCTCGCGATGGCGTCGGCACACCCAACCTTGAGGCAAGCTGACCCACCGCCATCGCGAGCAAGCTCGCTCCCACAGGGATCTGTCTTCGCCGAAGAATCGAGGACAATCACCATCAAAAATGTGGGAGCGAGCTTGCTCGCGATGACGCCGGCACACCCAACCTTGAGGCAAGCTGACCCACCGCCATCGCGAGCAAGCTTGAACTGGCCTAATAATTCCGGACACCTCTTAAGGGCGATATGATTTCGCCAACTTGGAGGTTCCATGAACGAAAGAAAGGTCTATACCCGCGAGTTCAAGCTGCATGCTGCCAGCATGGTGCTTGATGATAACTGCCCGGTACCAGAAGTTTGTGCATCTCTGGACATCGGACCCACCGCTTTACGGCGCTGGGTTGATCAGGTTCGTAAGGAACGCGAGGGCCAGCCAGTTAAAGGCACCAAGGCGATTACTGACGATCAGCGCCAGATCCAGGAGCTAAAAGCCAAGATCAAGCGCATGGAGATGGAAGCTGAAATCCTAAAAAAGGCTACCGCTCTCTTGATGTCGGATCCCGATCGTTTCCGATGATCGCAGAGCTAAGAGAGTCATTTCCGACGGCCGTGGTGTGTCGTGTGTTCGGCGTGAAGCGCAGCAGCTTTTATGAGTGGATTCAGCGGCGATCCAAGCCGCGGATCAGACGTGAAGAACTCAGGCTGAAAGTCGTTGAACTGCACAGTGAAAGTCGCGAAGCCATGGGCTCCAGGATGATCAGCAAGGGCCTGAAATCGCAAAATATTGCAGCGGGAAGAAGCCTGGTCAGAGCGCTGATGAGGGAAGCCAACATTGTCAGTAAACAACGCCAGCCGCATCCATTTAGATCCAAAGGCGTGGAGGCATTTGTCGCGCCTAATCGGCTCAAACGCAACTTCAAACCGACTGCAATCGATCAGGTTTGGTGTGGCGACGTTACCAGCCTGATGGTGGGTAAACGCTGGATTCATCTGGCCATCGTGATCGATTTGTTTGCTCGCAGGGTTATTGGTTGGGCTTTTTCTCTGGTTAATGAGGCCAACCTAGTCAGCAAAGCGCTACGCATGGCGACAGCTGTACGAACGTGTCCTCCAGGGCTGATGTTTCACTCAGACCAAGGATGTCAGTACACCAGTCGCAAGTTTCAAGAAGAACTGACCCGCCACGGCATTGTGCAAAGCATGAGTCATCGGGGACAGTGCTGGGACAACGCTCCAATAGAGCGTTTTTTCGGCACACTGAAGTCAGAGTGGGTACCTCGCAACGGCTACAGCCTGATCGAGGAGGCAAAAACGGACATGGTGCGTTTCTTCATGTACTACAACCGCACCAGGCTCCACAGCTACAACAACTACCTGTCGCCAATAGCCATGGAGCAAAAAGCGGCATAAACACCGTAATCGGTGTCCGGGATTACTTGACCAGTTCAGCTCAGCTCCCACAGGGTTCTGTATTCGCCGAAGAATCGAGGACAATCACCATCAAAAATGTGGGAGCGAGCTTGCTCGCGATGGCGTCGGCACACCCAACCTTGAGGCAAGCTGACCCACCGCTATCGCGAGCAAGCTCAGCTCCCACAGGGTTCTATTTTGGTCAGGGGTTGAGCCGCTCCAGCCAGGCCCGCAGGTCCTGCACCTCCAGGGCGCTGATGCTGTGGCCAACGCCGGGGTAGGCATGGAATTCCGGTTCCAGCGCCAGGGTCTTGAGGAAGGTGTTGGCCTCGGTGCCATCGTGGTAGGGAATGATCGGGTCTGCCGTGCCATGGCCGATGAACACCGCCAGCGTCCGTCGTGATTCGTCGGGGGTCAGTTCCGCCCGCAGTACCGACAGGACCCGCCCGCCCATCGCGGCAATACCCCCGACGGCTTCGGGGTGTCGCAGGGCCACTTCGTAGCTCATCATCGCGCCCTGGCTGAACCCCACCAGGTAGACCTTGCTCGCGTCGTTCGAATACTTGGCCCGGGCCTTGTCGATGAACTCCAGCAGCATCTGGCCACTGGCCTTCAGGTCGGAGGTGTCACCGTCGTAGGCGCCCTCGCCCTTTTTGGCGAACCACTGGTAACGGTCCTGCTCCATGCTCTTCGGCGCCCGCACCGAGAGGTAGTTGTAATCGCGCGGCAACTCGTCCTTGAGTGCGAACAGGTCCTGCTCGTTACTGCCGGAACCGTGCAGGAAGATCACCAGCGGTCGGTTCCGAGCCTGCTCATCGACTTGGGCCAGGTAGTTGAGCGGCAAGTCCGTGTGCAGCGAAGGTTGGGCCTGCAACCCGGACGAGACCAGCAACAGGAACAGGGCGAGCGCTTTGAACATCGATCTTCCTCCATCGTTTCGATAGCCGCACGGCAAGGCCCGTGCGGTGAGGTAGACAGCAGTTATCAGTCGTTGATCAATTTCCCCGTACGAATCGGTTCACGCCCGGCGACTTTTGCCTGCCAGATCCCCGGCTGCGTGTAGCGCCCGCGGTCCAGGGCAAACAGCACGCCACTGGTGCCGGCCCGCACGGTGGTGACCCGATCATTCAGCGGGTCGACCACTTCGAACAGCGGATCGCCCCGCTCCACCCATTCGCCAGCCTCCCGCAGGAAACTCACCACGCCATGGTGCGGCGCGAACAGGTATTGCGTGCCTTCGAACGGAAAGCCTTCGCAGCACTCGCTGGGTGCGGGCGGCCAGTCCCCAGCGATAAGTCCCTGCTCGGCGAGAAACCCGAGGATGGCTTCACAATTGGCCTGGGCCTGCTCCACCCGGGTATCGCCCATGCTGCCCAATTCCAGCGTCGTCGCCAGGTTCGCCGGTGGGATCGCCGCCCCAGGAAAGGCCTTGGCCAGGCGCAACCAGGGCGAGGAGCAGGATTCATCGAACGAACTGCCGCCCGAATCCTCGCACAGCAAGGCCACACCGGCTTTCAAGCGTGCGGCCAAAGAACGCCACTGCGGCCACTGCTGTGGCAAGGCATACAAATGGATCGCTGCCTCGAAATCGCAATGCAAGTCCAGGGTGATGTCGGCATCGCAGGCATGGCGCAGCAGCAGGCGATGCAGCGCTTCGAGTTGCGAAGGGGGTGGCGGCAAGTCATCGAGGACCTCGGCCATGGTCTGGCGGATCAAGGTGATATTGGCGGCCGGGTCGTCCCCCAGGCGATCACCGATGCGTTGCGCCACCGGCGCACTGAGCTCCACGAAGGAACGGTTGAAATTCTTGCCGCTGCCCAGTTCGAAACGCCCCATGTGGGCGCTTTGCAGGTGTTGATCCAGGCCGATGGGGTTGGCCACCGGCACCAGTTCGATGACCCCCTTGAGCAAGCCTTGGGCCTCAAGGTCGTTGAGCCGCTGCTTCAGTTCCCAGGCGGTGCGCATGCCCGGCAATTCATCGGCGTGCAGGCTGGCCTGGATGTAGGCCTTGCGCGGCCCATGGCCGTAGCGAAACACACTGAGCCGGCGCTCGGTGCCCAGGTGGCTCCATGGCAGGGTATGGTCGATGCGTTGCATGAGGAACTCCGGATGGCGGCATTACGATAGGCGCAGGGTAAACAATCGCCCATGAAAAAGGTGGCCGGCCGGGTCAACGACGGGCCACCTCGGGGGTCAGCGATTAATTCCCGTAGACGTCAAAGGCGAAGTATTTGTCCTGCACTTTCTTGTACGTGCCGTTGGCGCGGATTTCGGTGATGGCTGCGTTGAATTGATCGGCCAGGGCCTTATCGCCCTTGCGCACCGCAATGCCGGCACCGCCGCCGAAGTATTTCGCATCTTCATAGGTCGGGCCGACGAAGGCGAAACCTTTGCCGGCGTCGGTTTTCAGGAAACCTTCGTCGAGGTTCACCGAGTCGGCCAGCATGGCGTCGAGGCGGCCGGCGACCATGTCCAGGTTGGCTTCCTGCTGGGAGCCGTAGCGCACCAGGTCGATGCCGGCGGGCACCAGCACTTCAGTGGCGAAACGGTCATGGGTGCTGGCGCGCAGCACACCGACTTTCTTGCCCTTGAGTTCGGTCAGTGGGTCCTTGATGTTGGAGCCTTCCTTCATCACGAAGCGCGCTGGGGTGTGGTAGTACTTGATGGTGAAATCGACGTTTTTCTTGCGATCGTCGGTGATGGTCATGGACGACAGGATCGCGTCGATTTTCTTCACTTTCAGCGCAGGGATCAGGCCATCGAACTCCTGCTCGACCCAGACGCACTTGACCTTCATCTGTTCACACAGCGCATCGCCGATATCGACATCGAAGCCGGCCAGCTTGCCGTCGGGGGTTTTCATCGAAAAAGGCGGGTAACCGGCTTCGATCCCGAGGCGGATCGGCTTGGCGTCTTCGGCCACGGCCGACAGGGACAACACGGACAGTGCCAGGGCACCGAACATGGCTAGCTTCTTCATTTTCGCTCCTGAGTGTGCAGGGGTTTTTATTGGCAATTATTGGCAGATTCGTAGGCAGGTTCGGTCAACGAGGAACCGAAGTGGCCGGGAGTCTAGAGGGGTGCTCAGGAGGGGAATTGTGTAGAAGCGACAATTAGTTATAAAAATAGCTTGATTTGTAACAGGCCAAAGCGAGGCAGCCTTATAGCCGGCCTGTCTCTTTGTCGTACTCCGCCCCAACTGTGGGAGCGAGCTTGCTCGCGAAAGCGGAGGATCAGTTTGCGGTGATGTCGATTGTGACGACGTCATCGCGAGCAAGCTCGCTCCCACAAGTTTTTGACGCTCCGCGTTCCGCTTCTGAAATCAATTGCTCCTCTGGCCTTCTGAAAATCTCGTAGGAATTCACTCACCGTGGCGAGGGAGCTTGCTCCCGCTGGGCTGCGAAGCAGCCCCCTCTTTTCGTCAGACCAACCCCATGCCCAGGGTTTACGGCAGCTGCGCCACCGAGCGGGAGCAAGCTCCCTCGCCACTGGGTTTGTGGGCGTCCTACAGGTCGGTTGTTGCCTCACCCCCCCTTCTATAGTCTGGTTCACCTGCTGGCTTTGGTCAGTGGGGAGGGTTTCGCACTCATGGCCTGTACTACCCTGCGCGATTCAGCCGAGGCCGACATCAACACCATCACCAACATCGCCAACATCGCCCGGATCATGGTCCAGGATGTGGCGGATGTTTTTTGGGGTGATTGAACAGCGCGGGCTCGAAGAGCAATAAAGCTTCCCTGAGAAGCGAGCTTGCTCAGCATCCTCATCGACAGTTACATCGCCTTCGCGAGCAAGCTCGCTCCCACAGGGTGAACGCGTTCACTCTGAACCAGGCCGGCTATATGGCCGCCTCGCGTTTGATTTTGATCTGGGGCGCCCCGTTAAACCACGCTGGCCGATCACAGGCATTTGCGCAGCGGGCATCCCGGCATGAATGCCGGGATAGCCACGCAGGGCAAAAAGTCAGCAGTCGCAGCGGATCGCCTCGTCCGCCACGCGCTCCACCAAGCCGGTCAGGCGAAAGCCTTCATCGAGCCACCCCATGACGCCACCGATCATTTCCTTGACCGGATACCCCAAGGTCGCCAGACGCACCGCCGCCTTGTTCGCACCATTGCAGTGGGGGCCGGCGCAATACACCACGAACAGGCTGGTCTTGGCATAGGCGGCCAATGCCTGGGCGGTGAGCGTGCGGGTCGGCAGGTTGATCGCCCCGGGGACGTGGCCGCGTTCGTAGGCCAGCGGCCCGCGTACATCCACCAGCACAAAATCGACATTGCCGGCCTGTTGACTGGCGTGAACGTCGGAACAATCCGTTTCGAATGACAGACGACGGCTGAAATGCTGTAGGGCGATATCGGAAGGGGCGGCAGGCACTTCGCGAACCAGGCTAGTCATGGGGGTGTACTCCAAGGGTAGATAAAGGCGTGAAGAGACTTTATCCCCCCGAAGCTTACGGCTACAGTGGCGTACAAGACACTCTGTGGGAATTTTCCGACAAATGCAGCCTCTCCCAGGTCTGGTCGCGATCCTTGCCTACGACGGCCTATGCACCTTTGAATTCGGCGTTGCCGTCGAAATCTTCGGATTGGAGCGGCCGGAATTCGATTTCCCCTGGTACGAGCATCGGATCGTCGCGGTCGATGACGGTCCGATGCGCGCCATGGGTGGCTTCCAGGTATTGGCCGATGGCGGCATGGAACTGCTCGAAACCGCCCGGACCATTGTCGTGCCAGGCTGGCGCAGCCGCAGCGAGCCACCTTCCGAGGCGTTGCTCGATGCACTACGCCGGGCCCACGCCCGTGGGGCGCGCCTGCTGTCGATCTGCTCCGGGGCCTTCGTACTCGCCGCCGCCGGGCTGCTCGATGGCCTGGGCGCCACGACTCACTGGCGCTACACCGACGAACTGGCCAAGAGTTTTCCCGCCGTCCGGGTCGACCCGGATGTGCTGTACGTGGACTCAGGACAGGTCATCACTTCGGCAGGCAGCGCTGCCGGCATCGATGCCTGCCTGCACCTGGTGGCACGGGATTATGGCGTCCAGGTCGCCAACACCGTAGCGCGCCGTTTGGTCATGTCACCACAACGTACGGGTGGCCAGGCGCAGTTCATTCCTTCGCCGGTCAGCCGTACGCCACGCAGCGACCTGTCGAGCGTCATGCAATGGGCCCGTGAGCGCCTGCACGAACCCCTCGGTGTGCGCGAACTGGCCAGCCAGGCGGCCATGAGCGAACGCACCTTCCTGCGCCACTTCACCCAGGCCTGCGGCGTGTCGCCCAAGGCCTGGCTGCAACACGAACGCCTGGCCCGGGCTCGCGAACTGCTGGAAAGCACCGGCGACAACACCGACAACATCGCGCAACTGTGTGGCTACCGCTCGGTGGAAAGCTTTCGCGTGGCGTTTCGCAGCGTCGTGGGGTTGGCGCCGTCGGTGTATCGGGAGCGGTTTGGGCGGGGGTAAATAGCCTACTGGCGATGAAGCTGTCGAACGCTGTCAGGGCGAGGGAATAAGGTGGGAGCAAAGCTTGCTCGCGATATGAGCGCCTCGATTTCTGGAAGACCTACATCGCCTGTATCGCGGGCAAGCCTTGCTCCCACCTACCTCTCGCCACAGGTTGATGGCGGCATCATTGAGGCTTACGCAACAAATACGTATCCATGATCCACCCATTGGCTGTTCGCGCGGCCTTGCGGGTGCGTTCGATGTCATCGGCCACGTCCCCCAGCCGGCCGGCGATCAGGATTTCATCCGGCGTCCCCACATAGGCGCCCCAGTAAATCTGCGTATCGGGATCACTCACCTGGCGGTAGGCATCCTCGGCATCGAGCATCACCACCACGCTCGCCGCGTCGCCCACCTGCCCTGCCGACAAGCGGCGTCCGGTGGTGATTTCCAGCGCACCACCAATGCTGTTCAACGGCACTTTATGCCGGGCGGCCAGGGCCTGGACACTGGTGATGCCGGGGATCACCTCGAATTCGAAGGCGCAACGGCCCCCGTCGAGAATAGCCTGCAGGATGCGCACGGTACTGTCGTACAACGCTGGATCGCCCCACACCAGAAAACCGCCATGCTCCCCGTCGGACAGTTCTTCATCGATCAAGCGTTCGAAGGTGGCCTGTTTCGCACGGTTCAGCGCTTCGACGCTGTCCTTGTAGTCCAGGTCGCCGCGTTGGCGTTCCGGGCTGTAGGTTTCGACGAAACGGTAGGTGCGATCAACGATGTAGCGTCGACAAATTTCGCGCCGCAGGTCCAACAGTTTGTCCTTGGCCGGGCCCTTGTCCATGAGGAAGACCACGTCCAAACGGTTCAAGGCTTTCACAGCCTGCATCGTCAGGTGATCCGGATCGCCGGCCCCAATGCCAATGACTGACAGCATTTTCATCGCGGCGACTCCTGGCCAGGTTCCTGGGTGCGAAATCGCCATACGCCGTTGAAACGCAACTCCAGGGTGGACAACGGTTCAATGTCGATTCGATTGAAGGTGGCGGCCGGGCAGCCCAAGACGGTCATCAAGGCTGCGCGGATCACGAAGGGGTGGGTGACGGCCAGCAGATGACCCGGTCGGGTTTCCAGGCTGACCAGCCAATCCCCGACCCGGCGACACAACCGGGCGACGGATTCACCGCCATGGGGGGCCGCCTCGGCATCGTCGAGCCAGGTTTGCAGGGCCTGCGGTTCCACCTTGAGCAATTCATCGATGGACAACCCGCGCCAGCGTCCCAGATCGCAATCTGCCAGGGCCGGGTCCACCTCAAACTCGTCGCCGAACAGCGCGGCCGTCTGGCGAGTGCGCAGTTCCGGCCCGCACAGCAGTTGCCGGACGTTTCGATAGCCATGCCCGACCTGCCCGCTTCGCCTCAGCCAGTCGGCGTCCAGCGCTTCGTCCACGCTGAAGCGCGCCTGTTTCTGGGCAACGGTGCGGGCGTGGCAGATCAACGTCAGGCGAGTGGCTTGCACACTGGATTCTCGGGTAATCGAACGGGTCGCATGGACGGGATATTCACGGGTTTAGTTGTACAGCACCTTATACGAAATCAAATAACTGAGACAAAAAGGCGCTATGTCCGACATGTCCAAGACACAACGCCTGACATACTCATTCCACCTGGCCGAGACCAACTCCTACAGGGTTTTCGCACAACTTTGGAGCATTTTAAACGGAACGTAAAAACCACTGGACATGTAGCACCAGCTACATAAATACTGTTTTCAGGAGTTATGAAAGAAATTCAACATTCATCCAGGCAAGGAGCACGGATGCCGCCCCTCAGAGACCTGATCACCGATCCCGGCCTGGTGTTGACGCCGTCGGAACGCAAGGTCGTACGTGCCCTGCTCGATCACTACCCACGCAACGGCCTCGGTCCGATGTCACGCCTGGCAGACCATGCCGGCGTCAGCGACCCGACCATCGTGCGGCTGGTGAAAAAACTCGGGTTTGGCGGTTATGCCGAATTCCAGGATGCGCTGCTCAGTGACATGGACCATCGCCTGCGCTCCCCTCGCACGCTGCTGCAACCGCGGGCCAAACTGCAGCAAGGCGATACCTGGAGCCAGTACCTGGCCGCCAGCCAACGCAATCTCGTCGACACCCAGGCCCTGACCCAACCCGAAGACGTGCGCATTCTCGTGCAGTGGTTGCTCGACAGCCGCCACCAGGTGCATTGCTTCGGCGGGCGCTTCAGCAGCTTCCTGGCCCATTACCTGCTCAACCATTTGCGATTGCTGCGCGCCGGCTGTTTTGCCCTGGAAGACAATGCCCAACTGCCTGACCGGCTGTTCGACGTGCAGCGCCAGGACGTGGTGCTGATTTTCGATTACCGCCGCTACCAGGCCCAGGCCCTGCGCGTGGCCAGCGCGGCCAAGGCGCGGCACGCCCGGGTCGTCCTGTTCAGCGACGTCTATGCTTCGCCGTTGCGCGAGCTGGCCGACCTGATCATCAGCGCCCCGGTGGAATCGGCGTCGGCCTTCGACAGCCTGGTACCGGCGCTGGCCCAGGTCGAGGCCCTGATCGCCTGCCTGACCCTGCAATGCCCCGAGCTGGCCGAACGCCTGGAAGGCATCGACGCCCTGCGCACGGAATTCAACACGCACCTGCTGGAGGAAAAGTAAGGATGTTCTCGCTCCCCCACCACTCGCCCCGGGATTTGCCGTTCACCCGCCAGCACACGGCCCTGCTGTTGGTAGACATGCAACGCGCCTGGCTGGAACCGCAATTCGATGCCCACCTGCACAGCCCCGAGGCCGAGTATTTCCTCCAGCGGGCTCGCCAGCAGGTCATTCCCAACCAGCAGCGCTTGCTCGAGGCGATGCGCGCGGCGCAGCACAACGTGTTGCACACCCACATCGAAAGCCTCACCGCCGATGGCCGCGACCGCTCCCTGGATCACAAGCTGTCGGACATGCACCTGCCCAAGGGCAGCCCCGAGGCGCAGATCATTGCCGAACTGGCGCCGCAGGAAAACGAAATCGTGCTGCCCAAGACCTCCTCCGGGGTGTTCAATTCCACCAACATCGATTACGTGCTGCGCAACCTGCAGACCCGGCACCTGATCGTCGCCGGAATCGTCACCGACCAGTGCGTCGACATGGCCGTGCGTGACGCCGCCGACCGCGGCTACCTGGTCACGCTGGTGGAAGACGCCTGTGCGACCCACACCGAACAACGGCACCTGGCGTGCCTGAACGCGATCAAGGGCTACTGCTGGATCACCGACACCGACACCGTACTCGCTCGTTTGCAGGAGATGCAGCCATGAGCCGTCTCGATGCCGCTGCCCTCCTCGCACCGCTGCCGGTCACGACCCTGGTGACCACCGACCTGATCGGCGTGACCCGCGGGCGCTCGTTTCCCAGCGATGAGTTGCCCCACTACGTCACCGCCGGTTGCGGCTGGGTGCCGGCCAACAGCGCGTTGACGCCCCAGGATGTCATCGCCTCGACCAACCCCTGGGGCGCCTATGGCGACCTGCGGCTGGTACCGGACCTGTCCAGCCGGGTGACCGTCAACAATGGCCCCGATGCCCAGGCGCCGGCCCTGGACTTCATCCATTGCGATATCCGGGAGACCGACGGCCGCCCCTGGAGCGCCTGCCCGCGCACGCTGCTGCAGGACGAAGTGGAGCGTTATCGCAGCGAACTGGGCCTGCAGGTTTTCGCCGCGTTCGAACATGAATTCAACCTGGCTGCCGCGCCTGCGCAGCCTGATCGCCTGGCCTTCAGCCTCCAGGCCCAGCGCCAGCAGGCCGGGTTCGCCGGGTGGCTGCTCAGTGCCCTGCGGGCCGGCGGCGTCGAACCGGAAATGTTCCTGCCGGAATACGGCAAGCAGCAATACGAGATCACCTGCCGCCCGACCCTGGGCGTGGCCGCTGCCGATCGGGCAGTGAACGTACGGGAAATCACCCGCGAGATCGCCCGGCAGATGGGCCTGGACGTGAGTTTTGCCCCCAAGACCTCGGAAAATGCCGTGTGCAACGGCGTGCATCTGCATCTGAGCCTGCAAGACCTGAGCGCAGACCCGGTGCTGCATGACGCTGCCAGCAGCAATGGCTTGTCCAGCCTCGGCCAGCATTGGGCCGCGGGTGTGCTGCACTATCTGCCGGCGCTGTGCGCGCTGACCGCGCCGACGCCGTTGTCCTACGAGCGCCTGCAACCTCATCATTGGAGCGCATCCTATGCGTGCCTGGGACAGCGCAACCGCGAAGCGGCGCTGCGCATCTGCCCGACCGTGAGCCTGGGTGGCAAGCCGCTGGCGAACCAGTACAACCTGGAGTTTCGCGCCATGGACGCCACCGCCTCACCGCACCTGGCGATGGCCGCGCTGTTGATTGCCGGGCGGCTGGGCATCCAGCACCGATGGGCATTGAACGCTGTCACCGATGAAATACCCGATGAGCTGGATGAAACACAACGTCGCGCCCGTGGCATTATCGCCCTGCCGACAACCCTGGCCCAGGCACTGGACTGCCTGCGCCACAGCGGGGCGCTGCTCGAGGCCCTGCCCGGCCCGCTGGTCGAAACCTATTTCGCCTTGAAGGCCCAGGAGCAGGCCTTGACCCAGGCGCTCTCACCTGCCGAGCGTTGCGAGCACTATGCACGAATCTATTGAGTGTGCTGAATCGGGCCTCTACACCAGGCCAGCCTATCGACTGACCCGGGAGGAGTCCGACCACCCGGTGCTGCTGGTGTGCGAACACGCCAGCCGTTTCATTCCCGCGGCGCTGAACGACCTGGGCCTGGATGAAACCGCGTCCCAGGAACACATCGCCTGGGACATCGGCGCGCTGCTGCTGGCCGAACGCCTGTCCGAAACCCTCGGCGCGACCTTGCTGTCGGCCAATTATTCACGGCTGTTGATCGACCTCAACCGCCCGCTGCACGTGCCGGACAGCATTCCGCCCCAGAGCGAGATCTACCAGGTCCCGGGCAACCACGACCTGGACGAGGCCACGCGCGAGTATCGCCAGCAGTGCCTGTTCCATCCCTTTCATGATCGCTTGCGGGCGCTGATCGACCGACGCCTGGCCGCCAACCGGCCAGTACGCGTGGTGGGCATCCACAGTTTCACCCCGGTGTTCTATGGCCAGCCGCGCGCCCTGGAAGCCGGTGTGCTGTTCGGCGAAGCCAAGGAATACGCCCAGCGCATCGTCGACGGACTGAGCCGGCATTCGCTGCGGGCAGCGGGCAACCAGCCCTACAAGATCAACCCCCTGACCGACATGACGGTCCCGGTGCACGGCGATGGCCGCGGCCTGGATTCGGTGCTGATCGAAGTGCGCAACGACCAACTGCGCAGCCCCGACGGGGTACGGACCTGGAGCGCATACCTGGCGCCCCTGCTGTAGCGGCAGCGGAAGTGACCAACGACAGACAGCAAGCAAGCGCAACCTATACAGCTGAAAAGGAAAACGGCTCATGAGCATCGAGGCATTTGGCTACAAGCAGGAATTGAAACGCGGCCTGTCGCTGACAGACCTGGTGGTATACGGGATGATTTTCATGATCCCCATCGCACCGTTCGGCGTGTATGGCTACGTCAACGCCGAGGCTCCGGGAATGGTGCCGCTGGCGTACATCATCGGCATGGTGGCGATGCTGTTTACCGCCTTGAGCTACGGCAGCATGGCCCGGGCCTTTCCGGTGGCCGGCTCGGTCTATTCCTACGCGCAACGAGGCCTTAACCCACACGTCGGGTTCATCGCTGGCTGGCTGATGCTGCTGGACTACCTGCTGATCCCGCCGCTGCTCTATGTCTACGCCGCCATGGCGCTGAACCATTTGTACCCGGACATTCCCAAGGTCGGTTTCATCCTGGCATTCCTGGTGAGCGCGACCTTCGTCAACCTGCGGGGCATCACGTTCACCGCACGGATGAACATCATTTTCCTGCTGGCACAGCTGGTGGTGCTGGGGATTTTCCTGTTCTACGCCTGGAATGCCCTGCACGGCGGGGCCGGCCACGGCCAACTGACCCTGGCGCCGCTGTACAGCCCGGAACACTTCAACTTCGCCCTGCTGATGCAAGCCGTGTCCATCGCGGTCCTGTCGTTCCTGGGCTTCGACGCCATTTCCACCCTGGCCGAAGAAATCAAGGGCGACCCGGGCCGCAGCGTCGGCAAGGCTGCGTTGGTGACCTTGCTGGTGATGGGGGCGATTTTCGTGGTGCAGACCTGGATCGCCACCGACCTGGCAGCCGGCATGGGCTTCAAGTCCGCCGATACCGCCTTCTATGAAATCGCCGAATTGGCGGCCGGCAGTTGGCTGGCCACCTTGACCGCGGTGGCCACAGCCCTGGCCTGGGGCGTAGCGGTAGCGATCACCTCCCAGGCAGCGGTGTCGCGCCTGTTGTTCGGCATGGCCCGGGACGGCCAGTTGCCCAAGGTGCTGGCCAAGGTCCATCCGAAACACAACACCCCCTACATGAGCATCTACCTGGTGGCGGTGCTGTCGTTGCTGATCTGCTACCTGTTCATCAACGCCGTGGACACCCTGACCTCCCTGGTCAACTTCGGCGCCCTGAGCGGCTTCATGTTGCTGCACATCACGGTCATCAACCATTACTGGCGCCGCCAGCGGTCCGGCCAACTGATTCGTCACGTGATCTGCCCGCTGGTCGGCTTCGTGATCGTCGCGGCCATCATGTACAACATGGGCGTGGCCGCGCAGAAACTCGGCCTGATCTGGATCGCCGCGGGTGTGGTCTATCTGTGCCTGCTCAACAAATTCGGCAGTCGTACCGCCCTGCCCGATCCGGCGGGTCAATGAGAAACGGCGGTCGAAGGGTTCGGCCAGCCATGGTTGTAACGCGTGGACATCGACAGTGATCGTCAAGCCCGGTGCCGGTCACCGGGTTCTCTGGGAACAGGAGTGCAATCCATGCTGGCCTTACGTCCAGTTCAATTAGCCGATCTGCCGCAACTGCAACGACTGGCCCGTGACAGCCTGGTGGGCGTCACGTCGCTGCCGGACGATACCCGGCGGCTGGAGGAAAAAATCCTCGACTCGTGCGCCTCGTTCGCCGCCGATGCGCAGGGGCCGGGAGCCGAGAATTACTTTTTCGTCTTGCAGGACCTGGAATCCGGACGCCTGGTCGGTTGTTCGGAAATCCTCTCCAGCACCGGTTGCAACGAACCGTTCTACAGCCTGCGCAACCGGCCGTTTTCCAGCGAATCCCGGGAGTTGAACATCCAGCACGGCGTACCCGCGTTGTCACTGTGCCAGGACCTCAACGGGCAAACACTGCTGCGTGGCTTCCACATCGACGCCGGACGGGTGCGCACGCCGGAATCAGAGCTGCTGTCCCGGGCCCGGCTGATGTTCATCGCCGCCCACCCCCAGCGTTTTGCCGAATCGGTCATCACCGAAATCGTCGGTTTCAGCAGCGAAGACGGCCAGTCGCCCTTCTGGGACGCCATCGGCCAGCACTTCTTCGACCTGCCCTACGTCGAAGCCGAACGGTTGTGTGGCTTGCAAAGCCGGACCTTTCTCGCCGAGCTGATGCCGCAGTACCCGATCTACGTGCCCATGCTGCCACCCGCAGCCCAGGCTTGCATCGGCCGGGTGCATCCCGACGGCCAGGAAGCCTTCGACATCCTCGAGCGCGAGGGTTTCGAGACCAACAGCTACGTCGATATCTTCGACGGCGGGCCGACCTTGCATGCCCGTATCGCCAATATCCGTTCCATCACGCAAAGTCGCACCACTACGGCCAGGCAGAGCCCGCAGATTGACGCACGGGGCCTGTACCTGGTGAGCAACGAGCACCTTGCCAGCTACCGGGCCATCGTCGCCGAGCTGGACGTCGGCGCCGACGGCCCTGTGGCCCTGTCGCCCGCCATGCTGACGGCCCTGGACATCCAGGATGGCGCGCGGATCCGGGTGATTGCCCTATGAACCTCACGCGATCCCATGGCCTGCACCGACGTTTGGATGAAGGAGCTGCATCATGATTGTCCGTCCGGTGGCCCTCACCGATCTGCCTGCCTTGCTGGACCTGGCCCGTTGCGCGGGCCCGGGGTTTACCAGCCTGCCGGCCAACGAAGAGCGTCTGGCCCACCGCGTTCGCTGGGCCCAGCGGACCTTCGCCGGCCAAGTCGAACGTGCCGACGCCGACTACCTGTTCGTGCTCGAAGACGATGACCGGCAGGTGGTGGGCATCAGCGCCCTGACCGGGGCGGTGGGGCTGCGTGAGCCCTGGTACAACTATCGGGTCGGGGTCACGGTCAGTTCGGCGCCGGAGTTGGGAATCCAGCGGCAGATCCCGACGCTGTTTCTCAACAACGAGATGTCCGGGCAATCGGAAATCTGCTCGTTATTCCTGCACCCCGAGCAACGCCACGGGCACAACGGACGCCTGCTGTCCCTGGCGCGTCTGCTGTTCGTGGCCGAGTTTTCCCAGCTGTTCGGCGAAAAACTCATTGCCGAGCTGCGGGGCCATGCCGACGAACAAGGCTGTTCGCCGTTCTGGGACAGCCTGGGACGGCATTTTTTCCAGAAGGATTTCAGCTACGCCGACCAGTTGTCCGGGATGGGCAACAAGTCGTTCATCGCCGAGCTGATGCCACGCCAGCCGCTGTACACCTGCCTGCTCACCGAACAGGCCCAGGCGGTGATCGGCAAGGCTCACCCGAACACCGAACCGGCCCTGAAAATCCTCAGCGCCGAAGGTTTCAGCCATAGGGGCTACATCGACATTTTCGACGGCGGCCCGGTGATCGAAGCGCCGGTGTCGAAAATCCGCAGCGTACGCGACAGCCAGACACTGACCCTGGCCATTGGTACTCCGGACGAACAAGCACCGGTCTGGCTGATTCACAACCGGCGCCTGGAAAACTGCCGCGTCACCAGCGCCCGCGCACGCCTGCATGGCAACAGCCTGCTCGTCGATCGCCTCACCGCCAAACGCCTGCAAGTGCAACCGGGTGATACGGTGCGCGCCGTGGCATTGTCCAGACAGGGGCAACAGGCGGTGGCGGCGTAGCCCTTTCTCGCGTCTCGTACACCGATATCCGATCACCGCCGCCCCGGCGGCCGGTCTCATCGCCCTACCAAAAGCGCAGCGTTACCGAGTCTTTAACAACTCAAGTATTGTTCATCGGCAATACTTCCCGACAATTCCATAATTGCCTCCACCCCCTCCCAAAACCATACTTGTGCCCATCGCCCTACTGTAACGAACCCGCTCATGATCAAGACTCTGATTTCCACGCACCGGCTGCCTGAAGAGATCGCAGAACAAATAAAAACATTGGACATGACCGCGCAAATCAATCAATTAATTGCCGAGCTGAACAACCAGCCAACATTTACCGATGCCCGTTCTCGACGTGCAGCCATCATGAACATTACCAACTTGCACACGGCCACCATCACGTTGCATTGCACGAACATTGGCAATATCAGCATCAAGCCACTGACATCCGTCGATGTCTCTTCGCAACTGTATTCAATACCCGGCCGAAGTATTCTGTTCGCCGTTGATCGCCCCTTCGACGTACAGCGATATACCCTCGAGGGGCATCGGCTTGAAAAGGCCGACACCGTACGCATAGATAAAAACAACCCACTGGTGATCGATGGCAGCCGGACACTCTTTGACTACTGCCGCCCAGCGCAAACGAACACCGGGCTGGTAGGCAGGATCAATCTGCCGGACAGGAGTGCAGACATCGGAGTATTCGATCGTGCCTCGTTACGCAAGGTCGCCTGGCTACCCCATGACGACAGCGCCGCCCGCTACCTGGTGAGCCTGGAGCTGCTCGAAACGGTTCAAGACCCCGAACGCAGCCGCGTCGCCGGGGAGCTGATCTACCACTATCACCCGGCCGTGGCGTGGAAAGCCTTCCAGGTGCTCTATCGGGCCAATCCCCAGGACGCCTTGAGCTACATTGCGCTGCTGAAAAAACACCAGGATTCGCGCCTGGACAATTTGCTCCAACCGTTCGAGCAGGCGGCATGAAGCTGGAAGCCTTTGTCGAGCGATTGAAAACCCATGACCTGCAGCGAGATAGATCCCGGATTATCGAAGACCTGCGACAGTTGGCCAACAATCGCACTTTGTTGAGCGATCATCTGTACGCCACGATCCAACGAGACGGCTTTGATACACGCAGCAGCCTCTACAACGCCTATGGGTTTGTTCTGCACCGCAATGACTCGTTTACCCTTCGCTTGAATTTCTGGGCACCGGCAGGAACCCCTGATGAAAAAGAAACGTTCATCTATAACCTGAACCACAGCCACGACTTCGAGATTTATGCCGTTGGCTACAGCGGTGACGGCTATACCACTATCACCCGCGAGATACTCGACGACCTACCGCTGCAAAAGAATAAGAGACCGCGCCTGGGTAAAGCGCGACGACTAAAACTTGCACCCGGCGAAGTGCTGTACATGCCCGCACTCAAAGAAATCCATAGACAGATCCCGCCAATGTCAATGTCGGCCTCATTGAGCCTGCTCGTCCATCCGCAACATTGGCTCAAACTCGATGAAGCCTGGTGTTTCGATAAGGACTACCGACCGCTTCACCCGGGTGTAGCGACGCAAGAAATCGCACTATTCACAGACACGTTGTCATTGCTCAACACCGGATAGTCATTTCGTTGTCCGGTATTTAAAAGAAGGAGAAAAACATGAATAACCTGATGCAAGACTGGGAGGAAACGCCCTTGTTGCGAGCCAGCACTCAGGTGATCGACACCGCTACGCAGTTGATCAACGAAATCCAATGCACAATCCCCGGGTTCCCCACTCGCTTCAACGTTGCAAACATCCACGAGATCAAGCAACTGTGGAGCGTGCCAACCTCAGACTGAGCGACACACCAAGGACGCTTTCGCTGGCCGCAGACTTACCGGGTCTGCGGCCTCTTCCCATGCAGCGAACGCATCGCCCATACACATTCGTCATCATCTTTACGCTTGCCACGTGATAGCCTTTGGATCTTTCGGCGTTGACACTTTTGTTCAAGCCTTTCCATTCCATTGGTGGAACTCATATGTCCAGGCTTTCCCATCAAGATTTGCGTCGTAACTTTCGTCAACTGCTGGCTTCCAAGACCTGCTACCACACCGCCTCGGTGTTTGACCCGATGTCGGCGCGCATCGCCGCCGACCTGGGTTTTGAAGTAGGTATCCTGGGAGGCTCGGTCGCGTCGTTGCAAGTATTGGGCGCGCCGGACTTCGCCCTGATCACCCTCAGCGAGTTTGCCGAACAGGCCACCCGTATCGGTCGCGTGGCCCAGTTGCCGGTCATTGCCGACGCCGATCATGGCTACGGCAATGCCCTGAACGTGATGCGCACCATCATTGAACTGGAACGGGCCGGCGTCGCGGCGCTGACCATCGAAGACACCCTGCTGCCGGCCCAGTTCGGGCGTAAATCCACCGACCTGATCGGTGTCGCCGAGGGCGTCGGCAAGATTCGGGCAGCGCTGGAAGCACGCGTCGATCCGGAAATGGCGATCATCGCCCGGACCAACGCCGGGATCTTGCCAGTCCAGGAAATCATCAGCCGGACCCAGCAATATGAGCGTGCCGGGGCCGACGGGATTTGCATGGTGGGCGTGCAAGACTTCGATCATCTGGAAAAAATCAGTGAAAACCTGACGGTGCCGTTGATGCTTGTCACCTACGGCAATCCACTGCTGCGCGACGACAAGCGCCTGGCCGACTTGGGCGTCCGCGTGACCATCGACGGCCACGGCGCCTACTTCGCCGCGATCAAGGCCACCTACGACAGCCTTCGCGAACAACGGCAGATCTTCACCCAGGCCTCGGACCTCAGCGCCACCGAACTGACCCACACCTACACCCAGCCCGAGGACTACATCCGCTGGGCCGAGGAGTACATGAGCGTCAAGGAGTAAGAAGGCTCACTGTCCTGGAGGCCGCCATCGCGAGCAAGCTCGCTCCCACAATGGGTTGGCGGTGCGACGCCTATCTCGGGCACACCCCACACTCCCTGTGGGAGCGAGCCTGCTCGCGATAGCGGCGGTTCAGCTTGCATGAGTGTTGGATGTGCCAACGCCATCGCGAACAGGCTCGCCCCCACAGGGGATTTGTGGTGAGCGCGATGGCGTTGCCAGGGTGAAACAGGCCTTCAGCGCCCGCTACGCAACATTTCCTTGGGCACGTACTTGCCGATCTCGAACTTGCCAATGGCGGCGCGGTGGACTTCATCCGGGCCGTCGGCCAGGCGTAGGGTGCGTTGCATGGCGTACATGTAGGCCAGCGGGAAGTCGTTGGAAACCCCGGCACCACCGTGGATCTGGATCGCCCGGTCGATGACCTTCAAGGCCACGTTCGGCGCGACGACCTTGATCTGGGCGATTTCACTTTTCGCCACCTTATTGCCCACCGTGTCCATCATGTACGCCGCCTTCAACGTCAGCAGGCGCGCCATGTCGATCTCCATCCGCGAGTCGGCGATCTTATCGATGTTACCGCCCAGACGCGCCAACGGCTGGCCGAAAGCAGTGCGGCTGACGGCACGTTTGCACATCAATTCCAAGGCGCGTTCGGCCATGCCGATGGAACGCATGCAGTGGTGAATCCGGCCTGGGCCCAGTCGACCCTGGGCTATTTCAAAACCGCGGCCTTCGCCCAGTAGGACGTTTTCGTACGGCACCCGCACGTTATCGAACAGCACTTCGGCATGCCCGTGAGGCGCATCGTCGTAGCCAAACACCGGCAGCGGCCGGACGATCTTGACCCCGGGGGTGTCCACCGGGACCAGGATCATCGAGTGCTGGGCATGGCGCGGCGCATCGGGGTTGCTCAGGCCCATGAAGATCAGGATCTTGCAGCGCGGGTCGCAGGCGCCCGAGGTCCACCATTTCTTGCCGTTGATCACCCACTGGTCGCCGTCACGCTCAGCGCGGGCAGCCATGTTGGTGGCGTCCGAAGAGGCCACGTCCGGTTCGGTCATGGCGAAGGCCGAACGAATCTCGCCGCGCAGCAGCGGCTCGAGCCAGCGTTGCTTCTGTTCTTCGTTGGCGTAGCGCACCAGCACTTCCATGTTGCCGGTGTCCGGGGCCGAGCAGTTGAACGGCTCCGGCCCCAGCAGCGAGCGCCCCATGATCTCTGCCAGCGGCGCATATTCCAGATTGGTCAGGCCGGCGCCCAACTCGGACTCCGGCAGAAACAGGTTCCACAGGCCTTCTGCCTTGGCCTTGGCCTTGAGTTCTTCCATGATGGCCGTGGGTTGCCAGCGGTCGCCCTCGGCCACTTGTCGTTCGAACACTGCTTCGGCCGGGTAGACGTAGGCATCCATGAACGCCGTGACGCGTTCACGCAGTTCCTGAACCTTGGGGGAATAGGCAAAATCCATGAGCAGCACCTTCTTGGCAGAGGTTGTTTTAGGTCATGAAATCGATGCTAGTTCAGCTACGAAAATTTACCTAACCTATTCTCGGCGTGTATTAACATTCATCACCGATATATGTTTCACTGATTCGCATCGCCACCCGGCACCTCACAACAAGCCTAAGAACAAGCCCAAAAATAAGAGTGCAGCGCCATGAATCTGAGCAAGGTCGACCTCAACCTTTTCATTGTCTTCGATGCGATCTACACCGAAGCCAACCTGACCCGCGCCGGGCAGATCGTCGGCATCACTCAGCCAGCGGTGTCCAATGCCCTGGCGCGTCTTCGCGAGACCTTCAACGACCCGCTCTTCGTGCGCACCGCCCAAGGGATGGTGCCGACGCCCATGGCCCAGAACATCATCGGCCCGGTGCGCAATGCCTTGTCGCTGCTGCGGGTGTCGGTGCAGGAAAGCCGGATCTTCAACCCGCTGCAGGCGGTCAAGACCTACCGCATCAGCATGACCGACCTCACCGAAGGCGTGATCCTGCCGCTGCTGTTCCAGCGCCTGCGCCGCCTGGCGCCAACCGTGGCGATCGAGAGCTTCCTGTCCAAGCGCCGTGAAACCACCAAGGAACTGGCCGCCGGCCGCCTCGACTTCGCCGTGGACGCGCCGCTCAATACCGACCCACAGGTGCGCCACGTCAAGTTGATGGAAGATCGCTACGTGTGCGCCATGCGCAAGGGCCATCCGCTGGCGGGCAAGGAAAAGATCACCCTCGATGATTACCTGGCCCAGACCCACGTGCACATTTCCAGCCGCCGCAACGGGCTGGGTTACGTCGACCTGGCCCTCGGCAAGATGGGCATCCAGCGCAAGATCGCCCTGCGTTCCCAGCATTACCTGATGGCCTCCCAGGTGCTGCAGCAGACCGACATGGTCATGACCGTTCCCGAGCGCTTTGCACGGCGTCACGATTTGCACGCCTTCCTGCTCCCGGTCAACGACGTGCCCCCGGTGGAGACCCATCTCTACTGGCACGAAAGCACCGACCAGGACCCGGCCAACCGCTGGATGCGCGAGCAGATGATCGAGCTGTGCCAACAGGTGACGGCCCATGAGAAGAAGCTCGATAAGGTTTAAAAGATCGAAACGGTGGGAGCGAGCTTGCTCGCGATAGCGGTAGACCGGCCAATATCCATGGCGACTGATACGACGCCATCGCGAGCAAGCTCGCTCCCACAGGGTTTTGTGCAGAACCTCACTGCTTGACGCGAACGTCAACCTGCCTTTAGCTTAGCGCCAGCCCCTTTCGTTTCGAGCGCTTCCATGAGCAGCCAGACCTACAGCATCTCCGACCTCGCCCGCGAATTGGATATCACCACACGGGCCATCCGTTTCTATGAAGAACAAGGCCTGTTGAGCCCGGAGCGACGGGGCCAGGAGCGCATTTATTCGCCGCGGGACAAGGTCAGCCTGAAGCTGATCCTGCGCGGCAAGCGCATTGGCTTTTCCCTGGCCGAGTGCCGCGAGCTGATCGAACTCTACGACCCCTCCAGCGGCAATCAGAAACAGCTGCACAGCATGCTGGCGAAAATCGCCGAGCGCCGGGAACAGCTCGAACAGCAATTGCTGGACATCGAACAGATGAAACTGGAACTCGACACCGCCGAAGAACGCTGCATCCAGGCGTTGGAGCAGACAATCAAGGGCGAGGAAATCGTCCAGTAACACTCTCCCTGTGGGAGCGAGCTTGCTCACGATAGCGTCGGATCAGTTGGAGTTGATGTGGCTGACACACCGCTATCGCGAGCAAGCTCGCTCCCACAATGGGTTCATCATTGCGCTCGACATATTGGCAACTCACCACAGGTCAATCCCCATGTCCCTCCCCTCCTTTGTACGCTTGATCGAAGTCGGCCCCCGCGACGGGCTGCAGAACGAAGCACAGCCCATCAGCGTCGCCGACAAGGTGCGCCTGGTGGATGCCCTGAGCGCCGCCGGCCTGGGCTATATCGAAGTCGGCAGTTTTGTCTCGCCCAAGTGGGTGCCGCAAATGGCCGGGTCCGCCGAGGTGTTCGCGCAGATCCAGCGCAAGCCCGGCGTGACCTATGGCGCCCTGGCGCCGAACCTGCGGGGGTTTGAAGATGCGCTGGCGGCGGGCGTGAAAGAGGTGGCGGTGTTCGCCGCCGCGTCCGAAGCGTTTTCCCAGCGCAACATCAACTGCTCCATCAAGGACAGCCTGGAGCGCTTCGCGCCGATCATGGCGGCCGCAAAACAGCACGGTGTCAGTGTGCGCGGCTACGTGTCCTGCGTGCTGGGTTGCCCCTATGAAGGGGCGGTCAAGCCTGAGCAGGTGGCGTGGGTCGCCCGGGAACTGTATGCGATGGGCTGCTATGAGGTCTCCCTGGGCGACACCATTGGCACCGGTACCGCTGGCGCCACACGCAGGCTGTTCGAGGTGGTAGGCGCCGAGGTGCCCCGGGACAAACTCGCTGGACACTTCCACGATACCTACGGCCAGGCCATGGCCAATGTCTACGCCAGCCTGCTGGAAGGCATCGCGGTGTTCGACAGCTCCATCGCCGGCCTTGGCGGTTGCCCGTACGCCAAGGGCGCCAGCGGTAACGTCGCCACCGAAGACGTGCTGTACCTGCTCGACGGGCTGGGTATCGAAACCGGTGTCGACCTGGACGCACTGATCGCCGCGGGCCGACAGATTTGTGATGTGCTCGGCCGCCCGAGTGGTTCGCGCGTGGCCAAGGCCCGCAACGCACACTGAGGTGTTACCGCCGGCTTTGTAACAGGGGCGAAACGAGTAACACGGAAACAATTTGTCAGGTTTGGTCGGTCAGAATTTTCAGGCGAAAATCACAAGTATTTGATTTATATAGATTTTTAAAAGTTGGCACGCCACCTGCTATATCTCTTGCATAACAAGAATAAAAAAACGCAGCAAACCCAATAAAAACAAGACGAAACGACTCTGACATAACAAAAACAACACGGCAGAGACGCAGCTAACAGATTTTTTTGGAGAAGATGTGCTTTTCAGGGTGCTTCCAGGAGCAACCCGCAACCGGGCAGAGAACAATAAAACTACCTTCAGGTAGCTCCCGAATCGGTTGGATCGCCAGGCGAAAAAGCAGATCAGCGCTCAAAAAAATACGTTTGCTCTTGATCCCGGATGGGGATCGCCAAAAACAGCGGTAAAGGGCCACGGCTACCAAAAACAACAACAGGCCGCCCCTCAATAATAAAAAAAGAGCACGCGACGACAAAATTAAAGGGGAGCTTCGGCTCCCCTTTGTGCTTTCCCGGATGTCACATTTCCCCCTGTGGGAGCGAGCTTGCTCGCGATGACGGCGACACAGCCAACCTATCTGTCAACTATCCCACCGCCATCGCGAGCAAGCTCGCTCCCACAGTATTGGGGCTAGTTTTGCTTATCGCGCAGCTCTTCGATGCTGATCTCGCGCATGCGGAATTTCTGGATCTTGCCGGTGACGGTCATGGGGAATTCTTCGACGAATTTGAAATGACGCGGCGTCTTGAAGTGGGCGATGCGCTCCTTGCACCAGGCTTGCAGCTCTTGCTCGCTGGCGCTGTGGCCAGGATGGAACTTGATCCACGCCACGATTTCTTCGCCATAGCGTGAACACGGGATGCCGATCACTTGCACGTCCGCCACCGCCGGGTGGGTGAAGAAGAACTCCTCCAGCTCACGGGGGTAAATGTTCTCCCCTCCACGGATGATCATGTCCTTGTTACGCCCGACGATGCAGACGTAGCCCTGCTCATCCATAGTCGCCAAGTCGCCGGTGTGCATCCAGCCCTCCGGGTCGATGGCATCGGATGTGCCCTTGGGGTTGTTCCAGTAGCCGAGCATTACGCTGTAGCCGCGGGTACACAATTCGCCGACAGCGCCCCGCGAGACGAGATTGCCCGCCTCATCAATAATCTTGCTTTCCAGTTGCGGCTGGGTGCGGCCGACGGTGGTTACACGCAGTTCCAGTTCGTCTGAAGGACCGGTCTGCAACGACACCGGGCTGGTTTCCGTCATGCCGTAGGCAATCTGCACTTCGGCCATGTGCATTTCGTTGATGACCCGTCGCATCACTTCGATGGGGCATGTGGCCCCGGCCATGATGCCCGTGCGCAGGCTAGACAGGTCGAAGTCGCCTCGCTGCGGCTGGTCCAGCAGGGCAATGAACATCGTGGGCACGCCATACAACGCAGTGGCTTTTTCTTCGGCCACGGCCTTGAGCGTCAGCAGCGGGTCGAAGGCATCGTTGGGGTAGATCATGGTGCTGCCATGGGTCATGCAGCCCAGGTTGCCCATGACCATGCCGAAGCAATGGTAGAGCGGCACCGGGATCACCAGCCGATCGCCGGCCGTCAGGCCCAGGCTTTCACCAACCATGTACCCATTGTTGAGAATGTTGTGATGGCTGAGGGTTGCGCCTTTGGGAAAGCCCGTGGTGCCGGAGGTGTACTGGATATTCACCGGCTGATCGAACCGCAGGCTGGATTGACGCTCGGCCAGTTGTCCAGGCGTCACCGCCGCGCCCAGGGCGGCCAGTTGCGACCAGGGCAGGAAGCCTGCCGGTGGTTGGGAATCGAGGCTGATCACACCGCGCAACTCCGGCAGGCGCTCACTCTGCATCTGGCCGATCGGTTGCTCTGCCAGCTCTGGCGCCAGCGTTTGCAGCATGGCGTGATAATCCGAGGTCTTGAACGCACCGGCGCACACCAGCCATTGGCATCCGGATTGTTTGAGCACGTATTCGAGTTCGGAAACGCGATAGGCCGGATTGATGTTGACCAGAATCACACCGAGCTTCGCACTGGCGAACTGGCTGATACACCACTGGGCGCAATTGGGCGCCCACACGCCGAGGCGATCGCCGGTTTTCAAGCCTAGCGCCAACAACGCTCGGGCGTGCAGATCGACGGCCTCGGCCAGTTGTTGCCAGGTGTAGCGCAGCGATTGATGGCGAACCACCAACGCCTCGCCCTCCGGATAACGGGCCACCGTCTGGTCGAAAACCTCGCCGATGGTTTGGGCCAGCAAGGCCTTGGCCGCAGAACCACGGGTGTAGCTGAGCTGCGAATGCGAACCGGGTTGATCCATGACGCCCCCTCTTGTCTTTATTAGTGGGTGTAGCGGTAACCTGATGCAACAACATGCCTTGGTGGACACTTACTCTGGCCCAAGTTGACGTTAACGTAAAGGGCGATTGACAGCTTCTCACCGCAGGCTTACGTTAACGTAAAGGTGAGAGCCACTCCCCGCTCTCCGCACCCGATAAAAAAGCCAAAGGTGTCCCATGAGCTACCCATCCCTGAACTTTGCCCTCGGCGAAACCATCGACATGTTGCGCGACCAGGTGCAGGCCTTCGTCAAGGCCGAGCTGGCCCCCCGGGCAGCGCAGATCGATATCGACAACCTGTTTCCCGCCGACATGTGGCGCAAGTTCGGTGACATGGGCCTGCTGGGCATCACCGTACCGGAAGAATACGGCGGCGCTGGCCTGGGCTACCTGGCCCACGTGGTGGCGATGGAAGAAATCAGCCGCGGCTCGGCCTCGGTCGCCCTCTCCTACGGTGCCCACTCCAACCTCTGCGTGAACCAGATCAACCGCAACGGCAATCACGAACAGAAAACCAAGTACCTGCCCAAGCTGATCAGCGGCGAACACATCGGCGCCCTGGCGATGAGCGAACCGAACGCCGGCTCCGACGTGGTTTCGATGAAACTGCGAGCCGACAAGCGTGGCGACCATTACGTGCTCAACGGCAGCAAGACCTGGATCACCAACGGCCCCGATGCCAACACCTACGTGATCTATGCCAAGACCGACCTGGAAAAGGGACCTCACGGCATCACCGCCTTCATCGTCGAGCGCGACTGGAAAGGCTTCAGCCGCAGCAACAAATTCGACAAGCTCGGCATGCGCGGTTCCAACACATGCGAGCTGTTTTTCGATGACGTCGAGGTGCCGGAAGAAAACATCCTCGGCGCGCTCAACGGTGGCGTAAAAGTCCTGATGAGCGGCCTCGACTACGAACGCGTGGTGCTGTCCGGCGGCCCGACCGGGATCATGCAGGCCTGCATGGACCTGATCGTGCCCTACATCCACGACCGCAAACAGTTCGGCCAGAGCATCGGCGAATTCCAGCTGATCCAGGGCAAGGTCGCGGACATGTACACCCAACTCAACGCTAGCCGCGCCTACCTGTATGCGGTGGCCCAGGCTTGCGAGCGCGGTGAAACCACCCGCAAGGACGCCGCCGGGGTGATCCTCTACAGCGCCGAACGCGCCACGCAAATGGCCCTCGACGCCATCCAGATCCTGGGGGGCAATGGCTACATCAATGAATTCCCCGCCGGTCGTCTGCTGCGTGACGCCAAGCTGTACGAAATCGGTGCCGGCACCAGTGAGATTCGTCGGATGTTGATTGGCCGCGAACTGTTCAACGAAACCCGCTAACGGAGCTGACCATGGCCACGCTGCACACTCAGCTCAACCCGCGTTCGCCGGAGTTCATCGCCAACCGCGAGGCGATGCTCGGACACGTCGAGGCCCTGCGCACCCTGCTCGCGCAAATCCGCCAGGGCGGCGGCCTCAAGGCCCAGGAGCGGCACACCTCGCGGGGCAAGTTGCTACCCCGTGAACGCATCAACCGGCTGCTGGATCCGGGCTCGCCGTTTTTGGAAATCAGCCCATTGGCGGCCCACGACGTCTATGGCGAAGACGTGCCGGCGGCCGGCGTGATTGCCGGCATCGGCCGCGTGGAAGGCGTCGAATGCATGATTGTCGCCAACGACGCGACGGTCAAAGGTGGCTCCTACTATCCACTGACGGTGAAAAAACACCTGCGCGCCCAGACCATTGCCCAGCAGAATCGCCTGCCGTGCATTTACCTGGTGGATTCCGGCGGCGCCAACCTGCCGCGCCAGGATGAAGTGTTCCCGGACCGCGAGCACTTCGGCCGGATATTCTTCAACCAGGCCAACATGAGTGCCCAGGGCATCCCGCAGATCGCCGTGGTCATGGGTTCCTGCACCGCCGGCGGTGCCTATGTGCCGGCCATGGCGGACGAGGCGATCATGGTCCGCCAGCAGGCGACGATTTTCCTCGCCGGCCCACCCTTGGTGAAAGCCGCCACCGGCGAGGTGGTCAGTGCCGAAGACCTGGGCGGTGCCGATGTGCACTGCAAGATCTCCGGCGTGGCGGATCACTATGCCGACAGCGACGAACATGCCTTGGCCCTGGCCCGACGCAGCGTGGCCAACCTCAACTGGCGCAAACTCGGTGAGCTGCAGCAACGCCAACCCATCGCCCCGCTGTATTCGAGTGACGAGCTGTACGGTGTGGTGTCGGCCGATGCCAAGCAGCCGTTCGATGTGCGGGAGGTGATCGCGCGACTGGTGGACGGTTCGGTGTTCAATGAGTTCAAGGCGCTGTTCGGCACGACCCTGGTGTGTGGTTTCGCTCATTTGCATGGCTACCCGGTCGCGATCCTGGCCAACAATGGCATCCTCTTCGCCGAGGCGGCGCAGAAAGGCGCGCACTTCATCGAACTGGCGTGTCAGCGCGGGATCCCGCTGCTGTTCCTGCAGAACATCACCGGTTTCATGGTCGGGCAGAAATACGAAGCCGGCGGCATCGCCAAACATGGCGCCAAACTGGTGACCGCGGTGGCCTGCGCCAAAGTGCCGAAATTCACCGTGATCATCGGCGGCAGTTTCGGCGCGGGTAACTACGGCATGTGCGGCCGCGCCTATGACCCGCGATTCCTGTGGATGTGGCCAAACGCGCGGATTGGCGTGATGGGTGCCGAGCAGGCGGCCGGCGTGCTGGTGCAGGTCAAGCGTGAACAGGCCGAACGCAGCGGCCACCCCTTCAGCGCCGAGCAGGAAGCCGAGATCAAGCAGCCGATCCTCGATCAGTACGAAGAACAGGGGCACCCCTACTATTCCAGCGCGCGACTGTGGGACGACGGCGTCATCGACCCGGCCCAGACCCGCGATGTATTGGGCCTGGCCTTGTCCGCGTCACTGAACGCGCCTATCGAACCGAGCCGCTTCGGCGTGTTCCGGATGTAAACGAGGAATGCCCATGGATAATTTCAACACCCTCGAACTGCACAGCGACCCACGGGGCGTTGCCACCCTGTGGCTCAGCCGCGAGTCGAAAAACAACGCGTTCAACGCCGAAATGATCCGCGAACTGATCCTCGCCCTGGACCACGTCAGCAGCGATCCTAACCTGCGCTTCCTGCTGATCCGCGGTCGCGGCAAGCATTTCAGCGCCGGCGCCGACCTGGCCTGGATGCAGCAATCGGCCGAACTCGACTACCACACCAACCTCGATGATGCCCGGGAACTGGCAGAACTGATGTACAACCTCGCCAAACTGAAAATTCCTACGCTGGCCGTCGTCCAGGGTGCGGCGTTTGGCGGCGCGCTGGGGCTTATCAGTGCTTGCGACATGGCCATTGGCGCCGATGAAGCACAGTTCTGCCTGTCGGAAGTGCGCATTGGCCTGGCGCCGGCGGTGATCAGCCCGTTCGTGGTGCAAGCCATCGGCGAACGGGCGGCGCGTCGTTATGCCCTGACGGCTGAACGCTTCGACGGGCAACGTGCGAAAGAGATCGGTTTGCTGTCGGAAAGTTACCCAGTCGAGACCCTGGACCAGCAGGTCGAACAGTGGATCGACAACCTGTTACTCAACAGTCCGGCCGCCATGCGCGCCAGCAAGGAACTGCTGCGTGAAGTCGGCAACGGCGCCCTTACCCCGGCGCTGCGGCGCTACACCGAAAACGCCATCGCCCGCATCCGCGTCAGCCCGGAGGGCCAGGAAGGCCTGCGCGCCTTCCTGCAAAAACGTGCGCCGAACTGGCAAGCCGAGTCGAATAACAACAAGGAGCCGCGTCGATGAGCGCCCCTGCCCTCACCACGTTGCTGGTGGCCAACCGTGGCGAAATCGCCTGCCGCGTAATGCGCACCGCCAGGGCCATGGGCCTGACTACCGTTGCCGTACACAGCGCCACCGACCGTGATGCCCGCCACAGCCGTGAAGCCGACATTCGCGTCGACCTGGGCGGCAGCAAAGCCGCCGACAGTTACCTGCAAATCGACAAACTGATCGCCGCAGCGAAAGCCAGCGGCGCCCAGGCCATCCACCCCGGTTATGGCTTTCTGTCCGAGAACGCCGGGTTCGCCCGGGCGATTGAAAATGCCGGGCTGATCTTCCTCGGCCCACCGGCTTCGGCCATCGACGCCATGGGCAGCAAATCGGCGGCCAAGACGCTGATGGAAACCGCCGGTGTGCCCCTGGTGCCCGGTTATCACGGCGAAGCCCAGGATCTGGAGACCTTTCGCGACGCCGCCGAGCGCATCGGCTACCCGGTATTGCTCAAGGCCACTGCCGGCGGTGGCGGCAAAGGCATGAAAGTCGTCGAGGACGTCAGCCAACTGGCCGAAGCCCTGGCCTCGGCCCAGCGCGAAGCACAGTCCTCGTTCGGCGATTCACGGATGCTGGTGGAAAAATACCTGCTCAAGCCGCGCCATGTGGAGATCCAGGTCTTTGCCGATCAACACGGCAATTGCCTGTACCTCAACGAGCGCGATTGTTCGATCCAACGCCGCCACCAGAAAGTCGTGGAAGAAGCCCCCGCCCCCGGCCTGACCCCGCAACTGCGCCGGGCGATGGGGGAAGCCGCCGTGCGCGCGGCCCAGGCGATCGGTTATGTCGGGGCCGGTACGGTGGAGTTCCTGCTGGATGCCCGGGGCGAATTTTTCTTCATGGAAATGAACACTCGGTTGCAGGTCGAGCACCCGGTCACCGAGGCGATCACCGGGCTGGACCTGGTGGCCTGGCAGATTCGCGTCGCCCAAGGCGAGCCATTGCCCATCACTCAAGCGCAAGTGCCGCTGCTCGGTCACGCCATCGAAGTGCGGTTGTATGCCGAGGACCCGGGCAACGATTTCCTGCCGGCCACCGGGCGCCTGGCGTTGTATCGCGAGTCGGCCGAGGGGCCGGGTCGGCGGGTCGACAGCGGGGTTGAAGAAGGCGATGAAATCTCGCCGTTCTACGACCCGATGCTCGGCAAGCTGATTGCCTGGGGTGAAGACCGTGAGCAGGCGCGCTTGCGGCTGTTGAGCATGCTCGATGAGTTTGTCATTGGCGGGCTGAAAACCAATATCGGGTTTCTGCGCCGAATCGTCGCCCATCCCGCCTTCGCGGCGGCAGAGCTGGACACCGGATTTATCCCACGTTACCAGGCGCAATTACTGCCAGAGCCCAGCGAATTGGATGACGCGTTCTGGTTCGCCGCCGCCCAGGGAGTCGCCTTGAGCCTGGCACCGCACGTACGTGGCGATGACGCCGGTTCACCGTGGGCCAGCACCACCGGGATGCGCCTGGGGTTGCCGAGGGAAACCACCCTGCACCTGAGCTGTGAAGGCCAGGATCGTGCGCTGACGCTGGACGTCACAGCCCATTGCGCGGAACTCGAGGGTGAGCGACTGACGATCGAGCACCACGGTGTGCGCCGCAGCCATCGGGCCATTCGCCAGGTCGACAGCCTGTACCTGCAATGGGAAGGTGACTTGCATCGGATCGACCTGTACGACCCGCTGGCCGCTGCCGAAGCCAGCCACAGCCATCAAGGCGGCCTGGTCGCGCCCATGAACGGCAGCATCGTGCGGGTCTTGGTGGGTGTCGGCCAGACGGTGGAAGCCGGGGCTCAACTGGTGGTACTGGAGGCCATGAAAATGGAGCACAGCATTCGTGCGCCCAAGGCCGGTGTGATCAAGGCGCTGTATTGCCAGGAAGGCGAAATGGTCAGCGAGGGCAGTGCCCTGGTGGCGTTCGAAGAATAGGCATCGGCCCGCTCCCAGGGCCGATCCAGTCAGAACCTGATGGTGGCCTGCACCACTACACCGATGATGCGGCATTGCTCGGTGTACAGGTTTTTCGGGTAAGTCGGATTGAGCGGAACCAGGTAACGCTGCCCGCTCTCTTCGATCAGTTTGCGAAAGGTCGCGTCACTGCTACCGGGCAGGCAGGCGACCACCAGTTTGCCGGGCACCGCCTCGATGGCCGGATCCACCAGGATCGACATGCCCTCGGGAATGCTCAACCCACTGGGTGCGGTCATCGCATCGCCCACCACCACCAGCCAGAATGCATCGCCCAGGGCGTGGTAGTCCGTCAGTTCGTAGCGCGCCTGGCTGTAGGCGCCGGGATCGCCTTCGCGAACCTCGCCAACCTCGTGCCACTCACTGATCGGGTAACGGAAGTACGGATTGTACTTCTGCGCCAGGGCCATGCCTTCTTCGGTGGAGGTGTCCGGCTCGCGGATCACCATGGCCACTTCCAGAAACTCCAGCCCCAGCTCCCGCAGGACCCGGTTCATGTCGTCGACACTGGGCTGCCGGCGCTTGGTCAGCCAATGGCCGACGCCGCCCTGGGACATTCCCAACCGCTCTGCGAGCACCACTTGCGTGATGCGCAGCTCCTTCATCTTGGCCTTGACCAACTCTATCCATTTATCCATGTGCGGCACGATACGTGGGTGGCTCCGACCCGCAAAACACAAATTGTAGTATTTAAATTGTCGTCACAATTACGGTAAGTACTATTCTGGATTCAGGAGTTCAGCCCCTCACACGGAGATTTTCATCGCCATGGACACACCCAATACAGACCAGCCCAGCAGCCCTTTCGACGGCACGTTCCCTTCATTGCAGGATTGCCCGGCAGCCAAACGCGCCCTCGATTACTACTTGAAACCAGGTGTTTCGCCAGCCCAGGCAGAACATCGTTTTTTCGAGGTCAGCCACAGCGTCAGCGCGGAGGAAGCCCTGGTCCATGCGTGCGACCTGCTGCGCTGTGCAGCGGCAACCGCCCATGAGTCGGCCAACCAGTTAGACGGTTCGAGCCGTGACCTGGCATTTTCGGTGGTGCACATGATCGATCTGGTCAAGGTGATGCTTGACCGATCCCTGGATGGCTACCCTACTCGCTAGCGGTAACCTTGGGAATGTCGTCGCGAACGCGGACGACGAGAAAAAATTTTCCAATCGATGCGATAAAACCATTTGACTTGCAAATGATAATGATTATTATTGCATCAGCTGATCGCGAGATCAGTCGATAGACCAGAAGACCTTAGGTCGGACTTCTGGAATATCTCCTCATCAGGCTAATCACGGTTTTTGACCCGGCTTTTTGCCGGGTCTTTTTTTGCCGATTTTTCGGCTTATGTCTTCAGGCTAATGAAGTCTTTTTGGGGTGCTGCCAATTCGATGGCGGCGATGATAGCAAATGAATATCCGTTTACAAACGTCCCCCCGCCACTCGGACGAAAACTATCGACATCCAGCACTTGAGAATCAATTGCAGACTCTCTAAGCTGGCTCGGCGTCCAGGGAGGACGCCCCCTCGTTTAGGTGACGTAAATCGTCCCGGTTTGCCCTTTCTTGCGTGTAAAGTAACGGCCATGAAAATCCTTTCCAGGAATCGTGACCGTGGCTAAATCTTCCTTTGATATCAGTGCCAATTTCGACAGCGGCAACATCGAAGTCGTCGACATCAGCAACCCGTTGCAGTCGTTGCTCAAGATCAGGCCCGACACCCGCAGCGCCCATTTCCAGTGGTTCCACTTCAAGGCCAGCGGCTTGCACGTCGGCCAGGAATATTCCTTCCGCCTGCTCAATGCCAGTCAATCGTCTTACAACAAGGCCTGGACGGGCTACCAGACCGTTGCCTCCTACGATCACGTCAATTGGTTCCGCATTCCGACCCAGTTTGAAGGCGACGCCCTGCGCTTTCATCTGGAAGCCGAACAACCCCATGCCTGGTTCGCCTACTTCGAACCCTACAGCCGTGGCCGTCATGACTGGCTGATCGAGCAAGCGCAACACAAGGCCGGCACCGAGCTATTGGCCGTTGGTAAAAGCGTGGAAGGCCGTGACATTCAATTGCTGCGCAAGGGCAACGGTGCCGAGGGCCGGCGCAAAATCTGGATCATCGCCCAGCAGCACCCCGGTGAGCACATGGCCGAGTGGTTCATGGAGGGCGTGATCGAACGCCTCCAGCAGCATGACGATGGGCAACTGAACCGGTTGCTCGCCAAGGCCGACCTGTACCTGGTGCCGAACATGAACCCGGACGGGGCGTTCCACGGTCATCTGCGGACCAACGCCATGGGCCAGGACCTCAACCGCGCCTGGCAGAACGCCAGTCCGGAAATCAGCCCCGAAGTCTTTTTCGTCCAGCAGCAAATGGAAAAGTACGGCGTCGATCTGTTCCTCGACGCTCACGGCGATGAGGAAATTCCCCATGTCTTCACCGCCGGTTGCGAAGGCAACCCGGGCTACACGCCGCGCATCGCCGAACTCGAAGAGCGCTTTCGCAGCCACCTCAAGCATCAGACCAAAGACTTCCAGACCGCTCACGGCTACACCCGCGACGAACCGGGCCAGGCCAACATGACCCTGGCCTGTAACGCGGTCGGACAGAAATATGACTGCCTGTCCCTGACCCTGGAAATGCCATTCAAGGACCATGACGATCACCCGAACCCGATCACCGGCTGGTCTGGCAAACGCTCGATGCAACTGGGCAAGGATGTGTTGAGCACCATTGAGGCCATGGTTGACCAATTGCGCTGATCCAACGACCTGATCAACCCTATCCAAAGTGGATACGCTGGGTGGGAGCGAGCTTTGCTCCCACCATCATCCAAGTCCCCTGAATCCCTGTGGGAGCTCGCTCGCGATAGCGGCGGGTCAGCTTGCAGAGATATTGGCTGTGCTGCCGTCATCGCGAGCAAGCTCGCTCCCACAGTATTTTGAGTCGTTCACCCACTTCAGCCCTTGCCGCGCAACATACTGTCCAGCACCTCATCCCGGCGCACCCACGCGTGAAACAGCGCCGCCGCCAGATGCACCAGCACGGTCAGGAACAACAAGTAAGCCAGGTACCCGTGGGCCTTGCGCAGCAGTGCGAACGTCTGGGCGTGGGCGGGCAGGATCGAAGGCAGTTGCAACCAGTTACCGAGCATCACCGGATCCCCCGCCGCCGAAATCATGCCCCAGCCCAACAGGGGCAGAACCAGCATCAAGGCGTACAACAGCACATGGGAGACGTTTGCCGCCAGCACTTGCCAGCCCGGCAGATCGGCCGGCAGCGGTGGTTGGCGGGTAGTGAAACGCACCACCAGGCGCACGATCACCAACAACAAAATCGCGATGCCCAATGGTTTGTGCAACTGCAGCAGCCATTCATGGCGCGCGGACACCGAAGCGACCATGCCGGCGCCGATAAACAGCATGGCGATGATCATCAATGCCATCAGCCAGTGCAGCAGCCGAGCCAGCGGTGCGAAGTGACGAGGGGCGCTCATGGGCGGGACTCCTGGGTGGCGGGCAATTGGCTCACTTCACTGGTACGGCGTAGATAGGAACTGGCATAAGCAGCGGAACGCGCGACCAACAGCGGATCGTCAGACCCTTCGATCCCTTGGGGCAGGATCAGCGGGTCATAGTTGATGTCGCGGCATTCACCGTTGTCCTGCGCCTGGGTGCGCTCCAGCACCAGCGTGCCGGCGTTGAGCACCTTACGGTCAGCGGGCCAGGCCTTGCTGGCGTCGTTCACCGGGTCCCCCGGGTTGGCCAAGGTGATGTTCAGTTGCCAGCGCAACGGCCCGGCGGCGAGACGCGTCGCCAAGTCGTGTTCAAGGAAGTCGGCACCTTGAGGTGGCGTCGCATCGGCAACGTCCTGGCTCAGTGGTACCACGCCCCAGCGCACGGCCTGGCGCTGCCCGGCGGGGTTGACCAGATAGAAGGCGTTGATGCCGTTATAGGTTTCGGTGGCGTAGCTGGCCGACGGCTTGGCGGTCTTGATCCATTGCAGGAACGGCACGGCTTCGGGATGCGCGGCAAAGAACGCCGGTACGGCCGCGGGATTCGGTTTCCCTGTGGCAGGGTCCGGCGACTGGGCTTGCTGGAGCTGGTAGAAGGCTTCGGGGGTGCCCACCGGAAACACCGGCATGCTGTTCATGCCGGTGCGCCATTGCTGGCCGTTGGCCTGGGTAAAACGCAGCGCCAGGCTGCGAATCGGCACACTGCCGTCCGGTGCATAAGGGTTGCCGCTGGGCAAGGCGAAACGTCCAACCACGGGCGTTTGCGGCAGCGAGAACACCTGGGCGCTGGAATAGGCGCTGGCCTCGCCCGAGCTTTGGAAATAACCCGCGACGCAGACCCCTTTCGAGTGGTTGCGTCGAAAACCCGGATGAACGCCGTTGTTTTTTTCCAAGACATTGACCAGCGCTTCCGGTGTCAGGCGCTGTGGGTCAAGGCTGCCATTGACGTAGGCAAACAGCCCGGCCATCGCGGCAACAATCACGGCAATGCCGCTCAGGCGCAGTGTCAGGGCGGCGGCACTCAAGGGCGGCCGGCTCGACGAGGGTGAAGGATCAACCATGAGAAAGCTCCAGGGCTCGAGGCCATTTGTTGGAAATGGACCCGTCAGACGAAGACCTGGCAGGTTTATTCCCACGCCTCGTATTTATTTTTCCTGCACTGGAATAATCTCGTTCGCGGGTCGTCTTTCCAGTCCCGGCGCAGTGACTGCCTACAGAAGCTACTTTCCATGAATGCACTCGACGAACAGTTGCGCGAACTCATCCCCCGGCTACGGCGCTTTGCCGTGTCGCTGACGCGCAACCCGAGCAACGCCGACGACTTGGTGCAGATGTGCCTGGAACGGGCGTTGTCCAAATGGAACGACAAGCGCCCGGACGGCGATCTGCGAGCCTGGCTGTTTTCGATCCTGTATCGGCAGTTTCTCGATGGCCATCGCCGCTCCCGCCGCTACGCGCGCATGCTGGAGTTTTTCACCGGCCGCGACGATGCCCACCCTTCGGCCGAACGCAGCGTGATCGCACAGTCGTCCTTGCAGGCCTTCGATCAGCTCACGACGGAACAGCGTGCGCTGTTGTTATGGGTGTCGGTGGAAGGCTTGAGTTACCAGCAAGTCGCCGACATCCTCGGCGTACCGACCGGCACGGTGATGTCCCGCCTGTCCCGCGCCCGCCAGGCCCTGCGCCAACTCAGCGATGGCGAAATCACCCGCCCCACCCTGCGGATACTCAAATGATCAGCATGCCCCCCAGCGAAAGCGACCTGCACGCCTACGTCGATCGTCAACTGAGCGAGGCCGACCAGCGCCTGGTCGAGACCTACCTGGCCAACCAGCCCGAAGTCGCCGCCCGCGTCCGGGCCTGGCAACAGGACGCGCAGCACCTGCGCACGGCCCTGAGCGGAGCCTTGCAACAACCGTCCAACCCGGACCTCGACCCGGCCATGATTCGCCAGCGCCTGAAACATCGCTCCCATCGCCACCTGGCCAGCGCCGCGGTGTTGTTGCTGGCCGTCAGCGTGGGTGGCTTCGGTGGCTGGCAGGCGCGGCAAATGACCCTGCTCAGCGCCGTTGCGCCCATGGCCGATGCCCTCCAGGCGTACCGGTTGATTGCCCAGCAGGGCATCCTTCCAGCCGATTACCAGAGCGGCGACGAGCAGCACATGCAAGATTGGCTCGACCGCTACTTCACCCAGGCCGACCGACTGCCCGACCTGTCCGGCGCCGGCTTCAAACCGGTCAGCGGGCGCTTGCTCAGCACCGAGCAAGGCGCGGCGGCGATGGTGGTCTATCAGGACCCGAGCGGTCAGAAAATCAGCTTCTACGTGCGCCCACCCGGCCCGAAAAACTTCCTGCTGCCCCGAGGCAGTCGCCGCGATGGCGAGTTGCAAGCCGAGTACTGGTCCGGGCCGGGCTACAACTATGCGGTGGTCATACCGAGTGACACGCCGACGATGCAAAGACTTAAGCAGACATTGGACTTCTGATCCGCGCAGATCCCTGTGGGAGCGAGCTTGCTCGCGATAGCGGTCTGTCAGTCAACATCATTGCTAACTGAACGGCCGCCATCGCGAGCAAGCTCGCTCCCACAAAGGGATCCGCGGTGATCTTGAGGCAGTGTTCACCCCTGCCCAAACACCTGCGAAGGCCTGCGCAGCAGCGGGTCGAACGGGTTGATCCGCGGCCCGATCAGGGCCGCCTCGCGCTTGAGCATGTCCACCACCGTCGGCAGGCGATCGGGCCCCAACCGGTCGCTCACGGTTGCCACGCTCAAGGCGGCCACGGCCCGGCCATCACGGTCCAGGATCGGCACAGCCACCCCGGCCATGCCTTGCAATACGCCGGTGTTGCGCCCGGCATAGCCCAGCGCGCGCACGTTCTGCACTTCCGAACGCAAGAAGACTTCGTCGTACAGATGGAAATCCTTGAGCCGTGGCAGGTTGTATTGAATCACCGTGTCGCGCTCCTCTTCCGGCAGGAACGCCAGGATCGCCAGGCTGCCCTGCCCCACGCCCAACGCCACGCGGCCACCAATGTCACCGGTGAACGTGCGGATCGGAAACGGCCCCTCGCTGCGGTCCAGGCAGATGGCATCGAAACCACTGCGGGCGAGCAGAAACAGCGAGTCCCCCAAGGACGCCGACAACCGCAGTATGGCCGGACGCACCAGGTCGCGCAGGTTACTGGTATTGCCGGCACGGGCCGCCAGGGCGAAGAACTCCAGGCTCAAGCGATAGCGTTTGCTGCGGGCATCCTGCTCGACCATGCCCTCGTCCATCAGGCTGCGCAGCAAGCGATGCGTGGTGGGCTGGGACAGGCCGATGCGCTGGGCCAATTGCGTCACTCGCTCGCCGCCTTCGACGGTGTCACCCAAGCTGCGCAGCACGGCAAACAACCTGGAGACCGCTCCGACACCGACTTCGCCCTTGTCACTATTCCGATCAGTGGAATCAACCATGTAATTTCTCATTATTAAATTTACTCACTGAATGAAACTGAAAATAGTCTTCATCTCAGTGAAATAGTCCATTGAGCCAATCCTATTCTTCGTCCTACTCTTCGTCCAGACAGGGGCGATTCGAACAACAGCGGCAGCCGACTCAAGGTCGAGCGCCAACGCACCCCAGCAGCACCCTTTCGTATCTGCCCATACAAAAAAGCGCGCCCTTGCGGCGACGCATAACAATCCCAGGTGGAGCGCAGCGATGGCTTTTGTGCAACTTGAAGGACTTGGCAAACGCTACGGCGACATCGACGCCGTGGTCGCCACCAACCTGTCGGTGGAAAAAGGCGAGTTTGTCTCGCTACTGGGGCCTTCCGGCTGCGGCAAGACCACAACCCTGCAAATGATTGCCGGCTTCGTCGAAGTCAGCAGCGGGCGCATCCTGCTGGACGGGCGCGACATTACCCACGCCAAGCCCGCCAGCCGTGGCCTGGGGGTAGTGTTCCAGAGCTACGCGCTGTTCCCCCACATGACCGTCAAGGACAACGTCGCCTTCGGCCTGCGCATGCGCAAAGTGGCCAACGCCGAACTGCAACAACGGGTGGACCGTGTGTTGAAACTGGTCCGCCTGGACCGCCACGCCGACCGCTACCCACGAGAACTCTCGGGCGGTCAGCGCCAACGCGTGGCACTGGCCCGGGCTTTGGTGATCGAACCGCCGGTGCTGTTGCTCGACGAGCCGCTGTCCAACCTCGACGCCAACTTGCGCGAAGAGATGCAATACGAGATTCGCCGCATCCAGCGCGAAGTCGGAATCACCACGCTGATGGTGACCCACGACCAGTCCGAAGCGCTGTCGATCAGTGACCGGGTCGTGGTGATGCAGGCCGGGCGCATCACCCAGATCGACGCGCCGTACACCCTTTACGAGCACCCGCGCACCGAGTTCATTTCCAGCTTCGTCGGCAAAGCCAACCTGCTGCCCGGCGTGCGGGACAGTGCGGGCGTCGTTCAAGCCTGCAGCCAGGCCGATGGCGAGCTGACCCTGAGCCTGCGCCCGGAAAAAATCGACTTGTGCGAGGCTGGTTCGGGGCGACTGCAAGGCACCCTCGTCAGCCGTTTTTTCCTGGGCAGCCAATGGCTGTACGGCGTGTCCACCGGCCTGGGTGAGCTCTGCGTGGTGCGCCGCAACGACGGCTCGGCGCCCTTGGTCGAAGGCACGGCGGTGGGCCTGGACTGGGATCCGGCACTGCTGCGGGTGCTGAGCGTGGACGAGGTACCGGCATGAAGCTGATCGATGCGATGCGCCGCGGTCGGCAAGGCTACCTGATGTCCGCGCCGGCCCTGGCCTTGTACCTGGGCTTGCTGGTGATTCCCTTGGGCTTGACCTTGGTCCTGTCGTTCAATGTCTTCGACTACAGTTCGGGCATCGACGGCGACGCCTATACCTTCGAGCACTACACCAGCCTGCTGGGTGATCCGTACTTCTACGAGATCTTTTTGCGCACATTCTGGATCAGCGCCCTGACCACTGTTTTGTGCGTGCTGATCGGCGTGCCCGAGGCGTACATCCTCAGCCGCATGGGCGCGCCATGGCGCTCGATTTTCCTGATTCTGATTCTCACGCCGCTGCTGATTTCGGTGGTGGTGCGGGCCTTCGGCTGGAGCCTCTTGCTCGGTGCCGACGGCCTGATCAACCAGGCCCTGCAAGCCCTCGGCAGTGCGCCAATGAAGCTGCTCTATACACCGTTCGCCGTGGTCATCGCCCTGGTCCACGTGATGTTGCCGTTCATGATCATTCCAGTCTGGACCTCGTTGCAGAAACTCGACCCGGCCGCCGAACAGGCCGCGCTGTCCCTGGGGGCGAGCCAGTTCACGGTGATCCGCAAAATAGTGTTGCCGCAAATCATGCCCGGCGTGCTGTCCGGCACCCTCATTGTGTTCGGCCTCGCCGCCAGCTCCTTCGCGATTCCCGGCCTGCTCGGCGGACGGCGCTTGAAGATGGTCGCCACGTTGATCTACGACCAGTACCTGTCGGAGCTGAACTGGCCGATGGGCGCGGCCATCGCCGTCGCGCTGCTGCTGCTCAACCTGCTGATCATGCTGTCGTGGAACCGGATGATCGAAGGCCGCTACAAGAAGTCATTGGGATAATTCGTCATGTCCAGAAACGGTCCTTTCGCGCTGCTGTTCCACGCCTTGGTGGTGGTCTTCATGCTCGCGCCGCTGGTGGTGGTCTGCCTCGTCGCCTTCACCCCGGAAAACACCCTGAGCCTGCCGACCACCGAGTTTTCCCTGCGCTGGTTTCGCGCGGTGTTCGAACGCGCGGATTTTGTCGACGCGTTCTACAACAGCTTGGTCCTGGCGTTCTGCGCGGCCTCCCTGGCGACGCTGATTGCGGTGCCGGCGGCCCTGGCGATCACCCGGCTCGCGTTCCCGGGGCGGGATTTCTTCAACGGCCTGTTCTTGTCGCCAATCATCATTCCGCACCTGGTGCTGGGGGTCGCCTTGCTGCGCCTGTTCGCGCTGATGGGCGTGAATGGCAGCTTCGCCTGGTTGATCTTCGCCCATGTGCTGGTGATCACGCCGTATGTGCTGCGCCTGGTGCTGGCCTCGGCCATCGGCCTGGACCGCAGCGCCGAACAGGCCGCGCAATCGTTGGGGGCCGGGCGCTTCACGCTGTTCCGGCAAATCACCTTGCCAATGATCCTGCCAGGGGTGGCCGGGGGCTGGCTGCTGGCGTTCATCAACAGTTTCGATGAAGTCACCCTGTCGATCTTCGTCACCTCGCCGGCCACGCAAACCTTGCCGGTGCGCATGTACGTGTACGCCACCGAATCCATCGACCCGATGATGGCGGCAGTGTCGGCGCTGGTCATCGGGCTCACCGCACTGACCATGATTCTGCTCGACCGGGTCTATGGCCTGGATCGGGTCCTGGTAGGCAAACAATGAGGGTGTCATGGCACTGCTGAAACGACTGGCCGAAGGCGACCGCCCGGCCCTGGACTTCACCCTCGACGGCCAGCCCGCCACCGGGCTGCTGGGGGACACGCTGCTGACCGCCGTGCTGACCTGCAGCGAACACCTGCGCGGCAGTGACTTCAGCGCCGAGCCCCGGGCCGGCTTCTGCCTGATGGGCGCCTGCCAGGACTGCTGGGTGCGCCTGGGCGACGGCCGCCGCGTACGCGCCTGCTCGACCCTGCTCGAAGCCGGGCAGCACATTAGCCGCGAACCGGGGCGCCAGGTATGAACATTGTCGACAGGCATGGCCTCATCGCGAGCAAGCTCGCTCCCACAGGGGATTTGCGGCGTGCACAAAACCAATATCCACAACAGATCCCATGTGGGAGCGAGCTTGCTCGCGATGACCGTTTCGACAACCCCACACATCCCCCGGCCCTGCCCGTGAGGTGGCGATGAAACCGATAGCCATCATCGGCGCCGGCCCGGCCGGTATCCGCGCCGCGCAGACCCTGGTCGCCCACGGCCTGTACCCGGTCCTGCTGGACGAAGCCGCTCGCGGTGGCGGGCAGATCTATCGGCGCCAACCGGCCAATTTCAAGCGCTCGCCTAGCGAGCTCTATGGCTTCGAAGCGCACAAGGCCAACGCCGTCCACCAGACGCTTGACGCGTTGCGCAAACAGCTCGATTACCGTCCCGACACCCTGGTGTGGAACGCCGAGGCCGGCCTGCTCGATACCCTGCATGAAGGCCGCGCCGACCGCCTCGAGTACGCCAGCGTGATCGTCGCAACCGGCGCCACCGACCGGATCCTGCCCGTGCCGGGATGGACCCTGCCCGGGGTATACAGCCTGGGCGCGGCGCAGATTGCCCTGAAGTTCCAGGGCTGCGCCATCGGCGAACGGGTGGTGTTCGCTGGCAGCGGTCCCTTGTTGTATCTGGTGGCCTATCAATACGCCCGGGCCGGCGCCAATGTGGTCGCCGTCCTCGACAGCTCGCCCTTTGGCGCCCAAGTCCGCGCCCTGCCCGGCCTGCTGGCACAACCGGCCACCCTCGCCAAGGGCCTCTACTACCGCGCCTGGCTGGCCGCCCGCGGCATCGCCGTGCATCAAGGCGCGAGCCTGACACATCTGGATGGAGAACGTCGGGTGCAGTCGCTGCAATGGCGCAATGCAAGCGGTAAACACACCCTCGACTGTGACGCGGTGGCCTTCGCCCACGGCTTGCGCAGCGAAACCCAACTGGCCGACCTGCTGGGCTGTGCGTTTACCTGGAACGCCCTCAACCGCGCCTGGCTGCCTCAACGAGACCACGCCGGGCGCAGCAGCGTGCCGGGGATTTACCTGGCCGGTGACGGCGCCGGGATCATGGGCGCCGACGCGGCGCAATTGGCCGGTGAACGGGCGGCCCTGGCCTTGCTCGAAGACCTCGGCTACTCGACCGACCCGCAGCGTTGCACGCAACTGGAAGAAACCCTTGAACGCATCGGCCGATTCCGGGAAGGCCTGGAGCGCGCCTTTGCCTTTCCTGAACACTGGGCCGCCGACGCAGCCGATCACCTGATGATCTGCCGCTGCGAAGAAGTCAGCGCGGGCGATATCCGCCGGGTAGTGGGCGAAGGCCATTGGGAGATCAACCGGGTCAAGGCCCATTGCCGGGTCGGCATGGGCCGCTGCCAGGGGCGGATGTGCGGCGCCGCTGCCGCGGAAATCATTGCCTGCGAAAGTGGCCGCGCCGTCGCCAGCATCGGCCGCTTGCGGGCCCAGGCGCCGATCAAGCCCGTGCCGTTCGGCCTGGAGGTCGAGCCATGATCGAAGTGGATGCAGTGATCATTGGTGGCGGTATCGTCGGCGCCTCGGCCGCGTTGTTCCTGAGCCAGGCCGGACGCCGGGTGGCGTTGCTGGAGCGCGACTTCTGCGGCTCGCACTCCAGCGGCGTGAACTACGGCGGTGTGCGCCGCCAGGGCCGCCCCCTGTCGCAACTGCCCCTGTCGCAACGGGCCCATGAAATCTGGCGCCAGTTGCCCCAGTTGATCGGCATCGACGGCGAGTACCAGCGCAGCGGTCATCTGAAGCTGGCCCGCAGTGCTGAAGACCTGCAAGCGCTGCACGACTACGCCGTCGCCAGCCAAGGCTTCGGCCTGGAGTTGCAACTGCTCGATCGCACCACCCTGCGCCGGCGTTTTCCGTGGGTCGGCACCGTCGCGGTCGGGGCGTCGCTGTGCCCGGATGACGGCCATGCCAATCCACGCCTGGTATCCCCAGCCTTTGCCCAGGCCGCTCGCCGGCAGGGGGCGCAAGTCCATGAACAATGCACCGTCAGCACCGTGCTGCACGACGGCCAACGCTTTGTCGTACACACCGCAGCGGGCCTGACGTTCCACGCGCCCTGGCTGCTGAACTGCGCCGGAGCCTGGGCCAGCCAGTTCGCCGCGCAATTCGGCGAAGCGGTACCGATGCACGCCGGGCACCCGGCGATGCTGGTCACCGAACCCTTGCCCCTGATCATGGACGCCAGCACCGGCGTCGAGGGTGGCGGTATCTACGCCCGCCAGGTCTCGCGCGGCAACTGCGTACTGGGAGGCGGCCAAGGCTTTGCCCTGGATGCCGCTCGCGCCCGGCCCGGCCAGAACGCCGTGCTGGAAATCCTGCGCCAGGCCGTCGAGCTCTACCCGTTTTTGGAAGGCGCCCAGGCGATTCGGACCTGGAGCGGCACCGAAGGTTACCTGCCCGATCGCCAACCGGTGATCGGCCACAGCAGCACCCAGCCCGGCCTATTGCACGCGTTCGGCTTTGCCGGCGCGGGCTTCCAGATCGGCCCGGCGGTGGGCCAGGCGCTCACCGAGATCATCTGCAGCGGGGCTTCGACCACGCCGCTGGATGCGTTTTCCATCACCCGGTTTCACTCCATCTCCGTTGCTTGATAGAGGAAGGTCGCGCCAATGAATAACGTCAAACGCAGTGCACTGTTCGGTTTCTGCTCGCTGGGCTCCGCTTGCCTGGGCGCCCTGTTCCCGGTCACCCAGGCGTTGGCCGAGCCGACGCTTTACCTGGGCATGAACGGCGGCACCATGGAGCGGCTCTACGCCGACAAGGTCTTGCCGGCGTTCGAGAAAGCCAACAATATCAAAGTGGTCATCGTGCCCGGCACCTCCGCCGACATCCTGGCGAAAGTCCAGGCCAGCAAAGGCAACCCGCAGATGCACGTGATGTTTCTCGATGACGGCATCATGTACCGCGCCATCGCCATGGGGCTCTGCGACAAGCTCGAGGACAGCCCGACCCTGGCGCAGATCCCGGCCAAGGGGCGTATCAAGGATCAGGCCGTGGCCGTCAGCCTCGGGGTGACGGGGCTGGCCTACAACACGCGGCTGTTCAAGGAAAAAGGCTGGAATACGCCCACTTCATGGATGGACCTGGCCGATCCGCGCTTCAAGGACAAAGTGGTGTTCCAGTCGATGGCCTCGTCCACCTTCGGCCTGCACGGCTTTTTGATGTTCAACCGGATCCAGGGCGGCAGCGAAACCGACGTCGAGCCAGGTTTCAAGGCGTGGCCGAACACGGTGGGGCGCAACGTGCTGGAGTACATCCCGAGCTCGGCGAAGATATCCGAAATGCTACAGACCGACGAAGCCGCGCTGTTCCCACTGACACCGACCCAGGTGACCGCGCTGAAACTCAAGGGCATGCCCGTCGAATATGCCCAGCCGAAGGAAGGCGCCGTGGTCCTCAACGTCGCCGAATGCACCATCGCGCAAAACACCCAGCCGGAACTGGCGCAAAAGCTCGCCGCTTTCCTGCTGACCCCGCAAGCCCAGGCCATTGCCCTGGAAGAAGGCGACCAGATTCCTTCCAACCCCAACACCCCGACCACCGACAAGACCCGTGGCCAGGTGGAGGCGATGAAGCAATACCTGGAAACAGCGATTGCCGTGGATTGGGACCAGGTCAACGAACAACGCCCGGCCTGGAACGCCCGTTGGAACCGCAGCATCGAGCGCTAGCCCGATTGACTGTGGCCAGCGGAGCAGCACTGTTATGGAAAAACTGCTGTGGGAGCAAGGCTTGCCCGCGATGCAGGCGCCTCGTTTTCTCAGAGACCCCGTCGTCTTCATCGCGGGCAAGCCTTGCTCCCACAGATAAATCCCCTCGCCACAGGGTGTTGTACTGAGCTGATTATTGGTTAACTGTCCGGCTACGGGCGCCAGCCCCCTCTTGATCAACAGCGAACCCTGCCATGCACACCCTCGCCCAACTACGCGCCGGCCAGCTCTCGGGCACTACCCGGCTGGACCTGGCCTGCGGCTTGACGGAGTTTCCCCGGGAAATCTTCGAGCTGGCCGACTCCCTCGAGATCCTCAACCTCAGCGGCAATCAGTTGGACACACTGCCCGACGACCTGCATCGGCTGACTCGCCTGCGCGTGCTGTTCTGTTCCGACAACCGCTTCACTGAACTGCCCGAATGCCTGGGCCGTTGCAACGCGTTGACCATGGTCGGTTTCAAGGCCAACCGCATCACCCGCGTCACGGGCGCCGCGCTGCCACCACAGCTGCGCTGGCTGATCCTGACCGACAACGACGTCAGCCACTTGCCGGACGAGCTGGGCCAACGCCCACACCTGCAAAAACTGATGCTGGCCGGCAACCGTTTGCAGCAGTTACCGGCGAGCCTGGGCCAGTGTCATCGCCTGGAACTGCTGCGCATCGCCGCCAACCAACTGACCGAACTGCCGCAATGGTTGCTGGAGCTGCCGAGCCTCAGTTGGCTGGCCTACGCCGGCAACCCACTGGAAACCCAGGCCGATGCCGCAGCCTTGAACACCACGACGCTCATCGACTGGTCGCAACTGACGCTGCAACGACAATTGGGCGAAGGCGCCTCCGGGGTGATTCACCAAGCGCTCTGGCAGACGCCCGGCCAGGTGGCTCGAAACGTCGCGGTGAAGCTGTACAAAGGCCAGATGACCAGCGACGGCTCACCCCTGCATGAAATGCATGCCTGCGTCACGGCCGGTCGACACCCGAACCTGATTGACGTGTTGGGTCAGGTCGCCGGGCACCCCGAGCAACAGGCCGGGCTGATCATGGCACTGATCGAACCCAGCTATCGCAACCTCGCCGGGCTGCCGAGCCTGGCGTCATGCACCCGCGACGTGTATGCCGATGAACTGCGCCTGAGCGCCCCGGTGGCCTTGCGCATCGCCCACGGCATCGCCTCGGTGGCGGCGCACCTGCACCATCAGGGCATCACCCATGGGGATCTGTACGGGCACAATATCCTCTGCAATGACCAGGGCGATTGCCGGCTGGGGGACTTTGGCGCGGCGTCGTTCCACGCCACGGCCGACACCGTGCAAACCCGCGCACTGCAACGCATCGAGGTGCGGGCCTTCGCAATCTTGCTGGGGGAATTGCTGGCGCGGATCGAACCGGCGCCCAGTGCCGTGGAGTTGGCAACGTTGCAGGAGCTGCAGGCACGCTGCTGTCAGCCAGACGTGCTGGCACGGCCGGGTTTTGATGAGATTGAAAGGTTGCTCAGCGAGTTCAAACACATCGACTAAACCAGCACCCCAAACTAACAAACACACGACTTATTGTGACGAGGGGATTTATCTGTGGGAGCAAGGCTTGCCCGCGATGAAGACGGCGCGGTCTCTGAAAAAACGAGATCTGCGCATCGCGGGCAAGCCTTGCTCCCACAGAGTGAACCGCACCCAAGGATAAATCCCCTCGCCACAGGGGGTAGTGCTTAACCCGCCAACCCGACAAACATGTCCTGCACGTCATCATGGTTGTCGAGGCCTTCGAGGAAGGCTTCGACTTCAGCCATCTGCTCGTCGGTCAAGCCGCTGACCGGGTTCTTCGGCTGGTAGCCCAGCTTGGCCGACAACACGGTGAAGCCCTGCTCCGGCAACGCCTTCTGCACGGCATCGAGGTCGGCGGGATCGGTGAGGAACAACGTCGCGCCGTCTTCGCCCGGCTCGAAATCCTGGGCACCGGCCTCGATGGCGGCCATTTCCGGATCGGCGTCCGGGCTGTCCGGCGCGGCTTCGATCATGCCGACATGGTTGAAGTCCCACGCCACCGAACCCGAGGCGCCCAGTTGGCCCTTGCGGAACGCGACGCGAATTTCAGCGACGGTACGGTTGATGTTATCGGTCACGCATTCAACAATCAGCGGCACCTGGTGCGGCGCGAACCCTTCGTAGGTGACGCGGTGGTATTGCACGGTTTCACCGAGCTGGCCGGAACCTTTCTTGATCGCACGTTCCAGGGTCTCGCGGGGCATCGAGGCCTTCTTCGCCTGCTCGACCACCAGACGCAAGTGCGCGTTGGTCGCGGTATCAGCACCGTTGCGCGCGGCAATGGTGATTTCCTTCACCAGTTTGCCGAAGATCTTGCCCTTGGCGTTGGCAGCCGCTTCTTTGTGTTTAACCTTCCACTGTGCGCCCATTACTCACTCTCTTGTCTGACGCGCCGAGACATCTGCCGGCCGGCGCTGTGGCGCAAGTTTATACGGCCTAAACCGGCTGATCGACCAAAAAATTCACCGTGCCGGATCGACATTTTCACAGTGTGTTGTAGGGCTTTTCTGAAATAGCGGCTCGCAAGCACCGTTCCCCCCCGTGGTTTCGTACCCTCTGGGCCTCTGTCCCTGCCAGTAGGAGGCGCGATGCGCAACGACACGGAAAGTCCCTTCAGCCTGACGCTCACGCAAAACGACTTGCAGCTGCAAGTCTTGCGCTTCAATGGCCGCGAAGCCCTCAACCAGCCGTACCGCTTTGACCTCGAACTGATCGGCCTGGCCCCACCGATAAACCCCGACCTGCTGTTGGGGCATCCGGCGTTCCTGCGCCTGGACGGCGAGTCGGGCATCCATGGGATTGTCCACAGCGTCAGCCTGAGTGCCTCGGCACCGCGGCGCATCGGCTACCGCTTGACGTTGGTGCCCTACCTGCTGCGATTGGAACAAGGCCCGCGGCGCCGGGTTTTCCATCGGCTCAGCGTGGTGCAACTGCTGCAACGCCTGCTGGAAGACAACGCTCTGCCCGCCGACAGTTACCGTTTCGAGCTGCCCCATGGGCAGTATCCGTGTCGCCCATTCTGCATCCAGTACGACGAAAGCGACCTGGCCCTCCTGCAACGCCTGTGTGAGGAAGAAGGCATTCATTACCACTTCGAACACACTCCCCAGGGCCACGTCCTGGTGTTTGCCGAAGACCCGAAGAGTTTCCCCGCGCGCCCCATCGAGCTGCCCCTGCGCCCGAACGACAACTCGATACCGGCCATCAAGCGCTTGTATTTGCGCCACCACGCGATGGTACCTGGCGTGCCTGTCGGGTTCCGTGACCGGGCCGAGACCGAAACCGAGGCCCCGGCGGCGAATCAACCCCTCGAGCAGATCGACCATGAGGCCATGCACCGCGACCCGGCCTTGACTCACCGTTACCAGGCCGGACGCCGCCATCTGGAACGGTTGCGCTGTCGACAACGGGAAATCCATGGCCACAGTGATCAATCGGCCCTGCACGGCGGCGACATCGTGCAGATCTGCGAACACCCGGTTTCCACCTTCAACGATCAATGGCTGATCACCGAGGTCCAGCATCGCGGGCGGCAGTTTTCGATCCTTGAACCGGACCTGCCCACCACACCGTCGGCCCGTGACTACCGCAACCGCTTCACCGCCATCCCCTGGTCCACCGTGTTCAGGCCGGCCCTCAAGCATCCCAAACCGTGCATTCCCGGGTATCACCTGGCCCATGTACTCGGCCGCACCGGCCAGCCGGCCCCATTCGATGAGCGCGGCCACGTGAGTGTCAGCCTCTGGGCGCCGGACCAGGAAGGCATCACGCTGCCCGTGTCACGACTGACGCTGGGCGACAGCCCTCCCCTGATGGCCGGCAGCGAAGTGCTGGTGAGCTTTCTCGATGGCGACCCCGACCGACCGGTGCTGTGCCCAGGGGCTGTCGATACCGGCGCAGGACACGCCGCCGCCCCACCGAAACCGTCCCGTGGCAATCACGAGGCCGGGCTGCTGTTGGACTGGCTGCTGAACCCGCCAGACTTCACACCCTGATCCTGCCTTTTGGCTTCTTGCCGGCAAACCTGATCTGGCTCATGCAAACCCAGCGAAACGGGCTTACAGTAAAGACACGCCGCGCTAGACGGCGCTCTGCACTGATTGTTGGAGATACCCGCAATGCCCTGGAAAAACTCGGAAAGCCGCTACAGTACCGTCACGGTAACCTTGCATTGGCTGATGCTGGTCCTGCTGGCCGTGGTTTATGCCTGCATTGAGCTGCGGGGAATTTTTCCCAAGGGCAGCGGCGGCCGGACATTGATCAAGGAAGCGCATTTCATGCTCGGCCTGACGGTGTTCGTGTTGGTCTGGCTGCGCCTGTTCGCCCGCAGCATGGGCAAGGCACCGGCGATTTTCCCGGCATCGCCTGCCTGGCAAACCATCCTCGCCCGCCTGATGCACTGGGCACTGTACCTGTTCATGATCGCCATGCCGCTGCTGGGCTGGCTGATCACCAGCGCCGAAGGGCACCAGGTGATGTTCTACGGTTTCGATCTGCCGTTGCTCATCGATCAAGACAAGGAGTTCGCCAAGCAACTGGAAGGCTGGCACGTGCTGGGCGGCACCATCGGCTATTGGTTGATTGGCCTGCATGCCTTGGCGGGGCTGTATCACCACTACGTGGTACGGGACAACACGCTGCTGCGGATGATGCCCAAACGCGGCTGATCGACCGTCAATCGAACCCTCGGCGGCCTTGCAAACCGCCGGTGTGGACAAAGACCAGGCGCGTGCCGGGGGCAAAGCCTCCCGCCTCGACCCGCGCCTTGAGCACCATCAAGGCCTTGCCGGTGTACAACGGCTCCAGTTCGATGGCCGTCGTGGTTTCGATGAAGGCCGTGAGCTCGGCATCGACCCGGGCGAACCCGCCACGGCTGCCGTCGAACAACTCATGACGCGGGCTGGAAAGCCCCGCTTCCCCCACGATGCGCTCGACCTGCCGGGCCACGCCATGGTCCGGCGGCACGGCCAGCACGCCGTAGACCGGGCGCGCGCCCGCTTCGGCCAGCACCAGTCCGGCCAGCGATGTTCCAGTACCGCAAGCCAACCACCAACCGTGATAATCCGCCCATCCCAGCGCCGCCAGTTGCTCACGGACACTGGCTACCCACGTCATGCAACCTTGCGCCCCAGGCAATCCCGAACCGCCCTCGGGCACCGGATGCAAATGTGGATAGCGGAGCTGCCACGGTCCCCAGAAATCCGCTGCGTGCCGCTCTCGGTATCCGCCATAACCCAACCAGTGCAGGTCCATGCCAAACGCTTTCAGGTCACGCACCGTCGGCGTGTCCTGGGGATGACCGCGCAACAGCCCGGCCGTGGGAAAGCCGAAGCGCTTGCGCGCCGCCGCCAGCGCATGCAAATGGTTGGAATAGGCACCGCCCAGGCTCATGATCCCTTCGGCACCGGCCTCATGGGCGGCACGCAGATGATGGACCAGCTTGAACCACTTGTTGCCGCTGATCAGCGGATCGATCCGGTCCAGGCGCAACACCGCCACTTCGACACCGGCACGGGCAAGCCAGTCCAGGTGAAGGGGTTCGAGGCGGGGTTGGGGATGCCAGTCGAGGGCGGGAAGCAGCATGGCGGCAGGCCGGGTGGGAACAGGCCGCTATCTTAACAGCTTGGTGGCGGGTGACTTCAGGTTCACCCCTCCCCACTGTGGGAGCGAGCTTGCTCGCGATAGCGGCGGATCAGCCAACATCATGCAACTGACTCACCGCAATCGCGAGCAAGCTCGCTCCCACAAGGGTTTTCCTGGGGTTGAGCCTTACAACTGCGCCGCCAACCGCGAACCCTGGTTGATCGCCCGCTTGGCATCCAGTTCCGCCGCCACGTCGGCACCGCCGATGAGGTGAACGGTCTGCCCCGCCGCTTCCAGGCCTTCCTGCAGCTCACGCAGCGGATCCTGGCCGGCGCAGATCACGATGTTATCCACGGCCAGCACTTGCGGCTCGCCGGTTTCGCCGATGCGAATGTGCAGCCCGTCATCGTCGATCTTCAGGTATTCGACGCTGTTGAGCATCTGCACCTGCTTGTTCTTCAGGCCCGTGCGATGAATCCAGCCGGTGGTCTTGCCCAGGCCGTCACCGACCTTCGAGGTCTTGCGTTGCAGCAGGAACACCTGGCGCGCCGGTGCATGGGGTTCAGCCTTGATCCCAGCCACGCCGCCGCGGGCCTCGAGGTGGGTGTCAATGCCCCACTCCTTCCAGAACGCCTCGCGGTCCTGGCTGGTGGCGACGCCCTGGTGAACCAGGAACTCCGACACGTCGAAGCCAATACCGCCGGCACCGATCACCGCGACGCTGCGGCCCACCGGCTTGCGCTCAAGGATCACGTCCAGGTAGCTCAAGACCTTGGCATGCTCCACCCCGGGAATCGCCGGCACGCGTGGGGCGATGCCGGTGGCGAGGATGATCTCGTCGTAACCGCCAGCCACCAATTGCGCCACATCCACCCGGGTGTCGAGGCACAACTCGACATGGCTGGTCTGCAATTTGCGTTTGAAGTAGCGCAGGGTTTCGAAGAACTCTTCCTTGCCCGGCACACGCTTGGCAATGTTGAACTGACCACCGATTTCACTGGCCGAATCGAACAGCGTCACCAGGTGCCCACGTTCGGCCGCCACCGTGGCCGCGGACAACCCGGCCGGGCCGGCACCGACCACGGCGATTTTCTTCACCTGGGTCACCGGCAGGTAGTTCAGCTCGGTTTCATGGCAGGCCCGTGGGTTGACCAGGCAACTGGTGAGCTTGCCGCCAAAGGTGTGATCCAGGCACGCCTGGTTGCAGCCGATGCAGGTATTGATTTCATCGCTGCGGCCGGCAGCGGCCTTGTTGACGAACTCTGGATCGGCCAGGAACGGTCGCGCCATGGAGACCATGTCGGCATCGCCTTCGGCCAAGATCTGCTCGGCCACTTCCGGGGTGTTGATGCGGTTGGTGGTAATCAGTGGGATGCTCACCGAACCGCGCAGCTTGGCCGTGACTTTGCTGAACGCCGCCCGCGGAACCTTGGTGGCGATGGTAGGAATGCGTGCTTCGTGCCAACCGATACCGGTGTTGATGATCGTCGCGCCGGCCTGCTCGATGGCCTTGGCCAATAGGACGATTTCGTCCCAGGTGCTGCCGCCTTCCACCAGATCGAGCATCGACAGGCGAAAGATAATGATGAAATTCGGGCCTACCGCTTCGCGCACCCGGCGGACGATCTCCACCGGCAGGCGCATGCGGTTTTCATAGCTGCCGCCCCAACGGTCGGTGCGGTGGTTGGTGTGGGCCGCCAGGAACTGGTTAATGAAATAACCTTCCGACCCCATGATCTCGACGCCGTCGTATTCGGCCTTCTGGGCCAGGACCGAGCAGGTGACGAAATCGCTGATCTGCTTCTCGATTCCCTCCTCGTCCAGTTCCTTGGGCTTGAACGGGTTGATCGGCGCCTGGATCGCGCTCGGTGCCACTTGCTTGGGGCTGTAGGCATAGCGCCCGGCGTGAAGAATCTGCATGCAGATCTTGCCACCGGCCTCGTGCACGGCCCGGGTCACGATCCGGTGCTTGAGCGCCTCTTCTTCGGTGGTCAGCTTCGCCGCGCCGGAATAGACACCCCCCTCGTCGTTCGGCCCGATCCCGCCGGTGACCATCAGGCCCACGCCGCCCCGGGCGCGCTCGGCAAAATACGCCGCCATGCGTTCGAAGCCGCCGGGTTTCTCTTCCAGACCGGTGTGCATCGAACCCATCAGGGTACGGTTGCGCAACGTGGTGAAACCCAGGTCCAGCGGGGCCAGCAGATGCGGGTAATGGGAGGCGGTCATCGGTAACTCCACAACGGGCGATCACGGAAAAAAGCGCAGCTCTGCGGCATGCGTCTGTCATGGCCCACAGCGTAAGAGTCCGGATGCGGGTGCTCAATGACCGTAACTGACAAGTTAATGATCCAAATGTGCAGCGCACCGATCAGCCGTGCGTGACTCTCGGTGGAATGCACCAGTCCTATCAACGCTGGTCCAGGTGCTCCCCCCTAAAATAACCCTAATAACACGGTCGCCCTCGCATGCATCCCCAACGAAAAATGCTGCACAACGAGTTGCACGCCCGCCCGTCGCTGTACTTCGACGAACCGGCCCACGTCTTCCACCTGGCGTTTCTGGGCGACAATGCCCAGTGCGACGCGCTGCTCGAGCGACTGTGCCCCGATACCGTCACCACGCAGGCCGCACAAGGCATCACCCGCCTGGAAGGACATCCGCTGAAGTGGGAACGCCACGCCGAGTTCTTCACCCTGACCCTGGTCGTGCCGGCCAGCAGCAATGAGTTGCAATGGACGACGCTGCCCGAAAGCCTTGCCCGGGGGATCGAAGGTCACGCCCAGCACCTCATCAATGCCGTTCAGGTGGTGGTGCGCGCAGAAGCCGGTCTCGACCTGCCCAGCTACGGTTTCAAGGACCCTTGCGGTTCATGCGTGGGCGGTGGCGATGCCGTGGTCTGGAGCGATTTTCGCCTGACCGAGGACGGCACCAATCGCCTGCTGTTCATCAACCGACGGCTCAACGCGTATCGCCAGGGGCGCATGATCCGGCGCCTGCTGGAAATCGAGACCTATCGCATGATGGCGTCCTTGTCGCTCAACATCGCCAAGGCACTGGACCCGCAACTGAACGAATTCGATCGGACCCTGGTGAGCCTGTCCGAACGCAACGCCAATGCCAGCGGCGTGCATGCCAAGGCCCTGCTGGAGGACATCGCCCTGCTGTCTCGCCAGGTGGTCAGCAGCACGGTCAGGAATCGCCACCGCTTCAGCGCAACCCGCGCCTACGCACAATTGGTGTTCGAACGCCTGGGGGAGTTGCGTGAAAGTCACCTGGGGGATTGCCAGCGACTGGGCGTGTTCATCGAACGGCGCTTCAAACCCACGGTGCGTTATTGCGCAGCCACCGAACAGCGCCTCGAACAACTGGCGATGAGCGTCGCCAACCTGGGTGATCTGCTGCAAGCCCGCGTGCAAGTGGAGATGGAAGACCAGAACGCCGAGATCCTGCGCAGCCTCAATGCCCGTGCCGATGCACAGATCAAGATCCAGCGCGCGGTGGAAGGCCTGTCGATCATTGCCATCACCTACTACCTGATCAACCTGTTCAAGTTGGTCTACAGCGGGTTGCATACCTTGGGCGCGAACCTCTCGGCCCGTGAAGCGCTGCTGGGCATGACGCCACCGGTGCTGTTGATCATGCTGCTGATTCTGATCCGGATCAGAAAGGCCAAAAGTCACTAGCGCGCCTTGCCGGCGCAGAGGGTGTCCAAAGATTCCTTGGACACCCTCTGCGGGGGCTTGCCGGGCGTACAAATCAGCGCCCGCCCTTCGCTAATCCCTTGTTTTACCGTACCCTGCCCCGTAGCTCCTGATGAAAAATCACGAACCTGCACACGGCCGCTGACTGTTCCCCCATGCGCAAATTTTTGTACCTGCTGTTTTCACTGGCCTTGATTGCCGCCCTGGTCACCTACGCACTGTGGACGACCGATCGTCCTGCGGGTCATTACCTGTCAGACCTGCGTATCAACCTGGCGGTCGACCAGGGCACGCCCGCCGACCGCGGCAACCTGCTGGGCATCCAGCCTGAACTGTTCCCCACCGACTACCAGAGCCCCGAGCGCCTGCACCGCAAACTGGCGGCCTACCTGCAGGCGGCTCGCGACCAGGGTTTTCTCAATGCCAAGACCGTGGTGGTCCTGCCCGAGCACATCGGCACCTGGTTGATGATCGGTGGCGAAAAAGACGAGTTGTACCAGGCCACCACCCTGAAGGAAGCCATGCACTGGATGGCGGTCAGCAATCCACTGGCGTTTATCCAGGCGCTGGTCAGTGCCCAAGGCGATAACCGCCTGGAGGATGCCAACCTGCGCATGAAAGCCCAGGGCATGGCCCGCGACTATCAAGCGCTGTTCGGCGGACTGGCCAAGGAGTTCGGCGTCACCCTGGTGGCCGGCTCCATCGTGCTGCCCGAGCCCAGCGTCAGCGACGGCGAGCTGAAGATTGGCCGCGGCGCCCTGTACAACAGCAGCCTTGTGTTCAGCAGCGATGGCCGGCCGATCGGCCAGCCGCAACGCCAACGACATCCGGTCTTCGAACAGCAGGATGTGCTGGGCGCCGACCATCCGGTCCCACCCCTCGTCATAGACACCCCCGCCGGGCGCCTGGGCGTGCTGATCGGCAGCGACAGCTGGTACCCGCTCCACTACCGGCAGCTCAACGAACAGGGCGCGCAACTGATCGCGGTGCCCGCCTTCATCATCGGTCGCGGCGCCTGGGACAAGCCCTGGAGCGGTTATAAGGGCCTGTCCACACCGAGCGAAGTGAGCCTCAAGCCCGGTGAAGTGAGCGAGGGGCAAGCCTGGCATCGCCTGACATTGACCGGTCAATTGCCCATCAGCCAAGCCCTGGGCGGTGTCAGCGTGTTCCTGCGTGGCCAGTTCTGGGACAGCGGCAGCGCCGGCCAGAGTTTCATCAGCCACAACGGCCAGCACTTCCCCGATGGCGAAGCCCGTGGCGCGCGCCTGCTTAACCTGTGGTTGTGAGCATGAAACCGCAGCCGATGCGCCTGGGGGACCTGTCAGTAGGTTTCGTCCACAGCCTGGCTGACGCAATTGCCAGCCATGGGCAGGACCCCAAGCCTTTGCTGGAGCAGTACGGCCTCGATGCCGCGCGCCTGGCCGAGCCCGGCGCACGCCTGTCGATCCCACGCTACATGCGCCTGGGCCACGCCGCGATTCAACAGACCCAGGACCCGGCCCTGGGCCTGCGCATGGGTCAGCTCGGGCGCTTGAGCCAGGCCGGGCTGGCGGGCGTTACCGCTGCCCAGGCACCGACCGTGCGCGAGGCGGCCCGCTGCATGATCCGCTTCGAGCCGCTGTATGGCTCCAACTATCGCGGCCAATCGAGTTTTCATGAGGATGCCCGCGGCGCTTGGCTACGGTTCTATTCCATCAGCCCGTATAACGCCTACAACCGCTTCGTGGTGGATTCGATCATCGCCGGCTGGCTGGCCCAACTGTCCAGCGTCAGCGGCATCGCGCTGCGGCCCGAACGCATCGAAATCGAATTCGAGGAACCGGCGTACCTGGAGGCTTACCGCACGCTCGGTGACTGCCCGATCCAGTTTGGCGCCGAACAGAATCAACTGCGACTGGGCCTGGACAGCCTCGCCCAGCGCAACCCACAGCATTGCCCCAGCACCTGGCACCATATGGTTCAATTGTGTGAGCGGGAACTGGAACAACTGACCCGCACCCGCAGCCTGCGTGAGCGCATCATTCAATTGCTGGGACCGTTGCTCAGCGGGGGCCGGGAACCCGACCTGGAAGAAGTGGCGGCCCGCCTGAAACTGCCGACCTGGACCCTGCGGCGCAAGCTGGCCGAGGAAGGCACGCAATTTCGCGCCATCCTCAACGACACCCGCCGCGACTTGGCCATGACCTACATACGCGATACCGAACTGGCGTTCGGCGAAATCGCCTACTTGTTGGGGTTTGCCTCAGCCGAGGCCTTTCAACGAGCCTTCAAACGCTGGAACGACCAGACGCCCGGGGAATTTCGTCGTAGTCACAGAGGGCGTTGAGCTTCAAGCGCTAGCCTGTTCTCCTACAACTCCGTTGCATCTTCGGCGGGTTCCAGCGGGTCCAGTTCATAGGCCTGGTATTCCAGCAGCTCTTCCTGATAATCGTCCATTACGTGTCCTTCCCCTGTTATTGAATCCAATGCCTGATGGCGCTGGCATCAGCATAAAGCTGCTTTATGAACAAAACATGAAGCAAAGGCTTCATGAATTAAACGTAGCACAGGGTCGGGAAATTACCGCGTGAAGTGTGACAGGGCGTAACGCCCTGCCACGGGAAGCTCAGGAAGCCGGAAGCGGCTGGATCGGCTCGCTCGGGGCCGGTAACGAGCTGGACGGTGGTGGTGGCGGTGTCACGGTTTCCGTCGTCGGCGCAGACTCGAACGACTCAGGCGCAATCGGCGCTGGCTCGCTCGGCGGTGCGACGGGTTCCGACACCGCAGGGGCGGTTTCGACGGGGGCCGGCGCAGCCTCCTCTACCGGCGTGGCTGCTGCGGGTGCAGGCGCAACCGGTTCCGACGCAGGTGCTGCAGCTGGAGCCGGAGCCGGAGCCGGCATCAAGGCGGCCGGCTCAGCCTTGGTTTCCGGGACACCCAGCTCAGTTTTTGGCTTATCGGCATTCTCGGCCTTCTCGGCAGCTTTCTTCGCTTCGGGGGGCAGGAACAGCTCCACCAAGGCAAAGAAACGCTCATAGAACTTGGCCGCCGACACGGTTTCGCTGGCGACCTTGACCATCGAATCGTCCGAAGAGCCGATCGGCATCGACACCGACCCCAGCACGCCCACCCCCAGGCTGGCGGAGTTGTTGGTTTTCTTCAGGGCATAACGGTCCTGCAGGGCGTTGGCGAACATGGTCGCACGGTGTCCGGCACCACCGTCCTCGGCACAGACCAGATTGAAACTGATCTCCATGTGGGTCTCGCCGGTCTGCTGGAAACTCTTGTGGCCACTGACCAGCTTCGGATCGCTGCTGGTGATGATGTAGCCCTGGCTGAGCAACGCCCGGCGCCCGGCCTCGCAGGTCGCCGCGTCACTCACGGGATAAGTGCGCGAGAACGTGCCGGAATCATCGAAGTTCTCGTGCTCGTAGATGGCGGCTTTCTTCGACGAGCAACCGGCTGCGGCGGCCAGCACCAATGCAAGCCCGACGGTGCGCATGTGAAATGATTTGAACATTGAACATCCTGAGAGAAACGGTCCGGGGCGTATTGTGCAACAGAACGCGACCTGGCAGCGTGGCTAATCTTGTTTCAAGGGGGTTACAAGTTTACTGGGGGTTGTTTGCAGGAAAAAGACGCTAATCCGGTGGATCGACGAACACCCGCTTTTGGGCAACAAGCTGATACAAAAACCCTGGCATTTTGGCCCGATGCGGTTCACTTGAGCCGTTACCGAAGAAATAGATGCCCCCCTCACCCTCCCCAAAAAAACCAAAAAAAAACGGCGCTTCCCATTTCTGAAGAAGCGCCGTTTTTTCAAGTGAGCAGCATCACAGCCAGGTTTGAAAAAGCATCAAGCGATTAGAAACGCTTGATATCCGCCTGACTCTCCAACTGCTTGCGATAGGCCGCGAAGTCCTGCTGACCCACACGGGACGCAAGGTAGCGACGATATTCCGCTTTCTCTTCGTCAGTCGGTGCCGCCGCTTCGTTCACGCCGTTCAGACGCACGACCACCAGGCTGCCGTCAGGCAAGGTCACGCTGCTGAACGTCGGCTTGTCCTTGGACTCAGGCTTGGGCATGCGGAACAGTGCTTGCAACACCGCTGGGTCGATGCCTTCCTGGTTGCGGGTGGCCGCCTCGGTGGGTTTCCAGCCTTGGCCGTCAACCGCTTTGTCCAATGCCGTCTTACCGTCGCGCAGACTGGCAATCAGCTCGTCGGCGCGGGTCTTGGCCGCTGCGCTGGCGTGTTCCTTGGTCAGTTGCGCACGAATCGGCCCGGCCACTTTTTCCAGGGGCAGTTGCTCAGGCTTGCGGTGTTCCTTGGCACGCAGCACCACGACGGTTTCCGGGTCCAGTTCGATGGCGGTGCTGTTGGCACCTTCATCCAGCACTTCCGGGCTGAACGCCGCAGTGACCACGGCACGGTTGGCCGCAATCCCTTCACCGCCTTCACGACCGAACGGGGCCGATGTGTGGACGGTCAGCTTCAGGTCCTGAGCCGGCTGCGCCAGGTCGGACGCTTCGAACGAGGCATCCTCCAGTTGCTTGGTCGCCTCCACGAAACGCTGCTCCACCTGCTGAGTCTTCAACTCACGAGTCAGCTTGTCCTTGAGACTGGCGAAGGTCGGCACTTCGGGCGCCTCGACACCCAGCAGCTTGATCAGGTGCAGACCGAAATCGGTGCGGACCGGTGCCGAGACCTGGTCCTTGCTCAAGGCGTACAAGGCCTTTTCGAATTCCGGATCGTAGACGCCTGGGCCGGCATAGCCGAGATCGCCGCCATTGTTCGCCGAACCCGGATCCTGGGAAAACTCCTTCGCCAGGGCTTCAAACGACTCGCCTTTGGCCAGGCGAGCCTGGATCTCTTCGATCTTCGCCTTGGCCTGGGCTTCGGTCACCTTGTCATTCACTTCGATCAGGATGTGCGCAGCGCGACGCTGCTCGGACAGGTTGGCGATTTCTTTCTGATAGGCCGCTTGCAGGTCTTCGTCCTTGACGCTGACCTGATCGAAGAAAGAGGCTTTCTTCAGCTCGAGGTAATCGATGACCACCTGGTCAGGCGTCATGAATTCCTTGGCGTGTTGGTCGTAGTAAGCCTTGACCTCATCATCGGTCAGCTTCACCGACGCAGGATCGGCCTTGATGCTCAAGGTGGCGAAATCACGGGTCTGCTTTTCCAGGCGGGCGAATGCCAACACTTGGGCATCGGTGACAAAACCGCTGCCCGCCAGGCCGGCGCGCAACTGACCGATCAGCATTTCCTGAGCCAGCATCTGGCGGAATTGCATACGGCTGTAACCCAACTGGCGAATCACCTGATCGAAACGCTCGGCACTGAATTTGCCATCGACCTGGAACTCAGGCGTTTGCAGGATGACTTGATCGAGCGCAGCTTCGGAGAAAGCGAATTTCGCATCGTGTGCGCCTTGCAGCAACAACTTGCGGTCGATCAGGCCCTTGAGCGCCGAATCGCGCAGCATTTTTTCGTCCAGCAGGGAGGCGTCGAAATCCTTGCCCAGCTGTTGCATGAGCTGACGGCGTTGCATGTCGACCGCCTGGCTCAGCTCGTTCTGGCTGATATTTTCGCCGTTGACCTTGGCCGCGTCGTTACTGTTGGTAGTAGCTTGGAAAATGGCATCGAAACCGGTCAACGCCATCAATGCGACGATGACCCCGATGATGGTCTTGGCAATCCAGCCTTGTGAATTGTCCCTGATATTCTGCAGCATGCGTCCCCCAGAAACGGTTGAACTTCAAATTTAGGCAACCGTGGAGCGTGGGTAGAATCCGGATAGAAGAAAGGCGCATCCGAGGATGCGCCTTCTCGTAACTGGCGGAGCGGACCGGGCTCGAACCTGCAAGCCCTGGCGTGCCAGGCCGGTTGTAACCGGCCATATTACCGCTCCGCTGCCAAGCCAGGCATGACCCCGACCCGGATAAACTCAACGAAACCTTAGTTAACGGCTTCTTTCAGTGCTTTACCAGCTTTGAAGCCTGGCTTTTTGGCAGCAGCGATTTCCAGCGTCTTACCGGTCTGCGGGTTGCGACCGATACGAGCAGGACGATCGGTCACGGAGAAGGTGCCGAAACCAACCAGAACAACGGAGTCGCCAGCCTTGAGAGCGCCAGTGACGGATTCGATTACAGCGTCCAGCGCACGGCCAGCAGCAGCTTTCGGGATATCAGCGGATGCAGCGATAGCATCAATCAGTTCCGACTTGTTCACTCTAAGTCCCCTTATATCTATTTGAGATGATTCTAAGTTTTTTTGGTGAAAGCAAAAACGAGTGCTGAATGGCCTGCAGACACTTAAGAGCCGCTTTATAACAAGGGCTCTAAAAAACTGTCAAGGAAGGCCCTCCAGGCCAATGCGTATTAATGCGTGCTAATTCTTTCCTTAGAGTCAGACTCTCGCTTTTCTTCCTTCGCGACAATCTCAGGAGCCACATCCGGCAAGGGCTCCGGCGCGTATTGCAGCGCAATTTGCAGGACCTCGTCAATCCATTTAACCGGTTTGATCTGAAGATCTTGCTTGATGTTGTCAGGAATTTCCTTCAGATCGCGGACATTCTCTTCGGGAATGATCACGATCTTGATCCCGCCACGGTGTGCCGCCAGCAGTTTTTCCTTCAGGCCGCCAATCGCCAGGACCTGGCCGCGCAGCGTGATTTCACCCGTCATGGCGACATCGGCGCGCACCGGGATGCCGGTCAATGCCGAGACCAGGGCCGTGCACATGCCTACACCGGCGCTTGGACCGTCCTTGGGCGTAGCCCCTTCAGGCATGTGGATGTGTGTGTCGCGCTTCTCATGGAAGTCCAGGGGAATGCCCAGGCTTCGGGCACGACTGCGCACCACCGTCAGCGCCGCGGTGATCGACTCGACCATCACGTCGCCCAGGGAACCGGTCTTGATCAGTTGCCCCTTGCCCGGTACCACGGCCGCTTCGATGGTCAGCAACTCACCACCGACCTGAGTCCACGCCAGGCCAGTCACCTGGCCGATCTGGTCCTGCTGCTCGGCCAGGCCGTAGCGGAACTTGCGCACACCCAGGAAGTGCTCCAGCAGGTCCGCAGTGACCTTGACCGCGAAGCGTTTTTCCAGCGCATGTTCCTTGACTGCCTTGCGGCAGACCTTGGCAATCTGCCGCTCCAGGCCACGCACGCCGGCTTCGCGGGTGTAGTAGCGGATGATGTCGCGAATCGCTTCCTCGTCGAATTCCAGCTCGCCTTTTTTCAGCCCGTTGGCCTGGATCTGCTTGGGCGAAAGGTACTTCACGGCGATGTTGATCTTCTCGTCCTCGGTGTAGCCCGGTAGACGAATCACCTCCATCCGGTCCAGCAATGCCGGCGGAATGTTCATGGAGTTGGAGGTGCAGAGGAACATCACGTCCGACAGGTCGTAGTCGACCTCAAGGTAGTGATCGTTGAAATTGTGATTCTGCTCGGGATCGAGCACTTCGAGCAACGCAGAAGCGGGATCGCCGCGCATGTCGCTGCCCATCTTGTCGATTTCGTCCAAAAGGAACAGCGGATTGCGCACGCCGACCTTTGTCATTTTTTGAATCAATCTTCCTGGCATCGAACCGATGTAGGTCCGGCGATGACCACGAATTTCCGCCTCGTCACGCACGCCACCCAAGGCCATGCGTACGAATTTGCGGTTGGTCGCGTGGGCAATCGACTCCGCGAGGGAGGTTTTACCAACCCCGGGAGGACCGACCAGGCACAGGACCGGGCCGCGAATCTTTTTCACGCGTTTCTGTACGGCGAGATACTCGAGGATGCGCTCCTTGACCTCTTCCAGGCCGTAATGGTCGGCGTCGAGGATGTCTTCAGCCCGCGCCAGGTCCAGACGTACCTTGCTCTGGGCTTTCCACGGCACCTGGACCAGCCAGTCGATGTAGGAGCGCACCACGGTGGCTTCGGCAGACATCGGCGACATTTGCTTGAGCTTGTTCAACTCAGCCTGAGCCTTGGCCAAGGCATCCTTGGGCAAGCCAGCGGCATCGATGCGCTTTTTCAGCTCTTCGATTTCGTTGTGACCTTCGTCGCCATCGCCCAGCTCTTTCTGAATGGCCTTCATCTGCTCATTCAGGTAGTACTCGCGCTGGCTGCGCTCCATCTGCTTCTTGACGCGACCGCGAATGCGTTTCTCGACCTGCAACAGATCGATCTCGCCGTCGAGCAATGCCAACACGTGCTCGACACGGGCAGACAGGTCGATAATCTCGAGGATTTCCTGCTTCTGCTCGATCTTGAGGGCCATGTGGGCCGCCATCGTATCGACCAGCCGCCCAGGCTCGTCAATGCTATTGAGCGACGACAGGACCTCTGCAGGCACCTTCTTGCCCAGTTGCACGTATTGTTCGAACTGCGACAGCAGGCTGCGGACAAACACCTCTGATTCACGCTCGGGCGCATCGACTTCTTCGATCAGCGACACTTCGGCCCGGCAATGGCCGTCCACTTCGCTGAAACGTTCGACAGTCCCGCGCTGCTCGCCTTCGACCAGGACCTTGACGGTGCCGTCGGGCAACTTGAGCAATTGCAGAACCGTTGCAATCGTACCTACGCGATACAGTGCGTCTTCGCCGGGATCATCGTCGGCTGGATTTCTCTGAGCCAGCAGAAGAATCTGCTTGTCACCCGTCATCGCAGCCTCGAGGGCTTCGATGGACTTCTCGCGCCCCACGAACAGCGGGATAACCATGTGCGGATACACCACGACATCGCGCAATGGCAGGAGAGGCAATTCGATGGTTGTCTTCATGATTTCGCCTCTACGGCGGCCCTAGGGCCGGAAACAGATGGAAGTAAGCTTGAAACCAAGATGGGGGCAGCCTTGAAAAAAAACAAGCGCTAAGACACGTCTAAAACACGCTAAAAGCAAAGGGGCCCGAAGGCCCCTTCTTTATTCCGGCAGCGGGACGCTTATGCGTCCGGTGCGGCCTTGGCAGCCGGCTCACTGTTTTCATAGATATACAGTGGCTTGGACTTGCCTTCTATAACGCTTTCGTCGATCACGACTTTACTCACCTCGGACTGCGAGGGGATTTCATACATCGTGTCGAGCAATACGCCTTCGAGAATCGAGCGCAACCCACGGGCACCGGTCTTACGCTCCAGGGCACGTTTGGCGACCGATTTCAGCGCGTCGGAACGGAATTCCAGGTCTACACCTTCCATTTCGAACAGCTTGGCATACTGCTTGGTCAGGGCGTTTTTCGGCTCGGTCAGAATCTGCATCAACGCCGCTTCATCCAACTCATCCAGCGTCGCCAGGACTGGCAGACGACCGACGAATTCCGGGATCAGACCGAACTTGACCAGATCGTCAGGCTCGACTTCACGCAGGGACTCACCGACCTTCTTGCCCTCTTCCTTGCTGCGTACTTCGGCATTGAAACCGATGCCACCACGGGTGGAACGGTTTTGAATAACCTTTTCCAGGCCGGAGAACGCACCACCGCAGATGAACAGGATGTTACGGGTGTCGACCTGCAGGAATTCCTGCTGCGGATGCTTGCGACCACCTTGGGGTGGAACGGAAGCGACCGTACCTTCGATCAACTTGAGCAAGGCCTGCTGCACGCCTTCACCGGAAACATCCCGGGTGATGGACGGGTTGTCGGACTTGCGGGAAATCTTGTCGATTTCATCGATGTAGACAATACCCATCTGGGCTTTTTCCACATCGTAGTCGCACTTCTGCAACAACTTCTGAATGATGTTCTCGACATCTTCACCTACATAACCCGCCTCGGTGAGAGTGGTTGCGTCGGCGATGGTGAACGGAACGTTCAGCAAACGAGCCAGGGTTTCGGCAAGCAGGGTCTTACCCGAGCCTGTCGGGCCGATCAGCAGGATGTTGCTCTTGCCGAGTTCGACCTCGTCATTCTTTTTGTCACGCTGGTTCAGGCGCTTGTAGTGGTTGTACACCGCTACGGCCAGTACCTTTTTCGCACGTTCCTGACCAATCACATACTGATCAAGGATGCCGCTGATTTCTTTAGGCGAAGGCAATTTATGCGCGCTGCTCTCGGCCTGGGCTTCCTGCACCTCCTCGCGGATGATGTCATTGCACAGGTCGACGCACTCGTCGCAAATGAAGACCGAGGGGCCGGCAATCAATTTGCGCACTTCATGCTGGCTTTTGCCACAGAAGGAGCAATAAAGCAGTTTGCCGTTGTCCTCGCCGTTGCGGGTGTCAGTCATTCGATCGATCCAAATCCGATAGGCTTGCAACACAAGATGAAGGCAATTGCGGGCTTTTTCAAGCCCGCAGGCGGCCGGTCATCCCAACCACCTGCATTTTGAGCGGCTTAGGCAGGCATTTGACGCTTGTTGATCACAGAGTCGATCAGGCCGTATTCGGCTGCACGCTCGGCGCTCATGAAGTTGTCACGTTCGGTGTCGCGCTCAATGGTTTCGAGGCTCTGGCCAGTGTGATGAGCCAGCAACGAGTTCAGGCGCGAACGAATGTGGAGGATTTCCTTGGCATGGATGTCGATATCCGACGCCTGGCCCTGGAAACCACCCAATGGCTGGTGAATCATCATCCGCGAGTTAGGCAGGCAGTGACGCTTGCCCGCGGCGCCACCGGCCAACAGGAAGGCACCCATGCTGCAGGCCTGACCGATGCAGATGGTGGAGACGTCAGGCTTGATGAACTGCATGGTGTCGTAGATCGACATGCCCGCAGTCACCGAACCGCCAGGTGAGTTGATGTACAGATGGATATCCTTGTCCGGGTTTTCCGCTTCAAGGAACAACAGCTGCGCCGCGACCAGGTTGGCCATGTAGTCTTCAACGGGGCCGATCAGGAAGATGACGCGTTCCTTGAGCAGACGCGAGTAGATGTCATAGGCACGTTCGCCGCGGGCGGACTGCTCGATAACCATCGGGACCAGGCCGCCTGCGGCCTGGATGTCAGAGCTCTGCTGATAAAAAGAATTGCGGGACATGTCTCGCAGTCACTCCCAAATAGTTATGTCTTGAATACGCATAAGCCAGCACGAAGGCTGGCTTATGGGTGTTTATTTCTTACCGCAGAACCATCAATCGGCTTGTGGAGCTTCCACCGGCTTGACCGCTTCTTCGTAAGAGACCGCTTTATCGGTCACGCTAGCTTTCTGCAGAACAGTATCCACAACTTGTTCTTCCAGCACAACCGAACGGACTTCGTTCAGTTGCTGGTCGTTCTTGTAGTACCAGGACACGACCTGCTCAGGCTCTTGATAGGCCGAGGCCATTTCCTGGATCAGCTCACGAACGCGGGCTTCGTCAGGCTTGAGCTCGAACTGCTTGACCACTTCGGCAACGATCAGGCCCAGCACGACGCGGCGCTTGGCCTGCTCTTCGAACAGCTCGGCCGGCAGTTGGTCCGGCTTGATGTTGCCGCCGAACTGCTGAACAGCCTGCACGCGCAGACGGTTCACTTCGTTGTCCAGCAGGGCCTTTGGCACTTCGATCGGGTTGGAGGCCAGCAGACCGTCCATGACCTGGTTCTTGACCTTGGACTTGATGGCCTGGCGCAGCTCGCGCTCCATGTTCTTGCGAACTTCGGTGCGGAAACCTTCCAGACCGGTTTCCTTGATACCGAACTGGGCGAAGAACTCTTCGTTCAGCTCAGGCAGTTTCGGCTCGGAAACGCTGTTGACGGTCACGGTGAACTCGGCGGCTTTGCCAGCCAGGTCCAGGTTCTGGTAATCCTCGGGGAAGGTCACGTTCAGAACGCGCTCTTCACCGGCCTTGGCGCCAACCAGGCCGTCTTCGAAGCCAGGAATCATGCGACCGGAGCCCAGTACCAGCTGGGTGGCCTTGGCGGAACCGCCAGCGAACACTTCACCGTCGACCTTGCCGACGAAATCGATGTTCAACTGGTCTTCGTTCTGGGCAGCACGCTCGGTCACTTCGAAACGGGTGTTCTGCTTGCGCAGGATGTCCAGCATCTTGTCCAGGTCGGCATCCGACACGTCAGCGCTCAGGCGCTCGACAGCGATGGACTCGAAACCGGCAACCGTGAACTCCGGGAACACTTCGAACGTGGCGACGAATTCCAGGTCCTTGCCTTTTTCCAGCACTTTAGGCTCGACGGACGGTGCGCCGGCCGGGTTCAGCTTCTGCTCGACGACCGCTTCGTAGAACGAAGACTGGATCACGTCGCCCACGGCTTCCTGACGCGCATCAGCTTCGTAACGCTGACGGATCACGCTCATTGGCACTTTGCCTGGGCGGAAACCTGGGATTTTGGCCTTTTGGGCAGTCTGCTGCAGACGCTTGTTGACCTGAGTCTCGATGCGCTCAGCCGGCACGGTGATGCTCATGCGGCGCTCAAGAGCAGAAGTATTTTCAACAGAAACTTGCATGGATATTCCTCGTTGCACAGACGTTGGCCGGGCGTTTCCGACCCCAGAATCAAGGGCATGCATTCTAGTAGGTCAAACTCAAGAAGTCACCCTACTGAAAACGCGCTGGAAACAGGCGCCGGATTTAGGGCGGGGCAAACGGTCATGCCCCACCCGGATTGCAAATACAGTCGATTCAGTCCAAGGCTCTGCGCCAACGCTTCTATATATAGAAGCCGCTTCTCCGGTCGCGCAGCGCCCCGCCCCACAAGGAGACCAACGGGCATACCGCGCATCATCACGAAACACATTCGTGACAAACCGACCGCTGCGCACAACCGCAAAAACAGTACCGACGCCAAACACAGAACCACTGAAAACAAAAACGGCGCAGCCCCTTTCAGGTACTGCGCCGTTTTCTGCTATTTAAATAGCCACTTGTATGGTGCGGACGGAGAGACTCGAACTCTCACACCTTGCGGCGCTGGAACCTAAATCCAGTGTGTCTACCAATTCCACCACATCCGCGTATCAAGCTTTTAAAGCAAAGGCGCCAGATTGTTAGATCTGGCGCCTTTCTAGAATATGGGGTGGACGATGGGGATCGAACCCACGACAACGGGAGTCACAATCCCGTGCTCTACCAACTGAGCTACGCCCACCATATTGCCTTGTTGCCTTACTTGTGCCAAAGCTGCCTAATTGGCGCACCCGGCAGGACTCGAACCTGCGACCATCCGCTTAGAAGGCGGATGCTCTATCCAGCTGAGCTACGGGCGCCTTTTTAATCTGTATTCTTGGACGATTACAAACTAAGTGCTTTCAGTTTTGCCGAGTTGAAACAACCAACTCCGCTCCACCTTCTTAACCAGTGCTAGGCTGTGCCCGACAAGTGCGACGAATGTTATAGACGGCCTGATAGGTCGTCAACTCTTTTTTAAAAAAAATTCATTTAATTAAAGGGGTTAGGGGAATTTGCAGACCAAGCGCCTTTGCCCTCACGCCCCGGCATGCGAGAATGCGTTCTCTTTTTTTCCCCTCTCGATGGTTAACCACGCGCAATGACTGCACAACTTATCGACGGCAAATCGATCGCCGCCAGCCTGCGCCAGCAGATCGCCCAACGAGTCACCGAGCGCCGCCAGCAAGGCCTGCGTACGCCCGGCCTTGCGGTGATCCTGGTCGGCAGCGATCCTGCCTCTCAGGTTTATGTCTCGCACAAGCGTAAAGACTGTGAAGAGGTCGGCTTCCTTTCCCAGGCCTACGACCTGCCTTCCGAAACCACCCAGCAAGCGTTGGCCGATCTGATCGATCGCCTGAACGACGACCCGAACATCGACGGTGTTCTGCTCCAGTTGCCGCTGCCTGAACACCTCGACGCCTCCAAACTGCTGGAGCGTATCCGCCCGGACAAAGATGTCGACGGTTTCCATCCTTATAATGTCGGCCGCCTGGCCCAACGCATCCCACTGCTTCGTCCCTGCACCCCCAAAGGCATCATGACCTTGCTGGAAAGCACTGGCGTGGACCTGTATGGCCTCGATGCCGTGGTGGTGGGGGCGTCCAACATCGTCGGCCGCCCGATGGCCATGGAGTTGCTGCTGGCCGGCTGCACCGTGACCGTGACCCATCGCTTCACCAAGGACCTGGCCGGCCATGTCGGCCGTGCCGACCTGGTGGTAGTGGCCGCCGGCAAACCCGGGCTGGTCAGGGGCGAGTGGATCAAGGAAGGCGCCATCGTCATCGACGTGGGCATCAATCGCCAGGACGACGGCAAGCTGGTGGGCGACGTGGTCTACGAGACCGCCCTGCCCCGCGCTGGCTGGATCACCCCGGTACCCGGCGGCGTAGGCCCGATGACCCGGGCCTGCCTGCTGGAAAACACGTTGTACGCGGCCGAGACGCTGCATAGCTGATCGACGCGCCAACAAAGACCCTGTGGGAGCGAGCTTGCTCGCGATAGCGGTGGACCGGCCAACATCCAAGTTGACTGACACACTGCCATCGCGAGCAAGCTCGCTCCCACAGGTGTTTCCGGGGCCTGGACTTAGCCGCCAGGTATCGATCGCGCAAACTACAAGATTTTCAGATTCGATTCGCCAGAATCGCCCTTCATTAAACTTTATTTATTCACAAGCCTTGGCGATACAGGCATATAGCGCTGCTATCGCCCATACTCCTAAAATGCGACGTTTTCTTTAAAAGTCGTTGCTCAACGGCACCTTCAACTCCATCGAGTCTACTCGCGTGAAAATCCGTCTTTCGATCATCAGCCTGTTCATCGCTTTCACAGGCCCCTTCATCACGCACAATGCCGTTGCACAGGAAACCATCGCGGCCCCTCGGGATTCAGCCAAGCTGCAAGTGGCCTCGGGCAGCGCGATGCTGTTGGACCTGCAGACGGATAAAGTCGTTTATTCGAGCAACCCGGACGTGGTGGTGCCTATCGCTTCGGTGACCAAGTTGATGACCGGCCTGATTGTGCTGGATGCCAAACAGAACCTGGATGAATACATTTCCATCACCATCGCCAACACCCCAGAGATGAAGGGCGTGTTTTCCCGGGTCAAGCTCAACAGCGAACTGTCGCGCCGGGACGTACTGCTGATCGCCCTGATGTCTTCGGAAAACCGCGCCGCCGCCAGCCTCGCCCACCACTATCCGGGCGGCTATGCGGCATTCATTGCCGCCATGAACGCCAAGGCCAAGGCATTGGGCATGACCAGCACTCATTACGTCGAACCCACGGGCCTGTCGATCAACAACGTCTCCACCGCCCGGGACCTGACCAAGCTGTTGATCGCCGCCCGCAAGTACCCACTGCTGAGCGAACTGAGTACGACCAAGGAAAAGACCGTTACCTTCCGCAAGCCTGTGTACAGCCTGGGATTTCGCAACACCGACCACTTGGTCCACAAGGCCAACTGGGATATCCAGTTGACCAAGACCGGCTTCACCAACCAGGCCGGCCACTGCCTGGTGCTGGTGACGAAAATGGGCAATCGCCCGATGGCGCTGGTGATCCTCGACGCCTTTGGCAAGTACACGCACTTCGCTGATGCCAGCCGGATTCGTAGCTGGGTGGAAACCGGAAAAAGCGCCGCCGTGCCCGCGGTGGCCCTGCAATACAAGGCCGCCAAGAATCTCAAGAGCCGCCAGAGTGGCGTGGTGGAAGCCTCCAAATAATTCAACGGCACAAAACTGTGGGAGCAAAGCTTGCTCGCGATAGGGATAGGCCAGTCGACAATGCCGTTGACTGGCCTGCCACCATCGCGAGCAAGCTTTGCTCCCACAGGTTATTTATGGCTTCAAGTCACCCAGCGGATCATAGGGTTTGGGCTTGCGCTCATCCTTCTTGTCCAGGGGCGCCTTGGCCGGCCCTACCGGGTCGACCTGGGGATCCTCAAGGTCCGGCGAATCCGGATCGAACCCCAGGTCATCACCGCTGGAATGCTCTGATGAATGTGGCCCCGTAGGTGTTTTCGACTGTGCCATGCGTGCCTCCTCCAATCACGGTCGGAAAAATCCCCAACCCTGACGATAAGAGCCTCAAGCCCGCGGGGTCGTGCCCGACAAGTGACGAACGGGACGCTCGATCAATGCGCAGCGCCCAGGGCCTTGGTGGCCCGCGCCGCGGCTTGCTCCTGCCCTGCCCCACCCAGATCAGCCGCCGCTTTCAGCCAGCGCTGCGCGTCGACATTGGCGGGAAGCTGCGTGGGTCGCTGGACCAGCACCGCCCAGCCGCCGGCGCTCTGGAAGGCCGACTCGAAGGCACTGAAGCTCATCAACTGCCGCCGGTTCATGCCTGCACGCAGCAACACCGTCTGCTTCTGACGGTTGTAGCCGGCGAGAATCCCATACCGAGGCGCGGCCCAGAACGCCGAACCGTCGATATAGCGCACCAGCACCGGATAGCCCGCCGCGACCTGCTCCAACAGCGCAGGCAGCTTGGCGTCCAGGGGATACACCAGCAGCCCGTACTCTCGTGCCAGGGTGGGCATATTCTGCTGCAAATCGGCTTCGCCACCGGGCAGGTGCAATGGTTTTTCCAACAACCCCGGGGTGATCACAGTGCCTTGCAACGTCAATAAGGCGGCCAGGGACTGCGGAGCCCCCTGGTACATTTCGCCACGGTAGAACGGCACGCTATTGAGCTCCACCCGCTCGGGCAGGCGCTGGATCTGCGGCGATACGCTGCCCGCGCAACCCGCCAGGGCGACGAGGCAGGACACCGCCAGTACCAGTGATCGAAACGATGAAATGACCGGCGACATGACGACTCTCTTGTTCAGGCACCCGGCATCCGGGCCGGGCTTGGGTCGACGATCATAAGGTGCGCACAGCCCTGGGTATAGTGATAAGCATCGTTTTACGGCGGCAATAGAACGAACCGATCCGAACCCCAACGCCATGGATCGATCAGTTGCAACACTTGAGCGACTAGACTGTCCATTGTACTGGGTGCGATATCCCGAACCGGGGATAGAAGGAGGCACGAATGAGCCTGACCACGACAATCCTGATGCTGATATTCGGCTGGCTGAGCGTAGCCACGGCCATGCTGTGGGGAGTGCTTCGAATCGCTCGGCGCCATCATCATGCGCCACCTGCGCCATCGGAAAAAGCCGCCAAACCTGCCCGGCGCCACGCCGCCGCACACTGACCCTTCACGTTCAAACCCATAACGCTCAAATAAAAAAAGCCACCCGGGCCTGGACCCGGGTGGCTTCTGTCTGCCTGGAATCAGGCGTTGTCGGCCAGCGCCTTTTCCTTGGCCCGACGGGACAACATGTTCAACACCTCGATCGCCGCCGAGAACGCCATGGCCGCATAGATATAGCCTTTCGGTACATGGGCGCCGAAGCCTTCGGCGATCAGCGTCATGCCGATCATGATCAGGAAGCCCAGGGCCAGCATGACCACCGTCGGGTTGTCATTGATGAACTTGGCGAGCGGTTCAGCCGCCAACAGCATCACCAGCACCGATACGACGACGGCGATGATCATGATCGGCAAATGCTCGGTCATGCCCACGGCGGTGATGATGCTGTCGATGGAGAACACCAGGTCCAACATCAGGATCTGACCGATGGCCGCGGCAAAGCCCAGGGTCACGCCGGACGTGGCCGACTTGGGATCATTTGGCGCAGGATCCATGCTGTGGTGGATTTCAGTGGTCGCTTTCCACAGCAGGAACAGGCCACCGGCGATCAGGATCATGTCTTTCCAGGAGAACGCCTGGCCCAGGATTTCGATGACCGGTTCGGTCAACTGCACAATGAAGGCAATGGTGCTCAACAAGCCCAGGCGCAGGATCAGCGCCATGCCGATACCGATCCGCCGAGCCTTGGCACGATGCTGTACGGGCAGCTTGTTGGTCAGAATCGAAATGAAGATCAGGTTATCGATGCCTAGCACGATTTCCATCACGACCAGAGTCGCCAGGGCAATCCACGCGGTGGGGCTGGCGGCGAGCTGTAAAAGATAATCCATGGGTCAGTCCTGACTGATGTGACGCGTTAGATGGTTTTGGTAGGGGTTTGTGTTTCGTCAGCTTCGTCCGCCGGCTCTTTCTTCGGGCTGATCAAGCCACCGGTGGCTTCGCTGATCGCCTGTTCGGCGGCCTTGTGGGTCTCGTCGATGGCCTGCTTGGCGGTTTCCGCTGCCTGTCCCATCAGTTGCTGGGCACTTTTTTCAGCCTGTTCACAACCTGCCAGTGTCGTTACGGACATCACCAACAGGGCTGCCAGCCCCAGGGATTTGTATGTCATGGAATCAATGCCTCTTGGGAGAATAAAAGGAGCACGAAAAGTGGCCCACCAATGGCGAGGCATTCTAGAGACGCGAATACTTCAGGAAAATTCGTATTTTCAGCGGTTATACTTCGGTTTTTACGAAGCAATGTGATCCCATGCTCAATTATCGACAACTGCATTACTTCTGGGTGGTGGCGAAAACCGGCAGCATCGTGCGCGCGTGCGAGCAGTTGAACCTGACGCCACAAACCATCAGCGGTCAGATTTCCCTGTTCGAGCAGACGTATAACATCAAACTGTTTCGCCGTGTCGGGCGGCAGTTGGAACTGACCGAAGCCGGCCGCCAGACGCTCCCCTACGCCGAACACATGTTCCAGTTGGGCGGCGAACTGGAACTGATGCTGCGGGCCCAGCCCAACGAACAACAGACCCTGTTCCGGGTCGGGGTGGCGGATGTGGTGCCCAAATCCATCGTCTATCGACTGCTGGCGCCGACCATGGAGTTGAGTGAGCCGCTGCGCATCACCTGCCGCGAGGACAAGCTCGAACGGCTACTGGCGGACCTGGCGATCCAGCGTCTGGACCTGGTGATTTCCGATAGTCCGATGCCGACTCACCTGGACATCAAGGGCTACAGCCAGAAACTGGGGGAATGCGGGATCAGTTTTTTCGCCACCGCCGCGCTGGCCGAACGCTACGGGCAGGATTTCCCCCATGGCCTGCATGACGCTCCGCTGCTGATTCCCGGGCCGGAGACCGTGGTGCGCAGCCGCTTGCAACGCTGGTTCGCCGAACAACAGATCCAGCCGCGCATCGTCGGCGAATTCGACGACAGCGCACTGATGCAGGCCTTCGGTCAATCCGGCAGCGGGATTTTCATCGGCCCGAGCGTGATTGCCGAAGAGGTCAAGCGCCAATACGGCGTAGAAGTGATCGGCCAGACCGATGCGGTGAGTGAGTCCTTCTACGCCATTTCCGTGGAACGCAAGGTCAGCCACCCCGGCATCGTCGCGATTGCCGAAGGTGCGCGTCGCGAGTTGTTCAGCACTTAGCCATCCATGCAAGTCGCACGGGGCTTGACGGTCATCAGCAGCAACGCCAGCAGAATCGACACAAAGATGAACCCGGCTGCAGCGAACCCGACACTGTCCAGGCCCAGGTTATCGATGACTCGGCCACCAACCATCGCCCCCAGGCCAATCCCCAGGTTGGCCCCGGCAATGTTCAACGAGGCGGCAAACGCCGGCGCCTGCGGGGCCGCCTTCATCAGCCGCACATGACTGACCAGGAACAAAGCGGCCTGGGTCACGCCCCAGATGCCCATCGCCGCCGCCAGCGCGAGGGGCGAATGAATGCTCGGCACCAACGCCACCATGCCGCCGATCAGGAACAGGCAGAACACCATCGACGCAATCAACGGATGCCGGTCCACCGCACGGCCGCCCAGGGAATTGCCCAGTAGCCCGACTGCACCAAAGCCCATCAGGCACCAGCCCACCAAGGTGCCATCGAATCCGGCGAGGCGCTCGAGGATATCCGCCAGATAGGTGTAGGCGGTGAACATGCCGCTGAACACCAGGATCGACAACAGCACGTGCCCCTGCATCAGTGGGCTGCGCAGGATCTTCAATTGGGAGCGGAAGCTCACCTGATGCTGGTGCAAATTGGTTTTCGGCAAATAGATAAACAGCAACAAGGCCTTGGCGAAGGCAATGACCGCCAGGATCGCAAACGCGCTGCGCCAGCCAAACGCATCGGCAATCAACGTGCCCACTGGAATGCCGAACACCGTGGCGCAGACGATGCCGAAGCCGATCCGGGCGATGGCCCGCCCGGCCAGCTGCGGCCCGACAATGTCCACCGCCGTTTCACTGGCCAGCGCCCAGAACACCGGCAGGCCCAGGGCCGGGATCAACCGGGCAATGGCCATCACCCAGATGTTGGGGGCGAAGGTGGCCAGCAGGTTGGCCAGGCCGAACATCACCAGCACGCTGATAAACAGCTTGCGCCGCTCGAAGCGAGCGAACCAGGCCGTCAGGAATGGCCCGAAGGCCGCTACCGTAAACGCGAACAACGTCACCAGCAGCCCCGCCTGGGGAATGGTGACGTGCAGGTCGCGGGCAATGGACGGTAACAGGCCAACGATGACGAATTCCGTGGTCAGCACGGTAAAACCGGCGGCCGACAACAGGAAAATGGGTAACAACATGCAGAACTCCAGCAAAACGACGACACCAGCGTTAGCCGGAGGCCCGCTGGCGGAAAGAAAGTGAGAGCGACAAAGCCTAACAGAATGCGTGCGTCATACAAACGCTCGGCATGACCCGGATAAGGGTGACGGACTGTCACAGGTCCGTCAGATTTTTCATCGGCTGTGATAAAGTCCGCGGCCTGCAAATGCCCTACTTTCTCTCGGTCCGCTCATGTGGCCTGCCCGCTTGTTGCCCTGATTCGTCGACCGTTGAACACAATAAAATCAGAGATGCCGCTATGACAGCTTCGTCCGTTACCCCTTTGCAACGCCTCAAACGCACCAGCCTGGTGACGCAAATCATCATTGGCCTGATCGCCGGTATTGTCCTGGCATGGCTGGCGCCCGACCTGGCGAAATCCACCGCGTTCATTGGCAAGGTCTTCGTGTCCGCACTCAAGGCCGTGGCGCCGATTCTGGTGTTCGTGCTGGTCATGGCGTCCATCGCCAACCACAAGCACGGCCAGGAAACCCATATCCGCCCCATCCTGTTTCTCTACCTGCTGGGCACCTTCGCCGCGGCGGTGGTCGCGGTGGTTGCCAGTACGCTGTTTCCGTCCAGCCTGGTGCTGTCGACCCAAGACGTCGCGGTCACAGCGCCCGGAGGCATCAGCGAGGTGCTGCAAAGCTTGCTGCTGAGCGTGGTGGATAACCCGGTCCGGGCGCTGATGGACGGTAACTTCATCGGCATCCTGGCCTGGGCCATCGGCATGGGCATCGCCATTCGTCATGCGGGCCAGACCACGCGTACCGTGCTCGAAGACCTGTCCAACGGCGTGACCGTGATCGTGCGCCTGGTCATCCGCTTCGCCCCGCTGGGGATCTTCGGGCTGGTGGCCTCGACCCTGGCCACGTCCGGCTTCGGCGCCCTGCTCGGCTACCTGCAACTGCTCACTGTACTGATCGGTTGCATGCTGTTCGTGGCGTTGGTGGTCAACCCACTCATCGTGTTCTGGAAACTGCGTCGCAACCCTTACCCACTGGTGTTCACCTGCCTGCGGGAAAGTGGCATCACGGCGTTTTTCACGCGCAGTTCGGCGGCGAATATTCCGGTGAACCTGGAACTGAGCAAACGCCTGGGCCTGCACGAAGACACCTATTCGGTGTCGATCCCCCTGGGCGCGACCATCAACATGGCCGGCGCCGCCATCACCATCACCGTACTGACCCTGGCGGCCGTACACACCCTGGGTATTGTGGTGGACGTGCCAACCGCCGTGCTGCTGAGCGTTGTCGCCGCCATTTGCGCGTGCGGTGCATCCGGGGTGGCCGGCGGTTCGCTGTTGCTGATTCCCCTGGCGTGCAGCCTGTTTGGCATTCCCAGTGAGATCGCCATGCAAGTGGTCGCGGTGGGCTTCATCATCGGTGTCCTGCAGGACTCGGCGGAGACGGCGTTGAACTCGTCGACGGATGTGCTGTTCACGGCGGCGGCGTGCCTGGGTGAGGAAGAGAAGCTCGCCCGTACGGCGTGACAATTGCTGTGGCTGTGGGCTTGTCATCGCGAGCAGGCTCGCTCCCACAGGGGCAGCGGCGCTCACACAATAGCCGCTACGCCACCAATTCTTTGTGGGAGCGAGCTTGCTCGCGATAGCGGCGCCGAGGATGTAACAGACAGCCACAAAAAAGCCCGGGAACGGCCCACACCGTCCCGGGCTTTTTCATGCCTGCGGGGTTAGAACGCGCCCATGTAGTCGCGCTTGCCCACTTCCACGCCATTGTGGCGCAGCAATGCATAAGTGGTGGTGACGTGGAAGAAGAACTGCGGCAGGCCGTAGGTCAGCAGATAATTCTGGCCGCTGAAGCGCTTCTCCTTCGGCGTCCCCGGGCGGGTAACGATTTCGATGCCTTCCTTGCCATCGATCTGCGCAGGGCTGATGCCGTCGATAAAGGCCAATACCTTGGCGATCAGGGCTTGCAGCTCAGCGAAAGTGGTCTCGCTGTCCTCATACTTCGGCACCTCGACCTCGGCCAGGCGGGCGGACACACCCTTGGCGAAATCCACCGCGATCTGCACTTGGCGCACCAGCGGGAACATGTCCGGGTACAGGCGGGCTTGCAGGAAAGCATTCGGGTCGATGTTCTTCGCGGTGGCGTGGGCTTCAGCCTTGTTCAGAACATCGCTCAACGCGTTGAGCATCTGCTTGAAAACCGGGACGGAAGCGGCGTACAGGGAAATAGTCATGGCAATCTCATGCAGGTGGCAGGAAAGAATGATCAAACGGCTGCGATTATAGCCACGCCTTGTTGCACGGCTTGTCTTTTATTACGCAAGGATTAGGCTAGGCGGCTTCCACAGCATAGGGAACGCGCGATGAGCATCGAAGAACAACAGCAGGCTGAAGAACCACGGCTCAATAGCACGGAAATCCGCATCCTCGGCGCGCTGGTCGAGAAACAGGCCACCAACCCCGAGACCTACCCGTTGACGCTCAACGCCCTGGTACTGGCCTGCAACCAGAAAACCAGCCGCGAACCGGTGATGAACCTCAACCCGGGCCAGGTCGGCCAGAGCCTGCGGGCGCTGGAAGGTCGCGGTTTCACCAAGCTGGTGATGGGCAGCCGCGCCGACCGCTGGGAGCATCGGGTCGACAAAGCCCTGGAGCTGGTGCCGGCCCAGGTGGTCCTGATGGGCCTGCTGTTCCTGCGTGGCCCGCAAACGGTCAATGAGCTGTTGACCCGCAGCGGACGGATGCACGACTTCGAAGACGCCGAACAAGTGGTGCACCAGCTCGAACGTCTGATCGCCCGCGGCCTGGCGTTGCTGGTGCCACGCCAGGCCGGCCAGCGCGAAGACCGTTATGTGCACGCCATGGGTGACCCGGCGGACGTCGAAGCGATTCTCGCCGCCCGCCAGCACCCGGTGGAGCGTGGCGCCGGCGGCAGTGTCTCGCTGGAACGCATCGAGGAGCTCGAAGCGCGGATCGCGGCACTGGAAGAACGCCTGGCGCGGCTGGAGTAGCGGCGCCTACGCCGACCGGGCGAAGGCCACGGCTTTTTCGAATTGCTCCAGATTGGGCCGCACACCGGTGTACAGCACGAACTGCTCCAGGGCCTGGATCGCAATGACTTCCAACCCGGTGATGACCCGTTTGCCTTCGGCCCGGGCGCGTACGATCAGCGGCGTTTCCGACGGGATCGCCACCACATCGAACACGGTCTCGGCCGCGGCGATGGTCTCGGGCTCAAACGCCAACTGATCGGCTTCCGGGCCGCCGGTCATGCCGATCGGCGTGACGTTGATCAGCATCTGCGGCCGCCGGGCGCCCAGTTCCGCTTGCCATTCATACCCCAGGGACTCGGCCAGGGCTCGCCCGGTGGCCTCATTGCGGGCAACGATCAGCCCGTTCCTGTAGCCCCCATCGCGCAAGGCACTGGCCACAGCCTTGGCCATACCGCCGCTGCCGCGCAGGGCAAAGGTCGAATCCTGGGGCACGGCATGGCTTTGCAGCAATTGGGCGATGGCGATGTAGTCCGTGTTGTAGGCCTTCAGATGGCCGTTGGTATTGACGATCGTATTGATCGACTGGATCGCGGCGGCCGAAGGATCCAGCTCGTCCACCAGGGCGATGCAGGCTTCCTTGAAGGGCATCGACACGCCGCAGCCGCGAATGCCCAGCGCGCGGATACCACCCACCGCCCCAGGCAGGTCCTGGCTGCTGAACGCCTTGTAGTAGAAGTTCAGCCCCAATTGTTCATACAAATGATTATGAAAGCGCAGGCCGAAGTTTCCGGGACGCCCCGAGAGCGACATGCACAGTTGGGTGTCTTTGTTGGGATTGATCTGCATGCGTGTCTCCTTGCATTCACTTTCGGACAGACGGAAACACCGTCGCCAAAGGTCTATTCGATGATGATACCGCCAGGCCCGGCCCGATCTCAGGCCGCTGGATGACGCGGCGCGGTCAAGAAAAGCGCTACAGACCTTACACAATATTTACCCAACGGCGTCGCAAATCCTGAGAAAATCGCTGTCATAGCAAGTATCCCCGCGACCCTCATCGGGTCTGTTGCAGACCACAGGCGCCGGGGCCGAAACGAGGAACAGCCATGAATCGTAGACTTCCCATCATCGCCCTGCTCATGGGGGCACTCGCGGTCACCGGCCAGGCATCCGCCCACGGTCGTGGTGGTTGGGAGGGGCCCGCCGTTTTTGGTGCCATCGTCGGTTCGGCCATCGTTGGCTCAGCCATCATCAACCGTGATCGGCCGGTGTATGTGCAGCAACCGGTCTACGTCCAGCCGCAGCCGGTCTACTACCAGGCCCCACCACCGGTCTACTATCAGCCGCAACCGGTGTATGTGGAACAGCCTATCTACTATCGCCCGGCACCGGTGTATTACGGGCCACCACGGGGCTACTACTACGGCCCGCCCCGGGGTCATTACGGCCGCTGGTAAACGCCTCCCGGGCGGCACAAGAAAGCCTGTGATCATCGATCACAGGCTTTTTCATGTCTGCTGATAAACCGGTATTTGTCAGACGTGCTCGCTGCTTTTCAGTCGGATCGGCCCATGCTCCGCCGGCTCGTGAACAGGCTCCACCACAGGAATCTCGTTGCCATCACAATCATGCAGCTTGCCGTCACTGAAATAGTCGCCTTCGCGCAGTGCCGCCAGGTCCTGGTAGCGCAACACACGCTCGGTACCGGCAGCGAAGACTGACTGCTGGTCGGAATTGCCCGCAGTGAAGTGGTTGAATGCCAGGTTCAGCACGATCGCCATGATTGCCGAAGAACTGATGCCCGAATGAAAGATGGTCGCGAACCAACTCGGGAAATGGTCGTAGAAATTCGGCGCAGCAATAGGAATCATGCCGAAGCCGATGGAGGTGGCGACGATGATCAGGTTGACGTTGTTGCGGTAATCGACTTTCGACAGCGTGCGGATGCCGCTGGCAGCCACCGTGCCGAACAGCACGATGCCGGCACCGCCCAGCACCGAGGTCGGCACTGCGGCGATCACCCGGCCCATGAACGGCAACAGGCCGAGCACCACCAGGAACACCCCACCGGTCGCCACCACGAAACGGCTCTTGATTCCAGTCACGGCCACCAGCCCGACGTTCTGGGCAAAGGCACTCTGGGTGAAGGAACCGAAGATCGGCGCGATCATGCTCGACAGCATGTCCGCCCGCAGGCCGTTACCCAGGCGCCTGGAGTCGACTTTGGTGTCGATGATCTCGCCCACCGCCAGGATGTCGGCAGAGGTTTCCACCAGGGTCACCATGATCACAATGCACATCGACAGGATCGCGGCGATATGGAACGTCGGCATGCCGAAATGGAACGGTGTCGGGAAGCCGAACATCGGGCCTTGGCTGACCGATGAAAAGTCCGCCATGCCGAGGAACACCGCGATGACCGTCCCCATGACCATCGCCAACAGAATCGACAAACGGGAGATGGTTGCGCTGCCCATTTTGCTCAACAGCAGCACCAGCACCAGGGTCACGGCGGCCAGGCCAATGTTCGCCATGCTGCCAAAATCGGCGGCGTGGCTGTCGCCACCCATCGCCCAACGCGCCGCCACCGGCATCAGGGTCAGGCCGATGGTGGTGATCACAATGCCCGTGACCAGTGGCGGAAAGAACCGGGTGATGCGTGAAAACACCGGGGTGATCAGCAGACCGATCAGCGACGCTGCGATCACCGCGCCGAGGATGGCTTGAAAGCCCCCTTCCCCGCCGCTGCCGACAATCGCCACCATGGTCGCGACGCCCGAAAACGATACGCCCTGCACCAAAGGCAACTGGCAGCCGAAAAACGGCAGGCCGAGGGTTTGCAGCAACGTGGCCAGGCCCCCTGCGAACAATGACGCGGCAATCAACAGGCCGATGTCCGCCGGCGAAAGCCCAGCCGCCTGGCCGATGATCAACGGTACGGCGACAATGCCACCGTACATGGTCAACACATGTTGCAGGCCGTAAGCCATATTCGCGCCGACGCCGAGGTTTTCGTCCTCGGGCCGTGGGAGTGAAACATGGGGCGTTTTCATGGTTCGGGGATTCCCTGTTTTTTGTTATGGGCACACTGTATTCAAAATTCAGGACAAATGTCCATAGAGTTGTATACAACTTATTGTGTGCACATTCGGAACAGGCCTGCGGCCAACCGCCTTTTATCCTTGAAGCAACCCCACAAGCGCGGGCCGCAACAGCTCCCGTGGCGGCACGCGCAGGCTGAACGCCTGTTCCAGCAGGTCGATCAACTCATCGGCATCGACGATCACGCGCCGCTCGCTCTCCTGCCCTATGCGATGCACGGCGTAGCTGTTGCCGTTCAGGGTCTTGCGCAATCCGTCACCGGTGCGGGCCACCATCAACCGGCCCATGAACGGCGACTCCGGATGGTTGCAGACATACCAGTTGCCGACGGTGTAATCGATGTCTTCCTGGCGTTGCAGGTCGAACAGGTACATCGGCCGCCATTCGCCGGCGACGTTCGCGCGCAACAGATAGCCGTCCGCAGGGGTCTCGATGCGGTACGGCTCATGGGGCGTGACTTGGGTATCACGGCTGTCCAGCAGCAGCGGCGCGGTGGGCACCATGCCGCCAAAACCGACGTCAGTGATATAGCGCACACCGTCGATCGTCACCAGGCTCAGCCGATGGGTCCGGGCAGGCCAGGCGTCCTCCGGCGCATTCATCACCACACGCCCAGTGATGCCACGGGCATCGAAACCCAATGTCTGCAACAGCGCCAGGAATAACTGGTTGAGTTCATAGCAATAGCCGCCACGCCCATCTTCGAAAACCTTGCGTTCGACCGATTCAAGGTCAATGGGCACGGGCTGACGCAGCAATGTCGACAGGGTTTCAAAGGGGAATTCAGCGGTATGCCGCCATTGCAGTTGGCGCAAGGTGTCGAGCGTCGGCGCCGGTGGTGCGTCGAAACCCAGGCGCCGCAGATAACGGCTCGTATCGCTCAGTTGGGGATGACTCATGACGGTTGTCCTTTTCCGGGGGCGGCCAGCGCTCACAACAAGCGCACGGCTAATGGGCGCAGGTATAAGGCATTCCCTTCACAGAGACAACAATCGGCCCCGTCAGCGCCGTTTACGCGAAGCCAGCCGGATCCAGGTGGGCGCATGGTCGCTGGGGTGGGGCTGGTTCCGGACCCAGGCGTCCACCCCGCCTTCGCTCAGGTAGGCGCTGGCGACCGGATTGAGCAGCAGATGATCGATGCGCAGTCCGGAGTTCTTTTGCCAGTGCTGGCGAAAATAATCCCAGAAGGTGTAGAGGCGCTCGTCCGGATACAGATGGCGCAGCGAATCGGTCCAGCCCTGGTCCAGCAACCGCTGGTAACACTCGCGGCTTTCGGGCTGCAACAGCGCATCCTTGAGCCAGGAGCGCGGGTTGTAGATGTCCAGGTCGGTGGGCACCACATTGTAGTCACCGGCGAGCACCACGGGATGGTCGCTGGCCTGCAGCCCTTGGGCGTATTCGATCAGCCGTTCGAACCAGGCCAGCTTGTAGTCGAACTTGGGGCCCGGTTGCGGATTGCCGTTGGGCAGGTAGAGGCACCCCACCAGCACGCCGTGCACCGCCGCCTCCAGATAGCGACTGTGGCTGTCGTCATCTCCACCGGGCAGGCCTCGGCGGCTCTCCAACGGCTGCGCGTCACGGGCCAGGATCGCGACACCGTTCCAGGACGCCTGCCCGTGCCAGATTGCCCCGTACCCCACCGACTCCAGCTCCGCCGCCGGGAAATCCTTGTCCACGGCCTTGAGCTCCTGCAAACAGACAATGTCGGGTTTTTCCCGCTCCAGCCATTCCAGCAGGTTGGGCAGCCGTGCCCGGATGCCATTGATATTGAAGGTCGCGATCCGCAGGTTTTTCATAGAGCCAGCACTCGAAACGTCACGTTACTGGCTGTGACCGTCAACCCGGTGCGGTGGTTGCAACGGGTCTTCGTCAGCCCATGGCCGATGTTCCAATCGCTCTCAACGATCCGAGCGCGCCAGCGTATCCAGCCCGCCTTCTGTCGATAACACCGCCACTCGGTTGCGGCCACTGTGCTTGGCCTGGTAAAGCGCCGCATCGGCGCGCTGGATGAAGACTTCGATGCTGTCCAGGCTGCTGGGCACAAAGGCATAGCAACCCAGGCTCACCGTGAGGAAGCCGGTCGGGGAGCCGGAATGGGTGATGTGCTTGTCGATGACGCTGCGGCGGATCTGCTCGGCCAACGCCATGGCCCCCGAAAGGTTCGTGTCGGGCAGCAGTACCGCAAACTCTTCGCCGCCATACCGTACCGCCAGATCGGCCTTGCGATGGCAGCAACTCTTGAGCACCTTGGCCACTTCCGCCAGGCAGTGATCCCCGGCCACGTGCCCATAGGCGTCGTTGTAGCGTTTGAAAAAATCGATGTCGAGCATGATCAGGCTCAAGGGACTGCGCTGACGAGCGCCCCGACCGAACTCGATGTCCAGGGCCCGTTCGAACAGACGCCGGTTCGCCAGCCCGGTGAGGCTGTCATGGGTGGCAATCAGTTCCAACGCCTCCTGCGCCTTGCGCAAGTCAGCTTCGATCTTTTCGCTGTTGCGTACCTGGCGCACGAAGACCCAGCCGAACAAGCAAATGCCCAGGACCACCAGGCCCACGATGAGGCTGGATTGGAACGCCCGGTCATGCCAGCCCGCCAGGATCGATTCTTCGGACATCGCGGCGGTGACCACCAACGGATAAGCCTGTAAATGTTGATGCCCATACAGCCTGACGACACCGTCGACATCTGAACGGATGATCGCATCACCAGACATCCCTCCCGAGAGGTCATGGTTGTAGATATGTTCCTCGGCCAACGGGCGGCCGATCCGCGCCTCATCGAAGGGGCGCCGGGCCAACAGCGTCCCGTCGGACAAGGCCAGGGCCATCTCGCCTTGCTCATCCAGGCTGAAGCTTTTGAAGAACCGGTCGAAGTAGGACATTTTGATGCCGGCCAGCAACACCCCCTGGAAGTTGCCGTCTCGGTCATTCAAGCGCCGGGAAACCGGGATGATCCACTCACCGTTTTGCCGACTGCGGATCGCCGGGCCGATATGGGGGACCAGGGAGGCGTTCTGCTGGTGGAAAACGAAATACTCTCGATCCGCCACCCCTGCCCCCCTGTGCAGGTCCTCGAAGGAGGTAATGACCCAATGGCCGCGCTTGTCGAACAGGAACAGGCCATGCAACTGCTCAAGCGATTGCACGCGGCGGGCAAAGGTTTGCTGCAAGCGTGGCTGAACCGCAGGGCCAAAACCGTCGACCTGGATCCAATCCGCCAGACTGGCCAGGACCAGATCGGCCTGGAGGAAGGTGTCCTGGGCCTGCTGGGCCATGGCCCGGGTAAGGGTGGCCGAGGCGATGCGGGCCGACGCCACGTCGTGGCTGCGGGATTGCTCCAACTGCAGGTAAAGCAAACCGCACAGGCACAGGCATACCGCCGCGATAAACGTAACCGCAGCCTTGAGCAGCGGCAGGCGTTTCAGGGCACCGGCTGGGGAATGAAAAGGATCGTAGATGGGGATTGGCAAGCGAATTCCTGAAGAGGGCAAAGCATGCGCGAATTCGCGCATAACCCCTAATATTCGTGAGCTTAGCCTACCGCTTGTAAGGCGGCAATTTGCCTGTGCAGCGAAGCCGATGGGTGGCTGGAGTGGATCCAAAACCCCGCACCTGGGCTTGCAAAAATGCCTGATTCAGAACGAAGAAATTCCCGTGGCGAGAGCATGCACACCCGCACTTGCGACAGCGTTGAAGGACTGTTTTTTACAAGCAAACCTTCCTGGGGCTATCTAAATTGCGTAACGCCCCATAACGTATGGTCGCCTTTGACTTCCAAGTGCCCCATCGACCATGAGCCAACCGACCCGAATCGATGATGAACAGGCCCTGACCCGACCCGGCGCCGTCAGTCTGCGCGAGGCGTTCTGGTTCTGGCTCAAACTGGGCTTCATCAGTTTCGGCGGCCCAGCGGGGCAGATCTCGATCATGCACCAGGAACTGGTGGAACGGCGGCGCTGGATTTCCGAGCGGCGCTTCCTGCACGCCCTCAATTACTGCATGTTGCTGCCGGGGCCTGAGGCCCAACAATTGGCGACGTACCTGGGCTGGTTGATGCACCGAAGCTGGGGTGGAGTGATCGCCGGCGCGTTGTTCGTGCTGCCTTCGCTGTTCATTCTCATCGCGTTGTCGTGGCTGTACATCGCCTTTGGCGAAGTGCCGGTGGTGGCCGGTATTTTCTATGGCATCAAACCGGCCGTGACGGCCATCGTGGTGCATGCCGCCCACCGGATCGGCTCCCGCGCGCTCAAGAACAATTGGCTGTGGGCGATTGCGGCGGCATCGTTCACCGCGATCTTCGCCCTTGATCTCCCCTTCCCGCTGATCGTGCTGGGTGCGGCTGCCATCGGTTATTTCGGCGGTCGCTGGGCACCGGAAAAATTCAGCCTGGGCGGTCACGATACCCGACACAAATCCTTCGGCCCTGCCTTGATCGACGACGACACGCCAACCCCGGAGCATGCCCGGTTCAGCGCCGCCAGGTTGACCCGCCTCGTGGTCGTCGGTGCCCTGTTGTGGATCGTGCCCATGGGCCTGCTGACCGCCGTGTTCGGCTGGGGCGGCACGTTGACGCAAATGGCCTGGTTCTTTACCAAGGCCGCGCTGCTGACCTTCGGCGGCGCCTATGCGGTCTTGCCCTACGTGTACCAAGGCGCCGTCGGGCACTTCGGCTGGCTGACACCGACACAAATGATCGACGGCCTGGCCTTGGGCGAAACCACGCCCGGGCCGCTGATCATGGTCGTGGCCTTCGTCGGTTTCGTCGGAGGTTATGTGATGCAGGTGTTCGGCCCCGAACAGGCCTTCCTCGCCGGGGCCGTCGCGGCCACGCTGGTGACCTGGTTCACGTTCCTGCCCTCGTTCCTGTTCATCCTGGCCGGCGGCCCTCTGGTGGAATCGACCCATAACGCGTTGAAATTCACCGCACCGCTGACGGCGATTACCGCGGCGGTGGTCGGGGTAATCCTCAACCTGGCCTGCTTCTTCGGTTACCACGTGCTCTGGCCCAACGGTTTTGCAGGTGCCCTGGACTGGCCGTCAGCGATCATCGCGATCGCGGCGGCGGTGGCGCTGTTTCGCTACAAGCGCGGGGTGATCCAGGTGTTGCTGGCGTGCGGGTTGGCCGGGTTGGCGGTGCATTTGCTGCGCTAGACGAGGCGCTTGCTCAGGTACGTCGCCGAGGCCGGACACAAGGTCTTGAACTGGGCCGTCGCGCTGATCGACGCGGGCGCCAGCGAGCGATCCTCCTGCTGATAGCCCTGGCCGGTAAAAAACGCCGCGGCACTGTCGGTCAACAAGTGGAGCCGCTCCACCCCCTCGCGTCTCGCAAACGCTTCGACAGCGGCGAGCACCGCCACACCAGCACCCCGGCCCCGCTGCCCCTCAAGGACAACCAACGAGCGCAGCAACCGCTCGGCCCCCTCCCCCTCGATGCCAGCAAACCCCACGTCGACACCCTGGTGGTTGGAGCTGAAGAACTGGCGACCGGAATATGTCAGGTCGTCCACGGGTAGCCCGGCTTGGGTGAGTGCATCGCGCAAGGGTCCCAGATCGTTATTGCTTAGAGCTGTCATGTGCATGGTGGGTGCTCGTCTACGTCTTGCCTTGATCATCGGGCACCCCGAATTTGGTTACAACTCACGGAGTGCATCGGAGGTCGGGCTTCAATAGGATTGCTCGAAAGTAAGCCACTGGCGTACATTAGCAATGATTTTTATTGAAACTCCAATTTTTACCCGTCGGGTCAAAGAACTGATGGATGACGATGATTTCGCTGTCCTACAGAAAATACGGGTCTGCAATCCTTCCGCTGGTGAAGTTATGGAAGCCACCGGGGGGATCCGAAAGATTCGTATCGCAGCCAAAGGCCATGGCAAACGGGGGGGAGCCAGGGTGATCTACTACCACTTCGTCCATGCTTCGCGGATCGCGTTACTGATGATATATCCGAAAAATGAACAGCAAGACTTGACTGTCGATCAACGAAAAGCGTTGAAATTGATTGTCGAGCACTGGAGATAACCATGAGCAAATTTTTCGATGAGCTGATGGAAAGCGTGCAGCAGATGGATGAAATCGTCCGAGGCGAACGCCAGCCATCACGGGAATTCATCGTCGATGCACTGCAAGTGAAGGCGATACGCAAGGCTACCGGCCTGACCCAAGCCAAATTTGCAGCACTGATCGATGTCCAACTGGGCACGCTTCGCAACTGGGAGCAGGGACGGCGCGAGCCTACCGGCCCCGCTAAAGCGCTGCTGCGGGCGATTCACAATGATCCGAAACACGTGATCAGCGCCTTAGCCGTTTAAGCATTGTCGAAATGAACAGAACGCTCAGGCAGTGCTTCCATGTGGCGAAGGCGCTTGCTCCCAGCCCGCCATGACCTGGCGCAAATGAACACCCCACCCCATCAGCTAAGCTCAAAACCTATCATCACGACAAGGAATCGACATGAGCAAGGCAGACGAGCTAGCGGCCAAACTGAGGAAAACCCAGCAGACCCGCACCGATACCGACAACTGCGCCGACCTGGCGATCGAGCACTGGCCGGCCCAGGTCTACGAGCTGTATCGCCAGATCGAAACCTGGCTGGCTCCCGTGTGCGAGGCGGGCCTGGACATTCGGCGCAACCCCACCCACGTCTTTGAAAGTCACTCCAGCGGTTCGACGTACAACTACGCCATCGACCAACTGATGATCGAAGGCAATCATCGCCGCATTTCATTCGACCCGATTGCGCGCTTCTCGGCCAAGGGAGAGGGCTGCATTGAAGTCCATATGAAAGGGCAGGAACACTGCATCGTGCGCACACTCGGTGAGCATGGCGAATCGCTTTGGCATATCCAGGCCCTGCGCTCGACAGGGCAACAGCCCGCTGAACCTACCATTCTGGACGAGGACGCCTTGCTCTCGCTGGTAGAAGAAGGCCTTGGCCTATAACGTAAACGGGCGATCCTTGATCGCCCATTTTCATTGGAGGGCACGCTAGATCTGTGGCGCTGATTCGAGTGCTGGATCGTTTCCGGGCACCGGCAGCGTCAGTTCTTGGGCCGGTCTTCCTACCAGTAAATTCAAGGCATTGTCGATTTCGTCAGCCGCGCCTTGCGCGTATCGAGTATCCGCCCAGCTCCAGTACGGATCGGATATCAGCCCACCCACGGCCTGTGCGCACAATTCATCGCGGCTGATGCCCATCTTCCCGGCCGCGGCGATCACGGCCATAAGGGCTTGCTCTAATTGGGAAATTCGCTCGGTCGTCACAATGAACCAACGTGATGGATGACAAACCCAGAGCATAACAAGCCATCAATGTGCCACCAAACTCAAGCGCCCAACGGTCGCTCTTCCTGGCGTGGATGATCCGCCTCAACCCGCCGCGCCATAGGACGCCGCCCCCCCAGTCGATGACGACTCCCGGACCGCTGACCGAGCAGCCAGCACCGTCAGCACAGCGGCCATGGCCAACACGGCCGCACTGGTTTCGAAGGTCGCGCGATAGCCACTCAGATCAAACAGCAGGCCACCCACTGTCGCGCCCGCTGCGATGGCGAGCTGGACGATCGCCACCATCAGGCCGCCACCGGCTTCGGCATCTTCCGGTAGCGTTCGCGAGAGCCAGGTCCACCAGCCTACGGGCGCTGCCGTAGCCACCAGGCCCCAAAGGCCGAGCAGGAGGGTCGTGATCGTGACCGAGCCGCCGCCCCCCACCAGGGCAATGGCAATCACGGCCATCAACAGGGGGATGACGATAAGCGTCCGATAGAGGTTGTTTTTCAAGCAGGTCCCGATCAGGAAGGTGCCCAGCAGCCCCGCCACACCGATCACCAACAACATGAAGGACAACCTTGAAACGCTCACTTGCGTCACTGTTTCAAGGAACGGGCGCAGGTAGGTGAACAACATGAACTGGCCCATGAAAAACGTGCTGACCGCCAGCATGCCCAGCGCGACCGGTGCCCGGGTCATCAACTTGAAGACGTTGGTACTGCCCTGCTTCGCCTTCGAAGGCATGGAGGGCAGGCGCAACAGCAGCCAGACCAGGGCGATGGCGGCGACCGGCACGATGCAGAAAAACGCGCCACGCCAACCGATGATCGCCCCCAGGAAGCTGCCCAGCGGCGCAGCGACCACGGTCGCCAAGGCATTGCCGCCATTGACCACGGCCAGTGCCCGCGGAACCTGAGCGTCCGGCACGAGCCGCATGGCCGTGGCCGCCGACAGCGACCAGAAGCCGCCAATCGCCACGCCGATCAACGCGCGACCGACCATGAATACCGGGTAATTCGGTGCGAACGCCACCACGGTGCCTGAAACGATCATCAGCAAGGTCAGCCCCAGCAGAAGCCATTTGCGGTCGACCCGGGCGGCAATCGAGGCGATGAACAGGCTGGTGATCAGGGCAAACGCGCCAGAGACGGCAATGCCTTGACCGGCCTGCCCTTCACTGACATGAAGATCGGCCGCTACCGGCGTCAGCAAGCTGACGGGCATGAACTCCGAGGCAACCAGCACGAATGCGGCGAGCGCCATGGCAAATACCGCACCCCAGGCGGGCGGGTCTTGTGGCAATGAGTTATCGGTCATGGAATGACAATCCTGTGTTGCTTGATGGAGCTGTGGGAGCGAGCTCGCTCGCGATGACGGCGGCACATCCGACACCACCGCCTTAGGCAGACCGCTATCGCGAGCAAGCTCGCTCCCACAGTTTTGAATGGGGTGTTCACATATTTCGTGCCCGCCACACCTCCCCCTGTGGGGGCGAGCTTGCTCGCGATTCTTTGGTGGATTGAGTGAGGGAGTATTTTCAGCGCTCGATCCGGCCGGTCGGTAACGCATTACGCTGAGATGCTTGCCTGATCCTATGAGTTCTTCCATCGCGCATAGGCAGCGCTTCGTTTAGCGCGTTAATGTTCTGCCTATAGCGCTTGAGCCGAGATGACACCCGGAGCCGACATGGTCGTCCAACGCAGATCCGTACAAGAGACATTGACCGCCATCATTGGCGCCTGGACACCACACCCGGGCGACGTCGAAACGCCCATTCCCGGCCTGGTCTTCTTCCGGCGTGAAGCCCCGGCGCCACCGGTGATTTGCATGATCGAACCGAGCATCGTGCTGGTGGCCCAAGGCGAGAAGCAGGTGTGGATCGGTGGCGAAGCCTATGGCTACGACACCGAGCGGTTCCTCATGACCTCCCTGGACATCCCGGCCAATTCCGAAGTGCTGCAGGCAAGCCCGGAGCAACCCTGCCTGGGCCTGGTCCTGAGGCTCGACTTGCGCATGGTGGCCGACCTGATCGCCCTGGGCAGCCTGTCGCCGCCGCGTGATCGAGCGGTCGGGATCGGCGCAGGAATCGGCACCGCGACGCCGGACCTTTTGGCGCCGTTCGCACGCCTGCTGGCGCTGCTCGACGAACCGGAAGCGATTCCCATACTGGCACCGTTGATCCAGCGCGAGATCCACTACCGGCTGCTGCTCAGCGACCAGGCCGCCCGACTGCGGCAGATCGCCTCGGTCGACAGCCAGGGCTACCGGATCGCCAAGGCCATCGACTGGCTGAAATTGAACTACACCGAGCCCGTGCGCGTGGACGACCTCGCGGCGCGGGTGCAAATGAGCGCGCCGACGTTTCACCACCACTTCCGCCAGCTCACGGCGATGAGCCCACTGCAATACCAGAAGTGGCTGCGGTTGAACGAAGCCAAACGCTTGATGCTCAACGAACATGTGGACGTCGCGAGTGCGGCCTTCAAGGTGGGTTACGAAAGCCCTTCACAATTCAGCCGCGAATATGCCCGCTTGTTTGGTGTGCCGCCCAAGCGGGACATTGCGGCGTTGCGTGGGCCGGCCAAGGCTGGCTGATTCATCATCGAGCATGGCCCTGTGGGAGCAAAGCTTGCTCGCGATGCCGTTACCTTGGCTTTCAGAAGACCGCATCAGCTTCATCGCGGGCAAGCCTTGCTCCCACAGAGCCATGCCTTTGCGCCAACGTCACACACCTCAACGCCAGGATCATCGTCGGATCAACCAGCGCCACCCTGTGCCCATTGATATCGAACGCTTCGCAATGTTCCAGCACCAGCGGCAACTCCGTACACCCCAGGATCAACACCCCCGCCCCCAACTCGCACAGGTGCTCAGCCGCCAGCAACAATTGCTCCCTGCAGAGCCCCTGTGTGAAGCCAGCCTTGATACCCCGCGGTCCGTAGATGGCGTCCATGACCATCGCCTGGTAATCGACACCTGGCGTAAGAAGCTGGAACCCGGCATGACGCGCCGCCTGGTGATAAACCTGGCTCTGCACCGTACCGGACGTCGCCAGCAGGCCAATCGCCTTGCCCGAACCATAAGTGCCCGCGATCCACGCCACCGTCTCGCTCAGCATGTTCACGATGGGCACCCTCAGGTGCGCCTGGATCCGGTCGACGAAGGCATGGGCGGTGTTGCAGGGAATTGCGATGGCGTTGGCGCCGGCGCTTTCGAGACGTTTGCACGTGGCGTACATCGCCATCGTCGGATCGGTCTCATCCCGCAACAGATTCGCCGTCCGGTCCGGTATCTGCGGGTTTTGCTCGACCACCATCTTGATGTGGTCCTGGTCCTTTCCCGCTGGCGTATTGGCCACCACCTTGGCCATGAAATCCACCGTGGCGGCAGGCCCGACGCCCCCCACGATGCCCAGCTTGAAGGGTGGGCGCCTGGGCTGCTGGTCCAGCGTCGCGAAGTCGGCGTAGATCTCATTGATGTCCAGCACAGTGACCCCGCGACGCTGCAAGTCGGCACAGACCAGGGAAAGCTCGGTCATGCCGGGCAGGATCACCGTCGCCCCCTGGGCCTGCAATGAGAGACACGCCCGATAGACCGCCTCAAGCGGCACACCTTCGAGATGACCGTCCTTGATGCCATTGAGGCCGTACATCGCCTCCATCAAACCCGCTTGAGCGTCTGCGTCGGGGTAAACGATCTGAAAGTCTTTGCCAAAATGTCGCTCGAACAATCCGCAATGACGCACAAAGTCGGAGGCGATCACCCCCAACGTCGCCTGGGACGGCACCGTGTGGCTGACGTGCTGGGTCAAGGCGGCCATCATGTCCAGCACGGGAATGCCCAGCGCCTCCTCGATTTCAGCGCGAAACGTATGGCTGGCGAAACATGGAAGCATCACCGCATCGAAGCCACTGTCCTCGAACGACTTGCACACCTGGAACACATAGAACTTGCGCGACGTCATGTTCGCGCCCTGGTCCAGCGGCAGCAGCACATCCTTGAAGGGGTGCTGCTCGAACAGGAAATGGTAGCGCCCCTGATCCTCGAGCACCGCCCGGGACTTGACCAACTTGTAGAACAGGTCGCCACCGGCCAGTGACCCGAGCCCACCAACAATCCCCAACTTGCGCACCACAGCCTTGTGGCTCGACTTCGCTTTAGCCTTCATGAGTCTCTCCTCAAGCCACCGGCACCGGCTCGGATCGCGACCGAGCCGGAGCATGTTCACCCTCTTCCTCGTCGGCTTCTTCGTGGGATTCGGACTTGGCGACAACCGCCGTCGCAATGCTGTTACCCACCACATTCGTGGCCGTACGGGCCATGTCGAGGAACTGGTCGATGCCGATGATCAACAGCAGCCCCGCCTCGGGAAGATTGAACATCGGCAACGTGGCCGCGACCACGACCACCGAAGCCCGGGCGACACCGGCCATGCCCTTGCTGGTGATCATCAGCGTCAGAAGAATCAGCAACTGCTGGGTGAAACTCAGATCAATGTTGTAGGCCTGGGCGATGAACAGGATGGCGAACGCCTGGTACATCATCGAGCCGTCAAGGTTGAACGAATAGCCCAGCGGCAACACGAAGCTGGACACACGTTTTGGCGCGCCAAACTTCTCCAGCGCCTCGATGGTTTTCGGGTAGGCGGACTCACTGCTGGCGGTGGAAAAGGCCAGGAGAATCGGCTCACGGATGAGCTTGCCGAGGTGGAAAACAGAGCGACCGAGGAACAGGTAGCCGGCACCGAACAGCAACGCCCAGAGGATCAGGATCCCCAAGTAGAACTCGGCGATCAGCTTGCCGTAATCCACCAGCAAGCCAAGCCCCTGGGTGGTGATTGCCGAGGCGATGGCGGCAAACACCCCAATCGGCGCGAAGGCCATCACGTAGTCGGTGATCTTGAACATCACCTTCGCTAACTCTTCGATGGAATCGGTGATCCGGGTGTAGCCCGCCCGCTTCACCCCCGCCAACGCAAAGCCGAAAAACAGCGAAAACACCACGATCTGCAGGATCTCGTTGTTGGCCATCGCTTCGGCAATGCTGCGGGGAAACACGTGGCCGATGAACGCCTTGAGACTGAAGTCGCCGGTATTGACCGGCACGGCCGCCGTTGCGTGCTGGGCCACGTCCATGTTCAGCCCGGCACCGGGTTGAAACAGGTTGACCAGCCCCATTCCGATCAGCAGCGAGACGACCGAGGCGGTGACAAACCAGGCCATCGCCCGGGCCCCGATCCTGCCGACAGAGCGAGAATTGCCCATGCTGGCGATACCGCCCACCAACGTCGCGAACACCAGGGGCGCGATGATCATCTTGATCATGCGCAGGAAAATATCAGTGACCATCGAGAAGTAACTGGCGATCTCTTTGGCACTTTGCTCGCTCCCTGCGAAATGGTGACACGCCCAACCGACCAGCACGCCCAGGGCTATGCCCATTGCAATTCGACGTGGGAGCTTATTCTTCTTCACGGTGCTGTCCTCAAGTAGTTCTTGGAGTTTTTTACTTGGCAGGATCGATTCTAAGGAGCAGATCCGGGAGGATGATGAGTAATCCGGCTAACCCCATGCGCTTTTGGAATAGTTAGCGAAAGGCCGCGCTATGCTGGGGAATTGCCCAGTAAAATCGCGCTCTCACAGGGGGAGTTTCTCGATATGCAACTCAAATGGCTGGATGATCTTCTGGCGATTGGCGAATGGAAAAATTTCTCACGCGCGGCCGAGGTTCGATGCGTGACGCAATCGGCCTTGTCCAGGCGTATTCGTTCACTTGAGGAATGGGTGGGCGTCAAGCTGGTGGACCGGGGCACCTACCCTGTCCAACTCACCCCCGCGGGAGTCACCTTCTGCGATGAAAGCCGAGAGGCCCTCGCCGGACTACTGCGGTTGCGCTCGACGCTGCGGGACGTGGAACGAATGCCGGGACGCTCCATCCAGATCACCGCCGGCCACAGCCTGTCGATGACCTTCCTACCCAAGTGGCTGTCGCAGTTCCAGCAACACAACGAGCAGTTCAACGCCCGGGTGGTGGCTGCCAACATCCATGACGCCGTCATTGCATTGGAGGAAGGCAGTTGCGACTTGATGATGGTCTACCATCACCCGCTTGCGCCCATCCTGCTGGACGCCGAGCGTTTTGGCAGCCTGGTGCTCGGCCACGACGCGTTCATCCCCTTATGCGCGCCCAACCGCAAGGGCGAACCGCTGTTCCGCCTGCCCGGACGCGCCGGCAAACCGGTGCCCTACCTGGCCTATACGGCAACGACATTCCTCGGGCGCGTCGCCGACATCGTCATCAACAACGGCCCTGAACCCATCGCGCTGGAGCGCTGTTACGAAGCGGACATGGCGATGCTGCTGATGCGCATGGCCATCGAGGGCTACGGCGTGGCCTGGTTGCCGCAGAGTGCGGTGGCCGACGAGCTGGAGCGTGGGCTGTTGGTGCGGGCCGGCGGTGAGCAATGGAGCACGCGATTGGAGATTCGCTCGTATTGTGCGATTGCCAATCGCAATCCGACGATGCGCAAGTTGTGGAAGACATTGGAGGGTGCTTCGTTGCATCGGCTGGGCAGCGCACCGAGTGCGAACTGATCAACACCACCCAAGCGTTGCTCGCAAAGGGTAGGTACACGCCGATTAACTGTGGGAGCGAGCTTGCTCGCGATGACGGCATCACATCAAACATCGCCATCAACTGAACCACCGCTATCGCGAGCAAGCTCGCTCCCACAGAGGATTGAGGGTGTACGCCACATTTGTATGCCCACCAAACCCTGTGGGAGCGAGCTTGCTCGCGAAGACGGCAGCACATCAGACATCACCATCAACTGAACCACCACTATCGCGAGCAAGCTCGCTGCCACAGTGGATTGAGGGTGTACGCAACATTTGTGTACCCACCAAACCCTGTGGGAGCGGGCTTGCTCGCGAAGGCGTCAGCACAACCAACATCCTGCAAACTGACACACCGCTTTCGCGAGCAAGCCCGCTCCCACACAGGGATTTGTGGTGAACGCACTATCTGTGAACAACTCGGAAAAAACTGTGGGAGCGAGCTTGCTCGCGATGACGGCATCACATCAAACATCGCCATCAACTGAACCACCGCTATCGCGAGCAAGCTCGCTCCCACAGGTTCCAGGCTGCACAGGATGATGAGCAAGGCAATGCAGGCGACCTTGTGAGGTCGCCCACTTCCCTTACGACGCCAGAACCTGCGCCTGCAATCGCCGCCCAATCACATCCAGCAAATCACACCCATCGCGCAGGGGAATCGCCAACACTTGGGCAAAATCATGGAGTACCACCGCGTCCGTACTGATGTCGGACCGCATGGCGAGGTTTTCCAGTAACTGGGTGACAGCGGCGATGCGGTAAGCGGCGGTGTCGTGCAACACGTCCAACGGCGCTTCCGTGTCGATCAGCAGCGCGTGGAAATTGTTTTCGATACCGGTAATAGGCATGTAACGGGACATAACGGGTTACTCCTGCGGGAATGGGCGGTCAGTGGCGGATTGGGATGCCGCTGGCGAAGGGAGTGAATCCGGGAGCGAGATTCGGATACGTGGCAGGAGATGTTCTTGGGTGACGCTAGACGAAAGCCACCTTGGATTGGCTGTGGCTGTCGGAGGGTTGGGGGTGAGTTTTTTCATTGGCTTGTACCTAGGTTATGTAAAGGAACTGCCTTCACCACTTCCACCTGGTGGGTGGCAGCTGTACGCGGGTGTGGAAGACCGAGAACCTAGGACCCGGCGCACCCGAAGGCGCCCCGCGTACAGCCGCCGTAATTTAACAGCAGACCTAGGAAAAGCGTCTGCTTTTTAATTTAGCGGTGCAACGCGCTAGGTTTTCGTGAGGGCTTCCACACCCTCTCGCTGAATTTGCAGCGACGGAGAGAACTTAGCCCACGGGGTGATTAGGTGGATAGTCAGCGGGGAGCGACGCAGCTTGAGGGAAATTTCCGATGAGGGTGTCCGGAGCTGGACTCAGCAGTTCAGGCGGTGGGATGCAAAGAATGATTTCGATACGAATGAGCGCTCAGCGCCATAAGCAAGGGCTGAGGTTTCATCGTATGGTTGAGCACACCCGTCCTGGCTGCAAGTCAAACGAAAGGGCTGACACAGGGTCTTTTTATACATATAGAATATGCATAATGACAACATTCAGAACTCAGTATGATCCAGCAAAAAACGTCGCTAACAAGAAGAAACACAAGGTGAGCCTGGCCGATGCCGAAGCTGTGTTTTATGACGAAATGGCTCTTGAGCGTGAGGATAATGATCATGATGAAAGCGGTGGATTATCATGGGGCAAGACGCCTGCGGTCGTGTACTCGTCGTTGCATACACCTACCGTGAGCCAGATTTCGTTCGTCTTATCAGCGCACGACTAGCCTCCAAAAAAGAACTACGTCAGTACCAGGTTGAACCCATGAAAGAAGAATACGATTTCAGCACAGCCAAGCGTGGGGCGGTTGCAAGCAGCAAAGGCAAAACCCGCATAACCATCATGCTTGATGAGGACGTGATCGAGGCCGCTCGCGAACGCGCCGAAAGTGCTGGTACTGGATATCAGACACTCATCAACAATCTACTGCGTCAGGCTTTGATATCTGAAACTGCCCACAATCTGTCACCGGCAGCCCAAAAGCGAACCCGAACAGTTAAACCCTATGCAAACGGTATTACCCGGTCCGACGTGAAGGATCTGGAAAAGCGCCTAGCCGCCATGACTGAGGAGCTGCACAAGATGGTGGACGCATCCAGGCCCGGTAAAGCCAAAGCATCGGTATGAACCGAGAAGATCGATTTACTCAGGAGCAAGGCACTGTCTTAACCCGGTGCCTTCACCCACACCCACAATAATCCGCTTGCCCATTTTCTCCCCCACCTCCAACGCCTGCCCATCCCGCTGCTTTCCCCGCCGCGCCAACCCCACCAGGCGCGGAATCAACTCTCCTTCCGGCAAGTGCTGCCAGAATCGCCCCGGCATGTGCTGACGCAACGCCTGGGGATTGAGCCGCGCCGGGTTAAAGATGTGACTGTAATAGGTCCGCCACAGCTCGGCGCCGGGATCTTCAGCGTGACGTGCCCAATGCTGCCACTGCTCGGGGCAACGTCGCTGGTAATCCAACGACTGCCCATCGAAACGGATACCGTCGCGAGGCGTTGCGATCAGCCAGCGTTGTTGCCCCAACCGCTCGGCAAAATGGCCGCTGGCACTTTCGAGGATGTCATGGGCCGGTTGATGAAAGGCGACCAGATCCAGTTGCAGTTGCTCGGCCAATGCTTGCGGCAAGGGAACGAAGCGCACGAAGGCATGCAGGTGATGAGCCTCGCGTTGGACCTGCTTGATCCGCCGCTGCAGCTCACTGCCCAGGCGGTCGCCCGCGAGCATGGCCGTGCGGTCGCCGTGGGCAACCCGCCAAAGCACCTCATACAGCAGATTCCAACGTTGCTCGCCCCGGTAGCGACCAGCCTGTTCGAGTTGGGTCAGCAAGGCGGCGGGAACCCGCGTACGGAACGGGCCCGGCCCTTGGGGCAGCGGTGCCGGCACGGCCAACAAGTCGGCCATTGGGCCCTGGGCCCATGTGACATCGCTCGGATCGATGCCGTGGCCGAGCAGCGTTCGAGCCTGGTCCCGCCACGTAGCGAAATCATCCTCGCAATCCAGGGCAATCACGACCAAAGCCCCATCTGCACCGGCCGCTGGGGATCACGCAATCGCGCCCGCAGCAGACCACTGCGCACCTGGGCGTCGGCAGGCCGGTAATCGCTGGTGACAATGAACGGTCGCGCCTTCTCCAGCACGCACCGCAACTGCACCAAGTCGTCATAACGCACCCGCCGCTCCCGGCGCAACGCAACCAGGCGTTGCACACTACGCAGGCCAATCCCCGGAATACGCGCCAACAAGGCGGGTTCGGCGCGATTGATATCCAGCGGGAACACCTCGCGATTGGCCAGCGCCCACGCCAGCTTGGGGTCGATGTCCAAGTCCAGGTTGTGGGTTTCGCTCAAAAGCTCGCCTGCCTTGTAGCCATAACCGCGCATGAGAAAATCGGCCTGATACAGCCGGTGCTCGCGCAGCAACGGCGGCGCTGCCAGGGGCACACTGGCGGGGCTGTCGGGAATCGGGCTGAACGCTGAATAGTAAACCCGTCGCAAACCGTACCCCTGGTAGAGCGACTCGGCGTTGCTCAGGATGGCGTAATCATCGGTGGCATCGGCCCCCACAATCACCTGCGTGCTCTGCCCGGCCGGAGCGAAGCGAGGCGCCCGCGGCTCACCGGCCGCCGCCTGTTGCCCCTGGTGGATGGTGCCCATGGCTTGGCGGATGGTCGTCAACTGCTTTTCCGGTGCGAGACGCTTGAGGCTGATATCGGAGGACAACTCGATATTCACGCTCAAGCGATCAGCCAACCGCCCCGCTTCCTCGATCAATAGCGGATCGGCATCGGGAATGGTCTTGAGGTGGATATAGCCACGAAACTGGTGCTCCTCCCGCAACAACCGCGCCACTCGTATCAACTGCTCCATGGTGTAATCGGCCGAGCGAATGATGCCGGAACTCAGAAACAGCCCACTGATGCAGTTGCGGCGATAAAAATCCAGGGTCAACCGCACCACCTCCTCCGGCGTAAAACGCGCCCTCGGCACATTGCTGGAACGACGGTTGACGCAATACTGGCAGTCGTACAGGCAAAAATTGGTCAGCAACACCTTCAGCAACGAAACGCAGCGCCCATCCGGCGTATAGCTATGGCAAATACCCATGCCATCGGTGGCCCCCAGCCCCTCACGACCACGGGAGCTACGCTTGGGGGCACCGCTGCTGGCGCAGGAGGCGTCGTACTTGGCAGCATCGGCGAGAATGCCGAGCTTGGCGATAAGCTGCATGAAGTGAACTCAGATACTGGATATAAACACAGTATTTTGAGATGCACCGAGATGCAAGCGCCATTGGTCAATTCAACACCTGCCATGAGTCGCCCAGGCCGTGACGTAGGCCATGCCGGTGGGATGGGGTATAATCGGCCAACCAACGCGATTGAGGTCCAGCCCCATGGGCAATGTCAGCCTTGAAACCAAAAAGGCCTATGCCGCCAGGACGCGCAGATCCAACTACGCGGCTAGCTTGCGCCTGGAAGGCTTCAAAACGACCTTCGCGGACGGCGAACGCAAAATGCCAACGCGCGAAGAGGTCTTGAAGGCCAGTAGCGGTCGCACACGCCCTTGATGGCGGCGGCCTGGGCGGCGAAGTCCATGCCGCGAAACTGGTGGCGCTCGAGCACGCGGAACTTGCCTCCCGGCACCAGAGGCCGCGCGACCACCACCAGGCCGGAACAATCGCCCGTCTCGGCCGGGTCATAGCCGACCCACACCTGGCGGTCGCCGAACGGGCGCATGGCGAACGGTTTGTAGTCCTCGGCCCACTCCACCCAGCTATCGACCATGCAGGGCTGCAACACCGACAACGGAAAATCAGCAGGTTGGCGAAAGCCTCCGGGCTGTACTCCCGACTTAGCTCTTCGATATCGAATAGGTCTCAGCCGCCCCGCTCGGCGTCGAGGATGATGAACATTCTCTGACGCATTGGAGTGAAAGCCATAGCGCGCCGGAATGCACACCGAAGGGCTTTCTATCCTGGCCCTTGTTGCAAGGCGCATTCGAAACATCCATGCACCAGTTACAACAAATTCCAACTCGCACTCACCAATTTGATACTATATAGCCACCACTCATTCTCAACCACATATGGAAATGTAAATGGCTCCAACAATCAAATTAGCTTTATGCATTTTAGGCCCACTGCTTTTAAGTTACATAGTTGTGCAAGGTGCTTATTGGCTTATAAATCGACATAACGCAGCAAAGGCTTCAACCTATAAAAAACTTGAAGTATTCGCCTTAGATGCTGATCGTGGCTTAGCAGAGCAAGGCTACCTATGGCTAAGCATTGTTACACCCATCATCTACTTCATAGTATTTGGGAGTTTCGCCTGGAGCGATTACAGTCTTTCTTTGACGAGCGAGGGGTTTAGAACATTTATAGAAATAAGTGCTTTACCTCTAGCACTTCTCTCTCTAGCTATTCCGACAACGGTTTTAATCGCAAGAATTCACGCAACTCATCAAACATCCGTACAAATAGCTACAACCCGTCACAAAAACAATATAGATGCCTATTACGCCCATAGAAAGGCAATGTTCGAATATTTTGGCAGCTTAAAAAAAACCAAATATCCAGGTGAAATAGAAGGTGATTTTTATGCTCACCCGAGGCTGCACCTTCGCTTCTTCGTCGATAGGGGACCCACTAACGGCACGCCAGAGGTTAATACTAAAAAATTCGAAGAAGCCATCAACACCCTTTCTGAGATTCAAGACCACATAAACGAAGCACTATTGCAAAGAAACTACAAGGAACAGCTTGACATCTTCCTAAAAAACTATATGCCGGCCTGTACTAAAATATTTAAACTTTCCAGCACTCTACACTTACCGTGTATATATGAAGATTTGAAAACCAATTCCACAGAGCATCACCTATGCCGAAACAGCTCGCTCCCGGAAGAAAACGACATAACATTTAATGCAGTCGGAGCATCCACCGATCATTTAATCGGAGCCTATCGATATACTCGATCTTTCCTACGAGTTTTATGTGAATTTGCAGGACATGACGTTTCTTTCTTCGATAAAAAACTACACCTAGCTATCGACAAGGGAGATGACTACAAACGCAGGCCGTACACCACTTCCGACGCAGAACATCTAATGAACATAATTAAAGACAGCAGCGATCGACTAACAAAAGAGCGAAGAGAACTAAATGAACAAGCCGTAGATTAAAATACACCTATCGATATATGAAACCTGACATGGAACTGGCTCCCCGCTAGGGGGGGGGAGGCCAGGATAGGTCGACATGCTGGCGAGGATTGGTTGAGGGGTTTATCGGTTTGGTGATAAGCCCTTTCGACATAAAGGTTCAGGTCCTGAAGCTTATCCAGGCGGCCCGGCGCAACTCAAAGAACACATGATAGGATCCGCTCGAATAATACTGATCAATCAACCGTGGTGCCTTCAGTTTGTCCGCTCATCGGACCAGGCTCATCCAGTTCGGATTCACGCTTGCGTTCCCAGGTCTACGCCGCCTGTTTTCGGGCGAAGGTCTGGCTCTCTTGATAGACTTGCACTCCGTCGCGCTTGATGCGGATCTGAGCCGTGTAGCTAACAGACCCATCCGCCAGTTTTCTTGCCCTGATAGTCGCCATGTCAAAAGTGGTACGCGTCAGTTTTGGAGTGGTACATCGTATCACCGAGCCTTAAAAAACGCCTGAAAACGCCCGAAATCACGCCCAGAACACGTTGAGTAAAATGCTAGATAAACAGAGCTTTAGCCCAGTAAATACGCGGCCTACGCTGTCTCGGCGCTTCAGTGTTGCACCCATGATGGATTGGAACCTCTAACTCTGGAGGCCGCGTAATACAAGCTCTCCAGCACCTACCGAAAACGCCCGTACCATTTTCGTACCACTCACTTCCTGAAACATTCACTCCCCTAGTGAGCTGACCCGTGCGAATGGCCGCGCTGTAATGCTTGTCGCTCCAATCCCAACACCATCCACAAACGCACCGACTGATACGGTGTGTACGAGGGTGTGTGCGTGTAAATGACGAACGTGAGGCGGAGTGTCCATTTCTGTATGCAGCGTCAGTAGATGCTCCGCCCGAGGCATGTCCGGCGTTTTTATGTTGACCCACGGGAAAGAGGTTAGGAGGGTTAGTTTTTTACTCGCTGCCCTGAAAGGCTTGTCTGGCAAGGCTTTGCGAAGGATTTAGAAGGTTAGTTTCTGGTTAGATTTTGGTTATTTCCTAACCTTTATTGATGTTAAATATTCATTTTATAAATTCCTTTAAAAACAGTTAGTTATACATTACTAACCTTTGACCTAACCCAACCTAACCCATCAAAGTTAGGTCTCAAGCCCAACAAATACGGGCCCTCCAGCTCAAAACACCCCTCTCAAAAAAAACCTAACCCTTTTCCCGTGGCGCCTCCGAAATTCGTATGCCTGTGCATGCGTATGAGCATTACGAAAAGACACCCACCTTCGCAGGGATCCGCAGGTATTCGATAGCCTGGATAAGCTCCGATAGCGCCCAGCGGGCTTGGTTGCAATGGGGGTGCAGAAGTGCGGAAAAAAAGACCTATTTAGACCGGAGGCGAGGTGGGGGGACGACGGCGCGCGCCAGGTTTGAAGCACGCCACTGGCCGCCAGCCGCGTCCCATTTCGGTGCATTTTTCTCTGAACGAAAAAGCCGCCTCGACGGGCGGATCATGGGTCATACACCTGCCAGAGCCGTCTAGCCTGGTCGTGTAAACTCTGGCTCATGGCTGTCGCTAGATCTTGAGCCTGACCGTGCCGCTGAGATTGCGAATAGGCGTTGCCGTCCCGTCGGAGATTTCGAGTGGTATCCCATGGACGAAACGTTGGGAGACGTGAGAAACCAGGGCGCCTAATCGATATCATGAGTGTCGCAAGGTGAAGTGCTATAATTTGAGAAACTTAGGGGTACCTCAACCCAATGAAGGAGTTGAAATGATAGAAGTGAAAGATGCGGTCAAGGTTGCCAAGTCGGCGGCAAATGATTTCCTAGGGGCTGAGACAGCGCTCAACGATCTCTTGCTTGAAGAGGTCGAGCTTGACAAAGCAAGCCGAGCATGGGTAATCACATTAGGATACAACGTACCCGCCCCAAATAAGTTTGAAAGATTAGGGGCGACACTTGCTGGGCAGATGTATACACGAAAATATAAAATGTTCATTGTCGATGCGGAGACCGGAGAGTTTCGTTCTATGAAGATCCGCGATCTATGATAGATGCCTACGTAAAGCAATATCAAAAAAAAGGAATCATAGTCGACACTAATCTCTTGCTATTAGTAATAGCCGGAGGCACGCCAAGCATTGCGAACTTTAAGCGAACTAGTGGATATACGCCTGACGATTATTTTCTTTTGCTCAAGGTAATAGATCAGTTTGAAAAGCTTATTGCAACTCCCCACATCCTTGCAGAACTAAGCAACCTCACAAACGGCTTATACGGCAAGCATCTGCAAGATTTTTATGTAACATTGAAGAACTCCCTATCTACAATATGTGAAATTCATCACCCTGCTGCTGACATCTGCAAGGATTATGAACTATTCCCCTTCGGCCTGGCTGATATAGGGATCATCGCCGCAGCGAAGAACAACTATCTTGTCCTCACCGATGACTTGAGAGTTGCTAGATTCGCGAATCAACACTGCGTTGACGTTGTAAACTTCAACCATCTAAGGGATGCAGCCTGGGGTTAGACTCTTGCCTCACAGACACACTAGGTGCCTTAATGATATTTATACCCCATAACATATAACGACAAACAACAGGACTACACATGAGCAAAATGGATTTAATCATAGAACTCAAAGAGACCATTGAAAAACTTCAGAAGAACGGTGAAACCCAAATAGAACTCTCAAAACTCATTACTTACTTGCAGCTCGCTTCTGAAAATCCACCTCAAGACTTACCACCAGATCACCTCGAAAAATTGAAGGCCCAGCTACAAATATTGGTAGAAGCACATAAGAGCAATCATGCATCGGACCTCGAAATGTTTAGGTCCGTCATGCAATCAGGCCAGAACGCAATAAAGACGTCATTCCTTATGAATGGAGGCGCATCCGTTGCTATACTAGCCTTTATTGGTAAACTCACTGAGTCCAACAAACCAAATATTCCGATCTTCGCAGAGACACTTACCTTATTCGTAATAGGTGTTTTTTTAATTAGTGTTACGGCTGGATTAACATACCTTAGCCAATGGTTCTATGCGGAAGACTCTTCGCGAAAACAGCTAGCCGGTTCTATGTTCAATTTTTCAGCAGTCGTGGTTGGATTAGGCTCTTATGGGATGTTTATTTGGGGAATGAAAGCTGCTTATGATGCGTTCCTTTCGCTTACATAGTTTCCATTATAAGCTGCCAAGATCGTATGGTTCGAAACGCACCACCTCTTCACCTAACCAATCATTCAGTTGCCCCATTCGCGTCTGGATGGGCTCCAGCTCGTTGGCCGCATAGATCTGCGTCGCCTCCCTGATCGACCCGAACCCACCCGCGTTCTGCGGCACGATGCCCATCAACTGCGGTGGAATACGCAGGCTAGCCAGCACATCGTCACGGGTCTGATTCTTGATCGAGTTGAATTCGTCCTTAGCCGCCACCTCGCTGACGGGGATGAGTTGAATCCCATCCTTCTTACCGGTCGGCGAATAGACAAACAGATTCCGAAAATTCCCCGGCCCCTTCGAATCCTTTAACGCCTTGCGCAAGGCATCGATGTCCGCCTCGGTCTGGGCTGCATCGGTCATGTACAAGATGAAACCGGCGTGACTACCATTCTCGTAATACTTGCGCCGGAACAACGTCGCCGACTCGTTCAACAGCGCCGACTGCAAAGCACTGACCCACTCCGGCAACCCATAAATCTCCTGGTGCAAATCCGCCTCGCGCAAGTGGAAGATGCTGCCAGGCTCAAACGCATGCTCATTCTTCCACCCCTGCACCTGGTAAAACTGCCCCTCCGGCCCAACCCGCATGTACTTCGCCAACGACGGCACCAGTTGCCGCGTGCTGCCTAGCACCGAACGACGTTTCTCCAGATACCCATTGCCCAGGCAAAGGAAGTCCAGGGCGAACTGTTCAAAAGCTGCCCGAGACAGCATCGGATGCGGGATAAACGTTTTACTCAACAGGTTGCGCTTGAACATCAACCCCGAATGCAGATGCACGCTCGCACCCACCGACCGGGCCAGGCCGTTGAGCGACAGCGGCGGCTCATACCACCGCCCGTTGAACCAACACTCCAGGTAATCGAACACCTCTCGCTCACCCAGCACCGGCGTCGGCTCTCCGAAGCTAAACACCTGGGTACCCGCACTCGCGACATCGAGGGCGGCGGGCAAAAGTTCCTGGCTGGCAAGTTGTTCGGTCATCAGTAAATCTCCATCCGCCCGGTATTGGCAGCGGTCTGCCCTTCGAGCGGTTCGTTCTGCAATGCGTGGAAGAGCGCCCAGGCCAGGTCGGCGTGGCCGGTGTTGTCGTTGCGGCCGGCGGTGTAGGTGAACTGGCGACCGCCTGCGGTGATGGTTTTGCGAATCGCCATGAGCGACTGGGCCATGTCGGTCCAGCCGGCGTCGAACTCCAGCCGCCCCTTGTGGATCACGTCGTAGGCCTTGAGCACCAGGCGGGTTTTCACCTCAGGCGAGTAGCTGAAGGTGGTCACCGCCGGGAAGAACTGGCGCACCAGCTGAGCCACGCCGCTACCCAGGCCGGTGACGTCGATGCCGATATAGGTCACCCAGTAGCGGTCGCACACGCCCTTGATGGCGGCGGCCTGGGCGGCGAAGTCCATGCCACGAAACTGGTGGCGCTCGAGAACGCGGAACTTGCCGCCCGGCACCAGCGGCGGCGCGGCCACCACCAGGCCGGAACAATCGCCCGTCTCGGCCGGGTCATACCCGACCCACACCTGACGGTCGCCGAACGGACGCATGGCGAAAGGCTTGTAGTCCTCGGCCCACTCCACCCAGCTATCGACCATGCAGGACTGCAACACCGATAGCGGGAAGATGCTCGCGCCGTCATCGACGAACTCGCACATCAGCAGATTGGCGAACGCCTCGGGGCTGTACTCCCGGCGCAGCTCTTCGATGTCGAACAGGTCGCAGCCGCCCCGCTCCGCGTCGAGGATGGTGACGATCTGGCGCCACAGCCGGTCCTCACAGAACCGTCCCTGCTGGAGCGCGCCGTGGGTCACATCAACCTTGGTGTGCTGCGCGGCGGGCTTGCCCTTGTTGAAGCGCTCGCCCGTCCAGAAGGTGTACGCCTCGTGGGCCATACTCGACGGCGTGGAGAAGTAGGTTTTGCGCCACTTCTTGTGCATCGCCATGCCCGAGGCGACCTTGTTCAACTCCTCGAACTTGAACGTCCAGAAGAACTCGTCGAAGTAGAAATTGCCGTGGTAGCCCTGGGCGGTACGGGCATTGGTGCCGAGGAAAAACAGCTCGGCGCCGTTGGGCAAGACAATCGGGTCGCCAGTCAGCTCGACGCCGATGACTTCCCGGGCGAAGGCCTGGATGTAGCCACGGAACAGGTAGGCCTGGTTCTTCGAAGCCGACAGGAAAATCTGGTTGCGACCGGTGTCCAGGGCGTCGATGAACGCCTCGCGGGCGAAGTAGTACGTGGCACCGATCTGGCGGCTCTTGAGGATGACGCGGGTGCGTTGGTTGCCGGCCCGATACCAGTCTTTCTGGTAATCGAAACAGCCGTCGATGAAGGCCTCGCGCAGCAGCTCGATCTGGTCTTCGCTGATATCGTTCTTCGGGGATTTTTTCTTCGGTCCCTCGTTGCGCTTGGCGAGATTCGGGTTGAGGTCGGTTTCGGTACCGCCGCCCTGGAAACGCTGAATGCGGGCCTGGCGCTCAAGCTGCCGATGCAGCAGATCGATCTCTTTGAAATCGCCGCCAGTCTTGTTGTCCTTGAGGATCAACTGCACTAAGCGCGCTTCCAGGGCGCCGCCGATGCGCTCGACGTTGTCGGCCCGGTCCCAATCGTCGCGGGCCTTCCAACTGTGTAGCGTTTTTTCTTTTTCGCCCGTAGCCTCGGCAATCTCGCAGATGCGCCAACCCATCCAGTACAGGAACTTGGATTGGCGTCGCGGATCGATAGGCAGCAGGGTGGTCGTCGTCATGGCCGAGATGCTGCCGCCCACGGCGGCGACTCAATAGCGCCGCCCCTTGTACCCTCCCCGCCTACAGTCCCGTCTCGTTGCCGCCGCTCGCGCCCGTGACGACCATGCCCCTCATTGCAACGCACTGCTCAACCCAGCAGGCGCCCCACGCACTGAGGATTCCCGGCATGAAGAAGTTTCGCAGCAACTGGTTCCGCGTCGCCGTCGAGGGCGCTACTTCGGACAAGCGCACCATCAAACGCAGCTGGCTGGAACAGGCCGCCAAGAACTTCAACCCGTCCACCTACGGCGCCCGCATCTGGCTGGAGCATTTCCGCAGCCTGTTGCCCGACAGCCCGTTCAAGGCCTACGGCGACGTGCTGGCTGTGAAAACCGAAGAAGTGGACATCGCCGGCCAGAAGAAACTGGCCCTGTTCGCCCAGGTTGAGCCGACCCCAGAGCTGATCGCCATGAACAAGGCGAAACAGAAGATCTACACCTCCATCGAAATCGACGACAGCTTTGCCGACACCGGCGAGGCCTACATCGTCGGCCTGGCGGTCACTGACTCGCCCGCCAGCCTGGGCACCGACGTCCTGGCGTTCTCTGCGCAGAAACCTGACGCCAGCCCCTTCAAGGATCGCCACTACTCGGCAACGTCGATGTTTACCGAGGCGGTGGAAACCGAGTTGAAGTTCGAAGAAATCGAAGAGAAGCCCAGCATCGGCGCCCAGCTGTTCAACAAGGTGCAAGCGCTGCTGACTGGCAAGCAGGCCAAGGACGACACCGAGTTCGCCCAGATTGGCGAAGCCGTCGAAGCCATCGCCGAACACGTCAAGGATCTGCCCGACCAACTGGCCGCAGAAAAGCAATTTTCCGCAGGGCTGAAAACCCAGCTCGACCAGGTCAGCACGGAACTCACAGAGCTGAAAAACAAGCTCTCCACCACCCAGGACCACAACCAAAAGACGCGCCCTCCGGTCACCGGTGGCGACAAACAGGTCATGACCGACTGCTAACAGCCGGCCACCCACAGCCCCGAACAAACGAAGGACGATATTCATGCGCAACGATACTCGCGAACACTTCAACGCCTACTTGAGCCAGCTCGCCCGACTCAACGGTGTGTCTTCTACCACCGCGACCTTTTCCGTAGATCCCACGGTTCAGCAGACGCTGGAAACCCGGATGCAGGAATCCAGCGAGTTCCTGGGCAAGATCGGCATCATCGGCGTCGATGAACTCCAAGGCGAGAAAGTCGGCCTGGGTGTCAGCAGCACCATTGCCGGTCGTACCGACACCACCGGCAACGGCGTGCGCCAACCTCGTGACGTCTCCTCCCTGGATAAGAAAGGCTACGAAGCCAAGAAAACCGACTTCGACACCGCGATCCGCTACGCACAACTCGACGCCTGGGCGAAATTTCCAGACTTCCAGGCTCGTCTGCGCGACGCGATCCTCAAGCGCCAGGCGCTCGACCGCATCATGATCGGCTTCAATGGTGTCAGCGCAGCCGCAACGACCGACCGCCAGGTCAATGCACTGTTGCAAGACGTCAATATCGGCTGGCTGGAACAGTACCGTCTCAACGCGCCTGCGCGAGTCCTCAAAGAGGGGAAAACTGCCGGCAAGATCATCATCGGCAGCGGTGCCACCGCCGACTACAACAACCTTGATGCATTGGTGTTCGACGCGGTCGCCAACCTCATCGACCCATGGCACCGCAAGGATCCAGGCATCGTCGTCATCCTGGGCAGCAATCTGGTACACGACAAATATTTCCCGCTGATCAACAAGGAACAGCCAGCCTCCGAAAAACTGGCGACCGACATGATCCTTTCGCAGAAGCGCATGGGCGGGAAGCAACCGGTTGAAGTGCCGTATGTGCCTGACGGCGCGGCGTTGGTCACCACCCTGGCGAACCTGGCTATCTACTGGCAGATCGGCGGTCGGCGCCGCTATGTCAAAGAAGCACCGGAAAAAAACCGCATCGAAAACTACGAGTCCAGCAACGACGCGTATGTCGTCGAGGATTACGGCCTCGGCTGCCTGATCGAAAACATCGAGCTTGAGGAGGCCTGATCCATGGCTAACAGCCTCGCCAAGCGCCACTACCAGCGCGTCACTGCCGCCATCGAGGCGGCAGCGACCGAGCCCACCCAGACCATGGCCGGCGCGACGGCCTACGAGCACCAGCTCAACCAGCTGCTGCAAGACCGCTTGCGCCTGAAACAGGTCCAGTCCAACCAGGGCAAGGCCGAACTCAAGCGCCAGTTGCTGCCGAGCTATGAATCCTATGTGCAAGGTGTGCTGGAAGGCGGCCAGGGCGCCCAGGACGAGGTCCTGACCACCGTCATGGTCTGGCGCTTCGACGCTGGCGACTTCACCGGTGGGCTCGACATCGCGACCTACGTGCTGGAACACAAGATGGTCATGCCCGACCGCTTCGCCCGCACCTTGGGTTGCCTGGTCGCCGAGGAAGTCGCGACGGCAGCCTTCAAGGCTCAGAAGGTGGGCGAACCGTTCGACCTGGCAATCCTTCACCGCACCGCCGAACTCACCGACGCCGAAGACATGCCCGACCAGGCCCGCGCCAAGCTGTTTCTCGCCATGGGCCGCGCCACGCTGGAAGGCGTCACCGAAGAGGCCCCGGGCCAACCCGGCAAGCTCCAGGCCGGTGTGGATCTGCTGAAAAAAGCCATCGCCCTCCACGACGCCTGCGGTGGCAAGAAAGATCTGGAGCGGGCCGAACGCCTGCTCAACAAACTTGCCGGCCCTGCCGGCTAACCGAGCGTCCCCACGCACCCCGCCGGCTCGGGGCGGATCGGCCAGGCCGCTCCTCCTGAACGTGAAGCCCCGACCACCGGCGACCTATTTTTGAGTGCTGTTCTATGAGCGGATTCGTAGCCGGCGGTACCGTCGCCAGCGGCCATATCAACACCGACGCCTTCTGGCCCTCCATCGATCTGGATCAATTGCGCGCGACGCTGAGGATCGACGCGAGCGTCACTGCGCCGCGCCTGGAAACCGCCGCTGTGGCCGCCGCCATCAGCGTCAACCGCGAACTGAGCGAATGGCGAGCCAGGCAGGAAGCCGCAGGCCATGCCGAACTGGCGGATGTTCCTGGTGACAAGATCAACGACGTGTCGGTACTGGAGCACCTCTACCGCCGCGCCATCGAAGCCGCCACCGGTGCCGAAGTGTGTGAGCGCTACCGCTCCTACGACACCACCAACAGTGGCAACCAGAACGCCGAAGATCTCACACCAAACATCGACGATTACCGCCGCGACCTGCGCTGGGCCGTGCGTGACTTCCTCGGCATCAACCGCACTACCGTGGAGCTGATCTGATGCCCGTCACCGTCCGCGCCTTTCAAAACGACACCGTAGACGCCCTGTGCTGGCGTCACTACGGCCGCACCGCCGGCGTGACCGAAGCGGTACTCGAAGCCAACCCCGGCCTGGCCGATTACGGGCCGATTCTGCCCCAAGGCCTGGCAGTACAAATGCCCGAAGCCCAGACGGCCGCCCCACAGCGGCAGATGGTGAACTTATGGGACTGATCAACCTGCAGCGAGCCCACGAACCCACCAACCCTGGATTACGGAATGAAGCGCATGCCTGAACGTCCCGACACCTGGGCCTGGCTCGCCGCCTGGCTCGAACAGAACTGGCCGGCCCTATACGCGGGAATCCTGGCTCTGACCATCGCCGCTCTACGGATCATGTATGGCGGCGGAACCCTGCGCCGGATGGCAGTTGAGGCCCCGCTTTGCGGTGCTCTAGCGCTGGCCGCCAGCCATGGCTTGGCGCTGCTAGGTATCCCCGCCTCCACTGCGCCGTTCTTCGGTGGGGTGATCGGCTTGCTTGGCGTCGAGGGGACTCGCGCCGCTGCCAAAAAGTTTTTCATCCGAAAGGTAGAACAACTATGACGACACTTCGCCACGGCGACCGCTCGCAAGCGGTGCGCATCCTGCAAAAGAACCTGAACGACCACGGTGCCGGACTGGTAGCGGACGGCGACTATGGTGACTCCACCGAGGCCGCCGTGCGGGCGTATCAGTTGAAAGTCGGCTTGGTCGCCGATGGCGTTGCCGGCGAAAAGACCCAGGCCAGCCTGGCCGGTGGCGACTGCCAGCTCCTGCTAAAAAACGAAGACCTGGTGCAGGCTGCTCAGATCCTCGACGTACCGCTGGCAAGCGTCTATGCCGTCAACGAGGTTGAATCCAAGGGCAAGGGCTTCTTGGCGAATGGCAAGCCGGCGATTCTGTTCGAGCGGCACATCATGTACCGCCAGCTCGCCATGCCGCGCCACGAAGGCGACAACCCCGACGAACTCAAGCGCCACGCCGACCAACTGGCCGCCGCCAATCCCGCCATCGTCAACCCGAAATCCGGCGGCTATGCCGGCGGTACTGCTGAACACCAACGCCTGAGCCATGCGCGTCTGATCGATGACACCGCCGCGCTGGAATCTGCCTCATGGGGTGCGTTCCAGATCATGGGCTTTCACTGGCAGCGCCTGGGCTACGCCAGTGTGCAGGCATTCGTCGATGACATGAGCGCAGGCGAGTCTCAGCAGCTCGCCGCCTTCGTGCGTTTCATCCAGACCGACCCGGTGCTGCACAAGGCCTTGAAAGGCCGTAAATGGGCCGAATTCTCCAAGCTCTACAACGGCCCGGATTACCAGCGGAACCTGTACGACATCAAGCTCCAACGCGCATATGAGCGGCACGCGGACTGCGGCTGCGGCCAGGCGGTGGCGGCATGATCGATTTAGAGGCGGTGCGCAAACTGGACGTCCAAGACGGCAACCTGCTGGAGGTGCCGGAAAATGCTGACCAAGAGGATATGAGACAGCTGCTCGAAGCCTTGAACCGCATGAAGTCGGGTTGCCAGGTGATGATTGTGCGAGGACCACTGGAGCTGATGGACGTTGGCGACATGAACAAACTGGGCTGGTACCGCGCATGAGTACCCTGCGCCAGGCGCTGTACGGCATCGCCCTGCTGGGCGCCCTGGCGCTGCTCATCTGGGGCCAAGAGCAACGCATCACCGTGGCCGAGAAGAATACCGAACTCGCGGGGAAGGACACCAAAAGCGCCCGAGATGAAGCTGACAGGCTGCGCGCCAATCTCAGCACCCTGCAAAACACCCTGAACGACGAGCGCATCGCCCAGGCTGCCCTGCGAACCCAGCAGGATCAGCTGCGCCAGGGCCTGGCGAAGCGCGAGCAAACCATCGAGGCGTTGAAACGTGAAAACGAAGACCTTCGCAACTGGGCTGACCAGCCTTTGCCTGAGCTTGCTCGCCGGCTGCGCGAGCGCCCCACCCTCATCGGCGCCGACGCTTATCGTCAGTGGCTGTCCGGCCGTGGTGCCCTGCACTCTGCCGGCAACGGGCCCGCTCAATAACGGCGATCAGCTCACCGACCAGGACCGCGTCGAAGCCGCATGGGCAGAATGCGCGGGCCAGGTGGATATGGTTTACAACCACCAACAGGCCCAGCCATGAACAAGCCCAACAGTCTGAAGGCTCACTTGCTCGCCACCGTGGCCGAACTGAAGCACAACCCCGACCGGCTGTTGATCTTCATCGACAACGGCAAAATCCGCTGCACCGCGGCTGCCTCGCTGTCGTTCGAATACAGCTTTGATTTACAGGTCATCCTTACCGACTACGCAGGTCATCCCGACAGCGTCATGTTGCCGTTGCTGGGCTGGCTGAGCGTGAACCAGTCCGAACTGCTGGAGAACCTGAACAAGTCCGCCGAGGGTATCCAGTTCGAGGCCGACATCCTGGACAACAGCAAGGTGGACCTGAGCCTAACACTGCCGCTAACCGAGCGTGTGGTTGTGGGGAAAGACGCCGACGGCAATACCACCCTCCACCATCCTGGCGAACCTAAGCAGGTGGCCGCATTCCTTGACCCGGCGTGGATACCTGGTACCCAAGGCACCGGCAGTGAATGGGTCGTGCCGAAATGACCAACCGATTGGAAACGCTGGAGGATTGGGCCGCCGGCCTACTGGGACAACTGGAACCGGCATCGCGCAACAAACTGGCCCGCAGCATCGGCCAGGCCCTGCGGCGCAGCCAGCAACAACGAATCATTGACCAGCGCAACCCAGACGGCAGCAAATACGCGCCGCGAAAGCAGCGTAACCTGCGTGGGAAACAAGGACGGGTGAAGCGAAAGGTTCAGATGTTTCAGAAGCTGCGCACAGCGAGCTTTTTGAAAGTCAAAGGCGACGGGAACGGTATTAGCGTCGGGTTTACAGGACGGATTGCCCGAATCGCTAGGGTGCATCAGTACGGCTTGAAGGACAGGGCCGAACGCGGTGCACCGGATGTGCGGTACGAACAAAGAGAGATACTTGGCTTCATCGACGCGGATATAGATCTGATCCGCGACGGCCTCCTGGCACATTTCACAAACAATTCATGACTTAGGAGTATCACGCTTAGCAATTGCCTCCCGGAGGTTCTCAGGTAAGGATTCATATATTTCTTTAATGTGCTTAGGTTCGGAAATCGTCTTATCAACAATCAAATTAAGAAGCTTGAATAGCGCTTCAGCAGTGGCACGATCATCCCTGATATCAATTTTACCAGGATGGACAGCTGAGTTACCAATCACGCGCACGGCGTCAAGCGACTGCTGAACTCTTGCATCCAATCCAGCTGCAACGAGCGATTTAATATCTTCGTTAATATTTTCCCCTGGCTGCCCCAGCTCCTTGCAAAGCTTCTGAATTGCAAGTCTTAAAAGCGCCGCAGCACCACGAGGTGATTGATTTAGAATCGCTCCAGCCTCTTCATAATCACGCCTAATATCATCAGACATATCAGGATTAGCGGGAACAACACTACCAACAACAGGATAGATTAATTTATCGTAGATCCAAATCGAGATTTTGCGACAGTTAAAACAGTTGCTGATATTGCAGTTCCTAATTTGGCGCTTTAAATATGCGCCATCATCCTTAACATCGATAAAAGGGGCGCCTTCTGCCATCCGCACAAACCAAGAAAGCAGTTCTTCTCGCTCAGAAACATTCTTAATATCGCTAAGATCCAACTCATCAAGAAAGGCCTTATCAACAAGTCGAGGACGCGGCATATCTTCGGAATAACCTTCAATAAATACATTTGACCAAAACTGTTTTGCTAGTGCCCCACAGTGCGGACAGTTAAATGCAGTTTCTTGTATAGATGGTGAGATGTATTTCATTTACATTCCTTTGATTTCTGAACCGTTGAAATGATGACCCGTCCGCCACAGCAGCACATTACCGGACTGTAACCAAGCTTGCTACAAGTTGACAAAGCTGCGCTTGCGCACGCGTGGCGCCACCATCGGCGCCATGAACGACTTAGCCACACTCGCCCGCCTGATCGAAAATCTCATCCGCTTCGGCACCATCGCCGCCGTCCAGATGCAGCCCCCGCGTGTGCAGGTCAAAACCGGAACCCTGACCACCGCCTGGCTACCATGGATCGCCCTGCGCGCCGGTGCCGACCGGGAGTGGAATCCACCGACGGTCAATGAACAGGTTCTGCTGTTCAGCCCCTCGGGCCAGCTCGGCAACGGTGTCGCCTTGACCGGCCTTTTCAGCGACCAGATCCCCGCCAACGGCGACCGCGAAGGCCTGCACCGCGTCACCTACCGCGACGGCACGGTGATCGAGTACGACAGCGTCGCTCACCACCTCAACGCCACGCTCACCGATGGCGGCACCACCAACCTCATCAGCACCGGCGGCATCAACATCGTCGGCGACATCACGCATCAGGGCGATTACACCCAGACCGGCAACCAAAACGTCACCGGCAAAGTCACCGTGTCGGTGGATGTGGTGGCCGCCGGCATCAGCTTGGTGAAACACCTGCACGGCGGCGTCATGCCTGGCAGCGGCAAGACGGGGAAACCGGAATGAACCGACACACCGGCGCCGCCATCACCACCGTGGAGAGCATTGCCCAATCCATGAGCGATGTTCTCAGCACGCGCCTCGGTACCCGGGTGATGCGCCGCGAATACGGCAGCCTGTTGCCCGAACTGGTGGACCACCCTTTCAACGACATCACCCGCTTGCAGGTGTACGCCGCCACCGTCATGGCGCTGATGCGCTGGGAGCCGCGTATCAGTCTGAGCCGCGTGCAGTTCCAGGGCGCCACCCTGCAAGGTCAAACATCACTGGACATCGAGGGCAGCATCGTCGATAGCAACGAGCCGCTGAGCCTGAGCGTGCCGCTGAACCTTGGGGGTAGCGCATGAACTCATTCGTCGCGATTGACCTGGGCCAGCTCCCTGCGCCCGAAGTCGTAGAGCAAATTGATTACGAGCAGATCCTCGCCGAGCGCAAGGCATACGCCATCAGCCTCTGGCCGGTCGAGGAACAAGCCGAGATCGCCGCACGGCTTGAGCTGGAATCTGAGCCCCTGACCAAACTGCTCCAGGAGAACGCCTACCGCGAGACGGTGTGGCGCCAGCGCGTCAATGAGGCATCCGTCGCCAACATGCTGGCTCTGGCAAAGGGCAGTGACCTGGAGAACCTGGCCGGCAACTTCAACGTCAAGCGCCTGGTCATCCAGGCCGCCAAGCCCACGGCCGTGCCGCCGGTACCGTTGCTGATGGAAAGCGACGACAGCCTGCGGGAGCGGGCTCAAATGGCGTGGGAAGGCCTCAGCACCGCCGGCCCGCGCAATAGCTACATCTTCCATGCGCGGTCTGCTGACGGTCAGGTGGCCGATGCCACTGCCGAGAGTCCCGCCCCAGCCGAGGCGGTGGTGACAGTGCAATCGATCCTGGGTGACGGCACCGCCTCGCCCGCGCTGCTGGCAAAGGTCAATGCCTACCTCAGCGACGACGACCGCCGCCCGGTCGCGGATCGGCTCACCGTGCAAAGTGCGCAGGTCATCAACTACCAGGTCAAGGCCAAGCTGTTTCTTTCGACGTCCGGCCCTGAGAGCGAGTTGATTCTCGCGGCGGCCAATGCGCAGTTGCTGGCCTTCGTGCACCAGCGGCGTCGCCTGGGCCTGGAGGTTTCAGAATCAATCATCCACGCCTCGCTACACGTCGAGGGTGTGCGCAAGGTCGTGCTGGAGAACTGGGCCGACATCGTTGCCACGAAGTACCAGGCGCCGTACTGCACGGCCGTCGATTTGGCGTTGGGGGTTGAGTGATGGCTGACGCGCCCCTTCTTCCAAGCAATTCGACGCCGTTGGAGCGCCAAGCGGCGCAGGCACTGGCTCAGATCCAGCGCGTGCCGATTCCGCTGCGCACGCTGTACAACCCCGACCTTTGCCCGCTGCCCCTTTTGCCCTACCTGGCCTGGGCCTTCTCCGTGGACCGTTGGGACAGCAAATGGACCGAAGCGGCCAAACGCGCCGCCATCCGCAGTGCGTACTACATCCATTCACGCAAGGGCACTATCGGCTCTCTGCGCCGTGTCGTTGAACCGCTCGGCTACCTGATTGAAATCATCGAATGGTGGCAGACCGTGCCGGTCGGTCCTCGCGCCACCTTCAGGCTCAAGGTCGGCGTGCTGGACACTGGTATCACCGAAGAGATGTACCAGGAGCTCACCTGGCTGATCGACGATGCCAAACCCCTGACACGCCACCTCACCGGGCTCGCCATCAGCCTGGAGACCACCGGTTCAGTTCATATCGGCGCCTGCATCACCGAGGGCGACGAGATTGATATCTATCCACCCACACAGCGGGACATCGAGGTCACGGGCTACATCCACCAGGGCGGCCGTGAACACCAGATCGACACCATGGACATCTACCCATGACAGACCAAAACAGCCAGTTTTTCGCCATTCTCACCGCCATCGGCAAGGCCAAGCAGGCCAACGCGGACGCCCTGGGCATTCCCTGGACATTCGCGCAGATGGGCGTCGGGGACGCCAACGACACCGACCCAATCCCCAGCGAGCAACAGACGCACTTAATCAATGAGCGGCGACGCGCCCCGCTGAATCAGTTGAAGGTTGACTCAGCCAACCCGAACATCATCATTGCCGAGCAGGTTATTCCTGAGAACGTAGGTGGGTGGTGGATTCGTGAGGTTGGTTTGTATGACGCCGACGGTGACCTGGTCGCCGTGGCGAACTGCGCGCCAAGCTTCAAGCCGTTGCTGACTCAAGGATCTGGACGCACCCAGGTGGTGCGCATGAATCTCATCATCAGCAACACCGCCAACGTCGAGTTGAAGATTGACCCGTCCGTTGTGCTGGCTACTCGTGCTTATGTGGATGGCTTGACTGTACGCGCCAACCAAGTCGAGGCCGAGACAGGAACGGAAAACAGCAAAATCATGACCCCGTTGCGGGTATTTCAGGCCATTGGCAAGGTAATAAAACAGGCAACGGAGAGTGCATTCGGCTGGGCAAAAATTGCTACCCAAGCTCAAGTCACCACAGGGACAGATGACACAGCAATCGTCACGCCCAAAAAACTCAGGGCTGCTCAAGCCACGCAGGTGGAAGCCGAGGCAGGCACTGACAATACAAAAACTATGACACCGCTACGCGTGTTCCAGGCCATCGCCAAAGTAGTAGGACAGGCCACCGAGACGGTGTTCGGCTGGGCAAAGGTCGCCACCCAAGCCCAAGTCACAATCGGCACAGACGACACCTGCCTCATAACGCCGAAGAAGCTTCGAGCCGCACAAGCCACTCAGGCTGAGGCCGAGGCTGGAACTGACAATACAAAGATCATGACCCCGCTGCGGGTATTCCAAGCCATTGCCAACGTAGTGACCCAGTCAACGGAGTCGGCTTTCGGTTGGGCAAAGATCGCAAGCCAATCGCAAGTCAATTTGGGCACCGACGACGCGACCATTGTTTCTCCCAAAAAACTGCGATGGGGCTTTTCCATCAGTCTGACCAGCAACGGCTACATCGTCTTCCCGACGTGGCTCGGCGGCTTGATCATTCAGTGGGCAAATGGAGCGATCCCTGCGGGAGCGGGCATCGTACATGTGAACCTGGCGCTGGCGTTTCCGAACACATTGACCGCCTACTCTGTCTCCACCTCACAGACGGGGACGATGATGAGTGCACAAAGTGCGACCCCCAACGGAATCGATTTATTGGCACGTACTGTCAGCGGAGGGGCGATATCGACTCCCCCGGGGGTCATTGGATACACGTTCATTTGTTTGGGGAGCTAGTCATGCGCAAGTACAGCAAAACAACGGGGAACTGCTACATCGTTGGTCTGCATACCGAAATACCCGCCGATGCCGTGGACATCCCCGATGACCGTTATGACCAGGTTATTGCCAATCCTGCTTTCGGCAAGATTCGCGCTCACGACCCTGATGGCCTACCGACGCTAATCGATCCTCCACCAGCAACCATCGAGGAGCGGACGGCAGCCGAACGCCTTTGGCGGGACGCCCAAATCGAAAGCGTACGCTGGTTGCGGGAGCGTCACCGTGACGAAGTCGATTCAGCCCGGCCAACGACCCTCACGGCTGAGCAGTCAGGGGAACTGCTCGATTACGTACAGGCCCTGCGCGACTGGCCGCAAACAGCGGCTTTCCCTGCCGTCGAGTTTCGGCCCATGGCGCCGTCATGGATCGCTGGGCAGGTTCAATGAACTGTTTAAGTCATCTCGTCCTGTAACCCCCTCCCCTACAAGCCCCCGCGCTCGCCCAACCGGCGCGCGCGCGGCAGCCTGTGCACTGTCATCCCAATCACTGCGCAGGCAAACCCATGACCGATTATCTCCACGGCGTGCGGGTTATCGAACTCAACGACGGCACCCGCCCCATTCGCACCATCCCCACCGCTGTTATCGGCATGGTCTGCACGGCCGACGACGCCGATGCCACCGTTTTCCCATTCGACACACCGGTATTGCTTAGCAACGTTCAAACCGCCATCGGCAAGGCCGGCACCACGGGAACCCTGGCGAAGAGTCTTCAGGCCATCGCCGACCAGACCAAGCCCTACACCATCGTCGTGCGAGTGAAGGAAGGCGCCACCGAGGCAGAAACCACCAGTGCCCTGATCGGCACCACCACGGCCGAGGGCAAATACACCGGCATGAAAGCCCTGCTCGCTGCCAAGGCCCGCCTTGGCATGGTGCCGCGCATCCTCGGAGTGCCAGGCCTCGACAGTCTGCCGGTTGCCACCACCCTGGTCACCATCGCCCAGCAGTTGCGCGCATTCGCCTACATCAGCGCCTGGGACTGCAAAACCAAGGAAGAAGTGGTCGCCTACCGTGACAACTTCGGCGCTCGGGAAGCCATGGTCATCTGGCCGGAGTTCCAGAACTGGAGCACCGTCACCAACGCGACCGTCACCGCCTCGGCCGTGGCCCGTGCATTGGGCCTGCGCGCCAAGATCGACCAGGAAGTAGGCTGGCACAAGACGCTCTCCAACGTCGCCGTCAATGGCGTGACCGGCATCAGCGCCGACGTGTTCTGGGATCTGCAAAACCCGGCCACGGACGCCAACTACCTCAACAGCAACGAAGTCACCACGCTCATCAATGAGGGCGGCTTTCGCTTCTGGGGAAGCCGCACGACCAGCGAAGACCCTTTGTTTGCCTTTGAGAACTACACGCGCACTGCGCAGATCCTCGCCGACACCATGGCCGAAGCGCATATGTGGGCCGTGGATAAGCCCATGCATGCCTCCCTGGTGCGCGACATCATCGAAGGGATCAACGCCAAATTCCGCGAGCTGATCGCGGCGGGCTACCTGATCGGCGGCAGGTGCTGGTACCCAGAGGACGCCAACGACAAGGACACGCTCAAGGCCGGCAAGCTGTTCCTGGACTACGACTACACGCCGGTACCGCCGCTGGAAGATCTCACGTTGCGGCAACGCATCACCGACCGCTACCTGATCGACTTCGCCAGCAAGATCAACAGCTAACCCGGGCCTCCCCGCAAGGGGAGGTGACCCGTGCCTGAGCAACGGAGACACGCACCATGGCTATGCCTCGCAAACTCAAAAACCTCAACCTGTTCAACGACGCCAACAGCTACTTGGGCGTGGTCAAAACCGTCACTCTGCCCCCGCTCGGCCGCAAGATGGAAGGCTATCGCGGCGGCGGCATGAACGGCCCGGTCAAGGCCGATCTGGGCTTCTCGGATGATGGCATCCAATTCGAATGGAAGACCGGCGGCCTGGATCTGATCGCACTCAAACAGTTCGGCGCCGTCAACGCCTCGGGCGTCGCGTTACGCTTCACCGGATCGTTCCAGCAGGACGACACCGCCGAGATCAGCGCCGTAGAAGTCGTAATGCGCGGCCGGCACGAAACCATCGAAATGGGCGATGCGCAGCCAGGTGAAGACACCGAGCACAGCATCACCACCACCTGCACCTATTACAAACTGATCGTCGATAACGAAGAGATCATCGAAATCGACCTGCTCAATTTCATCGAAGTCGTCGATGGCGTAGACATGATGGCCGAGCAGCGCCGAGCCCTCGGCATCTGACCAATCTCGCCCTGATCCAGGGCGGTTAACCCTGCAAACTGGAGCAAGTTATGAAACCAGAAGACACCCTCGAAGCGCTGCCCCCGGTTGACGACAACACCGTCACCCTGGACACCCCGATCACCCGTGGCAAGACCGTCATCGACAGCATCACCCTGCGCAAACCGCAATCCGGCGAGCTGCGCGGCGTGCAGTTGGTCGAGCTGCTGAACATGGACGTAGCCACCCTCATCAAGATCCTGCCGCGCATCAGCAGCCCAGGCATCACCGCCCCCGAAGCCGCCACTATGGACCCGGCCGACCTCCTCGCCTGTGGCAGCAAGATCTCCGGTTTTTTGTTGCAGAAGTCGGTGAAGACGGACGCGTCCCTCGTTGCGTAGAAGACGCCATGGCCGACCTGGCCGTGGTTTTTCACTGGGCACCGGCTGACATGGACCAGCTGGGCCTTCAAGAGCTGATGGAGTGGCGCGAGCGCGCCCGGGTGCGGAGTTCCACCGATGGCGAATGACTTAAAACTTCAGGTGCTACTCAATGCCATCGATAAGGCGAGCGGCCCCCTGAAGGCCATCAACAACGGCAGCATCGGGGCCGCCCGCGCCCTCAAGGAAGCCCGCGACCGCCTCAAGGAACTCAACGCTCAACAGAAGGACGTCAGCGCCTGGCGCACCCAGCGCGCTGCCGCCGAGCAAACCGAGCAAGCCCTCATCGCCGCCCGCGACAAAGTCAGGGCCCTGTCCCAGCAGTTCGCCGCTACAGGCGCACCAACCAAGGCCATGACCAGGGACTTCCGTGCAGCCGTTCGCGAAGCGCAGAAGCTCAAGGAACAACATCAACAACAGGGCGAACAGCTCCAGGCCCTGCGCAGCAAACTGCAAGGCGCCGGTATCAGCACCAAGAACCTGAGCAGCCACGAACGCCAGCTGCGCGAGCAAATCAGCGCCACCAACGCCAGCATCAGCGAACAGGGCAAACGTCTGGTCGCGTTGAATGCTCAGCAAAAGCGCCTTGCCATCGAGCGCGCCAAGCTGGAGAAAACGCAGAACCTCGCCGGCAACATGGCTATGAACGGCGCCGCCGGCCTGGGTGTGGGATATGCAGCGAGTCGGCCGGTGGCTAAGGCCATCGGTGCCTTTGCGCCAAACGAAGACTCGGCCACGCAACTCAAGGTTTCAATGATGGACGGCACCGGCAAGGTGTCTGAAGACTTCCAGAAAATCACCGACCTGGCGACCAAGCTTGGCGACCGCCTGCCTGGTACCACGGCCGACTTCCAGGAAATGATGACCATGCTGCGGCGCCAGGGCCTGAGCGCGCAGAGCATCCTCGGCGGCACCGGTGAAGCGGCCGCGTACCTGGGCGTTCAATTGCAGATGCCCGTAACCGCCGCGGCTGAATTCGCCGCGAAGATGCAGGACGCGACTCGAACATCCGAAAAAGACATGATGGCGCTGATGGACATCATCCAGCGCGGGTTCTACTCCGGCGTAGACCCGACCAACATGCTCCAGGGTTTCAGCAAGATCGCGCCGGTCATGGACACCATCAAGAAGTCGGGTATCGACGCCGCTGCCGAGCTGGCCCCGCTGCTGATCATGATGGACCAAGCTGGCATGGAAGGCGGTGCAGCCGGTAACGCCTACCGGAAGATCTTCCAGGCCGGCCTGGACAAGGACGGGATCAAGGACGTCAACAAAATCATGGAGCTGGAAGGCAAAAACATCCGCTTCAAGTTCACCGACAACAAAGGCAACTTCGCCGGCCTGGAGAACCTGTTCGCCCAGGTCGAAAAACTCAAATCACTGAACGACGAAGACCGCACGTCCACGATCAAACTGCTGTTCGGCGACGACTCCGAAACCATGACCACCTTGAACACCATGATGAACAAGGGAATCGCGGGTTATCGGGAAGTGCAACAAAAGCTTCAAAACCAGGCCGACTTGCGCAAGCGAGTCAACGAACAGCTCGCCACGCTCACCAACGTAATGGAGGCCGCAGAAGGCAGCTTCACCAACGCCCTGGCTGAGTTCGGCGCCGCCGTTGCGCCCGAGCTGAAACAGATCATCACCACCTTGGGAGAAGTCGCTAACAGCGTTGGCGCCTGGGCTCGTGAAAACCCGAGACTGGCGGGCGGCCTGGTGAAGGTAGTAGCGGCCGTTGCCGGTCTGGCCTTCGTGTTTGGGGGCCTGGCCTTGACGATGGCGAGTCTGCTCGGCCCTTTCGCTATGGTGCGTTACGGCATGGGCATGTTTGGCATTCGCTTGGGCATCGTGAAAGCCCAACTGATAGGCACGCGCACCGCAGCAGCAGGCGCCGGAGCCAACATTGGCAGGCTTGGGAAAGTCTGGCGGTCCCTGGTAGCCACTCGCTCGGCGGGTGGATTGCTCAGTGCGTTACCCGCTTTCGTCAGCAGCGCCCGCCTGGCTGCCGCCAGCGTGCTGCCGATGCTCGGTGGAGCGATCAGTGCCGTCGGTACCGCCATCATGGCGACGCCCATCGGCTGGCTGCTGGCGGCTATCGCCGCCCTGGTTGGTGCTGGTGTGTTGGTCTACAAGTACTGGAACCCCATCAAGGGCTTTTTCCTCGGTTTCTGGCAGGGGCTCGTCGGTGCCCTTCAACCCGTGCTCGATAGCTTTGCAGGCCTCGGCCAATCGCTGCTAAACCTGGGCCAAGTCGTCATGACGTTGCCAGGTGTCGGGGCAGCCTTGGAGCTTCTGGGTAGCATCGCTCGCCCGTTGTTCAGCTTGATCTCGGCTGGTGTCAGCAGTCTGATCAACTGGTTCGGCCAGCTACTCACTCCCGTCGAAGATGTCGGCGGCGCGGCTCAGTCAATGGGCGAGCGTTTTGGCGCAGTCATCGGCAACATGCTCAGCCTTTTGTTGGGTCTACCCGCACAGTTCGCTGAACTGGGTACGCAGATGATTCAAGGCCTAGCAAATGGCATCACCAACAGCCTGACCGTAGCCAAGGAGGCCATTACCGGGGCAGGCGATGCGGTGATTGGTTGGTTCAAGGAAAAGCTCGACATCCACAGCCCCTCGCGTGTGTTCGCGGAGCTGGGCGGCTTCACCATGGCAGGCCTTGCTCAGGGGCTTGAGGGCAGCCAGAACGGGCCGCTGAGCGCCATGACCAGCCTGAGCAAACAACTCACGGCAGCCGGCACACTGGCCCTCGGCGCAACCGCCATGCCTCTGGCCGCCATGCCGTTGCCGCAATTTCCGGTCGGGGCTGCCGGTGCCTCTTCGTTGTCGATCGATGATCGTGCGCCCATCAGCCCTGCACCGGCGCCGGTTCATGACAGCCACGACACCTACGAAATCAACATCCACACCACGCCAGGCATGGACGCCCAGGCGATCAGCCGCGCCGTGCGGGCCGAGCTGGCGCGTATCGCTAGCGAGAAAGCCGCACGCCAGCGCAGCAAACTGTCAGATCTGGAGTAATCCCCATGATGCTTGCCTTGGGCATGTTCGTGTTCAGCCTGTCCACCGCCGCTTACCAAAAGCTGCAACGCCAAACCGAATGGCGCCATGCGAGCAACAGCCGCGTCGGCGCCGCTCCGGCTCGGCAGTTTGTCGGTCGCGGCGACGACACCATCACCCTGCCCGGCGTCATCCTGCCGGAACTGGCCGGCAGCGCCTTGAGCCTCGACGCCCTGCGCCTGATGGCAAACACCGGCAGGGCGTGGCCGATGGTTGAAGGCAGCGGCCGAATCTACGGCCTGTGGATTATCGATGGCCTGAGCGAAACCAAAACGCTGTTCTTCCGTGACGGCACGCCTCGGCGTATTGAATTCACGATCAACCTCAAGCGCATCGATGACGACCGGATCGATCTCCTCGGCGCTGGCACCAGCGCAGGCGTCAACATCTTGAGGGCGTTGCTGTGATTGATGCGACCCTGTCGAAGGTTACCGGCTACGTCGAAGATCTGGTCGAACGCTACCGCCGCGATGCTGCCTACCCGGTGCCGGCGTTTCGAATCACGGTCGATGGCAACGACATCGCCCAGTTGATCAGTCCACGGCTGATGAGCCTGGAGCTGACCGACAATCGCGGGATCGAGGCAGACCAACTCAGCATCACCCTCAGCGACCACGACGGCCTGCTGGCGATCCCGCCCAAGGGCGCGGTCATTCGGTTGTGGCTGGGTTGGAGCGACACAGGCTTGGTGGACAAAGGCACCTATACCGTCGATGAAACCGAGCATAGCGGTGCTCCGGACGTGCTGAGCATTCGCGCTCGCTCTGCCGACTTGCGCAAAGGCCTGAAGACCAAGCGCGAGCGCAGTTGGAGCAACACCACCCTCGGCGACGTCCTGGGCGACATCGCCCTGGGCAACGGCCTCACGGCCACTATCGCCGGCGCCCTGGACGGTTTGCCTATCCTGCAGTTGGACCAGGCCAACGAGTCCGATGCCAACCTCATCAGCCGCGTAGGGGAAGAATTCGATGCGGTGGTCACCGTCAAGGCCGGCTGCCTGCTGTGCCTGCCGGCGGGCGGCGGCAAGACTGCCACCGGCGCTGAGCTGCCGCATATAACCCTCACCCGCGTCGATGGCGACCAACACCGTTATCTGCAAGCTGACCGCGACAACTACGACGGTGTGCGCGCCTATTTTTACGACGTGAACAGTGCGAAGAAACAGGAGGCCATCGCCGGCGGTGGCGAGAACCTCAAAGACCTGCGCCATACCTTCAGCGACCGCCAGTCCGCCCTGCGCGCTGCCCGGGCGGAATTCAACCGACTGCAACGTGGCAGCGCGACGCTGAGCTACACCCTCGCCCGGGGTCGGCCTGACCTGATTCCCGAACTGACCTACACGCTCCAGGGCGTGAAGCCGGAGATTGACGAGATCATCTGGTACGGCGGAAACGTGCAGCACACCCTGAGCCCGGACAATGGATACACCGTCAGCCTGGAGCTGGAGAGCAAGTTGCCCGAGGATACGGTTGAGGGATTGGCCGAGGAAAACAAAGGGGATTACACAGGGATCATCGCGTACTACCGCGACAAGAAAACCGGGAAGGAAAAGACTGTAACGGCGGGAGATCAGAGTAAGCCGAGGCGGTTGCGGTGGTTGTATGCTTCGGAGAAGACAGCAAAGAGAGCGGTTGATCGGGAATACAGAAGAATGAAGAAGTAGCGCATAGCCACCAATCTGCTATCTTGGCTTGTAATGTCAAGGAGCCGGATAATGAATCTTATTACTACTGAAGAATTGGACGCAACACTTGAAGAGTATGACGCCAAACTGCCTAAAATTGACGGCATTAAAAGTATCCTTTGGAAAACTACCAATCAGTGTCAAGTACTTCTAAATGAATCAGCAGCCATCACCAAGCCTGTTAAAATAACCGGTGCAGCAAAACGCTTTACACCCAACGGTCTTTTTTATTTAGAGTATCTCAGCTTTAATGGCACAAGCCCAAGACTTGCGAACTCCCTAACTGTAATTGTAAAGCCCGTTGACGCCCCCATATTTACGCTCAAACTCAAATCTAATAAAGACACCACATTTAGTTTTGGGTTTGTTCGTAAGTTCTGTGAATGGTTCGAAATTTACAGCACTGTATCCAGCCCTAAACCACTTCTAACCAAAATCAATGTTTACGGCACCGACTCCGTACAACTGACAAATTTTGCAAATGACATAGAATTCATCATACATTCTCGCGACAACTTTGAATCCATAAAAGAAGAACTTAAAAAAGAAATCACCGACTCCACAACCAAACATATAGCACTAACAGAACAAAACACCGAGCTAAACAGAACAGTAACAACATACCACCTCGAACTAAACCGTCTTGAAAAATTACTTGAAAACTCACAAACACAGCTACAAGAAGAAAGCTCAAAACTAATCCAATTAAAACTCGAAGCCAATCATGCGGAAGAGAGGCTAACATCAGCTTCGAACAACATCACACAACTACAAGAAACTTCCGACGAACTAAACAAGAATATATCCGTATTAAATAGCGAACTGAAAAAACTGACCTCCGACAAGAATCTAATATCAGATGAATACGGACCTTACGTGAAGGAAGGAAGTTCACAGGCAAAAGTTTATTCAGCCCTTATGACTATTCCACTAGCAGCTATTTTCTTTTCGATTTATCAGCTATATGCTGGAGCTAGCAAGCTCCTTGCTACCGAAAACCAATCAGCTATAGAAATATTAGCAGCCTTTATCCTGAGAATCCCTTTTGCAGCCATATTTGGAGTAGCGATTTATTACAGCTGGAAAATAGCAAGCGCAATGATCCAGCGAGTATTCAAGATCCATAGCGACCGCCTAACACTAGCTAAGCTCTTAGTCGTTGCACGGGAAACCGTTCATTCATCTGCTAAAAATCTATCTATTACGGACCACGAAAAATTTCAAGAACAGACCTCACTTAAAATTGAAGTTCTAAAAAGCCACATGGCTCGCGATCTCAATGAAGGCTTTTCTTACAAACCCGTACCTAACCAGAAACAAACCGTAAAAGAAGCTTCAGCTGAGGCTTCACCGGAAGCAGTTAATGATGAGCTTGTTCCACAGGACCTAAGGAGCCCTGCTTAACGCGACTAGTCAGCGTTGTCGTAGGAAAACCCGGCTCATGGCCGGGTTAGTTTTACTTGGGGGTAAGCAGTACATTAAGAAAACGAATCAAGTCTTGCTGACTAATCTCGTCGAGCAGCCTGAATAGCTGAACAAATTTCAGTTCACGCTCATTCAACTCAGACCATCCAACTGCTTCTAATTGATCGACATCTACCTTATTCATCACCGACATGTGTCACTCCATTCAACACGTTCGGGCGCCCGGTACCAACATCGGTACCAACCAAAGCACCCGGGGAGTGCGTCATTCTCAGCATGTTTGGGTGTGTCACCAGCCCATCGGAAAAAATTTTATTGCAAATTACGCACCGGCGCAGAGCGCCTGCGCACGTTGGACGATATCGCTGTAGTCCATTTTTATGGATGGCATCGTAGGGTTGGGTTTGGTGATGTCATGGCCGTCAGACCAACCGCGATCTTTTGCCTGACTCCGTGCACTACCGCTCAACGCATAGACAGTCCCATCCGAGGTTCGGGCCAACGCCTTGGGCGACGGTCCGAAGCACAGCAGCTCAACGCTATCGACCGTAAACGGCCAAGCATCTCCGTAGTCCTTGCTCGAAACCTTCTGGGTCTTCTCCTGGGCACCACACACGCCCGAAGCCAACATTGCCAGCACCATGACTGATGTCGTCATCCTTTTCATGCCACAACTCCTTATCTTTTAACTGTAAAAGCCCTAAGTAGGCGCATCACCGCGCCTTTGTCCTCATCGTCCAGGCTGCGCACATGCATTACGATTTCCAAGTCATCGTCGGACAGCTGATTTTCTCCCACAGATGAGCGCTGGCCGGTCACCACGTAAAGAACATCCACCCCTTGTTCAGCAACTGCCGCCAGGTAACTGGCATCCGGGCTGCGCTCGCCCTTCTCATAGTTGTACTGACTGTTTTTCGAGGCGCCAGCCTTCGCCGCGAACTCGGTCTGATTGAAGCCCAAGCGCTCGCGCTCTTCTTTTAGGCGATCACCAATTCCCACAAACGTCTCCATGACGATTTGACATTCCCACAATCATGGGAAATACTTCGCCTGTCATCACACGAAATCACACGAAACGAGACTATGCCGAACGCATACCCCACGGAGCAAGCTTGCCGAAAGGCACGTGAGCGCCTCACGCATCAAGGCCTCTCGGCCAAAGACTGGGCCGATCAGCACAACTTGACCCCGTCCACGGTGTACGCCGTGTTGAACGGACAGAAGAAATGCCTGCGGGGTGAGTCCCACCGCGCAGCGGTGTTGCTCGGTATCAAAGACGGCGTCCTCACAAATTAGGCCCGTTGGCTCAGGTAGGAAACCAGAAGATGAAACGTTCAGTTCTAGCCAACCGCAAAGACGTAGTCAGCGCCGTCATTGCTGCGTACCCCGGGGGCCGGCATTACGCTGCGGCTGACCTTGGAATGCCGATCAAGAAGTTTGATAACCAGGCCTATGAGAACGCTGGCAGCCGGCCTCTGAGCGACGAACATATCCATCGCCTCGAGCAAATTGCAGGTACGTCATATCTCGCGGATTACATCACCGGCATGTATGGCGGCATGTTTGTGCCCGTCGCGGTGCCTGGAACGCTGGATAACGTCGAGCTGTACAACCGCTCGGTAAGAGCCGCCGCCAAGCGTGGGTTGGTTGACCAGATCATTGCCCAAGCGCTGGACGACGGTGTCATTGAGCATGGTGAGGCCGAAGTAATCGTGTCAGCCCTGATGAAGTACATGTCCGCGCGCTACGCCGAGGTGCTAGCGACCATTCAACTGCACGGCCGGGGGTTCGCTGGGTGAGCACCTACAAACTTGTCTGCCCTCACTGCCTGGGCCGCATGCGCATCCGCACCAGCGAAGGCACACACATTTTCCTGCGGGTGGCCTACCTGCAATGCACCAACGAAGCCTGCGGCTGGTCGGTGCGGGCGGAGTTCGAAATGACTCATGAAATGAGCCCAAGCGGCATGGCGAACCCCGCCGTCAAGCTGCCCATCGCTGACATTGTCCTACGCCGTGCCGCGATGAAGTCCGCCAACGATCAACCCGACCTGCTCGACCAAATGGAAATGGAGTGTGCGCAATGAACCATGAACAGCTTGACCACGATTACCGCAGCAGCATGCAACGTGCCGCATTCGCTTATCTGGAACGGCACGAAGCGCAGCACCTGGTGGATTCGGACCTGCTGTATGAAAACTGCGTCCGGCACATGACCACCGCATTGGAAGTACCAGTTTTCATGGCGCAGCAACTGGTGCACAACGCCTGGACTGAATTGCAGATCATCAACCAACGCAAGTGGATCGGCGTGGACTGGGGCTCCAGCCCTGGCAGCACCGTCGTGCATTTGATCGACACCCGGGCGGACCTTCGCTACCCGGTCCCGGCAAGGCTGCTACCACAGACGATGCTGGCCCAGCGCGATGCCGCGCTGAAGCAACAACCTCAGTAACCCCCTTTTAAACAACCCGCCCTACCCCGCTTCCCGTGGGTTTGGGTGAGCTTTGCCCGAAATCCGAGGTGGACCATGGAAATCGACGTCGCCATCACCGCAAAACTGCCCCGCGAAGAGGCCGAAGCGCTGCTCCAGGCGCTACGGAATCAGTACGCCCAGCAGTTTAACGAGCATTGGTACGACGACCGCTTTCGCATGATCCCCGAGGGTTTACGGCATGGCTCGTTGCTCGCGGCCTTCCCGGTAATGGCCGCGCAAAAACGCCTGATTGGCGCCCTTAAACACAGTCTCGGCGAAGTGAAATAAGCCCCGATGAATAAGCGACTCGTCCCCACCCATGGCGCAAAGGCTTTTGTACGCGAGCCCATGGAGCACAAGCTGCGCGCCGACGTGCTTCAGCGCCTTGAGTCAGATTACGGCCTGCAACATATGGCCGGCACGCATTACATGCGCAAGGGTACTTGCCCACAGTGCAATCAGAAGCGCCTGTTTTCTCGTCACGATGAACCGTGGTTTATCCGCTGCGGCCGCGAGGAAAAGTGTCGGTACCAGGCCCCGGTAAAGGAGCTGTACCCCGACCTGTTTGACGATTGGAGCAAGCGTGCGCCAGCCACCAATGACCAGCCAACCGCCACCGCAAAGGCGTACCTGACCTTTGCTCGCGGCTTCCGCCTGGAACTGATTGAAGGTTGGTACACCCAGGAAAGTTATTTTGACCGCGACCTAAATATCGGCTCGGCCACGGTGCGGTTCCCTCTCGAACATGGCGGTTATTGGGAACGCCTGATTGACCAGCCCTCGCGCTTTGGTAAGAAGAAAGCCCGTTTCCAACCCAAGCAAAGCTACAAGGGCTACTGGTGGTGCCCACCTTGTGTTGATGTTCTTCAGGTTGATGAACTGTGGATTGTCGAAGGCATTTTCGACGCCATAGCGCTCATCCATAACGGCATTTCTGCGGTCGCCGCGCTGTCCTCGAATGCATTCCCTGAAGAATCGCTCAAGACATTGATCGCGGACTGTGAAGGAAAGCCGCCCAAGTTGGTTTGGGCATTGGACAACGAGCCTGGCGCGCAGAAATACACCCGCTCATGGGTCAAGCAAGCCCGGGAGTTGGGCTTTTTTTGCGAGGCTGCCCAGATCCTGCAGCCCGATAACCGCAAGGTCGATTGGAATGACCTGCATCAGCGCTGGGCTTTTTTGGACGATGACGAGGCACGAGCGCAGCGAATTGAAAAAGACCTCAAAGAAGCCAGGCACCAGGGCGCGCTGCTGATTGCCGAAAGCGCCAGCGACAAGGCCCTGCTCATGTACCAGTGGCGCGAGCGGGAGGAGTTCCACTTCTGCTTCGACTCGCGCTTGTACTGGTGGAAGCTGGACATTTCCAAATTCAACAGTGCCAAACAGGCGCTTGATGACAGCGACAAACAGGAAGACCAACTGCTCAACGAAAAGGCCATTCGCGAAAAGGCACTGCGCATGTCTGGCTGCGTTGTCGAGATCGCGAATTGCTACCCCAAGGCACTGTATTTCCAGCGCAACGAGATAACCGACGAGTCCTGGTATTTCTTCCGCGTCGATTTCCCACACGACGGCGGCTCAGTGAAAAACACCTTCACCGGCGGCCAGGTCGCTGCTGCCAGTGAGTTCAAGAAAAGGCTTCTTGGCATGGGCGCCGGGGCCGTGTTCACCGGCAGCGGACAGCAGCTGGACAAAATCATGAAAGACCAACTGTTCGGCATTAAAACCGTTCAGACCATCGACTACGTCGGCTACAGCCGGGAGTACGGCTGCTACGTGTTCAACGATGTAGCCGTTCGCGAAGGGCAACTGATCACCATCAACGAAGAAGAGTTTTTCGAAATGGGCAAGCTGAAACTCAAGAGCTTGCAGAAAGGGGTAAAAATCCAATTAACCAAGGATGCCAAAAACTACGACCCGCGCTGGCTGGATCTGCTGTGGCAATGCTTCGGTACGCAGGGAATCGTCGCCCTGACGTTTTGGTTCGGCTCGCTGTTTGCTGAGCAAATCCGTCATCGCTACCAGTCGTTCCCCTTTCTTGAGGCCACCGGTGAAGCCGGCGCCGGCAAGACGACCTTGCTGACGTTGTTATGGAAGCTACTCGGCCGTGATGGGTATGAGGGCTTTGACCCTTCCAAATCCACCAAGGCCGGCCGCAGCCGCTTGATGGGCCAGGTGTCTGGCATGCCTATCGTGTTGCTGGAATCCGACCGAAGCGGCGAAGACAAGGCGCACTCCAAAACTTTCGAATGGGATGAACTGAAGGACTATTACGGCGGCGGCACCCTGGCGACCAAAGGGGTTAAAACCGCCGGCAACGAGACATATGAGCCACCCTTTCGAGGAACGATCGCCATCAGCCAGAACGCGCCGGTAGTGGCCTCCGAAGCGATCATGACCCGGATCGTCAAACTGCACTTCGTGCGACCGAACGTAACCCCGGAGAGCCGCGCTGCTGCGGACTTACTCAACGCCTTGGAAGGCGCGACGCTGAGCAACTTCGTGTTGCAGGCCGTGCGCAAAGAAGCCGAGGTCATGGATCTGTTTGCACAGCGCCTGCCCGGCTACGAAGCGAAACTGCGCTGCCTGCACTCGCACTGCTTCGCTTGCGATACCCCTTTCAAAGACGAGCAAAGCGACTGTGCCCATTGCGGCAACAAGCTACGCGGTTACATCCGTGTCGAGCGTATCAACAAGAACCACGCCCAACTGCTCGCGTTGCTCGACTGCCTGCGGATGGTGGTTTCGCTCACCGATGCGCAGATCAGCAACACCCGCACCCAGATCATTCGCATGGCGATAGAGCGCCAGGCCTCCATCAGTTCTGATCATCCGGTCGTGGCCGAATTTTGGGAGGTATACGAATACCTCGAAAGCCTTGACGCCGATGGGCCCGTGGTCAACCACAGCAAGAAAGACAACATCATCGCCATCAACCTCAACGACTTCGTGAAGTGCGCCGCCGAGCATCGCCAAAAAATTGCCGATGTCAGCGAGCTGCGCGAGCGGCTGAAGGACTCCCGCTCTCGAAAGCTGATCGACATCAACAAGGCAACGGACAGCGCGGTACGGGCTTACCAGGCCAAGCACAGCAACGCGGTCATCACCAAGCAGCCCATCGTGAAGTGTTGGCACTTCCAGGCTTGACCAATCAACAGCACATACACCAGGCGCGGCAACGCCTGCCACTCAAGGAGAAGCACCATGCACAACAAAACGCTCAAAGATGCCTTTGACGAGTTGTTCCAGTACCAGGCCGAGCGTCCGGCCATCCGCAAAGCCGGCGTCGAGGCGCTGGTTCGCTTGCTGCCAGTCGCCCAGCGCGACACCGGGCAAAGCGGGGTCATCGGCCGCTTCCTGCTCGGTTTGTACAACGGCCCCGCACATCCATTTGACCTGACCGAGCTGCGCCGTCTCGACGCGGGACTGTTCGACGACTGCATTGCCGTCCTTCGACTGGATAACAGCCCCGAGCAAGAGGTTCACACCTACTTCCCAGACGGCGATGCGATCTGGCAGGACCTGCGTAGGGCCTGGGCATGAAGTGGGCAGTGAAACGCAACAGAGACGGGCAAGTGCAGCAGAACTGCTGGATCACCGACAACGGCTACACCGTGGCCGAGTGCCGGTTGCCTGAAGCGCGGTACCCCATCACTCGCCCAGGCGCCGACCTGCCTTTCGCTTATGCGAAAGACCGGGACGAAGTCATAGCGATCATCAAGCAAGACCAGGCCAGAACGGCCTAAAAGACGGTGTCGGGGAGCGGCAACTCCCCGACACCTACCACCAAAGGGAGAAGCACCATGCAAGTGAATCAAACCCAAGGTAGCGCCGCAGAGGCTACCACACCCCCGCTGAGTATCGGCGACACAGTCAGCTATGTGGCAATCAGTGGCGGCGGTCGCAGCTATCGCTTCAGTGCTCGCAAAGCTGTGATTGAAGAGATCAACGGTGACGTAGCCACGTTGCGTAGCGCCAATGGACGCACCACCACCCAGCCGCTGAGCAAATTGACACCGGACGGTCAACCCAACGCCCTGACAAGCATGCTCATGGGAGGGCGATGACTATGGCTACCAGCCCAGGGCGGACACGGCCAGCCATGGCAAGTCAACGCCTCGACCTCCCTAGCCGTTGTGATATCTGTGGCAAAGCGCGTTCCACCCGCAAGCACCAGGCCTGTAGCCGCATTCGCCAGAAACGCAAATCGCTGGAGTGGGCCGCTCTTATGGCCGAGCGGGAAGCGATCAGACAAAACAAAACGCGTCGATACGCACGCTGATAATCAAAAAGGCGGAACGGGGGAGCGGCAACTCCCCCACCGCTGACAAGGAGAAGCACCATGCAAGCACAAATGCCCCGTGGAGGCGATGCGAAGGTCCAGGCCAAGCTACGCAAGCTGATGGCTCTCGCAGAGCGTGGCGAAGGCGGCGAGAAGGAAAATGCACAACGCATGCTGGATAACTTATTAGCGCGTCACGGCTTAACCATCGACGACTTAAACGACGAGTGCCGAGAAATCCGCTGGTTTCCGATTTTGAATGTGTACGACCGTAAACTCGCGGCACAGATCATGTCCAAGGTCTGCGATACATGCACACCTGGCCTGTATACCAGCAAGAGCCGACCAAAGAAGGTCGGCGTGGAAGTTACACCGGCTGAGGCAATTGAGTTTGAGCTTCACTACGACGCCTTGCGAAACGCACTGGCCGCGCACTTCGACGAGGCCTTCTCCGCATTTATACAGGCCAACCGATTGTTCCCCACGACACCATCAGGCAATAGGGACATGGCGCTGAGTGAAAGCGATATGCGGGTCGTCGCTATGGCTTCAGCGATAAGACCAACACCTGTCCGCCCCCGCCTTGAACGGAAGGAGAACGTATGACAGTCCTCCTGCTTTTGTACTTATGCAGCGACGCAACTCGTACTGACTGCCAGGTTCTGCCGGCTCAAACCTGGCATGGGCCGAATGCCTATGAGCAATGCGTCGGCGCGTTGCCAAGGCTCACCCAGGCACTGAGCGCAGCGAATCGGAACAGGCACAGGTTCATTTGCGAGATTCAGCCGGACGAGGCACAACCTGCAGGACGTACCGCCCGGCCGACGCTCATTCATCAATCGTTTCGAATGTGAGGGACATCATGAACACAGCCTTTATCCTGATGGCCCAATACAACGGCCAAGCTATTATCTCGCTGGAGCAGGTTTGCCGGGACTACTTCACGCACCTGACGCCTGACATGTTTCAACGCAAGGTGATGAGCGGGCAGATCAAGATCCCCATCACCCGCCTGGAACGCAGCCAGAAGTCGGCCAAGGGGATCCACATCACCGACCTGGCTGCTTACCTCGATCTACAGCGCGCAGCCGCGGTTAAAGAGAACAGCCAGCTCAACGGGTTAAAACACGCCTTTTAAGCCACTTCATTGATGCGGCGCCCAGTTGTACGGGCGCCCTCAATATCTCTTCGTGCCATTCCCACCCTATGTAGCGGTCACCTTTACCGCGTAGGTGTGTGTAGCGCCTAAGCGAATTCCAGTCCCGATGCCCCGAAACGCTCGCCACCCGAGGGATATCCCAGTCCATTTCGAACAGCCGGCTTACACCTTCGTGACGGAGGTCATGGAAGTGCAGATCTTGGATATTCAGGAGCTTGCAGGCCTTCGCCCAGGACGTGGAGATTGATTCAGGGCTGTAGGGGAAAATATCTTCGCCGGCGCGGGGCATGGTCTGGAGGATCTTCCAAGCCTCGTCGGGCAGGTAGCACCACACATCGTTGCCGATCTTCTGGCCTGGGTTCTTCATGTCGCGTACCAGCACTCGCTGGCCGGGCTCGTCGAGGTCGTCCCAGCGAATCCGGGTGATTTCGTCGAGACGGCGCGTCGAGAACAGTGCAAAGCCCACAACTTTCATCATGTTGATGATGCTTCGGCGCCGGGCCTGCATGTCCTGATAATGCTTCATGAGCTTCCCCAGCTCATCCAGCGTGGGGCGACGGTCACGCTCGCGGCTCTTCAAGTTGTAGCCGAGCTTGCGAAGTACGCGCCGTGCGCCGCCCATCGCCATCGGGTCAAGCTGATAACCCCAAGCGTCCTTGCCGATGGAAAGCACGGCGCCGAGGTGCGCCAGGTCGTTGCCAGCGGTCTGCGCCTGGACGCCCCCACCTTCGGGGCTCATCCGCCATAGCGCGTAATCGACCAGGCATTGGGTATTGATCTGGGTATCGGCCAACTTGCCCAGGTACGTTTCGCCGACGGCCGTAAGGGTTGCGCGTTTGGTTTTGCCCAGCGGCCGGGCTTTCTCAACCTCGATCAGGTACTGGTCAATCATTTCTTTGAGCGTGGCGCTTTTGCGGTTCGCCCGCTCAATCGCACCAGGCTCATCCAGTTCGGACTCACGTTTGCGCGCCCAAGCTTGCGCCGCCTGTTTCCGGGCGAAGGTCTGGCTCTCTTGGTAGACTGTCACCTTGTCGCGGTTGATGCGGATCTGAGCTGTGTAGCTGATGGTGCCGTCGGCCTTTTTGCGTGATCTGATCGTTGCCATGAGAATTGGTACACGTTCTGATTCGGTTGGTACATTGTACCAACCGATTGGTAAAAACGCCCCAAAACCCCCGAAAATCGGTACGAAACACGTTGAATACAAACACTGCAAAAACAGGCTCAAAGCTAGAGAATACGCGACCTGAGCCTTCCCGCCGCTTCAGTGTGGCCCCCATGATGGACTGGACCGACGCCCACTGCCGCTTCTTCCTACGCACCCTCTCCAAGCACGCCCTGCTCTACACCGAAATGGTCACCACCGGCGCGCTGCTCAACGGTGACCACGAACGCTTCCTGCGCCATCACCCATCCGAACACCCCCTGGCCCTGCAACTGGGCGGCAGCGTCCCTGCCGACCTGGCCGCCTGCGCCCGTATGGCCCAGGAGCACGGCTACGACGAGGTAAACCTCAACGTCGGCTGCCCCAGCGACCGGGTGCAGAACAATATGATCGGCGCGTGCCTGATGGGGCATCCGGGGTTGGTGGCCGATTGTGTGAAGGCCATGCGTGATGCGGTGTCGATTCCGGTGACGGTCAAGCATCGCATCGGGATCAATGGGCGGGACAGTTACGAGCAGTTGTGTGAGTTCGTCGGGACGGTGCGCGAGGCCGGTTGCACGAGTTTTACCGTGCACGCGCGGATTGCGATTCTGGAGGGGCTGTCGCCGAAGGAGAACCGCGACATCCCGCCGCTGCGTTATGACGTGGCCGCGCGGTTGAAGGCGGATTTTCCGGAGTTGGAGATTGTGCTCAACGGTGGGATCAAGACGCTGGAGGCCTGCCATGAGCACCTGCAGACGTTCGACGGTGTGATGCTGGGACGTGAGGCTTATCACAACCCGTATCTGCTGGCCGAAGTGGATCAGCAGTTGTTTGGCAGCACCGCACCGATCATCACCCGGGCCGAGGCGCTGGCGCAGTTGCGGCCTTATATTGCCGATCACCTGGCCGCTGGCGGGGCGATGCATCACATCACTCGTCATGTGTTGGGGCTGGGCACCGGGTTTCCGGGGGCGCGGCGGTTTCGGCAGTTGTTGTCGGTAGACATTCACAAAACCAAGGATCCGTTGGCGTTGCTGGATCAGGCGGGGCAACTGCTGGAAGGGCGTTAACCGTCACTTGCTTTGAACCTGCACGCTGTTTTGGCATCGTATCTACCGATACCGCCCCGGCCTTTCAAACAGCCGTTTTCAGGTTGTTGCCGCTGGGGCCGTCGATACCTCTTCACGCCCTTGAGTGGCTGCCGGCCCTCGGGTAATGTCAACGGACCCATAGGACAGAGCACGCTCATGACTTCCAAGCTGGAACAACTCAAACAATTCACCACTGTCGTGGCCGATACCGGCGACTTCGAGGCCATCGCCCGCGTCAAACCCGTGGACGCCACCACCAACCCTTCCCTGCTGCTCAAGGCGTCAGCCATTCAGGGCTATGCCGAGCAACTGAACGCCTGTGTGGCGGACTGCAAGGGCGATGTGGGCCTGGCCAGCGATCGTTTTGCCGTAGCGGTCGGGCAAGAAATCCTGAAAGTGATCCCGGGGCGTATTTCCACTGAAGTGGACGCGCGCCTGTCGTTCGATACCGAGGCCATGTTGAAGCGTGCGCATCGTCTGATCGACCTGTACGAAAAGGCCGGTATTGGCCGGGATCGGGTGTTGATCAAGATTGCCTCCACCTGGGAAGGCATTCGTGCTGCCGAGCAGTTGGAGCGTGAAGGCATCCAGTGCAACCTGACGCTGCTGTTCTCCTTCGCCCAGGCTGCGGCCTGTGCCGATGCCGGGGTGTTCCTGATTTCGCCGTTCGTGGGCCGCATCTACGACTGGTACAAGAAAGCCAATGGCAACGACTACACCGGCGCGGATGATCCGGGCGTGCAGTCGGTGACCCGCATCTACAACTACTACAAGGCCAATGACTACAAGACCGTGGTCATGGGCGCGAGCTTCCGCAACCTCAACCAGATCGAGCAACTGGCCGGGTGCGACCGCTTGACCGTCAGCCCGGACCTGCTGGAAAAACTCGCCGCCGACGAAGGCAAGCTGGAGCGCAAGCTGGCGCCAGGGCAAGCCGGAGAAGCGCGCTTGATCCTCGACGAAGCGCAGTTCCGCTGGTTGTCCAACGAGGACGCCATGGCGACCGAGAAACTGGCCGAAGGCATTCGTCAGTTCGCCCGGGACCAGGAGAAACTGGAGGCGTTGCTGCAAGCCAAGCTTTGAGCTGATTCAGCCGGCATGCAAAAAGGGCGAACCTGGTTGGGTTCGCCCTTTTTTATGCGGCTTGCTTGGCTTAAGCGATGTGGCGGGTCGGCAAACGCCATCGCGAGCAAGCTCGCTCCCACAAGGGATGTCAGAACACCACAAAACCTGTGGGAGCGAGCTTGCTCGCGATAAAGCCGGTGCAGCCTACACGAAGCCCAGGGCTCAAGGCCGCTCCAGCGCATTCACCAGATCATGGAACGCTTCACGATTGGAATCGTTGAGCCCCATGAGGATCTTGTGGGCTTCAAGCACCTTGATCCGCACTTCCTCTTCGGACTGATCCTGGTCAGGCAGGTCGTCCAGGCATTCCGGACACGGCACAGGGTCGCCCACGATGTTGAACACCTGGTCGAAGCCCATCGATTGCAGCAGACGGGTGATGTCATTGTGGGTGGTGACGACGGTCGGCAGCAGGCCGACCTTTTGCCGCGACAGGATCGACAGCTTGGCCAACAGGCCCAATGTGGTGCTGTCGATGCTGCGGGTTTCGGTCAGGTCGATCACGATGGCGCTGAAGTTCAGCGCGGTGAAGATCCGCTCAATAGTCGCATCCAGCGCCGAACACAGGGTCAGGCGCACTTCACCGACAAACTTCAGGACGAAGGTGCCGTCCTGCTCGGCGAACTGGATTCTACCGGTACTCATCAAAGGTTCCTGCTCAACACTAACAGGGCGATATCATCCGGCATCTCCCCGAGCGTGGCTAATCCAAACACTTGACGCAAGCCTTCCAGGCTGCCGCCCGCTGCGCTTACCCGTTCAGGCAAGGCCGCTTCTTTCTCTTTGAGTGTAGGTTCTGTCAAAAGGTCCAAAATGCCATCAGACATCAGCGTCAGGCTGAATGTCGGTGGCAATTCCAGTACGTGGTCTTCGTAGGTGGCCTCGTTGAACAGGCCCACCGGCAAACCACGCCCCTCCAGGTAACGAACACTGTCTGGCGTATACAACACAGGCAACGGCAGGTGACCGCCGATGCTATAGGTCAACAAACCAGTCTCCTCGTCGATGACTCCACCGACCATTGTGACGTGTTTGCCCAGCTTACAACTGATCAGGCCTCGGTTGATATGCCCAAGGACTTCCGACGGCTTGAACTCTGGCAGCGTGCCATTGCGCTTGGATTCGAACAGCAGCCGCGTGGTCATGAATTTCAACAGCACCGTCACGAAGGCCGAGGACGCGCCATGGCCGGAAACATCCGCCAGGTAGAACGCCACTCGCCGCTCATCGACGCGGAAATAGTCCACGAAATCGCCCGACAGGTACAACGACGGGATGATCTGGTGGGCAAAACGGAAATCGTCGACGGTCCAGGGGCTGACCGGCAGCATGTTCATCTGCACCTGGCGCCCGGCGTTCTGGTCTTCCTGCAACAGGTTCAGGCTGGCTTCCAGCTCGCGGTTGGCGGTTTCCAGCTTCTCGCGGTAGCGCTGGTTTTCCACCAACAGCCGCGAACGGTCCAAGGCCCGGCGTACCGAGTGCTCGAGCACCGCGAGGTCTTCAAGGGGCTTGATCAGGTAATCCGCCGCGCCCAGGCGCAATGCCTCGACTGCGTCGTTCATCACGCCCGCGCCCGACACCACGATCACCGGGGTCTGCGAGGAAAGCTCGGTCACCTGGCGAATGAGTTCGAGTCCGCCCATCTGCGGCATGCGCAGGTCGCAGATGACCAGGTCGGGCTTGTCTTGCTCGAATACCTGAAGACCCTGTTGGCCATTGCTGGCCTGCAGGACGCTGAAACCACTGTCTTCCAAGTAGGCTGCGAGACTGGCTCGCACCACTTCGTCATCATCGATTATCAGCAGCGTGGCACTGGTTTTTGGCATGTGGGCAAACGGCGCCAGAATTAGGTTGGCGTAGCGGGCTGGGCGGTCTGGCCTGGCACGCACTACTGGATTCGCTTTCTAGCCTCTCTGTCGTACCGGCTTCAGGCCTTTGCCCTACACGCCCTTACATCAGAGGTGCCCTTCTAAGGCGCAGACGGTACTCCCATCCGCGGGGCGTTTCAAGCTCATGCAGATAGCCGCTTGCCGTCTTTATTTGTCAAAGCACAGAGAGTTATAAGAACCGAGCGAAGCGTAACTCAATGGAAGGATCAAACCCGCTCAAACACGACGCCAAACCACAGAAGGCGGCCTTTTGGGCCGCCTTCTGTGGTTTTACAAATCGAAATCAAAAATCGTCTTCGACCTGACCGTCCTTGACTTTGAATTCGCGGTTCTGCAGGTAGGCATTGCGGATGAAGACGTATTTGTCGCCGCTCACCATCTTCTCGGCCGACAACAGGCTGGCGCGGGTATCGACGATGTTCAGGCCGTGAATGGAGTTACGCACCGAGACGTTATCGATATAACGATAAGGAGCGGTGTAGTCATCGACCAGTTTGGCCGGTGCGTCACGCAGGGTGCTTGGCCCCAGCAGCGGCAGCATCACATACGGACCACTGCCCAGGCCCCAGTAGCCAAGGGTCTGGCCGAAATCTTCATCGCTGCGCTGCAGGCCCATCTGGGTGCCCACGTCAAAGAAGCCCAGCAGGCCGAAGGTGGTGTTGAAGATCAACCGGGCGGTGTCGACCCCGGCGGCGGCCGGCTTGGCCTGCAGCACGTTGTTGGCCAGGTTGCCGACGTCGCCGATGTTACGAAACATGTTGTGGATGCCGTCTTCGAGGAACTGCGGCGTCACGTATTGATAACCCTGGGCCAGTGGCTTGAGCGCATAGGTATCGACGGTGTCGTTGAAGGTGAAGATTGGACGGTTGATGCTTTCCCAAGGATCTTCTTCCGTCGCGGCCTGAGTGGCGAACGGAACCAGCAGGACACAAGCGGAAAGACTCAGCTGAGCTAGACGATGGCTCCAGCGCATAGGGAAAAACTCCTTGGATTATTCAGGCAAGGGCGCCGAGCCCAGGCGGTAAGCTGGCTAGTATAAGACGGAACGCGTGGATAGGCAGCACCGAAAAACACCCAGGCCGTAGGACTTTTCCGCAACTGGCAGCCTTCATCTCACTGTCACCGGACTGTCATCGGAGCCCATTAGGCTGCTGGTTATTTCAAGGACGTTCCCATGCCCCGCGCCGAAGCCCTGCCCCTCCCCGTCCCCAGCCTGACCGCCGTACTGTTTGGCCTCAGCGGATGCCTGGTGGATTTCGGGGCGCGCATTCGTCAGCCAGGGGCAGCACCAGCGGATCACGCCCAGCCGACACCCGGAGCCCTGGAAAGCCTGCAACGCTTGCAACATCTGAATATCCCCTGCGCCTGGCTCGACGAATTGCCTCCCGCCATCAGCCATAGCCTGGCGGCTTCATTGCCCACGTCCATCAAAGCGCCGCAACTTCCCGCAACAAATTATCCATGGCCAGCACCGCATGCCTGCTGGCAAGCGCTGATGGCGCTGAACGTCCAGCAGTTGGACGGCTGCGTGCTGGTCAGCGGCGAACCGCGGTTGTTGCAGTCAGGGCTCAATGCAGGTTTATGGACGATCGGACTGGCATCCTGCGGCTCTTTGTGTGGCCTGGCGCCCGCCGAGTGGCAGGCATTGAGCCAACAGGCGCGGGAAAACAAACGCGCCAAGGCCACCGTGCAATTGTTCGGCCTCGGGGTGCATTCAGTGATCGATCACTTGGGCGAGCTCGACACTTGCCTGGCCGATATCTGCCTGCGCCGCATTAAAGGCGAGAAGCCCTGACCGGGATCATGCAGGGCGCGTCAGTGTGGATTACTCTTAAGGCAGGCCATGGACTTTTGACGCAGCGTCGCGGTCCATGGCTGTGCCTATCAATAAAGGGAGTACGCCAATGCCTGCCCGCGAATTGCAAGACCAGCTCAACACACTGCGCGAGCAATTGGACCAGAATCCACCCCTGTCCGAAGCCGAACGCGCCGACCTGCAGGCGCTGATGGAACAGATCGAATTCGAGCTTGAACTGGAAACCCAAACACAGGACACCAACCTCGCTGACAATGTGAACCTGGCTGTCGAACGCTTCGAGCTGGAGCACCCCACGCTGGCCGGGACCTTGCGCAACATCGTGCAAGCCTTGGGCAACATGGGGATCTGAACCCTTCGCATGCAAAAAGCCCTGCTATCTAGCAGGGCTTTTTAGTTTCACGTGCCTGCAATGCATCCCCTGTGGGAGCGAGCTTGCTCGCGATAGCGGTGTATCAGCCAACCTCAATCTTGGATGTGCTGCCCTCATCGCGAGCAAGCTCGCTCCCACAAGAGCTCACCTCCACAAGAAAAGTTTACTGACGGACCAGGCGGTGGTTCGGCAGTTGGACATCTTCGGTACTGCGATACGGGTTGATGTCCAGCCCACCACGCCTTACATACCGCGCATACACCGTCAATTTCTCCGGTTTGAGCAAGCGCTGCAGGTCGAGAAAGATTCGTTCCACGCATTGCTCATGGAAATCGGAATGCTGGCGGAAGCTGACGAGGTAGGCCAGCAGGCTGGCCGGGTCCAGGGCAGCGCCGCGATATTCCACCGCCACGCTGCCCCAGTCTGGCTGGCTGGTCACCGGGCAGTTGGATTTGAGCAGGTGGCTGTGCAGGCTTTGCTCGACGATGCGTGAAGCATCGCAGCGCAGCAGCTCCGGGCGCGGGTGTGCGTAGGAGTCGACGCTGATGTCCAGATCGTCGATGCAGGTACCGGGCAGCGCCACGATGCCTTCACGCTCCACGTCCTTGAGGCTGCGGATTCGCACACCCACCGCCTTGCCGGCCGCAGCCGACAGGTCCTGGCGCAGGGTGGCTTCCAGGCTCGCGGTGTCGGCGAACGGAGTCTGGTTCAAGGAGTTGAGGTACAGCTTGAAGGATTTGGACTCGATGATATTCGGCGAATCCGCCGGAATCGCGAATTCACCGATGGCCACCACCGGCTTGCCGGACGGCAACAGCCACGACAGCTCGAAACAGTTCCAGAAATCCACGCCCTTGTACGGCAGGGTCTCGGCCGTCAGGCCCAGTTCCGCCCATTTCGCGGTGCGCGGGATCGGGAACAGCAGTGACGGCGTGTACGTGGCGATGTATTCGCTGGATTTGCCCAGCGGCGAATGTTCGGCTGCGGGATGCATGACGGAAACCTGACTGAAGAATCAGCGGATTCTATCAGCCTTTGCCGCAGCCTTTGAGTGCTTACTGACTGACTGTCAGGTCGCCCTTCATCCCGGCCTGGTAGTGACCGGGAATATTGCAGGCAAACTCCAAGCGCGTGGCCTTGCTGAAGGTCCAGGTCAGCTCGGCGGTCTTGCCCGGCTCCACCAACACGCTGTTGGGGTCATCGTGGCGCATGCTCGCCTGGTCGTGGCCCATGGCGGCATGATCCATCCCCGGCTTCATCGCGGTTGGCATCAACTGGCCGCTCTGCTGCATCTTGAACATTTCCTGTTGATGGTCGGCGTGCATGGCCGCGTTGCCCAGGTTGAACTCGTGGAGCAACTGGCCCTTATTGATCAGCACGAACCGAACCGTCTCGCCGGCCTTGATATCAAGGGCTCCGGGATCGAACGTCATATCGCCCATCACCACGTCAATGCTGCGACTGGCCTTGGCCGCCGGCGCGGGCTGGCCAAAATCGAAATGACCGGGCGATGCCCACAGCGGCGCACTGAGGGCCAGTGCACAAGCAGCCAGGATCAAGCGGTTTCCCATCAACATGTCCATACTCCAATCGGATTCAGCGTGTGGGAAACTCTATCGCTGCAGCCCTGCCAGTCGGCTGACAGCTCGATTACAACTTTGTCAGGTTGCGCCACCAGCCCGCCTGCCACGGTATAACGCCCTTGTCCCAACCCAGCCTTGAGCCGCCCATGAAACTGCTGATCGTCGAAGACCAAACCAAAACCGGCCAATACCTGCGCCAAGGCCTGGGCGAAGCCGGGTTCAACGCCGACCTGGTGGCCGACGGCATCACCGGTCAGCAACTGGCCTTGAGCGGTGAATACGCCTTGCTGATCCTCGACGTGATGTTGCCCGGCCGCGATGGCTGGCAGATCCTGCAAGCCGTCCGCGGGGCTGGCCTGGATACCCCGGTGCTGTTCCTCACCGCGCGGGACGCGGTACAGGAACGGGTGCATGGGCTGGAGCTGGGCGCCGATGATTACCTGGTCAAGCCCTTTGCTTTTTCCGAGTTGCTGGCGCGGGTGCGCAGCCTGTTGCGCCGAGGCGGTTCGACGCAACAGGAAACCAGCCTGCAACTGGCCGACTTGCGCCTGGACCTGATCCGCCGTCGCGTCGAACGCAGCGGTCGGCGCATCGACCTCACCGCCAAGGAGTTCGCCTTGCTGGAAATGCTCCTGCGCCGCCAGGGTGAAGTGCTGCCCAAATCGCTGATCGCGTCCCAGGTCTGGGACATGAACTTCGACAGCGACACCAACGTCATCGAGGTCGCCATCCGGCGCCTGCGCATCAAGATCGACGATGAGTTCCCCAATAAGCTCATCCACACCGTGCGGGGCATGGGGTATGTGCTTGAAGAGCGCAGCCTGTGAGGGGCCGGTGGTCGCTGAGCAGCCGCCTGGCGCTGCTGTTCGCCGCCTGCACGGCAGTTGTGTCGTTGTTTGCCGGCGTGCTGTTCAGCCGTGGCAGCGAGGCACACTTCATCGAGTTGGACCAGCAACTGCTCGAAGGCAAGCTGATCGGCCTGCGCCGCGCCCTGCAAGACCTCAACGCCGAGCAGACCCAGCGCCGACTGGAAGATGAGCTGAGCCGTCAGGCCGACCTGGCGCTGCGCATCAAGGGCAGCGATGGCGTGCGCTGGTACGACAGCTCGATCCGGATTCCGGCTCAGTTGCCGGAGCGGCCCGGCCTGTCGACCCTCAGCGATGCCGACAACGATTACCGGGTGTTGAATGCACCGCTGTATCCCGACCGAGCCGATTCACCGCAACTGACCCTGTTGCTGGACATCACCCACCACCAGCACTTCCTGCAACGCATGCAAAGGCTGATCTGGCTGACCGTCGGCCTTTCGGCCCTGGCCACCGCCCTGCTCGGTGCCTGGGCCGCCCGGCGGGCCCTGCGGCCGTTGCGACGCATGGGCGCCATCGCCGGCAACGTCTCGGCCCGTTCCCTCAACGCCCGCCTGCCCGAAGAGCAAATGCCCGCCGAACTGGCGGAATTGGCCCACAGCATCAACGCCATGCTCGGACGCCTCGACGATGCGTTTCAGCGGCTCTCGGCGTTCTCTGCCGACATCGCCCATGAGTTGCGCACGCCGCTGTCGAACCTGCTGACCCACACCCAGGTCACCCTCACCCGCGAACGCTCCCTGGAGGATTACCGCGAGGCGTTGCACAGCAATCTCGAAGAACTGCAATGGATGGCGCAACTGGTCAACGACATGCTGTACCTGGCCAAGGCCGACCATGGCCTGCTGGCGCTCAATCGCGAACCGCTGCAGTTGGGCGAGGAAGTGGACGTGCTGCTGGACTTCTTCGCGCCGCTGGCCGAAGACACCAACGTCCGCCTGAGCCGCGAGGGCGATGGCCGCATAGAGGGTGACCGCAACATGTTGCGCCGGGCGCTCTCCAACCTGCTGGACAACGCCCTGCGCTTCACCCCCGCTGACGGCGAAGTGCGGGTGCACATTGTCGATGCGACTCAAGGAGTGAGCGTTAGTGTGGAGAACAGTGGCGAAGGAATTGCAGCGGACTTGCTGCCGCGCCTGTTCGACCGCTTCTACCGCGCCGACCCGGCTCGCCAGGAAGGCAGCAGCGAACATGCGGGGCTTGGACTGGCCATCACCCGCTCGATCATCCGCGCCCATGGCGGGCAGATCCGTTGTGAATCGGCCGATGGCTGGACGCGGTTCCTGATCGAATTGCCGAAGGGGGATTAAGCCCGACACAACCCCTGTGGCGAGGGAGCTTGCTCCCGCTGGAGCGCGAAGCGCTCCAAAAAAAAGCCACAAGCCTGGCAAGCATCCAGACCTACGGGGTATCAGGAATACCGCAACGCCTGCGCCGGTTCGATCTTCGCCGCGCGCCATGCCGGGTAGACGGTGGCGAGGAAGCTCAGGATGAACCCGGCCGAGCAGATCAGCACGACGTCGCCACGCTGCAGCTCCGACGGCAGGTTGCTGACGAAATACACATCGGAACTGAAGATGTGCTGGCCGCTGACCCGTTCCAGCCAGCCCACCAGCGCACTGACGTTCAACGCCGCGATCACCCCCAGCACGCCACCGATGAGCGTGCCGACGACACCAATCACCGTGCCCTGGACCATGAAGATCGCCATGATCTGCCGCGGCGTGGCGCCGATGGTACGCAGGATCGCGATGTCCGCGCCCTTGTCGTTCACCACCATGATCAGCGTGGCGATGATGTTGAACGCCGCCACCGCGACAATCATCAGCAACAGCAAGCCAATCATGGTTTTTTCCATTTTCATGGCGCTGAACAGGCTGCCCTGGGTATGAGTCCAGTCGTCAGCCTTGTAATCCGCGCCAAGGCCAGTGGCGATTTCACCGGAGACCTTCGGCGCTGCGTACAAGTCTTTCACCGCCAGGCGCACGCTTTGCACCTGGTTCGGCTGCCAATGCTGCATCTGCGCGGCGTCGGCCAGGTGAATCAGGGCCATGGAACCGTCCAGCTCGGCGCCGACCTTGAACACACCCACGACGTTCAAGCGCTGCATCCGCGGCGTGATGCCCCCCGGCGCGGTGCTGACTTCCGGCACGATCAACGTCAGTTTGTCACCGACATTCAAACGGAAACGCCGGGCCGTGATCTCGCCGATGACCACACCGTATTCGCCCGGCTTCAAGGCATCGAGACGCCCCTGGACGATATGCTGGGCAACGATGGACACCTTGCCTTCCTGGGCCGGATCGATGCCGCTGATCTGGATCGGCTGCATCGAACCTTTATGGCTCAGCATGCCTTCCATCTCGGTAAACGGCACGGCGGCGGTGACTTCGGGGTTCTTCAGCGCCGCGGCGGCCACCGGCTGCCAGTCGTCGATCGGGTTCACACCGACGATCGTGGCGTGGGGCACCATGCCGAGGATGCGCGAGCTCATCTCGCGCTGGAAGCCGTTCATCACCGACAACACCACGATCATTGCCAGCACACCCAGGGCGAGGCCGATCATCGAGGTCATGGAGATGAACGAAACAAAGCGATTGCGGCGCTTGGCGCGGGTATAGCGCGTGCCGATAAAGATCGATAACGGTCTGAACATTCGCGGGGCACCGTATGAAAATAAAAGACCCGGCACTGTTTCCAAGTGTCGGGTTTCGGTCGGTCAGATGGGCGTCAGGCAACCTTCCTGCAAGTGCAGGACGCGGTCCATCTGCCGGGCCAGGTTCATGTCGTGGGTCACCACCAGGAACGCCGTGCGCATCGAGGTGCTGAGCTCCAGCATCAAGTCCTGGATGCCTTGGGCGGTGTGGGAGTCGAGGTTGCCGGTCGGCTCATCGAGCATTACCAGACCAGGCTTGTTGACCAGGGCCCGGGCAATCGCCACGCGCTGACGCTCGCCACCGGACAGTTCGGCCGGCTTGTGTTCCAGGCGATGCCCCAGCCCTACCCGCTCCAGCAACGCCGTGGCGCGCTGACGGGCCTCGGGAATCGCCGTGCGGCCGATCAACAGCGGCATGCAGACGTTTTCCAGCGCGGTGAACTCGGGCAGCAGATGGTGGAACTGGTAGACGAAACCCAGGGAACGGTTGCGCAGCAGGCCACGGGCCTTCTCGTTCAGCGCCGACAGTTCTTCGCCGGCCAGCCAGACGCTGCCGGCGGTTGGCGTATCCAGGCCGCCCAGCAGGTTGAGCAAGGTACTTTTGCCGGACCCGGAGGTACCGACAATCGCCACGCGCTCGCCCGGGTGCAGTTCCAGTTGCAGGCCCGACAACACCACCACCGACTCCGGGCCTTCCTCGTAGGATTTGCCCAGGTTGCGGCAGCTCAAGATTGCTTTTTCACTCATGCCCGACTCACTCATAACGTAACGCCTCCGCAGGCTGGGTGCGCGCGGCACGCCAGGCAGGATACAGGGTGGCGAGGAAACTCAGGACCAACGCGGCGCCGCAGACCATCAACACGTCATCGGACTGCAACTGCGATGGCAGGTAGTCGATGAAGTACACGTCGGCGTTGAGAAACTTGTGCCCGATCAGGCCCTCGAGGGCGGCGATCGCGGCGCTGACATTCAGTGCGGCGAACATCCCGACCAGGGCCCCCACGAACGTACCGATCACGCCAATGACCGTGCCCTGGACCATGAAGATCCGCATGATCTGCCCTGGCGTGGCACCGAGGGTGCGCAAGATCGCGATGTCGCCCTTCTTGTCGTTCACCACCATCACCAGCGTGGAGATGATGTTGAACGCCGCCACGGCGACAATCAGCAACAGCAGCAGGCCGATCATGGCTTTTTCCATGCGGATCGCCTGGTACAGGTTGCCGTGGGTGCGGGTCCAGTCCCGGGCGTAGTAGCGGTCTTCGCCAAGCTGCTGGGCGATGGTCCAGGCCACACGCGGAGCCTGGAACAGGTCATCGAACTTCAACCGCAGGCCCTGGACCTGATCCGGTTTCCAGCGATGCAGGCGGGCCAGGTCCTGGAGGTTGGTGACCCCCAGGTAACCGTCCAGCTCGCCGGCGCCGACATGGAAGATGCCGACCACGGTAAAGCGTTTCATGCGCGGGAACATGCCGCCCGGGGTCACGGTGACCTCCGGGGCGACGAAGGTCAGCTTGTCGCCGATGGCAACGCCGAGCTTGGCCGCGGCCTTGTCGCCGATGACGATGCCGAAGCTGCCGGGCGCCAGGTCGTCGAGTTTGCCCTGCTGCATGAAGTTATCGATGATCGACACCTGCCGCTCGAGTCCGGGGTCGATGCCATTGAGCAACACCTTGGACACTTTGCCGTCGTTGGTCAGCAACCCCTGCATCTGGATGAATGGCGCCACGGCCAGCACCTGCGGGTTCTGCTTGACCTTGGCGGCCAGGCTCGGCCAGTCGCCGATGGCTTCGCCGGTTTCGAGGGTCGCGTGGGGCACCATGCCCAGCACGCGGGTGCGCATCTCATGGTCGAAGCCGTTCATCACCGAGAGCACGACGATCATCACGACCACGCCAAGGGCCAGTCCGATGATGGACGTCAGGGAAATGAACGATACGAAATGATTGCGACGCTTTGCACGGGTATAACGCGTGCCGATAAATACGAAGAGAGGTCTGAACATGTCGGGGCTTGTTCGGAGGGAAAAGGAACGTCCTTGTGGCGGGGGTCACAAACCAGCTTTACACTCAGACCACCGCCGCTACCATGGGTTCGCCATGTCGACATTAGATGAAGAAGATCGCCGCGAATACTACCGTATCGAGGACACGATCGCACTGGAAATTCGGCCCCTCTCCATTCCTGAAGCTGCTGGCCAGGAAGTGTTGCAGGATGCTTCTCCACTGTTCAACCTGCTCAGTGAACTGCACCTGAGCGAATTCGAGTCACAGCACCTGCTGCGCCAGATCAGCGAGCGCGAACGCAGCGTCGCGGCGTACCTCAAGGCGATGAACAAACGCATCGACCTGCTCAGCCAGGTCATTGCCCTGACGGTGCTCGGCGAAATCGGCGAGCCACAGCCGGTGATCATTTCCGAAGGCGGCGTCGACTTCCAATACCCCACCCCAATCGCCGTCGGCGCCCACTTGTCGATCAAGCTGGTACTGATGCCCCAGGCCCTCGGCTTGCTGCTGCGGGCGCGGGTCACCCACTGCGACCCCAAGGGCGACGGCTACGACGTGGGCACCGAGTTCGAACGCCCCACCGACGCCCAGCGCCAGTTGCTGGCCCGCTACATCCTGCAGAAACAGGCGCAAGAACGGCGCCTGGCCCGGGAACTGAACGAATCAGGTATCAATAAGGAAGAACCGTGACCCTCATTTATGGCCACCGCGGCGCCAAGGGCGAAGCGCCGGAAAACACCCTGACCGGTTTTCAGGAGTGCCTCAAGCACGGCGTACGCCGTTGCGAGCTGGACCTGCATCTTTCGATGGACGGCGAGTTGATGGTCATCCACGACCCGACCCTCAAGCGCACCACGGACCGCCGCGGCAAGGTGGTGGAACATTCCGCCGCCGAACTGGTGACCTACGATGCGCGCAAGGGTGGCCCGGGCTGGATCAAGCCGTGCCCGATCCCACGCCTGGAGGAGCTGTTCGAGACGTGTGATTTCGAGCACTGGCAACTGGAGGTCAAGAGTGCTTCGCGCACCCGCGCTGCGGCCACGGTGCTGGGCATCCGCGAAATGGCCCAGCGGTTCGGGTTGCTGGACAGGATCACCATCACGTCCAGTTCCCGGGAAGTGCTCAAGGCAGCCCTGGACTTGACCCCGGACATCTCCCGCGGACTGGTGGCCGAATACGCCTGGCTCGACCCGTTGAAGGTCGCCCAGAGCTACGGCTGCGAGATTCTGGCGCTGAACTGGACCCTGTGCACGCCGGAACGCCTGATCAAAGCGCAGCGCCAGGGGCTGCATGTGTCGGTGTGGACCGTCAACGAGCCCGCGCTGATGCGCAGGCTCGCCGACTTTGGCGCTGACAGCCTGATTACAGACTTTCCCGGTTTGGCCACTGCCACCCTCGGGAAGGGCTGAAATCGGTCTCCCCGGCCGGCTCAGGCCACCGGCCGGAGCCGCTCAAAAAAGCCGGTTGAGCCCGTCATAGGCCGCTACCCGATAGGCTTCGGCCATGGTCGGGTAGTTGAACGTGGTGTTGACGAAGTACTTCAGCGTGTTCAGCTCGCCCGGCTGGTTCATGATCGCCTGGCCGATGTGCACGATCTCCGACGCCTGGTAGCCGAAGCAGTGCACGCCCAGCACTTCCAGGGTCTCGCGGTGGAACAGGATCTTCAGCATGCCTTGCGGCTCGCCGGCGATCTGCGCGCGCGCCATGCTCTTGAAGAACGCCTTGCCCACCTCGTACGGCACCTTGGCCTGGGTCAGCTCCTGCTCGTTCTTGCCGATCGAGCTGATCTCCGGAATGGTGTAGATGCCGGTCGGCACGTCGTTGACGAAACGCCAGCTGCCGTTGTCGACAATGCTGCCGGCGGCCGAACGGCCCTGGTCGTGGGCGGCACTGGCCAGGCTCGGCCAACCGATCACGTCACCGGCACCATAGATGTTCGGCACGCAGGTGCGGTAGTTCTCGTCGACTTCGATCTGGCCGCGGCTGTTGACCTTCACGCCGATGTTTTCCAGGCCCAGGGTGTCGGTGTTACCGGTACGGCCGTTGCACCAGAGCAAGGCGTCGGCCTTGATCTTCTTGCCGGACTTGAGGTGCAGGATCACGCCATTATCGACGCCTTCGACCCGGTCATAGTCTTCGTTGTGGCGCACGGTGATGTTGTTGTTGCTGAAGTGATAGCTCAGGGCCTGGGAGATTTCCGAGTCCAGGAAGCTCAGCAACTGGCCGCGGTTATCCACCAGCTCCACCAGCACACCCAGGCCGCTGAAAATCGAGGCGTATTCGCAACCGATCACGCCAGCACCGTAGACGATGAGCTTACGCGGGGTGTGACCCAGGCTCAGGATGGTGTCGCTATCGTAGATCCGCGCATGGTTGAAATCGATGTCGGCCGGGCGATAGGGGCGCGAACCGGTGGCGATGATGATGTGCTTGGCCACCAGCTTCTCGACCACGCCATTGCCGCAGACCACTTCGACCGTCTGCTCGTCGGCAAAGCTGCCCGTGCCGAAGAACACGTCCACGCGGTTGCGGGCGTAGTAGCCGGTGCGCGAGGCCACTTGCTTGGAGATCACCTTCTCGGCGCTCTTGAGCACGTCCGGGAAGGAGAACCAGCGCGGCTCGCCGATGGCCCGGAACATCGGGTTGGTGTTGAACTGCATGATCTGCCGGACCGAGTGACGCAAGGCCTTGGACGGGATGGTACCCAAGTGGGTGCAGTTGCCGCCGACCTGCCGACGGCTGTCGACCATCGCCACCTTGCGCCCTGCCTTGGCCGCGTTCATTGCCGCGCCTTCCCCCGCCGGGCCGGAACCCAGTACCACCACGTCGTAGTTGTAGACAGCCATGCGTACTCCTCAGAACAGGCCGCGACGCCTCACTAGGCATCGGCGGCTAAATCATGCCGGCCTGCGGCATGAAGGAACAATTTGGGGCCGGTTCACGAGCCCGGCCACAGTCTATAGAAGCGTCAACGCCGCGCACATTACCCCTTGGTCGCGTCGTAGGCTAGTTTTGCCTGCGCTATTTCGCCACAGGTGACCTTTCAGGGCGCTGTCATCATTGAGGTTTTCCGCCCGTCATCCGTTCAAATGCTTCATTGGTGCGAACGACGAAACGGTCATTGTCCCGCAATACGAAAAATACCCCGACGCCCTGTTTCTGGGCATAGTCCCAACCCCGTTCAGGGCCGAGAATCAGCAACAGCGTCGATAGTCCATCGGCCATCAGCGCCGAAGGATGAATCACCGTGACTGACGCCAGGTTATGTAGGACCGGCGCACCAGTACGTGCATCAAAGGTGTGGGAATAACGCTGACCGCCCTGTTCGAAATAATGACGGTAGTCACCCGAGGTGGAAACGCCGTAGCCGTTGACCTCGATGACACGCTCCGCCACTTGCCGGTCATCCCGGGGCTCCTCCAGGGCGATGCGCCAGGCCGAACCATCGGGTTTGCGCCCGACCGCCTTGAGTTCCCCAGTGGCTTCAGCGAGGTAACTGTCGATGCCCAGGGCCTGGAGCCTGGCGGCGATGCGGTCGACGGCATAACCGGCGGCGATACTGTTGAAGTCGACTTCAACCGCGGCATCCTTGCACAACCGGTCGCCCTCAATACGCAAATGACCATGACCGACGCGCTGGCGCACCAAGGCCAAGGCTTCTGCAGTCGGCACTTTCTCTTCCCGGGACTGGGGCCCGAAGCCCCACAGGTTCAACAGCGGCTCCACGGTCAGATCAAAGGCCCCATCGCTTTGAACCGACAACTGCTCGCCCACGCGGATCAACTCCAGGACCGGCCCAGGCATGACCTGACAACTGTTGGCCGGCAATGCGTTGAAGCGCTCAACGTCTGAATCGCTGCGATAAGTCGAGAATTGCCGATCCACTTCGGCAAGGATGCTTTCCACCTCGACCTGCACCGTTTTCGGCGCGGGCCCGGCGGAATGCCTGACGTACTGAATGGAATAATGACTGCCCATGGTCGGGCCGTCGAAACGTTCCAGGGTGTCGCCGCCGCCACAACCGGACAACACGCCGGCCAGCACCACAAGCTTTCCCCACCGTCCAGTTAACAAATCTTCATCTCCCCTCAAAACCGCGCCGGCCATTATGAGCTTCAGCGCGTGCATGCGCGAACCTGTAGGCGCACACCTGTGGGAGCAAAGCTTGCTCGCGATGAACGATAACGCAGCCTTGCAGCTGGACCGTGTCGCATGCATCGCGAGCAAGCTTTGCTCCCACAGGCTGCCCCCACAGCGTACAAGCACCCTCATACAAGATTTGCCAGAGTGAGTACCTACCCATGTCTTCCACCACGAGCAACGGCAAGGCGATTTTTCGCGTTGTCAGCGGCAACTTCCTGGAGATGTTCGACTTCATGGTCTACGGCTTCTACGCCACAGCCATCGCCAAGACGTTCTTCCCCGCCGACAGTGCGTTCGTCTCGCTGATGCTGTCCCTGGCCACGTTCGGTGCCGGGTTCCTGATGCGTCCCCTGGGGGCGATTTTTCTCGGTGCCTACATCGACCGCCATGGCCGTCGCAAAGGCTTGATCATCACCCTGGCGCTGATGGCCATGGGCACCATACTGATCGCCTGCGTGCCAGGCTACGCCGTCCTCGGCGTGGTGGCCCCCTTGCTGGTGCTGCTGGGCCGATTGCTGCAAGGCTTCTCCGCGGGCGTGGAGCTGGGTGGTGTGTCGGTCTACCTGGCGGAAATCTCCACGCCGGGACGCAAGGGTTTCTTTGTCAGTTGGCAATCCGCCAGCCAACAGGCGGCGGTGGTGTTTGCCGGCCTGCTGGGGGTTGGCCTCAATCACTGGCTGAGCCCCCAGGAGATGGGTGACTGGGGCTGGCGCGTACCGTTCCTGGTGGGCTGCATGATTGTCCCGGCCATCTTCATGATTCGTCGTTCGCTGGAAGAAACACCTGAATTCCAAGCAAGAAAACACCGCCCCAGCCTGTCGGAAATTGTCCGCTCCATCGGTCAGAACTTCGGCATTGTCTTGGCAGGTATGGCGCTGGTGGTGATGACTACCGTGTCGTTCTACCTGATCACCGCCTATACACCGACCTTCGGCAAGGCCGAGTTGAACCTGTCGGACCTGGATGCGCTGCTGGTCACGGTGTGCATCGGCTTGTCGAATTTCTTCTGGCTGCCTGTGATGGGGGCGTTTTCCGACAAGATCGGACGCAAACCCCTACTGCTCGGTGCGACGATCCTGGCGATCCTGACGGCCTATCCGGCGCTGTCCTGGCTGGTAGCCAACCCCAGCTTCAGCCATTTGCTGATCGTCGAGCTGTGGTTGTCGTTCCTGTACGGATCCTACAACGGTGCCATGGTGGTGGCCTTGACGGAAATCATGCCGGTCGAGGTACGCACCACCGGTTTCTCCCTGGCCTACAGCCTGGCGACGGCAACGTTCGGCGGATTTACGCCGGCGGCCTGTACCTACCTGATCCATGTGCTCGACAACAAGGCTGCACCGGGGATATGGCTCAGTGGGGCGGCGGTGCTGGGGCTGATTGCGACCCTGGTGTTGTTCAAGGGCAATCGGCATGAACTGCGGACCGCACAAGCTTCGATGGTGAGCGGCGCCTGATAGATCGCCATCGTCGGATCGCCGCCCGGAGCAAGCTCGCTCCCACAGGATGTACACGATCAAACTGTGGGAGCGAGCTTGCTCGCGATGAGGCCAGCCCAGACACCACAAAACCCGGACAAAAAAAACGCCCCGACAAGTCGGGGCGTTTTCACAAGCGGCTAAGGCTTAGCGCGGGAACGCTGGCGGGTTTACCCCGGCCATGTCTTCCATCACGCGAACCACCTGGCAGCTGTAACCGAACTCGTTGTCGTACCAGACGTACAGGACAACGCGGTTATCTTGGCTGATGGTGGCCTCGGCATCCACGACACCGGCGTGGCGCGAACCCACGAAGTCGGTGGACACCACTTCCTGGGAATTGACGAAGTCGATCTGCTTATGCAGATCGGAGTGCAGCGCCATGTAGCGCAGGTACTCGTTCATCTCTTCACGGGTGGCGGCTTTCTCGAGGTTCAGGTTGAGAATCGCCATCGACACGTTCGGCGTCGGCACGCGGATCGCGTTGCCGGTCAGCTTGCCGGCCAGTTCAGGCAGGGCCTTGGCGGCGGCGGTGGCTGCACCGGTCTCGGTGATGACCATGTTCAGCGCGGCGCTGCGGCCACGGCGATCGCCCTTGTGGAAGTTGTCGATCAGGTTCTGGTCGTTGGTGTACGAGTGAACCGTTTCGACGTGACCGTTGACGATGCCGAACTTGTCGTTCACTGCCTTGAGCACCGGCACGATGGCGTTGGTGGTGCAAGAGGCGGCGGAGACGATCTTGTCATCAGCGGTGATGTCACCGTGGTTGATGCCGTGAACGATGTTCTTCAGCTTGCCCTTGCCTGGCGCGGTCAGGACAACGCGGTCGACACCCGGGCAGGCCAGGTGCTGGCCCAGGCCTTCGGCGTCACGCCATACACCGGTGTTGTCCACCAGCAGCGCATCCTTGATACCGTACTGGGTGTAGTCCACCTCGGTCGGGTTCTTCGCGTAGATCACCTGGATCAGGTTGCCGTTGGCAGTGATGGTGTTGTTTTCTTCGTCGATGGTGATGGTGCCGTTGAAGGAACCATGGACCGAGTCACGGCGCAGCAGGCTGGCACGCTTGGTCAGGTCGTTCTCGGCGCCCTTGCGCACCACGATGGCCCGCAGGCGCAGGCCGTCGCCACCACCGGTTTTTTCAATCAGGATGCGCGCCAGCAGACGGCCGATACGACCGAAGCCGTACAGGACCACGTCAGTGCCTTTGCGAGCCGAAACGTTCTGCTGGCCAACCACATCAGCCATCTCTTCACGCACGAACTGCTCGGCGCTACGGCCATTGCCTTCGTTGCGGAATTTGAACGCCAACTTGCCCAGGTCCACCGACGCCGCGCCGAGCTTGAGCTCGCTCATGGCCTTGAGCAGAGGGAATGTTTCGTGGACGGAGAGTTCGCTGTCGTCGGAAGAACGGTGGCGAGCAAAGCGGTGGGCTTTGAGGATCGCGATGACAGACTGGTTGATCAGGCTGCGGCCATAGATCGAGCTCACCACGTTGTTATTGCGGTAGAGCTGACCGATGAGAGGGATCATCGCTTCGGCGAGCGCTTCACGATCAATCCATTCACCAAGACACTGGTCGGGCTTCTGAGTCACGGTAACCTTCCACATGTAGGGGCTGAAAAAAGGGGCTACATTATGCCGCCGAGTCCTCGGCGGAGCAATGCGCGCCCGTCGCGCCGTGGTTTTCCTGCCGGCCAGGGTAGTCTGCGACTGACAGCAGCCCCCTTCCCCCGCTACAATTGTCGACTTTGTCGCAATGCTGGAGCTCAATCTTCCGTGCCCGTTCTGCGTCTTCCGCTTCTCCCTGCCGCGGCAGGTAAACAGCACTGGGGCAACCTGCCCGGTGCCGCCCTGAGCCTGGCCATCGCCGAGGCTGCCAGCGCTGCAAAGCGTTTTACCCTGCTGCTGACCGCCGACAGCCAAAGCGCCGAACGGTTGGAACAGGAGCTGAGTTTTTTCGCTCCGGATTTGCCGGTCTTGCATTTCCCGGACTGGGAAACCCTGCCCTACGATCTTTTTTCACCGCACCAGGACATCATTTCCCAGCGAATCGCCAGCCTTTATCGGCTGCCGGAGCTCAGTCATGGCGTTTTGGTAGTGCCGATCACCACGGCCCTACATCGCCTGGCTCCGACCCAATTCCTGCTTGGCAGCAGCCTGGTGCTGGACATCGGCCAGAAGCTCGATGTCGAGCAAATGCGCACCCGCCTTGAGGCCAGTGGCTATCGCTGCGTCGACACGGTGTACGAGCACGGCGAGTTCGCGGTACGCGGCGCCTTGATCGACCTGTTCCCGATGGGCAGCAAACTGCCTTATCGCATCGACCTGTTCGACGACGAAATCGAGACCCTGCGCACTTTCGACCCGGAAAACCAGCGCTCCATCGACAAAGTGCAGTCGATCCGCCTGTTGCCTGCCAAGGAATTCCCGCTGCAGAAAGACGCCGTGACCCGTTTCAAAGCGCGCTTTCGCGAGCGCTTCGATGTGGATTTCCGCCGCTGCCCGATCTTCCAGGACCTGAGCAGCGGGATCACCCCCGCCGGTATCGAGTATTACCTGCCGCTGTTTTTCGAAGAAACCTCCACCCTGTTCGATTACCTGCCCCAGGACACCCAGGTGTTCTCCCTGCCGGGCATCGAGCAGGCGGCGGAAAACTTCTGGAACGATGTGCGCAATCGCTACGAAGAGCGTCGCGTCGATCCTTCCCGGCCTTTATTACCGCCGGCCGAACTGTTCCTGCCGGTGGAAGACTGCTTTGCCCGCCTCAAGAGCTGGCCGCGAGTGGTGGCAAGCCAGCAGGACGTGGAAACCGGCGTCGGCCGCGAACGCTTCCCGGCCAAGGCGTTGCCGGACCTGGCCATCGAAGCCAAGGCCACGCAGCCATTGGCGGCACTGGCGAGCTTTCTCGACGCATTCCCCGGTCGCGTCCTGTTCACCGCCGAATCCGCGGGGCGTCGCGAAGTGCTGTTGGAACTGCTCGAACGCCTGAAGCTGCGGCCGAAGACAGTGGACAGTTGGCCGGACTTCGTCGCCGGCAAGGATCGCCTGGCGATCACCATCGCGCCGTTGAACGACGGCCTGGTCCTGGATGACCCGGCCCTGGCACTGGTGGCGGAAAGTCCTTTGTTCGGCCAGCGCGTCATGCAGCGCCGCCGTCGCGAGAAACGCGCCGACGCCGCCAACGACGCCGTCATCAAGAACCTCACCGAGCTGCGCGAAGGCGCGCCGGTGGTGCACATCGACCACGGCGTGGGCCGCTACCTGGGCCTGGCGACACTGGAAATCGACAACCAGGCCGCCGAGTTCCTGACCCTGGAATACGCCGAGGGCGCCAAGCTCTACGTGCCGGTGGCGAACCTGCACCTGATCGCCCGCTACACCGGCAGCGACGACGCCCTCGCCCCACTGCATCGCCTGGGCTCGGAAACCTGGCAGAAAGCCAAGCGCAAGGCGGCCGAACAGGTGCGCGACGTGGCCGCCGAACTGCTGGACATTTATGCCCGTCGCGCCGCCCGCGAGGGCTACGCCTTCGCCGATCCGAAAGCCGACTACGAAACCTTCAGCGCCGGTTTCCCGTTCGAAGAAACCGTCGACCAGCAGACCACCATCGAAGCCGTGCGCGCCGACATGCTCGCGCCCAAGCCCATGGACCGGCTGGTGTGCGGCGACGTGGGCTTCGGCAAGACCGAAGTGGCGATGCGCGCCGCGTTCATTGCCGTGCACGGTGGCAAGCAGGTGGCGATCCTGGTCCCGACCACCCTGCTCGCCCAGCAGCACTACAACAGTTTCCGCGACCGCTTCGCCGACTGGCCGGTGACCGTGGAAGTGATGAGCCGCTTCAAATCCACCAAGGAAGTGAACGCCGCCGTGGCCGAACTGGCCGAGGGCAAGATCGACATCGTCATCGGCACGCACAAGCTGCTGCAGGACGACGTGAAGATCAAGAACCTGGGGCTGGTGATCATCGACGAAGAACACCGTTTTGGCGTGCGCCAGAAAGAACAGCTCAAGGCCCTGCGCAGCGAAGTCGACATCCTGACCCTGACCGCCACGCCGATCCCGCGCACGCTGAACATGGCGGTGTCGGGCATGCGCGACCTGTCGATCATTGCCACGCCACCGGCCCGTCGCCTGTCGGTGCGCACCTTTGTCATGGAGCAGAACAAAAGCACGGTCAAGGAAGCCTTGCTGCGTGAGTTGCTGCGTGGCGGCCAGGTCTATTACCTGCACAACGACGTGAAGACCATCGAGAAGTGCGCCGCCGACCTGGCCGAACTGGTGCCGGAAGCGCGCATCGGCATCGGTCACGGGCAAATGCGCGAGCGTGAACTCGAACAGGTGATGAGCGACTTCTACCACAAACGCTTCAACGTGCTGATCGCCTCGACCATCATCGAGACCGGCATCGACGTGCCGAGCGCCAACACCATCATCATCGAGCGCGCCGACAAGTTCGGCCTGGCCCAACTGCACCAGTTGCGCGGCCGGGTCGGTCGTAGCCACCACCAGGCCTATGCCTACCTGTTGACGCCTCCGCGCCAGCAGATCACCCCGGATGCGGAAAAGCGCCTGGAAGCCATCGCCAATACCCAGGACCTGGGCGCCGGCTTCGTGCTGGCCACCAACGACCTGGAAATCCGCGGTGCCGGCGAATTGCTCGGCGACGGCCAGAGCGGCCAGATCCAGGCCGTCGGCTTCACCCTGTACATGGAAATGCTCGAACGCGCGGTCAAGTCGATCCGCAAGGGCGAACAGCCGAACCTCGATCAACCCCTGGGCGGCGGGCCGGAAATCAACCTGCGGGTGCCGGCGCTGATCCCGGAAGACTACCTGCCAGACGTCCACGCGCGGCTGATCCTCTACAAACGCATCGCCTCGGCCAGCGACGAGGAAGGCCTCAAGGACCTGCAGGTGGAGATGATCGACCGCTTCGGCCTGCTGCCGGAACCGACCAAGAACCTGGTGCGAACCACGCTGCTCAAGCTCAAGGCCGAGCAACTGGGCATCAAGAAAGTCGATGGCGGCCCCAACGGCGGCCGGATCGAGTTCGAAGCCCAGACTCCGGTCGACCCGCTGGTGCTGATCAAGTTGATCCAAGGCCAGCCCAAACGCTACAAATTCGAAGGGGCCACGATGTTCAAATTCATGGTGCCCATGGAACGCGCGGAAGAGCGTTTCAATACCGTAGAGGCGCTGTTCGAGCGCCTCACTCCGACCACTGCTTGAAGGACGCCCCATGCGCCTGTTTCGCTCACTGACCTTGCTGTTGACCCTGGTCGCTCCCCTGGCGTTTGCCGATGACCTGTATCAGGTTGAAATGATTCTGGTCCGCCAGAACGCCGAACCGGCGATTGTCAGCCGTGCTGCACCGGAAGACTGGGACGCCGGCGCGCAACGCCTGGGCGCGGACAGCCAGCGCACGCCGGCCCTGGGCAACATCGTCGAGAAACTCACCGCCAGCGGCCAATACACGGTATTGATGCACAAGGCCTGGCAGCAGACCCTCGGTGAACAGGGCCGCAAAGTCGCCATCAGCGATGGTGCCGAACAGTTTGGGCAATTTCCCATCGAGGGCACCCTGGAACTGAAACTGGGCCGTTTCACCGACGTGGATGCCGATTTCTGGATCAACCAGATCGACGCCAATGGCCTGGTCACTGCCAGCGAGCGCCTCAAACAGCAGAGCCATACCAAGAATGGCCAACTGAATTTCCTCGATAACGGCCACCTCGGCCTGCTGATCAAGATCACCTCGCTGACCGCGCCCGCGCCACGGCAGGCACCTGAAGTCATTCCGGACTGATTGGCGCGCCTATGCCCTCGCCCCTGAGCAAACCCCTGGCACCTTCCTGGGTCAATCGATTCAAGGAACAGAGCCTGGAGCGCGGGCGCCGTTATGCGCTGGAAAACCGCGTCAGGATCGTCGAGGCCGGCGACAGCACCATCACCGCCAGTTGCGAAGGCTCTGGCGGCAACGTCTACCGTCAGACCATTCGCCTTAAAGAGTCAGCCAAGGGCGCGCTGATTCTGCTGGAAGCCGCGTGCTCCTGCCCGGTGCGCATCAACTGCAAGCACTGCGCGGCGGTGTTGCTGCAAGTCCAGGAAACCCTGGCCTACCCGGCCGCCGAAAAAGACGCGCAATTGCTGGAAAAACTCCAGGCCGTGCTGGACAACCGCAGCCCCAAGGCCCCACCGCAAGTGCTGGTGGACAACATACAACCGGTGCCGCGCCTGTGGCTGGCCAGTATCGAGTTCAGCGCCTTCGAGCCACGCAACGGCAAGATGCAACGCTACATCCAGCACCGCGCCGCCTTGTCCTTCAGCTATCTGGACGAATACGTCAGCGGCCAGCGCAACACCGACGTGCTGATTCGCCAGGAAACCCAGACGCTGCGGATAAAACGCCACACCGATGTGGAACAGTCCTACCGCGAACAGCTGAGAATCCTCGGTTTCAAGGTCGCGACCCGACAAAGCAAGGCCCTGCCGGAAAGCGCTGGCGAACTGTACGAAATGGTCAACGACAGCGCCTGGCTGACGTTCACCCTCAACGACCTGCCGAAACTGCGCACCCAGGGCTGGGAATTGCAGATCGACGAGGACTTCGGCTTCGACCTGACGGCCGTGGACGAATGGTACGCCACGGTCGAGGAAACACCGGAACGGGATTGGTTCGACCTGGAACTGGGGATCATCGTTAACGGCGAGCGCCTGAGCCTGCTGCCGATCCTGTTGAACCTGATGCGCTCGCACATCGAGTTGTTCAACCCGGAACGCTTGGCCAGGCGTCGGGACGATGAACTGATTCTGGTCAACCTGCCCAACCGTCCGAACTCGGAGTTCGGTCCGCAGCAGGTGGCCCTGCCCTATGGCAGGCTGAAACCGGTGCTGGCGACCCTGGGCGAGTTCTACCTGCAAGAACCCGGCACCACCAAACTGCGCCTCAACAGCGCGGACGCCTTGCGCCTGAACCCGCTGCAGGACATGCCACTGACCTGGGAAGGTGGCGAACACATTCGCGGCCTGGCCCAGCGCCTGCGGGACATCAAGGATTACACCACCACCGCGCCGGAAGGCCTGAACGCGACGCTACGGCCTTATCAACTCGAAGGCTTGAGCTGGATGCAATCACTGCGGCAGCTGGAAGTCGGCGGCATCCTCGCGGACGACATGGGCCTGGGTAAAACCCTACAGACCCTGGCGCACATTCTCAGCGAAAAAAACGCCGGGCGCCTCGATCGCCCATGCATGGTGGTGATGCCCACCAGCCTGATCCCCAACTGGCTCGACGAGGCCGCTCACTTCACGCCGCAACTCAAGGTACTGGCCCTGTATGGCGCCGGGCGCAAAAAGCATTTCGAACGACTGGCCGATTACGACCTGGTCCTCACCACCTATGCCTTGCTACCCAAGGATGTCGAGCGCCTGGCCGCGCAGCCATTGCACGTGCTGATCCTCGATGAAGCCCAGTACATCAAGAACCCCACCAGCAAAGCCGCCCAGGCCGCCCGCGAGCTGAACGCCCGCCAGCGGCTGTGCCTGTCCGGTACGCCCCTGGAAAACCACCTGGGCGAATTGTGGTCGTTGTTTCACTTCCTGCTGCCGGGCTGGCTCGGGGACGTCAAGAGTTTCAACCGCGATTACCGCGTACCGATCGAAAAGCGCGGCAGCGATGTACGACTGCAGCACCTCAACGGTCGGATAAAACCCTTCCTGCTGCGCCGGACCAAGGAACAAGTGGCGACCGAGCTGCCGCCCAAGACCGAGATCATCCATTGGGTCGAACTCAGCGATGCCCAGCGCGACGTCTACGAAACCATGCGCCTGGCGATGGACAAGAAGGTCCGCGACGAGATCACGCGCAAAGGCGTGGCCCGCAGCCAGATCATCATTCTTGAGGCGCTGCTCAAGCTGCGCCAGGTGTGTTGCGACCTGCGCCTGATCAACGATGCCACCCTGCCCGCCCGAGGCAGCACCTCGGGCAAGCTCGACAGCCTGATGGAAATGCTCGACGAGCTGTTTGAAGAAGGCCGTCGGGTGCTGCTGTTTTCCCAGTTCACGTCCATGTTGGCGCTGATTGAAGATGAGCTGAAGAAACGCGGTGTCGATTACGCCATCCTGACCGGCCAGACCCGGGACCGTCGCACGCCCGTCAAGGAATTCCAGAGTGGCAAGCGTCAGATCTTTCTGATCAGCCTGAAGGCCGGTGGTGTAGGCCTGAACCTGACCGAGGCCGACACGGTGATTCACTACGACCCGTGGTGGAACCCGGCCACCGAAAACCAGGCCACCGACCGTGCCTACCGCATCGGCCAGGAGAAGCCGGTGTTCGTCTACAAGCTGATAGCCCGAGGCACGGTGGAAGAGAAGATCCAGCTGCTGCAAAAGGAAAAGTCCGACCTCGCGGCCGGCGTGCTGGACGGACGCGTGGCCGGAGATTGGAAATTGCAGAGCGACGATATCGAAGCGTTGTTCGCGCCGCTGCCGGACAAACTGGAAAAGCGCTGACCCCCCTCAATTCCTGTGGGAGCCGAGCTTGCTCGCGATAGCGGTAGTTCAGCGGGTGCGGATGTTGACTGTGCTCGCGATAGCGGTGGTTCAGCGGGTGCAGAGGCTGACTGTGCTGCCGTCATCGCGAGCAAGCTCGGCTCTCACAGGGGAGAGGCGGTGTTCATATAACCTGAGTCCACCACACTTCCAATGTGGGAGCGAGCTTGCTCGCGATAGTGGTGGTTCAGCGGGCGTAGATGTTGACTGTATGCCCCCCCCACATTGCTCAGCGCTAATCAATCAGCTGGGCAGCCCTCAGCGCGCCGAGCGCCGCCAGCCAGCGAGGGTCCTGGCGATATTCCGTTGAAGCATAGGCCTGGCCGCGCATACGGGCGATCCGCGCCGAAGGCTTGACCTTCAGGCGTTGGGCAGCGCTCAAGGCCAACTCCGCGGCGGCGCGATCATTACACACCAGCCCCATGTCGCAACCCGCCGTCAACGCCGCCTCGATACGACTGGCGGCATCACCGACCACATGCGCACCGGCCATCGACAGATCATCACTGAAGATCACGCCCTCGAATTGCAACTCGCCGCGCAGGATGTCCTGCAACCAGCGGCGGGAAAACCCGGCTGGATTGGCGTCAACCTGCGGATAGATGACATGGGCCGGCATCACGGCGGCCAGTTGCTTGCTCAACCTGGCAAACGGCACCAGGTCGTTGGCCCGAATCTGTTCGAGGCTGCGCTCATCGGTCGGAATCGCCACATGGGAATCGGCCTCGGCCCAGCCATGCCCCGGGAAGTGCTTGCCGGTGGCGGCCATGCCGGCGGCACTCATGCCACGGATGAAGGCACCGGCCAGCAACGCCGCGCGCTCGGGGTCGCCTTCAAAGGAACGACTGCCGACGACGGCGCTGCGCTGATAGTCGAGATCCAGCACCGGGGCAAAACTCAAGTCGAGACCGACCGCCAGCACTTCGGTGGCCATGATCCAGCCGCACTGCTCGGCCAGGTATTCAGCGTTCGGGTTGTCGGCTATCGCCCGCATCGCCGGCAACCGCACAAAGCCCTGGCGCAGCCGCTGAACGCGACCACCTTCCTGGTCCACCGCCAGTAAAAGGTCGGGACGAATGGCGCGGATCGACGCGCTCAGCTCGCGCACCTGCCGCGGATGCTCGATATTGCGGGCAAAAATGATCAGGCCGCCTACTTCTGGCTGGCGCAACAGGTGGCGATCTTCGGCCGTCAGCCAGGTACCGGCGACGTCCACCATCAACGAGCCTTGCAGGCCAGCAGTCATAGCATTTCCTTAATAACGATGAACCCGAGCGGCGACACAGGCATGAGCAAACTGCCAGGCCCAGGGCCCGGCAGGTCGCGGTCATGCACTAAAGAATGGAACGGGTTCGAAACGAGAGTCGGCATGGGCGGCTAGCTTAGCGGATGTGGGCAGCCGCGCCCACCCGTGCACTCAAGCCTTGGCCAGCGCCGGCGTCGATTTGCTGCGTGGACGCAGTTGCGCGGCCGCCATGGCCTCATCGGTGACGCCACTCTCGGCACGCATGCCGGCCGCCAGGAACGGCACCATCAGGCGCATCACCTGCTCGATCGAGGTGTTCACGCCAAAATCGGTTTCAGCGATGGCCCGCAGCGCCTTGATCCCGGACATGCTGAACGCGGCGGCGCCGAGCATGAAGTGCACTCGCCAGAACAACTCGATGGGTGGGATGCGCGGTGCGGCTTCGTTGACCAACAGCATATAGCGACGGAACACCTTGCCGTACATGTCTTCCAGGTATCGCCGCAGGTGGCCCTGGCTCTGGCTGAAGGCCAGGCCCAGCAGGCGCATGAAAATGGACAGGTCGTTACCGCTGCGCGGTTGCACGACAAGGGCTTGCTCGACCAGGATTTCCAGCAGCTCTTCCAGGGTAGGCTTGACGTCAGGCTTGGCTTGGCGCCGCTCCAGTTCACGATCGAGGCTGAGGCAGAAAGGCCCGAGGAAGCGCGAGAAGACCGCTTGGATCAAGGCCTTTTTCGAGCCGAAGTGATAATTCACCGCCGCCAGGTTGACCCCGGCCTTGCTGGTGATCAGACGCAATGAGGTTTCGGCGAAACCTTTTTCCGCGAACAACTGCTCGGCAGCATCGAGAATGCGTTCAACGGTTTCCGACTGGGCCATGGTTACTCCGCCTGACAAACACTTGTTTGAAACATACGTTTCAGCCCAGGGGTTGTCAAGCCTGCCGGGGCGTTTTGCGAACGCCCGGTCACGTATTTAACCACACCTTTTCACAGGGGGTAGCCCTGCCCCATCCCACAACCCGACCGACCGTCCAGCGGCCTGTGGAAAAAGGAGGATTGCCAAGTGGCGTTCACTGTATATAATCCCAGTCACTGTATAAAAAGACAGAGCGATCAATATGCTAAAGCTGACGCCACGCCAAGCAGAGATTCTGGCCTTCATCAAACGCTGCCTCGAAGACAACGGCTACCCGCCGACCCGTGCGGAAATCGCACAGGAACTGGGTTTCAAGTCGCCCAACGCGGCTGAAGAACACCTCAAGGCGCTGGCGCGCAAGGGCGCGATCGAAATGACCCCGGGCGCATCCCGTGGCATTCGTATCCCCGGCTTCGAAGCCAAGGCCGACGAAACCACCCTGCCGATCATCGGCCGAGTCGCGGCGGGCGCACCGATCCTTGCCCAGCAGCACGTCGAGGAATCCTGCAACATCAACCCTTCGTTCTTTCATCCCCGGGCCGATTACCTGCTTCGTGTACACGGCATGAGCATGAAGGACATCGGCATCTTCGACGGTGACCTCCTGGCCGTCCACACCACCCGCGAAGCCCGCAATGGCCAGATCGTGGTGGCGCGAATCGGTGACGAGGTGACCGTCAAGCGCTTCAAGCGCGACGGCAGCAAGGTCTGGCTCATTGCCGAGAACCCGGAGTTCGCCCCCATCGAAGTGAACCTGAAAGATCAGGACCTGGTCATCGAAGGCTTGAGCGTCGGCGTCATTCGCCGCTAAAGGAGGCTTTATGCAGTTCCCTCACACACCACAACACACACAACTTCCGCTGTTCGAGGCATTCATGGCCCAACCGCTGGTTCCAGTCCTGAAAGAGGTCATCGAGTCGCCCTGGGGCGTCGAACCCGAGGCCTTCAGCGAACTGTCGTTACGTGGTGCGGCCGGAAACTGCCTGAACCTGCTGGCGCCGATTCTGCGAGAACTCAGCCAGGACCAGGATGCTCGCTGGTTGACGCTGATCGCCCCACCGGCCAGCGTTACCCAGGCCTGGCTGCGTGACGCCGGCCTGAACCGTGAGCGCATCCTGTTGCTGCAGCCGAGGGGCACCCAAAGCGCCCAACAGTTGACTTGCGAGGCCTTGCGTCTGGGCCGTAGCCACACCGTGGTCAGCTGGCTCAACCCACTGACCACGGCCGCACGGCAACAGTTGATCAGCGCCGCCCGCACCGGGGACGCACAAAGCCTGAATATTCGATTGGGCTAAGACAAACGCGGGGCTTCTCCAAAGTAGAGAAGCCGACCAGCCACACTATTCAAAAAAGCCGACAGACGGGATCAGTGAAGAACCCGCGGCCCCTCTTCCTTGTTGAATTCGCCTTCAACCAGGCGACCTGCCATCTGGACGCCCACGCTCAGCATCGCCTTGGCGACTTCGACGTGTTGGCCCTGGAGGAATACCTTGGCATCTTCGGAGAAGTTCAAGGTCACCAGAGAACCCTCGTCCTCGGCCCTGCGCAGCTCGATGCGGCCATCAGGAAGTTCGACAATTTCTAGAAAGGACGTAGGCATAAAAGTCTGTTCTCCACGAAAGGCGAGGATTATATAGTCATCGGCCAGGCTCCGCTCGGGATCTTGACCAAGCGTTATCAACGAACGTAACGGGCCGAGGAGAAACTCAGCACTCGTTCAACCCTTCACGAAAGCGTATCGCCAGGCTCTTGAGGTTCTGGCGCCAGCTCTCCAGTTCCTCCCGGCTCAACTCCTGCTCCGGGTCTTGCTCATCCAGATTGACCGCCACGATCAACGGTTGGGTCACGTCCCCCTTGGGCTTGCGCGGGGCCCGGGGCGGCTCGAACAGCGCCGCATGGGCCGCCAATAGCTTCGCAAGCCAGGTTTCCGGGTTATGCGCCAGTTCGACCATTTCGGCCAACTCCGGAATCGCGATGGTTTCCAGCGCTTCGCGGGTCAACAGCAGCTCGGCTCGCGGGGCGTTCGCTTGTGGCAGGCGATAGAAACCAGCGATTTCATGGCACAACCCCAACAACGCACCGTACAGGTGGAACAGCGCGGACTCACGTCCTGCCTGGAGCAGCGCCGGGGAATTCATCGCGCGCCCGTCCTCGGCCCTGGTGAGTGCTTCGAGCGACAGGCCGGCGAAATAGATTTTCTGATTGGTGCGGGTATAGAGTTCGTGGGCCATGGCGGCATCTCCCCAACGAAATGAAAGCTTCACGCAAGTGCGACAGTGTCGTGGATCAACCGAGGCCACTGCAAGCCAAAAACAAAAAGGCCGCATGAAAACCTATGGGTTGTCATGCGGCCTTTTTGTCAGGTCCATGCAGATTTAGCGATTGTAGAGGGCGGCTGCGCCGCCAGCGGGAGCAAGCCCCCTCGCGACAAGAGCCTCAACCCCGCCCTCCAGACAAGCCCTGGCGATCAGCGCTTGTCTTCAACGGTCCATTTACCGCCATCGTAGTACGCCTTCCAGCCGGTCGGCTTGCCGTCGACTTCGGTCTGCACATACTGCTCCTTGGTCTTGCGGCTGTAGCGAATGACCGCCGGGCGTCCTTCCGGATCCTTCTGTGGTGCCTCACAGAGGAAATGGTACTTCGGATCGATTTCGTCCTTGTGCGGCACGATCTCCATCACCAATGGCGCACGGGTCTCACGGTTTTTCGGGAACTGGCTGGCCGCCAGGAACAGGCCAGAGGCACCGTCACGCAGGATATAGGTGTCGTTGACCTTCTCGCACTTGAGCTCCGGCATTTTCACCGGGTCCATCTTCGGCGGCGCCGCGTCACCGCTCTTGAGCAGTTTGCGCGTGTTTTTGCAGGTCGGGTTGGTGCAGCCGAAGAACTTGCCGAAACGGCCGGTCTTGAGCTGCATCTCGCTGCCACACTTGTCGCATTCCAGGCTCGGGCCTTCGTAACCCTTGATGCGATAAGTGCCCTCTTCAATCTCGTAGCCGGCACAGTCCGGATTGTTACCGCAGATGTGCAGCTTGCGCTTCTCATCCAGCAGGTAGGCATCCATCGCCGTGCTACAGATCGGGCAGCGATGCTTGCCACGCAGCACCAGGGATTCCGATTCGCCCTCGTCGTCCGCGGCGATTTCGTCGCCCGGCACCAGGTTGACCGTCGCCTTGCAGCGTTCCTTGGGCGGCAGGCTGTAGCCCGAGCAACCGAGGAAGACACCGGTCGAGGCGGTCCGGATTTGCATCGGACGGCCGCAGGTGAGACACGGGATGTCGGTCATGACCGGCTGGTTGGCCCGCATGCCGTTGTCCGGGCTCTCCGCCACTTCAAGTTTTTTCTTGAAGTCGCCGTAGAACTCGTCGAGAACGTTTTTCCAGTCCCGCTCGCCCTGGGCCACATCGTCGAGGTTCTCTTCCATGCCGGCGGTGAAGCCGTAGTCCATCAGGTTCGAGAAGCTCTCGGACAAACGCTCGGTGACGATGTCACCCATCTTTTCCGAATAGAAACGACGGTTGTGCAGCGCCACGTAACCGCGGTCCTGGATGGTGGAAATGATGGCGGCATAGGTCGAAGGACGACCGATACCGCGCTTTTCCATTTCCTTGACCAGGCTGGCTTCGGAGTAACGGGCCGGCGGCTTGGTGAAGTGCTGGGTCGGATCGAGCTTGATCAGCTTCATCACGTCGCCCTGGGCCATGTCCGGCAGGACGTCGTCATCCCCAGGCTTGGTGATTTGCGGCATGACGCGGGTGTAGCCGTCGAACTTCAGGATGCGGCCCTTGGCACGCAACTCGAAGTCACCGGCACCAACGCTGACCGTGGTCGACAGGTATTGCGCCGGCAGCATCTGGCAAGCCAGGAACTGGCGCCAGATCAGCTCGTAGAGGCGCTCGGCGTCACGTTCCATGCCCGACAGCTTGCTTGGCTCGGTGTTGGCATCGGACGGACGAATCGCTTCGTGAGCCTCCTGCGCGCCTTCCTTGCTGCTGTAGACGTTCGGCGTGTCCGGCAGGTACTTCTTGCCGAATTCGCTTTCTATATAAGTGCGCGCCATCGCCACCGCATCGACCGACAGGTTGGTCGAGTCGGTACGCATATAGGTGATGTATCCGGCTTCGTACAGACGCTGGGCCATCATCATGGTCTTCTTCACGCCAAAGCCCAGGCGGTTGCTTGCGGCCTGTTGCAGCGTGGAGGTGATGAACGGCGCCGACGGCTTGCTGCTGGTCGGCTTGTCTTCGCGCTTGACGATGCTGTAGCTGGAAGCCTTGAGCTTCTCCAGCGCCGCCATGGCCTGGGCTTCGTTGAGTGGCTTGAAGGCCTCGCCCTTCTCGCGGGCCACGTCGAAGCGCACGGTCGCGCCCTTGGCGGTGCCGAGGTCGGCGTGGACTTCCCAGTACTCTTCAGGGATGAACGCGCGGATCTCACGCTCGCGCTCCACCACCAGCTTCACCGCAACCGACTGTACGCGACCAGCCGACAGGCCACGGGCGATCTTGGCCCACAGCAGCGGCGAGACCATGTAGCCCACCACGCGGTCGAGGAAGCGACGCGCCTGCTGGGCGTTGACCCGATCGATATCCAACTCGCCCGGTTGGGAAAAGGCTTCCTGGATGGCCTTCTTGGTAATTTCGTTGAACACCACGCGCTTGTAGCGGCTGTCATCCCCACCGATGGCTTCGCGCAGGTGCCAGGCAATGGCTTCCCCTTCGCGGTCCAAGTCCGTCGCGAGATAGATGGTGTCGGCATCCTTGGCGAGCCGGCGCAGCTCTTCGATGACCTTTTCCTTGCCCGGGAGGATCTCGTACTTGGCTTTCCAGCCGTGTTCCGGATCGACCCCCATGCGGGAGACCAGCTGCTTGCGCGCCTTGTCCTTGGGCGACAGCGCCGGCACTTCACCGGCAGCAGCCTTGCCGCGCTTGGCGGCTGGCTCCTTGCTGGCGCTAGCCGAACCGCTGGTGGGCAGGTCTCGGATATGGCCGATACTCGACTTCACCACGTATTGGTTGCCCAGATACTTGTTGATGGTCTTGGCCTTAGCCGGGGATTCCACAATGACCAGCGATTTGCCCATGGATCAGAAAATTCCTGAATTCTAAAAAGTGAAAGGCGGTTGGCGCCTGACGCGGCACCGCTATATATAGTGGCTGCAAGGTGAGGTCAAGCGCAGGGTTGCCCGCATGCCGGCCTCAAGGCGTGGAAAAAATGCTCTCCTCGGCCTGCACCAAAGCAAAGCGTGGCACCTGTTCGCCGTCAACCTCGACGGACTCCTGGAACATGCTCAAGGGACGCACCCAAAAGCCGTAATCGCCATACAGGGCTTGATAGAACACCACTTCTTCTTCGGTCTCGGAATGCCGCGCGATGCTGAATACGCGGTACTGCGGACCTTTGTAATGCTGGTAGAGCCCAGGTTGTATCGGCATGTCTTGGCCCTCACTCAAATCTTTTCAAAATAAAAACAAAATTTTTCTACTAAACCCGGAAAAAACAAAAACCGGGGCACTTGGCCCCGGCTTCCATCGACGCAACGCTTAGACGCGTTCGAAGACAGTGGCGATGCCCTGGCCGAGGCCAATGCACATGGTGGACACACCGAAGGTGCCGCCATTCTGCTTCATGACGTTGAGCAGCGTGCCGGAGATACGCGCACCGGAGCAACCGAACGGGTGACCCAGGGCGATCGCGCCGCCGTGCAGGTTAACCTTCTCGTTCATCTTGTCGAGCACTTTCAAATCTTTCAGCACGGGCAGGGCCTGTGCGGCGAAAGCTTCGTTGAGCTCGAAGAAGTCGATATCGGCAATGCCCAGGCCTGCGCGCTTCAAGGCTTTCTGCGTGGCCGGCACTGGACCATAGCCCATGATTGCCGGGTCCACACCCGCCACGGCCATCGACCGGATCACCGCCATCGGCTGGATACCCAGGTCCTGGGCACGCTGGGCCGACATCACGATCATGCACGAGGCACCGTCGGTGATTTGCGACGAAGTACCGGCTGTCACGGTGCCGCCCTTCGGATTGAAGGCTGGCTTGAGAGCCGCCAGGCTTTCCAGGGTGGTTTCCGGACGAATGGTCTCGTCGTAGTCGAACAGCTTCAGGAAGCCATTCTCGTCGTAGCCCTGCATCGGGATGATCTCATCCTTGAACTTGCCCTCCACGGTCGCCTTGTGGGCGAGCTGGTGGGAGCGCACGCCGAAGGCGTCCTGCTGTTCGCGGCTGATGCCGTGCATCTTGCCGAGCATTTCCGCAGTCAGGCCCATCATGCCCGAGGCTTTTGCCGCGTACAGCGACATGTGCGGGTTCGGATCGACGCCGTGCATCATGCTCACATGGCCCATGTGCTCGACACCACCGACGACGAACACATCACCGTTGCCGGTCATGATCGCCTGGGCGGCGGTGTGCAGTGCGCTCATGGACGAACCGCACAGGCGGCTGACGGTCTGGCCCGCCGCGGTGTGAGGAATCTGGGTCATCAGCGAGGCCATGCGGGCGATGTTCCAGCCCTGCTCCAGGGTCTGGTTCACACAGCCCCAGATCACGTCTTCGACTTCGTTCGGGTCGACCTTGACGTTGCGCTCCAGCAGCTTGCTGATCAGGTGCGCCGACATGTCTTCGGCGCGGGTGTTGCGGTGCATGCCGCCCTTGGAGCGGCCCATCGGCGTACGACCGAAGTCGACGATCACGACGTCTCTAGGATTCAAGCTCATAAATGTTCTCTCGCTCTAGTCGTTGGGCGCTTAACCGAAGAAACGCTGGCCGTTCTTGGCCATCTCACGCAGCTTCGCGGTCGGGTGGTACAGCGCGCCCAGATCAGCGTACTGGTCAGCCAGGGCAACGAACTCGGCCACACCGATCGAATCGATGTAACGCAGCGCACCGCCACGGAATGGAGGGAAACCGATACCGTAGACCAGACCCATGTCGGCTTCGGCGGCGGTTTCGACAATGCCGTCTTCCAGGCAACGCACGGTTTCGAGGCACAGCGGGATCATCATCCAGTTGATGATGTCCTCGTCGGTGACTTCGCGCTGCTCGTAGACGATCGGCTTGAGCACTTCCAGCACCGACGAGTCGGCGACTTTCTTCTGCTTGCCGCGCTTGTCGGTCTCGTAGGCGTAGAAGCCCTTGCCGTTCTTCTGGCCCAGGCGCTTGGCTTCGTAGAGCACGTCGACAGCCGAACGACGGTCGTCCTTCATGCGGTCCGGGAAACCTTCAGCCATCACGTCGCGACCATGGTGGCCGGTGTCGATGCCGACCACGTCCATCAGGTACGCCGGGCCCATCGGCCAGCCGAATTTTTCCATGATCTTGTCGATGCGCACGAAGTCCACACCGGCGCTGACCAGCTTGGCGAAACCGCCGAAGTACGGGAACAGCACACGGTTGACCAAAAAGCCCGGGCAGTCGTTGACGACGATCGGGTTCTTGCCCATTTTCTTGGCGTAGGCCACGGTGGTGGCCACCGCCAGTTCGCTGGACTTCTCGCCACGGATCACTTCCACCAGCGGCATCATGTGCACCGGGTTGAAGAAGTGCATGCCGACGAAGTTCTCCGGACGCTTGAGGGCCTTGGCCAGCAGCGAAATGGAGATGGTCGAGGTGTTCGAGGCGAGGATGGTGTCCTCTTTGACCTTGTCTTCGACTTCAGCCAGTACCGCCTGCTTGACCTTCGGGTTCTCGACAACCGCTTCGACCACCAGGTCGACATGGCCGAAATCGCCATAGGACAGGGTCGGACGAATGCCGTTGAGCACTTCGGCCATCTTCGCGGCGGTCATGCGACCTTTGTCGACACGACCGACCAACAGCTTGGCGGCTTCGGCCAGGCCTTGCTCGATCCCGTGTTCGTTGATGTCCTTCATCAGGATCGGCGTGCCTTTGGACGCCGACTGGTAGGCGATGCCGCCCCCCATGATACCGGCGCCGAGCACGGCGGCCTGCTTCACGTCACGGGCGATTTCGTCGTAGGCCTTGGCCTTTTTCTTCAGTTCCTGATCGTTGAGGAACAGACCGATCAGGCTTTGTGCAGCCGAGGTCTTGGCCAGCTTGACGAAGCCGGCGGCCTCGACTTCCAGGGCCTTGTCGCGACCGAAGTTCGCGGCTTTCTGGATGGTCTTGATCGCTTCGACCGGCGCCGGGTAGTTCGGGCCTGCCTGACCGGCCACGAAACCCTTGGCGGTTTCGAAGGCCATCATTTGTTCGATGGCGTTGAGCTTGAGCTTTTCCAGCTTCGGCTGACGCTTGGCCTTGTAGTCGAACTCACCGCTGATGGCACGCTTGATGGTTTCAAGGGCCGCTTCATGGAGCTTGCCAGGTTCGACCACGGCATCCACGGCACCGACTTTCAGCGCGTCTTCGGCACGGTTTTCCTTGCCGGCGGCAATCCACTCGATAGCGTTGTCGGCACCGATCAGGCGCGGCAGGCGCACGGTGCCGCCAAAGCCCGGGTAGATGCCCAGCTTGACTTCCGGCAGGCCGATCTTGGCCGTGGTGGCCATGACGCGGTAATCCGCCGCCAGGCACATTTCCAGGCCGCCACCCAGGGCGATGCCGTTGATGGCCGCGACGGTCGGTACGTTGAGGTCTTCGAAGTCGCTGAAAATACGGTTGGCTTCGAGGTTGCCAGCGATCAGTTCGGCATCGGGCAGCTTGAAGTTGTCGACGAATTCGGTGATGTCGGCACCGACGATGAACACGTCCTTGCCGCTGCTGACGATCACACCCTTGATCGAAGCATCTGCCTTGATAGTGTCTACGGCCTGACGCAATTCATTCAGGGTTAGACGGTTGAACTTGTTGACGGACTCACCCTTGAGGTCGAACTTCAGTTCGACGATGCCACTTTCAAGAGCCTTAACCGTGATGGCTTTACCTTCGTAAATCATCAACTGATCTCCACGATATGGAAGCTGAACAGTACACGTTGGACGCTGGCTGCTGGTTCGGCATTGACGTTACCGTCGATGCTACGCCAATCCGCCAGGCACACCCGTCAACGCGATAGTCGGGGTCTGTAGGAGCCGTCTGAAAATACAAACGCTCAATTCATACGCCCGTTTGATTTGGGTACGTCACCTTCACGGAATTTCCGACAATTGTCAATCGCCCTAAACACAGGCGTGAACGCGACTTTACGGTCATTTCCGTACCCTACGGATCCGCAACACGGCGCCGCATGAGCAGCCATTCATAGAATCAATCATTAGAAAAATCGCCCTAATTCCAGACAGACCGGATCCAGCCGACTAAGCTGTCGGGAATGTGATTGAATTTTGCGAAATGAAGGGCGGTGCGAACGCACGTCCTGACACGAGATGGATTACCGGCCTGCCTGGCCAACCCGCCCGATGAGACTGTCGGGCTTTTTTATGCCCGTAGGAGCTGCCGGAGGCTGCGATCTCTTGATTTTCACTTGAGATTCAGTGAACGGTGGACAGATCGCAGCCTCGCTGCGCTCGACAGCTCCTGCAGCGCTTCAGGCCAGCGCCTTCAGCACCGAGGAAATCTCCTGTAAAACACTCGCCTCACCCTTTTCGCCCCAATACAAGGCGATCATTTGCCGGTCGGCTTCAACTTTGTAGACGTTGGCCGGCAATTTTTCGAAATGATTGAGCAGGGACTCATCCAGGCAGACTTCCCGCCACTGGTTGGCCCAGACGCCCGGCGCAGTTTGCCAGTAGCTCCAGCAGGCCGGCTGGCTGCCGCGCCGAGGCCGATAGTACTGGGCACAGGGGTTTGGCGGCTGTTGGTCGAGCCAGTGCGGCCACTCTTGTGGCGCCAGTTGCATGGCCAGGCCCAGGCGTCGCGCTTCCATGCGCAGGGCCATGCGACCGCTCTGTACACGGGACGGACGCAACCATGCCAGCGGACTTAACACCACCAACAGGATTGACAGCACTATCCAGACCGTCATATTCGTACTCCCCGATTCTGATGAGCCCATTGACCCAGGTCGCGTCAATGCGCTTGAAACCAGCCATACTTACCGTATCGCAATTCTCTGGAGTGCCTTCCATGTACTACAACCACGTTCTGGTCGCCGTTGACCTCACTGAAGAATGCGATCCGGTCGTCAAGCGCGCCCTCGCCCTCTGCGAAGGCCGAGACACCCAGCTGTCACTGGTGCATATCGTCGAACCGATGGCCATGGCCTTCGGCGGCGACGTGCCGATGGACCTTTCCCAGTTGCAGCAGCAGCAATTCGACCAGGCCAAGGAACGCCTTGACCGACTGATCGTGAAATACCCGGCCCTGAAGAAGGAATTCAGCCACCTGACCTACGGCCAGCCGCGCCAGGAGATCCATCACCTGGCCAAGGAACAGGGTTGCGACCTGATTGTCGTCGGCAGCCATGGTCGCCACGGTTTGGCGCTGCTGCTGGGCTCGACCGCCAACGATGTGCTGCATGGCGCGCCTTGCGATGTATTGGCAGTACACCTGGTCAAGCGCACATAAACCTAAACCTAAACCTGTGGGAGCGAGCTTGCTCGCGATCGCGGTAGATCAGCAGCATTGATGCTGACTGTCACACCGCTATCGCGAGCAAGCTCGCTCCCACAAGGGGATGGCGTTTCAAGTAAAAAATCCCGGCGCTCATTGCTGAACGCAGGGATTTTTCTCGACAGTGGATCAGGCGTCCAGTTCAGCCCAGCGCTCGACCAATGCATCCAGTTCGGCCTGCAGTTGCTCCAGGTGCGCGATCACCTTGGCGGTTTCGGCAGCAGGTCGCTGGTAGAACCCGGTGTCGGCCATTTCGGCTTCTACCGCTGCGATCTGCTGCTCCTTCGCGTCGATATCACCCGGCAAGGCTTCCAGTTCACGCTGCAGCTTGTAGCTGAGCTTTTTCTTCGCTGGGGCCGGGGCTGCTGCGGCAACCGGCGCGGGCTCGGCCTTGACCACAGCCGAGTTCAGGTCGGCCTTGCCGGACTTGCTCTCGGTGACCCCCAGCAGACGCGGCGAGCCGCCCTGGCGCAGCCAGTCCTGATAGCCACCGACGTATTCGCGAACCAGGCCTTCGCCTTCGAACACCAGGGTACTGGTGACCACGTTGTCGAGGAATGCCCGGTCGTGACTGACCATCAGAACGGTGCCGTTGAAGGTCAGCAACACCTCTTCCAGCAATTCCAGGGTTTCCACGTCCAGGTCGTTAGTGGGCTCGTCGAGCACCAGCAGGTTCGCCGGTTTGCTGAACAACTTGGCCAGCAACAGACGAGCACGCTCACCACCCGACAACGCCTTGACCGGCGTACGAGCACGCTGGGGGCTGAACAGGAAATCACCGAGGTAGCTCAGCACATGGCGGCTCTGGCCATCGATGTCGATGAAATCGCGGCCTTCGGCCACGTTGTCGATCACGGTCTTTTCCAGGTCCAGTTGATGACGCAACTGGTCGAAGTAGGCGACGTCGATCTTCGTGCCCTCTTCCACTTTGCCGCTGGTGGGCACCAGGCCGCCGAGCATCAGCTTGAGCAGGGTGGTCTTGCCAGTACCGTTGGCGCCCAGCAGGCCGATGCGATCGCCACGCTGCAGCACCATGGAAAAGTCCTTGATCAGGAACGGGCCGCCAGGGTGGGCGAAACTCACGTTCTCGAGAACCATCACCTGCTTGCCGGACTTGTCAGCGGTGTCCAACTGAATGTTGGCCTTGCCAGTACGCTCGCGACGCTCGCTGCGCTCCACGCGCAACGCCTTGAGCGCACGCACACGGCCTTCGTTGCGGGTGCGACGCGCCTTGATGCCCTGGCGAATCCAGACTTCTTCCTGGGCCAGTTTCTTATCGAACAGCGCGTTAGCGGTTTCTTCCGCTGCCAACGCCGCTTCCTTGTGCACCAGGAAGCTGGCGTAGTCGCCGTTCCAGTCGATCAGGCCGCCGCGGTCCAATTCAAGGATGCGCGTCGCCAGGTTCTGCAGGAAGGAACGGTCGTGGGTGATGAACAGCACCGCCCCCTGGAAGTCCTTCAGGGCTTCTTCAAGCCAGGCGATGGCGCCGATGTCCAGGTGGTTGGTCGGTTCGTCGAGCAGCAGCAGGTCTGGCTCGGAGACCAGGGCCTGGGCCAGCAGGACGCGGCGACGCCAACCGCCGGACAACTCGGCGAGGGTCTTGTCGGCCGGCAGTTGCAGGCGGCTCAGGGTGCTGTCGACCAGCTGCTGCAGACGCCAGCCGTCTCGGGCCTCAAGGTCGTGCTGCACGTGCATCAACTTGTCCAGGTCGGCATCGGTGACGATGTTCTGGCTCAGGTGGTGATACTCGGCCAACAGCGCGCCGACACCGTCCAGGCCTTCGGCGACCACATCGAACACGGTCCGCTCGTCGGCCACCGGCAGTTCCTGGGGCAATTCGCCGATTTTCAGGCCTGGCGCACGCCAGACCGAGCCGTCGTCGGGCTTCTGATCGCCCTTGACCAGCTTCATCATGCTGGACTTGCCAGTGCCGTTTCGGCCGATGATGCACACCCGCTCACCACGGGCGATCTGCCAGGACACCTTGTCCAACAACGGCATAGCGCCGAAAGCAAGGGACACATCGCTGAATTTGAGCAGGGTCATGAGCTTCTCCAAAAACCGGGCGCGCATTCTACCTGAGATGAGGCCTCAAGGGTCCGCCAATTTCGCCACTGAAGCACTCTGCATAACAAATGTTGCGAACTTGCACCGACGGCCCCGCAAAGCTTTCGCCGGCTGCTGGCAAAAGGCTAAGCTACAGACAGTTACCCTGGGTTAACCCTTGGGCTTGTCATGTTTTTTTCTGCCCGGATGTCTCATGCGCAGTCGCCTTTTCAGTGTTTTATCGTGTCTTTTTGTATGTGCCACTGCCGTTCAATCCGCTCAGGCGGTGGATATCTCCACTCAGCGCCAATACTACGACGAGGCCAAGCGTGCCTTGGCCAAGGGTGATTCCGGCCCTTACTTTCGCTACAGCCAGGCTCTTCGCGATTACCCGCTGGAGCCGTACCTGGCCTACGACGAACTGACCGCTCGCCTCAAGAGCGCCAGCAACGCCGAAATCGAGAAGTTCCTCGCCGAGCACGGCGACCTGCCCCAGGCCAACTGGATGAAGCTGCGCTGGCTGCGTTGGCTGACCGAGCGCGGCGACTGGGAAACCTTCGTCAAGTATTACGACCCCAAGCTCAATTTCACCGAACTGGATTGCCTCAACGCTCAGTACCAACTCAGCCATGGCCTGAAGGCCGAGGGCTATGCCAACACCGAAAAGCTGTGGCTCACCGGCAAATCCCAGCCCCAGGCATGCGATGCGTTGTTCGGCCTGTGGGCATCCCAGGGCCAGTTGACCGAGCAGAAGCGCTGGGAGCGCGCCAAGCTGGCCGCCCAGGCACGCAACTACCCGCTGGCCAACAGCCTGGTCAGCGGCCTGACCACCCTCGCTCCCCGTGGCAACTTGCTGGTGGACGTGGCGCAAAAGCCCGAGTTGCTCAACCAGCCCTCGCGCTTCGTTCCAGCCGATGAACCGATGTCCGATATCGTCAGTCTCGGCCTGCGTCGCCTGGCCCGCCAGGACCCGGAAAAAGCCATGGCGCTGCTGGATGGCTACGCCAGCACCATGCATTTTTCCCGGGATGAAAAAGTCGCAATCGCCCGCGAGATCGGTCTGACCCTGGCCAAGCGCTTCGACAGCCGCGCCCTGGACGTGATGACGAAATACGACCCGGAGTTGCGCGATGACACCGTTTCGGAATGGCGCTTGCGCCTGCTGTTGCGCCTCGCTCGCTGGGACGATGCCTATCAGTTGACCCGTCGCCTGCCCGAGTCGCTGTCCAGCACCAACCGCTGGCGGTACTGGCAAGCCCGCACGCTGGAACTGGCGCAGCCGCAGAACCCGGAAGCCCTGACGCTCTACAAGCACCTGGCCCGTGAGCGGGACTTCTATGGCTTCCTGGCCGCCGACCGATCCCAATCGCCGTATTCGCTCGTCAACAAGCCACTGGTGATGAGCCAGGCGTTGATCAACAAGGTACGCAACACGCCTGGCGTGCGTCGGGCGCTGGAGTTTCATGCCCGTGGCGACATCGTCGATGGACGCCGTGAGTGGTATCACGTCAGCCGTCATTTCAACCGGGACGAAATGGTCGCCCAGGCGAAACTGGCTTACGACCTGAAATGGTATTTCCCGGCCATCCGCACCATCAGCCAGGCCAAGTACTGGGACGACCTGGACATCCGTTTCCCGATGGCCCACCGCGAGACCCTGGTGCGCGAAGCCAAGATCCGCGGCTTGCATCCAAGTTGGGCGTTCGCCATTACCCGCCAGGAAAGTGCGTTCATGGATGATGCCCGCTCCAGCGTCGGCGCTGCCGGCCTGATGCAACTGATGCCTGGCACCGCCAAGGAAACCGCGCGCAAATTCAGCATTCCCCTGGCCTCGCCCCAACAAGTATTGAACCCGGACAAGAACATCCAGTTGGGTGCGGCCTACCTGAGCCAGGTTCATAGCCAGTTCAACGGCAACCGCGTCCTGGCTTCGGCGGCCTACAACGCCGGTCCCGGTCGCGTGCGCCAATGGCTGCGCGGCGCCGATCACTTGAGCTTCGACGTCTGGGTCGAGAGCATCCCGTTCGACGAAACCCGCCAATACGTGCAGAACGTGTTGTCTTATTCGGTGATCTACGGGCAGAAGCTCAACTCGCCGCAACCGCTGGTGGACTGGCATGAGCGGTATTTCGACGATCAGTGATTAACACGCCCACAAAGCGTCTTCTTTGTGGGAGCGAGCTTGCTCGCGATGGCGTCGGCACCTGCAACATGAATGCAAGCTGACTCACCGCTATCGCGAGCAAGCTCGCTCCCACAGGCTCTGCATCAAACACAGCACGCGGTATCAGTCGGTTGCCGCCTCCGCCCCCACATTGAACTGCAACGCCGCCAATCGCGCATACAGCGCATTGCTGGCGACAAGCTCCTGGTGAGTGCCCACGGCAACCACCTTGCCCTGGTCCATCACCGCAATCCGATCGGCGTTTTTCACCGTGGCCAGGCGATGGGCGATCACCAGCGTCGTGCGGTTTTTCATCAGGCTGGGCAAGGCTTGCTGGATCAGGTGCTCGCTTTGCGCATCGAGGGCGCTGGTGGCTTCGTCCAGCAGCAGGATCGGGGCATCCACGAGCAACGCTCGGGCGATGGCCAGGCGTTGGCGCTGGCCGCCGGATAACCCGAGGCCGCCGTCGCCCAGGTGCGTCTGGTAGCCGTCGGGCATTTTTTCGATGAAGTCGTGGGCGTGGGCGATCTGCGCGGCCTCGCGTACCTGCTCCGACGTCGCCTCCGGGTTGCCATAGCGGATGTTCTCTTCGACCGTGCCGAAAAACAGCGCCGGGCTTTGTGAAACCAGGGCGAAATGCCGGCGCAGGTCCAGCGGATCGAGCCGAGTCAACGGCACATCGTCGATCAGGATCTGCCCTTGCACGGGATCATAGAAACGCAGCAGCAAATCGTAGACCGTCGACTTGCCCGCGCCGGAAGGCCCGACCAGGGCCAGGGTCTCACCGGCCTTGATACTCAGGTCGAGGCCATCGACCGCATAACTGTCCGGCCGGGACGGATAGGAGAAACGCACGCCTTCGAGACGCAAATCGCCGCGGACCCGCGCCGGCAAGGTCACAAGGCCTGAAGCCGGCGGCTGGATGATGTTTTCCGAACGCAGCAGCTCGGCAATGCGCTCTGCCGCACCGGCCGCCCGCTGCAACTCGCCAATCACTTCGCTCAGGGTCCCGAAGGCACTGCCGACGATCAGGCTGTAGAACACGAACGCCGCCAGCTCACCACCGGAAATCCGCCCGGCGATCACATCCATGCCACCGACCCAGAGCATCACCCCCACCGCCCCCAGCACCAGCACGATCACCAGGGTGATCAACCAGGCCCGCTGGACAATGCGCTTGCGAGCGGTGTCGAAGGCCTGCTCCACCGTCACGGAAAAACGTTGTTCGTCCTGGACCTGATGGTTGTAGGCCTGCACGGTCTTGATCTGGCCGAGGGTTTCGGAGACATAGCTGCCTACGTCGGCAACGCGGTCCTGGCTCTGGCGCGACAAGCTGCGCACTCGACGCCCGAAGAGCAGGATCGGCACCAATACCAGCGGCAGGGCAATCACCACGATGCTGGTCAGCTTGGGATTGGTGATGAACAGCAGCACGATGCCGCCCACCACCATCAAGACATTGCGCAAAAACAACGACAGCGACGAACCGATCACCGATTGCAGCAGGGTCGTATCGGTAGTCAACCGTGACTGGATTTCCGAACTGCGGTTGTTTTCGTAGAAACCCGGGTGCAAGTACACCAGATGGTTGAACACCTGCCGCCGGATATCCGCCACCACCCGTTCGCCGATCCACGACACCAGGTAGAAACGGGCAAAGGTACCGATCGCCAACCCCACCACCAGCACCATGAACAGGCCGATGGATTGATTGAGCAGGTGCGGTGAGCGGGTCATGAAGCCCTGGTCCACCAGCAAGCGGATGCCTTGACCCATGGACAAGGTAATGCCGGCGGTGACAATCAAGGCCAGCAAAGCGCCGGCGACCTGTTTGCGATAAGGGGCGATGAAGCCGCTGGCCAGGCGTATGGCACGGCGATGTCGGGAAGAAAGCATCAAAGGCGTCCGATAATGCAGCAGGAAAAAGGCCAGCTCGCGACGCCGAAACGCAGCGGAACCAAGTTGAATCGCAATGAGTCAGGTTAAATATGACCACTATGACTAGCGGCTAGATGTTATCGGTCTAAAGTCTGGCTGGAAACGCAACTGTGTTTCTGATTGAGTGGAGGTGTCGCCATGAACCTACAAGGAGTGTCATGGCTCGGTCACCTGGCGACATTAAAGTAGGTACACAACCTGATGAGGAGACAGGCCATGTCCTTGCAACACAGCAGCGACGACAAGATTCAAGTAATCCGCACGCAACCGGACCAGTCTCTGGGCTGCTCGTTCATCGATGCCCAAGGGCGCGAGGTACCGATCACCGAAGACATGATCCAGAAAGCCTGCAGCGAGCTGGAAAAACGACTGGTCAAGCCTGCCGAACAAAAGTGATACAGCCCGTCTTCAATTGGACCCGACGTTGATGTCGGGTTTTTTATGCCTGCCAGAAAGATTGTGGAAGCAAGGCTTGCCCGCGATGCAGGCACCTCGGTCCCCTGACCGCGTCATCGTTCATCGCGAGCAAGCTTTGCTCCCACAACCCAGTGCCGTCACGATCTGTTGCAAAGCCGCCGACTGCCCTTCGATACGAACCTTCAAGCTGTCGATCTCCCGCCGAGGCGGATAATGCTTGCGCAAGGCATCGAAGGTGCGGCGTTGCTCGTCGACGGTGCCCACCAGGCTGCGGCGAAAATCCGCGTCGTCGCGACGGGGGTCGTACACGCTCCGGCACAACGCCGCCAAGGCCCAGGCCGGGTCGGTTTCGGCATCCAGGGTGATGCCACCCAGCCACGGCCGAGGCAACAGGTCGCTGAGGCTGACTTCAACCGGTCGTTCCAGGAACGCGCACAAGGCCTGGTAGATCTGGGCCGTGCCACGCTGGCGACCATCGAGGCTGTAACCGGCAATGTGTGGAGTGGCGATCACGCACAAATCGGCCAGGTCCACATCCACGGTGGGCTCCTGCTCCCAGACATCCAGCACCGCCTGCAGGTCTTCGCGCTCCAGCAACACCTCGCGCAGCGCGGCGTTATCGATCACCGGCCCTCGAGCCGCATTGATCAGCCAGGTCCCGGGCTTGAGCTGGTTCAGGCGCGTTTCGTCGAACAGGTGCCAGGTCGGTTGCTCGCCGTCGCGGGTCAACGGGGTGTGCAGGCTGATCACATCGCACTGCTCGATGATCTGCTCCAGGCTCACATAGTCGCCGCCCTCGGCGGCCTGACGCGGTGGATCGCAGACTTTCACGGCCCAGCCCAGCCCCTTGAGCACCTCGATCAACCGTCCGCCCACCTGGCCTGCACCGACCACGCCGAAGGTCCGCTGTTCCAGCGCCGCACCTTCGATGTCTGCCAGGGTCATCAGGCTGCCCAGCACGTAGTCCACCACGCCACGGGCATTGCAGCCGGGTGCGCTGGCCCAGCGGATCCCCGCCTCGGCAAGATAATCCAGGTCCAGGTGATCGGTGCCGATGGTGCAAGTGCCGACGAAGCGTACCTTGCTGCCTTCCAGCAGGGCCCGATTGACCTGGCTGACCGAACGCACCAGCAATACATCGGCGTGCTCGACCATCGTCCGGTCGATCCCCCGGCCCGGTACCCGGCGGATTTCGCCGAATCCTTGGAAGAACGCATCAAGCAGGGGGATGTTTTCGTCGGCGACGATCAGCATGGCAGAGCTCCTTTGGCGGGATGGGCAGTGTAGGCGTTCCTCGCCTCAATGGGCCAGCGCATTACTTCAGTGAACGATGGTGTGGCGAGGGAGCTTGCTCCCGCTCGGGTGCGCAGCAGCCGCCAGTCTCCTTGGGCCTGCTGCGCAGTCCAGCGGGAGCAAGCTCCCTCGCCACGGGTAAAAGCTGGAACGCTTACAAATCCACAACACAGGTTTTTTCCTGACCACCGCGTCAAAGCGTAGAATTCGCCGCCTCGCGCTTAACCCTTTCGGACGCTTGCCCTGTGAATCCTGTCATCGACACCCCCGCTCCCCTCTCCCGCCCGGCCCGGGTACGCCTGGAATTCAAGACGCTGCTGGCCCTGGCCTTGCCGATCATGGTGGCGCAACTGGCGACCACCGCCATGGGCTTCGTCGATGCGGTGATGGCCGGTCGGGTCGGTCCACGGGACCTGGCGGCCGTGGCCCTGGGCAACTCGATCTGGGTGCCGGTGTTCCTGTTGATGACTGGCACCCTGCTGGCGACCACCCCGAAAGTTGCCCAGCGCTTCGGTGCCGGTACGTTCGACGAGATCGGGCCGCTGGTACGCCAGGCGCTGTGGCTGGCGCTGGTGGTGGGGTTGATCGCGACCCTGGCGCTGTTCAGCGCCGAGCCGATCCTGCACATCATGAAAGTCGATCCCGAATTGATCGGCCCGTGCATGGAATACCTGCGGGGCATCGGCACGGGCCTGCCGGCCGTGGCGCTGTATCACGTACTGCGCTGCTTCAGCGACGGCCTGGGTCGCACGCGACCGGCGATGGTGCTGGGGCTGTGCGGACTGGCGCTGAACATTCCGCTCAATTACATCTTCATCTATGGGCACCTGGGCGTGCCCGCCATGGGCGGCGTCGGTTGCGGCTGGGCCACGGCCATCGTGATGTGGGTCATGGCCCTGGGCATGGCCGGTTGGGCGCGCTGGGCACCGGCCTATCAGTCGAGCCGGTTGTTCAGCCGTTTCGACTGGCCGCAATGGGCGGTCATCAAGCGCCTGCTGGGCATCGGCTTGCCGATCGGCATTGCGGTGTTCGCCGAGTCGAGTATTTTCGCGGTGATCGCCCTGCTGATCGGCAGCCTCGGCGCCACCGTGGTGGCCGGGCACCAGATCGCGCTGAACTTCAGTTCCCTGGTGTTCATGATCCCCTACTCCCTGGGCATGGCCGTCACCGTGCGGGTCGGCCAGGCCCTGGGACGGCAGCAGCCTCGCGAAGCGCGCTTCGCCGCCGGAGTGGGCATGGGCACCGCCCTGGCCTACGCTTGCCTCTCGGCGAGCCTGATGTTCGCGCTGCGCGGGCCTATCGCGGCGATCTATACCGCCGATCCGGTGGTCATCGGGGTGGCATCGATGCTGATCGTCTATGCGGCGCTGTTTCAGTTTTCCGATGCGATCCAGGTCACGGCGGCTGGTGCATTGCGCGGCTACCAGGACACCCGGGTGACGATGATCCTGACCCTGTTCGCCTATTGGGGCATCGGCCTGCCGGTGGGTTACGCCCTGGGCCTGACCGACTGGCTCGGCGCGGCCAGCGGTCCGAGCGGGTTGTGGCAAGGCCTGATCGTGGGCTTGAGCTGCGCGGCACTGATGTTGTCGATCCGTCTGGCACGTAGCGCGCGCAAGCAGATCCGCATCAGCCGCTCGACGGGTTAAGCGAGTTTCTTGCGGATCCAATAGAGGTAGGTGCCTGCCTCTTCCTGCTGGGCCACCAGTTCGTGGTCCAGGAACACGCAAAACTTGGGGATATCGCGGCGGGTCGAGGGGTCGGTGGCGATGACTTTCAGCAGGCCACCGGGGGCCAGGTCGCGAATGTGCTGGTGCAGCATCATCACCGGTTCCGGGCAATTGAGGCCGGTGGCATCCAGCGTGCCGTCGACCGGCGTGTCGTTCATTTCACTCATGTTCTACTCCTGAAACTGGCCGGCATTGTCGCGCAATGTCGGTTCTGAGCAAAGCCTGCGGGCTAGCAAACATGCGAAAGCAACACCGTGGGAGCAAGGCTTGCCCGCGATGCAGGCACCTCGGTCTCCTAACCGCGTCATCGTTCATCGCGAGCAAGCTTTGCTCCCACGGGGCTTCTTCGTGTCCAACCGCCGCAGATGGCAGGTCACTTCCTCACGGTCGTGATACAGCTGCTTGCAACCGATCTCGACCTTGATGCCCCGGGCCTTGAAACCCTCGGCGATGCGTTCGAGCAGGCGCTTCACCTCGGCATAACGCTGTTTCATCGGCAGCTTGAGGTTGACCACGGCCTCGCGGCAATGGCCCTCGCCAATCCACTCTTCCAGCATCGCCGCGTTGCGCGCAGGCTTTTCGACGATGTCGCAGACCATCCAGTCCACCGGCTGCTTGGGCTTGAACGTGAAGCCGTCCGCCATCAGGTGCTGCACCAGGCCAGTGTCCATCAGGCTTTCGGCCATCGGGCCGTTGTCGATGGCCGTCACCAGCATCCCACGGTTGACCAATTGCCAGGTCCAGCCGCCTGGCGCGGCACCGAGGTCCACGCCGGTCATGTCACTGTGCAGGCGCTCGTCCCACTGGTCCCGAGGGATGAAATGGTGCCAGGCCTCTTCGAGTTTGAGCGTGGAGCGACTCGGCGCTTCCCGGGGGAACTTCAGGCGCGGGATACCCATTGGCCACATCGCCGAATTATCCGCGTCCGCCAGGCCCAGGAACACTTCGCGGCCACTCTTGAACGTCAGCAGCAGGCGCGGCTTGTGCGGGTCGTCCACCAGCTTGCCGGCCCCGCTCAGCGCTTTGCGCAACGGGCCTTCGAATTTCTTGCAGAAGTTCGACAGCTCCTTGCCGTCATTGGTGTCGACCACCTCCAGCCACAGGCTGCCGCAGGTAGGGAACGCCGACATGTGAGCCAGGATCACGCTGATACGGTCGGTTTCCGGCAATTCAATGAACGTGCCCCGCGCCCACTGGCGTGGAAAAATCAGCTCGGCAAAACGCTGCCCGCGCATCAGCCGCTCGGCGCCGTCCTCTTCGGTACAGACAAATTCGGCGCAGGCACTGGCCGGTTTGGCCTTGGCGTAGCCGGCCACGTTGAGCCGGGCCGCGTGTTCGGCGATCTCGGAACAGACCTCGCCTTCGAAGCCTGGCCGGCAGTGCATAAAAAGCGTGTTCATTGAAACTCCGTAGCAAAGCCTGTCACGAAAACCGCCGCATGATAGCGGAGTTCGGAACCCCGAACCTGCCTATAGAGTCCAGTGATTAGTCATACGCTCAAAACAGGGCTAGGTTAAAGGCTCTGTCCGTCCCCCTCCGTCCGTAGCCGTGCGGACTCAAAGGAGTGATTTCAATGCCGTCCCTCGATAGCCTGAAAACCCTTAAGACACTGCAAGTCGACGCCAGGACCTACCACTACTTCAGCCTGCCGGATGCCGCCCGAAGCCTGGGTGACCTGGACAAGCTGCCCATGTCCTTGAAGGTGCTGCTGGAAAACCTGTTGCGCTGGGAAGATGAAAAAACCGTCACCGGCGCCGACCTCAAGGCCCTGGCCGGTTGGCTCAAGGAACGTCGCTCCGACCGCGAGATTCAATACCGCCCGGCACGGGTACTGATGCAGGATTTCACCGGCGTCCCCGCCGTGGTCGATCTGGCCGCCATGCGCGCCGCCGTGGAAAAGGCCGGCGGCGATCCCCAGCGGATCAACCCGCTGTCACCGGTGGACCTGGTGATCGACCACTCGGTGATGGTGGACAAGTTCGCCAGCAGCCAGGCGTTCGAGCAGAACGTCGACATCGAAATGCAGCGCAACGGCGAACGCTACGCCTTCCTGCGCTGGGGCCAGAGCGCCTTTGACAACTTCAGCGTGGTACCGCCGGGCACCGGCATCTGCCACCAGGTCAACCTCGAATACCTGGGCCGCACCGTGTGGACCAAAGAAGAAGACGGCCGCACCTACGCCTTCCCCGATACCCTGGTGGGCACCGACTCCCACACCACCATGATCAACGGCCTCGGCGTACTGGGCTGGGGCGTCGGCGGGATCGAGGCGGAAGCGGCCATGCTCGGCCAACCGGTGTCGATGCTGATTCCCGAGGTCATCGGTTTCAAACTCATCGGCAAGCTGCGCGAAGGCATCACCGCCACCGACCTGGTGCTGACCGTCACGCAGATGCTGCGCAAGAAAGGTGTGGTGGGCAAATTCGTCGAGTTCTATGGCGACGGCCTGGCCGACCTGCCCTTGGCCGACCGCGCCACCATCGCCAACATGGCCCCGGAATACGGCGCCACCTGCGGTTTCTTCCCGGTGGACGAGGTGACCCTGGACTACCTGCGCCTGTCCGGGCGTCCGGCAGAAACCGTGAAGCTGGTGGAAGCCTATTGCAAGGCCCAGGGCCTGTGGCGCCTGCCCGGCCAGGAGCCGGTCTTCACCGACACCCTGGAGCTGGACATGGGCAGCGTCGAGGCCAGTCTCGCCGGGCCAAAACGCCCTCAGGACCGGGTTTCGCTGCCGAATGTCGGCCAGGCTTTCAGCGACTTCCTGGGGTTGCAGGTCAAACCCACCAGCAAAGAAGAAGGCCGCCTGGAAAGTGAAGGCGGCGGTGGCGTCGCGGTGGGCAATGCCGACCAGGTGGGCGAAGCCGAGTACGAATTCGAAGGCCACACCCATCGCCTGAAAAACGGTGCGGTGGTGATTGCCGCCATCACCTCGTGCACCAACACCTCCAACCCCAGCGTGATGATGGCCGCCGGGCTGCTGGCAAAAAAAGCCGTGGAAAAAGGCCTGGTCCGCAAGCCTTGGGTCAAGAGCTCCCTGGCGCCGGGCTCCAAGGTGGTCACCGATTACTACAACGCGGCCGGCCTGACCGAGTACCTGGATAAACTCGGTTTCGACTTGGTGGGCTATGGTTGCACGACCTGTATCGGCAACTCCGGGCCGTTGCCAGACCCCATCGAGAAAGCCATTCAGAAAGCCGACCTGACCGTGGCCTCGGTCTTGTCGGGCAACCGCAACTTCGAAGGCCGGGTGCATCCCCTGGTGAAGACCAACTGGTTGGCCTCACCGCCGCTGGTGGTCGCCTATGCCCTGGCCGGCACGGTGCGCATCGACATCAGCAGCGAGCCGCTGGGCAACGACCGGGACGGCAAGCCGGTGTACCTGCGGGACATCTGGCCCAGCAGCCAGGAAGTGGCCGCCGCCGTGGCCCAGGTCAACACCAGCATGTTCCACAAGGAATACGCCGCCGTGTTTGCCGGTGACGAGCAATGGCAGGCCATCGAAGTGCCGCAAGCGGCGACTTACGTCTGGCAGGATGACTCGACCTACATCCAGCATCCACCGTTCTTCGACGACATCGGCGGGCCGCCACCGGCCGTCAGGAACGTCGAGGGCGCCCGGGTCCTGGCCCTGCTGGGCGACTCGGTGACCACCGACCACATCTCCCCGGCCGGTAACATCAAGGCCGACAGCCCGGCCGGTCGCTACCTGCGCGAACAAGGCGTGGAGCCACGGGACTTCAACTCCTACGGTTCCAGACGCGGCAACCATCAAGTCATGATGCGCGGCACCTTCGCCAATATCCGCATCCGCAACGAAATGCTCGACGGTGAAGAAGGCGGCAACACGATCTACATCCCCAGTGGCGAACGAATGCCGATCTACGATGCCGCCATGCTCTACCAGGCCACGGACACGCCCCTGGTGGTGATCGCCGGCCAGGAATATGGCACGGGCTCGAGCCGGGACTGGGCGGCCAAGGGCACCAACCTGCTGGGGGTCAAGGCGGTGATCGCCGAAAGCTTCGAGCGCATCCATCGCTCCAACCTGGTGGGCATGGGCGTGCTGCCGCTGCAGTTCAAGCTCGACCAGAATCGCAAGAGCCTGAACCTCACGGGCAGGGAAACCCTGGACATCCTCGGGCTCAATGACGTCGAACTGACGCCGCGCATGAACCTGCCCCTGGTCATCACCCGGGAGGATGGCCGCCAGGAGCGAATCGAAGTGTTGTGTCGGATCGATACCTTGAATGAAGTGGAATACTTCAAGGCGGGCGGGATTCTTCACTATGTGTTGCGGCAATTGATTGCAGGTTGAAGCACGCCCCCGTGGGAGCCGAGCTTGCTCGCGATAGCGGTGGATCAGCCGGCATCTGTGCTGAATGTTCCGCCGTCATCGCGAGCAAGCTCGCTCCCACAATAGATTCTGGCTGCTCACAGACGCAGCGTTCGACCCCGCTCCCCTGTGGGAGCGAGCTTGCTCGCGATAGCGATGGATCAGCCAGCATCAGTGTTGGCTGACCTGCCCCGATCGCGAACAAGCTCGCTCCCACGGTTACTTAACAGACGCTGTTTTTGTATGAGCCCGCCTATAATCCCTCCGGCACTCACGCAACCGCGTCAGCCAACTGCTTGCCCCTCCTGCGCATGAATCTGAATGGACACAAATGTGCTCTTTACGCGACATGGCGGCGTCGTAGACGCGGCGGCTACGTTCGCCCAAAGCTTCACAGCCTAAAAGGATGTTGTATGCCCGCTCTGCCCTGGCCTTACCTGGCCCTTCTTTCCATTGGCTATGGCCTGGCCCTGGCTTACGGCCAACTGGCCTGGACGGCCGGTATTTCCGTCGCGCTGCTGCTATTTGCCGGTTACGCGGTGCGCCAGCGGGAAATGCCGGTGGGCCGGTTTCTCGGGCACGTCCTGTTTCTGGTGATGGCCCTGGCCCTGGCGATGCACTGGATGCCAGGTTTCTTCAACGGCCGGGCCATCCCGGCGCAACGCCTCACCGATGATGCGGCACGCTTCGCCATGTACCTGAACCAGGACAAGCCGCTGATCGGCTTCTGGCTGTTGCTGGCCTGCCCCTGGATCGTCGGCCGGCGCTCGTTGCGCCTGTCGGTCCAGGCCACGGCGCTGGGCCTGGCGCTGAGCGCGGTGCTGGCCATTGGTGGCGCGATGCTGCTGGGGATGATCCACTGGGCGCCGAAATGGCCGGACCATGCCTGGATGTGGGTACTTAATAATCTTTTATTGGTCACGCTCGTGGAGGAAGCGCTGTTTCGCGGCTACATTCAGGGGGGCCTGAGTCGGCGCTTCAAACATATGGCCCAAGGCGACAACCTGGCGTTGCTCCTGGCTTCGCTGCTGTTCGGCCTTGTGCATGCGGGCGCGGGTTGGCAATGGGTGCTGCTGTCGGGCCTGGCGGGGCTCGGTTACGGCCTGGCGTATCGTTTTGGCGGCCTGGGCGCGGCGATTGTCACGCATTTTCTGCTCAACCTGCTTCACTTCGCCCTATTTACCTACCCGATGCTGGCGTGATAGCGACAGGCAAAAATAACTTCAACTAAAACCTGACGGCGCCGACAACCTTTCAAAGCCTTGCGGATCTACACACCATGCGTAACAACCAACCCGTCACACAACGCGAAAGGACCTTCCCGGCCCAGCAACGATTGATTTCGACCACCGACGCCAAGGGTGTCATTACCTACTGCAACGACGCGTTCGTTGAAATCAGTGGGTTTTCCAAGGAAGAACTGATCCGTTCGCCGCACAACCTCGTCCGTCACCCCGATGTTCCGTCAGCCGTGTTCGCCCATATGTGGGGCACGCTGAAACAAGGCTTGCCATGGATGGGCATCGTCAAGAACCGTAGCAAGAACGGCGACCACTACTGGGTCAACGCCTACGTCACGCCCATCTTCGAAGGTAACCAGGTGGTCGGCTACGAGTCGGTACGGGTCAAGCCCACCGCCGAGCAGATCGGCCGGGCCGAAGCACTTTACCAGCGCATCAACCAGGGCAAGTCCGCAGTGCCCGGCAGCGACAAATGGCTGCCGATGCTGCAGGACTGGCTGCCGTTCATCCTGGTCAGCCAATTGAGCTTCGTCGTGGGCGCCTTCTTGAACTCCCACTGGGGTTTTGCCCTGGCCGCCGTGCTCTCGGTGCCGCTGGGGTTGATCGGCCTGCAATGGCAGCAACGCGGGATCAAACGCCTGCTGCGCCTGGCCGAGCAAACCACTTCCGACCCGTTGATCGCCCGGATGTACACCGATAGCCGTGGCGCCCAGGCACGCCTGGAGATGTCGATCCTCAGCCAGGAAGCACGACTGAAAACCTGCCTGACGCGCCTGCAGGACACCGCCGAGCACCTTAACGACCAGGCTCGCCAGTCCAACACCTTAGCCCATGACAGCTCCAGCGGCCTTGAGCGCCAGCGGGTGGAAACCGAACAGGTCGCCACAGCCGTCAACCAGATGGCGGCAACGACCCAGGAAGTCGCCAGTCACGTGCAGCGCACCGCCGATGCCACCCAGGAAGCCAATCGCCTGACCAGCCGCGGCCGCGACATCGCCGGGGAAACCCGCGAAGCCATCGAGCGGCTGTCGGTGGTGGTCGGCGAGACCGGTAACACCGTGACTCAGCTGGCCAAGGACAGCGACGAGATCGGTGGCGTGGTCGACGTGATCAAAGGCATCGCCGACCAGACCAACCTGCTGGCCCTCAACGCCGCCATCGAAGCGGCCCGTGCCGGTGAGATGGGCCGCGGCTTTGCCGTGGTGGCCGACGAAGTACGCCAACTGGCGCAACGCACCAGCGAATCCACCGGGCAGATCCATGCCCTGATCGCCAAGCTCCAGCAAACCGCCACCAATGCCGTGCAAACCATGGAGGCCGGCCACCGCCAGGCCGAAGAAGGCGTGGCGCGGGTCATGGAAGCGGACCAGGCATTGGTGGGCATCAGCGAAGCGGTGGCCCACATCACCGACATGACCACCCAGATCGCCGCCGCCACCGAGGAGCAAAGCTCGGTGGCCGAGGAGATCAGCCGCAACATCAGCAACATCTCGGACCTGGCCGACCAGACCTCCGGCCAGGCCCACAGCTCGGCGCTGCTGAGCGAAGAGCTGACCCACACGGCGAATTCGCAGTATTCGTTGGTGGAGCGGTTCAACCGCTGACTTCAATTGGCAACAAAAAACCCGGACAGCGAACGCTTCCGGGTTTTTTGTTGCCTGGGCAGCCGCCATCGCGAGCAAGCTCGCTCCCACAAGGGGGTTGTGAACGCCACACATCCAGTGTGGGAGCGGGCTTGCTCGCGAAGAGGCCGGACAGGCACTATCAATCCTGAAAAAGAAACGCCGCCACCTTGCCCGCAGCCGCCTCCAGATGCTGCTCATGACTGAACCCCGACGCCTTCAGCGGCTTGAGGTCATGATCCCCCGCCACCAGCCACATCACCTCGATGCTCGGTGACAATTCATACCCCTGCACCGCCTCCCGGTTACCCAAGGCATCGCGCTCGCCCTGGACGATCAAGGTCCGGGTCTTTAACCCTGCCAAGTGCTCGACCCGCGGTTTCTCCGGCTTGCCCACCGCATAGAAGGGATAGCCCAGGCACACCAGCGCATCGACGCCCAACTCATCGGCCAGCAGGCTCGCCATGCGCCCCCCCATGGACTTGCCGCCAATGGCCAGCCGCCCAGCGACATAAGGCCGCACCGTGGCATACACCTCACGCCAGCATTCCAGCAACTTGGGTGCCGGGTTGGGGGGACGCTTGCCCCCATCCTGGCGCCGCTGGGCCATGTAGGGGAACTCGAAGCGCAACACGTTGACGCCCCGTACGGCAAGGCGCGCGGCCATTTCCTCCATGAAGCCGCTGTCCATCGGTGCACCGGCACCGTGGGCCAGGATCAGGGTTGGCGGCTCCGCGCCCGCGCCCGGTTGCGCGGCCGTCCACCGCCAACCGTGTTGCTCCACGCACCGCGCCCATTGATCCCCGTCAATACTGGCCTTGTGCTGTTTGTCCATGCTTGCCTCGCTTTTAGTCTGCCTATAACTCCAGGCGAAGAACGCCGCACTGCCTTGCGCAGGCGCTCACTTCGGCTGAACCGTGGATGGGGAACCATGAACACTTCTATCAGTACCGCCTACAACTACAAGGTGGTCCGCCAATTCGCCATTATGACGGTGGTGTGGGGCATCGTCGGCATGGGGCTCGGGGTTTTTCTCGCCGCCCAATTGGTCTGGCCGCAGCTCAACTTCGATTTGCCCTGGACCAGCTTCGGCCGCCTGCGCCCGCTGCACACCAACGCGGTGATCTTCGCTTTTGGGGGCTGTGCCCTGTTTGCCAGCTCGTTCTATTCGGTGCAACGCACCTGCCAGACACAGCTGTTCGCGCCGAAAATCGCCGCGTTCTGCTTCTGGGGCTGGCAATTGGTGATCCTGCTGGCGGCCATCAGCCTGCCCCTGGGCTACACCAGTTCCAAGGAATACGCCGAGCTGGAATGGCCGATAGACATCCTGATCACCATCGTCTGGGTCGCCTACGCCATCGTGTTCTTCGGCACCGTGGCCAAGCGCAACACCAAGCACATCTACGTCGGTAACTGGTTCTTCGGCGGGTTCATCCTGACCGTGGCGATCCTGCACATCGTCAACAACCTGGAACTGCCGGTGAGCCTCACCAAATCCTACTCGGTGTATGCCGGGGCCACGGACGCGATGGTGCAGTGGTGGTACGGCCACAACGCCGTAGGCTTTTTCCTCACTGCTGGCTTCCTGGGGATGATGTACTACTTCGTGCCCAAGCAGGCCGAGCGCCCGGTGTACTCCTATCGCCTGTCCATCGTCCACTTCTGGGCGTTGATCACCCTGTACATCTGGGCCGGCCCGCACCACCTGCACTACACCGCGCTGCCGGACTGGGCGCAGTCACTGGGCATGGTGATGTCGCTGATCCTGCTGGCACCCAGCTGGGGCGGCATGATCAACGGCATGATGACCCTCTCGGGGGCCTGGCATAAGTTGCGCAGCGACCCGATCCTGCGCTTCTTGGTGGTGTCCCTGGCGTTCTACGGCATGTCGACCTTCGAAGGTCCGATGATGGCGATCAAGACCGTCAACGCCCTCTCCCACTACACCGACTGGACCATCGGCCACGTACACGCCGGTGCGCTCGGCTGGGTGGCGATGATTTCCATCGGTGCGCTGTACCACATGATCCCGAAAGTCTTCGGTCGGCCACAGATGCACAGCATCGGCCTGATCAACGCGCACTTCTGGCTCGCGACCATCGGCACGGTGCTGTACATCGCCTCGATGTGGGTCAACGGCATCGCCCAGGGCCTGATGTGGCGCGCGGTGAACGAGGACGGCACGCTCACCTACTCCTTCGTCGAAACCCTGGTGGCCAGCCACCCAGGCTTCGTCGTGCGGCTGGCGGGCGGGTCGATCTTCCTTCTCGGCATGCTGCTGATGGCCTACAACACCTGGCGCACCGTGCGGGCCTACCAGCCTGCCGAAGCCGCCGCTGCCGCGCAGATGGCCTGAGGAGTCCACCATGAAACACGAAACAATCGAAAAAAACGTCGGCCTGCTGATGCTGCTGATGGTCCTGGCCGTGAGCATTGGTGGCCTGACCCAGATCGTGCCGCTGTTCTTCCAGGACGTGACCAACAAGCCGGTGGACGGCATGAAGCCCTACACCGCCCTGCAACTGGAAGGCCGCGACATCTACATCCGTGAAGGCTGCGTCGGCTGCCACTCGCAGATGATCCGTCCGTTCCGTGCCGAGACCGAGCGCTACGGCCACTACTCCGTCGCCGGCGAAAGCGTCTGGGACCACCCGTTCCTGTGGGGCTCCAAGCGGACCGGGCCGGACCTGGCACGGGTCGGCGCGCGCTACTCCGATGACTGGCACCGCGCCCACTTGTACAACCCGCGCAACGTCGTGCCCGAGTCGAAAATGCCGGCCTACCCATGGCTGGTAGCCCAGGCGGTGGACAGCAGCCACACCGAAGGCAAGCTGCGCGCCATGCGCACCCTCGGTGTGCCGTACACCGACGACGACATCGCCGGCAGCGTGGCCTCGCTCAAGGGCAAGACCGAAATGGACGCGCTGGTGGCCTACCTGCAAGTGCTCGGCACTGCCATCAAGAGCAAGAGGTGAGCCTGATGTTCTTTGAAATGAGCACTGGAATGATCCGTGGCCTGGGCACCGTCGTGGTGTTCATCGCCTTCATCGGCCTGACCCTGTGGGTATTCAGCAGCAAGCGCGGCCCGGAATTCGCCCAGGCGCGCCTGCTGCCGTTCGCCGACGAACCGCCCGCCGACATCACCCCCCAAGACCCTGCGACAAGGAGTACCCGGCCATGACCACCTTCTGGAGTACGTGGATCTGCGTACTGACCATCGGCAGCCTGATCGGCCTGACCTGGCTGCTGATCGGCACCCGCAAGGGCGAGACCAAGGGCAGCGTCGACCAGACCATGGGCCACAGCTTCGACGGCATCGAGGAGTACGACAACCCGCTGCCACAGTGGTGGTTCCTGTTGTTCGCCGGCACCCTCGTGTTTTCCGTCGGCTACCTGGTCCTGTATCCGGGCCTGGGCAACTGGAAAGGCATCCTGCCCGGCTACGAGAACGGCTGGACCGGCGCCCATGAATGGGAAAAGGAAATGGCCAAGGCCGATGCCAAATTCGGACCGATCTTCGCCAAATTCGCCGCCATGCCGGTGGAAGAAGTCGCCAAGGACCCGCAGGCACTGAAAATGGGCGGTCGCCTGTTCGCCTCCAACTGCTCGGTCTGCCATGGCTCGGACGCCAAGGGTGCCTTCGGCTTTCCGAACCTGGCCGACAGCAACTGGCGTTGGGGCGGTGCTGCCGACACCATCAAGGCGACCATCATGGGCGGCCGCATGGCGGCGATGCCGGCCTGGGGCGAAGTGCTGGGGGACGCGGGGGTCAAGAACGTGGCCGCGTATGTACGCCACGACCTGGCCGGCCTGCCGCTGCCGGCAGACAGCGGTGCCGATCTGCAAGCCGGCCAGCAGGTCTTCAACACCACCTGCGTGGCCTGTCATGGCGCCAACGGCCAAGGGACCGAAGCCATGGGCGCGCCGAACCTGACGCAACCGGCCGGTTTCATCTACGGCACCAGCCTGGCCCAGTTGCAGCAGACCATTCGCCATGGTCGCCAGGGCCACATGCCGGCGCAGAATGAGTTGCTGGGCAATGACAAAGTGCAACTGCTCGCCGCTTACGTCTACAGCCTGTCCCAGGGTGCCCGCACCGAGCGCCTGCAAGCGGAACACAAAAGCGAATAAATCCTGACCACACAAACAGCCGCATTCATCTGGATGCGGCTGCTTCGTGCCCCTGCGCGACGCATTGTCGCACCCCTCCCATCGTCTTCCTTTCGGTTCCCCGGAATCAGGTCTAAGCTTGCCTCTGCGTGCGCTGGCGACTGCCGGTTTCAGGTCGACCCGACCCGATGCGTTCGACAATCGTTCGATAAAAAGGCCGCAAAGGCAGGTGAATACCGGCTGTTGCGACAGTTGCCTGGCATCACCCGAACGCCGTGTTCGAACACACCCCGTTACAACCGACCTGACCCCCTCGCCTCTTTCCTTCGTTGCGACATTTTGCCGAGGGCCAATTTTGTCCCTACTCAGCACATGGAAAGGCCGCAGAATCAGCTTTGGAAAGCATTGACCCAGGTCATGGCGCGTTGCAATGACCCCCCGCTTTCTCCATACTTGCGACCGATTTTTATCCTAATAAAACACCCAAACCGTGGAACCTTAGAATGAGCACAGCAATCAGTCCGACTGCTTATAACTATAAGGTAGTCCGCCAGTTCGCCATCATGACGGTGGTCTGGGGGATCCTTGGCATGGGGCTCGGTGTCTTCATCGCCTCGCAACTGGTCTGGCCGGAGTTGAACTTCGATCTGCCATGGACGACATTTGGACGCCTGCGCCCGCTGCACACCAACCTGGTGATCTTCGCCTTCGGTGGTTGTGCGTTGTTTGCCACTTCTTACTACGTCGTGCAGCGAACCTGCCAAACGCGACTGATCTCCGACAGCCTCGCCGCCTTCACCTTCTGGGGCTGGCAAGCGGTCATCGTCGGTGCGATCGTGACCTTGCCAATGGGTTTCACCACCACCAAGGAATACGCGGAGCTGGAATGGCCCCTGGCTATTCTGCTGGCCATCGTCTGGGTGACCTACGGTTTGGTGTTCTTTGGCACCATCGTCAAGCGCAAGACCAAGCACATCTACGTCGGTAACTGGTTCTACGGTGCCTTCATCGTCGTGACCGCCATGCTGCACATCGTCAACCACGCCTCCCTGCCGGTCAGCTTCTTCAAGTCGTACTCGGCCTACTCGGGCGCGACCGACGCGATGATCCAGTGGTGGTACGGCCACAACGCCGTGGGTTTCTTCCTGACCACCGGCTTTTTGGGGATGATGTACTACTTCGTGCCGAAACAGGCCGAGCGTCCGATCTATTCCTATCGCCTGTCCATCGTCCACTTCTGGGCGCTGATCACCCTGTACATCTGGGCCGGTCCGCACCACCTGCACTACACCGCACTGCCGGATTGGGCGCAGTCCCTGGGCATGGCGATGTCGATCATCCTGCTGGCGCCAAGCTGGGGCGGCATGATCAACGGCATGATGACCCTCTCGGGTGCCTGGCATAAGCTGCGCACCGACCCGATCCTGCGCTTTCTGGTCGTGTCCCTGGCGTTCTACGGCATGTCGACCTTCGAAGGCCCGATGATGGCCATCAAGACCGTCAACTCCCTGAGCCACTACACCGACTGGACCATCGGCCACGTACACGCCGGTGCGCTCGGCTGGGTGGCGATGATCTCCATCGGCGCCATCTACCACATGATCCCGAAACTGTTCGGTCGTGCGCAGATGCACAGTACCGGCCTGATCAACGCGCACTTCTGGCTCGCGACCATCGGCACCGTGCTCTACATCGCCTCGATGTGGGTCAACGGCATTACCCAAGGCCTGATGTGGCGTGCGATCAACGACGACGGCACCCTGACCTACTCGTTCGTCGAAGCGCTGCAAGCCAGCCATCCTGGTTTCATCGTACGTGCCCTGGGCGGCGCGTTCTTCGCCAGCGGCATGCTGTTGATGGCCTACAACGTGTACCGCACCGTTCGTGCCTCTGACCCGGCTGAAGCTGAAGCCGCCGCCAAGATCGCCGTAGTTGGAGCTCACTGATGAAGCACGAAGCAGTAGAGAAGAATATCGGCCTGCTGGCCTTCTTCATGGTCATCGCCGTGAGCATCGGCGGCCTGACCCAGATCGTTCCGCTGTTCTTCCAGGACGTGACCAACAAGCCGGTCGAAGGCATGAAGCCGCGTACCGCCCTTGAACTGGAAGGCCGCGACATCTACATCGCCAACGGCTGTGTCGGCTGCCACTCGCAGATGATCCGTCCGTTCCGTGCCGAGACCGAACGCTACGGCCACTATTCGGTTGCCGGTGAAAGCGTCTGGGACCACCCGTTCCTGTGGGGTTCCAAGCGGACCGGCCCGGACCTGGCCCGCGTTGGCGGCCGCTACTCCGACGACTGGCAGCGTGCGCACTTGTACAACCCGCGCAACGTTGTGCCTGAGTCGAAGATGCCGGCCTACCCGTTCCTCGTAGAAAACAAGCTCGACGGCAAAGACACCGCCAAGAAAATGGAAGTCCTGCGCGCCTTGGGCGTGCCTTACACCGACGAAGACATCGCCGGTGCCAAGGATGCCGTCAAGGGCAAGACTGAAATGGACGCGCTGGTGGCCTATCTGCAAGGCCTGGGCACCATCATCAAAAGCAAACGGTGATCTGGATGGATATCGGGATGATTCGTGGCCTGGGCACCGTCGTCGTGATGGTGGCCTTTATCGGCCTGGCCTTGTGGGTGTTCAGCCCCAAGCGCAAGTCGGAGTTTGACGACGCGACCTTGCTGCCGTTCGCGGATGATCCCGAGGCCATCAAGCACGTCGAGCAAGCTTCTAGGAGTAACAAAGAATGACTACGTTCTGGAGTCTGTACGTCACAGTCCTCAGTCTGGGTACGATCTTCGCCCTGACCTGGCTGCTGCTGTCGACCCGCAAGGGCCAGCGCAGCGAAGCCACCGAAGAGACGGTTGGCCACTCCTTCGACGGGATCGAGGAGTACGACAACCCGCTGCCGAAATGGTGGTTCATGTTGTTCGTGGGCACCATCGTGTTCGCCCTCGGTTACCTGGTGCTCTACCCTGGCCTGGGCAACTGGAAAGGCCTGCTGCCAGGCTATAACTACCTGGACAACGAAAAGCAGACCGCCTTCGCCAACGGCCAGACCGGCTGGACAGGCGTTCACGAGTGGGAAAAGGAAATGGCTCGCTCGGACGCCAAGTTCGGTCCGATCTTCGCCAAGTTCGCTTCCATGCCTATCGAAGAGGTCGCCAAGGACCCGCAGGCCCTGAAGATGGGTGGCCGCCTGTTCGCCTCCAACTGCTCGGTCTGCCACGGTTCCGACGCCAAGGGTGCCTATGGCTTCCCCAACCTGACCGACGCCGACTGGCGCTGGGGCGGCGAGCCGGAAACCATCAAGACCACCATCATGGGCGGACGTCACGCCGTGATGCCGGGCTGGGCTGCCGTGGTCGGCGAACAAGGCGTGGCCGACGTGGCTTCCTACCTGGTGACCAGCCTGCACGGTCGCAAGCTGCCGGAAGGCGCCAAGGCCGACCCGGCCAACGGCCAGAAACTGTTCGCGGCCAACTGCGTGGCCTGCCACGGTCCTGCCGGCAAGGGCACGCCCGCCATGGGCGCACCTGACCTGACGCATCCGGCCGGTTTCATCTACGGTTCGAGCTTCGCTCAACTGCAGCAGACCATCCGCTACGGTCGCCAGGGCCAGATGCCGGCCCAGGCCGACCTGCAAGGCAACGACAAGGTCCACTTGCTGGCCGCCTATGTCTACAGCCTGTCTCACGGCGAGAAAGCACCTGCGGCTGACGCCCAGTAAAGCCAACGCCTGATGTACCAAAGGCCCCGTCAACCAACGTTGACGGGGCCTTTTTGTTTGCCGGTGCGACAGGACGAAATTGTTTTATCTTGCCCGCAATCAGTAGCAGTAGTAACGTGCCTACATTCAGTTTTATTGAGGACGCCGCCATGTCCATCACCACTATTTCCAGCCGCGAATTCAACCACGACACAAGTGGTGCCAAAAAAGCCACCCGCCAGGGGCCGGTCATCATCACCGACCGTGGCAAGCCGGCCCATGTGCTGCTAAGCATTGAGGAGTACCAGAAACTGACCGGCATCGGCACCAGCATTGTCGAGTTGCTGGTCATGCCCGACACGCCGGATATTGATTTCGATACCGAACGTGCCGTCATCTCTCCTCGACCGGTGGACCTGTCCTGATGTACCTGCTCGACACTAACGTCATCTCGGAACTGCGCAAGCCTCAAGCCGATAAGAACGTACAGGCCTGGGCCCGTGGCGTGCCCGCCCCCAGCCTTTACCTTTCGGCGATTACCGTATTGGAACTGGAAACCGGCGTGTTGCGCTTCGAACGCAAGGACCCGGTGCAAGGCAGCCACCTGCGCGCATGGCTGGACAACCATGTCATGCCCGCATTCGCCGGAAGAATCCTGGCGGTCGACCGCGCCGTCGCGCTGCGCTGCGCTCGCCTGCACGTTCCGGATCGCAGCAATGAATGCGATGCACTGATTGCCGCCACTGCGTTGGTCCACGGACTGACCGTCGTCACCCGCAACGTGAATGATTTCCAGAGCAGCGGCGTGGCGGTGCTCAACCCATGGTCATCCAGTCCACCCGCTTGAGACGGCAGCTCCTACAATAGTCAATTGATCTGGGTCATGACTTGTTACATCCGCTACACCATTCTGTGCAGGCACCCAACGCGACCAAAGGTCGCACCCTTGAGCCAGAGCGACAGGCGTATCATTGCGCCACTGCAATACCCTTTCTGACCGTGGTCGGCACGTACTGGCCCCGGCACTTTTCCACTGCCGTGGGATGCAATTGATGAGCAACCAGATTCCGGTACATGACGTTACCCCGCCTGCCAAGGACGCGAACAAAAGCGTCGACCTGTACGCCTCTCGGGAAAAAATCTACACCCGCGCCTTCACCGGCCTGTTCCGCAACCTGCGGATGCTGGGCGGAGCGTTCTTGTTCCTACTGTATTTCGGTACGGTCTGGTTGAACTGGGGCGGCCACCAGGCCGTCTGGTGGAACCTGCCGGAACGCAAGTTCTTCATTTTCGGTGCGACGTTCTGGCCCCAGGATTTCATCCTGCTGTCGGGGATGCTGATCATTGCGGCATTTGGCCTGTTCTTCATCACGGTCTATGCCGGACGGGTGTGGTGCGGCTACACCTGCCCACAAAGCGTGTGGACCTGGATCTTCATGTGGTGCGAAAAAGTCACCGAAGGCGATCGCAACCAGCGCATCAAGCTCGACAAGGCCCCCATGGGCGCCAACAAATTCCTGCGCAAGTTCGCCAAGCACAGCCTGTGGCTGCTGATCGGCTTCGTCACCGGCGTGACCTTTGTCGGTTACTTCACGCCGATCCGCGAACTGGTGTTCGAGTTCTTTACCGGCCAGGCCGATGGCTGGTCGTATTTCTGGATCGGCTTCTTCACCCTCGCCACCTATGGCAACGCCGGCTGGCTGCGCGAGCAGGTGTGCATCTACATGTGCCCTTACGCGCGCTTTCAAAGCGTGATGTTCGACAAGGACACCTTGATCGTGTCCTACGACCCGCGTCGTGGCGAAAGCCGTGGTCCGCGCAAGAAAGGTGTGGACTACAAGGCCCTGGGCCTTGGGGACTGCATCGACTGCACCATGTGCGTCCAGGTCTGCCCGACCGGCATCGACATCCGCGACGGCTTGCAGATCGAGTGCATTGGCTGCGCGGCCTGCATCGATGCCTGCGACAACATCATGGACAAGATGGATTATCCCCGCGGCCTGATCAGCTACACCACCGAACACAACCTCTCGGGGCAGAAAACCCATAAACTGCGCCCGCGCCTGATCGGCTATGCCCTGGTGCTGCTGGCCATGATCAGCCTGTTGGTGACGGCGTTCTTCATGCGCTCGCTGGTGGGTTTCGATGTCAGCAAGGACCGCGTGCTGTATCGCGAAAACGCCGAGGGCCGGATCGAGAACGTCTACAGCCTGAAGATCATGAACAAGGACCAACGCGACCATACGTACGTCCTGGAAGCCTCAGGCCTGCCCGACCTCAAGCTGCAAGGCCGTCGGGAAATCAAGGTCGCGGCCGGCGAGATCTACAGCCAGCCGGTTGAACTGTCCAGCGCACCGGAGCAACTGCCATCGAGCACCAACGAGGTGACCTTCATCCTCAAGGACGCCGATGACGAAAGCGTACATGTCGAAGCCAAGAGCCGGTTCATCGGCCCACAAACTCGTTGAGAGAACTGAACATGCCTGCAGCAACCGCCACCAGCCCTTGGTACAAGCACCTCTGGCCGTGGATCATCATCGCGATCCTGAGTTGTTCGGTGACCCTGAGCCTGACGATGGTGACCATTGCGGTGAAGAACCCGGACAACCTGGTCAACGACAACTATTACGAAGCCGGCAAGGGCATCAACCGCTCGCTGGAGCGCGAACTGCTGGCCCAGACCCTGCAACTGCATGCCAACGTGCAACTGGATGACGTGACCGGCGAAGTGAACCTGCGCCTGAACGGCGACAGCCGCCCCCAGACCCTGGAACTGAGTCTGATCTCACCGACCCAACCGGAGAAGGACCGCAAGATCGTCCTGACCCGCAACGACAGCGAACCGGGGCGCTACGTCGGCCAGTTGACGGACAAGATCGAAGGCCGGCGCTTTGTCGAATTGCTGGGGGTGGAGAACGACAAGACCTGGCGCCTGTTCGAAGAAGAACAGATCAACCACGACCAGGACATCCTGCTCGGCGATGAACCGCTGCAAGGCGCTGAAGACCTGAAGAAATAAATCGCTTCTCTGTGGCGAGGGAGCTTGCTCCCGCTGGGGCGCGAAGCGGCCCCGTTCTTCGTGTGACCGGCTCACCCGATTACGACTGCTACGCAGCCGAGCGGGAGCAAGCTCCCTCGCCACAACAGCGCCCATAAACCAGCAAACGCCCAGCCAGAAAGGCCTTCATGCGACAACCATGACCACTCCACAGCCCTGCTACCACTGCGCCCTGCCCGTCCCCCCTGGCAGTCGCTTCACCGCCGTTGTCCTCGGTGAAACCCGCGAGCTGTGCTGCCCGGGCTGCCAGGCGGTGGCCGAGGCCATTGTCGCCGGTGGCCTGGAAAGTTATTACCTGCATCGCAGTGAGGCGTCGGCCAATCCCGAGACCCTGCCCGTCCAGTTGATCGATGAACTGGCGCTGTACGATCGCCCTGACGTGCAGCAATCGTTCGTGCGCCATGAGGGCGAACTGGCCGAAACCACCCTGTTGATGGAAGGCATCAGTTGCGCCGCCTGCGGCTGGTTGATCGAAAAACAGCTGCGCAGCCTGCCGGCCGTGGCCGAGGCGCGGTTGAACCTGTCCAATCATCGCCTGCATGTGCGCTGGGCCGATGCGCAGTTGCCGCTGAGCACGCTGCTCGCCGAGTTGCGCCAGATCGGCTACGTCGCCCACCCGTACCAGGCCGACCAGGCGTGCGAGCAACTCGCCGCACAAAACCGCCTGGCCCTGCGCCAGTTGGGCGTGGCCGGCCTGTTGTGGTTCCAGGCGATGATGGCGACGATGGCCACTTGGCCGGAATTCAACATCGACCTGAGCCCGGAGATGCACACCATCCTGCGCTGGGTCGCCTTGTTTCTCACCACGCCCATCGTGTTCTACAGCTGCGCGCCATTCTTCAAAGGCGCCATGCGCGACCTGCGCACCCGCCACCTGACCATGGACGTTTCCGTGTCCCTGGCCATTGGCAGCGCCTACATTGCCGGGATCTGGACGTCGATCACTGGCGTTGGCGAGTTGTACTTCGATGCCGTGGGCATGTTCGCCCTTTTCCTGCTGGCCGGCCGTTACCTGGAGCGCCGGGCCCGGGAGCGCACGGCCGCCGCCACCGCCCAACTGGTCAATCTGTTACCGGCCTCGTGCCTGCGCCTGGCGGACGATGGCCAGAGCGAACGCATCCTGCTCAGCGAGTTGCGCACCGGCGACCGAGTGTTGGTGCATCCCGGGGCGGTCCTGCCGGCTGACGGCAGAATCCTCGAGGGGCAGTCCAGCATCGACGAATCCCTGCTGACCGGTGAATACCTGCCACAACCTCGGCAGGAGGGCGATGCGGTCACCGCGGGCACGCTGAACGTCGAAGGCGCCTTGACCGTCGAGGTGCTGGCCCTCGGGCAAGATACCCGGTTGTCGGCCATCGTTCGCCTGCTGGAACGGGCCCAGGCCGAGAAACCACGATTGGCGGAGATCGCCGATCGCGCCGCCCAATGGTTCCTGCTGTTCTCCCTGGTCGCGGCGGCGGCCATCGGCCTGTTGTGGTGGCAACTGGATGCCTCGCGGGCCTTCTGGATCGTCCTGGCGATGCTGGTCGCCACTTGCCCCTGTGCATTGTCCCTCGCCACGCCGACCGCCCTCACCGCAGCCACCGGCACCTTGCACAAACTTGGCCTGCTGCTGACGCGCGGCCATGTACTGGAGGGCCTGAACCAGATCGACACGGTCATTTTCGACAAGACCGGCACCCTCACCGAAGGCCGCCTGGCGTTGCGCGCCATTCGACCACTGGCGGCCCTCGACAGCGATCACTGCCTGGGCTTGGCCGCAGCCCTGGAAAACCGCTCGGAACACCCCATCGCCCGTGCTTTTGGCCGCGCGCCAATGGCCGCCGAGCAGGTGCAAAGCACCCCGGGGCTGGGACTGGAAGGCCTCGTGGCCGAACAACGCTTGCGCATCGGCCAGCCCGGTTTTGTCTGCGAACTGAGTGGCGCGGCCATACCGCAGATGCCGGACGAAGCTGGGCAATGGCTGTTGCTGGGCGATGAGCTCGGGCCGCTGGCCTGGTTCGTCCTCGATGACCGCTTGCGCGCCGACGCCCCGGCCCTGCTGGCGGCCTGCAAGGCACGGGGCTGGCGTACGCTGCTGCTGTCAGGCGACAGTTCGCCGATGGTTGCCAGCGTCGCCGCCGAACTGGGCATCGACGAGGCCCGGGGCGGCCTGCGCCCGGACGACAAACTGGCGGTGTTGCAGCAATTGCACCAACAGGGCCGCAAGGTGCTGATGCTCGGCGATGGCGTGAACGACGTGCCCGTGCTGGCGGCGGCGGACATCAGTGTCGCCATGGGCTCGGCCACCGACCTGGCCAAGACCAGCGCCGACGCCGTGCTGCTGTCCAACCGCCTCGACGCCCTGATCCACGCCTTCGACCTGGCTCGACGCACTCGCCGGGTGATCGTCGAGAACCTGGTGTGGGCAGGGCTGTACAATGGCCTCATGTTGCCGTTCGCCGCCCTCGGCTGGATTACACCGGTGTGGGCCGCGGTCGGCATGTCCATCAGTTCGTTGACCGTGGTGTTGAATGCCCTGAGGCTGACGCGTCAGCCCAAGGCGCAGGTTTTCACCGCCACGCCCGATACCCGCCCGCTGCCGGCCTGAGCCGCGCGGGCATGGAGTTCCGACATGCCAGCTCTTTACGTGATGATCCCGGCCGCGCTGCTGATCGTGGCCATCGCCGTGTACATTTTCTTCTGGGCCGTGGACAGCGGACAGTACGACGACCTCGACGGTCCGGCCCATAGCATCCTGTTCGACGATCAGGACCCGAACCACAAGGCGGCGGTGGACGAAGCCAGTGGCGAAGTCCGCAAGGCGGACGACAAGGCCCCACCCCATGCTTGACCTGGCGCCACTGCTGGTTTCGGCCGTTATCCTTGGCCTGCTGGGCGGCGGTCATTGCCTGGGCATGTGCGGCGGCCTGATGGGCGCCCTGACCCTGGCGATTCCCAAGGACCAGCGCAGCCGCCGCTTTCGGTTGCTGCTGGCGTACAACCTGGGGCGAATCCTGAGCTATGCCACCGCCGGGCTGCTGATCGGCCTGGCCGGTTGGGCCGTGTCCAACAGTCCAGCAGCGATGATCATGCGGGTGCTGGCCGGCTTGCTGTTGATTGCCATGGGCCTGTACCTGGCGGGTTGGTGGAGCGGCCTGACCCGCATCGAAAGCGTGGGGCGTGGCTTGTGGCGGCACATCCAACCCGTCGCCAACCGCTTGCTGCCGGTGTCGAGCCTGCCCCGGGCCTTGCTGCTCGGTGCCCTATGGGGCTGGCTGCCGTGCGGGCTGGTCTACAGCACCCTGCTATGGTCCGCCAGCCAGGGCAATGCCCTGGACAGCGCCCTGCTGATGCTCGCCTTCGGCCTGGGTACCTGGCCGGTGCTGCTCGCCACTGGCCTGGCCGCCGAGCGCATCACCGCCCTGCTGCGCAAACGCAGCGTGCGCATGGCCGGCGGGCTGTTGGTGATTGTTTTCGGGATCTGGACACTGCCGGGGCCGCATCAGCATTGGCTCATGGGCCACTGAATGTGGGAGCCGAGCTTGCTCGCGATGGCGGTGGTTCAGCTGACATCCGTGCTGGATGTGCCGCCGTTATCGCGAGCAAGCTCGGCTCCCACAGGTCATGTATCGTCTTCAAAGGCCTTGCACACCCTTTCTGCGCAGCGAGCTCGTTGACACAAATCAAGACCACCCCGCGCCTCCCCCCCTAGACTCGCCCCATGCCAGCCTACCCGGGGAACACCCGCATGCTCGACGCCATCCGTTGGGACTCAGACCTGATCCGCCACTACGACCTGGCGGGACCACGCTACACCTCGTACCCGACTGCGGCGCAGTTCGGCGGCCAGGTGGGCACCTTCGACCTGCTCCATGCCCTGCGTGACAGCCGCAAGGCCCGGCGGCCACTGTCGGTGTATGTGCACGTGCCGTTCTGCGCGAACATCTGCTACTACTGCGCCTGCAACAAGGTCATCACCAAGGACCGTGGCCGCGCCCACGCCTATCTGCAACGCCTGGAACAGGAGATCCAGTTGATCGGCTGCCACCTGGACCCTACCCAGCCCGTGGAACAGCTGCACTTTGGCGGCGGCACCCCGACGTTCCTCAGCCACGACGAGCTGCGCCAACTGATGGCCACGCTGCGCAAGCACCTCAACCTGCTGGACGACGATTCCGGCGACTACGGCATCGAGATCGATCCCCGGGAGGCCGACTGGTCGACCATGGGGCTGTTGCGTGAACTGGGGTTCAATCGGGTCAGCATCGGCCTGCAAGACCTTGACCCGGCGGTGCAGCGTGCCGTCAATCGCCCGCAAAGCCTGGAAGAAACCCGCGCGGTGGTCGAGGCTGCCCGAACCTTGCAGTTCCGCTCGATCAACATTGACCTGATCTACGGCCTGCCCAAGCAGACCCCGGACAACTTCGCCCGCACTGTCGAGGAAGTCATCCACCTGCAACCGGACCGGCTCTCGGTGTTCAATTACGCCCACCTGCCGGAACGCTTCATGCCCCAGCGGCGCATCAACAGCCAGGACTTGCCGAACCCGGAACAGAAACTGGCGATGCTGCAGGGCACCATCGAACAACTGACCGCCGCCGGCTACCGCTACGTCGGCATGGACCACTTCGCCCTGCCCGACGACGAGCTGGCCATCGCCCAGGAAGAGGCCACGTTGCAGCGCAACTTCCAGGGCTACACCACCCATGGCCATTGCGACCTGATCGGCCTCGGCGTGTCGGCCATCAGCCAGATCGGCGACCTGTACTGCCAGAACAGCAGCGACCTGAACCATTACCAGAACACCCTCGCCGACGGGCAACTGGCAACCAGTCGCGGCTGGGTATGCAACGCCGACGACCGGCTGCGGCGTGCGGTGATCCAGCAATTGATTTGTCATTTCAACCTGGTCTTCGCCGAGATCGAGCAAACCTTCAATATCGATTTTGGCGGATATTTTGCGCCGCTATGGCCGCAATTGCAGGCCATGGCCAAGGACGGCCTGATCGAACTCGACGACACGCACATCAAAGTCCTGCCCGCCGGGCGCCTGCTGGTGCGATCCGTGTGCATGGTCTTCGATGCCTATCTGGAGCAGCACAACCGGCAGCGCTTCTCCCGAGTTATCTGAGCGCGACAATTTGACGACGAAACCGCACTGGCCGGAGTGCCTACGCTGGGGTACCCTTACGGCCTATGTGTGTTTTCCCACAAGGATTGAAGAAATGTCCGAGCCAGTCAAACTGCGCGCCCACAACCAGGCCCACTGCAAGGATTGCAGCCTGGCCCCGCTGTGCCTGCCACTTTCATTGAATCTGGAGGACATGGAGGCGTTGGACGAAATCGTTAAACGGGGCCGCCCGTTGAAAAAAGGTGAATTCCTGTTTCGCCAGGGTGACACCTTCGATTCCGTCTACGCGGTGCGCTCGGGCGCCTTGAAAACCTTTAACTTGAGCGATGGCGGCGAAGAGCAGCTCACCGGTTTCCACCTGCCCAGCGAACTGGTGGGCCTGTCCGGCATGGACACCGAGACCCATCCGGTCTCGGCCCAGGCGCTGGAAACCACCTCAGTGTGCGAAATTCCCTTCGACCGCCTGGACGAGCTGGCCCTACAGTTGCCGCAACTGCGTCGCCAGTTGATGCGGGTCATGAGCCGGGAAATCCGTGACGATCAGCAGATGATGCTACTGCTCTCGAAAAAAACCGCCGACGAGCGCATCGCCACCTTCCTGGTCAACCTCTCGGCACGCTTCCGCGCCCGCGGGTTCTCGGCCAACCAGTTCCGCCTGAGCATGTCGCGCAACGAAATCGGCAATTACCTGGGCCTGGCGGTGGAAACCGTGTCCCGGGTGTTCACCCGTTTCCAGCAGAACGAATTGATTGCCGCCGAAGGCAAGGAAATTCACATCCTCGACCCGATCCAGCTCTGCGCCCTGGCCGGCGGCTCGATCGACGGCTGATGGACGAGCGCGGCTGAGGGATTTGCCCCGCCGCGCTATACTGCCGCGTTTGCAGCCCTGCCAGGACACCTCCACGATGGTCTTTGACTCCTTCGACATCAAATCCCTGATCCGCCCCGTGATCGATTTCCCCAAGCCCGGCGTGATCTTTCGCGACATTACCCCACTGTTCCAATCCCCGACCGCCCTGCGCCTGGTCATGGACAGTTTCGCCCACCGCTATGTCGAGGCCGAGTTCACTCACATTGGCGCGATGGATGCACGCGGTTTCCTGATCGGTTCGATCCTGGCCTATCAGCTGAACAAACCGCTGGTCTTGTTCCGCAAGCAAGGCAAGCTGCCGGCCGACGTACTGGCCGAGGGGTACCAGACCGAATACGGCGAAGCCTTCCTTGAAGTGCATGCCGACAGCCTGTGCGAGGGGGATTCGGTGGTGATGTTCGATGACCTGATCGCCACTGGTGGCACGCTGATCGCCGCCGCCAACCTGATCCGCCGCATGGGCGCCAAGGTCCACGAGGCCGCAGCGATCATTGACTTGCCGGAACTGCTCGGCTCCCAGCGCCTGGAAGACATGGGGATCCCGACGTTCTGCCTGACGCAGTTCTCCCTCAGCGAAAAATAGTTGCCAGGCAACCATCGAACCTGTGGGAGCGAGCTTGCTCGCGATGGCGGTTTATCAGTCGCATGGATGTTGACTGATCCACCGCTATCGCGAGCAAGCTCGCTCCCACAGGGTATGGGGTAGCGGTTACAACGCGATCGGCTTACGGCCCGCAAACGAATGCGCCAGCGTTCCACCATCCACCAACTCAAGCTCCCCTCCCAGTGGCACGCCGTGGGCGATGCGGGAGGCGACCAGGCCTTTGTTGTTCAGCAGTTGGGCGATGTAATGGGCGGTGGCTTCGCCTTCGACCGTCGGGTTGGTGGCGAGGATGACTTCCGTGAACGTGCCCGCCTCTTCGATCCGCGCGATCAACTGTGGAATGCCGATGGCTTCCGGCCCCAAGCCGTCGAGCGGGGACAAATGGCCCTTGAGCACGAAATAACGGCCACGAAAACCGGTCTGCTCCACCGCATACACATCCATCGGCCCCTCCACGACGCAAAGCAAGGTGTCGTCCCGACGCGGGTCGGCGCATTGCGGGCAGAGGTCGTCTTCGGTGAGGGTGCGGCATAAACGGCAATGCCCTACACCTTCCATGGCCTGGCTCAGGGCCTGGGCCAGGCGTGAACCGCCGCTGCGATCACGCTCGAGCAATTGCAACGCCATGCGCTGGGCAGTTTTCTGACCCACACCCGGCAACGTTCGCAGGGCATCGATCAGTTGGCGAATCAAAGGGCTGAAGCTCATGGAGGAAATGTCCGACATAACAACGAGACGCGGTTTATACCCGCGCCTCCGGTTAGCGTCAAATACTCAATCCTGCGCGACCCGCACCACCAACTTGCCGAAGTTGCGCCCTTCCAGCAGGCCGATAAACGCCTGTGGCGCATTTTCCAAGCCATCGACCACGTCCTCACGGAACTTGACCTTGCCATCGCGCACCCAAGGGGCCATGGCACTGATGAACTCCGGCTGACGGTCACCGTAGTCGTCGAACACAATAAACCCCTGGATTCGCACGCGTTTGGTCAGCAAGGTGCGCTGCAGTTGCGGCAAGCGATCCGGGCCGCTCGGTGCTTGATGATCGTTGTAGGAGGCGATCAGGCCGCAGAGCGGGATCCTCGCCTTGGCGTTGAGCAACGGCACGACGGCATCGAAGACCTTGCCGCCGACGTTTTCGTAATAGATATCGATGCCCTTGTCACAGGCCCGCGCCAGTTCCTCGGCAAAATTGGCGCTCCTGTGATCGACACAGGCATCAAAGCCCAGCTCATCGACCACGTACTTGCATTTCTCGCTGCCGCCCGCGACCCCGACGACACGCAGGCCCTTGATCTTCGCCACCTGGCCGACCACCGAGCCCACGGCACCCGAGGCGGCCGCGACCACCAAGGTTTCCCCGGCCTTGGGCTGGCCAATGTCCATCAGCCCCATGTAAGCGGTCATGCCCGGCATGCCCAGTACCCCCAAGGCCATCGACGGGCTGGGCAGCCCGGAGGGGATGGGCATCACGTTGCGCCCATCGCTGATGCTGTGGCTCTGCCAACCCGTGGCGCCCACCACCAGATCACCCTCCTGGAATTTCGGGTGCATCGATCGCTCCACGCGGCTGACAGCGCCGCCGGTCATCACCTCGTCGATTTCCACCGGCGCGGCGTAGGAAGGTGCATCGCTCATGCGCCCACGCATGTAGGGGTCCAGGGACAGAAACAGCGTCTTGAGCAGGATCTGCCCCTGTGCCAGGTCCGACAGGGTCACCTGCTCCAGGCGGAAATTCTCCGGGGTCGGGGCGCCGTGGGGGCGAGAGGCCAGGACGATGCGCTGGCTGGTGGTCGATGCTTGTGACATGGAAGCGTCTCCTTGATCGTTGAGTGGCACGTATAGGGAGCAGACCCTTGCCGAGGGGGCAGCGTTCGATGTTTGTTCAGCGGGCACTTGTGGGAGCAAGGCTTGCCCGCGATACAGACACCTCGGTGTGTCGGAGCGGCGCGCCATCGTTCATCGCGGGCAAGCCTTGCTCCCACAGGTATGATTTCTACCACCGCTCGCGCCTATGGCAGAAACAAAAATGCCAGGCGCGATGCCTGGCATTGTGTGTAGCCCATCCCGACCGGGATGGCGAATCAGAACGGCAATTTCATGCCCGGTGGCAGTTGCATGCCAGCGGTCATGCCGGACATCTTGTCCTGGCTGTTGGCTTCGATCTTGCGCACCGCGTCATTGACGGCGGCGGCGAACAGGGCTTCGAGCATTTCCTTGTCATCTTCGCTCAGGCCTTCGACCACGCTTGGGTCGATGCTGACACGCTTGATGTCGTGACGACCGGTCATGACCACGGTCACCATGTCGCCACCGGATTTGCCGGTGACTTCGGCGTTGGCCAGTTCTTCCTGCATCTTGGCCATTTTTTCCTGCATCTGCTGCGCCTGCTTCATCAGGCCGGCCATGCCACCTTTCATCATGGGAATCACCTCGAAAGTACTTGGATAAACAACACGCCCGGCCCGTTCGGCCTGGCGCCTTCAGTTATGAGCCCTGGGTGACCGGGGCCTCGACAGGTTCGATAGTATCGTGACGGACCACGGCGCCGAACTGTTGCATCATCTGCTGGATGAATGGATCACCGTGGATCGACTCCTCGGCTTCGCGCTGACGGTCGGCACGGCGGCGGGACGCGGCCTGGGCCGGGGTCTCCTGCTCGGGCTTGATCAGCTCGATGGTCAGCGTCAGGGTGCGCTCGTGGTACTGGTTCAGTGCATCGTTGAGGCGACGTTGCTGGGTCGCGTTGAACAGTGCGCTGTGGGCCGGGTCCAGGTGCAGCAGCCAGTGGTCGCCCTCCACGGCCATCAGCGTGCAGTTGGCGGCGATGCTGCCGGTCATGCCGCTGATCGGCAGTTTAGGGAACAGTTCCAGCCACTGCAGGGCCAGCCCGGTGGCCGGCATCGCCGCCGGTTCCGGCTCGGGCTCCGGGGCTGGCTCGGCGGCGTGCTCGCTGGCCAGGTCGTCCAGGTAGCTGTACGCCGAATCCATGTCCGGCTCGATGTAATCCTCATCCAGCGGCGGCTCGTCGTCCAGGTCGATGCCCGGCGTGGCGATATCGACGTCGGCCACCGTCGGCTCGGGCACGGGCGCTGCGACCCATTCCGGCGCATCGGGTACCACGCTGTCGGGCGTCGGCAGGGGCATCGGCGGCAACTCGGGCTGCTCGGCGACGGTTTCCAACACGGGCTCGACGACCGGCTGCTGGACCACTGGCGGCTCGACCGGGTCGTTCCAAGGCAGGTCGACGACTTCTTCGGCGACGGGCTCGGGCAGTGCCTCGACGACCGGCTCGGGTTCCGGCTCGGCCGTCGCGACCACAGGCGCCGGCACCGGCTGGGCTACAGGTGCCACCGCTGCCGGAGCCGAAGTCACTGCCGGCGCAACGACGGGCGCGGCAGCCACTGGCTTGGCGGAATCAGCTGTGGCCTGGCTGATCCCCACTGGCTTTAGCGTTTGCCTCGGGGCATCCGCCGTATCGGCTGGCCGGAACGCCAGCATTCGCAACAGGACCATTTCGAAGCCGCCTCGCGGATCCGGTGCCAGGGGCAGGTCGCGACGGCCGATCAGGCCCATCTGGTAATAGAACTGCACGTCTTCGGCCGGCAGCGCCTGGGCCAGGGCCAGTACGCGATCACGGTCGCCATGGCCGTTGTCGACGCCTTCAGGCAGGGCCTGGGCAATGGCGACACGGTGCAGCACGTTGAGGATTTCCGAGAGTACGCCATTCCAGTCCGGGCCCTGCTCGGCCAGGTGACGCACCGCCTCGAGCAGCGCCTTGGCATCGCCTTCGATCAGCGCATGCAAGACGTCATAGACCTGGCCGTGATCGAGGGTGCCGAGCATGGCTCGGACATCGGCGGCCATGACCTTGCCTTCACCGAAAGCGATGGCCTGGTCGGTCAGGCTCATGGCGTCGCGCATCGAACCATCGGCGGCCCGGCCCAACAGCCACAGCGCATCGTCTTCGAATGGCACGTTTTCGACGCCCAGTACGTGGGTCAGGTGCTCGACCACCCGCTCCGGCGTCATGTTCTTCAGGGAGAACTGCAGGCACCGCGACAGAATCGTTGCAGGAAGTTTCTGCGGGTCGGTGGTCGCCAGGATGAACTTGACGTAGGGCGGCGGTTCTTCGAGGGTCTTGAGCAGCGCATTGAAGGAATGGCTGGAGAGCATGTGCACTTCGTCGATCAGGTAGACCTTGAAGCGCCCACGGCTCGGGGCGTACTGCACGTTGTCGAGCAGTTCGCGGGTGTCTTCGACCTTGGTGCGGCTGGCGGCGTCGATCTCGATCAGGTCGACGAAGCGGCCCTCGTCGATTTCCCGGCAGACCGAACACTCGCCACAAGGTGTCGAAGTGATACCGGTTTCACAATTCAGGCACTTGGCAATGATCCGCGCGATGGTGGTCTTGCCCACGCCACGGGTACCGGTGAACAGATAGGCGTGGTGCAGCCGCTGGCTGTCCAAGGCATTGATCAGAGCCTTGAGCACATGGGTCTGGCCGACCATTTCGCGGAACGAGCGCGGACGCCATTTACGTGCAAGAACCTGATAACTCATCGAAAACCGTCGCAACGAAGGAACATAAGCGGCTAATGCTAGCGGAGCAGGGGCGAAATTGCATCCGGTGTGCTCGTCTAATGTGACTAAGCTAGGCTACGGGACTCGTTGTCGACACGGTTTTACACAGTCAGGAGAGTTTATGCGCTCAGCCATGGGGGCTTTGCTGTTGTTGAGTACCGGCTGTCTTGCCGAGGAAGCCCCCTTGCGTTTCGCCGTTACCGATGGCTGGGCAATGCCCATGGTGCAGATTGAACGAGGCCGCCCGACCCAGGGCATCATTCCCGACATCATGATCAGCCTGGCGACCCAGATAGGAAAGCCGGCGCAATTCCACGTCCTCTCCCGCGCCCGGCTCGACGGTGCCATGAAACACGGCGAGGTCGACATGCGTTGCTATGTCAGCCCTGACTGGGTGAAGGACAACGATGATTATCTGTGGAGCATCCCGTTGTTTTTCCAACGTGACCTGCTCGTCGCCACCACAAGCGTACCCGCGACGATAACGCCAACAACGCTGTCGCCCCAACCCATCGGCACGGTGCTCGGCTACAGCTACCCGACCTTGCAACCCTTGTTCGACGCCGGTCAACTGCACCGCGACGATGCCCGCAGCCAGGAACAAGTGCTGGCGAAATTGTTGGCCGGGCGTTATCGCTATGGGATCAGTAATCAATGGGCGCTGGACTGGTTCAATCAACGTCATACCGCTGATCGCCAACTCCATGAGGTGGCTGTCCTGCAGGAACAGCGGTTGAGCTGTTATGTGCGCAACGATCCGAGCATTCCCGCACAGCGCATTCTGAGGACATTACTGAACATGAAGACGTCCGGGGAAATCGACGCGATCATCCAGCTCTACACCGGCCGCAGTGAAGCATCACGGGCCGAGAGCGAGGCGCCCTCGCCCTGATCGCCTGGCCGCTGCTGCCATTGCGACGGCGGAACGAACCCCTGCACCCAGCCGGGTATCTGTTCGGGCGGCATGGGCCGGGCGATGAAATAACCTTGTGCCACCTCGCAGCCCAGGCGCAGCAACAGTTGGCCATGCTCCAGGCTGTCCAGCCCTTCGGCGACCACCTCGCGGCCAAACGCCCGAGCCAGGCCGATCACCGCTTCGGTCAGCGCCAGGTCGTCGCGGTCATCGAGAATGTCGCGCACGAAGGTCTTGTCGATCTTGATGGTTTGCGTGCGCAGGTGCTTGAGGTCGTTGAGCGAGCAGTAGCCGGTGCCGAAACCACCCAGGGAAAACCCCACGCCCAGTGCCTGGCACGCCTGGAGGCAGGCGCTGACGTGGGCCAGGTTCTCCACGGCGACGGACTCGACAATCTGCAGGTCCAACAGCCGTGGCGGCACCGCCGAATGCCGCTCCAACACCTGTCGCAGTCGCTCGACAAAATCCGCCCGCTGGAAATGCCGTGCCGAGATATTGATGCTCACCGGCCAGCCCTGCCCCGCCTGCTGCCATTGTTGCAACTGGGTCAAGACCTGTTCCATGACCCACTCGCCGATCTCGACGATCAGGTCAGTCTCCTCCACCAGGGGCAAGAACTCCCGAGGCGGCACCAGGCCACGTTGCGGATGCTTCCAGCGCAGCAGCGCCTCCAGGCCGACCACGGTGCCATGACGCATATTGACCTTGGGCTGGAAATGCAGCCGCAGTTCGTTATCGGCCAGTGCCTGGCGGACCCGCTCGACTGTCTGGTAAGTGGCCCGCACCTCCTTGTCCCGGGACACATCGAACAAGTGGAAACGATTGCGACCGCTTTGCTTGGCCACGTACATCGCCTGGTCGGCATGACGCAACAGGGTCTCGGCGTCTTCGTTGTCCCACGGGAACAACGTGACGCCAATACTGGCGAAGACCTTGATGTCCTTGCCGTCAATGGCATACGGCATGGAGACGGCGATCAACACCCGGTTCAACGCGGCATGCAGCTCTTCCATCCCGCGCACATGGCGCAACACCAGCACGAACTCATCCCCGCCCAGCCGCGCTACCACGTCCTCGCCACGCACAATGCTGCGCAGGCGCCTGGCGACCTCCACCAACAGTCGATCACCGCTGGCGTGACCATAGCCGTCATTGACCGCCTTGAAGCCATCGAGGTCGAGCATGCACACCGCCAAGGGCAGGTTTTCCTCCCGGGAAAACTCCAGGGCCTGGTCCAGCAGATCCGATAGATAAGTACGATTGGGCAGGCCGGTCAGCACATCGTGACCGACCCGCCATTGCAACGAATGCAGCAGGCGACGCTTTTCGCTGACGTCGAAGCGAATCGCCAGGTAGCGCTCGATTTGGCCGGTCTCGTCGTCGATCACCGGCACCAGGGTGGTGTCGACCCAGTGCAGCGTACCGTCCTTGGCCCGATTGCAGATTTCCCCTTTCCAGACCTGGCCCAGGGCAATGGTGCTCCACATGGCGCTGAAGAACTCGCCAGGGTGCTGGCCGGAATTGAGCAGGCGATGGTTCGCGCCCAGCAGCTCATCGCGCCGGTAACCGAAAAGACTGCAAAATTGATCGTTGACGTAGGTGATGCGCCCGCTCAGATCGGTCTCGGAAAAAATCGCGGCGGCGTCAACGGCCCTGCGGTACTTCTTATCCATCGAAGCAGTCATCCATGAGTCAGGCTCATTTGTCGCGCGCGGTTGCACCGCCTTCAAGACAGGCGAAAATCAACTAGGCTCAAACACTCTGAGAGAAGCTGGAGCGCGGGCCCTGGCGATGCCAAGGGAGAGCTTCAGCCCTTGCCTTGTATCGTGGCAAGAACACAAGGCCCGGCCCCCGCACACACCTCGGCTTCGAAAAGCAGGTCACCAAATACCCGTGCCAAAGGCCGATTCTACGAAACACATCACATTTTGCAAAGCAAGGTGATGGATCACGCGGTTGCCTAATGCGAAAATCTATCGTTAAGTTCTTGATTCTAAATGGGAATTAAGCGATGCAAATTTCAAGTTTGGGTCCGGCCATCAGACGCTACCGCAAAGTAGCGGGGCTTACTCAGGCTGAACTTGGCGAAAAAACCGGTTTTGACCCTAAAACCATCAGCCGCTTCGAAACCGGCACCTACACCCCCAGCGTCGAAGCCTTGTTCCTGCTTGCCAATGTGCTGGATGTGCAACTGAAGGCCTTTTTTGCCGACATGGCCGATGAGGACGAACAGCGGGCGTACCTGTTCGGTGTCATACACAAAGCCACCCCGAAGGACCTGGGAAAGCTGATCGCAGCGGTCGACCAGGCCTTGTCCAAGCCTTGACGCAGTGAAAGAGCAGCCTGGCCTGTCGAGGCGAGACAAGCCAGGCTTCTCTTTGCTCGCCTGCCCAATTCCGAGGATGACGCACGACATAATGTCACGTTGACATCTCTTGCCACGAACCCGGACTATCAACGCACTGATTCCTGCGTCCCGATGACGCCCACCGACTCGTCGACACAACAAAATCCCAGGGGACTCCGTGCGTAAACTTTCGATCATTCTTGTCTCGATACTCGCCACCGGCTGCACCGCCAAATACGCGCAACAAGACGTATTCCCCAACCCGGGAAAACTTGATCGGCAAATGCCCGTCACCATCGCCATACCGGTCGACGGCCGCTACGAAACGACGCCCTACCCTGCCTCCGGTGATATGACAGCTGCCGCCGTCAAGACGGCCTTCTCTTATTACACCAACCGTGTGACGGTAGTGGGCGCGTGCCGTGAATTGAGCTGCCTGAGACAGAACAGCCCTTCGGGCTACTACGTCATCCCGGAAATCCTGCACTGGGAAGAACGCGCCACGGAATGGTCGGGCCTCCCCGACAAGATTGAAGTGAAGCTCGCCATTTATGGCCCGACTGGCGCACAGCCGCTGGGGTCTGCGATCTTGTCCGGTAAAAGCAAATGGGCGACTTTCGGTGGAGATCATCCACAGGATCTTTTGCAAGAGCCGATTACTGAGTATGTGAAGGCTCAGTACTGACCCCAGGGCCCGGTCCTGTCGATGCACAGGACCGGCCTGCTTGTTGACGTTGACGCTCGATTGTCTTGTCCGGCCAAAGCCTGGACAGCAGAAAGCACCGATCGGTATCGATCAGCAAAACAGCAAGAAATTTTGAAGTTGGCAAACCTTGCGAACGAAGGCTTGGGCGTTATGGAGGCAACCCCACCAGCCACACCCCGGCACACAATGTTCCCGCTGTGGCTGCTTCCTTCCGGATCTGACCAGGTTCACGGGTAATCGTTGCGGGGGGACCGATGGGGTCACCATAACGACGCCCGCCTGACGGCGAGCCGCGCCATTGTACCTATCTGGCAAGAAGTTACAACCGTTCGCGGCGGATTAAAAAACTGAAGATGTTCAAGTACTTGCTATGGGAACAAAGCGTGTCTGCGATGAAGTCGGCACATCCGGCATGATCGCAGGCTGACCTGTCGCTATCGCGAGCAAGCTCGCTCCCACAGGGGGGATCTGCGCTTCGCGTGTGTGGGAGCGAGCTTGCTCGCGAAGGCGTCGGTACATTCAACAGGGTTGCAAGCTGCCTCCACAGAAAACTACAACAACACCTCATCCGCCCGACCACCCTCTTCCTGGATCACCAGATGGATGAAATGCAGTTTGGTGATCACCGCTGCCGGCACGACGAACGGGTAGAAGTCCGGCTGGCCCATGCTGCGGGACAATTCGTTGAGCATGCCGGCCAGTTCGATCCAGGCGTTGACGAACGAGAGGAAAGCCGCGCCGCCAGTGTGTTCGGGGTCGTACAAGGTCTCGGGCGGGAACGGTTGGTAGTCGAAATCCATCTCCCGGGCACTCATGCCGAAGCCCAGGGCGGTGTCTACCGCGTCCATCATGTGCAGGTAATGGGCCCAGGTTTCCGCCCAGTCTTCCCAAGGGTGCATGGTGGCGTAGGCACTGACATAGCGGGTTTGCCAATCCAGCGGCGCACCTTGCTGGTAGTGGCGCTCCAGGGCTTCGGCATAGCTGGCGCGCTCATCGCCGAACAACTCGCGAAACGCCTCGAGCCAGTGGCTGTTGGCAATCAGTCGATCCCAGTAGTAATGCCCCACCTCATGACGAAAATGCCCGAGCAAGGTGCGATACGGCTCGCGCATCTGCTGGCGCACGTACTCACGATGGGCATCGTCCGCCTCTTTGATGTCGAGGGTGATCAGCCCGCTGGCATGGCCGGTCATCGGCGATTTGCCGTCGGGGTCGACGCCGATGAAGTCGAAAGCCAGGCCGATGTTTTCGTCGACGGTTTTCGGGATGACCGGCAAGCCAAAGGTAATCAGTTGCGCGACCAGACGACGCTTGGCGGTCTCGACCTTGCGCCAGCGCTCAGGGTTTTCCGGAATCGACAGGTCGGGGATAGTGCGGTTCAGGCTGCAGGCGATGCACAGGGTATCGCGCCCATTGTCCGGCAGCAGCCAATTGCAGGCCGCCGGGGTGTCGAGGTTGGCGCAACGGCGGAACAGCCCGGCTTGCGGATCGGCATCCAGCGTCCAGGTGTCGGGCTGCTCAGCGGGCTGCAGGGAGGACAAGCGACTCTGCTCGGGCTGATACCCCAGGGCCGCCAGGCAGGCCAGGCATTGGCTGTTGCGAAAAAACAGGGACTGGCCGCAACGACACGGCCAGACCTTGCTGTTGCGCGACCGGTCGCCCATGAACGGTGCGGCGATGCGTGAACTCAGTTGTTCGAAGAAGCGGTACATGGCGATCTCTCCCTGGAGCCTGCAAGACTAGATCATGCTCCGTGTCGGATCGTTCCCCCGCACTGCATCACAGCACCGAATAAACCGTGGCGAGGGAGCTTGCTCCCTCGCCACGGAGGGTGCCCTCACGATTGAACCGTGATGCCATGCTGACTCAAAAAAGCCACGAACGCCGCTTCGTCGAGCACCTTGAGGCCCAGCTCGTTTGCCTTGGTCAATTTCGAACCCGCCCCCGGCCCGGCCACCACGCAATGGGTTTTCGCCGACACGGAACCGGCCACCTTGGCCCCCAGGCTCTCCAGCTTGTCCTTGGCGACGTCACGACTCATCAGCTCCAGCGAACCGGTCAGCACCCAGGTGTGCCCGGCCTCCGGCAAGCCTTCGACGACTTTCTTCTCGCTTTGCCAGTGCATGCCGAAGTCGCGCAACTGCTGTTGCGCCGCTTCGGCCTGTTGACGGTTGGCGGCGATGGCGAAGAACTCGCGTACGGCGTTGGCCTGCTTTTCCGGCAGCGCCTGGCGCATGTCCAGCCAATCGGCGTTCATCACGCCTTCGAGCGAGCCGAACTTGTCCGCCAGTTTCTGCGCCCCGCCCGGCCCCACCGAAGGAATGTGCAACTTGTCGAGAAAGCCACCCAGGGTGGTGCTGGCGGAAAACTCGGCGCCCAACTCGCCCTGGTCCTGGATCTCGAGGCCATGGCGCAGCAGGTCCTTGATCACCTGGCGGTTATGCGGGTCTTCAAAGAAGCTGTGGATCTCGTGGGCGACTTCCAGACCGACGTCCGGCAAGTACGTGAGCACCTGGGGCAAGGCCGCCTGCACGCGCTCCAGCGAACCGAGGGAGCGAGCCAGGACCTTGGCCGTCTCCTCGCCCACGTCCGGAATGCCGAGGGCGTAGATAAACCGCGCCAGGCTTGGTTTTTTGCTGTCGACGATGGCGGCCAGCAGGTTCTTGCTCGACAGTTCGGCAAAGCCTTCCAGGTCGACCACCTGCTCGAAGGTCAAGGCATACAGATCGGCAGGCGAACCCACCAGCCCCTCATCCACCAGTTGCTCGACGCTCTTCTCGCCCAGGCCCTCGATGTCCATGGCCCGACGCGAAACGAAGTGAATGATCGCCTGCTTGAGTTGCGCGCCACAGGCCAGGCGACCGACGCAGCGGTACACCGCGCCTTCGCTGACGGTTTCGCGGCCCTTGCTGCGCTTGATCAATTGCGTGCGCTCGACGTGGGAGCCGCAGACGGGACATTGCTGGGGCACCTCCACCGGGCGGGCGTTTTCCGGACGGCGCTCGGAGACGACCTGCACCACCTGCGGGATCACATCTCCGGCACGGCGGATGATCACGGTGTCGCCGATCATCACGCCCAGGCGCGCCACTTCATCCATGTTGTGCAGGGTGGCGTTGGCCACGGTCACGCCGGCGACTTTCACCGGCTTGAGTCGGGCCACCGGAGTCACCGCGCCCGTGCGGCCGACCTGGAACTCGACGTCCAGCAACTCGGTGAGTTCTTCAGTGGCGGGAAACTTGTGGGCGATGGCCCAACGCGGTTCCCGGGCGCGGAAACCGAGCTCGCGCTGGGAGGCGATGCTGTTGACCTTGAACACCACGCCGTCGATCTCGTAGGGCAACGCGTTGCGCCGCTCGCCGATGTCACGGTAGTAATCCAGGCATTCGTCGATGCCGCGGGCCAGTTTCAGCTCACGGCTGATGGGCATGCCCCAGGCCTTGAGTTGCTTGAGGTTACCGATGTGGGTGTCGGCGATGTCCGACGTCACCTGGCCGATGCCGTAGCAACAGAACTCCAGGGGCCGGTTGGCCGTGATCCTGGAATCGAGCTGACGCAGGCTGCCGGCCGCCGCGTTGCGCGGGTTGGCAAACGTCTTGCCGCCCACCTCCAACTGCGTGGCGTTGAGGCGCTCGAAGCCGGCCTTGGACATGTACACCTCGCCGCGCACTTCCAGCAGCGGCGGCCAGCCGGTGCCCTGCAACTTGAGGGGAATGTTGCGCACGGTGCGCACATTGACGCTGATGTCCTCGCCCGTGGTGCCGTCACCGCGCGTGGCGCCGCGCACCAGCATGCCGTCCTGATACAACAGGCTGACCGCCAGCCCATCGAGCTTCGGCTCGCAGCTGTACTCCACCGCCGCGCCACCGCCCAGCAAGTCACCCATGGGCAGGTCGAGACCTTCCGTCACCCGCCGGTCGAACTCACGCATGGTGGTTTCGTCGAAGGCGTTGCCCAGGCTGAGCATCGGGATCTCGTGGCGCACCTGGCTGAACGCCGACAGCGCCACGCTGCCGACCCGTTGGGTCGGGGAGTCGCTGGTGACCAGTTCCGGATGCTGCTCTTCCAGGGCCTTGAGCTCGTGGAACAGGCGGTCGTACTCGGCATCGGGAATGCTTGGCTCATCGAGGACGTGGTAGCGGTAGTTGTGCTGATCCAGCTCGGTACGCAGCTTTTGGATGCGGGTTTCAACGGCGTTCATGGGTGTTCTCTCATAAAGCAAAAGAGCAGCCTAGGCTGCTCGATTTTCTTGATACATGGGGGCGCTTCGCACCCCAGCGGGAGCAAGCTCCCTCGCCACACAAAGCTCTCTGGGCAGGAGAGCCATCTATCGCTCAGCGCTTCTGGGTCAGCGCCCGGCGCTCGAATTCGACGATGCGCTGGCGGTAGTGCTCGATGGTCTGGGCGGTCAGCACGCTGCGCTGGTCATCCTTCAGTTCACCATTGAGTTCCTGGGACAGCTTGCGCGCCGCGGCCACCATCACGTCGAAGGCTTGCTTGGGATGACGCGGGCCCGGCAGGCCGAGGAAGAAACTCACCGCTGGCGTGCTGAAATGATCGATGTCGTCGAGGTCGAACACACCGGGCTTGACCGCGTTGGCCATGGAGAACAGCACCTCGCCGTTACCGGCCATGCTTTCGTGGCGGTGGAAAATGTCCATCTCGCCGAAACGCAGGCCGCTTTCGAGGATGTTCTGCAGCAACGCCGGGCCCTTGAAGCCGGCCGGGTCGCGGCAGATCACGCTGATCACCAGCACTTCTTCAGCCTGGGCCTGGTCCTTGTCGGCGCTCGGGGTCCTGGTCTCGTCCGGGAAGTCGCCGTCGCGACTGCTGAAGCTCGGCCCACCATCCAGGTCGAGGTTCAGGTTCAAATCACCCTGGGACGGCTCGCTGTTGCGCTTGCCGCGCTTGGAACCCGACTCCCGTGGCTCGCGGACAGGTGCGCTCATCGACGGCAAGTCGTGCTCGTCCAGCTGCGGCTCCTTGTGGGTGTCCAGCACCCGCGGCGGGCCCAGCAGTTCGGCGCTGTCATCCTCATCAGGCAGGTTCGACAGGCTGCGATCCAGGCGAAACTTCAGTTTCCCCTTGCCGCCGCGCATGCGACGCCAGCCGTCGAAAAGAATACCGGCAATGACAATGATGCCGATGACGATCAGCCACTCGCGCAGACCGATTTCCATGTAATCCCGTGCCTCTATAAAAATGCTGAAAAATAAGGGGCTTAGCTATTTGCAAACCGCTTTAAAACGTGGCGCCAACTCTATGTTCTGAATGGCGTTTTGCCCACGCATACGAAAAATTGACATTAAACTAGCACGACCAAAGATAACTTTACACCGTCTGTCGCATAGGCTTGTGCCCAATCTGTGAATTGAACATCAACCCCCCGGGTAAAAAATACCTACAGCGTTCGAAGTAGAAGCCCTACAACCGGTTGTTCAGGCATCCACCATGGCCATGGCCTCCTCCACATCCACCGCCACCAGTCGCGAACAGCCAGGCTCATGCATGGTCACCCCCATCAACTGATCGGCCATTTCCATGGCGATCTTGTTGTGGGTGATGTAGATGAACTGCACCGTTTCAGACATCTCCTTCACCAGCCGTGCGTAACGGCCTACGTTGGCGTCGTCCAATGGCGCGTCGACTTCGTCGAGCATGCAGAACGGCGCCGGGTTCAATTTGAAGATGGCAAAGACCAGGGCCAGCGCGGTCAGCGCCTTTTCGCCACCGGAGAGCAAATGGATGGTGCTGTTCTTCTTGCCAGGAGGACGCGCCATGATTGTCACCCCTGTATCGAGTAAATCTTCGCCCGTCAGTTCCAAATAGGCGCTGCCGCCACCGAAAACTTTTGGGAAAAGGGCCTGCAAACCGCCGTTGATCTGATCAAAGGTATCCTTGAAGCGGTTGCGGGTTTCCTTGTCGATCTTGCGGATGACGTTTTCCAGGGTCTCCAGCGCTTCCACCAGGTCATCGTTCTGGGCGTCCAGGTAGCGCTTGCGCTCGGACTGCTGCTGGTACTCGTCGATGGCCGCCAGGTTGATTGCCCCCAGGCGCTGGATACGCTGGGCAATGCGCTCCAGTTCTTCCTCGGCGTCCTTTTCATTCGCCCCGGCCACCAAGGTGGCGAGCACGCCATCGAGGTCGTAGCCGTCTTCCAGCAATTGGTCCTGCAAGGCTTTGCGCCGCACCGTCAGGGCTTGCCACTCCATGCGCTGCTGTTCCATCTGGCCGCGGATCAGTTGGGATTGCTGCTCGGCCTGGCTGCGGCGCTTCTCAGCGTCGCGCAGTTCGCGGTCGGCGTCCTCCAGGGCGATCTGCGCCGTCTTGAGTTCTTCGTCGACGCTCATGCGCTTGTCGAGCAACTCTTCGAGTTTGAGGCGCAGCTCTTCCAAAGGTGCCTCGCCCTCCTCCAGATTGAGGCTCAGTTGCTCGCGTTTTTCGGTCAGGCGTTCGGACTGCATTTCCAGTCGTTCCAAGGCCTGGCGCGTGGAATCGTATTGAGCCTTGAGCGAGCCCAGGCGCACCGCCAACTGATGGGCGTGGTCCTTGTGCTGGCGTGCTTCCTGGCGCACCCGATCCAGGCGCTCACGCAAGCTGTCACGCTGGGCCAGCAGCAGTTCACGCTGCTCGGTGTCCAGTGCCATGGCATCGAGGGCCTCTTGCAGTTGCAAGCGCGCCTCACCGATCTGTTCGTGCTCCAGCGCCCGCTGCTCGCCCAGCTCGGTGATTTCTTCTTCCAGGCGGGTGCGACGCAGCGCCAGTTGCTCGACCTTGGCCTTGCCGGCCGACAACTGCGCCTTGAGCTCGCCTTGCTGGCGCGCTTCATCCTGCAACAGCCGCCGCAGGTGTTCGCGGCCGTTTTCCTGTTGACGCTGTTGCGCCCGCAGGTTTTGCAATTCGGTTTCCAGGGCTTCGACTCTGGCTTCGCGCTCTTCGCGTTCGGCGCCCAGGCGCTGGATTTCCTGGCCACGGGCGAGCATGCCGCTCTCGGCTTCGCTGGCCCGGCGCACCCGCAGGAAATGCCGGCCGACCCAATACCCGTCACGACTGATCAGGCTTTCGCCGGCCGCCAATTGCCCGCGCAGGGCCAACGCCTGCTCAAGGCTGTCCACCGGCTTGACCTGTCCCAGCCACGGCGACAAGTCCACCTGGGCCTCGACCTTGTCCAGCAAGCTGCCGGGAATTCGTACTCCGTCGCCGGCCGGGCTGAGCAGGCGCAGATCGCCCTGGGTAAAGCCCGACAGGTCGAAGCCGCCGAAGTCATCCACCAGCACCGCTTGCAGGTCGGCCCCCAGCACGGTTTCCACCGCCAGCTCCCAACCGGCATCGACCTTCAGCCCCTCGGCCAGCCGCGGGCGTTCGGCCAGGTGCTGGTCGCGCAGCCATTCGGCGGTGCCGGTGCCCGGGTCCAGCGCCGCTTGCTGCAAGGCCTCCAGCGAAGCCAGGCGCCCATTGAGCCGCTGCAACTCACCCTGGCCCTGCTGCTGGTTCTGCAAGGCCAATTGCAAGGCCTGGCGCAGTTGCTCAAGGCGTTCGACCTGGGCGTCTTCGCTGGCCTGCAAGTCTTCGAGGGTGGCTTCGCTGGTCGCCAGTTGTTCGCTCAGTTCCAGGATCGCTGCGTCTTCCGGGTCCGCCGCGAGCAAGGCGCGTTCTTCGGACAGGCGGCGCTGGCGTTCGGCCAGGCGCTCCATACTGGTTTCCAACTGCTGGATGCGCGACTGCTGGACTTCAGCCTGGCGCCGCGGCTCGGCCGAGGCCAGGTTGAAGCTGTCCCACTGCTCTTGCCAGCCATGCATGGTCAGTTCGGCTTCTTCCAGGGCCGCGGCGGCCTCTTCGGCGGCGGCACTGGTGATTTCCTGCTCCGGCGTGAGCCTGTCCAGCTCTTCGCCAAGGGTCAACAGCAGTGTGCGGTCGTGGCCCAGGTGCGATTCGGTTTCCAGGCGCGCCCGCTCGGCTTCCTTCAAGTCATCCTGCAACTGCCGCAGCCGTTGCTGCCCATGCTGGATGCTCTGCTCGACCCGGGCAATGTCGCCGCCCACCGAATAGAAGCGTCCTTGCACCAGATTGAAGCGCTCGGACAGGTCATGATGACCGTCGCGCAGGCGCTCGATGGCGGCGTCCGCATTACGCTGTTCGGCCACCAGGGCTTCGAAGCTGACTTCCTGGTTGCCAATGATCGCTTCACGCTGGCCGACCTGCTCGTTCAACGCCTGCCAGCGCAGGGCCGAAAGCTGGGCCTTGAGCTGGCGCTCCTCGCCCTTGTATTCCTGGTACTTCTTCGCGGCCTCGGCCTGGCGGTGCAGACGTTCGAGCTGACGTTCGAGCTCTTCGCGCAGGTCGGTCAGGCGCGCCAGGTTTTCGTGGGTGCGACGAATGCGGTTTTCGGTCTCGCGCCGCCGCTCCTTGTATTTGGAGATCCCCGCAGCCTCTTCGATGAAGTTGCGCAGGTCCTCGGGCTTGGCTTCGATCAGCTTGGAGATCATGCCCTGTTCGATGATCGAGTAGCTGCGCGGGCCCAGGCCGGTGCCGAGGAAAATATCGGTGATGTCGCGACGCCGGCACTTGGCGCCATTGAGGAAATAGCTGTTCTGGCTGTCGCGGGTCACTTTGCGACGAATGGAGATTTCCGCATAGGCTGCGTACTCGCCCACCAGGGTGCCGTCGGAGTTGTCGAACACCAGCTCGATGCTCGCCTGGCTTACCGGTTTGCGACTGGTGGAGCCGTTGAAGATGACATCGGTCATCGACTCGCCGCGCAGGTTCTTGGCTGAGCTCTCGCCCATCACCCAGCGCACGGCGTCGATGATGTTCGACTTGCCGCAACCGTTGGGTCCGACCACCGCCGCCATGTTACTGGGGAAGTTCACCGTGGTCGGGTCGACGAAGGACTTGAACCCCGCCAACTTGATGCACTTGAGCCGCACGTCAGGCCGCCGTCAGGGCAGCAACCACCAGATCGCAACTGCGCTGGGCGTAGGCCGTCAGCACGATGCGGATCTGCGGCAGATCACGGGCCAGCACGGCGGCGAGCAGGCGCTGGAACAGGTCGAGAAATTCGCTCATTTCCGCCTTGCGCTGCTCCAGGGCCAGGAAGTAGGCACGGCTCATGGCCGGTTGCAGGTTCTCGACGGTTTCCTGCAAGTACGGGTTGTTGGCGAAGAGATAGGCCGCGCGCATCACGCTGAAGCTTTCATCGACGAAGGTGCGGATGTCCTGGCGCGCGTAGGCGTCCTGGAGACGCTGCTGGATGGCCACGAACGGCGCCATGTCGGCCTGTTCTTTCCAGCCATGGGCCACGGCGTTGCCCAGCAGGATGTACAGCTCGCTCATCAGCGCGCAGAGGCTGCGCACCTTGTGTTCGGTAAGTTCGGTGACGTGGGCGCCACGGCGCGGCAGGATCGCGATCAAATGGCGTCGTTCCAGGATCAGCAAGGCTTCGCGGACCGAGCCGCGGCTGACATTGAGCGCCAGCGTGACCTTCTGTTCCTGGATGCGCTCTCCCGGCTTCATTTCGCCGCGAATGATGCGTTCGGCGAGATGGTGGGCGATTTGCTCGGCGAGGCTGTCCGGGGCCTTGAACGTCATGGTTGTCCTTCAAACTCTTCGATTTGCACAAGCGGCGCAGTGTAGCGCACTCGATACGTCATGGCGCAGGGCCTGCAGCGGGTTTTTGGCACGATATAAGCAAAAAAGTTTGAGCTTTTCATCCTGAACCAAACCTGTGGGAGCGAGCTTGCTCGCGATGGCGGTGCACCAGCCGATGAACGCATCGACAGACCCGACGCTATAGCGAGCAAGCTCGCTCCCACAATGGGTCCATACTGACCAAACACGGCAGTTCATCGACCAAACGAATTTTCCTGACCTTTAAGTCAGAAAATCATTGACCGAAAAGTCAGACCTGATAAATTCAGGCCCATGTCGATACAACAATAATGAGTCTGCGAGGCCTTCCGTGATCCAGTTTTTACTCAACCAGGAACTCCGTAGCGAGCACGCCCTGGACCCGAACCTGACCGTGCTCAACTATTTGCGCGAACACGTTGGCAAACCAGGCACCAAAGAAGGTTGCGCCAGCGGCGACTGTGGTGCGTGCACTGTGGTGGTGGGCGAATTGGAGACGGACGCGAATGGCCGCGAACGCATTCGCTACCGCAGCCTCAATTCGTGCCTGACCTTCGTCTCGTCCCTGCACGGCAAGCAACTGATCAGCGTCGAAGACCTCAAGCACCAGGGCCAACTGCACAGCGTCCAGCAGGCGATGGTCGATTGCCACGGTTCGCAGTGCGGTTTCTGCACACCCGGCTTCGTCATGTCGCTGTTCGCCCTGCAAAAAAACAGCGAGCAGCCCGACGCCCACAAGGCCCACGAAGCCTTGGCCGGCAACCTGTGCCGTTGCACCGGCTATCGGCCGATCCTGGCCGCCGCCGAGCAGGCCTGCTGCGGCAAGCAACCGGACCAGTTCGACGCCCGCGCGGCCGAGACCATCGCCCGCCTCAAAGCCATCGCGCCGACCGAGACCGGCGAGCTCAACAGCGGCGACAAACGTTGCCTGGTGCCGCTGACCGTGGCCGACCTGGCCGATCTCTACGACGCCTATCCCCAGGCGCGCCTGCTGGCCGGCGGCACGGACCTGGCCCTGGAAGTCACGCAATTTCACCGCACCCTGCCGGTGATGATCTACGTGGGCAACGTCACCGAACTCAAGCGTATCGAGCGTTTCGACGATCGCCTGGAGATCGGCGCCGCCACCGCCCTCTCCGATTGCTACGAAGCCTTGAAAGCCGAATACCCGGACTTTGGCGAACTGCTGCAACGCTTCGCCTCGCTGCAGATCCGCAACCAGGGCACCCTCGGCGGCAACATCGGCAACGCCTCGCCGATTGGCGACTCGCCGCCCCTGCTGATCGCCCTCGGCGCGCAAATCGTGCTGTGCAAGGGCCAGTCCCGGCGCACCCTGGCCCTGGAAGACTACTTCATCGACTACCGGGTCACTGCGCGCCAGGAAAGCGAATTCATCGAAAAGATCATCGTGCCCCGGGCCAGTGCCGAACAGGCGTTCCGCGCCTACAAGGTCTCCAAACGCCTGGACGATGATATTTCCGCGGTGTGCGCGGCGTTCAACCTGTGCATCGACAACGGCGTGGTCCGCGACGCCCGCGTCGCCTTCGGCGGCATGGCCGCCACACCCAAGCGGGCCAAGCATTGTGAAGCCGCACTGATCGGTGCGCCGTGGACCGACAGCACCGTCGAACGCGCCTGCGCTGCCCTGGCCGAGGACTTCACGCCGCTGTCGGATTTCCGCGCCAGCAAGGAATACCGCCTGCTCAGCGCCCGCAACCTGTTGCGCAAATACTTCATCGAACTGCAAACGCCGCACATCGAGACTCGGGTGACCGCTTATGTCTAACCATCACGCCGTAGAGAAGACCCAAGCCGAACTGGCCGAGCTGTTCGCCCGTGACCTGACCACTGGCGTAGGCCGCAGCGTCAAGCATGACAGCGCCGCCAAGCATGTGTCCGGCGAAGCGCAGTACATCGATGACCGCCTGGAATTCCCGAACCAGTTGCACGTCTACGCCCGGCTGTCGGACCGCGCCCACGCCCGGATCATCCGCATCGATACCGCGCCCTGCTATGCCTTCGAAGGCGTGCGCATCGCCATTACCCATGCCGACATTCCGGGGCTGAAGGACATCGGCCCGCTGCTGCCCGGCGACCCGCTGCTGGCCATCGATGACGTGCAGTTCGTCGGCCAACCGGTGCTGGCCGTCGCCGCCAGAGACCTGGAAACCGCCCGCAAGGCGGCGATGGCCGCCATCGTCGAATACGAAGACCTGGAACCGGTGCTGGATGTGGTCGAAGCCCTGCGCAAGCGGCATTTCGTGCTCGACAGCCACACCCACCAACGTGGCGATTCGGCCACGGCGCTGGCGAGCGCCGAACATCGCCTCCAGGGTTCGCTGCACATCGGCGGACAGGAGCATTTTTACCTGGAAACCCAGATTTCCTCGGTGATGCCCACCGAGGACGGCGGCATGATCGTCTACTGCTCGACCCAGAACCCCACCGAAGTGCAGAAGCTGGTGGCCGAAGTGCTGGGCGTGTCGATGAACAAAGTCGTGGTGGACATGCGCCGCATGGGCGGCGGCTTTGGCGGCAAGGAAACCCAGGCCGCCAGCCCGGCGTGCCTGTGCGCGGTCGTCGCGCACCTCACCGGGCAACCAACCAAGATGCGCCTGCCCCGGGTCGAAGACATGCTGATGACCGGCAAGCGCCACCCCTTCTACATCGAATACGACGTGGGCTTCGACAGCCGCGGGCGCTTGCACGGCATCGCCCTGGAACTGGCCGGCAACTGCGGTTGCTCGCCGGACCTGTCGGCTTCCATCGTCGATCGGGCGATGTTCCATGCCGACAACGCCTACTACCTGGGCGATGCCACCATCAACGGCCACCGCTGCAAGACCAACACCGCGTCGAACACCGCCTACCGTGGTTTCGGCGGGCCCCAAGGCATGGTCGCCATCGAAGAGGTGATGGATGCCATCGCCCGGCACCTGGGTCTGGATCCGCTGGCGGTGCGCAAGGCCAACTACTATGGCAAGACCGAACGCAACGTCACCCACTACTACCAGACCGTCGAGCACAACATGCTCGAGGAAATGACCGCCGAGCTTGAAGAAAGCAGCCAGTACGCCGAGCGCCGCGAAGCGATCCGCCGCTACAACGCCAACAGCCCGATCCTGAAAAAAGGCCTGGCGCTGACCCCGGTGAAATTCGGCATTTCGTTCACCGCCAGCTTCCTCAACCAGGCCGGCGCGCTGATCCACGTCTACACCGATGGCAGCATCCACCTCAACCATGGCGGCACCGAAATGGGCCAGGGCCTGAACACCAAGGTCGCTCAGGTGGTGGCCGAGGTGTTCCAGGTGGAAATGGACCGCGTGCAGATCACCGCGACCAACACCGACAAAGTGCCGAACACCTCGCCCACCGCGGCCTCCAGCGGCGCCGACCTGAATGGCAAGGCGGCGCAGAATGCCGCCGAAACCATCAAGCGACGCCTGGTGGAGTTCGCCGCGCGGCAGTACAAGGTCAGCGAAGAAGACGTGGCATTCCACAACGGCCATGTGCGGGTGCGCGATCACATCCTGAGCTTCGAGGCGCTGGTGCAGCAGGCGTATTTCGCCCAGGTCTCGCTGTCGAGCACCGGCTTCTACAAAACCCCGAAAATCTACTACGACCGCAGCCAGGCCCGCGGCCGGCCGTTCTACTACTACGCCTATGGCGCGGCCTGCGCCGAGGTGATCGTCGACACCCTCACCGGCGAGTACAAGATGCTGCGCACCGACATCCTCCACGACGTCGGCGCCTCACTGAACCCGGCCATCGACATCGGCCAGGTCGAGGGTGGTTTCATCCAGGGCATGGGCTGGCTGACCATGGAAGAGCTGGTGTGGAACGACAAGGGCAAGCTGATGACCAATGGCCCGGCCAGCTACAAGATCCCCGCCGTGGCCGACATGCCGCTGGACCTGCGGGTCAAGCTGGTGGAAAACCGCAAGAACCCTGAAGACACGGTGTTTCACTCCAAGGCCGTGGGCGAACCGCCGTTCATGCTCGGCATCGCCGCGTGGTGCGCCATCAAGGACGCCGTGGCGAGCCTGGGGGATTACCGGCATCAACCGAACATCGACGCCCCGGCCACGCCGGAGCGGGTGTTGTGGGGGTGTGAGCAGATGCGGGGGTTGAAGGCGGTCAAGGCTGAGGAAGCGGAAGTCGAAGTGGCTTCGCTCTAGACCGCGGCGCGGCCGATCGCGAGCAAGCTCGCTCCCACAGGGTATTTGTGAACACCGACCCAATGTGGGAGCGAGCTTGCTCGCGATGAGGCCGGAACAGACAAAACAGATGTCGAGGTGGAATATGTACAACTGGATCAGCGCCCTCGCCGACCTGCAAACCCGCGGCGAACCCTGTGTGCTGGTGACGATCATCGAAGAACTCGGCTCCACCCCGCGCAACGCCGGGTCGAAGATGGTCATCAGCGCCAGCCAGACGTTCGACACCATCGGTGGCGGCCACCTGGAATACAAGGCCATGGAAATCGCCCGGAACATGCTCGCCAGCGGCCAGCAGAATACCCATCTGGAGCGCTTCAGCCTCGGTGCGAGCCTGGGCCAGTGTTGCGGCGGCGTCACCGTGTTGCTGTTCGAACCCATGGGCCAGGTCCAGGCGCAGATCGCCGTGTTCGGCGCCGGCCATGTCGGCCGCGCCCTGGTGCCACTGCTGGCGAGCCTGCCCTGCAAGGTGCGCTGGATCGATTCGCGGGAGGCGGAATTCCCCGAACACTTGCCCCACGGCGTACGCAAGATCGTCACCGAAGAGCCACTGGATGAAGTCGACGAATTGCCCGCCGGCAGCTACTGCATCGTCATGACCCACAACCATCAGCTCGACCTGGAACTGAGCGCCGCGATCCTCAAGCGCAACGACTTTGCCTACTTCGGCCTGATCGGTTCGAAGACCAAACGGGTCAAGTTCGAACATCGCCTGCGCGATCGAGGTTTCGACAGCACCACCTTGCAACGCATGCGTTGCCCGATGGGCATCGGCGAAGTCAAAGGCAAGTTGCCTGTGGAAATCGCCATCTCCATCGCCGGCGAAATCATCGCCACCTATAACGCCGATTTCGGCCAGCACACCGTGCGCGCCGAACCGATTGCCAAGCTGCTGCCGGCCTCGCGCCGCAGCCAGGCGAACCGTTGAACACTCGTTGAGAATTCCCATGCCCCTGACACGCAAAGCCTACCGCGCCGCCCTGCTCCACAGCCTCGCCGACCCGGCCGAAGTGGGTATCGAGGCGTCCTATGAATATTTCGAAGACGGTTTGCTGGTGGTAGAGAACGGCCAGATCAGCGCCATCGGCCACGCCTATGACCTGCTGCCAACCCTGGCGGCGGATATCGAAATCGCCCATTACCCGGACGCGCTGATCACCCCAGGTTTGATCGACACCCACATCCACCTGCCACAAACCGGCATGGTCGGCGCCTATGGCGAACAACTGTTGGACTGGCTCAACACCTACACCTTCCCCTGTGAAAGCCAGTTCGCCGACAAGGCCCACGCCGACGCGGTGGCGGATATTTTCGTCAAGGAATTGCTGCGCAACGGCACCACCACCGCGCTGGTGTTCGGCAGCGTGCACCCGCAGTCGGTGAACGCGTTTTTCGAAGTGGCCCAGAAGCTCGACCTGCGGATGATCGCCGGCAAGGTGATGATGGACCGCAACGCCCCGGACTACCTGACCGACACCGCCGAATCCAGCTACACCGAGAGCAAGGCGCTGATCGAGCGCTGGCACGGCAAGGGTCGCCTGCACTACGCCGTGACCCCACGCTTCGCGCCCACCAGCACCCCGGAACAGCTGGCCCTGGCCGGTCAGTTGCTGGGGGAATACCCCGACTTGTACATGCAGACCCACATCAGCGAGAACCTGCAGGAAGTGCAGTGGGTCAAGGAACTGTTCCCGGAGCGCAAGGGTTACCTGGACGTCTACGATCACTACCAGTTGCTCGGCGAGCGCTCGGTGTTCGCCCACGGCGTGCACCTGTGCGACGACGAATGCGCGCGCCTGGCCGAGACCGGTTCGGCCATCGCCTTCTGCCCGACCTCGAACTTTTTCCTCGGCAGCGGCCTGTTCAACCTGCCGATGGCCGAGAAGCACAAGGTGAACGTAGGGTTGGGTACAGACGTCGGTGGCGGCACCAGTTTTTCGCTGCTGCACACCCTGAACGAAGCCTACAAGGTGATGCAGTTACAAGGGGCGCGGCTGAGCCCGTTCAAGTCGCTGTACCTGGCCACCCTCGGCGGCGCCCGGGCCTTGCGCCTGGAGGACAAGATCGGCACGTTGCAACCGGGTACGGATGCGGACTTCCTGGTGCTGGACTACAACGCCACGCCGCTGCTGGGCTATCGCCTGAAGCAGGCCAGGGACATTGCCGAGCGGTTGTTCGTGTTGATGACGTTGGGGGATGACCGGACGGTGGCGCAGACTTATGCGGCCGGTAAATTGGTGCATCAGCGCTAAAGTTTCAGCGCCTGTTGGATCGCTATCGCGAGCAAGCTCGCTCCCACAAGGGTCATGTGAACAACACAAATCCACTGTGGGAGCGAGCTTGCTCGCGATTGACGGTATGACTGATTCAACCCTCAGAGCTTGGCCGTCGACCGCCCCGGCTTCTTGCTCTGCAACAAATGCGAGAACACCGCGTGCAAGTCATCCGACGCACTTTCTTCGTCGAGGTTGAGTTTGCTGTCGATGTGGTCCATGTGATGCATCATCAGGTCCACCGCCAACGTCGCATCGCGCGCCTCGATGGCGTCGATCAACTGGGTGTGTTCGTCGTAGGAACAGTGGGAGCGGTTGCCGCTTTCGTACTGGGCGATGATCAGCGACGTCTGGGACACGAGGCTGCGCTGGAAACTGATCAGCGGTGCATTCTTCGCCGCTTCGGCCAGCTTGAGGTGGAACTCGCCCGACAAACGGATGCCGGCGCCGCGGTCGCCACGGGAGAAACTGTCGCGCTCATCGCTGACCATCTGCCGCAGCTCAGCCAGTTGTTCGGCCGTGGCGTGCTGCACCGCCAGTTCGGTGATCGCCCGCTCCACCAGGCGCCGGGCCATGAACACCTGGCGGGCCTCTTCGACGCTGGGGCTCGCCACCACGGCACCGCGATTGGGCCGCAGCAACACCACGCCTTCGTGGGCCAGGCGTGACAACGCCCGGCGGATGATCGTGCGGCTGACCCCGAAAATTTCCCCCAGTGCCTCTTCGCTCAACTTGGTACCGGGCGCCAGGCGTTGTTCGAGGATGGCCTCGAAGATATGCGCATAGACAATATCGTCCTGGGTTCCGCTGCGGCCGGCTTTACCAGCTCGCGGTTGTTTCTTGAGGGGCTGCAACTGTTCGTTCATGGGCACTCGAGTCGGGAGAACTGCGGCGAATTGACCGTGACTGTAATACGACACAGCGGGTCGCTGGCAAGTATCGCGTAAAAAACAGCTCGATTGTACACAACCTCTGATGGCAACACGACTGTACGGCTGTTTGCGGGCATGGCTGTATTGCAATCGGCAGTTGGGTTGAGTTTAGGCTTAAACCCACCATTCTGTGACACCTGTGGGAGCAAGGCTTGTGGGAGCAAGGCTTGCCCGCGATGAACGACAACGCGGTCCTTTGACAGACCGAATCGTCTGCATCGCGAGCAAGCCTTGCTCCCACAGGCCTTGCTCCCACACGCATAATCTATAACAAGGAACATCACGCACCATGACCGAAGTCACGACCACGCCACTTCGTCCATTAGCCGATACCTCGCCTTCGGCCATCGTCGCCGGGTTCATCGCGATGATGACCGGCTACACCAGCTCCCTGGTGCTGATGTTCCAGGCCGGACAGTCGGCGGGGCTGACCAGCGGGCAGATTTCCTCGTGGATCTGGGCGATTTCCATTGGCATGGCCGTGTGCTCCATCGGGTTGTCGCTGCGTTATCGCACGCCGATCACCATCGCCTGGTCGACACCTGGCGCTGCGCTGTTGATCACCAGCCTGGGCGGTGTGAGTTACGGCGAGGCCATCGGCGCCTATATAACCTGCGCAGTCCTGGTGACGATCTGTGGCCTGACCGGCAGTTTCGAGCGCCTGGTCAAGCGCATTCCGGCCTCGCTGGCGGCAGCGTTGCTGGCGGGCATCCTGTTCAAGATCGGCAGCGAGATCTTCGTCGCCACCCAGCATCGCACCGGCCTGGTGCTGGGGATGTTTTTCACCTACCTGATCGTCAAGCGCCTGTCGCCCCGCTACGCGGTATTGGCGGCGCTGCTGATCGGCACGGCGCTGTCGGGCCTGCTGGGGCTGCTGGACTTCAGCGGCTTCGCCCTGGAAGTCGCGACGCCGGTGTGGACCACGCCGCACTTCTCCCTGGCGGCCACCATCAGCATCGGTATTCCACTGTTCGTGGTGGCGATGACCTCGCAGAACATGCCCGGCATCGCCGTGCTGCGGGCCGACGGCTACAACGTGCCGGCCTCGCCTCTGATCACCAGCACCGGTATTGCCTCGCTGCTGTTGGCGCCGTTCGGCTCCCATGGCATCAACCTGGCCGCCATCAGCGCGGCCATCTGCACCGGCCCCCACGCCCACGAAGATCGCAACAAGCGCTACACGGCAGCGGTGTGGTGCGGGATTTTCTACGGGATTGCCGGGGTGTTCGGCGCGACGCTGGCGGCGTTGTTCGCGGCGCTGCCCAAGGAACTGGTGCTGTCCATCGCGGCCTTGGCACTGTTCGGCTCGATCATCAATGGCTTGAGCATCGCCATGAGCGAAGTGAAGGAACGGGAAGCGGCGTTGATCACCTTCATGGTCACGGCGTCGGGGCTGACGCTGTTCTCCATCGGTTCGGCGTTCTGGGGGATTGTGGCGGGGGTGTTGACCCTGGTGATTCTGAACTGGCGTAGCGCTTGAAAGCTTCACGAGCAAGCTCGCTCCCACAGGAGATTTGGGGTGTTCATGCGCCCCTTGTGGGAGCGAGCTTGCTCGCGATAGCGGCCTGAAGGTCACTCAATACCCAACAGACAGGCACAAAAAAACCGGCCCCCAGACGGGCAGCCGGTTTCGGAACATCATCGGACCATCAAGCGACCGGATTGATCGGCTTTTCCGGGTACCAGACGTCCATCAGCGGGCTGACTTCCACGCTGGTCAGCTCAGGACGGGCCTTGAGCCAGGCTTCAACGGCAGCGCGCTGCGCTTCGGTGACCGAGCCACGCTTCTGCAGGCAAACCAGACCGTAGTCGTCGCCGCCGACGTAGCCCAGGCCGTTGGCTTCCATGGCTTCTTTCAGGAAAGCGTCGAGGAAAGCGTCAATAGCCTCATCGGCCAGATCTTCTTTGAAATCCAGGTTCAGTTCGAAACCCAGCTCTTGAAATTCATCCACGCACAGTTTTTTGCGCAGACGCTGGGAACGGTTAGTCGCCATTGGAACAATCCTCATAAGTAATAACGGCCGGCACTTTACCAGTTTGATGCGTCGATTGCCCGACTGATCGGGCGTATCGGCCTACCGTCGGTAAAAAATAGCAGCCGAAGGGCTCAGGCACGGCCCAAGCCGTTGCAGCTTGGGGCATAATGCCGACACTTTCATGACCGTTGAGGACGTTCATTTTCATGTCCTCGTTTTTTCCCCCTCGCCCGTAGGGTTCTATTTCAAATGATCAAATCTTTGCGTCCACTGCTTCTGGCCAGCCTTCTTCTTCCCCTGGCCCTCCCTGTCACCGCCCACGCCGCCACGATCAACACTGCCCTGTCGCCCAATGTGCAAAAGGCCCTCAAGGCCAGCAAACTGCAGGATGACGCCCTGTCCCTGGTGATGGTGCCGCTCAATGGCCCCGGCACTCCGACCCTGTACAACGCCGACGTTTCGGTCAACCCCGCTTCCACCATGAAACTGGTGACCACCTACGCGGCCCTGGAAATGCTCGGCCCCAATCACCAGTGGAAAACCGAGTTCTACACCGACGGCACCCTCAGCGGCGGGATTCTCAACGGCAACCTGTACCTCAAGGGCGGCGGCGATCCCAAGCTGAACATGGAAAAACTCTGGCTGCTGATGCGCGACCTGCGGGCCAACGGCGTGCAGCAGATCACCGGCGACCTGGTCCTGGACCGCAGTTTCTTCATCCAGCCGCAACTGCCCGAGTTCAACGACGACGGCAACGACGAAAACAAGCCGTTCCTGGTCAAGCCCGACTCGCTGCTGGTCAACCTCAAGGCCCTGCGCTTCGTCGCCCGCAATGACGGCGGCCGGGTGCTGGTGTCGGTGGAACCGCCGATTGCCAGCATTCGCATCGAAAACCAGGTCAAGGCGGTCAATTCCAAGCAATGCGCCGGCGGCGTGCGCTACAACCCGGTGCCACAGGCAGACGGCAGCGTGACGGTGACCGTCGGCGGCCAGCTTGGTGACGGTTGCAGCTCCCAGACCTACCTGTCGCTGCTGGACCATGCCACCTACACCGCGGGTGCCGTGCGGGCGATCTGGAAGGAACTGGGCGGCAGCATCCAGGGCAAGGACCGCCTGGCTGCGACCCCGAGCAACGCCAAGGTGCTGGCCCGGGCGTTCTCCCCAGACCTGGCGGAGATCATCCGCGACATCAACAAATACAGTAACAACACCATGGCCCAGCAGTTGTTCCTGAGCCTCGGCGCGCAGTTCCGTAACGAAGCCGATGGTGATGACGCCAAGGCGGCACAACGGGTGGTGCGCCAGTGGCTGGCCAAGAAAGGCATCACCGCGCCGCACCTGGTGATGGAGAACGGCTCCGGTCTGTCCCGTGCCGAACGGGTCAGCGCCCGGGAAATGGCGGCGATGCTGCAAGCGGCCTGGCGCAGCCCGTATTCGGCGGAGTTCATTAGCTCGATGCCGATTGCCGGCACCGACGGCACCATGCGCAAACGCCTGAAGACCACCGCCATGGCCGGCGAGGCCCACGTCAAGACCGGTACCCTGAACACCGTCCGCGCCATCGCCGGCTACAGCCGCGACATCAATGGCAACACCTGGGCGGTGGTAGCGATCCTCAACGATCCGAAGCCATGGGGCGCTTCGTCGGTGCTGGACCAGGTGCTGCTGGACCTGTACCGCCAGCCGAAACTGCCGCAGACGGCTTCGGTGCTCTGACCCAGCGCAAAACCCAATGTGGGAGCAAGCTTGCTCGCGATTCGGTCGGCCAGTTGATAGGGATGTGACTGACCTGGCGCTATCGCGAGCAAGCTCGCTCCCACAGGGGATTTGTGTCCACTTTGACCCCATGTACCCAGCCCAAGTGGCTAACCCAACTGCGTCTCGACCCGATCCCGCCCGGCCTGCTTGGCCGCGTACACACCCGAGTCGGCCCTGAGCAGCAACGCATCGGCGCCCTCCCCGGCGCGCCAGGTGGCGATGCCGAAACTGGCGGTGACCACCCCCACATCCTCGATGGGCGCAGCCCGCAAGCCTTCCCACAGTTCCAGGGCCAGGGAATAGGCGCTGTCGCTGTCAGTGTCCGGGCACAGCACCACGAACTCTTCCCCACCCAACCGGCAGAACACATCGGTGCGGCGCAACCGTTGGGCAATGCGCTGGCAGACCGCCTGCAATACCCGGTCGCCCACCGCATGGCCGTGTTGGTCATTGATGCGCTTGAAGTGGTCGATGTCGAGCATGATGACCGCCAGCCCACCGGAACCACGCTCGACCCGGGCCATCTCCGAGGTCAGGCGCTCCTGGAAATAGCGGCGATTGCGAATGCCGGTCAGGGCGTCGGTCACGGACAGCGCCCGCAGTTCTTCTTCCACGCGTTTGAGGTCGGAAATATCCGAGATATAGCCGTGCCACAACACCCCACCGCCAGGCAGCTCCTCAGGCGTGGCCTCGCCGCGCACCCAACGCAGGCCGCGCAAAGGCAGTTGCACCCGGTACTCTTCACGCCACGGGCTCAAGGTGTGGGCCGAAGCACGGATCGAAGCGCGGACGCGTGTACTGTCCAAGGAGTGAATACGCGAGAAAATCGCCTCGGCGTTCTGCACCAGTACATCGGGTTCCAACTCATAGATGTCGCGGATGCCGTCGCTGGCATAGATCACGCTGAAGCGACCATTGAAGTCCATCTTGAACTGGTAGATCCCCCCGGGCACATGAGCGCTGAGCTTTTTCAACAGCAGGTCACGGGCCGCCAGCGCTTCGTGGACGCGTTTGCGTTCGGTGACGTCGATGCAGATTGCCAGGTGCCCGACCCACAGCCCCTGCTCATCGAGCATCGGTGTGGCGAGCATGTTCACGGTCAAGTGGCTGCCATCGCGGCGTACCAGGGTCCATTCCCGCGCCTGTTGCCCACCCTGTTCACCGCCCTCGAGCAGCATCGCATGGCAGGTGGGGATCGGTTTGCCAAAACGCGCGCCGAGCTGGGCGGCCCGGGCCTGGAGCTCGCGGGGCACATGCAGGCTTTCCAGGGTCATGCTTTGCAGCACCTCGCAACTCGGGTAGCCGAGCATCTGTTCGGCGCCAGCGTTGAATGTCGTGATAACGCCGCGCAGGTCAGTGGCAATGATCGCGACCTGGGTTGCGGCATCCAGCACACCGCGCAACTGGCCGTGGGTACCGCGCAATTCCTGTTCCCGGGCGCGCAGTTCACGGGTGCGTTGCTCCACCAGCTTCAAGGCCCGCTGCCGCTGGCTGACCAGCACGTAGAGCAAGGCACTGAGCAGCAGGCTGAGCAAGCCGCCGAGTATCACCATGCCCGTGATCGAAGAGTGATTGCTCGACAGGAACACCCGGCTGGGCCGCAATTCCACCCGGTAATTGTGATCGGCCAGGTGCAACAGGCGGGTCGCCGATAAATCACTGTCACCCGGCGCGTCGAGAGTGTCGAACAACACTTCCTCCCGGTCGGACGTGGACGGGTCCAGAACACGCATCGAAAGGTTGTCATGACCTGCGGTCGGCAAGCCATCGCCCACCAGCTGACGCATGTTGATACCCGCCACCACGTAACCGAACGGTTCCTTGGCCGAGGCTCGGGTGACCGGCGCCACCAGCAACACGCCACGGGCGAAGTCCGGTCCGACACCCATCAGGTCCAACGGCTGCGAAACCGCCACCGTACCGAGCAAACGCGCTCGTTCAAGCGCGGCCCGCCGCAATGGATGGGAAAGCAGATCGAACCCCAGGGGGGACATCGAAAGCGGCTGGCTCTGGAGGTACAGTACCGGCACGTACTCGTCCCGCTCGGCGGCCCGCCGCAAGCCGCCGCTATCGTCGGCCTCGCGGATGGCAAAGGCGTCGTCCCCCTGGGCTCGCGTCTCTTGCTCGAAGGATTGTCGCAGGTCCCGAGATACCCGGGGCGCCCAGGCGAAGGCCAGGGTGCGCCGCAACAGCGGTTCGACGTAGCCGTGAAATTCCGCGTTGGAAACCTTTACCGAATTGGCAAAGAACCGCCGCAAACCATCGAGACGTTGTTCTTCGTCCTGGAAGCGTTCTTCGATACGGCTGAAGCGCTCCTCGGCTTGCAACTCGAAGCGCTGGCGCAGTTGCTGACTGAACAGGTTCGTCATCGCCCAGCTCAGCAAGCCGGTCAGGAAGGTGCCGGCCAGCAGCACCAGCGAAGCCACTAGCCAGGCCGACACATCTTCGCTGATAAAGCCCAGGATCCTGGGGCGCACCCGATGCAATGCCATAAACACAACTCAGAATGGAGCCAGGCATAGGCACTGCCCTGGACACAACCTAAGTTATAGCCATTAGCCATTACTTTGACCAGCCCCAAAATGCAGCTGGAAGCCTTGAATTACAAGGCTTCATGGATCCAATCAGACTTCGATCAACGGGCCATGATCTTCCAGGCACGGTGGATCTTGCCGTTGCGGGCAAAATCCGGATCAATGGTCTTGGCGGTGATCTCTTCCACCGCGTAGCGCTCGCCGAGATTGTCCTCGAGCTGGAACTTGCGGAAGTTGTTGGAGAAATACAGCACACCGCCCGGGGCCAGGCGCGCCATGGCCAGGTCCAGCAACTGGACGTGGTCACGCTGCACATCGAACACGCCTTCCATGCGCTTGGAGTTGGAGAAGGTCGGCGGGTCGATGAAGATCAGGTCGTACTCGTCACGACTGGCTTCCAGCCAGGCCATCACGTCGCCCTGCTCCAGACGGTTCTTGTCGGAAAAACCATTGAGCGACAGGTTGCGCCGCGCCCAGTCCAGGTAGGTTTTCGACAGGTCGACACTGGTGGTGCTCCGAGCACCACCCTTGGCAGCGTGGACGCTGGCGGTCGCGGTGTAGCAGAACAGGTTGAGGAAGCGTTTGCCGGCTGCTTCTTTCTGGATCCGCAGGCGCATCGGCCGATGATCGAGAAACAGCCCGGTATCCAGATAGTCGGTAAGGTTGACCAGCAGCTTCACGCCGCCTTCGTTGACCTCGGTGAACTTGCCCTGGGCGCTCTGGCGCTCGTACTGCTTGGTGCCGCTCTGACGCTCGCGGCGCTTGATCACCACACGGCTCTTGTCGACGTTCAGTGCCTGGGGGATGGCCGCCAGGGCGTCGAACAAGCGGGCCGAGGCCTTTTCCGGGTCGATGGACTTCGGCGCGACGTATTCCTGGACGTGAACCCAGTCGTGGTAGAGGTCGATGGCCATGGAATATTCCGGCATGTCGGCATCGTAGACCCGGTAGCAGTCCACACCTTCACGCTTGGCCCATTTACTCAGCAACTTGAGGTTCTTTTGCAGGCGATTGGCGAACATCTGCCCGCCTTCGCTCAACCGCGCCTGCTCGACCACAGGGGCCGGTGCCGGAGCCGGTTTGATCGGGTTGCCGTTCTTGTTGTACTGGCGCTCTTGCGGTACTTCAGGGGCCTGATCGTAGGCGGCCTGCTCGCGCTCGGCCTGGCGTTGCTCCGGGGTGCGACGCTCGCCGGTGACGAACTGATCCGGCAGGACCTTGATCAGCAGCAGCTTGCACGGCAAGGCGCCGTTCCAGAACGAATACTGCTTGTGGCTGCGAATGCCCATGCGCTTGCCCAGGTCTGGCGCGCCGGTGAACACCGCCGCCTCCCAGTTCAGGCAGGCCTGGCGCAGACGTTCGCCGAGATTCTGGTAGAGGTAAAGCAGGCTGGCTTCGTCGCCCAGACGCTCGCCGTACGGCGGGTTGCAGATCACCAGGCCTTTCTGGTTCTGGTCCGGACGCGGTTCAAAGGTGGCGACTTCGCCCTGATAGATCTTGATCCACTCGCTCAGGCCCGCACGCTCGACGTTGTTGCGGCCCGGCTGGATCAGCCGTGGGTCGGCTTCGTAGCCGCGAATCCACAACGGCGGCTTGGCCAGCCCGGCGGCGGCGCGGGCGGTGGCCTCTTCGTGGAGTTTCTTCCACAACGCCGGCACATGGCCGAGCCAGGCGGTGAAGCCCCACTGCTGGCGACGCAGGTTCGGCGCCATATCGGCGGCGATCATGCCTGCTTCCACCAGGAACGTGCCGACACCGCACATCGGGTCGGCCAGCGCCCCGCCTTCAGCGGCAATGCGCGGCCAACCGGCGCGGATCAGGATCGCGGCGGCGAGGTTTTCCTTCAGCGGCGCGGCGCCTTGCTGCAGGCGATAACCGCGCTGGTGCAGGCTGTGGCCGGAAAGGTCGAGGGAGAGGATCGCTTCGCCGCGGTCCAGGCGCAGGTGGATACGCAGGTCCGGGTTGAGCTTGTCGATGGACGGTCGCTCGCCCGTCGGGGTGCGCAGTTTGTCGACAATGGCGTCCTTGACCTTCAAGGCGCCGAAGTGAGTGTTGTCGATACCCGAGCCATGACCACTGAACTCCACCGCCAGGGTGCCATCGGCCAGCATATGGTCTTGCCAGTCGACATCCAGCACACCGTGGTACAGGTCTTCGGCATCCTTCATCGGGAAGCGCTTGAGCACCAGCAACACGCGGTTGGCCAGGCGCGACCACAGGCACAGGCGGTAAGCCGTTTCCATGTCGGCCATGCCGCGCACGGCCGAGGTGTGCTCGCGCGCCTCTTCAAGGCCAAGCCCGACGGCTTCCTCGATCAGCAGGCCTTCGAGGCCCTTGGGGCAGGTGAGGAAGAGTTCGAAACGATCGGACATGGGATTTCCAGAGCCTTTGGCTAAGTGGACCGGGCAACGCATTGCCGGGCCGGGTTCAGTCAGGTGCTTTTCTCAAGAGCACCCGCGTGGCACGAATGTGTGCCGTGCCGCCCTCGCCGCTCAGGTTAAAAGAGCTTTGATGCGAAGGCAGGTAAAAAATTCTGTGCAACAAATTGTGAAAACTCGACCCTTTCGTCGAATAGTACCCGAGTGCAACAGGGGGACATTCTCATTCAAGCAAAGCCAGTCCCCTTTGGCGCAGGGCCGATCATACAGGGGTCTTGCTCAAAAGCGGTCAACGAACATGAAGTTACTTATCGCCCTAACATCTTTATTGTTACGTGCTTATGACAAAACGATCATTCCATCCCTGTGACGCTTTGGTTAGAACTCAACACAGGTTGACGTCGCAACGGCGTCAACACCTCGGCTCGTCACGCCGGCAACGAGCCACCAACGGCAGAATGATTCTGCCCCGGCCTCGATAGAGGTCGACGCTAAGTAACAGTCAACAAGTGAGGGCAACACCCTATGAGAAGACTTAAGCGTGATCCGTTGGAAAGAGCATTTTTACGTGGTTACCAATATGGCGTTGGTGGTAAATCCCGTGAGCTTTGCCCCTTTACTCTACCGTCGGTACGTCAAGCCTGGATCAACGGCTGGCGAGAAGGACGCGGCGACAACTGGGACGGTATGACCGGCACTGCGGGTATCCACAGACTCAACGAACTTCACGCCGTCGGCTGACACAGGGCTTAATACTCAAGAACTCGACAATTTGACACCCATATCGATTTAACCACGCACGTCCCATCCGGACGGCGGGCTACGGCCCAGGGGGCTCCTTCGAGGAGCCCTTTTTAATGCCTGGGCTTTATGCGATCGCCTGAGCGGCAAACACCAATACCTTGGCTTTATGTAATTACTAAGTTGCAAACGCCGTTGTGGCGAGGGAGCTTGCTCCCGCTGGGCTGCGCCCTGTAGGAGCTGACGAGTGCAACGAGGCTGCGATCTTGCTCCAGACAATTGAGTCGAGAGCGAACGATCAAGATCAAAAGATCGCAGGCTGCGCCAGCTCCTACAGAGTCCAGCGGGAGCAAGCTCCCTCGCCACAGGGGTCTGTTCAGACTTCAAGGCGCGGCTGATCAACCCAACGCCGCAATGGCATCCACCGATTCGCGGATCAACGCCGGCCCTTTATAGATGAACCCCGAATAGATCTGCACCAGGCTCGCCCCGGCGGTGATCTTCTCGGCGGCATGCTTGCCTTCGGTAATCCCGCCCGCCGCGATGATCGGCAAGCGCCCCGCCAATTCAGCGGCCAGCACCTTCACGGTGTGGGTGCTCTTGTCACGCACTGGCGCGCCAGACAAACCACCCGCCTCGTCACCGTGCTCCAGCCCTTCGACACCTTCGCGCCCCAGGGTCGTGTTGGTGGCGATCACCGCGTCCATGCCCGTCTCGATCAGGGCCTGGGCCACCTGGGTGGTCTCCTCGTCGGTCATGTCCGGGGCGATCTTGATCGCCAGTGGCACATGCCGGCCGTGGGTCAACGCCAGTTCCGCGCGACGCCGGGCCAGGTCGGCCAGCAATTGCTTGAGGGAATCACCGAATTGCAGGCTGCGCAGCCCCGGGGTGTTGGGGGAGCTGACGTTGACGGTCACGTAGCTGGCGTGGGCGTAGACCTTGTCCAGGCAGATCAGGTAGTCGTCGACGGCCCGCTCCACTGGCGTGTCGAAGTTCTTGCCGATGTTGATGCCCAGCACGCCCTGGTACTTGGCCGCTGCGACGCGAGCCAGCAGGTTGTCTACACCCAGGTTGTTGAAACCCATGCGGTTGATGATCGCCTCGGCTTGCGGCAGGCGGAAGATCCGTGGCTTGGGGTTGCCCGGCTGGGGTCGTGGGGTAACGGTGCCGATTTCGACGAAACCGAAACCCAACTGGGCGAACCCGTCGATGGCCGCACCATTCTTGTCCAGGCCCGCCGCCAACCCGACCGGGTTGGGAAACGCCAGGCCCATGACCGTCACCGGCAATTTCGCCGGTGCCTTGCACAGCAAACCGTTGAGGCCCAAACGTCCGCCCGCGCCGATCAGGTCAAGGGACAGATCGTGGGAGGTTTCCGGGGAAAGTTTGAACAACAGCTGACGGGCCAGGGTGTACATGGGCGGGTTTGACTCGATCGACGAAATGAGGCGCGGATTATAGCCGGGGTGAAGGGATGGGAGCGAGCAACCGATGGCGGCTGCTCCCGGGTTGAATCAAGACGTGGTCGTTTCCTGCAGAGTATAGGTATTGCCGGTTTGTTTCAGGTTGGCAAAGATGAGTGGAAAATAAAGAACCGTCATCATTATGGCGAAACAGCCATTGAGCATATGGCCCTGGGTATCGTCTCCGAACTGGGATTCACTCAATATGGCCGCTATCGCACCTAGGAACAGGGTGAGAGTATGACCAAACGATAGACGTACCCCCGCAACATTCACGAATGCATCGGCCAATTGCGTTCTGGTGGGCCACTGAACACCAGCGCGCACCTCCAAGGCCACTTGTTGTAAAGACTCAGGATCAGAAAAGACCGAATCCAGTCCTCGTTGGGGCGAAAGCACATGCCAACTTTTGCAGACAATCAAGGTAGCCACATCGGCTACCATTCCGAGCGCGTTCAGCCCGGCTTGAATAGCGTCCGCCCCGAAATCGTGACCAAGCTCCCCGGCTGCCCTGGCAGGCCCACTCAATGGCATGACCTTTCCCAGCTCAGCCAAAGCAAATTGACCTGCGCCATAAGCCGCTGCTGTCACCGCGGTTGACGCTGCGTTCGCGGGACCTGCGTTGTCTTTCAAAGGAAAGAAGGATTGAGCCACCGCCCGAGCCATGATGTAGACGACTCCACCGGTCAATGCTGGGAAAACCTTTGACGCCGCTCCCGTGAGAACGGCCGCGACCGAACCTCCCAGCGCAGCAGACGCTATGCACAAATTCCCCAACCGAGACTTCCAGGTCGCCTCCCCTGCCATCTCCCTGCGGACAGCCCCCATCAGCGTCAATGCCGGCCCCATCATTGCCAGCGCAACGGTCGCCCATGCCCGCGTGGCCTCAGGTGTATCACCTTCGCGCAGAGCGTGTTCGACGTGATAGCCAACGTACTGGCGCAAACAGGTGGCCAGCGCAATGATCAAGCCCGTGTGCCCAGCGACATTCAGGAGATTGAGTCCTGGCCCCTTGGCGGCTTCGAGCAGTTCCATGCCAGCCTCAAGTACTTCCTTCAAGCGATCTACACGGCTTTCGGCGCCAGTAGTGCCCCCTTCGCCGATTAAATTAAAAATTCCGCTGTTTTCAGGATCAGCGGGCATTTCACCCGATTCGATAAAGTGTTCAATTCGGATTTTCGCATCTAGATCCAGCTGTCCCAGATTCTTATTGCACTCCTGAAAGAAAGGCTCCGTTGCGCGACTTAAAAGCTCAAAGGCCGCTTTGACTTGCCTGGGTGATCCCAACTCGCTCGGTTGAAATCCCGTAGCGTTCAACATCGCGGGATCAAGCTTCTCTAGAGGCCCTGCTGAGGTATTTGAAACCGAAACAACGTCGTTCCGAGCCGCAGCGGGTATGCCGGCTCCTCCTGTAATTTGCATGGTCAATTTCTCCTTGTAGTTTGATCAACAGCCAAATTTTCCGAGCGTTACTCACCACTCACTCATCTCCCAAGCCTCATCCCCCATAGGCTGAAACACATCCCGCATAAATCCCTTAACAAACAGGTCCACCGCAAACGCCAGGCCATTGGCACCGCTGACCTCCCGGTAAAGCTGCGACTTTTCCAACCCCTGCTCCTTCAGTCGAACCAGCACCTGCAGCGTGACCGCCATCAGCGCCTGAGCGGTGGGATAGGCTGCGGTTTCGCCGTCGGCTCCCCGCAGGGCGCGGAGGAATTCATGGATGGCCTTCTCACCCTGCCCTTCCATCGCCAGCAGTACCTGATACAGATGCTCGAACTCAGGGTCCGGGCGTTTGCCCTGGCTCGTCCCCTGATGGGCGGCCAACAGGCGCGACTCCAGGCTCTGCACCGCAACATCCGCGCCGCGCTCAAAGGCGATTGGAGCGGTCGACGATTCAATCTTCATGGTCGTGCATCGCCTCGGCTGCCTGCCCGGTGAAGCTTGAGCACAACGCTTCAAGCGCCTGGGTCGCCCCTTGGTCCAGGACGCGAACCGTCTCCGGCAACTGCGCAATGCGCGCCATCAAGCGGGGCTCCAGACGTTGCCGGGTGGCTTCAACGTCGAACTCCAGCAGTTGATCGCCAAGCCGCAGCACGTAGCGGTTGTGCGGGTGGTAGTGCACGAGCAGATCGCCGGTCCACAACGGGCGCAGGCGTTCGCGCCATTCATCGCCACGTTCCCGGCAATGCTGCGGCAACAGTAGGTGCAGTACCGCGCCAATCTCGCCCGGTTGCGCGGTAAGCCAACGCTGGAGCATTTCATCCAGCCACTGGGGTTGCTCCAGGGTCTGGGCGAGCAGGTCCCGGGCAGCCTGAGCCAGCGCGTTGCGCAATTGCAGACCCAGCGATTGCCCGTTCCGCAAGCCTTCGGCCAGGTGCCTGGTGGCGCGCAGAATGCCTTCGGCATACCCCCGTTGGAATGCCTCGGCATGCAGCGCTTGCGCATCGCGCTGGGCCTGCTCGATGCACTCACGCGCCCGGCGCCGGGCCTCGAGCTGCAAGGCATGGCGGCGCCGGGCGGCGGCGATGTCTTCGCGAGCCAGGTGCACGTCTTCGCCAACGGGCACGTCAGTCAGGGTTCGGATGGAGTCGAGCATGCTGCACCGCCAAAAAGAACAAGGTTGGATCAGGTTTCGTGACGGGCCATTGCCGGTGCAGGTGAACCACCGCCTCGCAGAACTGCAAGTCCAGGCGTTCGAGCAGCGGGGACGGGACGTACCCGTGCCAGCCCCATAATGCGTTGAGGCCGGCCGCTTGTACCTGTTCCAGCGAAACCGGCGGACATTCGATCGTCAGGCGTTCCCGAGCCTCCAGGTTGAAACTGGCGAACCGGCGAACCGAGCCTGGCAGGCCCAGCAGCGCCGCGCCGCGCGCCAGTTCGGCGCGCATGCGACAGGCGCCCATGAGCGAGGCGATGTAGGGCAATTGCCGCCAATGACGAACCCACTGCTTCGCCACGCCGGTCAACGGCGGTGAGGGCCACGGCCCTTGCAGTGCCAGCCCCTCGAGGACGATCCGGTCGAGCAGATCGCGGGCCTCATCGCCCTCGAACCCCGCCGGTACGACCAGGCGCTGGGGGTGCAGGTAGGCCAAAGGCTCGGCGAGGATGCGTTCCAGACACTCAAGGTCCGACATCACGCGGCCTTGCAGTTGACTGGCGATACAACCAAGCGCCACCACCGGCCACCAGCACCGCGCCAATCGCCGCCAACCACCACGGCCACGGCGAATGCCGCCGCGTCGTGACCACCGACGGCGCGACATGCTGGGTTGCAGAGCGTTTGGACAGCACCACCGAAACGTTCTCGTACGCCACCGCGGCAAAACTGTTCTTGAGAAAGCGCTTGATGTCGGTGATCAGCAACTGCGGTTCGACATCGCGCTCATGCAACACCACCGCTGAAAGGTGGATGGGCGACGGCTTGCGCCCACCTTCGCCCGCATCGAGGTCGTAACTGACGTGGACCCGTGCCGACACCACGCCTTCGAGCACACCCAGCGACTGTTCGATGCGCTGCTCCAACGCCGAATACAGTCGGGCCTTTTCCGCACGGGGCGAGGCCACCAGGGAATCGGCGGGAAACATTTCGGCCACTTGCAGGCGTGGCCGGGAGGGCAACGAATACAGATTGAGCAGGTCGACGGCGGCGGGCAAATCCACTTGATCGATTTTCACCGCATAACCGCTCTTGCCAGCGTCGACTTTCACCGCGGCGATATTGTTGCGCTGCAGCACCGAAAGCACTTCATTGGCCTGTTGTTGATCCAGCCCTTCCAGCAGGTTCGGCTGACGGCAACCCGCCAGCGCCAGGCACAACAGCAGTCCCCACAGGCCTGGCTTCATGACGCACGCAACAAGGTTTCTGCCGTGCTCACCCCTTTGCGCACCAGCACGTTGAGCAGATTGATCTCCACGTTGTACTGCCCGGTCAACTCCTGCAGGTGGGCCAGCACTTCGGGGTGAGTGACGTCCGGCCGTTGCATCAACTGATTGATCGCCGAGACCTCTTGCTCGCTGTTGACGGCGGAACCGGCAAACAATTCGATCATTCGCGATTCCAGTGACACGACCGGACCTTCCTGCGGGCCGCGCAACTCAATCAAGGCCGAGCGCGCACTGACCGACGGGGAAACAGCTTGGATAGACATACGATGCACTCATGAAAATGGCCATCGTCATGAGCGATGGCCAACTGAAAGAGAACGGGTCAGCGAGCCGCCTGGATGATCGCCATGTCGATATCCTTGAAGCCCTTGATCGTGTTGGTCTGGGCGTTGCGGAACACCGTGTAGGAGGAAAACGCGGTCTGATAGGCCGCCAGTTTTCCGGGGTCTGAAGCATCCGCCTTGAGGTCCACCAGCGCTTGGTCCAAGGCTTCCTTCAGGCCTTGGGCGCCAAGCTCGAAGGCAACGGCTTGCTTGCCGAGAAAGTCATCGGGGAATAAGGGAATCATGATCGGGATACCAGGCATTCGTTATTCACTCTGCATGTTGGAGAAATGCCAGGACGAAGCGCTCGTCTTGACGTAGCCCTGCGGGCCGGTTTGGAACGACTTGCCCTTGAGTCCGTCGTCCCTGAGCTCGACAGTGAAATGCACGTAGCGGCCACCCCACTGCCGGTAAAAATCGTCGACGTACTGGCGGGCGGCAGCCAGTTCGGCATCCTGCAAATCGCCCGCGACGGCAAACGTGACACTGTCCCCATGCTCGACCCGACTGAAGGTCAGCGAAAGACGCTGCAAACCGCCCTGGGCCAGATCGGCGAGCAGCGCGTCATCCTGCACTTGCAGCACGACGTCGCGGGCATACGGCGCCGCCGCGAGCAAGGTCTCGAGCAGCCTGGCCTGCTGGTCCGGCGTGAGCAGGTTGCGTTGCGCGCTGAGCAGCAGCCGCGGCACCGACGGGTCCTTGAGGTCGAGGAAATGCCAGGCCAGTTGCGGATCATGGTCCACCAGCACCTGCTCCAGCCGGCGCCGCTCCTGGTCCATCACCCGCACGTGCCCGCTCAAGGTGGCGTGGCGCGTCAGCACCTGTCGGCTCCAGCCGGCATCGCGCTCGGACGCCACAAAGACATAAACCCCCTGATCACGCCCGCGCAGCACCTGGACCTGCGCACTGGCGCCCGCCATCAGCTCACGCACATCGGTTTCAGGCGCAGGCGTCGGCATCCACCAGAGGCTGATCGCGACGATCGCTACCGCCAACGCCAGAGCGCCGCCAAGCCCGCGCAGCCACCGCCGGCGCCCACCCAGCAGCACGCCAGTCTCTCCCCGGGCGTCGAGTGGCGAATCGAGCAACTCCGGCGCCCAAGGCTGGTCTTCAGGACGCAAGGCGATATACAGGCCGTCGATCTGCACCCTGGACTGGAAGGCACACTGCCGGACTTGCACGGGGTCGCCGAGCAGCCGCAGCGGCAAACCGTCTGGCGTGACCTGATCGGCCAGCACCTCGAAATTGCACCCGCCGTCCTCCAGGGGCACGAAGAAAGCATCCGCCGGCACGCTGGCTGAATGTGAGCCTTCTGCGAGCACATTCACCGCCCCAACGATGAACAGGGTCGTGCCTTCGCCAAGGGGAAACTCGCAGCCCTGCAAGGGACCATTGAGTATCCGCAGGACACAGGGCTGTGGCGTGGGGGCTGTCAGGACTGTCACCGTCCAGGCTCCAGAGCAGTCAAATGAGCTGCCATGGTAGAAAGGCCGGCCGCCGGCTTCCTGATCGGATTCTGCCGATAGCGTGCGGCAAAGGATCAGAATCCTGCGCCGGCCTGGTCATGGCGCGGTCATCGTCGGGCCTGGGTAAACACTTGATAGCGCTGCCAGACCTTGCGCGCATAACGCAGGCGCGCGGCCTGGCGCCGGGGAGAATTGCCAGCGTTGTAGGCACCGACCGCCGTCCAGTTATAGCCATAACGGGTGATGAACCCGGCCAGCACCGACGCCCCGACCTCCACCGACAGGCAAGGATCGTCCAGCAGGCGTTGTTCGGTAATGCCCTGGGTGCTCAGCCGTGGGAGATGGATGCTGTTGATCTGCATCAGCCCGATATCGCGGGTGCCATCGCGGTTGTGGTTGATGGCATCCGAGCGCAGGCCCGACTCGACCTCGGCAATCGCCTGAAGCAGTTCGGGTTCGATGGCGTGCAATTGTCCCGCCTTGCTCCAGCACCAGGCGTGCGCCTGGGCCATGCCAAACCCCAGGCCGAGACACACCGGCAGGCATAACCACGGTTTGCTGCGCCGCGTCATGCCAGGCGTCTCTCGCGGATCCACACCGGCTGTTCATGAATGCGCGCCCGCAAGATCTGCGCCCGAACACAGCCCGGATCATGCGCCAGACACTGGTCAAGCACTTGCAGCGCCTGCTCGTTGCGTTGCCAGAACCAGTGATGCCAGGCATGAAAATACAGCACGTCCGCCTGATCGGCCGACAACAGGCAGCGCCGGAACAACACTTGGGCCGCCTGCTCGCAGCCGCGCAAACTGGTAAGCAACGCCAGGCGTGTCAACGCCGGGATGCTGCCAGGGTCCAGCGCCAACGCACTGGAAACCGCCGAATGCGCCTCTTCGATGGCGCGCTCCGGGTCACCCAGGCCCATCATCGCCTGCCCCAGCCACACATCCGCCAGACCACACCAGGGTGGCGCGTACCCGGCATCGAGTTTCAAACACTGCCTGAACAGCACCCGGGCATCGCACAGGCTTTGCACCGTGTGCTGTTGCACGCTGCACAAGCCATTGAGATACGCCACCGCCACCGGATAGGACCCGCAGCGATCACCGACCGGCCGCAGCCCCGGTACGTGCTGGGCAACCAGGCATGTCAACGTACCCAGCGCCTCCCCCGGATCCCAGGCATCCAGCGTCTGACCGTGCAGCAAGGCCTGGTCGCGTCCACGAATCAACTCGATCGACCAGTGTTGCAACCCGCCCGCACCGATAAAACGACCGTTCAAGCAATAATCCGCCGACAACTGCCCGGCCAACGACCGCACGTCGTCCGAAGCCCCGCAGGCCGCGATCAGACCCGAGGGAATGACATGCAATGCCTCACCGAACGCCGTGGTCAGTTGGCGGATCATCAGATCCTGCAGATCCAGCGCCGCGATCTCGTCCAGATTGCGAAAAGGCAACACCGCCAGCGAAGGCGCCACCGCTCTCGCCTCGCTCGGTACGTCGAGCTCGACCACGGAACCGGTGAACCGATAACCCTGGCCGTAAACCGTCGCAATGTAGCCCTTGTTCTCCTTGAACAACTTGCGCAATGCGTAGATACAACGGGTCAACGACTCCTCCGCCGCATCCATCCGGGGCCAGACATGGTCCAGCAGAAAATCCTTGCTGACGACCGTACCCGCCGACTTCAACAACAGACGCAGTACGTGCAGCTCTTTGGGTGGAACATGAACGCCTTGTCCATCTCGCATCAGCGTTCCATCGCTTTGCAATAGCCAGTGGTCAAAAACGAATGACTTGACCAGCGGTTGATCAGTTGCACTGTCCATACTTTGAAACTTCTCTATAGAAAGTTACTGAAGCGCGCGTGAGCCTGTGGGTGTGACAGGCCCGGGATGACGAGCTGCTTGACTATAGGAAGATGCGTAGGAGGATTCCGTAGGTCGCTGAACGTTATTAACGTAGGAAACCGCGACGAAAACCGTAGGAAGGCACTCAATAAAATCAAGATATAAAACTTAACCACACCGCAAAGAGCGAACAAACACGGCAATGAATATTAAAAACGCTTTACCCCCTGGATAGGTACCCATCAAGGGCTATTCCCTATATGCCTCTGCACCGAATCGACTACATCCTGCACTGTCCTCCACACCTCCACCTCACCTTCGGGCAGCTCGATACCGAAAGCGTTATTAAGCGCCAGGACAAGCTCCACCAGACTCATGGAATCGATAAACAGGTCCTCGACCAACCGCGAAGCATCGCCAATGACCCGATCACTGGGGGGAATACCAAGCGCCAATGATTTGATGACGGCCTGGATACTTTCGCTTAGATTTTCTGACATTTTCTTTCCTGAAAAGAATCTGACAGACGTGGAACAGTACACGCCATGCCAGATTGAATATTGCAGCCGTTGCTCGACCTTAGAAGTTCAACATCGCCCTCAACATATCCGCATACTGATTCAAATGCGCCGACAAAGTCTTATTGAAGTTATCGTGATAAGCGTTGGCGTTCGAATACTTCTGCGTGAAGGACTGCAATCTGTTTTTCAGAAGTTCCTCCTGGGCGTTGAAGCCGGTTTGCCAGGCGTTGAATGCGGCCGTATCGAGCTTTACCTTGTCGCCATAATCCTTCAGCCCCTCGTGCATCACATTCAACGGCCCGATGTCGATGACCACGCACCAGGGACCGTTCGGCTTGGGATTCTGCTGAAGGCAACTGTCAGGCAGGCCCAGCGCCTTGAGCCATTTTTCCGCGTCTTCCTTGCTCGCTCCGGTATCGGGGGGGGCCGGAAAGAGCATGGCGGCAGGGTTGGGCAGGGAATATTTTGCAATCAGTTTTTCCAGTGCCTCGCGCAACGGGCCCGCACTTAACTCGACCTCTTTACCGTCGTTAACCCCTTCGACCCAATCCTTCATCATCGCGGTGATTTCGGTGTTGAAATCGGAGAAGAAGTCCGAATAGGCCGAGATGATGTGTTCGTAGCCGGCGAGGTAGCCGTTCTTGATCAGGTCGATCAGCTCAAGGAGTTTGTCGAAGAAGTCGTTCGATGAGTTTATCGTCGCATCCAAGGCCTCGGCGATCTCGAGGGGCTTGTCCTGCTCCAGGTGTTCCTGGAGGGCTCGGAGGATCTTGCCTTGTTCGTCATTGAGTTGCTGGCGCTGGCTGTTGTCCAGAAGCCCCGTGCCCTGGCTGTGGGTCATCACGGCAACGCATTGGCGCACCTGTACGGCCCACATTTGTGCTCGATCACGTTTGGCGTGGATCAGTTCGACAAACTCCGCGACGAGGTGCTGCGTCGTGGACTCGGCGGCATCGCCCTGCACTGGCTTGGCGATGATGGACGGGCACTTGAGCAGATGACCAAGGCTGCGGTTCATTGCGTTCATGGACCGATCGAGCAGATTCGTCAGGGAACTGACCGTTTGAATCTCAGCCGGTACGTCTGGAGGCGGGGCTGCATCGGTGATGGCCTCCACGTTCGGCAGCAGTACGATAGGCGAACGAATAGATTGAGTGATTTCCATAGGCCTCGCTCCTTCACGCCGTCACGGCACGAATGCCATCGCTACGGGATTGGAAAATCTGCATCACCGTGTCCATCATTTTTTGCAGCAGCGCCGCGTCGGCCCCATCCCTCTGGCTGACTTCATCAGCCAGGCTCTTCTGGCTGCTTTGCGCACTTTGCATCAGCACTTCTTTCTCCTTCGCCGCGAACTCGGTCAGACGCACCATGTTCGTGACCACTTGGCTGAAGCTCATCGACAGGGCGCTGAGGGCGCGGCCGATTTCCAGTTTCCTTTCGATCCCCTTGCTGCCCATCTGGCTCAGCCAGTCGGAGGTCTGGCCGACCTTCTGGGCCTTGAGGATCTCCCCGTCGAACCAGGCACGTTCCTTGTCCGTCAGTGTCGAACCCTTGGGTTTGAAGTCGACCGTTTTCGGCCGAGCGAAATCATCGAAGGTCTTGATCTTGTAGGTGGTCTGCGGGTTCCACTCATTGCGACCGCGTTCCAACGTGAGGTCGCGTTCCAGGTTGCCGGCATCCATGGCATTACGACGGTTCACGTCGATGTCGGCATGCTTCAACGCCTGGCCCTGGAAGGTCTTGACCATGGCAAACCCGGCGATGGCGCCGGACACCACCGCGCCGGTGATGGCGCTGTTCAGCGCCGCCCGGCCCGACTCGACAATGGCCGCGCCCTGGGATTTCGCCGCCTCAGAAGCCATGACGCTGAAGTGGCCGCGCAGTTGCGCATTGGCGACCCGCGCGACGTTCAAGGCAATGATCGCGGCCACCAGGACGTTGGCGTGTTTCTCCCAGGCGCCCGGGTCAAATGCCAGGTCGGTGCGCACGTCATCGCTGACCATCAACAACGCTTCAGCGAAGTCCTCCTGGTCCGATTCAGTGGGCTGGTAGGCGTTGATCCGGCTTCCCAGTTCCGCAGCCGAAGGGCCTGCGAAGTGACCGTTCTGGAGGATTTGCTTTGCAGCGATCTGGTCGAGGATCGGCGAATCCTCAAGGGATTTGCGTTTTGAAAATTGCTCTTGGGCGATCAACTCGCTCAGCCCTGCGTCATTGATCCGGTCGTGGTCAATGACAGGGGATGCGATGGTGGTTGGAACGTAAATAGTGCTCATCGTAGATACCTGTTGTCCGTGATTTCAAACATGCCTGACCATTTGCAGGCTGACGGAATGGCTGCGTTGCATATCGGCAAACAAGTGCTCGATCTGGCGGGTTCGTTCCTGCATCGCCTGGCCATAGTTGCTGACCACTTGGGTCAGGTAGGCGCTGATTTCCTCGCTGATTGCCATGCGTACCCGCACATCGGCCAGGTGCACGGCAGCCTGGGCCTGGTGCTGGCCGCTTTTGATCTGCAGCCCGCCCTGCACCGCGACATGGCCGAACTCGGTGACGGCCTGGGCGATTTCCAGGTTGGCGGCATAACGGGCCAGCAATACCGGATCGGCACCGTTGGTGATGAAGCCGCGCAACTGGGTGAGCATCTGGGTCAGCGTGTTGCCGACCGAGCTTGCCACTTGCTTCATCGCTTGCATGGCGGCGGGCGCGGCCTGGGCGGCCACCGACGCCAGTTTCGAGGCGACGGCACTGACCATCGGCCCGATCACCTGCACCCCGACCACGGCCACCAGCGCGACGGCAGCCAGCGTCGAAACGACACCCTGGATCATGCCGGCGATCTGCGCGATTTCCTTGGCCTTGTCTTCATCGACGCCCAGCTCTATCAGCATCTTGGTATAGATCTCGGTGAACAGCTTGATGGCTTCCTGCATGACGAGGGTCAGCGGCTTCATCGCTTCGGCCATGAACGACACGCCGGTTTTGTCCTGGATCACCGAGTCGGCAATCATCACGGCCGCGCCGACCACGCCCACGGCGATGAGCACCGGGTTGGCGGTCAAGACACCGGCGGCGATGGTCGCCACGGTCAAGATCGCCCCGACGATCTTGCCGATGCAGCCCATGGTCTTTTGCAGGGCCTCGGCCTTGCGGACTTCTTCCAGGTACTTTTCCGACTCGCGCTGCATGTGCGCCTGGAGCCTGGCTTGCAGTTCCTGGAACAGCTCCTGGCTGAGCTCCTCTTTGCTTTGCGCCGACTCGCCGAGCAACTCGATGATTTTCAAGCGGTTCAATAGCGCCAGCGCACTGCTGCTGAGGGCCTGTTCGTCGGTTTGCTTGGGGGTCGAACTCGTGGCGCTGAACACCAGCACTTTGCCGAACACCACGCTCACCGTTTTCGCGCAGGCGTTGGCGACCTCGATCAGTTTCAGATGCGCATCGGTGGCGGTCTGCAGGGTCTGGACCTGGCTGGTCAAGTCGCCGCGGATCTGGTCGCGCCGGGCCAGCTCCTGGGCATATTCGGGGGACTCCGGGTCCAGCTGCGCCAGTCGCGCCTCGCTTTCTTGAAGCAACGCCTGGACATGCAGGACCCGCTCCTGCAATTGATCGAGGTGTTCCTGGCTGCTCCCGACGTTGCCCTCGGCCGCCGTCATGGCCTCGACGGCGGCGGTGTATTCAGCCGACAGGTTTTCATGGGCCTGTTGCCTGGCGCCGGCCATGCTCTGCAGCATGGCCAGGCGATTTTTCAGTTTTTTGACGTCGACCTCGCCGATCAGCTCGCTGATCATCGCCATCAACAGGGTGAACAGGTCGCCGTTGGTTTCCTGTTTGTTGCCATCGGCGCGCGGTGGCGGCGCATGTAGCATGGGCCGGCCTGTAGAGGCGGCGGATGTGCCGGTTTGACCTTCGTATTTCACTGACATCAGGTCCGCCAGCGCTTTTTGGCCGGCCTCCTGGAAGTCCGCGGTCCGAGCGGCCTTGCTGGCCGCCGCGGCGTATTTTTCAAAGGCCTCGCTGCGGCTCATCGTGCCGTGAAGTGCCGGGTTAAATGCAGCCCTTATCTCACTCATGTTCAGTCCTCCGAACAGTGCTGTTCCATGTGGGCCAGGGTGTCGAGATACACCTTGGCCTGCTCGCGCAGGTCGTCTTGCGGGGCTTGCTCAAGCACATACTCGAAACACAACCGAGCCTTGCCGACCTTGCCCAGGGCCAGATGACATTGGCCGGTGTAGAGCATCGGCCGGTAGTCGTTGCTGCCTTGGGCAAAGGCGATGGCATACAGGTCGATTGCCTTTTGGTGGTTTTGCTTGAGCTGGTGCACCGCCGCCAGTCCCATCCAGTAATGGCTGTTGTAGAAGTCGTAGATGCACAGGAAGTGAAAGAACTTCTCGGCATCGTCCAGCCGCCCCTGTTCGTAGAACTGGAAGGCGAAGGCATAGAGACTGTCCATGTGCTCGTCACTGAGGCCTTGCACGTCCTTCAACGCCGCGCCACCGAGCACCGCGTCGACGACGTCCAGGGCCACCTGCTCGTCTTGTTTGTTGTCACGACTCATCAGCCACACTCCTGAAAAAACGTCAGCGTCGCTGACCGGTGCATTGGGCCAAAACACCGATAGGCCTCGCTGCCAAATTGCGCTCATCAATCCCTTTGTGGCGAGGGAGCAAGCTCGCGCTGGGCTGTGTAGGAGCTGGCGAAGCCTGCGATCTTTTGATCTTTCGCTTGAGACTCAAGTGCCAGGGGAAAGATCGCAGCCTCGCTCCGCTCGACAGCTCCTACAGGCCCAGCGCGAGCTTGCTCCCTCGCCACAGGGGCTTTGCCTGGCTTCAGGCCTGTTCGACCTGCTCCAGCCAGATCAACAGGCGCAGCACCTCCTCGACTTCCTGCACCTGCAGAAAGCTGTAGCGCTGGTGGGTCTTGAAGATCCGTCGGGCCAAGGCGACGTCGTTGATCACCGGCACCCCGACTTCCTTGGCGTATGCCCGGACCGCCAGGGCACGCTGGTTGGTTTCCATCAGGGAAATGAACGGCAGCAGGGTGATTTCCGGGCGGAAATACACGCCGATGGCAATGTGGGTCGGGTTGGCGATGATCATCCGCGAGCTGCGCACATCGGACTTGACCTGCTCCGACAACAGCTCCATGTGCAGGTCGCGACGGCGCCCCTTGATCTGTGGGTTGCCGTCCTGCTCCTTGTGTTCACGCTTGACCGAATCCTTGTCCATCATCTGGTCTTTCATGAACAACCAGTACTCGCTGAGGGCATCGAGCACGACGATCAGCAGGACACAGGCGAGAAATGCCAGCACCAACACCAGCAACAAACGCCCCCAGATCGCGAACAACGCCGGTGCCTGGACGAACAGTTGGGCGAAGATCAATTGCCGCTGGGTGATCCAGACGACCCACAGCGCCATGGCGAAACTGCCCAGGTACAACAGCGCCTTGAGCGTGTCCTTCACCGTGCGCAGGCTGAACAGTTTTTTGAAGCCATTGATCGGGTTCAACGCACCCAGGTTTAGCTTCAAGGCTTCGCTGGCCAAGGCAAAACCGCTTTGCAGCAATGCCGGTAACGCACTGGTCAGCACGCAGACCAACAACAACGGCAGCAACGCCTTGAGGCCGATCAGCACCAGCATCACCGAATAGGCCTGCAGGTCGGCGTCAAAATCGCTGGCGATGATCCGCCGGTAGACCTCCATGACCTCGACTAACGAGCTGTTGAACACCATGTAGCTGATGCCGCAGAGGGTCAGGCAGGTGATGACCAGGTCCTTGGCCTTGAACGTCTGCCCTTTGCGCGCGGCATCGCGCAAGCGCTTGGCCGTGGGTTTCTCAGTCTTCGAGGCGCTGGATGACATCACCCTCCTCCCCGCCGCCCAGCGCCTGCGCCACACCGTCGGCCATCGTGCCCATGCGCAAGACTTCGTCCGGCAGATGCACGCCGAAGTACAGCATCAGCACCACCAACGCCACCAGGCTCTTGACCGTCAGCGACACGGAGAAGGCGTTCATCTGCGGCGCATAGCGCGAAAGCAAACCCAGCAGCGCCTCGCTGACCAGCAAGGTCGCCACCACCGGCGCACTGATGACCAGCGTCTTGCTCACCAGCGCATCCAGCAACCCCAGGACCGCCGGCAAGTGCAGCTGACAGCCGCTCACCGGTGCACACAGGCGATAACTGTGGCCAACGGTTTCGAGCATCAACAGCATCCCGCCACCGGCGAGATACACCGCCGCGGCAAACAACTGGAGAAAATTCGCCAGCTCCGAGGTGTCGACACCGTTGGCCGGATCCATGGTGCTGCTGAGCATCGCCCCGCGCTGGTTGTCGATCAGGTTGCCCATGGCGTGCAACACCCAGAACGGCCAGCCCAACAGCATTCCCAACAGCACGCCGATACTCGCCTCGCGCAGCACCAGGCCGAGGAACGCCAGGCTGTCGAGGGCGGGTGCGGGCACACCGATGTAGCGCCAGAACCCCAGCGCCACCAGAACAATCACCGCCTGACGCGCGACACCGGTGAGCACACCACTGTTGAGAAACGGCAACATGAAAAAAATCGGTGCCAGCCGCGCCACACCCAGGACCGCTGCGGCGAACCAGGCGTACAGGTCGAAAAACAACGCCACCGACATCGGCTAGCTCAACGCCAGGCGGATAACTTCACGACTGAAATCCAGCAGCGTTTCGCCGTACCAGCCCGACAGCAGGAACAGGCACGCCGCCACCGCCAACAACTTGAAACCAAACGGCAGCGTCTGTTCCTGCAACTGGGTCACGGTCTGGATCAATCCGACCACCAGGCCGACCACGGTGGCGACGATGATCGGCCAGGCCACCATCAGCAGGATCAGGTACAGGGTTTTGTTGCCGGCATAGACCAGATCGTTCATCGGTGCACCTAGGCCAGCAAGGTCAGGTATTGCTTGACCAGCCCGGTCGACAGCAGCGCCCAACCATCCAGCGCGACAAACAGCACCAGTTTGATCGGCACGGAAATGATCACCGGGCTCATCATCATCATGCCCAGCGCCAGCAGGATGCTGGAGATCACCAGGTCGACGATCACGAAGGGCAAGTACAGGTAGAAGCCAATCTTGAAGGCACTCTTGATTTCACTCAGGGCATAGGCCGGCAACAGCGCAAACAGCGAGGGCTCAAGTTCTTCATCGGCAGGCAGGCCCACGTCGGATTCATCCTGGAGCGCCTGGGCCCGCTCGAAAAACTGCGCCAGTTCCGGGTCGGTGTAGGTGCGCAGGTAATCCTTGTAACTGCCCAGGCCGTTCTCGGCGAAGTTCACCACCGACTCGACATCGGTAAAGGCCACCGCCTCGCGCTTGTAGTAGTCATGGCCCTGCTTCATGACCGGCGTCATGACGAAAATCGCCAGCATCAACGCAATCGCATTGAGCGCCATGTTCGACGGCACCTGCTGCAGGCCCAACGCGTTGCGCACGATGATGAACACAATGGAAAACTTGAGGTAGCACGTGCCCGCCGCCACCAGGAACGGCAGCAGCGACGCGAACGCCAACAGCGCGATCAGCGAGACATCATTCATCGGCGCTGGCCCGATAGACCTGGAGCAATTCGACACCCAACTGACCGTCCAACCGCACCAGCTCCCCGCGGGCCACCGGCTTGCCGTTGGCCCGCACCTCGATGTGCCGCGCCGCGTCCTCGGTCAGCGGGATCAGTTGCCCATCGATGATGCGCGACAAGGTGGCCAGGTCGGTTTCATGGCTGGGGAGCAGGAACTCCAGGCGCACCGGGAGCGCTCCCAGGTCGATCGTCGCGTCGGTTTCTGGCGGGTTATCCGCATTGGCATCGGTCACGCTCGGTTGCATGTGTAGACCCTCCTGGGTAAAGGTGAAAGTGCCAAGGCAGTAGTCGGCCAGCCAACAGCGCTGAGAACCCTGGACGATGCGCACGACATCGCCCTCTTCCAGGCGCATCCGGCTGGCGCGGCTCAGGTGGCTGACGCCGAGCATCAACTCCAGGCGCAACGGCAATTCGTCCAGCCATGAATCGACACCCACGCGCTCGCTGGCAACGGGTGTCGGCGGTAGTTGCAGCAACCACAGGCGCCCCCGTGGGGTTTCGAGCCAGGGCAGCTCGCAGGTAGGCAATCGCGCCGGGGCGACGCATTCGATGTCGGACAGCGCCCGGTACTGCAGCTCCTCCACCTCCAGCAGCAAGGGACGTGGCAGCGCCCGAAACAACTCGACGATATTCATCAACGACGTCTCCACCTTCAGTAACGATTGCAACTGTGGAAGCGCGCGATACAGCCAGTCATGGGCCGCGATCAACCCTTGCCAGTGGCCGCCGTCGCCGTGGGCGCAAAAACGCAAATAGCCGTCATGCCCTGGCACCTGGCCCAACCCCGTACCACGACCGGCCCGTCGCCAACGTTGAACCGCCTGGGCCTGGGCATGGGCATGGGCCAACGGCTCGACCCGTCGTAGCGGCAACGCGCTCATGCCGGACGCTCGACCTGCTCGTCCTGCTCCTCATCCGGCGCCTGATGCGAGCCCTGGCGCGACTGCTCGTCGCCACTGTCGGTCAGCCGCCAGGCCGGTTCCCGGGCCTGCTCGAAAGGCGCCTTGAGTTGCTCGAACACCAGGGTATTGCTGGGGCTGAGCGTCAGGCTCCGGGGGGATTCTTCGGGCACCCGGGTAATGGTTATCTGTCCACTGGCAGCCCCTCTATTGAACGGTACTTGCAGCACGCCCCAGCCCGTGTCCGGCAACGCCTCGACCATCACCTCAAGCATTGGCGGCGCTGGTGGTAGTGCCGCTGAAGGGAGGGCCGCTGGGGCAACGGCCGGCGCCTGGCGCGGGCCTTGAGCGCTCATCGGCGCCTGGGGCAACGGTTGTTCGTCGAGACGGGGTGCAGTGAAAGGCTCCACCGCCAGCGGTTCAACCAATGCCGACACCGCCGCTTTATCGACGCCAGAGACCACAGGCTCCAGGCGTTGCGGCAACGCGTATTGGGTTGACTTGCCGAACGGAGGGCCTGCCTGTGGAAAAGCCTGGGTTTCCCGGGCAACCCACCGTTTGCCAGCAGGCTCAACCCCCTCCGTATCACGGCCAAACGGCCGGGCTTCATCGCGCTCGACCGCCAGCGCCGCCTGCCCCACCTTCATCGCCTGCCTGGTCAGCGTCAGGGCGGCGTCCATCAGGGGGCGCCGAGGCAGAATCAGCGCCGTCACCAGGTCCAGCACACCTTGTGGCAGTTCATCCTCTTGCACCGGGACGAGTTGATCCAGCAGCTCATCCAGCGGACCTTCGTCGACGGGCTCCAGGGCCTGGACCGGCCCCGTGGGCACTGCAAAGACCTCGTTCATCGCCGCACTCCGATCATCTCTTCCAGCTCCCGTTCTTCGCGGCGCACCGCCTCGAGCCGTTGCCCACGCAACAGCTGTTGGACGCCGCGCGCATACTTGTCGTGTCTGCGTTGCAGCCCACGCAGTTGCTCGCGCTGCGCCTGCAACTGTTGCTCGACCTGCCGGTACTGCTGATCCACGCGGTCACGCTCGACACGCAGCAGGTCGATGCGTCGCCGGATGACCGCCTGGGTGCGCAACAGCGCCAACAACTGGCCGTGATCCAGCACACAATCATTGGCTTGATGGCTGCTCAACAAACGTTGCAGCGCCGCCTCTTGCTCCTCGACAGCGGACTGTTCCTGGCGCAGCGGCTGCAATTGACGCTGGACACGCAACACGGCCTGCTCGCCGCGTTGCCGGCGGAACAGACTGAAGGCCAGCAGGCGTCGTCGATCAAGCAATGATTTCATGCAGGCTCCGCAGGGTTTCATCTGGCTCACTGGATTGATCCGTCGGCTGGCGCAACCATTGGTCGAGGGCTTCGCGACGTTGCAGCGCGTGATCATTGGCCGCGTCCGCGCCCGGGCTGTACTCGCCCATGTCGAGAAACACCTGCAACTGTTCAAGGCGCGCCAGGGCGTCGCGAGTCGCGGCTGCCAATTGCCGAACCTCTGGCGTAGTGACCTGCGTCGCCACCCGGCTGACGCTGCGCAAGACATCGATGGCCGGGTAATGCCCCTTGGCGGCCAAGGCACGGCTCAGGTAGACGTGGCCGTCGAGAATGGAGCGAATCTCCTCGGCGATCGGATCCGGCTCGTCGTCGCTTTCCAGCAGCACGGTGTACCAGGCCGTGATGCTGCCCGACGCGGTCACGCCCGGACGTTCCAGCAGGCGCGGCAAGGCATCGAACACCGAGGCCGGATAACCCCGCCGCGCCGGTGCTTCACCGGCGGCCAAGGCCAGGTCGCGGCGCGCGCGGGCGTAGCGGGTCAACGAGTCCAGCAACAGCACCACGCGCCGGCCCTGGTCGCGAAAATACTCGGCGATGGTGGTGGCCTGCAGCGCCGAGTTGCAGCGATCCACCGAGGAAAAATCCGACGTGGCGTACACCACCACGCAACGGGAATGCTTGGGCGACTGGCGCAAATGCTCGATGAACTCGGTGACTTCGCGCCCGCGTTCGCCAATCAGGCCAATGACAAAAACCTCCGCGTCCGTGTGTTCGATCAGCATGTTGATCAAGGTGGTCTTGCCGGAACCGGCGGCGGCAAAAATGCCGATGCGCTGGCCGACGCCGCAGGTCAGCAAGCCGTCGATGACGCGAATGCCGGTGCGCAGCGGCTCCACCACCGGGCGGCGCTGCTGGTACGACGGTGGGTCGGCATCCACCGCACAATCGCGCTGGGTGACCGCCGTCGACGGCGCCAGGCGCTCGACGATAACGCCCTGGGGATCGACCACGCTGCCGAGCAAGGCGTCACTGCACGTCAACTGCAAAGTCGAGCCGGTGGGCACGATCATCGATTCCCGGGACAAGCCTTTCGCCTCGCCCAGCAAACTGAGCAGCACCGCGCCGGGCTTGAAGCCGATGACCTGCGCCCTGGCTGCGACCTGGGGCGAACGCCAATGCCGGCGCACTTCACAGATTTCGCCGACCACCACCTCACTCAGCGCCGCCTCGATCAATGGACCGCTCAAACGCAAGGGATGGGCCGCCCGTCTTTCCAGCTGGACACTCATCGTCACGGCTGCTCATCCAGCGTTTCAACAACCTGCAAAAAGATGTGCGACATGGGGCAGATCTCCTCAAAGCGTCTTGATGACATTGACCGAGACATTCTCGGAAACCTCGCCGAACGACATGACGTCCAGCTCCCGGAAACGTCCCTCGATCAGTTTCTTGATGTAGCGCCGCACGTCGACCGAACACAGCAGCACCATGTCCTTGTGGGCGATGTGCACGCTGTCCAGGCCGACACTGAGACGGTCCATCAGCTCTTCCGAGTCGGCCGGCTCCAGGTTGAGGAAATTGCCGCCCGAGGTTTGTCGGATGCCCCGGCGGACCACGTCCTCGAACTCCGCCGACAACAGCAACACCCGCAGGTCGTTGCCCTGGGCGAACTTGTTGCTGATGTAGCGAGCCATCGCGCCGCGAACGTGCTCCACCAGCGCCAGCACATCCTTTTCCCGGGAGGCCCAATGGGCGAGGGATTCGAGGATGAGCTTCATGTTGCGCACGGAGATCCGCTCGCCGATCAAGCGTTGCAGCACCTCGGCGATCTTCTGCACCGTGACGTGGCGATAGACTTCCTTGAGCAGGTCGGGGTAACGCGCTTCCATTTCGTCGAGCAACTGCTTGGTTTCCTGCACGCCGAAAAACTCCTGGATGTTGCGCGCCAGCAACGTGACCAGGCAGCGATAACACTCTTCGTCGGCAGGCCGCAGGTGATAACCCAACTGCTGCACCCGCTCCCGGTCGGTGGCCGTAACCCAGACGCCGCCCAGGCGATTGCTGTCGGTGCCGCGCACCAGGGCAAAGCCCAACGGTTCCAATTCGGGGGAGTAATCCAGCAGGCGCCAGTGATCGAAATGAATATCGAACTGCTCGGCGCGCACTTCATTGATCAGCACCGCCACTTGATGGACCGGCAGCACCTCGCTGGCCCGCAGCCGCGGTTCGGGAATGCGCAACCCGTAATCGACGAAAAACTGGCTGCGAAAGCGCGCCGCCCAACGATTCTTCTCCAACGCTTGCAGGTGCGCCGGGGGCACCAGCAGCATCAGGGCGATGGTTTCGGTCGCAACGTTGTCGACGTCATCGATCAATCCCGACGCCCCCGGCCCCGCGCCGGCCTCGACAGGTTCGCTGCGGCTTTCCCCCGATCCAGCCGGGCGCGAGGCGCGGCGATGGCGCACGAACACCACCAGCCCCAGCACCGCGGCGATCGAGAGAAATGTCGGCAGTGGAAAACCGGGCAACAGGCCCACGCCCACCGCCAGCAACGCGGTGACGCCCAGGACGAACGGGTTGCCCAGCATCTGGGTGAGCATGTTGCGCCCCAGGTTGCTGTCATCGCCGTTGACGCGGGTGACGATGAAACCGGCGCCGATGGCGATCAGCAGCGCGGGGATCTGGGCGACCAGGCCATCGCCGATGGTCAACAGGGTGTAGGTCGACAGGGCCGTGGACAGGTCCATGCCTAGTTGCCCGACGCCGATGGCCATGCCGCCGATGAAGTTGACGAAGATAATGATGATGCCGGCGATGGCATCGCCCTTGATGAATTTCATCGCCCCGTCGAAAGAACCGTACAGTTGGCTTTCACGTTCCAGCACGCTGCGTTTTTCCCGCGCCTGGGCCGCATCGATGGCGCCGGCCTTGAGGTCGCCGTCGATGCTCATTTGCTTGCCGGGCATGCCGTCCAGGGAGAAGCGCGCCGCCACTTCGGCCACCCGCTCCGAGCCTTTGGTAATCACGATGAACTGGACAATGGTGACGATGGAAAAAATCACGAAGCCCACCACCAGGCTTTCGCCGATCACGAAGTCACCGAAGGAGGCGATGATCTCGCCGGCGTCGGCCTGGCTGAGAATCAGCCGGCTGGTGCTGATCGACAGGGCCAGGCGAAACAAGGTCGTCAACAGCAGCAGCGCCGGGAACGTCGAATAGCTGAGGATGCGCTCGATGTAGAACGAGCCCATGAACACCAACAACGAGATGACGATGTTCAGGCCGATGAGAAAATCCACCAGCACCGTCGGCAGGGGGATGATCAGCATGGCGATGATCATCACCATCAAGGTCAGGATCAGCAGCTCCGGACGCGCGCCGACACTTCGCAGGAACACATTGAGCATTTCAGGCCTGGCTCCGCGACAAGATCATGGCTGACCGCCGCACTGGCGCTGTTCGATGCATTCATGGGCATAGGCGACGTCGGCCAGGCGGGTGAACTGAATGGCCAGGCGTTGTGGCGCCTCTTCATCGGCAAACAATGGCGGCGGCAATTGCAGGCTGAGCCGCCGCAGGGTTTGCAGCAACGTCGAACGCTCGCGGTGGGCACTGAGCAGCACCGGCTCGCCCAACGCCCCGAGCAGCAGCTGGTCGAGGTCGTCGGGGTAGGTCAACACGCCGAGCAGGAACACCAGCCATTCGGCCTCATGGGGGTTGTGCCGACAGATCAGTGCATCGCCGAGCACGGCGCCGATAAACAGCCCATCGGCCGAACGCAAGCGCTTCAGGTCGGTCACCCGGGTCAGCAATTGGCCGAACTCGAGGCGCGAGCAACTGGGGTCCTGGGCGCTGATGTCAGTCAGCAACGCGGCTTCGATGAAGGCCAGCACATTCATGCGCTGTGCCGGGCCATACAGGGCGATCCAGTCCTGGTAGCAACCGAGCGGGCCTTCGTCAGACTCGAGAAAATCCCGGTAGGTCTCGCGCAACAGCCCGGCCCTGACGGCCATGCTCTTGCCGAACATCCTGGCCTTGAGCGCGGCGTTGATCCCGGCGTTCATGCGTTTGGGAGAGCCTTGGGCAACCACCGTCTGCAAGAGCGTTTCGAGGCGCTGGCGGGTGTGGGTTTCCAGGTTGCGGCGGCGCAACAACGCCCGCAGCACCAGCGCCAGGTCGCTGTCATCGGGGAACAGGCGGCGCGCCATCTGCAGCAACCAGGCCACGGGCTTGTCCGCCAGCCGCGCCAGGCTCAGCACCTGCCCGGCCTTGGGCACGGTGTCGTCCTCCAGCACGCGTTCGAAGGTGTCAGTCAGGGTTTCGGACTTGAGTTCGAACAACCGTCGGGCACGGAACTGCGTCAGCGCCGCCGACAACTCGTCGCTGATCTGCACGATGCGCTGCGCCACGGCCGCCGTCGCGCTGTCGTCCAGCGTCGCCTCGGCGTCGACTTGCGGTTGTGGATGCTCGGCGGCCTTCTCGGCATTCAACCGGGCCTGGGCGGCCCGGCCGCCCATGGAAACCGGTGGCAGGATCATTGCTCGGACATCCGGAAGTACATTCGCCGCACGCGCTCGTGCTGCTCAGGGGTCAGCAACGGCATGCCCAACTCCACCGTGGCGGATTCAAGGGCGTCGCGGATCTCCTTGGGCTGGATCAGAAACACCCGCACCGTGTTGGCCGAGCGGCCCTGGCGATAGCTGAACAAACGGCCGATCCACGGAATCGACCCCAGCACCGGCACGCGGCCGATCTGCTCGCCGTGATCGTCACGGGTGAAGCCGCCCACCAGCAGGCTCTTGCCCTGTGGCACCCGCGCCACGGTACTGATACGGGTACGCCCGACCGTCGGCAACGCACTGGGCTGCTCACCCCGGCCGGGATTCTCGACTTCGTTGCCGTCCTCGATATTGAGCGACATCTCGATCTCGTCGGCCTGGGCGAAACGCGGCAGCACGTTGACCAGGGTGCCGTAGGTGATGTGCTGCAGATCGACACTGCGCTCCCCCACCAGTGGGGCGTAGAACGTGCGGTTGTTGTCGAAGATCGCCGGCACGTTTTCCTGCGTCAGGATCACCGGTCGCGAGACCACGTTCGCCCGGTGGGTACGTTCCAGCGCCATGACCTGGGTCACGAACGAGGCGCCGTCGAGGGTGGTGGCCGAGCCGGCGTTGAGCGAGGCGCTGAACTGCCCGCCAGACTTCACCGCGCCCTGCCAGTTGATGCCCAACTGGTTGAGCTCATCCTTGTGCAGGTCGATGATCCACAGCGACAACTCGACGTGGCGTTTCGGCGTGTCGAGGGCATTGACCAGGTTCTCGATGAAACGCACCTGCTCCGGCAGCCCCTTGACCAGCAGGCTGTTGGTATCCGGGTAGGCCACCACCCGAATGTTGCCGGCGGCCACCTCGCGGGCAATGATGCGTGGGGCCGTCGGGTCCTGGTCCGAAGAGGTGTTCGCCAGGCCTTCGAGGGGAAACACCGGCATCGTCCCCCGCGGTCGCGGTTCGGGGGTTTGCGCCACCGACGGCTCGACCTGTTGCTGCTCGCCGCGCAACAACGCTTCGATCACGGTGGCCAGCCCGGGGATGGTCACCTTGTCGTCGCGCAGCTCATATTGGCGGTCGCTGACGAAGGTGTTGCGCACATGGATGACGCCAATCTGTTGCTTGCCCAGCAGCAGTTCCGAGCGCTGGTTGTCCATCAACCCGGCCGCCTGCACCACCAGGTCGACGTACATCGGCGGACCCGACACATGGAACGTCCGCAGCCCGTCGTGGCGCAACGGATAACGCCCATCGTGCAAGCCCGAACGCCCGAGGAACGCCTGGAGCTTGGCGACGGTCAAGGTCTGCAACGACATCATCGCGCTCTTGATTTCCGAGGCGTCATACAGGTAGATCGCCTGGCCATCGCTGTACCAGATCAACCCCATCTGCGCGCTGACTCGCTCGAACGTCCGTTGCGGCGTGCGCAGATCGAACGTCCCGCCAATGCGCTTGGCCGCTGCGGCCTTGCTGACGATGACCGGTTTGCCCAAGGACCCGGACAACTCGCTGAAAAACGTGCGTGCGCTCTGTTCCCGGGCCTCGAAGGTATAGACATTGGCGGCCGCGGCAACGGGTGCCAGCAGCCACGCGCCGTTCAAGCAGAGGAATAACAGGACCCGGGATAACGAACGAGGGATCATCGATTCACTTGCCTGGCAGGTAGGTGATATCGGCCAGGCTGCTGGGGGTAAAACCCACCAGCTCGCGAATCTCCTTGGAGAAATGTGACGAAGAGGCGAAGCCGAACTCCAGCGCGACATCGGTCAGCGAGCCGTCCCCAAGGCTCATGTTTAGCAACGCCTGGGCCGTGCGCCAACCGCGCAAGGCCGGCTTGGCCGCGCTGCCCAGGGCCTGGTGGCAGAGCCGGCGAAAATGCGAAACCGACACGCCATAACGCTGCGCCAGCGTGGTCAGCTTTTCACTGCGAGTACCTTGCTCCAGCAAAAAACGCACGAGCCCGTAGCTCTCGTGATGCCGCAACAGGCGAGCGACAGCGTGATAGGCCACGGTGCCGTCCATCGCTTGCCCGATGTACCAGCGTTCGAGCCGTTGGGGCGAGCGGACGGTTTCGCCGGCCACCGGCAACAAGGCCCATGGCAGCGCGTCCAGCCGTTGCCCGACATCCACCAGGGCATCGCTCATATCCAGGAACGCCTGCAGCTTGACCAGCGTCGCTTCGCACACCGGGGTGACATGCAACTTGCCGCCACTGAAGCGCAGCGAATCGCTCTGCACCACCAAACCCTCCCAACCGACGGGCAGGCAGTGACTGCGGCCCAACTGTGCAGCATTGAGCTGAACCGGGGACTGGGCCACGCGCAGGTGCAGCACGCGTTCGCCCAGATCAGGCAAGGCCGTGGCGCGAATTGATTTGTCCTGCATACCGTCTCCTTTGCGACGTGGCGTTGGAAGGAACGACAGGATGAAAGACCCGACGCCGGGAATCTTGATGGAAAGGTGATGAGGGCCGGGCTGGCATATGCCTTGCACCATTACTGTTCATCGGCGCCCATGCCGATGGCCAAATGAGTGCCAGACTGATTAAAGGGACAACGGCGGCGTCTCCAGCCCGGCTCTGGCAATTGGCTCGGACACGGCGCTTTTTTTATGTGTAAAGGTGAAGCGCGATGAATGAAGTTCCAGCCAACCCCCTGGCCTGGGTCAATGGCAGCGATGCCCCGGAAAAGAGCGCGGTCAACCTCGGTTTCATGGCCTTGAGCGACTGCGCCCCAGTGGTGGTCGCCGCCACCCAGGGCTTCGCCCAACCCTACGGCCTGACCCTGAACCTCAAGCGCCAGGCATCCTGGGCCAACCTGCGGGACAAACTGGTCAGCGGTGAAATCGATGCCGCCCACAGCCTGTATGGCCTGGTCTACGCCGTGCACCTGGGCATCGGCGGGGTCGCACCGACCGACATGGCGGTGCTGATGGGGCTGAACCAGAACGGCCAGAGCATCAACCTGTCCCATGGCTTGCAGGCCCAGGGCGTGACCAGTCCTGAAGCACTGGAACGGCACGTGCACCAAACTCGCCCGAAACTGACCTTCGCCCAGACCTTCCCCACCGGCACCCACGCCATGTGGCTCTATTACTGGCTCGCCGCCCAGGGCATCCACCCCTTGTCGGACGTCGACAGCGTGGTGGTGCCGCCGCCGCAAATGATTGCGCACCTGCAAGCCGGGCGCATCGACGGCTTTTGTGTCGGCGAGCCGTGGTGCGCCAGCGCGGTGAAGCAGAACCTCGGTTTTACCCTGGCGACCACCCAGACCATCTGGCCCGACCACCCGGAAAAAGTCCTGGGCTGCACCCGGGCGTTCGTCGAGCAATACCCCAATACCGCCCGGGCCTTGGTGATGGCGATCCTCGAAGCCAGCCGCTTCATCGAACAAAACAGCGAAAACCGTCGCAGCACCGCGCAACTGTTGAGCGCCCCCGAATACCTCGACGCCCCGCTGGACTGCATCGAGCCGCGCCTGCTGGGGATCTACGCCGATGGCTTGGGCAACAGTTGGCAAGATCCCCACGCCATGCGTTTCCACGGCAATGGCGAGGTGAACCTGCCATACCTGTCCGACGGCATGTGGTTCATGACCCAGTTCCGTCGCTGGGGCCTGCTGCGCGAAGACCCGGATTACCTGGCCGTGGCCCGGGACGTCCAGCAGCTCACGTTGTACCGTGAAGCCTGTGCGGCGCTGGACATCGCGTCCCCGGGCCAGGACATGCGCAGCAGCCAACTGATCGACGGCATTACCTGGGACGGCTCGGACCCGGCCGGGTACGCCCGCAGCTTCAAACTGCACGCCTTGAGCGATGCGGCTCCCCTTCTCGCCAGCCGCTGACAGGAGCCACGACCATGCTGCGTATCCTGCTGATCAACGACACCGCGAAAAAAGTCGGCCGCCTCAAGGCCGCCCTGATTGAAGCCGGCTTCGAAGTGATCGACGAATCCGGCCTGACCATCGACCTGCCGGCGCGCGTCGAAACGGTGCGTCCGGATGTGATCCTGATCGATACCGAGTCACCCGGACGCGATGTGATGGAGCAAGTGGTGCTGGTCAGTCGTGACCAACCACGACCGATCGTCATGTTTACCGACGAGCACGACCCCAATGTGATGCGCCAGGCGATCAAGTCGGGCGTCAGTGCCTATATCGTCGAAGGCATCCACGCCGCGCGCCTGCAGCCGATCCTCGACGTGGCCATGGCCCGCTTCGAAAGCGACCAGGCCCTGCGCGCCCAACTCCTGGCCCGGGACCAGCAACTGGCCGAACGCAAGCGCATCGAACTGGCCAAGGGCATGCTGATGAAGATGAAGGACTGCAACGAAGAGCAGGCCTACACCCTGATGCGCCGCCAGGCCATGAGCCGCCAGCAGAAGCTGATCCAGGTGGCGGAGCAGATCATTGCCATGAACGAGTTGCTCGGCTGAAAGCCTTGTAGCGCCTGGCCTGGCGCTATCGCGAGCAAGCTCGCTCCCACAGGTCCAGGGGTGAACACAATATTTGCGAACACCCCCAACCAACTGTGGGAGATCATTGCCATGAACGAGTTGCTCGGCTGAAAGCCTTGTGGCGCCTGGCCTGGCGCCATCGCGAGCAAGCTCGCTCCCACAGGTCCAGGGGTGAACACAATATTTGCGAACACCCCCCCCCCCCCCCCCCCCCCAACCAACTGTGGGAGATCATTGCCATGAACGAGTTGCCCGGCTGAAAGCCTTGTAGCGCCTGGCCTGGCGCCATCGCGAGCAAGCTCGGCTCCCACAGGTCCAGGGGTGAACACAATATTTGCGAACACCCCCCAACCAACTGTGGGAGCCGAGCTTGCTCGCGATGGCGGCCCTGCATTCAACATCACCTTTGACTGACCTACCGCTATCGCGAGCAGGCTCGCTCCCACAAGATCCGAGGGTGACCGCAGCTTCTGTGGACACCGCAAATCCATTGTGGGAGCGAGCCTGCTCGCGATAGCCCTCACGCCAATCCCTACTGTTGGCACAGATCTCGCTTAAACAAACCCACAGGTAACCAACGGCGGTTGCCCCACCTACGACAAAGACGTCGCACACCCTCCTTGCCTCTCTGGCGATCCGGGTTGCGGCGTTTTTTTGTTTTGGCTCTTCGGAGCCGGTGGTGCGACCACAGACGGCGCACTGCTCTAAGCACTGACTCATTTCTCGAGACTTTTACAGCTGAGGTGCGCGATGAATTCAAGCTTCTGGAAATCCGGCCACACCCCGACACTGTTCGCGGCCTTCCTCTACTTCGACCTGAGTTTCATGGTCTGGTACCTGCTCGGCCCACTGGCGGTGCAGATCTCCGCCGACCTGCACCTGACCACCCAACAACGCGGCCTGATGGTGGCGACGCCGATCCTGGCCGGTGCCGTACTGCGCCTGTTCATGGGCCTGCTGGCCGACCGGATTTCACCGAAGACCGCCGGCATGGTCGGCCAGGTGATTGTGATCGGTGCGCTGTTCTGCGCCTGGAAACTGGGCATCCACAGCTACGAGCAAGCCTTGTTGCTGGGCTTGTTCCTGGGCGTGGCCGGCGCGTCGTTCGCCGTGGCCCTGCCGCTGGCGTCCCAGTGGTATCCGCCACAGCACCAGGGCAAGGCCATGGGCATCGCTGGCGCCGGTAACTCGGGCACCGTGCTCGCAGCGTTGATCGCTCCAGTGATGGCGGTGGCCTTCGGCTGGACCAATGTGTTCGGCTTCGCGCTGATCCCCCTGGTGCTGACCCTGGTGCTCTTCGCCTGGCTGGCCAAGAACGCCCCCGAGCGGCCGAAAGCCAAATCCATGGCCGACTACCTCAAGGCCCTGGGCGATCGTGACAGCTGGTGGTTCATGTTCTTCTACAGCGTGACCTTCGGCGGTTTCATCGGCCTGGCCAGCGCCCTGCCCGGCTATTTCAACGACCAATACGGCCTGAGCCCGGTCACCGCCGGCTACTACACCGCCGCCTGCGTCTTCGGTGGCAGCCTGATGCGGCCCTTGGGCGGTGCCCTGGCGGACCGTTTCGGCGGCATCCGCACCTTGCTGGGCATGTACACCGTAGCGGCGGTCTGCATCGCGGCGGTGGGCTTCAACCTGCCGAGCTCCTATGCGGCCCTGGCCCTGTTCGTCTGCACCATGCTCGGTTTGGGTGCGGGTAACGGCGCGGTGTTCCAACTGGTGCCACAACGCTTCCGTCGCGAAATCGGCGTGATGACCGGGCTGATCGGCATGGCCGGCGGCATCGGTGGCTTCGCCCTGGCGGCGGGCATGGGGGCGATCAAGCAAAGCACCGGCAGCTATCAACTGGCGCTGTGGTTGTTCGCCAGCCTCGGTGTCCTGGCCTGGTTCGGCCTGCACGGCGTCAAGCGTCGCTGGAGAACCACTTGGGGTTCGGCCGCCGTCACCGCTGCTCGGGTATAACCTGCAACCATGAGCCTGCAATTGAGCTTCGCCGAAGCCAGTGCCATTGGCCCGCGGGAGGAAAACCAGGACGCCCTGCGCCTGGTCACCCCCGCCCCGGCCCTGGCCGCCAGCAAGGGTTACCTGTTCGCCATCGCCGACGGCGTGAGCCAATGCGCCGATGGCGGGCTGGCCGCCCGTTCGACCTTGCAGGCCCTGGCCCTGGACTACTATTCCACGCCACAAACCTGGGGCGTGGCCCAGGCCCTGGACCGGCTGTTGCTGGCACAGAATCGTTGGCTGCAGGCCAACGGTGGCGGGCAACCGCTGCTCACCACCGTCAGTGCCCTGGTCCTGCGAGGCCGGCGCTTCACCCTCGCGCATGTCGGCGATTGCCGGGTCTACCGCTGGCACGCCGATCATCTGCAACGGGTCAGCGAGGATCACGTCTGGGAACAGCAGGGCATGCAACATGTGCTCAAGCGCGCCCTGGGCCTGGATCAACACCTGATCCTCGACTTTCTCGACGGTGAACTGCGCATCGACGAAACTTTCGTATTGCTCAGCGACGGCGTCTGGGCGGTCTTGGGGGACACGGCCATCGCCGGCATTCTTCGGGACCAACCGGACCTGGACCTCGCCGCCCAGACCCTGGTCAACGCCGCGCACCTGGCCGGTAGCCAGGACAACGCCAGCGCCTTGTTGGTGCGGGTCGATGCGGTGGGCGAAGCCAGCATCGGCGATGCCCTGATCCAGTTGCAGCAATGGCCCCTGCCGCCGGCGCTGAAACCGGGCCAGGTCTTCGAGGGTTGGCAGATCGAAAGCCTGCTCGGCCACAGCCAGCAATCGTTGCTCTACCGGGTACACGACGGCCAAGGCCAACCCTGGCTGCTGAAAACCCTGCCCGTGCAGCTACGGGACGACAGCCGGGCCGGACAGGCCTTGCTCTCGGAAGAATGGTTTCTCAAGCGGGTCGCCGGACGACAGTTTCCCGAGGTCCATGGCGTTCCCCAGCGGCAGCACTTGTACTATGTGATGCGGGAGTATCCGGGGGCGACCCTGGCCGAACTGTTCAACCAGGGTGGACCGCTGCCTCTGGCGCAATGGCTGGACCTGGCGCAACGGCTGGTGCGGGCCGTGGGCCTGTTGCATCGAAGGCAGATCTACCACCGCGACATCAAGCCGGAAAACCTGCACCTGGGCGACGACGGGGAATTGCGCTTGCTGGATTTTGGGTTGGCGTACTGCCCGGGCCTGTCCGAAGACCAGGCCAACGTGTTGCCCGGCACCCCCAGCTACATCGCCCCGGAAGCCTTCGGCGGCACCGCGCCCACGGCCCAACAGGATTTGTATGCCGTCGGCGTGACCGTGTATTTCCTGCTGACCGGGCATTATCCCTACGGCGAGATCGAAGCCTTCCAGCGCCCGCGTTTCGGTGTGCCGGTCAGTGCCAGCCGCTATCGGCCGGACCTGCCCGAATGGCTCGGGCAAAGCCTGGAACGCGCCGTCGCGGCGGACCCGGGCCAGCGCTTTGAAACCGCCGAAGAGTGGTTATTGCTGCTGGAACAGGGCGAGCGCCGCAGCTTGAGCGTAAGGCCCAGGCCATTGCTGGAGCGCGAACCGCTGAAGGTCTGGCGGACGTTGGCGCTGGTGTCGTTGGTGGTGAATGTTGTGCTGCTGTTTTTAGTGTTTCATAGCTGAGATCCGGTCGCGCCTATCGCGAGCAAGCTCGCTCCCACAGGTTTTGCATCCACCGCAGATCCAGTGTGGGAGCGAGCTTGCTCGCGATGGCGGCCTGATCGTCCATACAACTGCTCCTGCAAGACGCTCCATTACCGGGCAACCCGCTTTGATTCGGTGCAATAAATCCTCTTCAACTCCATTCACACGCCTTCCCCCCTCAATAAATCCGCGCCTTCCAGCCACTTGGCACAACCACTGCATAACCTCTCTCACCATACATAAAGCAACGCCTCCAACGATGAAGGCGGTGCTTCCCGAGAGAACGGGACCAGGACAAAGGCGTCCTCGCTAGCTTGCTAGCGGGACGCCTTTTTTTGTTTTCGTAAAAATTGCCGAGCCAGTCCGATCGCCGTGATGAAACGGGCCTGGCTTGCGGAGAACCCTGATGAAAAAACTCAAACTGGTAATGATCGGCAACGGCATGGCCGGGGTTCGAACCCTCGAGGAACTGCTCAAGCTGAGCAACGAGCTGTACGACATCACGGTGTTCGGCGCCGAGCCCCACACCAACTACAACCGCATCCTGCTCTCGCCGGTGCTGGCCGGTGAGCAGACATTCGAAGAGATCGTGCTCAACGACCTGAGCTGGTACCTGGACAACAACATCAAGCTGCTGCTCAACCGCAAAGTGGTGGAGATCGACCGGGTCAAGCGCCGGGTCATCGCCGAAGACGGCAGCGAAGCCGAATACGACCGCCTGCTCATCGCCACCGGCTCCACCCCGTTCATCCTGCCGATCCCCGGCAATACCCTGGACGGCGTGATCGGCTACCGCGACATCGCCGACACCCAGGCGATGATCGACACCGCCAAGACCCACAAGCACGCCGTGGTCATCGGTGGCGGCCTGCTGGGCCTGGAAGCCGCCAATGGCTTGAAGCTGCGGGGCATGGACGTGACCGTGGTGCACCTGGGCGAATGGTTGCTGGAACGGCAACTGGACAAGACCAGCGGCCAATTGCTGCAGACCGCCCTGGAAAACCGGGGCCTGAAGTTCCGCCTCAGCGAGCAGACCCAGGCCTTGCACGACGCCGGCAATGGCCGGGTCGGCTCGGTGCAGTTCAAGAACGGCGACATCATCCCCGCCGATCTGGTGGTGATGGCCGCCGGCATCCGCCCCAACACCGCGCTGGCGGAAAAATCCGGCATCCCGTGCAACCGTGGGATCCTGGTCAACGACACGATGCAAACCTACGACCCGCGCATCTACGCCATCGGTGAATGCGCCAACCACCGCGGCACTGCCTACGGTTTGGTCGCACCGCTGTTCGAACAGGCCAAGGTCTGCGCCAACCACCTCGCCCAACTGGGCTTCGCCACTTACAAGGGCTCGGTCACGTCGACCAAGTTGAAAGTCACCGGCATCGACCTGTTCTCCGCCGGCGACTTCATGGGCGGCGAAGGCACCGAGACCATCACCCTTTCCGACCCCATCGGCGGCGTCTACAAAAAACTGGTGATCAAGGACGACGTGCTGGTCGGTGCCTGCCTGTATGGCGATACGGCGGACGGCGGCTGGTACTTCCGCCAGATCCGTGAAAACCACGGCATCAGCGAGATCCGCGATCACCTGATGTTCGGCGAAAACGCCTTGGGCGACGTCGGCCACCAAGGCCAGGACAAAGCCATGAGCATGGCCGACAGCGCCGAAGTCTGCGGCTGCAACGGCGTGTGCAAGGGCGCCATCGTCAAGGCGATCCAGGAGCACGGGCTGTTCAGCGTCGATGACGTGAAAAAACACACCAAGGCCGCCAGCTCCTGCGGCTCCTGCGCCGGCCTGGTGGAGCAGATCCTGATCAACACCGTCGGCGGCGCGGCGGACGTCAAACCCAAGAGCGAAAAAGCCATCTGCGGTTGCAGCGACCTCAACCACGGCCAGATCCGCCAGGCGATCCGCGACCAGCACCTGCTGACCATCGCCGGGGCCATGAGCTACCTGAACTGGCGCACCCCGAACGGCTGCGCCACTTGCCGCCCGGCGCTGAACTACTACCTGATCTCCACCTGGCCCGGCGAAGCCCAGGACGACCCGCAGTCGCGCCTGATCAACGAACGCGCCCACGCCAACATCCAGAAAGACGGCACCTACTCCGTGGTTCCGCGGATGTGGGGCGGCGTGACCAATCCTTCGGAACTGCGGCGCATCGCCGACGTGGCCGACAAGTACAACGTACCCATGGTCAAGGTCACCGGCGGCCAGCGTATCGACCTGCTGGGGATCAAGAAGCAGGACCTGCCCGGCGTCTGGAAAGACCTCGACATGCCGTCCGGCCACGCCTACGGCAAATCCATCCGCACCGTGAAGACCTGCGTGGGCAGCGAGTTCTGCCGCTTCGGCACGCAGAACTCGACGCAACTGGGCATCGAGCTGGAACACGACCTGTTCAACATGTGGTCCCCCCACAAGGTCAAGCTGGCCGTCTCCGGTTGCCCACGCAACTGCTCGGAAGCCGGGATCAAGGACGTCGGGATCATTGGCGTCGACTCCGGCTGGGAGATGTACATCGGTGGCAACGGCGGGATCAAGACCGAGGTCGCCGAATTCTTCGTCAAGCTCAAGACCGCTGAAGAAGTGCGTGAATACAACGGCGCCTTCCTGCAGTTGTACCGCGAGGAAGCCTTCTACCTCGAACGCACTGTGCATTACATGCAGCGAGTTGGCATGGAGCACATCAAGAAAGCCGTGCTGGAAGACCCCGAGCGGCGCAAGGCCCTCCACGAACGCCTGAAGTTTTCCCTGTCGCTGGAACAGGACCCTTGGAAGCAACGCCTGGAACAGCCTCAGTTGAAGAAAGAATTCGAGGTCATCCCTGTGAAAAACCTGGAGGTGCCGGCATGAACTGGTTGGATATCTGCGCACTGGAAGAGATCAATATCCTCGGTTCGCGCATCATCAATGGCCCCAAAGGCGATATCGCGATTTTCCGCACCAGCGACGATGAAGTGTTCGCCCTCGATGACCGTTGCCCGCACAAGGGCGGCCCGTTGTCCCAAGGCTTGGTCTACGGCAAGCGCGTGGCCTGCCCGCTGCACAACTGGCAGATCGACCTGGAAAGCGGCCAGGCCCAAGCCCCCGACGTGGGCTGCGCCCATCATCATTCGGCCCGGGTGGAAAACGGCCGGGTGCAGTTGGCCCTGCGGGACGCAAGCTGATGAACCGCCAGATCACTGCCTCGACCTGCTGTTATTGCGGGGTCGGTTGCGGCGTCCTGATCGAGCATGACGACGAGCGCATCCTCGGCGTCAGCGGCGATCCCGCCCACCCGGCCAACTTCGGCAAACTGTGCAGCAAGGGGTCCACCCTGCACCTGACCGGCGACCTCGCCGCCCGCGCCCTGTACCCGGAACTGCGCCTGGGCAAAGGCCTGGCCCGGGCCCGTACCGACTGGGACAGCGCCCTGGATCACGCCGCCAGCGTCTTCGCGGCGACCATCGCCGAACACGGCCCCGACAGCGTGGCGTTCTACATCTCCGGCCAGTTACTGACCGAGGATTACTACGCCTTCAACAAACTCGCCCGGGCATTGGTGGGCACCAACAACATCGACAGCAATTCCCGGCTGTGCATGTCCTCCGCCGTGGTGGGCTACAAACGCAGCCTCGGCGCCGACGCCCCGCCCTGCAGCTATGAAGACCTGGAGCTGAGCGACTGCGTGATGATCGTCGGCAGTAACATGGCCTACGCCCATCCCATCCTCTTTCGCCGCCTCGAAGAAGCCAAATCCCGCCGGCCGCAGATGAAAATCATCGTCATCGATCCCCGGCGCACCGACACCTGCGACCTGGCGGACCTGCACCTGGCGATCCTGCCGGGCACCGATGTCGCCTTGTTCCATGGAATTTTGCACCTGCTGCTGTGGGAAGACTGGGTCGACCGCGACTTCATCAACGCCCACACCGAAGGTTTGGCGGACCTGAAGAACCTGGTACGCGACTACACCCCGGCGATGGTCGCCCAGTTGTGCGGCATCAGCGTCGAACAACTGCACCAGTGCGCCGAATGGGTCGGCACCTCGCCGAGCTTCCTGTCGTTGTGGTGCATGGGCCTGAACCAGTCCACCGCCGGCAGCGCGAAAAACAGCGCGTTGATCAACCTGCACCTGGCCACCGGGCAAATCGGCCGGCCGGGTGCTGGGCCCTTCTCACTGACCGGCCAACCCAATGCCATGGGCGGACGGGAAACCGGCAGCCTGTCGAACCTGTTGCCGGGCCACCGCGAAGCGGCCAACCCGGAGCACCGCTCCGACGTCGCCCGTTACTGGGGCGTCGAGCAATTGCCCGCCACCACCGGCTTGAGCGCCATCGAGCTGTTCGAGCAGGTGCGCAACGGCAAGATCAAGGCCTTGTGGATCGCCTGCACCAACCCGGCCCAGTCGATGCCGGACCAGACAGCGGTACGCGAGGCCCTGCAAGCCTGCCCGTTCGTGGTGTTGCAGGAAGCCTTCCGGACCACCGAGACCGCTGCCTTTGCCGACCTGCTGCTGCCGGCAGCCAGTTGGGGCGAGAAGGAAGGCTCGGTGACCAACTCCGAACGGCGTATTTCCCACGTCCGTCGGGCCATCGGCGCACCGGGTGAAGCACGGCCGGACTGGGCAATCACAGTGGATTTCGCACAACGCCTGGAGAAACGTCTGCGCCCAGGCCAACCCAGCCTGTTCGCCTTCGACACCCCGGCCCAACTGTTCGATGAATACAAGCAACTGACCCGTGGCCGCGACCTGGACTTGTCCGGCATCAGCCATGCCCTGATCGACCGCCTCGGCCCTCAGCAATGGCCCTTCCCGGATGGCGCCACGGTCGGGACGGCGCGCCTGTACGTGGACGGGATTTTCCCGACCGACAGTGGCCGAGCGCGCTTCGTGGCCGATCCCTATCGCGCCGCCCAGGAACTGCGTGACGCCCGCTACCCATTGACCCTCAACACTGGCCGCTTGCGTGACCAGTGGCACGGCATGAGCCGCACCGGCACCGCCGCGCAGCTGTTTGGGCATGTGAACGAAGCCGTACTCAGCCTGCATCCCGATGAACTGCAGCGGCATCGCCTGCAAGCGGGCGACCTGGTCAGCCTCAAGAGCCGTCGCGGCAGCGTGATCGTGGCGGTGGACAGCGACGACAGCGTGCGCCCCGGCCAAGCGTTCCTGCCCATGCACTGGGGTGATCGATTCCTCAAGGGCGGCGTGAATACCCTGACTCAACCGGCTTTCGACCCCTTGTCGAAACAACCGGAACTCAAGCACAGCGGCGTGCGCCTGGAGCCGGTGAACCTGCCTTGGCAGCTTTTCGCCTTGATCGAAGGCGATGTTCAACAGCATCTGGAGGCGCTGCGCCCCCTGTGCGAGGCGTTTTCCTACGTCAGCCTGAGCCTGACCGGCCGTGAGCGTCCCGCGTTGCTGATTCGCGCTGCCAGCGCCGTTGCACCCGAACCGCAACTGCTCCAGGCCATCGACCAGCAATTGGGCCTGATCGACGGGCCGGTGCTGGCCTATGACGACCCGCGTCGCGCCATCGGCAAACGGGTGCGCATCGAAAACGGCCGCATAACCGCCATTCGCCTGGCCGGCGAAACCCTGGCTCGGCACTGGCTGCAGAACCTGTGGCTCGAAGGCCGTGCCGATGAACAACTGCGGCGCTGGCTGCTGGCGCCTTTGAGCGCGCCGCCAGGCAATGTCGGCGCCGCAACGGGTGGCAGCAAAACCCTGTGCAACTGCATGAACGTCAGCCAGCGTGCGATCTGCGCAGGCATTGAACGTGGCTTGGACTTGCAGGGGCTTAAACAGGAATTGGGCTGTGGCACGCAATGCGGTTCCTGCGTACCGGAAATCAAACGCCTGCTGGTTGCCACTGCGCAACCGCTGGCGGCTATCTCGTGAGGAAAACACTATGAACGCAAAAGTCTGGCTGGTGGGTGCAGGTCCCGGTGACCCTGAATTACTGACCCTCAAAGCCGTGCGCGCCTTGGGCGAGGCCGACGTGGTGTTGATCGACGACCTGGTCAATGCCGCGGTGCTGGAGCACTGCCCCGCTGCGCGCATCATTGCCGTGGGCAAGCGCGGCGGCTGTCGCTCCACCCCCCAGGCCTTCATTCATCGGCTGATGCTGCGTTATGCCCGCCAGGGCAAATGCGTGGTGCGCCTCAAGGGCGGCGACCCGTGCATCTTCGGCCGCGGCGGCGAAGAAGCGCAGTGGTTGCGCGAGCATGGCGTCGAGGTGGAGCTGGTCAACGGCATCACCGCCGGCCTCGCGGGGGCGACCCAGTGCGATATTCCACTGACCCTGCGCGGGATTGCCCGGGGCGTGACCCTCGTCACGGCCCACACCCAGGACGGTAGCAGCCTGAACTGGCAAGCCTTGGCTCAAAGCGGCACAACGCTGGTGGTGTACATGGGCGTGGCGAAACTGAGCGAGATCCGTGAGCAGTTGCTGGCCGGTGGCCTGGCGGCGAACACGCCCGTGGCCATGATCGAAAACGCCTCCCTGCCCCACCAGCGTGATTGCCGCAGCGACCTGGCCTCGATGGAAGCCGATGCCAGCGCCTTCCAGCTCAAGAGCCCGGCGATCCTGGTGATTGGCGCGGTGGCCGGTGCTGCCGAACTGGCCGCATCACAGCCTGCGTGGGTTCAGGCTTCGGCGCTGTAACAAACAACACCCAACCCAATGTGGGAGCGAGCTTGCTCGCGATAGCGTCGGGTCAGCAGCATCAATACTGGCTGACACACCGCTATCGCGAGCAAGCTCGCTCCCACAGGTGTTGTGTTTAACCAACGGTCTTGCGGCAACGCCCCCCTCATTTTCATAAATCCCGGGCAAAGAAAAGCCCGGCCTAGGCCGGGCTTTTCCAAAGCTGTGGGCTAATTACTTAGCTTGAGCTTCAACCTGCGCTTCTACGCGACGGTTAACTGCACGACCAGCTTCAGTGGCGTTGTCGGCAACTGGGCGGGTTTCGCCGTAGCCAACAGACTGAACGCGGGACGATTCAACACCGTACTGGTTGGTCAGAACTTGCTTAACGGCGTTTGCACGACGCTCGGACAGTTTCTGGTTGTAAGCGTCAGGACCGACGGAGTCAGTGTGACCTTCAACAGTGGTGCTGGTGGATGGGTACTGCTTCATGAAGTCAGCCAGGTTCTTGATATCGCCGTAGCTGTTAGGCTTGACGACCGACTTGTCGAAGTCGAACTTGACGTCCAGCTCAACACGAACGACTTCGGCAACTGCTGGGCAGCCATCAGCGTCAACGGTTACGTTGGCTGGGGTGTCAGGGCACTTGTCGACGTTGTCGCACACGCCGTCGTTGTCGCTGTCGGAGCAGACTTCAGCCGGAGCTGGAACTGGAGCAGCAGCAGGCTTGGAGCCGCCACCGAAGTTCACACCGATACCAACGCTTGGCGCCCACTCGGTGTCGCCCTGGTCGATGTTGTACTGAGCTTCAACGCCGGCACGGGCGTAGAAGTTCTCGGTGAAATACAGCTTGGCGCCGCCACCAACGTTGGCGAAGGTAGAACGGTTACGACCGTTGCTGCCATTCTGGTCGATGCTCTGGTCGGAGAAGCCGGCCGAAACGTAAGGACGCAGCATGTCGCCTGGGTTGTTGAAGTGGTACAGGGCGTCCAGAGCGGTGTTGGCGCCCTTGACGTTAGTGCCGTCGTCGGTACGTGCGTTGTGCACTTCGTCGTAGGCCAGACGCAGTTCAACGTCGTCGGTCAGAAAGTAACCAACCGAACCGCCGAACAGGTTGCCGTTGTTCTTGAAGTTACGAGCGCTGTCGAATTGTTCTTTCTTGGCGAAGCCTTCGATTTCAACTGCGCCTTGGCCTTGTGCCAGAGCGCCGAACGAAGTGGCAGCAATCAAAGAACCAATGGCAAAGCCCAAGGTGTTTTTCAGTTTCATCCGTTAAATCCCCATCTGGTGATTGTGAAGCAGTCCCGCAAACCGGGGGACAACTCGGCGGCAAGTCTATCAGAACTTGCCTACACGTAAGAGATATTTGCGCCGAACTAAGTTTCAGCAATGCCCGCAAATTTCTCACGCAATTTGTCAAGAGCGCGCTTGTAACGCATTTTTGTCGCGCTCAAACCCATGTGCATTATGTCTGCGATCTCCTGGAATTCCAGCTCTGCGACAAATCGTAGCACCAGAATTTCCCGGTCGATCGGGTTTACATAGACCAGCCAGCGATCGAGTCCACCCTTTTCCTCGGGCTTGGGCGCCTTATCTTCCGACGCTTCCTCGAGAGGGTCCAGGCTCAACGCGTCCATCAAGCGACGCTTTCGCCGTTCCTTGCGATACTGCGTGATGCATTCGTTGTACGTGATGCTGTAGAGCCAGGTCTTGAACTTCGATTTCCCCTCGAAGTTCTTCAGGCCATACAGCACCTTCAACATCACCTCCTGACAGACATCGTCAGCATCACGATCGTTCCCGAGATAACGCGCACAAACGTTAAATAAAGTTCTCTGGTAGCGACGCATCAACTCTTCATAGGCGCGTGTTACGTGGAACAGCTCCGTATGCGCGCGCGCGACCAACTCCTCATCGGAGAGATCACGGGGGTCGTAGCGCGTGGATAGCGATTGGGGTTTGTTCAAAACAAGTCGGGCCGACAGTCTAGGTCAATGTGCGCCGCAGCCTGTGGTAGCAGGCATTTCGCGGCGGCATACATTAGCAGGGTTTGCCGGGTTAGCGGCTACTCACATGCTGTTCCAGCAGGATCCGATTGGAAAGCGACACCAACTCGCCCTCCTCGGTCAGCAATGTGGTTTTCACCGTGCCGATCTCCTCGATCTGGCCTTCGACCTCGCCAACACGCACTTGTTGCCCAACCTCATACAATTCACGCACATAGATTCCCGCAAGAATCTGACCGGCGATTTCCCGGCTTCCCAATCCCATTGCCAGCGCAACCGCCAGACCAACGGTAATCAATACGATCACGATCACGTGGTTGAGCAGGTCAGTCTTGACCTCCAACTGGCTGATCGCCACCGAAATACTGATGATAATCACCAGGCCCTGGGCGATACGCCCCACGCCAGCGGCATAGTCCAGCCCGACGCCTTCGGCCGCTCCGCGCACCAGCCCATTGGCCAGTTGTGCCAGCAGGACACCCACCAGCAACACCAGCGCAGCACCAAAAACCTTCGGCAAATACAATGCAAGCATATCGAGCGTAGCTGAAACTCGCTCAAGGCCAAGGGATTCTGCTGCGGAAACCAGGAAAATCAGCAATACGAACCAATAGACGATCTTGCCGACCAAGGTCGAGATCGGCACCTGGATGCCGCCACGGGACAGCAACTTGGTCAGGCCGGTGCCGCCCATCAGGCGATCGAGACCCAGCTTGGCGAGCAACTTGGACAGCAGCGTGTCCAGCAGCTTGGCCACGACAAAACCCAACAACAGCACCACCAACGCCCCGAAGAGGTTCGGGATGAAGTTGGCTACCTTGGTCCACAACGCAGTCATTGCCGTGACGAGGCTCTGGGTCCAGAGATCAAGTTCCATATTCAATCAGCCTTATCAGCGGTGCGAGTAACAGGTTTACGGCGGGAAACCGGCGAGACATGGGCCGATCCGTTATTCAGGGCGATCATCAGTGCGGGCAACCAGCGGCCCAGCAGACTGAACAGGTCGCCCGCGCCGACCTGGCGGTTGGCGGTTTTCAGTACACGTCCCAGGCATGCATCGTCGTCCCGGCTGGACGGCGAGGCCTTGAGCATGTCGCGCAAAGACTGTTCAAACGGATCGTGCATACGCACCTCTCGTGATGTCTGTGGAAGACGCGATCAAATTTCGTCGGGTCACATGAAACCCCTGTCACACCCAGCGCAAACGGCGGAACAACCACCACTGCCCCAGTGCCACGCAGATCATCAGCAGGCACGCGACCATGAAACCGTAGGGGCTTTCGGAAAACGGAATGCCGCCGACGTTGATACCTAAAAGGCCGGTGAGAAAACTCATCGGCAGGAAAATCCCGGTGACGATGCCGAAGCGGTACATGGTGCGGTTCATGCGCACCGAAAGGCGCCGGTCTTCGGCCTCCAGCACAAGCCCCACGCGCTCTCGAGTCAATTCCAGCTCCTCGAGGTAACGGGTCAGGCTGTTGTTCAATTCGTTCCAATAGTCGCCGTCGTCATCGAAAAACCAGGGCAGCTTGAGCCGCGTCATCTGGCCGAAGATGTCCCGCTGTGGCGCCAGGAATCGCTTGAGTCCGGCGGCCCTTCGACGGATGTGCAAAATGGCGTCGTGCTCGGGGGTATACCGTTCGTCGGTATCAAGCTTTTCTTCCTCGCCATCGACGATTTCGGACAGGCAAGTGACCAGGTCCTGCACCTTGTTGGTGAGGTATTGCGCCATATAAAGGATGAGTTCGGAGGCCGTTTTCGGCCCCTTGCCCTCGGCCAGTTGCGCCAACAGTTCATCGGTGGCGCGCAACGGACGCAGGCGCAGGGAGATCACCCGCTGGGCGGACGCGAAGATCCGTACCGACACCATGTCTTCCGGCTCGGCGCCCGGGTTGAGGTTGATCCCCCGCAGGAACAGCAGCAGTTCGGCGTTGGGCAACGGCAACAAGCGCGGCCGGGTGTTCTCTTCGAGCAGCAGGTCGCAGTTGAATTCGCTCAGGCCGCTGGATTTGCGCAGCCAGGTGTGGGTTTGCGGATGACTGCGATCCCAGTGCAGCCACAGGCTTTCGTGGGCCTGCAACTGCAAATCGTCGAGTTCGGTCCGGGCTATGGAACGCGCGCCGCCTTTACCGTCCAGCACCAGGGCATGCACCAGCCCCCATTGCGCGTTTTCTTCCTCGAACATCCTCATCCCTTATGGCTGTGGCGCTTCATTCAGGCATTTTCAGCGGGCTTGGCGAAACGATCACGCCGTTGTTGTCGGCGTAGACATACTCGCCCGGGCGGAACGTCACGCCGGCAAAGGTCACTGCCACATTGAGCTCGCCGACACCACGCCGGTCGGTCTTCATCGGATGGCTGGCCAGGGCCTGGACCCCGAGGTCGGTCTGGGCGATGACGTCGACGTCGCGGATGCAACCGTAGATCACCAGCCCTTCCCAGCCATTTTTCGCGGCTTTTTCCGCCAGCATGTCCCCCAGCAGTGCCCGGCGCAGGGAACCGCCGCCGTCGACCACCAGCACCTTGCCGTTGCCCTTGAGTTCAACCTGCTCCTTGACCCGCGAGTTGTCCTCGAAGCACTTGATGGTCACGATTTCGCCGCCGAAGGAATCGCGGCCACCGAAATTGCTGAACATCGGTTCCAACACCTGCACCAGTTCCGGGTAGGCGTCGCACAGGTCGGGCGTGAGGTAATGGTTCATCGAACAACTCCTGGAAGGCTGGAACGTCAGACTGAATGAGCAACCGTTTGTGACTGGAACTGCTTGAAGCGTCATATCTTAGCCGCAAGCCGACCAGAGCGAAATGCCCTTGTCAGAGCCTTCGCCTCAAACCGCCTCGGCCAACTGGGGCTGTTCTGCCAGCAGGGGGGCCTGTTGATCCTCGAGCCAACGCGCCACCAACGGCCAGACCTCAAGGTGGGCGGCCTTGCTGACCAGCATCTCGACATGACCGAAATCGTCAGTGAAACCCTGTCTCCGGCCCAGGCAGACAAACTGCTTGTGCACGGAGCCGATCTGATCGAAAAGCTTGCGGCAAGCCCAGGTCGGGTCCTGGTGATCACCCGCGGCACTCACCGCCAGCACCGGCAACTGGACATCGGCCAACCCGGCCCACCAGTTCTTCTCGGCATCGCCGAAACGCCCGAACAAACCGTACCAACGCATACTTTCCAGGGCCAGGCCGATAGGCTCGTCCTCGGGGCCACGCTTGAGCCTCGAGCCGGATAACTGGGCAAAGCGCTTGAGAATGAAGCGACCGCTCCATTCCACCGGCGGAATCTTCAGCGGCCAGTAGGTGCGGCTGACCTGGGTGCCGAAAAACGCCGCCGACGCCACGGCAGGCTCGCCCAGGTAGTGGCCGCCCAAGGCTGCCGCCAGGGTGATGCCCCCCAGGGAATGACCGATCCAGTGGGGAACCTGCCCGCTCTGTTCACGCACGAAGGCGCCAATGGCCGGCAAATCGTAGCGGGCGTAGTCGGCCACTCGATTGTGGCGATAGCCCTGGTTGCGCTGGGAGAGCCCATGGCCGCGCATCTCGGGGATCCACACGTCGAATCCCAGGCGTGCCAGGTACGCCCCCAGGCCCAGGCCCTTGGGCGAATACCAGAAGCGCCGGTTGGAAAAACTGCCGTGCAACAGGATCACCGGGACGCCACGGGTTTCACCCGCGTCGGCCATGCCCAGCCGGGTCACGGCCAGCTCGACGCTGTAGTCCGGGCTGTTGCCGGGTTTCAAGCGATAGACATCTTCGCTCAGATCACCGCGCCGCTCGGCGCTGATCAGGGCGACAGGAAAAAGGTTGCTGCTGCTTTGCATAATCTTCTTGCACAAAAAAAGACGACTGTGGGAGCGAGCTTGCTCGCGATTGCGGTGGATCAGCAAAATAATCTTGGCTGACACTCCGCTATCGCGAGCAAGCTCGCTCCCACATAGGTTACCCGGCTTACATTACCGGTGAGGTCCCTTCACTCGATCAGACCGCCGCCTGACCCTCGGCCAGGAAGAACCAGGTTTCCAGCACCGAGTCGGGGTTCAACGAAACGCTTTCGATGCCCTGCTCCATCAGCCACTTGGCCAGGTCCGGGTGGTCCGAAGGCCCCTGGCCGCAGATGCCGATGTACTTGCCGGCCTTGTTGCAGGCGGCGATGGCATTGGCCAGCAGCTTCTTGACCGCCGGGTTCCGCTCGTCGAACAGGTGAGCGATGATCCCGGAATCGCGGTCCAGGCCCAGGGTCAGCTGGGTCAGGTCGTTGGAACCGATGGAGAAACCGTCGAAAAACTCGAGGAACTCTTCAGCCAGGATGGCGTTGGACGGCAGTTCGCACATCATGATCACGCGCAGGCCATTGTCGCCACGGGCCAGGCCGTTTTCCGCCAGCAGGTCGACGACCTGGCTCGCTTCGCCCAGGGTCCGCACGAACGGCACCATGATCTCGACGTTGGTCAGGCCCATCTCGTTGCGCACGCGCTTGAGGGCGCGGCACTCGAGTTCGAAGCAGTCGCGGAACGATTCGCTGATATAGCGCGACGCACCACGGAAGCCCAGCATCGGGTTCTCTTCTTCCGGCTCGTAGAGCTTGCCGCCGATCAGGTTGGCGTATTCGTTGGACTTGAAGTCCGACAGGCGCACGATGACCTTTTTCGGCCAGAACGCCGCCGCCAGGGTGCTGATGCCTTCCACCAGCTTCTCGACGTAGAAACCGACCGGATCGTTGTAGCCGGCAATGCGCTTGTCGACGCTGTCCTTGATTTCCTGGGGCAGGCCGTCGTAGTTCAGCAGTGCCTTGGGGTGCACGCCGATCATGCGGTTGATGATGAACTCCAGGCGGGCCAGGCCCACACCGGCGTTCGGCAACTGCGCGAAGTCGAAGGCGCGGTCCGGGTTGCCGACGTTCATCATGATCTTGAACGGCAGCTCCGGCATGGCGTCCACGGAGTTCTTCTTGATGTCGAAGCCCAGTTCACCCTCGAAGATGTAGCCGGTATCGCCTTCGGCGCAGGAAACGGTCACGCCCTGGCCATCCTTGAGCAGTTGGGTGGCGTTGCCGCAACCCACCACGGCCGGGATCCCCAGTTCACGGGCGATGATCGCCGCGTGGCAGGTACGCCCGCCGCGGTTGGTGACGATGGCGCTGGCGCGCTTCATCACCGGTTCCCAGTCCGGGTCGGTCATGTCGGAGACCAGTACGTCGCCGGCCTGGACCTTGTCCATCTCCGAGACATCCTTGATGATCCGTACCTTGCCCGCGCCGATGCGCTGGCCAATGGCCCGGCCTTCCACCAGCACGGTGCCGGTTTCCTTGAGCAGGTAGCGCTCCATGACGTTGGCCTGGGTGCGGCTTTTCACGGTTTCCGGACGGGCCTGCACGATATACAGCTTGCCGTCGTCACCGTCCTTGGCCCACTCGATGTCCATCGGGCACTTGTAGTGCTGCTCGATGATCATTGCCTGCTTGGCCAGCTCGCTGACCTCGGCGTCGCTCAGGCAGAAACGCGCGCGCTCGGCCTTGTCCACGTCGACGGTCTTCACCGAGCGACCGGCCTTGGCTTCGTCGCCGTAGATCATCTTGATGGCCTTGCTGCCCAGGTTGCGGCGCAGGATGGCCGGGCGACCGGCTTGCAGCGTGCCCTTGTGAACGTAGAACTCATCCGGGTTCACCGCGCCCTGCACGACGGTTTCACCCAGGCCGTAGGCGCCGGTGATGAACACCACGTCACGGAAGCCGGACTCGGTGTCGAGGGTGAACATCACGCCGGCGGTGCCGGTTTCGGAGCGGACCATGCGCTGCACACCGGCGGACAGGGCGACCAGCTTGTGGTCGAAGCCCTGGTGCACGCGGTAGGAAATGGCACGGTCGTTGAAAAGGGAGGCGAAGACTTCCTTGGCGGCACGGATGACGTTTTCCACGCCACGGATGTTCAGGAAGGTTTCCTGCTGGCCGGCGAAGGAGGCATCCGGCAGGTCTTCGGCGGTGGCCGAGGAACGCACGGCGACGGCGATATCGGGATTGCCTTCGGACAGCTTGGCGAAAGCGGTGCGGATCTCGGCGTTCAGTTTCTCGGGGAACTCGGCTTCCATGATCCATTGACGGATCTGGGCACCGGTCTTGGCCAGGGCGTTGACGTCATCGACGTCCAGGGCATCGAGCGCATCGTGGATCTGCTTGTTCAGGCCGCTCAGTTCCAGGAAATCACGATAAGCCTGGGCGGTCGTGGCGAAGCCACCTGGCACCGATACGCCGGCACCGGCGAGGTTGCTGATCATCTCGCCCAGGGATGCGTTCTTGCCCCCCACATGCTCCACATCATGGACGCCGAGCTTATCGAGGGAAACTACGTACTCTACCAAGGTGATCTCTCCACTAACTGTGTTGGAAAAGCTCAAGGCACCGGCGGCTCCAGGGGAGCGCTTGCCGGCGATATGGCCTGGACCTGGAAAATAAGTGAGAATGCGGGCCACTGGCGGCCGGCAAATCGCGCCTATCATATCCAAGAATCGTCACTAGCTCACTAGCTTAAGGCCCAAGGCGCAAATGAAACGATCTGCTTTCTTTATCTCCGACGGCACCGGCATCACGGCCGAAACGCTAGGCCAGAGCCTGTTGGCACAGTTCGAAAACATTACCTTCGCCAAATTCATACGTCCGTACATCGACAGCGTCGACAAGGCGCGGGCCATGGTACAGCAAATCAATAAAGCCGCCGAAACCGACGGTTTCCGCCCGATCATCTTCGATACCATCGTCAATCAGGACATCCGTGAGATTCTTGCAACGTCCAATGGTTTCATGATCGACATTTTTTCCACCTTCCTGGCGCCCTTGGAACAGGAACTGAGCGAGCACTCTTCCTACTCGGTCGGCAAGTCCCATTCCATTGGCCACAACTCCAACTACATGGAGCGGATCGAGGCGGTGAACTTCGCGCTGGACAACGATGACGGCGCCCGCACGCATTATTACGACAAGGCCGACCTGATCCTAGTGGGCGTGTCGCGTTGTGGTAAGACACCGACGTGCCTGTACATGGCGATGCAATTCGGCATCCGCGCGGCCAACTATCCGCTGACCGAAGACGACATGGAGCGCCTGCAACTGCCCAGCGCCCTGCGCGCCCACCAGCACAAGCTGTTCGGCCTGACCATCGACCCGGACCGCCTCACGGCGATCCGCAACGAGCGCAAGCCCAACAGTCGTTATTCAAGCTACGCCCAGTGCGAGTTCGAAGTGCGTGAGGTGGAAAACCTGTTCCGGCGGGAGAACATTCCCCATATCAACTCCACGCATTTTTCCGTGGAAGAGATTTCGGCGAAGATCCTGGTGGAGAAAGGGGTGGAGCGGCGGTTCAAATAACCAGGCGGTGTGCCAGAAAACCTGTGGGAGCGAGCTTGCTCGCGATGACGGAGTGTCAGCCAACATTGATCTTGCCGACCCGCCGCAATCGCGAGCAAGCTCGCTCCCACAAGGGTTGGGAAGTCTTCCGGCCTATGGTTTCAACCGCTCAACCAACGCCTGCCCCACCGCCAGCGCCGACGCCGGGTTCTGGCCGGTAATCAATTCCCGATCCGTCACCACATGGGCAGTCCACGGCGTGGTGTTGCTGCTGTACTGCCCGCCAGCCTGCTGCAACGCGGTCTGTGGGTAGAATTTCATGCTCCCACCGCCCAGCAGCCCCTTGGCCAGTTCTTCTTCCTGATTGCTGATCACGGTCATTTTGTACCCGGCGTAGATCCAATTCGACGGGGCCGAGGCCTGGCCTTTGGTAGTCAACTGACCAACGAAGCCCTTGGCATCAGGCAGGGCCGACAGCAACGCGATCGGCCCGTGGCAAACCAGCGCGGTGGTCTTGCCCTTGTCATGGAAGTGCGTCAACACCCGCCCCAGCGGTGCGCTCGTGAGCAAATCCTGCATGGGCGCATGCCCGCCGGGAATGTACAGGGCATCGAACTGCTCCAGACCGATCTGCTCGACACGGGCCAGGCTGATCACCGGCGAGTCCTTGGCCGAAGTGATGTTCAGTTGAGCCAGCAACGCCTGGTAGCGCTCCAGCTCCGCCGGATCATTGTTGAAGTACATCTTGTCCACCGAGGACCGGTCCAGCGTCGGCGCCTTGCCCTCCGGGGTGGCGAACGTCACGTGGTGACCGGCATCCAGCAACAGCTTCACCGGTTGCAGCAATTCGTTGAGGTAAAACCCGGTGGGGAAAACCTTGCCGTTGTTCAGATCCAGATGATCGGAATCCGACAGGACCACCAGCACGTTATCGGCATGGGCCGCGACGCCAATACCCGCCAGAACGACAGACGTTGCCAAGGTCGTGAGCTTTTTCATGATGACTCCAGGCTGTTTCGATAAAAGATGCGCTCACTGTATTGATGCGCTCACCGGCGATAAACTGGCGCACCGGAACATCACTTGGCCCCTGGAGGCAACAATGGCCCGTCGATTCGATTATCTGGCCGACGTGGAAGCCTTCGTCACGGTCGTGGAAAAAGGCACGCTCAGCGCCGGTGCCGTGGCACTGGGCACTACGCCTTCGGTCCTGAGCCGCGCCATCTCCCGCCTCGAAGCCCGGCTCGGCGTGCAACTGTTGCGACGCACGACCCGGCGCCTGAACCTGACCGATGCCGGCACCTTGTACCTGGAACAGTCGCGCTCGGCCTTTGCCCTGATTGACGACGCCGAGCGGCGAATCCAGGGCCAGGACGGTGTCTTGACCGGTCGTGTGCGCTTGAGCGTACCGACCACCTACGGTCATTACCGCCTGCCATCGCTGCTGTCGCGTTTCGCCGAAGCTTACCCGCAAGTTCGGGTCGAGCTGAGTATCACCAACCGCAATGTCGATCTGGTGGCCGAGGGGTATGACCTGGCGATCCGCCTTGGGCCGCTGCCGGACAGCGGCCTGGTCGGGCGTAAGCTCGAAGACGCCGGACTGTGCCTGGTGGCCGCGCCGCATTACCTGCAGCGCGCCGGAACGCCCCGGCACGTCGATGAACTGGCTGCCCACGCCTGCCTGCCCTTCGTAATGCCCAGCAGCGGACGCATCGCACCCTGGCTGTTTCGCGACAATCATGAAGACCGGGAATGGCTGCCGACGGGCAATGTGCAAGTGTCCGATGATGTATTGGGTATCGTGTCCCTGGCACAGGCCGGGATGGGGATCTGCCAGACCTATGAATTCATTGTCCGGGAGCGAATCGAGCGTGGGGAACTGATGGCTTTGCTGGAGGACTTTGGCGGGCGCAGCCGACCCTTTTCAATCATCTACCCGCCCCATCGGCAATTGCCGGCGGCGGCACGGGCGTTGATTGATTTTTTGATCGAGCGATAGCTGGTAACGCCGGCCGGCCTCTGTGGGAGCGAGCTCGCTCGCGATTACGGAGTGTCAGCCGGCATTGATGTTGCCGATCCGCCGCTATCGCGAGCAAGCTCGCTCCCACAGCGGTTCTGATGTGACTGCAAGATTTGCATTCTCCCGCAGCCTTCCTGTGGATAACTTTCTTGCTGCCACAGGCTCTACATTTTAGTGGGTCGCAGCCGCCTGCTCGTCCATTTTCTTGCGCAGGCTCAGCGGGCGCATGTCGGTCCAGACTTCTTCGATGTAGGCCAGGCACTCCTTCTTGAAGCCGCTTTTACCGACGGTACGCCAGCCCTCGGGGACGGCCTTGTAGTCTGGCCAGATCGAATATTGCTCTTCGTGGTTGACCACGACCTGAAAGACGATGTCCTCGCGGTCGAATACTGAAGTCATGGGTGTCTCTCCATCTTTGCTCGAGGTTCGCTGCGTCACATGCGCAGCCAGGATATGAAAGGAACGTACGGGGCCGGCTGAAAATTAGCTCTCGGTGACCGCCGCATGCAGGGCTCGCCCGAAAATCTCGGCGACCCGGTCGATTTCGGCCCGGGTGATGATCAACGGTGGCAGGAACCGCACCACGCCGCCCTGGCGACCGCCCAGCTCCAGGATCAGCCCGCGCTTGAGGCATTCACGTTGCAGCCGTGGCGCCAGCTGTGCATGCACCGGTGGATGGCCCTGGGCGTCCGGCTTGCCCGCCGGGTCCACCAACTCGACACCGAGCATCAGCCCGCGACCGCGGATATCGCCCAGTTGCGGGTAGTCCCGCTGCAGGATGTGCAGGTGCTCGCTCAGGCGTTCGCCCATGGCGGCGGCGTGGGCCGGCAGGTCGTGCTCTCGCAGGTAACGCATGACCGCCGAGCCGGCGGCCATGGCCATCTGATTGCCACGGAAGGTCCCGGCGTGAGCGCCCGGCAACCAGGTGTCGAGCCAGTCGCGGTAAACCACCACCGCCAGCGGCAGGCTGCCGCCAATGGCCTTGGACAACACCACCACGTCCGGGATGATCCCGGCATGCTCGAAGGCAAACATCTTGCCGGTACGACCGAAGCCGCTCTGGATTTCATCGACGATCAACGCCACCCCTGCCTGCTCGGTGATCCGCCGCAAGCCGCGCAGCCAGTCCAGGTCGGCGGGAATGACTCCGCCCTCGCCCTGCACCACTTCGACGATGACCGCCGCCGGCAATTGCACGCCGGCCTCCGGGTCGTTCAGCAGGTTTTCCAGGTAATGCAGGTTGGCCTTCACGCCCTCGACACCGCCCAGCCCGAACGGGCAGCGGTAATTGTAGGGGTATGGCATGAACTGCACGCCGCTGCTGAGCAAGGCGCCCAAGGGTTTCTTCGGCCCCAGGCTGCCCATCAGGCTCAATGCCCCCTGACTCATGCCGTGATAACCGCCCTGGAACGACAGCACGGTGCTGCGTCCGGTCGCGGTACGCACCAGCTTGAGGGCGGCTTCCACCGCGTCGGTACCGGTGGGGCCGCAGAACTGGATCTTCGCCTCGGCGGCCAGCTCCACCGGCAACAGGCCGAACAGGTCCTGGACGAAGCGGTCCTTGACCGGCGTGGTCAGGTCCAGGGTGTGCAACGGCAGCTCGTCGGCCAGCACCTGCTGGATCGCGTCGATCACCACCGGGTGGTTATGCCCCAGCGCCAGCGTGCCGGCGCCGGCCAGGCAATCGATGAAGGTGCGGCCCTCGACGTCCTCGACATACAACCCCTTGGCGCGCTTGAGCGCCAGGGGTATGCGCCGTGGATAGCTGCGGGCATTGGACTCCTGCCGACTCTGGCGAGCCAGCAGCGGCGACTCATTGAACTGGTAGAGCGTCTCGGCCGGCACGGGGCTGACCCGGGCCGGCTGTGCTTCGATAAGGCTGTTGGCGACTGACATCTCTCGACCCCGCAGTACGTAGTGACCCAAAACGACACACCGGGCAGGTGCGCATCCGGTCGAGGCGCACATGCAGGTTTCCTGTAGTGGAAACGCATCAGCCACGGGGGGATTTACTCGCGGGCAGCACTTTCTCCTGTGGCGCGATCAGTGGCTTGTGCATCGCAATGGCCTTGACCCCGCCGATGGCGAAGGCATCAGCGCTTTGCTCGAACCCCAGGTGTCGATAGAACGCCTGGCTGCTACGGGTGCTGTTGAGGCGCACCCGGGCCACGCCGCGCCCGCGCAGCCAGGCCTCGATGTCCCGCACCAGCGCCTGGCCGACACCGCGGCGGAAGGACTCCGGCTGTACGTAGCAGAAGGCGATCCGGCCACTGGCCGAGGCCATGGCGACACCCGTCGGCCGCCCCTGCAAACGGGCCAGGGTCAGGCGCAAGCGTGGGTCGACCAGCCAGGGGCGGATATGCGCGAGGGTGCTGTTGCGTACCCAGGCGGCGACGACAGTGGGATCGTTGCGATGTTCGACGGCACACCCGACCCGGATGGAGCGTTCGGCGATGCGGCTGATGATGCCGGCATCGCTGGGTGTGGCTGTGCAGATTTCGATGAAGGTGTCCATGGCGCGGTTTTCCTCAGTCCTTGAGTCGAGCTGAAAAAAACATAGACCCGGATAAGGCCGGGGCGCCAATGGCAGGTCGTTACAGCAGATGTACAACGACCTCCCGCCGAGTGCGCCTGTAGGAGCTGACGAGTGCAACGAGGCTGCGATCTTGTCCCAGACAGTTAGATCTCAAGCGAAAGTTCAAGATCAAAAGATCGCAGGCTTCGCCAGCTCCTACAGACCCAGCGGGAGCAAGCTCCCTCGCCACGGAACCCCTCGTTTGATCAGGGATGCTGCACCGGCATCGTCAATTCGACCCGCAATCCATCCGGGCGGCTGTCGAAATGCAGGCCGCAACCGCAACGCTGGACGATGGCCTGGACGATCGCCAGCCCCAGCCCGCAGCCGGTGCTCTGGCCGTTGCGCCAGAAGCGTTGGGTCAAGTGCTGGATGTCGTCGGCGGCGATGCCGGGGCCATGGTCGCGGACCTGGAAACGCACGCGCTGGCCGATCATTTCCAGGCTCAGTTCCACATCGGTATCGTCCGGAGTATGGCGCAGGGCGTTGTCCAGCAGGTTGCGCAAGGCGGCGATGGAGAGCACCGCCGGCATTTGCACCGGCGCGTCGGACAGCCCTGGGGCCAAGTGCAATTTGATTCGCCGGGACTCACTGCTGGCCGCGTCCTGGATCGCCAGTCGCGCAACCTGCTCGGCGTTGCAGTGCACGCCATCGTCGAACGACAGGCTGCCTTCGACCCGAGCCAGCAGCAGCAACTGTTCGAGTGTGCGATGCATGCGGTCGGCGCCCTCCTCGGCCCGGGCCAGGGATTGGTCGCGGGCGGCGCCCTCGGTCATGCGCGCCACTTGCAGGTGCGTCTTGATGGCGGTCAACGGGCTGCGCAGCTCGTGGGCAGCGTCGCCGGTCAACCGTCGCTCACGCTCGATGGTCTTGCCGATACGCTGGAACAGCTGGTTCTGGGTCTCCAGCAACGGTCGCAACTCGCTGGGCAGCGGATGGATCTGCAAAGGCTCCAGGGAATCGGCATTGCGCCGCATCAGCGCATCGCGCATGCGATTGAGCGGCGCCAGGCCCTGGCCGATGCCCAGCCACAACAGGCACAGGCAACCGAGCAACGCCACGCCCACCGGCACCGAGGCAGCCAGCAGTATCGACATGTTCAGGGCTTCGCGCTCGATCTGGCGGTCGGCGGTGGTGATGCGCAAGTCGCCTCGGGCCAGGGTGAAGCTGCGCCAGGGCGCACCGTCGATCATCTGGTCGTGGAAGCCCATTTTCTCGGCTTCCAGGGCCTGTTCCGGGGTCCCGTGGCTGCGGGCCAGAATCTCGCCGCGCAAGGAACTGACCTGACAGGCCATGCCGCCGGGAATGCTCAGTTGCTCGGAGCTCAAGTGCGTGCCGTCGCCCTTGCTGGGCAACGGCGGCATCTGCTCCAGCAACCCGGCAACCATCCGCGCCGATGCCACCAGGCGCTGGTCGAGGGAGAACATCATCTGGTTGCGCAGGTCGCTGAGCATCCACGCCGCGGCCAGGGCCCAGATCAGGGCGAAGGCGGCGCCGAGGGTCAGGCTCAGGCGCAGTCGCAGGCTCATCACTTGGAGGACTCTGCGCCGTCGGCCGGACCCAGGCGATAGCCCAGGCCGCGCACGGTCTCGACAATGCCATTCCCCAGCTTGCGCCGCAGGTGATGGATATGGACGTTGAGGGCATTACTTTCCAGCTCGTCGTTGAACCCGTAGACGCTGTCCTTGAGTTGCTCGGTGGACAGCACCCGGCCGCGACTGTGCAAGAGCGCCTGCAACAGCGATTGTTCGCGCCGGGACAGATCCACCGGCTGGCCGTCCAGGGTGGTTTCCCGGCTGCTGGGGTCGTAGGTCAGGCGACCGTGCTCGATCAGGTTGACGCTGCGCCCCGCCACGCGCCGCAGCAACGTGTGCAGGCGCGCCGCAAGCTCGCGCAGGTCGAAGGGTTTGAGCAGATAGTCATCGGCCCCGGCCTGCAAGCCGTCGACCCGGTCGGTCACCGAGTCACGGGCGGTGAGGATCAGCACCGGCGTCTCCAGCCCCTGCTGGCGCAGTTGCCGCAGCAGCTTGAGACCGTCCTCATCGGGCAATCCCAGGTCCAGCACCATGACATCGAACTCCGCCACGCCGACCATCGCCCGCGCCGCCGATGCGGTGGCCACGTGCTCGACCGTCAGGCCCTGCGCCGTGAGGCCGGCAACGATCCCGCTGGCAATCAACTCATCGTCTTCGCAGACCAGTACGCGCATGGTAAGCCCCGTGGAAAAAGGTACATTAGGCCGCCGGCCGATTAAGCCGACATTATGCGACGAGTACGGCAAACATGGGCGATCATTACGGCCTGCCGGTCGCCGCCGGGTTAATCGACGGTTAATCGCCAGTCGCCATTGTGTTTTCCACTCGCTTCGTTCTAAGGCTTTATCCATGCGTCGATTGTTTTTGCTGTGGCTGTTTCTGATCTCGGGCCTGGCCCAGGCCGCCAATCCCTTCGAAACCAAACCCGATTTCCTGCCGGTGGAAAAGGCGTTCGTGTTGACCTCCGAACGCCTGGACTCCGGTGAAACGCAGCTGTTCTGGCAGATTACCGATGGGTACTACCTGTATAAGCAGCGGCTCAAGTTCGAGGGCCTGGCCGAGGCGCAGAAACCCAAGTTGCCGGAGGGCGAGGCCCACAGCGACGAGTTTTTCGGCGACCAGCAAGTCTATCGCCAGGCGCTGGAACTGAAGATCCCCGCCGGTGCCACGGGCAAGATCAAGGTGGGTTTCCAGGGCTGTGCCGACGCCGGCCTGTGCTATCCGCCCCAGACCCAGGTGATTGACCTGGGCGGCAGCGCACCGGCGGCCGCCACCGGCGAGGCGCCGGACCAGGCCCTGGCCAGCGGCCTGCAACAACGGGCCTTGGGCTGGAGCCTGCTGGTGTTCTTCGGCCTGGGCCTGCTGCTGGCGTTCACCCCTTGTTCGCTGCCGATGCTGCCGATCCTGGCCGGGCTGGTGGTGGGCAGCGGCGCCGGGCCGAGACGCGGCCTGGCCTTGGCCGGCAGCTACGTGATCAGCATGGCCCTGGTGTATGCGGCCATGGGCGTGCTCGCCGCTCTGCTGGGGGCCAACCTCCAGGCACTGCTGCAACAACCGTGGCTGCTGGGCAGCTTCGCGGCCGTATTCGTGTTGCTGGCGCTGCCGATGTTCGGCTTCTTCGAATTGCAATTACCGGCGGCGCTGCGTGACCGCCTGGAAAACGCCGGACGCCAGCGACGCGGTGGCAGCCTGGTGGGCGCCGGCGTGCTCGGCGCCCTGTCCGGCCTGTTGGTGGGCCCGTGCATGACCGCCCCGCTGGCCGGCGCCCTGCTATATATCGCCCAGAGCGGCAATGCACTGCACGGCGGGTTGATCCTGTTCACCATGGGCATCGGCATGGGCCTGCCACTGTTGCTCCTGGTGACCGTGGGCAACCGCTTCCTGCCCAAGCCCGGCGCCTGGATGAACCTGCTCAAGGGCGTGTTCGGCTTCCTGTTCCTGGGCACCGCACTGCTGATGATTCGCCCGATCATCGACAGCTCGCTGTGGATCGGACTGTGGGGCGTGTTGCTGTTGATCGCCGCCTACAGCGCCTGGCGCCAGACCGAAGGCTTCGGCCGCATGGCCTACCTCTGCGGCAGCGCTTCGTTGCTGTTCGGCCTGTGGGGCAGCCTGCTGGTGATTGGCGCGGCGGGCGGTGGCGATGATCTATTCCAACCCCTGAAGGTCTACGCCGGCAGCGAGGGCAGCGTGACCGTCAAAGCCCACGACACATTCGTCACCGTCAGCGAGCCCGCCGCCCTGCAACGGGAACTGGACGCCGCCAAGGGCCAGGGCCAGTGGGTGCTGCTGGACTATTACGCCGACTGGTGCGTGTCCTGCAAGATCATGGAAAAACAGGTATTCGGCCGCGCCGAGGTGCTGGACGCCCTGCAAGGCGTGCGCCTGCTGCGCCTCGACGTCACCGCCGACAGTCCCGCCAGCCGCGCGTTGCTGAGCCGTTACCAGGTACCGGGGCCGCCGAGCCTGCTGTGGATCGGCGCCGACGGTGAAGAGCGCCGCAACCAGCGGATCACCGGAGAAGTCGACGCCAAGGCGTTCCTGGAGCGCTGGAACCTCACCCGGGACGCGCGCTGATGCTGACGTTCACCCTGGGCACCTTCGCCATCGCCCTTAACCATCTGTTGCTGATCAGCGCATTGGCCCTGGCGACCTTCGTCGGCTGGCGGGTGGCCAGGCGCGGTGGCGAGAACCCTGAGTCGGTGCTGTTCGTGTTGTTTCTACTGGGGCTTTTGGCCGCACGGATCGGCTTCGTCGTCGCCTATTGGCAACACTACCGGGACGACCCGTGGCAGATCGTCGACCTGCGGGACGGCGGTTTCCTCGCCTGGCCGGGGATCGTGGCGCTGCTGATAGGCGCCTTGTTGTGGGCCCGGCACCGCCCGGCCCTGCGCCGTCCGCTGGGCTTCGGCGTCGGCAGCGGCTTGCTGTTCTGGCTGGTGGCGAGCCTGTCGTTGACGATTTATGAACAGGGCACCCGGTTGCCGGACATCACCCTGCGCACCGCCGACGGCCAGACCGTGAAACTCACCGACTACCAGGGCGGGCCCCTGGTGATCAACCTCTGGGCCACCTGGTGCCCGCCCTGCCGACGTGAAATGCCGGTGCTCGAAGAAGCCCAGCAACAGCGTCCGGACCTGACCTTCCTGTTCGTCAACCAGGCCGAAAGCATGCAAAGCGTCAGCACCTACCTGGCCACCCAGGGCCTGAGCCTGACCAACGTATTGTTCGATGGCAGCGGCCGCCTCGGCCAGGCAGTGGGTTCCATGGCCCTGCCGACCACCCTGTTCTACAGCGCCGACGGTCGCCTGCTGGGCAGCCACCTGGGTGAATTGTCGGAAGCGAGCCTGGCCCGCGCCCTGGAAAACTTCGAAACGCCGGATTCGTCCACGACGCCCCACTCCGCCACAAGGAAACCGCCATGCCCCGCCTCCGCCACCTGCTGACCCTGGCCGTCGCCGCCGCACTGTCGCAGGCCCCGCTGCTGCAGGCCGAAGAATTGCCTGCGGCCATCAAGAAGATCGAAGCCAAGGGCGCGAAAATCGTCGGTACTTTCGAGGCCCCGGACGGGTTGCGCGGTTACGCGGCGCAGTACCAGAACCGCGGCATGGCGCTGTACCTGACCCCGGATGGGCAGCACGTCCTGCTGGGCAACCTGTACGACGCCGAGGGCAAGGACCTGAGCGCCGAGCCGCTGCAAAAACTGGTCTATGCACCGATGGCCAAGGCTATCTGGGCGAAGATGGAAGCGAGCAACTGGATCGCCGACGGCAACAAGGACGCACCGCGCACGGTGTACCTGTTCAGCGACCCGAACTGCCCGTACTGCAACATGTTCTGGGAACAGGCCCGGCCTTGGGTCAAGGCCGGCAAGGTGCAGTTGCGCCACATCATGGTGGGCATCATCCGCGAAGACAGCCCGGGTAAATCCGCCGCCTTGCTGGCCGCCAAGGACCCGGAAAAAACCCTGGCCGAGCATGAAAAGGCCGGCAAGGGCAGCACGCTCAAGCCGCTCAAGGACATACCGCCCGCCATCCAGGCCAAACTGGACGCCAACCAGCAGTTGATGGACGAACTGGAACTGTCCGCCACCCCGGCGATTTTCTATCTGGATGACAAAGGCGACCTGCAACAGCAGCAAGGCGCGCCGTCACCGGACAAGCTGGTGAAGATTCTCGGGCCGAAGTGACCGACAACCACTGCAACCCCTGTGGGAGCGAGCTTGCTCGCGATGACGGCAGATCAGTCAGCATTGATGTGACAGACACACAGCAATCGCGAGCAAGCTCGCTCCCACAGTGGGTTTGCATCGGTCACAAAATCCCAGTGGGAGCGAGCCTGCTCGCGATGCGGTGGATCAGCTGCGCAAGACCTTCAGCAACGCCTCGGTCACGAACTCCGGGTTCTCAAGATTGGAAATGTGTCCCGCGTCCGGTATCAGCAGACAAGGGCAACCGATCAGTTCGGCCATTTCCTTGGCCTCGGACGGCGGACGCGGTTTGTCCTGGTCGCCGCACATAATCACTGTGCCCTTGGCATCCAGTGCATGCAGGCGCGGCAGGATGTCGTCCCGACCGAAAATGATCCGCCCCAGCGGCACGATGCTGGCGCGCAGGCGATCGGTCGGCAGCGCGGCCAATGTGGCGCGAAACTGCTGGTAGAGCGCCGACTGCGGATCGATACCCGGTCGGAAGAAGATCGGCACGACGATGTCCAGCAATGGCTCGGGAATGCTGCCACTGGCTTCGATCCTGTCGAACAGCGAGAAATAGTACTGGCGGGTCGGCTCAGGCTCGACGCCGACGTAGGTGTCCATCAATACCAGCGTCTGCACACGCTCAGGCGCCGCCAACGCCAGCCGCGCCCCCCACATCCCGCCCACCGAAAGCCCGACCAGGTTGAAGCGGTCGATGCCCAGGTGATCCATCAATGTCAGTGCCTGGCGGGCCAGGTCGTCCAGGGAGGTCATGCCCTCAGGCAATTGCCCGGACTGGCCGTGGCCCCATAAGTCCAGGGCGATGACCCGATAATCCCGCGACAACACCTCGATCTGCGGCGCCCACATGCTGTGGTCCCACAGGTAGCTGCTGCCCAGCAGCACCACCGGGCCCTGGCCTTGGTCCAGGTAGTGAAGCGGTTGTCCGTCGATCGTTGCAAAGGGCATGGGTGGCCTCCTTGTTTGAGTCTGGAAAAAAGCTTGGGAAGACTGAGCCGTGCGGGGCGAGGCGTCAACCTTGGGCTTTGCTGTGTCAGGACTGACGCCATCGCGAGCAAGCTCGCTCCCACATGGGATTTGCGTCGTTCACAAAACCCTGTGGGAGCGAGCTTGCTCGCGAAGAGGCCTTCATAGACGCCGCAAAACTACAACCCTTCCAATTCCGCCATCAAATCATTCAACCGGTCCACCTTCTCCTCAGTGATTTCGCTGGCCGCCAGCCCATCGATGTAGTCGGCCAGTTCCAGCACCGTGCTGCACTCGAACATCGCCCGCAGCGGCACGTTGCGTTGCAGGGCCTTTTGCACCCGTGAGGCGATTTGCGTCGCCAGCAGGGAATGACCGCCCAACTCGAAGAAGTTGTCCCGTACCCCTACCCGCTCGACTTTCAGCACCTGGGCCCAGATGTCTGCCAGGGTCTGCTCCAGTTCATTACCGGGTGCCTGATAGTCCTGGCTTTGCAACTGGCCGATCTCCAGGGCCGGCAAGGCCTTGCGGTCGAGCTTGCCATTGGCGTTGAGGGGCAGGCGATCGAGCCACAGCCAGTGCAGCGGCACCATGTATTCCGGCAGTTCGGCCCGCAGGCGCTGCTTGATGCGCTCCAGGCGTTCGGCGGGTTTGAGTGCCGAGTCGGTGGCCACGAGGTAGCCCACCAGATGCTTGCCATTGGCGCCCTCCTGCACGCCCACCGCCCCATCGCGCACTTCCGGCTGCTCATGCAAGCGCGCTTCGATTTCCCCCAGCTCGATGCGGTAGCCACGAATCTTCACCTGATGGTCGATGCGCCCGACGTATTCCAAGACCCCGTCGCTGCGCCGCCGCGCCAGGTCGCCGGTGCGGTACAGCCGCTCTCCCGGTGCCCCGAACGGGTTCGGCACAAAGACCGGGGCGGTGCGCAACGGATCGCTGACATAACCGCGCCCGACCCCGGTGCCCGCCACGCACAACTCACCCACCGCACCCAGCGGCACCAGGTCCAGCGCGCCGTCGAGCAGGTACAAACGGTTGTTGTCGGTGGGCGTACCAATCGGCAGGTAAGTGCCACGGGTCGACGCCTGGTCGACGCGGAAGAACGCCACGTCATCGGAGCATTCCGCCGGCCCGTAGGCATTCACCAGACCAATGTCCGGGTAACGCAACAACCACTGGTGGGCCAGCTCCGGCGGCATCGCTTCACCGGTGGGCAGCATCCAGCGCAGGCCGTCCAGACCGATGCGCTCCTGGGCGAGCATGCCCTGGATCAGCGACGGCACGCTTTCCAGCACGGTGATGCGCTGTTGCTGCACATGCTCCAGCAGCCCTTGCGGGTCGTGGGCGATGGCGTTGGGCACGATGTCGGCCCGGGCGCCGAACAACGGCGCGGCCAGGAACTGCCAGACCGAAATATCGAAGCTTTGGGACGCCGTCTGGGCGATGACATCCGCCTCGCTCAGCGCCAGGTACGGCACTTTGCTCAGCTGGTTGTTGAGCATGCCCCGCTGTTCCACCATCACGCCTTTGGGCAGGCCAGTGGAGCCGGAGGTGTAGATCACGTAGGCGAGGTTGTCCGGCCCGCTGTAGACGCCAGGGTTTTGCGACGAAAAGTCGCTGGCCTGGACGGTTTCCCACACCAGCAACTTCGGCCGTCCGGAACAGGCGAACTCGTCCAGCAACGCCTGGGCCTGGGCCTGGCAGGCCTGGGTGCAGACCAGCAAAGGCGTGCGGCTCAATTCGATGATGCGGCTCAGGCGCTGGCTCGGCAGGCCGGGATCCAGCGGCAAGTAGCCGGCACCGGCCTTGAAGCTGCCGATGATCATGCCCAGCAGTTGCGCATCCCGTTCAGCCAGCAACGCCACCGGCTGATCCAGACCGACCCCGGCCGCGATCAGCGCGTGGCCGAGGCGGTTGCTGCGCGCATTCAACTCGGCGTAGCTGTAGGTCGTGTCCAGGCAACTGACCGCAAGACGTTGCGGATGAACCGCGACCCGCGCCTCGAACAGCTCGACATAGCTCTGCTCCAGCGGATAGCCATGCTCGCTCTGGTTGCAGCCTTCGATCAGGAAGTCCTGCTCTTGGGCACCGATCAGCGGCAACTCGCTCATGTCACCGTGCAAGCCCTCCATCAGCGCCAGCAGCAGCCGCTTGAACTCACTCAGCAAACCCTGGACGGTGACTTCATCGAAGTAACGCTGGTCGTAGGAAAGGTGCAGCCCCAGGTCATCCCCGGGGTAGCAGACCGCCGTCAGCGGGAAGTTGGTGTGGGTGCGGCCCGAGTCGGAGGTGGCATTGAGGCTTTGGGCACGGTCCAGCACCGAGACTTCCACCGGCGCGTTCTCGAACACGAACAGGCTGTCGAACAACGGTTGGCCCTTGGGCAGTTCGCTGACTTCCTGGATGCTCACCAGCGGCAGGTATTCGTACTCGCGCAGTTGCATGTTGCTGTCCAGCAAATCGCTGAGCCACTGCCGTACGCTGCAGCGCTGATGGTCCTCGGGCATCTGCACGCGCAACGCGATACTGTTGATGAACAGCCCGACGGTGCGTTGCATCTGCGGCAGTTCCACCGGGCGCCCGGCCACAGTGACGCCGAACAGCACGTCGCGGTCGCCGCTGACCCGGCGCAGGACCAGGGCCCACGCCGCCTGGGCGAAGGTGTTGACCGTCAGTTGATGGGCCTGGGCCAGTTCCCGCAGCCGTGCGCCGTCCCGGGCATCGAGACGGGTGTAGCAGTCGCCGACGATCATGCCGCCGCTGTCACCGGCGTGCTCGCGCAGGAACGGCCGGTCGCCAGGGATCGGCGTGGTCCGCTCGAAGCCTTGCAGGTTGTGCTTCCACCACTGCCGGGCTGCGTCCAGGCTCTGGTGTTGCAGCCAGCCGATGTAGTCGCGATAGCGCGGCGGCACGGCCAACTGCGGCTCGCGCTGCTCGCCCAGGGCGGTGTAGATCTCGAAAAAGTCATCCATCAGCAGCGAACGGCACCAGGCATCGATGAGGATGTGGTGGTTGCTCATCATGAACCAGTAGCGCGCCGCGCCGACCCGAATCAGCCGCAGGTGGAATGGCGCCTGGTTCAACAGATCGAAACCGGCCTCGCGTTCATCCTTGAGCAGGGCCTGGAGCTTGGCTTCCTGGGCGTCTTCAGGAACCTCGGACCAGTCGAGGTAATCCACCGGCGTGCGGCCTGGCTTGTGGATGATTTGCAGCATGTCTTCGCCGACGTTCCAGCAGAACGATGCGCGCAAGGCTTCGTGACGGGCGATGACCGCCTGCCAGGCCTGGGCAAAACGCTGCGGGTCCAGTGCGCTGTCGATGCGGTAGCGATCCTGCATGTAGTACAGGCCGGTGCCCGGCTCCAGCAGGGTATGCAACAGCATGCCTTCCTGCATGGGCGTCAACGGGTAGACGTCTTCGATCTGCGCGGCCGGCACCGGCAGGCTGTCCAGCTGGCCCTGGGTCAACTTCGCCAGGGGGAAGTCCGATGGCGTCAGCCCGCCCGCCTCGTCCGTCAGGCAGTGTTCGATGAGGCGTTGCAACTCATCGAGGTAAGCCTCGGCCAGGGCCGCGATGGTCTCGCGCTCATGGCGTTGGGCACTGAAGGTCCAGCGCAGCACCAGTTCGCCGCCGCTGACCTGGCTGTCGACGCTCAACGCGTTGGGTAGCGGCGCATCGGGATCGTGGATGGCACCCAGGGGCGCATCCAGCGGCTGGAACAGCGCCTCCTGGCCCAGGGTCTGGTCAAGCTGGCCCAGGTAGTTGAAGGTGATCGCCGCGTGTGGCAGGCCGGCCATCGCCTCGCGTGTCGGCGCGTCCGCCAGGTAACGCAGCACACCATAACCGAGGCCCTTGTGGGGCACCGCGCGCAGTTGCTCCTTGATGGCCTTGATCGAGACGCTGAAATCTTCAACCGCAGGACTCAGGCGCACGGGATAGACGCTGGTGAACCAGCCGACGGTGCGGGTCAGGTCGAGGTCGTCGAACAGCGCTTCGCGGCCGTGGCCTTCGAGCTGGACCAAGGCCGAATCATGGCCGCTCCAACGGCACAGCACCCGGGCCAACGCCGTGAGCAGCAGGTCATTGACCTGGGTGCGGTAAGCGCTTGGCGCCTGCTGCAGCAGTTGCCGGGTACGCTCGGCGTCCAGGCGCACGCTGACGGTTTGCCCGTGACGCTCCTGCAGCCCGCCGTCAGGATTCGCGCACGGCAGTTGCACTTGCGCACCGCTCAATTGCGCTTGCCACCAACCCAGCTCCTCGCGCAGGGACTCGCTGCCGGCGTAGGCCTGCAAACGCGCGGCCCAGTCGCGCAACGGGCTGGTCTTGGCCGGCAGTTGCGCCGCCTGCCCGGCGACGAGTTGGCGATAGACGGTTTGCAGATCGTCCATCAGCACTCGCCACGACACACCGTCCACCACCAGGTGATGAATGACGATCAACAACCGTTGCCGACCATCCGGCAACTGCGCCAGCACGGCACACAGCAACGGCCCGGTGGCTAGATTGAAACGGCTCTGCGCCTCGGCAAACAACGCTTCGCATGCCTGGGCAGTGTCCACGCTGACCTGCTGCAGCAGCACAGCGTCAGTCAGCGACTGGTGCTCGGCACGCCAATGTCCGGCGCTTTCGTCAAAGCCCAGGCGCAAGGCATCGTGGTGCTGGAAGACGCTACGCAGCGCCTGCTCCAGCCGTTGCGGGTCCAGGGCCGTGGTCGGTTCCAGCAGCAATGCCTGGTTCCAGTGATGGCGGTTGGGGATCGGGCGCTCGAAAAACCAGTGCTGGATCGGCGTCAACCCGGACTCGCCCTGCAACAGGCCCTGCTCGGCATGCACTTGCTGGCTGCGCGTGGCGACGGCGGCCAGGGTCTGTACGGTCTGGTGCTGGAACAAGTCCCGGGGCGTGAAATGAATGCCCTGTTGCCGGGCACGGCTGACCACCTGGATGGACAGGATCGAATCACCGCCCAGCTCGAAGAAATTATCGTTGAGGCCCACCTGCGCCACGTTCAGCACGTCGCACCAGATCGCCGCCAAGGTCTGTTCCAGGGCATTGCTCGGCGCCACGTAAAGTTGGCGATTGAGTTCAGGATCGGGCAGCGGCAAGGCGCGGCGGTCGAGCTTGCCGTTGGCGGTCAGCGGCATGCTCGCCAGCAGGATCAGGTGCGTGGGCACCATGTAGTCCGGCAACTGCGCCTTGAGGTGGTTTTTCAAGGCGTCGCGCAGGGCCGCTTGTCGCTCGTCATCCTGGCTGGCGATGTCGCTCACCAGGTAGCCGGCCAGTTGCTTGCCGCCGGGCGTGTCGAGGGCCAGGACCACGGCCTCGCGCACCGCCTCATGTTCCAGCAGGCGGGTTTCGATTTCCCCCAGTTCGATGCGGAAACCACGGATTTTCACCTGATGGTCGATCCGTCCCAGGTACTCCACCAACCCGTCGGCACGCTGGCGCACCAGGTCGCCGGTGCGATAGAGGCGTCCACCGTCGGTGGCGAACGGGTCGGCGACGAAGCGCTCGGCGGTCATCCCCGGACGCTGGTGATACCCCTGGGCCAGACCGGCGCCGCCCACATACAACTCGCCCGTGGCACCTGGCGGCACCAACGCCAGGTCCGCGTCGAGGATGTACGCCACCCGGGCACCGATCACGCTGCCAATCGGCACACTGGCCGCCCCCTCCTCCAATTGCTCGGGGGCCAGGCTCGCCAGGGGCATGACCACGGTTTCGGTCGGGCCATAGGCATTGAAGAACAGGCTCGGGCTGAACGCCGCGCGAATGCGCTGCAAGTGCTCGCCCGTCAGGGCTTCGCCGCCGGTGATGCACATGCGCACCGGCAAGGTCTGGCCCTGGGTCGCCAACCACTGCGCCAACTGGCTGCCGTAGCTGGGGGTGAAACCCAGGATGTTGATGCGGTGCTGGCGAATCAGCCCGCAGATTTCCTCGGCGTCCCACTGGCCCTGGGCCCGCAACACCACATGGGCACCACTGAGCAGCGGCACCAACAGGCGTTCGGTGGCCGCATCGAAGTTGATGGAATAGAAATGCAGCTCGCAGTCGTCCGGGCGCATGCCAAAGCGCTGGATCACCGCCTGGCAATGCATGGCGATTTCACCGTGGGACACCACCACGCCCTTGGGCTTGCCGGTGGAACCGGAGGTATAGATCAGATAGGCCTGGTGTTGCGGCAGGTTGATCAGCGGCAGTGAGTGATCCGGGTACTGCGCCAAGGCCGGCGAATCATCTTCCAGGCACCAGCACTCCACACCCTCGGGCAGTGCACCGAGGGCCTGGAGCATCGCCCGGTCGCTGAGCAGCAGGCTGATGCCACTGTCTTCGATCATGTAGTGCAGGCGATCCAGCGGGTATTCCGGGTCCAGCGGCACGTAGGCGCCGCCGGCCTTGAGGATCGCCAGCAGGCCGATGACCATTTCCAGCGAGCGCTCCAGGGCCAGGCCGACCCGCACTTGCGGCCCGACGCCTGCCTCGCGCAGGCGCCAGGCCAGGCGATTGGCGCGGCTGTCCAGTTGCGCATACGTCAGGGTCTGCCCGGCGAAGGTCAGGGCCGGTGCATCGGGACGCGCCCGGGCCTGTTCGGCGAACAGTGGGTGGATGCATTGGTCCAGGCGATGCTCACCGGGCTCGACGCCCAGGCTGTCGAGCAGTTGTTGCTGCTCGCCGGCATCGAGCAACGGCAACTCGCTCAGCCGTCGGCTCGGATCGTCCAGCAGCGCTTGCAGCAGATTGCGCCAGTGCCCGGCCATGCGCGCGATGCGCGGTTCGTCGAACAGGTCGGTGCTGTAGGTCAGGCAGCAACCCAGGCGCTGATCCAGGTCGGTGACTTCCAGGTTGAGGTCGAACTTGGTGGCCCGGGCGTCGTTGACCAGGTATTCGACGGTCATGCCGGCCAGCGTGCGGCTCTGCTGGAATTCCCAGCGCTGCACGTTGCACATCACCTGGAACAACGGGTTGTAGGCCGCACTGCGCGGTGGTTGCAGGGCTTCCACCAGATGATCGAACGGCAAGTCCTGATGGGACTGGCCTTCGATGACGGTGTGGCGCACCTGTTCGAACAGTTCGCCCACCGACATCTGCCCGTCGAGCTGGCAACGCAGCACCTGGGTATTGAGGAACGCACCGATCAGCCCTTCACTTTCCGGGCGGATGCGGTTGGCCACCGGCGCGCCGATGCGCAGGTCGGTCTGGCCGCTGTAACGGTAGAGCAGCACGGCCAGGGCGGCGGTCATGGTCATGAACAGGGTCAGGCCCTGTTGCGCGTTGAAGGCGCGGACCCGCGCAGCCAGCTCATCACTGAGATCGAAACGGAACAGTTCACCGCGATGGCTTTGCACCGACGGACGCGGGCGGTCGCCGGGCAGCTCCAGCAGCGGATGCTCGCGGCCCAGTTGCGCGGTCCAGTAGTCCAACTGCCGTTGGCGCTCGCCGGATTCCAGCCACTGGCGCTGCCAGACGCTGTAGTCCAGGTACTGCACCGGCAACGGCTCCAGCGGGGACTCACGGTCGTCGACAAAGGCTTCGTACAGCGCGCTCAGTTCACGGGCAAAAATGTCCATCGCCCAGCCTTCGGTGACGATGTGGTGCAGCGTCAGCACAAAGTAATGCTCATGCTCGGCGGTCTTGACCAGGCAGGCCCGCAGCAGCGGTCCGGTTTCCAGGTCGAAGGGCTGGTGCGCCTCGCTGTCGGCCAGTTGCTGCACCCGCTGCTGACGAATGTCAGCGGCCAGCATCGAGAAGTCCTTCCAGTCCATGCGCAGGCCCGTCTCGCCGTGCACCTGTTGGCAGGCCACGCCGTCGACGCTCGGGAACGTGGTGCGCAGGGTTTCGTGGCGCAGGATCAACGCCTGCAAGGCCGCCTCGAAGCGCCCGACATCCAGCACCCCGCGCAACCGCGCCATGCCGCCGACGTTGTAGGCCGGGCTGTCCGGCTCCATCTGCCAGAGGAACCACATGCGCTGCTGGGAATACGACAGCGGCACCGGTTGGCTGCGGTCGACCTTCTCGATGGGCGGCTGGCGATTGGTCTGGCCGCTGGCCTGGATCAAGCGCACTTGCTCGGCGAAAGCCCCCAGTTCACTCGCCTCGAACAGCGCTCGCAACGGCAGTTCCACGTCACAGGCCTGGCGAGTGCGGGAAATGATCTGGGTCGCCAGCAGCGAATGACCGCCGAGGGCAAAAAAATCGTCCCGCAGGCCGATGCGCGCCAGTCCCAGCACGTCGCGCCAGATGCCGGCGATTTGCTGTTGGAGGGCGCTGACCGGCTCGACATGCTCGCGCACCTGCCATTGCGGTTCAGGCAAGGCGCGGCGATCGAGCTTGCCGCTCGGGCTCAAGGGCATGGCGTCCAGGCGCAGCAGTTGGGCGGGCACCATGTAGTCCGGCAGTTCGGCGGCCAGGGCGGCCTTGAGCCGGGTGTTCAATTCGTCCTGGCCGTGGGCGACCTCCGGCGCGGTGTAATAACCGATCAACTGCGGGCCGGCCGAGGTGTCGCGCACCAGCACCGCCACTTGGGCGACGCCGTCCTGGGCCAGCAGGCGCGCTTCGATTTCCTGCGGTTCGACCCGGAAGCCGCGCAGCTTGACCTGCTGGTCGAGGCGGCCGAGGTATTCGATCACGCCGTCGGCGCCCCAACGCGCCCGGTCGCCGGTGCGGTACAACCGCGCACCGGCCGGCCCCATTGGGTCGGCGACGAAACGCTCGGCGCTCAGGCCCGGACGCCCGAGGTAACCCCGGGCCAGGCCCAGGCCGCCAATGCACAGCTCGCCCGGCACACCGGCCGGCACGGGATTGAGGTCGCTGTCGAGCACCCGGCACAGCACGTTGCCCAGGGGGCGACCGATGGGCGAGCGCTCACCATCAGCTTCGGTGCAATGCCAATGGGTGACGTTGATCGCGGTTTCGGTCGGGCCGTAGCGATTGTGCAATTGCGCCGACGGCAGTTGCGCCAACACCCGGTTGCGCAATTCGGCCGACAAGGCCTCACCGCCACAGAACAGCCGGCGCAGGCTGGTGCAGCGGGCGCTCAGCGGTTCTTCGACAAACAGGCTGAGCAGCGGCGGTACGAAGTGCAGCGTGGTGACGCCAAACTGCTGCACCAACTGGGCGATGCGGTGCGGGTCACGGTGCTCACCGGGGCCAGCCAGGACCAGTTGACTGCCGGTGATCAGCGGCCAGAAGCACTCCCAGACCGACACGTCGAAACTGATGGGGGCCTTTTGCATCAGCACATCGGTGGCATCCAGCCCATAGGTCGCTTGCATCCATTGCAGGCGCTCGGCCAGGGCCGCGTGGGTGTTGCCGACGCCTTTGGGCTGGCCGGTGGAGCCGGAGGTGTAGATCACGTAGGCCAGATGATCGCCGTGCAGGTGCAGGCCCGGCGGGTTGCTCGGCCATTGTTCCAGGTGCAAGGCGTCCATGGCGATGACAGTGACGCCGTCGCAGGCTGGCAAACGCTCCAGCAACGCGGTCTGGGTCAGCAGCAGGTCGACGCCGCTGTCGTCGAGCATGTAGGCCAGGCGTTCGGCCGGGTAGTCCGCATCCAGCGGCACATAGGCACCGCCGGCCTTGATGATGGCCAACACGCCGATAAGCAACTGTGGCGAACGCTCGGCGGCAATCGCCACGCACACGTCCGGGCCAACGCCCTTGTCCCGCAGGTAATGGGCCAGGCGGTTGGCCTGGGCGTGCAGCTCGGCATAATCGAGTTGACCACCGTCCCAGCGCAGGGCGATCCGTTGCGGCGTGCTGCGGGCCTGCTCGTTCAACAGTTCCGGCAGCCATTGGCTGGCCGGCGCGCACGGGGCCGCGCTCCACTGCTGCTGTTGGCTGTGTTCATCGGCGGTCAATAACGGTACATCGCCGATGGCTTGCTGCGGATCGGCACAGACCGCCCGCAACAGGTTGCAGTAATGCGCTGCCAGCCGCTCGATGGTCGCCGCCTCGAACAGTTCGTCGGCGTAGTCGAACGACAGGGTCAACCGGCCGTTGCGATCTTCTTCGCTGTGCAATTGCAGGTCGAACTTGGCTTCGCGGCTGTGCCACGGCAACTCCTCGGCCAGCAGCCCCGGCAGACGGCGCAAGGCACTCAGGTCACGCTGCTGGTGGTTGAACATCACCTGGAACAGACCTTGCTCGCGCGCCTCGGGAAACGCTTCGAGCAGTTGCTCGAATGGCAGGTCCTGGTGGGCCTGGGCCCCGAGCGTGGCTTCCCGGGCCTGGGCCAGCAACGCGGCAAACGGTTGACGGGAATCGACCTGCCCGCGCAGGACCTGAGTGTTGATGAAGAAGCCGATCAGCCCCTGGGTTTCCAGGCGCGGACGGTTGGCGTTGGGCACACCGACGCGGATGTCGGATTGCCCGGTGTAACGCTGCAACAGCGCCTGGAAAGCCGCCAGCAACAGCATGAACGGCGTCGCGTCATGGGCCTGGGCCACGTGGCGCAGGGCCTCGCCGAGGTCCTTGTCCAGGCGCAGGCTGTGCCGCGCGGCGCTGCGCTGGCGTTGAGCGCTGCGTGGATGATCCGTGCCCAGCACCAGGGGCGATTGTTCAGCGCCCAGTTGCTGCTTCCAGTAGGTCAGTTGGCGCTCGGCCTCGCCCTGGGCGAGCCACTGGCGTTGCCAACTGCCGTAGTCGGCGTATTGCAAAGGCAATGACGCCAGTTCAGCAACCTGGCCTTGGGACGCGGCGGCGTACACGCGGGAGAACTCTTCGATCAGTACATTCATCGACCAGCCGTCGGCGATGATGTGGTGCAGCGTCACCAGCAGTTGATGGTCATCCTCGTCGAGGCGCAACAGGGTGACCCGCAGCAGCGGTCCCTTCTCCAGATCGAACAGCGTGGCCGCTTCGTCTTCTCGAACCTGCCGCGCCCGGGCTTCGCGCCGGTTGGCAGGTTCGTCACTGAGATCGATCACCTGCAGCTTGAATTCGCCGGCCGGATCGACCTGTTGCAAGGCCACCCCATCCCGCTCCAGGAACCGCGTGCGCAAGGACTCGTGACGCTCGATCAGTTGCTGGAAACTGGCCCGCAGCGCGTCTTCGTCCAGCTCGCCGCGCAGGTGCAAGGCGCCGGGAATGTTGTAGGCACGGCTCGCCGGGTCGAGCTGCCAGGTGATCCACAAACGGTTCTGCGCCAGGGATTGCGGCAGTGGCGCATGGCGCGGCAATGGGCTGATCGCGCCCTGGGCCTGGCCGCCGTCCTGCTGCTGGTTCGCCACCGCCGCCGCGAACGCCGCCAGGGTCGGCGCTTCGAACAGCAGGCGCAGGTTGAGCGCCAGCCCGAGGGTTTCGCTCAGGCGTGCGATCACCTGGGTGGCGGCGATGGAGTTGCCGCCCAGCAGGAAGAAATGATCGTCGGCCCGGACCTGCTCGACCTGCAATTGCTCCCGCCAGACCTGACCGATGAGGGTTTGCAACGCGGAGGACGGCGCGGGTTCGTCAGCCACGTCTGCTGCCGCTGACGGGAACTGAGCGTAACTGTCCAAACTGCCGTCGGCTAACCGGATGCGGCAGGCCGAGCGCTGCAACTTGCCGCTGGAGGTCTTGGGCAGCGCGCCGGGATTGAGCAGCACCACCACGCTCGGGGCTTGCTGGCAGGCCTCGGCCACGGCCTGGCGAATGGCGTTGATCAAGGCTTCGGGCGGCAGGATTTTCTGCACGCTGCGGCTGATTTCCGCAGCGATGCCGATGCCCTCCTCGCCGTTGTCGTTGACCGCGAACGCCGCCACCCGGCCCTTGCGCACCACCTCCACTTCGCGTTCGATGGTTTGCTCGATGTCCTGGGGATAGAGATTGTGCCCGCGCACGATCAGCAGGTCTTTCAGGCGACCGGTGATGAACAGTTCGCCGCCGCGCCGGAAACCCAGGTCGCCGGTGCGCAGCCAGGTCTGGCCGTCGTGCTGGACAAAGGTTTTGGCGCTGGCTTCAGGGTTGCGCCAGTAACCCAGGGCGATGCTCGGCCCGGCGGCCCAGACTTCACCGACCTGATTGTCGGCCAACGGCTGCAACGTGGTGGGCTCGACGATCAGCACCGCGTGCCCGGGCTGGCTGACACCGCAACTCATCACCGCGCTGCCCTGCCCCGGCTCGGCCCGGTTCTGCGCCAAGGCTGCGTCATCCACTCGCAACGAAGGAATGCCGTGGCGGCGCGGCGTGCCGGCGACGAACAAAGTCGCTTCGGCCAGGCCATAGGAGGCCATGAAATTGTCCGGCGTGAAGCCGCACGGAGCGAATTTCTCGGCAAAACGCTCCAGGGTGTCGAGGCGGATCGGCTCGGAGCCGGAATAAGCCACGCGCCAGCCGCTCAGGTCGAGACGTTCCAGGGCCGAATCACTGACCCGCTCGCTGCACAACCGATAGGCGAAATCCGGACCGCCGCTGATGGTGCCGCCGTACTCGCTGATCGCTTCGAGCCAACGCACGGGGCGGGCCAGGAAATAAGCCGGGGACATCAATACGCAGGGAACGCCGCTGAACACCGGCTGCAACAGACCGCCGATCAGACCCATGTCGTGGTACAGCGGCAGCCAGCTGACGATGACGTCGTCGGGGTTCAGGTCGATGCCGAAGCCATGGCGGATCAGCAGTTCGTTGGCCACCAGGTTGCCGTGGCTGACCTGCACACCCTTGGGCAGCGCGGTGGAGCCGGAGGTGTATTGCAGGAAGGCAATGTCATCGTCCTGCAGCGTCGGCATCCGCCATTGCCCGGCGTGGGCCGGGTCGAGGGTATCGACGCACAACACCGGCGGCGCCGACTCGATGGCTTGCAACGGCTCGCGCAGATCGCTGCTGGTGAGCAGCAGGCGCGGTTCGGCGTCGGCGATGATCGACAGCAGGCGCTCCTGATGGTGGCGACGGGCGGACTCCGGCGGATAGGCCGGCACCGCGATCACCCCGGCGTAGAGGCAGCCAAAGAACGCCGCGACGTAATCCGGGCCACTGGGAAACAACAGCACGGCGCGATCACCCAACGCCGCTTCGGCCTGCAAGGCGCCGGCGATGGTCCGGGCGCGCAGGTCCAGGTCGCGATAACTCAACACCACACCCTGCCCAGGGGTGTCGGCAAGGAAGCGCAGGGCCACCCGGTCCGGCGTCAACGCGGCGCGGCGCTGGAGGGCATGAGCCAGGGTGCTGGGGAGTTCGAACGCGTCGGTCATGGGGGTTTCCTGCCTGAATTCGGCTTGCAAGTTGTCCCCCATGGAACGGATAGCCGCGGCAAATAATTAGTCCGGCAGCCGACTCACCGCGGCATGCAGCCAGGCAGCCAGCGGCCAGGCACCGCGGCAATGGGTCGCGGCGCCGAGGCTGGACTTTATTACATCAATAATTCTTCTTCTCAATTGACAATCATTATCATTAAGCCTAATTTGGCGCTCGATGTGTAGGACGGGTCCGGCATCCGGACGTCCCGCTAACTTTTTGCAGCAAGGTGAATTCCATGACGGAACAAGTATCCACAAGCAGGTGCGACTCACCGTTACTCCAGGCGTTCGTCGATAACCGACTGATCCTGGTCAAGATCGCGGCGCGCATTACCGGTTGCCGGTCCCGCGCGGAAGATGTGGTGCAGGACGCCTTTTTCCGGCTGCAATCGGCACCACAGATCACCTCCTCGTTCAAGGCGCAGCTCAGTTATCTGTTCCAGATCGTGCGCAACCTGGCGATCGACCACTACCGCAAGCAGGCGCTGGAACAGAAATACTCGGGGCCGGAGGAGGAAGGGTTGAACGTGGTGATCCAGGGTGCTTCGCCAGAAACCTCCCATATCAACTTCTCGACGCTGGAGCACATCGCCGACGCGCTGACCGAACTGCCCAGCCGTACCCGCTATGCCTTCGAGATGTACCGCCTGCACGGCGTGCCACAGAAGGACATCGCCAAGGAACTGGGGGTCTCGCCGACCCTGGTGAACTTCATGATCCGTGACGCACTGGTGCATTGCCGCAAGGTGTCGGGGGTTCGGGGGGATACTTTCGCCCGGCGCTGACTTGTGGTGGTTTTGCCGGCCTTATCGCGAGCAAGCTCGCTCCCACAGCGGATCTTCAGTGACCCCAAAACTGTGGGAGCGAGCTTGCTCGCGATGAGGCCATAAGGCCTTACATCAACCCACACCGATCAAAAAACCGCTCACGCCCCAGGATCATCAGCGCCGCGCGCTTGTGGGGGAAATCGAATTCCTTTTCACAATGGAAGCACTGGTTGTGCAGGTGCCCGATCATCCGCGCATTGTCGGCCCGGGGCTCGGCGACCACGCGCTGGGTGCGCGGGTCGTCCAGGAACAGGTAATGCACCAGCGCCGACAACCAACTCGCCACCTTGTGCGGCCCGCGGTGCTGCTCTTCGCCCACCAGCATGTGGATGCCGCGATCGTAGTGGTCGGCTTCATAGAACGGCGCGATCCGATCCTCCTTGGCCCAATAGGCTTCGAAGTAAGCGAACGGCTGGTCATCGAAGCAACCGATCAGGGTCAAGACCCGGGGATCGGCCTGCAGCTTGCCCAGGTACTCGCGATGCTGTTCCAGGCTGCCCTCCTCCTGCCAGAAGCTCGCCACTCGCGGGCTGTTCTGCCAGCGGTTGAAACGCTCCAGGTCCTGCTCGATTTCCAGGGTGCGCAAGGACACCCAGGCCCCCAGCCGCGCATCGAAACGTCGATACACCTCGCCACGCGGCTTCATGGGCCGGCGCGGATGGCGGCGGCCATCGGTGATGACCATCTGTTGCGGGTAACTGCCGCTGAACGACTCCCCCAGCCAGGGCTGCGGCAACTGCCAGAACATCGTGCGCTCGCAACGGTATTCACCGGCACGCTCCGTGACCGTCAATAAACCGCTGAGCAAGGCTTCGCCGGGGCGCTCGTCGAGGTGCCAGGTCAGGTGCTGACACTCGGGATCGCGGGCAAACAGCCAATAGCAGGCCGCCCATAGCGCCGGACCCACTGGGCGGTCGTTGATTTCCTGCAAATGCACATGCAACTCGGGGCCGCGCACAAGGCGCAGCCGGATCAGCGGCGCACCTTCGAGCATCAGGCTCAGGTGGCGTTCGGTTTCATCGGCGCCGAGACGACGGCCACCGGGCAAGGGCAGCGTCGTCGGGTGGTTGAGGTTGGACATGGGAGCGGCTCGCGTATTCGTCGGTAGTCAACGTGTGACGTGAGCCGGGGCGGGAAATTTAGGGTCGCCTTCAATGGGCATGCGTGGAGACCAGTTGGATCTGGTAGGGCTGGAAAATCTTCAGCATCTGACCGTTATCCCGCAGCGTTTGCAGCAACTGTGCAAACGCTTCACTGGAAATGGGCGCCTGTGGCCGGATCAGCGCGTAATGGTGGTAAACCTGATCGATGCGCTCAGACACCAGCAGCTGCGGGCCGACTTCGGGATTGCGCAACACGTAATCGTTGAGGTACGAACGGGTCACCAGGGCGATATCCGCCCGCCCGCGCAAGACCATCAGCAGATTGCTGTCGTGGGAATACGTCAGCGTGGCGTTGTATTGACCGGCGAGAAACTTGGGGTCGGCGTTGAATTCGGCAAAGGCGTAGTGATAACCGCTGAACAGCGCCAGGCGCTTGCCCCTGAGGTCGGCGAAATAACTTTGCTGGCGCTCCGGCTGGCGCTGGGCGACGAAAACTTCCGCATCCTCCAGGCCCATGTCCACCGACGTGTGCGGCACATCCTGCCAACCCCATTCGGGGTTCTCGAAAATGGCCATGTCGACCCGGCCCTGCTTGAAATCATTGAACCGGCGCGGGATCGACGTCGGCACCAGGATGAACTGATAGTCGCTTTGCGACTGGTTCAAGGCCTCCACCATCTGCGGCAGCAGGCCGGTGTCGGCACCGTTCTCGGGACGAACGGTATAGGGTGGAAAGTGTGCCGCGCCGATCCGCACCAGTTGCGCCGCCTCGATCGGCAACGCCAGGAAAACGGCCAGAGTGGCCAGCAGCACACGGGAGGTCATCCCCATCGGCGAAAACGTCAAGATAACCCACTCCCCAAAAGTCCCCATCACTACAATCAAGCTAGGCGGTTTCAGCCGCTTAGCCAGCCATGCGGCCATTTAAAGCGCCGCTCGATTATTGTTTTTCTTCAAGCACCAGGATCAAGGCCTGCTCGGCCAGTTCATCGAGGCTCAGGCTGCCTTCGGCGCGAAACCAGGTAGTGGTCCAGGACAACGCCCCCGTGAGGAATCGCCGGGTAATGGACACGTCCCCGCGAATATACCCGGCCTCCTTGGCCTGGCCCAAGACCTCGAGCCACAAGTCTTCATATGTATCACGCAGGGCCAGCACGTGCCGCTGTCCGTCCGGCGAGAGCGAACGCCATTCATAGACCAGTACTGCCATGGCCTCGCCAGTGCCGCCCATGATCGACTGCAATTCGCAGCGAATCAGCGCCAGCACCCGCTCGCGCACGTTGTCGGCCTCGGCCAGGGCCGCGCGCATCAAGGCGGTGTTGTAGCGGATGGTTTCTTCCATCACCGCCCGCAGGATGTCGTCCTTGCTCTTGAAATGGTGAAAGATGCTGCCCGACTGGATGCCCACGGCGCTGGCCAGGTCGCGCACCGTGGTGCGCTCGAAGCCCTTGTTGCGAAACAGGTGGGCGGCAGTCTGGAGCAGTTTGCCGCGCGCACTGTCCGGGTCGGTCAGTTGCCCGTTGTCGACCAGCTCACGCATCACGCCCAGGGCTTTTTGCTCGTCCACCCATTCTCTCCTACAGTCGATCAACCAACGCGCCGCCACTGCACAGCAAACCATCGGTGGCGCGGGCAATTTAAGCCGAGCGAAGCAACCAAGCAAGCGCTCGGCCAGAAGAACCGGCGGCCGTTTACAAACCAAGCGCTTGCTTGGTAGTCTCGAGCCACCTTTGCCGGAGGGAACGCCATGCCCAAAACGATCCGAATCGGTTGCGCCAGCGCCTTTTGGGGCGACACCTGCACCGCGGCGGCGCAACTGGTCGAGGGCGGTGCGCTGGACTACCTGGTGTTCGACTATCTGGCCGAAGTCACGATGTCGATCATGGCCGGGGCGCGCCTGAAAGATGCTTCGAGCGGCTATGCCACGGACTTCATCGAGGTCCTCACCCCGCTGCTTCAGCGCTTGCATGACGACGGGATCCGCGTCATCAGCAACGCCGGCGGGGTCAATCCCCAGGCCTGTGCGAAGGCTCTGCAAGCAGCCTGCGATCAGGCCGGCGTAGCACTGAAGATTGCCGTGCTGCTGGGCGATGACCTGCAACCGCAACACGAACGGCTCGCCGCCCAGGGCATCGGCGAGATGTTCAGCGGCGAGCCCCTGCCTCCCGCGTGTGTGTCCATCAACGCCTACCTCGGCGCGCCCGGCATCGTCGAGGCGCTGCGCCTGGGCGCCGATGTGGTGATCACTGGCCGCGTGGTGGACAGTGCCGTGGTCAGCGCCGCCCTGGTGCATGAGTTCGGCTGGGCCTGGGACGATTACGACAGATTGGCCCAGGCCGCGCTCGCGGGGCATCTCATCGAGTGTGGCGCCCAGTGCACCGGCGGTAATTTTACCGACTGGCAGGCAGTGCCGGATTATGAGCACATCGGCTTTCCCATCGTCGAAGTCAGCGCCGATGGCCCGTTCATTGTCACCAAGACCGAAGGCAGCGGCGGGCTGGTTACGCCGTTGACCGTCGGCGAGCAGTTGCTCTACGAAATCGGCGACCCGCAAGGCTACCTGCTGCCCGACGTGATCTGCGATTTCAGCCAGGTCAGATTGACCCAGCAGGGCAAGCACGCCGTGCGCGTCCATGGGGCCAGGGGCCTGCCGCCCGGCGACCGGTACAAGGTCTGCGCCACTTGGCTGGACGGCTGGCGCTGCACCGCCACCTGCCTGATCGCCGGCATCGATGCGGTGGCCAAGGCTGAACGGGTCAGCCAGGCGATCGTCGCCAAGACCTCACAGCTGTTGCGTCAACGTGGCTGGGCGCCCTACAGCGACGTGAACATCGAACTGCTGGGCAGCGAAGCCACTTATGGCCAGCACGGCCAGCGCCGGGACAGCCGTGAGGTGGTGATCAAGCTGGCGGTACGGCACCCGGATAAACAGCCGCTGGTGCTGTTTTCCAGGGAAATCGCCCAGGCCGCCACTGGCATGGCGCCGGGACTGACCGGCCTGGTCGGTGGCCGGCCGACGGTGTCGCCGTTGATTCACCTGTTCTCGTTCCTGATCGACAAAACCACCTGTCGGCTCGCCATCGAACTCGACGGCCAGCGCCACCCTTGCTCCCTGCCCGCTTTCGAACCGCTGCACACCACCGATCTGCCGATCGCCCCGGCCCCGCCCAAACCCCAGGGCCGGGCCGACGCCAGCGTGCCGCTGATCAAACTGGCGGTGGCGCGCTCCGGCGACAAGGGCAACCACAGCAACATTGGCGTGATCGCCCGGGAACCCGAATACCTGCCCTGGATCGCCGAGGCGCTGACCCCGGAGGTGATGGTCGACTGGATGAGCCACGTGCTCGACCCGCTGCTGGGCCGGGTCGAACGCTGGTACCTGCCGGGCACCCACAGTTTGAATTTCCTGCTGGAAAACGCCCTCGGTGGCGGCGGTGTCGCCAGCCTGCGCATCGATCCCCAGGGCAAGGCGTTCGCCCAGCAGTTGCTGGAGATTCAGATACCGGTGCCGCAACACATTGCCGATCAGGTCGGCTAAGGGCGGTCGCCATGGCAAATAAACGATCAGCAGCCCCTGTGGCGAGGGAGCTTGCTCCCGCTGGGTTGCGCAGCGACCCCGGTTTTTGCGATTGCTGCGCAATCGAGCGGGAGCAAGCTCCCTCGCCACAGGGGGTCTCTGATCCGTTCCAACACGAGGAGTGTGCATGCCGGTCATCGAATCGCACCTGGATCCCCACAGCGCTGACTTCGCACGCAACCATGCGGCGATGCTGGCCGGTGTCGAACAACTGCGCCAACTCGAACGGGCCGTGCTGGCGAAAGCCGCCCAGGCCCAGGACAAGTTCGACCAGCGCGGCCAACTGTTGCCACGCCAGCGCCTGAACTTGCTGCTGGACCCCGGCGCACCGTTCCTCGAGCTGGCGAGCCTGGCCGGCTACAAACTCCATGACGACAAGGACGGCAGCCAGGCCGGCGGCGGCCTGATCGCCGGGATCGGCTATGTGTCCGGGGTGCGGGCACTGGTGGTGGCCAACAACAGCGCGATCAAGGGCGGCACGATTTCCCCCAGCGGTTTGCACAAGACCCTGCGCCTGCAACAGATCGCCATGGAAAACAAACTGCCGGTCATCACCCTCGCCGAAAGTGGCGGCGCCAATCTCAATTACGCGGCGCAGATTTTCGTCGAAGGCGCGCGCTGCTTCGCCAATCAGGCACGTATGTCGGCCATGGGCCTGCCGCAGATCACCGTCGTGCATGGCTCGGCCACGGCCGGCGGCGCTTATCAGCCGGGTTTGTCGGATTACGTGGTGGTGGTGCGCGACAAGGCGCGGCTGTTCCTGGCCGGGCCGCCGTTGCTCAAGGCCGCGACCGGCGAAGTGGCCAGCGAAGAGGAACTGGGCGGTGCGCTGATGCACGTGCAGGTGGCCGGCACTGCCGAATACCTGGCGGAGAACGACGCCGATGGCATACGCCTGGCCCGGGAAATCCTCGATCTGCTGCCCTGGAATGCACAATTGCCGCCACAGCCCGAACGGACCTGGACGGAGCCGCTCTACCCCGCCGACGAATTATTGGGACTGGTGCCCGACGACCCGAAGAAACCCTATGACGTAGGGGAAATCATCGCCCGCATCGCCGACGGCTCGCATTTCCTGGCCTTCAAAAGCGAATTCGACACCCAGACGATTTGCGGCCACCTGCACATTCGCGGCCATACCTGCGGCCTGATCGGCAACAACGGCCCCATCACGCCACAGGGCGCGGCCAAGGCGGCGCAGTTCATCCAGTTATGCGATCAAAGCCGCACGCCGCTGCTGTTCTTGCACAACACCACCGGGTTCATGGTCGGCACCGAGTCGGAGCGACAAGGGGTGATCAAGCACGGCGCCAAGATGATCCAGGCCGTGGCCAATGCCCGGGTGCCCAAGCTGACGGTCGTGGTGGGCGGCTCCTATGGTGCCGGCAACTACGCCATGTGCGGCCGCGGGCTAGACCCGCGCTTCATCTTCGCCTGGCCCAACAGCCACACCGCCGTGATGGGCGGCGCCCAGGCCGGCAAGGTCCTGCGGATGGTCACGGAGGCCACGCAACTCAAGAACGGCCTGAGCCCCGACCCGAAGATGCTGGACCTGCTCGAGCAAACCACCGCGCAGAAACTCGACAGCCAATCCACCGCCCTCTACGGCAGCGCCAGCCTGTGGGACGACGGGCTCATCGACCCGCGCGACACCCGCACCTTGCTGGGCTTGCTGCTGGACATCTGTCACGAGGCCGAGCAGCGGCCACTGCAAGCCAACAGCTTCGGCGTGGCCCGCTTCTGAGCGCAACCTCCAGGAGAACAATAAAAATGATCTTCACCCAGGAACACGAAGCACTGCGACGCACCGTCCGCCAGTTTGTCGACCACGACATCAATCCCTACGTCGACGAATGGGAGCGGGCCGGGCGTTTCCCCATCCACGAGATTTTCCGCAAGGCCGGCGAGTTGGGCCTGCTGGGTATTTCCAAGCCGCAGGCCTTCGGCGGCATGGGCCTGGACTACAGCTATTCGATCGTCGCGGCCGAGGAGTTCGGCACTATTCATTGCGGCGGCGTGCCGATGTCCATCGGCGTGCAGACCGACATGTGCACCCCGGCCCTGGCCCGTTTCGGCTCCGACGAGTTGCGCGAAGCGTTCCTGCGCCCGGCCATTCGCGGCGAACAGGTGGGCTGCATCGGCGTCTCGGAAGTCGGTGCCGGCTCCGACGTCGCCGGCCTCAAGACCACGGCACGCAAGGACGGCGACGACTACATCATCAACGGCAGCAAGATGTGGATCACCAATGCGCCGAGCGCTGATTTCATCTGCCTGTTGGCGAATACCTCGGACGACAAGCCCCACGTCAACAAATCGCTGATCATGGTGCCGATGCGCAGCGCCGGCATCAGCCTCGGCCAGCATCTGGACAAACTCGGCATGCGCAGCTCGGAAACCGCCCAGGTGTTTTTCGACGACGTGCGGGTGCCACAACGCAATCGCATCGGCCAGGAAGGTGCCGGGTTCATGATGCAGATGCTGCAATTCCAGGAAGAACGCCTGTTCGGCGCGGCCAACATGCTCAAGGGCCTGGAGCATTGCATCGACAGCACCATCGAGTACTGCAAGGAGCGCAAGACCTTCGGCACGGCCCTGATCGACAACCAGGTGATCCACTTCCGCCTGGCGGAACTGGCCAGCGAAATCGAATCCCTGCGGGCGCTGGTCTACCAGGCCACCGAGCAGTACATCCACGGCCAGGACGTCACGCGACTGGCGTCGATGGCCAAGCTCAAGGCCGGGCGCCTGGCCCGGGAAACCACCGACAGTTGCCTGCAATACTGGGGCGGCATGGGCTTCATGTGGGACAACCCGGTCGCCCGCGCCTATCGCGACGTACGGCTGGTGTCCATCGGCGCCGGCGCGGACGAAATCATGCTGGGCATCATCTGCAAGCTCATGGGCATTTTGCCGGGGAAGAACAAGTGAGCGGTGTGCCTGACAGGCCGCTATCGCGAGCAAGCTCGCTCCCACATTTTCACCACTCACTGTGGGAGCGAGCTCGCTCGCGATGAGGCCCGAACAAACACCACACCCCAGGAATGCCCCCATGCCCGCCTTCAGCAAAATCCTCATCGCCAACCGCGGCGAAATCGCCTGTCGCATCCAGCGCACCGCCCAGGCCCTGGGTTATCGCACGGTGGCGGTGTTCAGCGAGGCCGACGCCGATGCGCTGCACGTGCGCATGGCCGATGAAGCCGTGCTGATCGGCGCGGCCCCGGTGCAGCAGTCCTACCTCGACCCCCGGGTCATTCTCGAGGCGGCCCGGCGCAGCGGCGCCGATGCGATCCACCCCGGCTACGGCTTTCTTTCGGAAAATGCGCGGTTCGCCCATGCCTGCGCGCAGGCTGGCCTGGTTTTCATCGGCCCCAGCCCCGAGGCCATCGAGTTGATGGGCAGCAAGCGCCGCGCAAAAATCGCCATGATCCAAGCCGGTGTTCCCTGCATCGCCGGTTACCAGGGCGCCGCCCAGGACGACGACACGCTGCAGCGCGAAGCCGGGCGCATCGGCTACCCGCTGATGATCAAGGCCAGTGCCGGTGGCGGCGGCCGCGGCATGCGCCTGGTCCAGCGCGCCGAGGACCTGCTGGAGCAGTTGCGCAGCGCACGCTCGGAAGCCCTGCACGGCTTCGGCAGCGACGAGTTGATCCTCGAACAAGCCTTGATCGATCCGCGGCATGTGGAAGTGCAGATCTTCGGCGACCACCACGGCCAGTTGATCCATCTGGGCGAACGGGACTGCTCGATCCAGCGGCGCCACCAGAAAATCATCGAGGAAGCGCCCTGCCCGGTCATGACCGCCGACCTGCGCCGGGCCATGGGCGAGGCAGCACTCACGGCGGGGCACGCAGTGAATTACGTCGGTGCCGGGACCGTGGAATTCCTGCTCGCGGCGGACGGTCGGTTTTACTTCCTGGAGATGAACACACGCCTGCAGGTCGAACACCCGGTCACCGAGTCGATCACCGGCCTGGACCTGGTGGCCTGGCAATTGGACGTCGCCACCGGCAAGCCGCTGCCCCTGTGCCAGGAGCAGGTGACGCTCAGCGGTCATGCCCTGCAAGTGCGGTTGTACGCCGAGGACCCAGCGGCGGATTTCCTGCCCCAGACCGGGTGCTTGGTTGGCTGGGAGCCCCCCATCCGCGACGGTGTGCGAGTCGACCATGGCCTGCTGCAGGGCCAGGCCATTACGCCGTTCTACGATTCGATGCTGGGCAAACTCATCGTCCACGGCGCCACCCGCGACGAAGCACGCCGCAAACTGTTGCGAGCGGTGGAGGATTGCGTGCTGCTTGGGGTCCAGAGCAACCAGCGCTTGCTCGCCGGCTTGCTGGCGCATCCACGGTTCATCGACGGCGACTTCAACACCGGCTTCATCAGCCAGCATTTTGCCAATCATGCGGCGCTTCTGCCCCTTGAGCCCTCGGTCGAACAACTGGCCATCGCCACGGCGGCGTTTTATCAGGCATCGCAGGCACGGCATGCACCCGGCCTGGGCGGATGGCGCAACAGCATCGGCACGGCGCTGCATTATCGGATCGGCGTCGGGGAGCGCGACTGGGTGCTGAGCCTTGAAACCGAAACCGACGGGACACTGAACATCCGCAGTGACGGGCGCTTGATCGAACTGAGGCTGCTCGACGTTGATGCGCAGGGCGCAACACTGGTCATCGACGGGATTGGCCAGCGCCACGCCTGGCACCTCGAAGGCCATGATCTCTGGCTGTCCACCCGCCCCGGCGGCCTGCACCTGCAAGACCGGACCCTGGCCCCGGTCGCCAGCAAGGCCAGTGCCGGTGCCAGTACACTCCTGGCGCCCATGGACGGTGCCATTGTCGAGGTACTGGTCAGCGAAGGCAGCCCGGTGCGCCAAGGCCAACTGCTCATGGTGCTCGAAGCGATGAAAATGGAGCACCCACTCAAGGCAGGCAGCGACGGAGTGGTCAGGCAACTGCAGGCTACACGGGGTGATCAGGTGAGAAAACGCCAGGTTTTGTTGCGCATTGAAACAGCCCACTAGTCGGATGCCTGGGGTTTGACTACGCTCAAACCCATCAGCACGCCGATACCGGGAACACTGCAATGCCTCACTGGCTGGTGATTGATCTGGAGGCCACCACCGATGAAGGTGGCTGGCCGGTAACCGAAATGGAAATTATCGAGATCGGCGCCACGCTGGTGAGTCGTGACGGCCGCGAAGTGGATCATTTCCAGCGCTTCGTGCGGCCCCTGAGACGACCGCTGCTCACGCCTTTCTGTCGCGAACTGACCCACATCACCCAGGCCAATATCGACGGCGCCGCGCCCTTGACCGAGGTCTGGCCGGCATTCGAGCGCTGGCTGGCGCCGTATCATCCGAAGCTGGAAAGCTGGGTCAGTTGGGGCGACTACGACCGCAAGCAACTGCTTCAGGAATGGCAACGCCAGCAGTTGCACAGTGTCCTCGCCCAGGTGTCGCACATGAACCTCAAGCAACGCTTCGCCAAGGCCCGTCGACTGGAACGACCGCTAGGGCTCAATGGCGCGCTGCAACTGGCGGGCCTGCAATTTTGCGGGCAACAGCACCGCGCCCTGGAAGATGCCCGCAATACCGCGCGGTTGTTGCCCCTGGTGCTTCCGGGTTGAGCGGCGTCCACCTCCCGGCGCGGCAGATGACGAATGTTGCAGCCTTGTGCATACTGGCCGGCCTTTTTCAGCCCCTTTTTCGAGGAATCGCCCATGTTTAAAGTCAACGAGTACTTCGACGGCACCGTCAAGTCGATCGCTTTTGGCACTGCCGAAGGCCCCGCGACCATCGGCGTCATGGCTCCGGGCGAATATGAGTTCGGCACGGCCCAACGGGAAATCATGCACGTCGTCTCCGGCGCCCTGACCGTGAAGCTGCCCGACAGCACCGATTGGGAAACCTTCGCGGCCGGCAGCCAGTTCAATGTACCGGCCAACAGCAAGTTCCAGCTCAAAGTGGCCGTCGACACCGCTTACCTGTGTGAATATCGCGGCTGATTCGGCGCACTGCAAAGCGGGGACACAGTTACCCCTGTGGCGAGGGAGCTTGCTCCCGCTGGACGCGCCAGCGTCCCCTGCGGTTAGCAAGAGGGGCTGCTTCGCAGCCCAGCGGGAGCAAGCTCCCTCGCCACAAAAGCTAGAAAAGCTGTTGCCAGATAAACAAAAATGCCCGGGTCATTGGACACGGGCATTTTTGTTCACGGTTCTTTTTATTCGAGCACTTCAACCGGCATGCCGACTTCAAGCCGACCGTTGCTGTCGTTGACCAGGTTCTGGCCGAACATCGCACCGTCCGGCGTCGAACGGTATTGCTGCAACGTGGCAAAGGGTTCGCGATTCGGATCGCGTTCGCCGGTGTGCGGATCGACCGTGGTCATGATGCAACGCGAGCAGGGCTTGACCAGCCGGAACTCCACCTCGCCGATACGAATACGCTTCCAACCGTCCTCGGCAAACGCCTCGCTGCCCTCCACCACCAGGTTGGGACGAAAGCGCAACATCTCCAGCGAGCGGCCGACCCGGGTCGACAGGTCCTGCAATGAGGCCTGGCCAATCAGCAGCAGGGGGAAACCATCGGCAAAGGCGACCTTGTCGTCATCCTTGCCATAACCGGCGGCGGTGGTGCGCGCCAGTTCCACCGGCACATGCACCAGCCGCGTGGGGCTGCCGATGAATTCGCTGACCCAGGCCGCCGCCTCATCACCGGCATCCGGCACACGCAAGGTGTCACGCCAGATGATCACACCGCGCCGCTGCTCTTGCTGGGTGGGTGGCAGCGGCACATCGATGGCGCCATGGCCCGGCGCGCTGAGCGTCAGGCCACCCGCCTCGTTCCACAAGGCCGAAAGCTGGCTCATCTTCGCCACGGCGCGCTGGGTCAGGAACCGCCCCGTGCCCTCATCCACCAGCATCCAGCGCCGATCGCCGTCCAGCCCTAGCTTGTCCAGGCCAATCTGCTGCAGGGGCTGGCCCTTGCCGGACTTCAACGGATACCGATACAGAGCGCTCAGCCGCAACATGGTCAACTTCCCCGGTGGCAAAAAAATGCCACCTTATACGAGCCGGCCATTGAAGCAAACCACCATCGGGTTCAGTCGAGCATCAGCCGCTGGCGCACCACATCGACCAGCTTGTCCGGCTGGAATTTGGAGAGGAAGTTGTCGCAACCGACCTTCTTGACCATCGAATCGTTGAAGCTGCCGGACAGCGAGGTGTGCAGTACGACATAGAGCCCACGCAAACGCGGGTCGTTGCGGATTTCAGTGGTCAAGCGGTAGCCGTCCATTTCCGGCATTTCGGCATCGGTGAAGATCATCAACAATTTGTCGGTCATGACCTCGCCGGTATCGGCCCAGGCCTTGAGCATGTTCAGGGCCTTCAGGCCGTCGCTGGCGATGTGCATTTTCACGCCCAGTTGACCGAGGGTGTCGCGCAATTGCGAGAGCGCGACGTTGGAGTCGTCCACCAGCAGCACTTCGCGGCCACGGGCACGCTCCAGCACCGGGTCTTCGAGTTTGTCCCGGGAGACCTTGGCGTTGTACGGCACGATTTCGGCCAGGACTTTTTCCACGTCGATGATTTCCACCAACTGATCGTCCACCTTGCTGATGGCGGTCAGGTAGTGCTCGCGGCCGGCGCTGGTCGGCGGTGGCAGGATGGCTTCCCAGTTCATGTTGACGATACGGTCGACGCCGCCCACCAGGAACGCCTGAACCGAACGGTTGTATTCGGTCACGATAATGGTGCTGTTGGCGCCCGGCACCAGCGGACGCATGCCAATGGCCTGGGACAGGTCGATCACCGGCAGCGTCTGGCCTCGCAGATTGACCACGCCGCACACGAACGGGTGACGTTGCGGCATCAGGGTCAACTTCGGCAGTTGCAGGACTTCCTGGACCTTGAATACGTTAATGGCAAACAACTGCCGACCCGCCAGGCGAAACATGAGAATTTCCAGGCGATTCTCACCCACCAGTTGGGTTCGTTGATCTACTGTGTCGAGAATGCCGGCCATCGATGACTCCTGGGCTTGTTCGGATGAATCCAATAAAACCGATATCGGCTGCACGAACCGATTCTTGACCCCGGATTAAAATACAAGTGGGGAATTGATATCACATTAACATCATGTTTTACTGGCTTCACGATTTCATCTGCTGTTTATCCCGCTGCGCGACTCCGGTTTGCGCACTAAGTTCCCCTGTCTAAGGGATTCCCCTAGGCACAATCAGGTCCAACCTGATATTCCCGTTATCCAATAGCCATTAATGTGACGCCATTCTCATTGCTGAACGGAGTCAGGCTTTTGTGCGCGACCACAGGACATCGGACCTGCAGCCTTTCGGCCGATCCCACCCGTGCAATCGTTTACGAATTCACCTTCGCTGAACGGCACGGGCGTGTATTCGCGCGTCCGTCCGCGGTCGACCTTGAGATCCAGCCGTTCGCCATACGCGGTTTCCTTTCGCCTGACATGATGTTGTGGAGATAAGCATGCCGAACGATCGTAGGAACTGGAGTCAACGTCTTCCCGAACTTCTGATCGAGGCCGAGACACTGCTGGCCAAGTCGGAGGAATGCCTGAGCCATCTGCAATTGATCAACAATGACAAGGACGCCATCGATTGCATGCTCAGCACCTTGCTGAAACTGGCAAACAAGACCAATGCCCTGGCGCTGGAAGCCGTTTCGGAGTTTTCCCTGCATATCCATGGCTTGCTCAGTCATGCGCAAAACCACATGGAATTGCATGACCAGGCCCTGGATGCCTTGAAGGATTGCTTCACCCTGATGGCCTGGCAATTGGAACTGGTCGACCACACCACCGGCCAGTTGAGCCTGGACAACAGCGAACAAACGTCCTTGATCGAGGCATTCGCTTTCCAGGTCGGCCAGAGTCCCGACCAGGCATTGGCCGCGTCACGTCCACTGGCGCTGGTGTCTTATCCCCAGAAACAAGCCTGACACGATGGCAATGCGCCTGCTCCCCAGTGCTCTCACGGCACCATGCCGAGCGCGACCAACGATAGGCGAAGTGGTACTATCTCCCGCGTCAGCCACTTCCAGGCAGCGCCGTAATAGCCGCCAACCGAAGCTGCCTTCGACTTGAAACGTTTACCCGACCCGGCCTGTCAGATGCGCTGACCGGCCTGCCCGCAGCGAACATTCATTGGCTCCATCCGCTATGCACGCCAGCCTCAAGTCATTCATCACCTGGCCTCCCTCCCGAGAAAACGCCCGTCGCTTCACATTATTATTGTGCATGTGCTCGACCCTCGGCTGCCTGCTGACCTACCTGTACGCCCACACGGTGCCGCTGGGCCTGCTGGCCGTGAATGTCGCGGCCTTGAGCTGTGTCTGGATCCACCATCGATTGTCGCGCAAGTCCATCAAGTTCCAGCCCCAGGAGCTGGCCGAGCGGTTGCTCGAGGTCCAGGAGAATGAGCGCCATCGGCTCAGCCGCGAATTGCACGACGACATTGGCCAATTGCTGACCGCGGCGAAACTGCAAGGCGAATGGCTCAAGCGGCGGATGCCGGAAGAATTGCAAGGTCAGTGCGCACTCCTGTGCGAAACCCTGGACGAAACCCTCAACAAGGTCCGCGACGTATCGGCGATCCTCAACCCCAGGGAGCTGACCAGCCTCGGGCTTGAGGCCAGCCTGCGGGCGCACCTGCTCAAGACCCTGGCCAACGCCCCGCTGAAGTGGAGCCTCGATTGCCAGCAGCGCATGACCGGTATCCCGGAGGAGATGTCAGTCGCGGTGTTCCGGATCACCCAGGAAGCGATCACCAATATCTTGCGCCATGCCCGGGCGACGAATCTGCTGGTACGCCTGCAACGCCAGCCCGACGGCCTGACCCTGCTGATCAGCGACGACGGCCAGGGATTTGTCCCGGCCAGCCACCCCGCTCGCGAAGGTCAACGGGGCATGGCCGGCATGTTGGAGCGGGTCGAACAATTGGGCGGCACCCTCAAGGTCGTGAGCGAGGCCGGCAAAGGCACGCACATCGAAGCACGCTTTCCCTGGGCGCCGCGTGCCCTGGAGCGAGCCAGTAAGAATAAGGTTCTCCTTTGATTTGTAATTTGCTCCTGGTAGATGACCACTCCCTGATCAGGGCCGGCGTACGAGCTCTGGTCATGGATATCCCGGACTATGCCGTGATCGGCGAAGCCAATGACGGCACACAATTGGTGGAACTGGTAGAACGACTGAACCCCGACATCGTGCTGCTGGACATTTCCATGAAGGACACCAGCGGCCTGGATGCCTTGCAACAGCTCAAGCGGGTGCGCCCCCACAGCAAGGTGCTGATCCTGTCGATGCATACGGATCCTGCGCTGATCATGCAGGCGCTGGAATCAGGCGCCCATGGCTACCTGCTCAAGGACACCACCGCCACCGAGCTGAAACACGCCCTGGAAGCGTTGCGCAATGACGAACGCTACCTGAGCCCGGCCATCGCCCACACGGTGATCAACCAGGCGCTGACCCGCGTCCAGAAACACCAGCCGGACCCTGCCCAGGCCCATAACCTGACGGCACGCCAGCTGGAAATCCTGCGGCTGATCGTGCGCGGCAAGTCCACTCGGGAAATTGCCAATGGGCTGAACCTGAGCGTCAAGACCGTGGAAACCCACCGGGCGCAAGTCATGAAGCGCTTGCAGATCCATGACGTGGCCGGCCTTGTGCTGTTCGCGGTGCGCGAGCAAATCATCAGCCTGGATGACTGAGCGCCGTCGCGCCGCCCAACAGCGGCGAATCGGACGGCAGGTGCAGCCGCAGCGCCTTCGGGCGGACAGTGAAGCGCAGGGTGTCGACCTGCAACGGTTCGCCATCGAGGTTGATGTCCAGGCCTTGCGCGACCTTGATTTCCACCCATGGCAAGCGCGCGCGGACAAACATGTTGTCGATGCCCAGGCCGCCTGCCAGCAAGTCCTTCAACGTACTGACCACTTCCTGGGGCGCCGGCAGGATGCTGATGTCCAGCAACCCATCATCAGCCAACGCTTGCGGGCACAGCACATGGCCTCCCCCCGCCTGCCGGCCATTACCGATGCCCAGCGCGAGCAAATCGCCCTGCCAGTAAAAATCGGGGCCCTGCAACTCACCATAGGCGGTACTCAGTTCACTGAATCGGGACAGGCCCGTGAACAGGTAGGCGGCGCCACCCAAGACCTTCTTGAGATCCTCGGAGGTGTTCGCCGTCACCTGGCTGCCAAAACCGCCAGTGGCCATGTTCAGGAAAATCCGCCCACCGACGTCACCCACATCAACGGCCTGGGGCGCAACGTCCAATAGATCCAGGGCCTGCGCGGGTTCCAACGGAACACCCGCCGCCCGGGCGAAATCATTGGCCGTGCCCAGCGGCAGCAGTACCAGGCTGGCATCGCTGGACTTGTGGACGATCGCCTCGGCGATATCACGCAAGGTTCCATCACCGCCGCCGGCGATCAGTCGCGTATAACCGGCATCCAGGGCTTCATCGACACATCGCTGGGCATCACCGGCTTCCCAGGTCAACCGTACCGCCAGCTCCCAGCCCTGTTCGCGCTTGAGCATCACTGCCGAGCGAACCTCTTCGTTGAGCGCTTGCTTGCCATGCAGAATCAACAGCGCCTTGCCTTTGCTCATCGTGGTCTCCGTCATTGGAAGGTTCAGGCATGGGACCGCTCATTGGCGCGAAAAAGCCCGGCGCGTCTCAATTTATTAAACGAGCAGGACGACTGGTCCGATCGACACGCCCTGATTCGAAGAGTTTTCTTACAAGATCTGGCGAATCAGCTCAATTGACCCTCTAGCGGTATTGAGACACCTTGGCTTCATGTTTTGCTGGATCGCTTAAACCCTCATCACACAAGGAAGCATTCTCCCATGGATGGATACGTCACGGCCCGCAGGGGCCGGATCAGTCGCTCGAACAGTTATGGCCAAGGGGATGGACCGTCCCATGCATAACCGTGAATACAAGCTGTCGCCCCGGCCGCTCGCGTCCTTTGGAAGCGGGCGGGCCGATACTCGAAACGAATGCAAAAGTTGCAGTAATCCCGTTGGAGGAATTGATTTGGAACCGCGCGTCGTTGAACTGGAAACCCACCTCAAATACATCCGCAAAGACATGGATGAAATACGCACCGACGTCAAGGTGATCCGCCACAGGCTGGCCTATTCGGCTGGCGCCGCGGCGGTGGTGCTCGGTTTGCTGGGCTGGATTGCCAACAATCGATTCGATCAGTTGGTGACGCTGCTCACGCGGTAAAGGTGAGGCGCGCAAAGGCCCGGACGTCCAACCCGGGCCGGAGAACACCTGCCAGGTGCTAGCCCAGGATTTCGCTCAAGGGAATGAAGCCCACTTCGTTGCCCTCCACCAGCGTCTGCCCTTCGAGCACCTCGACCAACCCATCGGCCCAGGCCGCGCTGCGCAGAACACCCGAGCTCTGGTTTCGGTAGATGATCGCTCGACCATTCTCCATACGGCCTCGCAGGTATTCTCGGCGACTGCCCGCCTTTGGCCAGGCGAAACCGGCCGGCACCTTGAACTTGAGTGGCGCCACCGACTGAACGCCTTGGCGTCTCAATAGGTAAGGCCTTGCCAGCAGGGCAAACGTCACGAGGGTCGAAGCGGGGTTTCCAGGCAGGCCTATGACCGGCACGCCACGGTAATGCCCGAACGTCAGCGGCTTACCCGGTTTGATGGCGAGTTTCCACAGCGCCAGCTCGCCGTCCTCGCGCAAGGCGATCCCCAGGAAGTCCGCCTCTCCCACCGATACCCCCCCGGTGGACAGGATCAGATCGACATCCGATAACTGTGCCAGGCGCTCGCGGGTGGCCGACAAATCGTCGGGCAGGATACCCGCGTCAACCACTTCACAGCCCATGCGTTGCAGCCAGCCACACAACAGCACGCGGTTGCTGTTGTAGATCTGGCCAGGACCCAACGCCTGACCGGGCTCGACCAGTTCATCGCCCGTGGACAGGACGGCGACGCGTGCCTTGCGCACCACCTCCAGCGATGCACAGCCCAAGGATGCCGCCAAGCCCAGCTCGATCGGCCCCAGGCGAGTCCCGGCAGAAAGGACTTGCTCGCCAACGGTGGTCTCCTGTCCCTGGGGACGAATGTTCTGCCCACTGACCATGGGCTCGGTAAACCGCACCCGCTGGTCGCTTTCAACCACGGCGTTTTCCTGCATCTCGACGCAATCGGCTCCGGCAGGGACTGGCGCCCCCGTGAAGATCCGCGCGCAGGTACCAACGGCCAACGGCTCCGGAGCCTGGCCGGCGAAAATCCGCTGGCTGACCACCAACGGCTCGCCATTCCAGTCCGCCAGCCGCAAGGCATAGCCATCCATGGCGCTGTTGGGCCATGGCGGCAAATCAAGGGTCGATACCAGGTCCTCGGCGAGCACTCGCCCTGACGCCGCGGCCAAAGGCAAATGTTCGCGCTGAACAATCGGTGTGGCCGCCGCCATCTCGAGCAGCCGCTCCAACGCCACCTCAACGGCCATCAAGGCGCCGGCCTTGCCCGGTTTACCCACGGGATTCACAAGGGGCTGCCTGTTTCAAATGGGCCACGAAGTTGCACGGACGATGCCGCACATCCAATTGTTCGGCCAGGATCCCATCCCATCCGGTACGCACCGCATTGGTCGACCCCGGCAGGCAACATACCAGCGTGCCATTGGCCAGGCCCGCCAGCGCGCGGGACTGCACAGTGGAAGTGCCGATGTCGGCCACTGATATTTGCCGGAACAACTCGCCAAACCCATCGACCTGCTTGTCCAGCAGACACGTGACGGCTTCCGGCGTGCTGTCACGCCCCGTGAAACCGGTGCCGCCAGTGATCAGCACCACTTGCACCACGTCTTCGGCAATCCAGGTCGCGACTTGCGCCCGGATCTTGTACAAATCATCTTTGAGCAGGACCCGCGCCGCCAGGTTGTGGCCAGCCGCCGTGAGCCGATCGACGAAGACCTGCCCGGACGTATCGGTTTCCAGGGTACGGGTGTCACTGACTGTCAGCACCGCGATATTGAGCGGCACGAAAGGTACATCAGCCTTGGCTTTCATAGGCTCGTCCAGTTGTAGAGGAAACAGCCCGGTGTTATATCACAGCGCTTCATTTTTTCGCCCGTGCGGAGACACGCCATGACCTCGATTACGCCGCTGCCATCCTGCTCCATTCTGCTCTTGGCGGGTGGCCGCGGGCAACGCATGGGCGGACAGGACAAAGGCCTGGTGCACTGGCAAGGCGAACCGCTGATTGCCCATATCCATCGCCAGACTCGCGCCATGAGCGATGACCTGATCATTTCCTGCAACCGTAATGCGCAACGTTATGCAGCGTATGCCGATCAGTTGGTGCATGACGAGGAAGGTGACTTTCCCGGGCCACTGGCGGGCATCCGGGCAGGTCTCAAGGCTGCGAGGCACCCGTATTTGCTGGTGCTGCCGTGCGACGTGCCGCAGGTCGACGCCAGCCTGCTCGACAACATGCGCAGGACGGCCAGCCAGCACCCCGATCAGCCATTGATGGTGCGGCACGGCGAGCATTGGGAACCGCTGCTGTGTGTCATCCCGTTGGCCCTGGCAACGAGCTTCGAAAAAGCCTGGAGCGAAGGCGAGCGCAGCCCCGGTCGGGTTATGCGCGCGCTGCACGCCGTTGCCTTGCAATGCCCCGCCGACGATCCGCGGCTGGCCAATCTGAACACCCCGGAGTTACTGGTCCGACATAAAGGCGTGTCAGATTGACACTAGCCAGGAACTTGCGCGCAATGTATACGTCTGAAGGTCAGTAACTTGAAGAATCCATTTCGGAGAAACACCATGACACAACGGACCCTCGCCACGTTCATGCTCGCTCTGGGCCTCGCCACCCTTGCCGGGTGCGCTTCGCCAACAGTGATCACCTTGAATGACGGTCGCGAAATCCAGGCCGTCGATACCCCTCATTACGATGAAGAAAGCGGCTTCTACGAATTCGAGCAACTGGATGGCAAGCAGACTCGCGTGAACAAGGATCAGGTTCGTACCGTTAAAGACCTGTAATCTTCAACGCTACCGCCAGATACGAAAAGCCCGCAGCATTTGCGGGCTTTTTTATGCCTGGTCGAAAACCATGGGCACTACCACTGCAATGTAATCTCGCTCTGGAATACACGCTCCTGGCCAGTGACCGGGTCGATGAAACGCAGCCCCTGTGCCAGTAGCTTGAGCGGGTTGGCGTAGTCGTCCTCGGCGTCCCGAAGCACGTCAGGGTAAAACGGATCGTTGCAGATGCCCGCTCCCAGGGCATTCATATGCACCCGCAACTGGTGTTTCTTGCCCGTGACCGGAGACAACCCGTAGCGCCACAGGTCACCGTGCCTTTCCAGGACTTCGATGGCCGTTTCGGTATTGGGCTCGCCAGGGCCTTCCTGCATCCGAAAGAACGGCTCACCATCGATCATCCGACTTCTATGCACCCGGGGGAAGGTCAGCCCAGGCAACGCGCGGGCAATGGCCTGGTAGCGCTTCTCGATCTGCCGCGTCGGGAATAACGACTGATACGCCGAACGGGTGTGCGGATTGGCGGAAAACAACACCAGCCCGGCTGTGTGCCGGTCGATGCGGTGCAGGGGCACCAGATGCGGGTTGTCCAGCCGCCGGATCAGCCTCCGCAACAAGGTTTGCTCGACGTATTCGCCCGCCGGAGTGACAGGCAGAAAATGCGGTTTGTCTGCCACCACCAGATGTTCGTCGGCGTACAGGATCGACTCCACCACCGGGATCGGCTTCTCGTCGGGTACTTCACGAAAATAGTGGATGCGCAGGCCTTCGCGGTACGGCAAGTCGACATGGATGGCCTTGCCCTCCCCGTCCAATACCCTGCCCCGGGCGATCCGGTCCAGCCACTGCTCGCGACTGATGGCGCTGAAATGCTCGCACAGGCACTCCAGCACCGTCGGCCAGGAACCGGGCGGCAGATACAGCGTACTGGCCTGATGATCAGCGGCGGAAAACGGTGAACCGGACATTGAAAACTCTCAGGCGTTTTTGCAGGGCGGCATTATCCGACAGTCACACCGGTCAGCCCAGCGATGATTGCTTTACGCCGTGACCGACGTCGATTTGGCCGCCGCTTCGGTGAACTCCTTCAACCAGCGCAGCACGTCCACCGCCTCCCAGCGGCCTGGATCGTACAGCGCATACAGCAAACCCTGGTAACCCACCACATCCAACTGTTTGTGATAGCCGGCACGCTGGAACAACGCTTCGATCTCGGCGAAACAGGTGTTGAAATGCAGTTTATTGAAAGGCGTCTTGCCTTCGGTCACCAGGCCATCCAGGCGCAGCTCCAGGACCGCCTCACGCACAACGTCCGCGGACATCCTGTTTACGCTGCTTTTCAGTTGTTCGACATTGACCAAGGGGGTGCACTCCAGATAGCTGTATGAACATACAGTAACCGAAGCTCGCTACTTTCGCCAACCGCTGTCTTGGGAACCGAAGGACGAACCGTTCAACGGAGGAAGGTCACGATCTGTTCGGCCTCGAAGGGCCAGTCCAGCTCGGCACCGGTATCCAGCCTGCGCAGCACGGGGATACGCAGGCCATAATCGTCCACCCAGGCTTGACGTTCCGAAATATCCACCAGCTCCACCAACAATCCATGTTCGACGAAAGGTATCAGTTCAGCTTCGGCGACCTCACAAAGATGACACCCCAGGGTGCCGAACAACTGGCATTCAGGAAGCATGGCGGGTAGACCCAAAAAAGATAGACGGTCATTCTAGGCCCGCCTCGGAAAACCGTCGAGTCGCTGGCTCGCTTCCGGGTGTTTCGGTAAAACGCTGATGCAAATCACTGAACATAAATGCTTTTCCAGCGACGCTGGTCACGTTTTCCCCTCTACGCTGTGCGTTGTAGCCTTGAAACGGAGTTCCCCTTGTTTGCCAACCTGCTGATCATCCTTGCCTCGTCCCTGGTGGTCATCGCCCTCTTCAGGCGGCTGCGCCTGCCGCCCGTACTGGGTTATCTCTGTGTCGGGCTGGCGGTCGGGCCTACCGCGCTGGACTGGGTCAACGACAGCGAAGAACTGCCAGACCTGGCCGAGCTCGGGGTGGTGTTCCTGTTGTTCTCGTTGGGGCTGGAGTTTTCCCTGTCGAAAATGCTCGAACTGCGCCGGGTCGTGTTCGGCCTCGGCAGCCTGCAGGTGTTGTGTTCGGGGGCGCTGCTGGCGGGATTGCTGGCCGTGTGCGGCGCGCCGGTGATCGCCGCGCTGCTGCTCGGGGCGGGGCTGGCCTTGTCCTCCACCGCCATTGTCAGCAAGGAGTTGACCAGCCTGGGCGAGATCTTCAGCAGCCACGGCCAGAACGCCATTGGCGTGTTGTTGTTCCAGGACGTCGTCGCGGTGCTGCTGTTGACCCTGGTGCCGGTCTTCGCCGGCAGCAGCGAGCACCCGTGGTACTGGGCGCTACCGCTGACCCTGGGCAAGACGCTGGTGTTGTTCGGTGGCCTGCTGCTGGCCAGCCGGCTGCTGTTGCCCCGGCTGTTCCATGAGGTGGCGGCGTCCCGGTCCGCAGAACTGTTCGTGCTGCTGGCCCTGGTGATCGTGCTGCTGACGGCATGGCTGACCCACTTGCTCGGTTTGTCGCCGGCCCTGGGGGCATTCCTGGCGGGCATGTTGCTGGGGGAAAGCCACTACCGGCATCAGATCGAAGCCGACATACGCCCATTCCGCGACATCCTGCTGGGGCTGTTTTTCGTCAGCATCGGCATGCTGATCGATCTGCAAATGTTCCTCGATGACGGCCTTTTGATCCTGGGATTGACCCTCGGCTTGATGCTCCTCAAGGGCTGCGTGGTCGCCACCCTGGTGAAATGGCGCGGCAGTGATGGAGAAACCGCCTGGCGCAGCGGCCTGGCCCTGGCCCAGGGCGGCGAATTCTGTTTTGCCTTGATGGCGCTGATGCAACAGAACAGTCTCATGCCCGCCGACATCAGCGGCCTGCTGCTGGCCGCGACATTCTGCTCGATGCTGCTGACGCCGCTGTTGCTGCGTGCGGCGCCGCGCATCGCCGCGCGCCTGCATCGCAAACCCAACGAAGAGGCGCAACTGGACCAGATCAGCGCACTCAATGCCGGCTTGTCGGATCACGTGGTGATTTGCGGCTACGGGCGCGTCGGCCAGTCCATCGGGCGCTTCCTGCGCCGCGAAGGCCAGGCGTTCGTCGCCCTGGATGACGACCCGGTGATCATCCAGGAAGCCACCGTCGGGGAAAACTGCGTGCATTACGGCGATTCGCGACGGGGTGACCTGCTCGCCGCCGTTGGCTTGAGCCGCGCCAGGCTATTGGTGATCGCGGTGGACAAGACCGACATCGCCATCACCGTGCTCAAGGCGGCCCGGCGGGTCAACCAACAGGTACCGATCCTGGTGCGCACCCGCGACGACAGCCAATTGGCCGAGTTGCAGGCCGCCGGGGCCAGCGAAGTGGTCCCGGAACTGTTGGAATCGAGCCTGATGCTGGCGTCCCATGCCCTGATCATGCTCGGCCTGCCCGAACAACAAGTCCGGCATCATGTGGATCAGGTCCGTCACGACCGTTATCGCCTGCTCCACGGTTTTTACCCTGGCAACCAGGACAAGGAGCCCTAGTGTCCTGTATCACAAATACTGTGCAACGATCAGTCCTGGCTGACCGCGCCAATCTTGTGAATCGACAGGTCGGCGCCGTAATACTCTTCTTCCTGGGTCAGGCGCAGCCCCAGCACGGCCTTGATCGCGCCATAGACCGTGAACCCACCGGCCAGGGCGACGACAACACCCAGCGCCGTGCCGATCAACTGGCTGATCAGGCTGACCCCACCCAGGCCGCCCAGGGCAGCCTGGCCAAAGATGCCACAGGCAATGCCACCCCAGACCCCGCACAACCCGTGCAGCGGCCAGACGCCGAGCACGTCGTCGATCTTCCACTTGCCTTGGGCCGCCGTGAAGCACCAGACAAACAAGGCACCGGCAATGGCACCGGTGGCCAGCGCCCCCACCGGGTGCATCAGGTCGGAACCGGCACAGACCGCCACCAACCCGGCCAGCGGGCCGTTGTGCAGGAAGCCTGGGTCATTGCGCCCGACAATCAATGCCGCCACGGTACCGCCCACCATGGCCATCAACGAATTGACCGCCACCAGCCCGCTCACCCCAGGCAGGGTCTGGGCACTCATCACGTTGAAACCGAACCAGCCGACAATCAGGATCCACGAGCCCAAGGCCAGGAATGGAATGCTCGAAGGCGCGAACGCCACCAGGCGACCATCCCGGTAGCGGCCATTACGCGGCCCGAGCAACAGCACTGCGGCCAACGCCAGCCAGCCGCCCATGGCGTGCACCACCACGGAACCGGCGAAGTCATGGAAACTGGCGCCGAACCGAGCTTGCAGCCAAGCCTGCAAGCCAAAATTGCCGTTCCAGACCAAGCCTTCGAAAAACGGGTAGACAAACGCCACGATCAACACCGTGGCGCACAACTGCGGGGCGAACCGTGCACGCTCGGCTATACCGCCGGAAATGATGGCCGGGATCGCGGCGGCAAAGGTCAGCAGGAAGAAGAACTTCACCAGGCTGTAGCCATGATCGGTGCTGAGTACCGCCGCCGGCTGCAGGAAGGTCACGCCGTAGGAAATCCAGTAACCGACAAAGAAATAGGCCAGGGTCGAGACCGCGAAATCGCTGAGGATTTTCGACAGCGCATTGACCTGGTTCTTCTGCCGGACCGTTCCCACTTCAAGGAACGCGAATCCGGCATGCATGGCCAGGACCATGACTGCGCCGAGCAGGATGAACAGCGTATTGGAGCTGTGGACCAGACTGTCCACGGCACTTTGCATATTTTCCATGGTGTTGGCAGACCTGAAAAAGTTGAAAAAAGCACCAAACCGGTTCGCTCGCCCCACGGACGCACCAAGTTGAAACGACTCATTGACCACAAACAGGCCATTGAACTGCTTTGGTGCGTAGATCGGGCAAAACGAAGTCCCGCTTCGAGGTGCTTCGCGGGTTTTGATTATTTGGTTAAGGTTTTACGGGCTTTCGCCCAGCTTCAGCGCACTGGCACAGGCTGACGCACCAGTACATGGCAGAAGCCTGAGCAAAAGTTGTACCAGTCACTTGCACTGAACCTTCCGGCAAGGCTCATACTCGAACGCTTCAGACGTCACTTACGGAGATTCACCCATGGCCAGAACCCAGGCAAAGACTGCTCAAGAAATCCTGATGGAAGATTTTCAGACGCTGGTCAGCGACACGGAGCGCTTGCTCGATCACACCGCGACGCTGGCAGGCGATCAGGCCGATGCGCTGCGCGGCCAGATCCACGAAACCCTCCTGCGCGCCCGCGAAACACTCAAGCTGACCGAAGACTCCATGCGCGAACGCGGCCAGGCTGCTGTAGTCGCCACCGAGGAATACGTACAGGCCAACCCTTGGCAATCGGTAGGCATTGCCGCGGGCGTTGGTTTTCTGATCGGTCTGTTGGCGACACGGCGCTGATCATGGGTATCGACGAATCCGGCTCGTCCGAAGCGGGCACACAACCCACAGCGCGCCGCCTGGGCGCGGCATTTCTTGGCTTGCTGCACAGCCACGTCGAATTGTTCGGCATGGAGTTGCAGGAACAGAAGGCTCGCACCGTCAGCCTCCTGCTGTTCGCCGGCCTTGCGCTGGTGTTCGGCTTGCTGCTGTTGGTCGGGCTTTCGGCGCTGGTGCTGATCCTGGTATGGGACACCTATCGCCTGTCGGGCATTATCGGCCTGTGCCTGTTCTACCTGCTGGCGGCCCTGTTCTGCGGTCTTCGGCTCAAGGCCGCGATCTACGACGAGTCCTCTCCTTTCAACGCCACCCTCGAAGAACTGGCCAATGACCGGGAGCGCCTGCTGCCATGAGCCTGCCTGATATTCCCCAAGCCCGGACACGACAGGAAATGCGCAAGGCACTGGTGCGCCTGCGCATGGAAATGCATCGCCAGGAAATCCGTCAGGAGACACGCCAATTGCTGCAACCCTTGCATCGGGTGCGCGGCTTGACGCAAAGCTGGCACGAAGGTTTCGGCATCAAGCATGCGCCACTGTGGGGCGTGGCGGCGGTGTCCCTGCTCGGCTTCCTCACCGGCAAACGGACCCGCCATGGCGGTGGCGGTGGCTTGACAGGCCTGATCCGTCTGGCGACGACTTTGCTGCCGTTGGTCAAGCTGGCCAAGGACCTGCGCAAACCCTGACGACCGACACCCTGTGGCGAGCGCCACAGGGTTACGTATCAGGTCCGTGCAGGCCCATAGGCCTTGCAGGGCGACCCACGAACCGGGAAGCTAGGGCATCGACATCATCGAACGGAGCAACCGGCCTTGGATTGGCATACCCTGCTGACTCGCGAACGTCTCGGAAAACCGCTGCACAGCCCGCAAGAGCTGGGCCGTAGCCCCTTCCACAAGGACCACGACCGCATCATCTTTTCCGGTGCCTTCCGCCGCCTGGGGCGCAAGACGCAAGTGCACCCGGTTTCCAGCAATGACCACATCCACACGCGCCTGACCCATTCCCTGGAAGTCAGTTGCGTCGGGCGCTCCCTGGGCATGCGCGTGGGAGAAACCATCCGCAATGCCCTGCCCGACTGGTGCGAGCCCAGCGACCTGGGCATGGTGGTGCAATCGGCTTGCCTGGCCCACGACATCGGCAACCCGCCGTTCGGTCATTCCGGCGAGGATGCCATTCGCTATTGGTTCCAGCAGGCAGCCGGACGGGGTTGGCTTGATGCGATGAGCGAAGCCGAGCGCAACGATTTCCTCAATTTCGAAGGCAACGCCCAAGGCTTCCGCGTCCTCACCCAGCTTGAATACCATCAGTTCGACGGCGGCACCCGGCTGACCTATGCCACCCTCGGTACGTATCTGAAATACCCCTGGACCGCCCGCCACGCCGATTCCCTGGGCTACAAGAAGCACAAGTTCGGTTGCTACCAGAGCGAACTGCCACTGCTGGAGCAGATTGCCCACAAGCTCGGTTTGCCACAGATCGAGGATCAACGTTGGGCACGGCACCCCCTGGTGTACCTGATGGAAGCCGCCGATGACATCTGCTACGCGCTGATCGACCTGGAAGACGGCGTGGAGATGGATCTTCTGGAGTACCCACAGGTGGAATCGCTGCTCCTGGACCTGGTGGGCGACGATCTTCCGGACACCTACCGGCAACTGGGGCCGCTGGACTCGCGGCGGCGCAAACTGGCGATCCTGCGAGGCAAGGCCATCGAACACCTGACCAACGCCGCCGCCCGGGCGTTTGTCGAGCAGCAGGAAGCGTTGCTTGCCGGCACGCTGCCAGGGGACCTGGTGGAACATATGCACGGCCCGGCCAAACGTTGCGTGTTGAATGCCAAGGACATGGCGCGCCGGAAAATCTTCCAGGACAAACGCAAGACCCTGCATGAAATCGGCGCCTACACCACGTTGGAAATCCTGCTCAACGGCTTTTGCGGCGCAGCCCTCGAACAGCACGGCGGCCGCACGCCTTCGTTCAAGAATCGCCGCATTCTCGACCTGCTGGGGAACAATGCGCCGGATCCCAATGGGCCTTTGCATGGCGCGTTCCTGCGAATGATCGACTTCATCGCCGGCATGACCGACAGCTACGCCAGCGAAATGGCCCAGGAGATGACAGGCCGCACGCGCCAATAAAGGCACCCTTTGCAGCACCTCGAAAAAATGTGGGAGTGAGCTTGCTCGCGATGACGCAGGCGCATCCAGCATCGATGCGCACAGATCCACCGCCATCGCGAGCAAGCTCGCTCCCACAGGGATTGCGGTGGATATGGATCGTGCAGCCACCTTACCCCCACAGGGGATTGGCGGTGCATGTGGTTTTTGTAGTGCCATCCACAAGGAGTTTGAAGTAGATAAATAAATGTATGGCTTACACAAACCTCGATTAGAACGTTTCCTTTGTTTGCACAAACAACACAATCAAAGAAATATCCCTTCACACACTGCCAACACCTTTCTCCTCTTATTGTCATCCACCTACTAAAAAACCGATTACATCGTAATATCTTGCCTCTTTTTTTGTAGGAAACTTCTGAAATTGAAGTTGCATGCCCGTCTCTTCGTACGGCCCTGGCTGTAAGTGGGCTAAGGTGCGCGCTTTATTCAAGTTCGCAGGGTAATTTATTCATGAACTCCGTTTTCATTGTCGACGATCATCCGGTCATCCGCCTCGCCGTTCGCATGCTCCTGGAACATGAGGGCTATAAGGTCGTAGGAGAAACTGACAACGGCGTCGACGCGATGCAAATGGTGCGCGAATGCATGCCAGACCTGGTTATCCTGGACATCAGCATCCCCAAACTTGACGGGCTGGAAATTCTGTCGCGCTTCAACGCCATGACCACGCCGCTCAAGACACTGGTGCTCACGGCACAGTCGCCGACGCTCTTCGGTATCCGATGCATGCAATCCGGTGCCTCTGGTTACGTTTGCAAACAGGAAGACCTCAGCGAACTTGTCAGCGCGATCAAAGCGGTATTGTCCGGCTATAACTATTTCCCCAGCCAGGCGCTGAACCCGATACGCCCGGATGATCCACGCAGTATAGAGCTGGACCTTTTCAAAAGCGTCAATGATCGGGAACTGATGGTACTGCAACTTTTTGCCCAGGGCCGAACCAACAAGGAAATAGCCAAGGGGATGTTTCTCAGCAATAAAACCGTCAGCACTTATAAAAAACGCCTGATGCAGAAACTCAAGGTCAAGTCCTTGGTCGAGCTGATTGAAATGGCGAAGCGCAACGCGCTGGTGTGAGAAAACAGGATGCTCAGACGCATAACCGAATGTCTCCTGCTGATCAGCGCAGCGTTATATGCAGGAGTGCTCGCGGCGACACCGGATGCGCCCGGGCAATACACGCTGCTGGGGCGCTCGTCCATGGCTCAGGCCGAGATCAAGCTCGATGATGTTCACCGCGCCTGGCTAAAAAGCCGGCAGGAACTGGTCCTGGGCACTTCCGCACCGGACTACCCACCCTTCGATCTGTCTGCCAGCGGACGCGACTACGAAGGCCTGACCGCCGACTATGCCGACATTCTCGCCAAGTCCACCGGCTTGCCCATGAGAGTCCTGCGTTTCGCCTCCCGTGAGGCAGCCATGGCGGCGCTCAAGGACGGGCAAATCGACATGCTTGGCACCGCCAACGGTTTCGAGGCCCGCGACCCCGACATTGCGCTCTCGACGCCGTACGCAGTGGACCAACCCGTTCTCGTCACCCGAACGAATGAAAGCCGATCCCTGAATGAAGACCTCAAGGGGTTGCGGCTGAGCATGGTCTATCACTACCTGCCGCTGCAGGAAATCGAAAAACTCTACCCCAAGGCAATCATCACCACCTATCCGTCCTACCAGAACGCCATCAATGCCGTCGCTTTTGGCCAGGCCGATGTATTTCTCGGCGATACCCTGTCCACCCACTACATGATCAGCAAGGGTTACTTGAGCAATATCCGCATGGCCAGCTTCGGCAAACATGAATCCTATGGCTTCGGTTTCGCCGTACGCCGTGGCGATACCCGCTTGCTGGAGGTCATCAACGCGACGCTGAACCAGATCCCCATCGCCGAACAGACGGCCATTGCCAAGCGCTGGAGTGCAGGCAGCGACCTGTACCTCACGGACCACCGGGTACAACTGACCGACCGCGAGCAACGCTGGCTGGCCAGGCATCCGGTGGTCAGGGTGGTGGTGAACGAAACCTCCGCCCCCTTCACCTTCTTCGATCCGGACGGCGATTTTCGCGGCATCAGCGCCGACCTGCTGGAGCTGATCCGGCTGCGCACCGGCCTGCGCCTGGACATCCAGCGCCGCCAGAACGACAGTGAAATGATTGCCGCGGTCCTCAACGATCAAGCCGACATGATCGCCGCGCTGTTGCCCAGCAGTGAACGGCAACGCCAGTTGAAATTCAGCCGCCCCTACGTCGACAGCTCGTTCGTCCTGCTGACCCGCAAGCCGTCCGACACGCCCACCACGCTCGATCAGTTCGGCCACGCCAGCCTGGCGATCGCCAAGGGCAACCCACTCATTGAATGGCTACGCAGCCAGTACCCGAACATCCGGATCATCGAAACGGACGGCCCCTTGCGCGCCGTGGAAATGCTCGCCCATGGCCAGGTCGACGGCAGCGTGAACTCGCAGGTGATGGCCAACTACTTCATCTCCTCCCAGGCGTGGCGGGACAGGTTGCAGATCAGCAGCACGGTAGGCACCCAACAGGCGCTGTTCGCGCTGGCCACGGCCAAACACGCCAGCGAGTTGAACGCCATCCTCGACAAGGCCCTGACCAGCATCGACCCCGACGAACTGGGCATCATCAACAACCGCTGGCGCGGTTACGTCTCGCCCTCGGAACACACCTGGCGCACGTATAACCGCCTATTCTTCCAGGTCGTCGCGGGCGTCGGCCTGTTGCTGCTGCTTTCCCTGACATGGAACGCCTACATGCAGCGCCAGATCAGGCAACGTCAACGGGCTGAACTGGCCCTCAACGATCAACTCGAATTCATGCATTCGCTGCTCAATGGCACCCCCCACCCTATCTACGTGAGGGATCGCAACGGCATCCTGCAGAGCTGCAACGACAGTTACCTGGAAACGTTCAACGCCAGGCGCGAAGACGTCATCGGCAAGGACTCGATGCCAGGTTCCATGAGCAATGCCTTCGAAGCACAGGAATACCAGGCGGACTACCAGCGCGTCATGGCCGAAGGCACCGCGCTGATCGTGGACCGTCCCCTGCACATCGGCGACCGGAAACTGACGATCTATCACTGGATCCTTCCCTACCGAAACTCCGCCGCGCAAGTGCAAGGCATCATCGGCGGCTGGATCGACATCAGCGAACGACGGCAGCTGTTCGAGGAACTGCGCGCATCCAAGCAACGGGCCGATGACGCAAACCGCGCCAAAAGCACGTTCCTGGCCACCATGAGCCATGAAATCCGCACCCCGATGAACGCGGTGATCGGCATGCTCGAGCTGGCCCTGAAACACGCCGACAAGGGCCACGTGGACCGCTCGACCATCGCAGTCGCCTACGAGTCGGCTTCCGGCATGCTCGAGCTGATCGGCGATATCCTGGACATCGCCCGTATCGAATCAGGCCATCTGAGCCTGGCCCCCGAACGCGTCAACCTCAGGGTTTTGCTGCAATCGGTCATACGGGTCTTCGAGGGTGTGGCCCGGCAGAAAAACCTGGCGTTGTCGCTGCAGTTCGATGCCGCCGAGGGCAATCCCGACGTGTTGATAGACCCCTTGCGATTCAAGCAGGTGCTGTCGAACCTGATCAGCAATGCCCTCAAATTTACCGAGCAGGGCCAGGTCGTGGTCAAGGTCCGGCTAGCGCCAACCGAACAGGACGACGTCCTGCACATGTATCTGGAGGTCAACGACAGCGGCATCGGTATCGGCCCGGCAGACTTGCAACGCTTGTTCGAGCCGTTTGCCCAGGTCGATAACACCAGCCGAATGGCCCGCAAAGGCGCGGGGCTGGGGCTGGTGATCAGTCGCAACCTGTGCCGGATGATGGGCGGCAACCTGCACATGAGCAGCCAACCCGGTGTCGGCACCCAGGTCCAGGTCCACCTGCAACTGACCGTCCTGTCGACGGCGCCGGTGAGCCTCCCACTCGAACCGGTCATCGAAACGGCCCAGGCCGCCTTGAACGTCCTGATCGTGGACGATCATCCCGCCAACCGCCTGCTGATGTCCCAGCAATTGGAATACCTCGGCCATCACTACCGGGTCGCCCACGATGGTGCCCACGGGCTCGAGGTCTGGCAGGAAGGCCATTTCGATCTGGTCATCGCCGATTGCAACATGCCCATCATGAGCGGTTACGAACTGGCCCGCTCGATTCGTCGCGATGAGTCCGAACAGCGACGGCCACCCTGCACCCTCCTGGGGTTCACCGCCAATGCTCAACCGGAGGAAAAACAACGCTGCCTGGACGCCGGAATGGATGACTGCCTGTTCAAACCGATCAGCCTGAGCGCCTTGAGCCAGTGGATCAAGACGGTCAAACCCGTCGGTCACCCAACGGCTTTCAGCGTGCACTGTCTCCAGGCGTTGACCGGCGGCGACCCTTCGTCCAACCGGCGCCTGCTGGCGGAGTTACTCAGCAGCTGTCGCGCGGACCGCCTGGAGTTGCTCGACGTCGCCCAGGGCGCTAACCGCCAAGCGCTGACCGAAACGGCGCACAAGATAAAAGGCGTCGCCCGCATCGTCCAGGCGACCACGCTGATCCAGCGGTGCGAGGCGCTGGAGCAGGCGTGTCATCCGGCACAGGCCCCTGAACGAATCAGCGCCTGCATCGACGCCCTCGACCGCGCCATGAGCGAACTGGAGCGGGCCCTGGAAACGGAGATCGCCAAGGCAAAATAATCCAGCGTTTACTATGCTATTCGCTCAGCAGTGCGTACCTGGGGTGTTCTCGATCGGTTTCCCTTGCACGCGGGAACACCCATCGAGAACACCCCCTGACACTTGGAGTGACTGCAATGCCCAGCGCACCGCGTCCGGACAAACGCCGGTTTCCCCTGCATGTCCACATCAGCGTGATGTTTACCCTGCTTTTGTTGTTGACCGGGGTGGTGCTGGGTATTTTCAACTACCGGCAAACCACGCAAATCATCCTGTCCAGCAGTGAACAACTGTTCAACCGCATTGAACAGGAGGTGCGCCTGGACTTGTATGACACCTACGAACCCATCCGCCACCTGCTGAGCCTGCTGGCCGACTACCCGGCAACACGCACGCCGCAGATGGCGCAACGCCTGGCCCTGCTCGTGCCCTTCAGCCAGGCATTGCGGGACAACCCGAACCTGGCGTCGTTGTACCTGGGCGATCAGCGCGGCAATTTCCTGATGGTCCGGCCATTGCGCACCCCGGCCCTGAAAACCGCCCTGCGGGCCCCCGCCGAGGCGGCCTATCAGGTCTGGACCGTGGAGCGGGCCACCGAGCAGGGCCCGGTCCACTCCCAGTCGCTGTTCTACGACGAGACCCTGACGCTCATCGATCGCCGGGACATGGCCGACGAAACCTACGATCCGCGCAGCCGTGGCTGGTTTCGCAGCGCCGTCGGCAGCGCCGGGCAGATCACCACCGAGCCCTACGTTTTCTTCTCCACGCATAACGTCGGCACCACCCTCGCCCGGCGCAGCGGCGAGCAGGCAGTCATCGGCGCCGACCTGACCCTGGCAGCCCTGTCCCAGACCCTGGCCAAGCACAAGGTGACCACCGGCACCGAGATCGTGTTGCTCGATCCCAAGGGCAACGCCGTGGGTTATCCCGACAGCGACCGGCTGCTCGCCGACGCCCGGTCGGCGCGCCTGATCAAGGCCCGCGACCTCAACCCGGCCATCGCCGCCGTCCTCGACGACAACACTGATACGACCCGACTGGAAGCGGCCGGACGCCAGTGGATCGTGTCGCGTAGCCACATGCAGGAAGGCGGGCCCCAAGGCCTGGAACTGGCGCTGCTGGTGCCTGAGGATGAACTGCTGGACAACGCTTATCGCATGCGCTGGCAAGGTGCGCTCATCACCCTGGCCACCCTGCTGCTGTGCCTGCCCCTGGGCTGGCTGACGTCCAGGATCCTGGTCAAGCCCTTGCGCGAACTGGTGCAGGAGGCCGACGCCATTCGCAGCTTTGACTTCAACTACCCGGTGTCCCGCCGCTCCCCGGTACTGGAGGTCGATCAGTTGAGCGTCTCGATGGCACGCATGAAAGAGACCCTGGCAAGTTTCTTTGAAATCACCGCCAGCCTGCGCGCCGAAACCCGCTTCGCCCCGTTGCTGGAACGCATGTTGTTCGAAACCGTGAAAATCGGCCAGGCCCAGGCCGGCCTGATCTACCTGCGCGAGAACGACGAAAATCGGCTCAAGCCCTATGGGCTGGTGATCGATGGAACCCCCAGGGACCTCGCCGCCTTCAAACTGCGCAGTCATGAGCTACAAGCGGGCGACAGCCCGCAATGGCTCCAACAACTGGTCATCGCGGACAATCTCGTGACCTCCCTGGGCTTCGAGCAGGCGGCCGACCTGCAAGGCATCCTGCAGGCACTGGACTCGCCTCGGGTCCACCTGATCGGCATCCGCCTGCGCAATCGCCATCAGGAAACCGTCGGCGTATTGGTGTTGCTGATCACCGACAGCGGCACCGAAGCAGACCTGGAAAAACTCCAGCCCGACCGCATCGCCTTCCTCCAAGCCGTGTCCGGCGCCGCCACCGTGAGCATCGAGGGCCAGCGCCTGCAAGCCAAGCAAAAGCAGCTACTGGACGCCTTCATCCAACTGCTGGCCGGCGCGATCGATGCCAAGAGCCCCTACACCGGCGGCCATTGCCAGCGGGTGCCGGTCCTGACCCTGATGCTCGCCCAGGCCGCCGCTGCCAGCCAGGCCCCGGCGTTCAGCGCCTACCGGCCCACGGAGGATGAATGGGAAGCCCTGCACATCGCCGCCTGGCTGCACGATTGCGGCAAGGTCACCACCCCCGAATACGTCGTCGACAAAGCCACCAAACTGGAAACCCTGAACGACCGGATCCACGAGATACGCACCCGTTTCGAAGTACTCAAGCGCGACGCCTGGGTCGATTACTGGCAGGCCGTGGCAAACGGCGGCGAATCGTCATCCCTGGCGCGACAGCGTGACGCGACATTAACGGCACTGGATGACGACTTTGCTTTCGTCGCCCGCTGCAACCTGGGCTCCGAAGCCATGGCCGAGGCCGATCTGCAACGCCTGCAACACATCGCGCAACGCCCGTGGAGCCGGACCCTCGATGACCGCCTGGGGGTTTCCTGGGAAGAAAACCGACGCCAGGCCCGTACGCCCAAGCCGACACTGCCGGCCACCGAGCAGCTGTTGGCGGACAAGCCCGAACACTTGTTCGAGCGCCACGCAGCCGAGCTGATCCCGGCGGACAACCCGTGGGGCTTCCAGCTCGATGTGCCGGCCTGGAAATACAACCGCGGCGAGCTCTACAACCTGAGCATCACGCGAGGCACGCTGACGCGCGAGGAACGCTACGTCATCAATCATCACATGGTGCAGACGATCCTGATGCTCAGTCAGTTGCCCTTCCCTAGCCACCTGAACAACGTGGCGGAGATCGCCGGCGGTCATCACGAGAAAATGGACGGCAGCGGTTACCCCAAGCGCCTCAAACGCGAGGAAATGAGCCTGCCGGCACGGATGATGGCCATCGCCGACATTTTCGAAGCACTGACGGCGGCCGACCGGCCCTACAAGAAAGCCAAGACGCTGAGCGAGGCCCTGGGCATCATGGCCACCATGTGCCGCGACGCCCATATCGATCCCGAGCTGTTCTGGCTGTTCATCGAAGAAAAGATCTACCTGGGCTACGCCGAGCAGTTCCTCGCCCCGCACCAGATCGATGAGGTCGACCCCGACAGCCTGTTGGTCAAGGCCGGGCTGAAGGCATGATCAGCAATCCGTCAGGCGCAGGAATATCGCAGCCAATGCTTCAATGCCAGCTTGATCATGCTCGGTAAAACGCGCCAGTTTCGGACTGTCCAGGTCAAGCACGCCGATCAGGCGCCCGTCCTTGACCAGCGGCACCACCAGTTCACTGTTCGACGCGCTGTCGCAGGCGATGTGTCCGGCGAAGGCATGGACATCTTCGACGCGCTGGGTCTGCCGGGTCGCTGCCGCCGTGCCACACACGCCACGGCCAAAGGGAATCCGCACACAGGCGATCTGGCCCTGGAACGGTCCCAGGACCAGCTCTTCGTTGCGATTGAGGTAGAAGCCGGCCCAGTTCAAGTCGTCCAGCTGACTGGACAGGAAGGCCGAGAACTGCGCGGCGTTGGCGATGAAGTCACGTTCATCGGCCAGCAAGGATTCCAACTGTGCCGATAACAAGTCGTAGCCATCGAGGCCAACACCGCTGCCCTTCAAATCGATCATGCCTTGTGCTCCAACAATTTCAGGCCTACCCAATAACGGGCAAACTGATAAGCGCAACGTCCGTTGCGGTTGCCGCGACCGGTTGCCCAGCGCACCGCCAGCACATCCAGCGCTTCGTCGCGCTGCCAGGCCAGCCCGGCCTTGGCCGCCAGTTCACCGATCCAGTGCTCCACGACGTTGAGGAAATGTTCTTGGGTAAACGGATAAAACGACAGCCACAAGCCGAAGCGGTCGGACAAGGCAATCTTGTCCTCCACCGCTTCGCTGGGATGAAGTTCACCGTCGACCCGTTTCCAGTTCTCGTTGTCGCTCTCCTTTTCCGGCACCAGGTGCCGGCGATTGGAAGTGGCATACAGCAGCACGTTGTCCGGCGCCTGTTCCAAGGAGCCATCCAACACACTCTTGAGCACGCGGTAATCGCCTTCGCCGGACTCGAACGACAAGTCATCGCAGAACAACACGAAGCGCTGCGGCAGTTTCGCAACCTGCTCGACCACCCGGGGCAGATCAGCCAGGTGATCGCGTTCGATCTCGATCAACCGCAGGCCATGCGAGGCATGTTCGGCCAACAGGGCGCGCACCAGGGACGACTTGCCGGTACCACGCGAGCCCCAGAGCAAGGCATGGTTGGCGGGCATGCCATCGAGGAACTGCCGGGTGTTGCGGCCCAGCTGTTCGACCTGGCGATCCACGCCGATCAGGTCCGACAGGCGCATGTCGAGGCTGACGTGCAGCGGCAACAGGTAGCCACTGCGGCCGTCACGCTGCCAGCGGGCGGCCAGGGTCTGGGTCCAATCGATGGCGGGCCGGGGCGCCGGCAGCAAAGGCTCGATCCGGGCCAGCACGGCATCGGCACGCTCAAGAAAAGCATTCAATCGCGAGTCCACGTCTTTTCCTCGGACAGGTTCACAGTAATGATGGCGCTCCAACAACGAAACGCCTTATCCAATGGCGGGTCTACTTCACACAATACACACCGGCCGCACCGGAATTCAGAGATGATCAGCTATGCTTGACCGGCGAAGGGAAACGTAAGTGGTTCATCACTCAATGGACATCAGATTCACCCAACGGCTTTCCTATAAGCAGGCCCGCCTGACCGTGCTGGTGGGCTTCGTGTTGGGCACCTTGCTCAGCCTGATGCAGATCGGCATCGATTATGCCAGCGAAGACGCGTCGATCAACCGTGAAATCCTGTCGCTGCTGGAAATCAGCCACAACCCGGCCTCGCGCATCGCCTACAACATCGACGCCGAACTCGCCCAGGAATTGGCCATGGGCCTGTTGCGCTCACCGGCCATCATCGGCGCCGAGCTGATCGACAACAACAATACCGTGCTGGCCAGCGTCAAGCGGCCCGAGCTGCAAAGCAGCTACCGGTTCATCAGCGACTTCCTGTTCGGTGCCCAGCGCCAGTTCGAGGACCGGCTCTACCTGGACCACTTGCCCGGCGAATCCCTGGGCATGCTGCGACTGGACGTCGACACCTATGCGTTCGGCAGTCGTTTCCTGCGCCGCGCCGAAGTCACCTTGCTCAACGGCTTCGCCCGCAGCCTGATCCTGACCGGCCTGCTGCTGGCGCTGTTCTACGTGATGCTGACCAAACCCCTGGTGCGGGTCATCCGCGAACTGAGCAGCCGCGACCCGAGCAGCAGCGAACAGAACCGCCTGGAATGCCCTTCCGGCCACCAGTCTGATGAAATCGGCGTGCTGGTGTCCGTCGCCAACCAGCAGTTCGAAAATATCTCCACGGAAATCCAACAGCGGCGCACCGCCGAAAATCGCCTCACCGAATACCTGGCGCAACTGGAAAACATCGTCTCGGCACGCACCGCCGAACTCAAGGCCATCAACGCCCGCCTCAGCCAGTCCAACGAAGAGCTGGAGGTGGCCCGGCGCACGGCCCTGGACATGGCCGAAGCCCGCTCCGTGTTCCTCGCCAACATGAGCCACGAGATCCGCACGCCGCTCAACGGCCTGCTGGGCATGATCGCCCTGTCCCTGGACGGTCCCCTGACGGCCGAGCAACAGCAGCAGCTTTCGATCGCCCATGACTCGGGCAAGGTCTTGGTCGAGTTGCTCAACGACATCCTCGACCTGTCGAAATTCGACGCCGGTCAACTGGAGCTCGAACGCATCCCGTTCGACCTCGGCGCCCTGGTGGAGGATACCGCCAACCTGCTTTCCCAGAACGCGGCTCCCAGTGTCGAGCTGGCCTGCCTGATCGATCCCCGGTTCCCGGCGCAGGTGCTCGGCGACCCGACCCGGGTACGCCAGATCGTCAGCAACCTGCTGTCCAACGCACTGAAGTTCACACGCTTCGGCCGGGTCGACGTGAAGTTGAGCCATTACGAAGGCGGCGTGCGAATCGACGTCTGCGACACCGGTATCGGCATTCCCCAGGAAGCCCAGGCGAGAATCCTGCAGCCATTCACCCAGGCCGGCGCCGGGATTACCCGTCAGTTTGGCGGCACCGGGTTGGGCCTGGCACTGACCTACAACCTCTGCGAAGCCATGCAGGGCCGATTGACGATCAGTTCCGAAGCCGGCTTCGGCAGTCAGTTCTGCGCAGACCTGCCCCTGCCCTGCCATCTCCCTGCAACGCCGGTCGACCCGTTGCGCGGCAACGTCGTCGCCATCACCGCCAGCAGCAGCGGCCTGGCCGAGTTACTGGGCATGTTGTTGCCGGAGTGGGGCCTGGATTATGTGCAGCGCTCCATCGATGACGGGCTGCTGGGACTCAAGCCTGACGTGCTGATCACTGACTGCCCGGAATGCCTGTTCAACCTGCGGCCGACCTTTGAGGCACCGATCCTGCTGGTGACCGCCTACGGCAGCTTCATGCCCGGCGAAGAGGCCGCCGCCCTCGCCCCGCTGATACAACAGGCCCGACCGCTGGCGCGCCATGCGCTGTACCAGATTGTGCGGCGCGCCATGCAGAGCGAGGCGACCACCATCAACGATGCACAGATCGAAACCCCGACGCCATCCAAGCGTGGACGGGTGCTGCTGGTGGAGGACAATCCGGTCAACCAACTGGTGGCCAAGGGCATGCTGGTGAAACTGGGCTGCGAAGTCACCGTCGCGGCCCACGGTGTCGAAGCCCTGGATCAACTGGAACAGCGGGTGTTCGACCTGGTGTTGATGGACTGCAACATGCCGGTGATGGACGGTTACGAAGCCAGCCGGCAGATTCGCCGCAGCGGGCGTTGGTCGGACCTGCCGATCGTTGCGCTGACGGCCAACGCGATGCCCGAAGAACGCGAGCGCTGCCGGGCCTCTGGCATGAACGACTACCTGTCCAAGCCGTTCCGCCGCGAAGAACTGGCAGCCGTGCTGGACCAGTGGGTGCCCACTACGTCAGCGCTTTGATCTGGCCCAGCAGATGATCGAGACCGTCTCGCAACGCGCCCAGGCGGTCCAGATCGACCCCGCTGTCGCATAACAGGCGGGCCTTGAGCGGGCCGACCTGTTCGCGCAAAGCCCGTCCCGCAGCCGACAGGCTCAAGTGGACCTCCCGCTCGTCCCGGGCCGAACGCTGGCGTTGGACCAGGTCCAACTGTTCCAGGCGCTTGAGCAGCGGCGTCAGTGTACCGGAATCCAGCAGCAAACGGTCACCCAGGGCCTTGACCGTCGGCTGTGGCGGAGCCGTGTCCTGCCATTCCCACAACACCAGCATTGCCAGGTATTGCGGGTAGGTCAGGCCAAGCTGATCGAGCATCGGCTTGTAGCCACGGATCACCGCACGTGAAGCGGCGTACAGCTTGAAGCACAACTGGCTGTCGAGCTTCAGCGAATCGGCTGACAAGTCATTCATTTGAGCAGTGCTTCGATCTCGCCGGTCAGGTCCTGGGGCTTGGTGGTCGGGGCAAACCGCTTGACCACCTGACCGTCCTTGCCGATCAGGAACTTGGTGAAATTCCACTTGATGCCTTTGGACCCCAGCACGCCGGGTGCACGCTGTTTAAGCTGGACGAACAGCGGATGGGCGTTGGCGCCGTTGACTTCGATTTTCTTGAACAGCGGAAAGCTCACGCCGAAGTTCAGCTCGCAGAACTCGGTGATCGCCCCTTCATTGCCCGGCTCCTGCTTGCCGAACTGATTGCAGGGAAAGCCCAGCACCACCAGGCCCTGGTCCTTGTAGGTCTGCCACAACGCTTCAAGTCCCTTGTATTGCGGGGTGAACCCGCACTGGCTGGCCGTGTTGACCACCAGCACGGCCTTGCCGGCGAAATCGGCGAGGGTCTTTTGCTCACCCTTGATGGTGGTGCACGGGATGCTCAGCAGGTTGTCGCTCATGGCAAGGCTCCAGTTAAAGGTTGGAGGCTGAAGATAGCGATCAATTGAATTGTGTGCAATTTAATAATTGGAACCACCGACGCCGAGAACTGTGGGAGCAAGGCTTGCCCGCGATCAAAGCGCTGCGGTCTGTCAGAAATCAAGCTGCCTGTATCGCGAGCAAGCTTTGCTCCCACAACTTACTGGTTAGTCGCGGGGCACGAGATCCAGGCACACCGAGTTGATGCAGTACCGCAACCCCGTGGGCGGCGGGCCGTCGGGGAAGACGTGGCCCAGGTGGGCATCGCATTTGGCGCAGACCACCTCGGTGCGAATCATGCCGTGGCTGACGTCCCGCACCTCCACCACCGCGCTGCCTTCGATCGGCGCGTAGAAACTCGGCCAGCCACAGCCCGAATCGAATTTGGTCTGCGAATCGAACAACGGCTCGTTGCAGCAGATGCAGTGATACACGCCGTCAGTCTTGGTGGCGTTGTATTTACCGGAGAAGGGCCGTTCGGTGCCCTTCAACCGACAGACGTTGTACTGCTCCGGGTCGAGCATGGCGCGCCATTCCTCAAGGGTTTTTTCCAACTTTTCCATCGTCCTACCTCGGCAATTGAAAAAGCCCGATCCGACGCTTTTCCGCAGATCGGGCGGCACGTATGATTGCGCCTCGTCAGACGCCAGTCTGGCAGTCACGTCATGCGCATTCAAACGGATTGTGGCGCCTATACCGCGTCAGGCCTGGGCACAGACGCAGGATTCCCAGTTACGGTAGCTCATACGCCGCCTGGATCGTTCATTTTCGGGAACACATCGCCATGCAGGTCAGCAAATCGAACAAGCTCGCCAACGTCTGCTACGACATTCGCGGCCCGGTGCTCAAGCACGCCAAACGCCTGGAAGAGGAAGGTCATCGCATCCTCAAGCTGAACATCGGCAACCCGGCACCCTTTGGTTTCGAAGCGCCCGATGAAATCCTCCAGGACGTCATCCGCAACCTGCCGACCGCCCAGGGCTACAGCGACTCCAAGGGCCTGTTCAGTGCGCGCAAGGCCGTGATGCAGTATTACCAGCAGAAGCAGGTCGAAGGGATCGGCATCGAGGACATCTACCTGGGCAATGGCGTGTCCGAGCTGATCGTGATGTCCATGCAGGCCCTGCTCAACAACGGCGACGAAGTGCTGGTACCGGCACCGGACTATCCGCTGTGGACCGCCGCGGTGAGCCTGTCCGGCGGCAACCCGGTGCATTACCTGTGCGACGAACAGGCCAACTGGTTTCCCGACCTGGCGGACATCAAGGCCAAGATCACGCCCAATACCAAGGCACTGGTGATCATCAACCCGAACAACCCGACCGGCGCCGTGTACTCCCGGGAAGTGCTGCTGGGCATGCTGGAACTGGCCCGCCAGCACAACCTGGTGGTGTTCTCCGACGAGATCTACGACAAGATCCTCTACGACGACGCCGTGCACGTGTGCACCGCATCCCTGGCGCCGGACCTGCTGTGCCTGACCTTCAACGGCCTGTCCAAGTCCTATCGGGTCGCCGGTTTCCGCTCCGGCTGGATCGCCATCTCCGGGCCCAAGCACCATGCCCAGAGCTACATCGAAGGCATCGACATGCTGGCCAACATGCGCCTGTGTGCCAACGTGCCGAGCCAGCATGCGATCCAGACGGCGCTGGGCGGCTACCAGAGCATCAACGACCTGGTCCTGCCCCAGGGCCGGCTGCTGGAACAGCGCAATCGCACTTGGGAATTGCTCAACGACATTCCCGGCGTCAGTTGTGTCAAGCCGATGGGCGCGCTGTATGCCTTCCCACGGATCGACCCGAAGGTCTGCCCGATCCACAACGATGAAAAGTTCGTCCTCGACCTGCTGCTGTCCGAGAAGCTGCTGGTGGTCCAGGGTACGGCGTTCAACTGGCCATGGCCGGACCACTTCCGCGTCGTGACCCTGCCGCGGGTCGATGACCTCGACCAGGCCATTGGCCGGATCGGCAACTTCCTCAAGTCCTACCGTCAATAAGCCGGGCGGCGTGCGGGGCGTCCTCACCTCGCACGCTGTTTGATTCAGCAACATATCCGTTCCGTCGACTTCGTCGGGTCTTCTACACTAGGGATTGGACGGTCAACGTGCATCTGGGCTCAACGTTCACGGGGGGCAGGCAGCGTATTTCTTTTCCCTGGTCACTTTCAGAAAAGTCTTTCAAACATTTAGGACGCCTGTAGGACACAGTTTGAAATAGTCGGCGAGTTGAATAGCCTGCGGCAGCACCTTATATACCCCGCATAACGCTACATCTTTAGCATGAGGAGACTTTCACAACCATGATGCGCATCCTGCTGTTCTTGGCCACTAACCTGGCGGTCGTGCTGATTGCCAGCATCACCCTGAGCCTCTTTGGCTTCAACGGGTTCATGGCGGCCAATGGGGTTGACCTCAACCTCAATCAGCTGCTGATCTTCTGTGCGGTGTTCGGTTTCGCCGGTTCCCTGTTCTCGCTGTTCATCTCCAAGTGGATGGCGAAGATGAGCACCGGTACCCAGATCATCAGCCAGCCGCGCACGCGTCACGAACAATGGCTGCTGCAGACCGTCGAGCAGTTGTCCCGCGAAGCCGGTATCAAGATGCCGGAAGTCGGTATCTTCCCGGCCTACGAGGCCAACGCCTTCGCCACCGGCTGGAACAAGAACGACGCCCTGGTCGCCGTCAGCCAGGGTCTGCTCGAACGGTTCTCGCCCGATGAAGTCAAGGCCGTGCTGGCCCACGAGATCGGCCACGTCGCCAACGGCGACATGGTGACCCTGGCGCTGATCCAGGGCGTGGTGAACACCTTCGTGATGTTCTTCGCCCGGATCATCGGTAATTTCGTCGACAAGGTGATCTTCAAGAACGAAGAAGGCCAGGGTATCGCCTACTACGTGGCGACGATCTTCGCCGAGCTGGTACTGGGCATCCTCGCCAGCGCCATCGTCATGTGGTTCTCGCGCAAGCGCGAGTTCCGCGCCGACGACGCCGGTGCACGCCTGGCCGGCACCAGCGCCATGATCGGCGCCCTGCAACGCCTGCGCGCCGAGCAAGGCCTGCCGGTGCACATGCCAGATACCCTGAATGCCTTTGGCATCAACGGTGGCATCAAGCAGGGCCTGGCACGCATGTTCATGAGCCACCCGCCGCTGGAAGAGCGTATCGACGCACTGCGTCGTCGCGGCTGACAGGTTCGAGCGTCAAGAAAAGCCCGCAGAGATGTGGGCTTTTTTTGTCTGCAGGTCTATGAGCTGTCAGGTCTGGCGTCATCGCGAGCAAGCTCGCTCCCACAGGAATCTTCGGTGGACGCAGACTCTTTATTCACTGCCGATCAACTGTGGGAGCGAGCTTGCTCGCGATGGCGCCAGCATAGACGCACAGCATCAACGACTGGAAATCCGATACACCCGCTCATCCAGCCGCGTCACACCCGCCTGCAAGAACTTCCAGCTTTCCCCCAGCACATCCTGCTCCTGCAGGACCTCCAGCCGCCAGGCATCCCCCAGCAGCCGCTGCACCTCATCGTTTCCCACGGAGAAAGGCGGGCCAGGCATTTCATCCTGGTTGTAATCCAAGGTAATCAACAACCCGACGCCGTTGGGCAAGATCCTCTGCAGATGAGCCGCATACTGCTCCCGCATCGGCGCCGGCAAGGCGATCAGCGCCGCGCGGTCGTACAATGCCGTGCAATCGGCCACATCCTCCCGGTCCAGGGCAAAGAAATCACCGCAGCGAATCTCGATATCAGCCGCACGAAAGACCTTGAATACGCCCTCCTCGCTCACGCTCGGCTCAAGCTGATGCTCAAGGAAAAAATCGGTTGCGGCTTTTTCCGACAATTCCACGCCCAACACCGAATAGCCCTGATGGGCAAGCCACAGCAGATCCAGGCTTTTGCCACACAACGGCACCAGCACTCGACTGCCCCGTTCCAACCCCAGTTGCGGCCAGAAATGCTGCAGGTAGGGGTTCACCTCCGGCAAATGAAAACCGATCTGGTTCGATGACCAGCGCTTGTGCCAAAACTCGGGCTCCATGATTCACTCCAAAAATTCGATCAAAACGCGCTAAAACTTATATTAGATTTAGATCATAGACCTGACGGAAGATGAGCCCATCTTAACGCTCAGGAGTCCGTTCATGCTGCCCAGCCTGTTTATCTCCCATGGCTCACCGATGCTCGCCCTGGAACCCGGCGCCAGCGGGCCGGCACTGGCTCGCCTGGCCAGTCAGTTGCCCAAGCCCAAGGCCATCGTCATCGTGTCCGCCCACTGGGAAAGCAACGAACTGCTGGTCAGCGCCAATCCGCAGCCGCGCACCTGGCACGACTTCGGCGGCTTTCCACCGGCGCTGTATGAGGTGCAGTACCCCGCGCCTGGCGATCCGCGCCTGGCGACGCAAGTAGCGAACATGCTCAACGCCGCGCACCTGCCGGCCCGCCTCGACTCTCAACGGCCGTCCGACCATGGCGTCTGGGTGCCATTGTCGTTGATGTACCCCGAGGCCGACATTCCGGTGGTGCAGGTTTCCCTGCCCAGCCACCAGGGACCGGCGCTGCAGACGCAGGTCGGCCAGGCCCTGGCGAGCCTGCGCCAAGAGGGCGTCTTGCTGATCGGCTCCGGCAGCATCACCCATAACCTGCGCGACCTGGACTGGAACGCCGGCCCTGACAGCATCGAACCCTGGGCCAAGGCCTTTCGCGACTGGATGGTCGAGCAACTGGCGGCCGACGACGAGACCACGCTGCACGATTACCGTCGCCAAGCCCCCAACGCCGTGCGCAGCCACCCCAGCGATGAGCACTTGTTGCCGCTGTATTTTGCCCGGGGTGCCGGTGGGACATTCAGCGTTGCCCATGCGGGGTTCACGATGGGGACGCTGGGGATGGACATTTATCGGTTCGATTGACCGATGGACCGCGTCGCTTCAATCGCGAGCGAGCTCGCTCCCACAGGGTTTTGTGAGCACCGCAAGCCCAATGTGGGAGCGAGCTTGCTCGCGATTGGCCTCCACCCTGAAAGCACACCAAACAACAGGCAAAAAAAATCCCCGAACCAGTCGGGGATTTTTCATGTTCGATCAATCAGCCAAGAGCCGATCAATCCTCGCGGTAGCGACGCAGCTTGAGCTGCTTGCCAGCGACGCGGGTGTCTTTCAGCTTGGTCAGCAACTTCTCCAGACCATCTTCCGGCAGCTCGACCAGACTGAAGCTGTCACGCACCTGGATGCGGCCGATCGCTTCGCGGGCCAGGCCGCCTTCGTTGAGGATGGCACCCAGCAGGTTCTTGGCGGCGATGCCGTCACGGGCACCCAGCGCAGTACGGCAGCGCGCACGACCTTCGGCCAGCGGGATCGGTGCACGACGCTCGCGATCACCACGGTCCGGACGATCACCGGTGCGCTCGGGACGATCGCCACGCGGTGCGTTGTTCGGCACCAGGGGACGTTCCTTCTCGATCGCAGCCAGGTTCAGCGCCTGGCCATTGGTGGCCTTGCGCAGCAGTGCCGCGGCCAGGGCGCGTGGGGTGCAACCAATGTCGGCGGTCAGGCGATCGAGCAGATCACCGTGGGTCGATTCGGCGTCAGCCACCAGGGGCGACAGGCTGTTGGTCAGTTTCTTGATGCGGGCATCGAGAACGGCCTGGGCGTCCGGCAGGCGAACTTCAGCCACCTTCTGCCCAGTCACACGCTCGATCACTTGCAGCATGCGGCGCTCACGGGGAGTGACCAGCAGCAGCGCGCGGCCTTCGCGACCGGCACGGCCGGTACGGCCGATACGGTGAACGTAGGATTCCGGATCGTACGGCATGTCCACGTTGAACACGTGGGTGATGCGCGGAACATCCAGGCCACGGGCAGCGACGTCGGTCGCCACAACGATGTCCAGGCGGCCATCCTTGAGGGAGTCGATCACGCGCTCACGCTGGTTCTGGGCAATGTCACCGTTCAGCGCGGCGGCTTTGTAGCCTTTGGCTTCCAGGGCGCTGGCCAGGTCCAGGGTCGCTTGCTTGGTGCGCACGAACATGATCAGGGCGTCGAAGTCTTCCACTTCCAGCAAGCTGAGAACGGCGGAAGTCTTCTGGTCGGCGTGAACCAGCAGGTGAGCTTGTTCGATCGCGGTGACGGTCTGGGTCTTGGTCTGGATCTTCACGTGTTGCGGATCGCGCAGGTGGCGCTCGGCAATGGCACGGATCGATTGCGGCAGGGTGGCCGAGAACAATACAGTCTGGCGGGTCGCTGGCAGCGCCTTGAAGATGACTTCCAGGTCATCCATGAAGCCCAGCTTGAGCATCTCGTCGGCTTCGTCGAGAACCAGGTGGTTCACGGTAGCCAGGACTTTTTCGTCACGACGCAGGTGGTCGCACAGACGACCCGGAGTGGCGACAACGATCTGCGCGCCATTACGGATAGCTTTCAGTTGTGGGCCCATCGGGGCGCCGCCGTAAACGGCCACAACGGTAACGCCAGGCATTTGCTTGGAGTAGGTTTCGAAAGCGGTGGCTACTTGCAGCGCCAACTCACGGGTTGGCGCCAGGATCAGGGCTTGCGGTTCGCGCTTGGCAGGATCGATGCGATGCAGGATCGGCAGAGCGAACGCAGCGGTTTTACCCGTACCGGTTTGCGCCTGGCCAATCATGTCGTGGCCGGCCATGATGATCGGGATCGATTGCTGCTGAATCGCCGAAGGTTCTTCGTAGCCAGTCGCGGTGACGGCAGCAAGAATGTTCGGGTTGAGATTAAAAGCGGCGAAGCCGCCGGTTTCCTGGGTCATGGGTCTGCCTCTAAGTGCATCCGCAAAGACCCATGCTCCAAAGCTGCGCATGCCGTGTTGAGACTCAAGAGTCGCCCTGGCTGCTTTGTCGGCGGGGATTTGCGAAAACGAATGAATGGAAAAAGAACGTCGTGGAAGCATCCGTTGTGCGGACATGCAACCGAAGCTGACTTCGGAGAATTGCGCTACCTTGACGCGGCCCGGCTAAAGGCCGGCGCGCACTATACCGGAATTCGCCCGAAAAGGGAGCTTTTTTTATTGCCAAACCCCGTTATGGGGCTCGCTGTCAGAAGGCCTTGGGGCAGCCAGCTAAAACGGTTCACCTCCAGACGACTTTGCCCTTGTGGCGAGGGAGCTTGCTCCCGCTCGGCTGCGAAGCAGACGCCTGGGTTGATATCTGAAATCGAAGGGGGCCGCTTCGCGACCCAGCGGGAGCAAGCTCCCTCGCCACAGGGGAACTCACTTGTAAAAAGGTTTTGGGGGCCTTTGATCAGGTCGCCGGGCGAATGGCCTTGATCAACGACTGCAACGAATAGCCCAGCCGCGGCGCCAGCCCTTCGGCCCTGGCGACCAGTCCTTGCATGTCCAGCTCCTGATCGAGGTCCGCCGGCACAATCAGGATCACATTGCCCTCCTTCACCGGCAGCTCCCAATAATGCCGGTGGTACAAACCGCGCAAGAGCGCCGCGCCCAATGGCTTGCCGTCGTCGGTGGCCCATTGGTTGATCACCAGCCAGCCGCCCGGGTTGAGGCGCTTCTGGCAGTTTTCCAGGAACCCCCAGGCCAGGTGCCCGACGCCCGGGCCGACATCGGTATAGAGGTCGACGAAAATCAGGTCTGCCGGCTCCGCCGTTTCAAGCAATTCCAAAGCATCGCCAACGCGGATGTACAGTCGCGGATCGTCGTCCAGCCCCAGGTATTCGATGGCCAGGCGCGGCACGTCGGGACGCAGTTCGATAGCCTCGACGTCTTCCAGTGGCAGGAACTTGAGGCAGGCCTGGGTCAGCGTACCGGCACCCAGCCCCAGGAACAGCGCGCTTTCCGGCTGCTCGTGACACAACGCACCGATGAGCATGGCGCGGGTGTAGTCATATTCGAGCCAGCTCGGATCGGCTGTGAACACGCAGCTTTGCTCGATGGCATCGCCAAACTCCAGAAACCGGTAATCGGCCACTTCGAATACGCGAATCATGCCGAACTCGTCGTGCACCTCGGCGAGCAAATGCTCGACGCGCTCCTCTGTCATTTCATCTCCTGATGGTTGCCGTGCCGGCATGAGCCTGCGGATACGGGACAAAGGCGCGATTGTCCGCGAAGCAACCGGAACAGGTCACGTACTAATTTGCTGATAACATGGCCGTCCGAGCGTAAATCACCTAGAGATCATGATGAGCCAACCCTGGAGCCCTGACAGCTGGCGTGCCCTGCCGATCCAGCAGCAACCCCGTTACCCCGACGCCGCGCACCTGTCGCAGGTGGAGCAGACCCTGGCCAGTTATCCGCCGTTGGTGTTTGCCGGCGAAGCCCGGGAGTTGCGCCGTCAGTTCGCCGAAGTCTCCCAGGGCCGGGCGTTCCTGCTGCAAGGCGGCGATTGCGCCGAAAGCTTTGCCGAGTTCTCGGCGGCCAAGATCCGCGACACCTTCAAGGTGCTCCTGCAGATGGCGATCGTCATGACCTTTGCCGCCGGCTGCCCGGTGGTCAAGGTCGGGCGCATGGCCGGACAGTTCGCCAAGCCACGCTCGGCCAACGACGAAACCATCGACGGCGTGACCCTGCCGGCCTACCGCGGCGACATCGTCAACGGTATCGGTTTCGACGAAAAAAGCCGCGTACCGGACCCGGAACGGTTGTTGCAGTCCTACCACCAGTCCACCGCCACCTTGAACCTGCTGCGCGCCTTCGCCCAGGGCGGTTTCGCCGATCTGCACCAGGTGCACAAGTGGAACCTGGACTTCATCGCCAACTCGGCCCTGGCAGAAAAATACAGCCACCTGGCCGACCGCATCGACGAAACCCTGGCATTCATGCGCGCCTGCGGCATGGACAGCTCGCCGCAACTGCGCGAAACCAGTTTCTTCACCGCCCACGAAGCACTGCTGCTCAATTACGAAGAAGCCTTCGTGCGCCGTGACAGCCTGACCAACGACTATTACGACTGCTCGGCCCACATGCTCTGGATCGGCGACCGCACCCGTCAGTTGGACGGTGCCCATGTCGAATTCCTGCGTGGGGTGAACAACCCGATCGGAGTCAAGGTCGGCCCGAGCATGGACCCGGACGACCTGATCCGCCTGATCGACGTGCTCAACCCGGACAACGACCCCGGCCGGCTGAACCTGATCGCCCGGATGGGCGCCAACAAGGTCGGCGAACACCTGCCGCCACTGTTGCGCGCCGTGCAACGTGAAGGCAAGCAGGTGCTGTGGAGCTCCGACCCGATGCACGGCAACACCATCAAGGCCAGCAGCGGCTACAAGACCCGGGACTTCGCGCAGATCCTCGGTGAAGTGAAGCAGTTCTTCCAGGCCCACGAAGCCGAAGGCACCTATGCCGGCGGGATTCACATCGAAATGACCGGGCAAAACGTCACCGAATGCATCGGCGGTGCACGACCGATTACCGAGGACGGGCTGTCGGACCGCTACCACACCCATTGCGACCCGCGGATGAATGCCGATCAGTCGCTGGAGCTGGCGTTCCTGATTGCGGAGACGTTGAAGCAGGTTCGGCGGTAGGTTCTTCTTCGCCGGTTAGACGGCTATCGCGAGCAAGCTCGCTCCCACAAGGGGTCCCGGGTGGCCACAGGTTTTGTGTTCACAACAGATCCAATGTGGGAGCGAGCTTGCTCGCGATAGAGCCTGCTCAGTCACCACCGATCTGCGCCAACGCCACCGCCAACCGCACCCCACCCACCCGCTGGCAATTGAGCTGGACCCGCTCCAACCCCAGCCAATCGGCCAAGCGCCGCAGGTTAACCGCCAAGGCCTGCACCCCCTCCTCGTCCAACCCCGGCTCTTCCTCGTGCACCGCATGCACCGCCAACCGGCCCAGGGCCCGCTCCGCCCGCAGGTCCACCCGAGCCGCGATGCGTTCATTGTGCAAGAACGGCAATACGTAATAGCCGTACATCCGCTTGTGGACAGGGGTGTAGATCTCCAGCCGATAGCGGAAATCGAACAGTCGTTCGGTACGGCTGCGCTCCCAGACCAGCGAATCGAACGGCGACAACAAGGCGCTGGCCGCTACTTTGCGAGGGATCTTGGCCGCGGGTCGACACCAGGCCGGTTGCTTCCAGCCCTGCACCTCACAGCGCAGCAGTTCGCCGGCCTCTTCCAACTCGGCCAGTCGCCCGCGACTGTCGGCCGGCCCCAGACGAAAGTAGTCGCGCAGGTCCTTCTCGGTAGCCACGCCCAAGGCCTCGGCGGCATGCAGCAACAAGGCGCGCTGGGCCTGGGCCTCGTCCGGCTGGGACTGTTGCAGGACCGAGGCCGGGAACACCCGCTCCGGCAAGTCGTAGAGCCGCTCGAACCCACGCCGCCCCGCCACCGTGACTTCGCCCGCCGCGAATAGCCATTCCAGCGCATGTTTCTCTGCGCTCCAGTCCCACCACGGCCCGGCCTTCTCCTGGCGCGTGGACAAGCTGCCGGCACCGAGGGCGCCCTGCTCCTCGACCGACGCCAGGACGCGACGGATGACATCCTGGCGTTCATGACCGAAACGCGCCAATTGCTGGTAGATGCCCTCGCCACGCGCCGCCCGATCCATGCGCCAGCGCATCAGTGGATACATGGACAGCGGCAGCAGCGACGCTTCATGGCCCCAATATTCGAACAGCGTGCGGCGTCGGCCCTGGCTCCAGGCGGCTTGATCGAGCAAATCGCGAGGGTAGTGACCGAGGCGGGAAAACAGCGGGAGGTAATGCGAGCGCACCAGCGCATTGACGGAGTCGATCTGCAGGACGCCGAGGCGTTCGATCAGACGGTTGAGGCGCGAGGGTTTCACCGAAGCTGGCGGCGACCGCCCATCGAATCCTTGGGCGGCCAACGCCAGACGCCGGGCCTGTTTGAGGGTAAAGGACACAGTCGCGGGCATGGAGATCTCCTTGTCTGCTCGCAACCTACCTCACCAATAAGGGGTTTGTGTAGGAAAGGATGGCTCATTTGTGCATTGGGTCATCCCAGAATGGCCGAACCACTTCCTGCTCCACGTCGGCACGGCTCACGCCGATGTCCTTGAGCGCCTCGTCGCTCATTCCGGCCAGCAGTTCGCGTTCATGGTGCAATTCGTACCAGCGGCTAAACTTGTGCAGCAAGGCGCTGATGGAAAAGCCGTGGGAGAGTTTGTCTATCAGTAGATAACCTTTTTGACCTTTCATCGTGATGTCCTCCGTTGGGGATGGCTCAAGTCTCGCGCTAACGCTAAGATCAATCCAACGAATGTTTCTTATGCAATACATCTCGGAGATTGATCAATTGTCGAGTTACCCGAGCATCGATACGGAAGTGCTGCGTACCTTTGTCGCCATCGCCGACCAGGGCGGTTTCACCCGGGCCGGGGAATTGGTCAATCGCACCCAGTCTGCCGTCAGCATGCAGATGAAGCGGCTGGAAGAAGACGTCTTGCAGCGACGGCTGTTCGAACGCGATGGGCGCCAGGTCAAGCTCACCGCCGAAGGCCAGGTGCTGCTGGGTTACGCCCGGCGGATCCTCAAGCTGCACAGCGAGGTGTTCAATACCCTGCGCGAACCGCATATGGTCGGCACGGTGCGCATCGGCACGCCGGACGATTACGTGATGCGTTTCCTGCCGGGCATCCTGCAACGCTTCGCCCAGTTCTATCCCCTGATCGAAATCGAAGTGCACTGCGAGTCGTCCAAGCAGTTGCTGCTGCGCCAGGACCTGGACCTGTCCATCGTCACCCGCAAACCGGGGGACGAAATCGGCCAGTTGCTGCGCAAGGAGCGTTTTGTCTGGGCCGAAGCCGCCTGCTTCAACGTCCATGAACAAACACCGCTGCCGCTGGCAATGTTCAACAGCGATTGTTTCTGCCGGCAATGGGCCTGCAATGCGCTGGATGCCATGGGCCGCGATTATCGCGTGGCGTACAACAGCTCGAGCCTGTCGGCGCTCATGGCGGTGGTGGGGGCCGGCCTGGCAATCACGGCGCAACTGGAAAGCCTGCTGACCCCGGACATGCGCGTACTGGGCGAGGCCGAAGACCTGCCGGAGCTGCCCGAGGCCAGCATCATGCTGATCCGCAACCTGCATAACCCGTCGCCGATCACCGAGTGCCTGGCCGAACACATCGTCGAAGGTTTCAAACTTTAAAGGCGAGCAACACCGCGCACAGCACCAGGAAACCACAGAACAGCCCGCGCAACAGCCGCTCTGGCAAGGCGTGGGCGACTTTCACCCCCCAACTGATGCTCAGCAGACCACCGACGGCCAGCGGCAGGCCGATGCTCCAGTCCACTTCGTGGTGAAACGCATACGTGGCGAGGGTCACGCCGGTGCTGGGCAAGGCCAGCGCCAGGGACAAACCTTGGGCAACCACCTGGCTGGTGCCAAAAATACTGGTCAGGATCGGGGTGGCGACAACGGCCCCGCCGACACCGAACAGACCGCCCATGGTGCCGGATGCGGCTCCCAGTACGCCGAGCCATGGCCAGCCATACCGCATTTGCGCCGAAGCAGGTGCGGTGGCGGCGAACATGCGAACCAGGTTGTACAGCGTCAGCGCGATCAGGAACGCCACGAAACCGATCCGCATGCTATCGGCATCGATCCCCACGGCCCAGATCGAGCCAAGCCAGGCAAAGCAGAACCCCATGGAAGCCAACGGCAGGACATGGCGCAATTCGATGCGATTGCGCTGGTGGTAACGCCACAACGCCAGCATGACGTTGGGCACCACCATGACCAGCGCCGTCCCTTGGGCCATTTGCTGGTCAAGGCCGAACCAGACGCCCAGCACCGGAATGGCAATCAGGCCGCCACCGATCCCGAACAATCCCCCCAAGGTGCCTAACACGGCACCAAACACCAAGAACAATGCAAATTCGAACACAGAAGACTCCCCTTTTCCTCAGGGCGCTTATCCTACGCAGTCGGCGCCAGCGGGGAAACGTAACATCTATCCGGAATGTCAGAATTATCTGGCGCATTAAAGATTCGCCCGCTAGATTCGTAACGATCATTGAATGAAGGTTTTGCCATGAACACCCTGCGCGACACCCCCGAAGCCTGCGAAGCCCTGTTGCTCGACAACCAGGTCTGTTTCGCCCTGCACTCCACGTCGCTGCTGATGACCAAGGTCTACAAGCCGCTGCTGCAGGCCCTGGGCCTGACCTATCCGCAATACCTGGCGATGATGGTGCTGTGGGAAAAGGACGGATTGACCGTCGGTGAAATCAGCACACGCCTGCTTACCGACCCCGGCTCGCTGACCCCCTTGCTCAAGCGCCTGGAGGCCGAAGGCCTGCTGAGCCGCACCCGCAGCCGTGAGGACGAACGGGTGGTCATTGTCGAACTCACCGAACAGGGCCGTGCCCTGCGGGAAAAAGCCCTCGACATCCCCCAATGCATCCTCGCCGCCAGCGGCCAGACCCTGGAACAGTTGAAGAAGCTGCAACATGACCTGCAAGCGCTACGCGGGCATTTGCAAGACAGCCTCTGACTCCCCCTGTGGGAGCGGGCTCGCTCGCGAAGGTGCCGGGACATCCGATCTCCCCGCCAACTGACCCACCGCAATCGCGAGCAAGCTCGCTCCCACATTGAAGTTGCGGCGCTCCCCTCTGTGGGAGCGAGCTTGCTCGCGATTGCGGCCTCCCTGCCTACCAGCTAAAAAATTTTTAACACCACCAAACCCCTCTAGCTCAAGGGGTACAAGCCCTTTCAGCCTGAATTTTCATACCTGCCTCGAAAATTTATCTTGCGCACAAAATATTAGCGCTATACATTCGCCTCACACCTACTTAGCGCGCAAACATTTAGCGCAAATAACCCAACCCAGAAACGAGGCTCCCATCATGCAAACGCTCTACACCGCAATCGCAACTTCCACCGGCGGCCGTGACGGTCGTGCGATCTCCAGTGACAACATTCTCGACGTCAAACTCGCCACGCCCAAGGAACTCGGCGGTGCGGGCGGTGCGGCGACCAACCCCGAGCAATTGTTCGCCGCCGGCTACTCGGCCTGCTTCATCGGCGCCCTGAAATTCGTGGCCAGCCAGAGCAAACGCAAGATCCCGGACGACGCCTCGATTACCGCCCACGTCGGCATCGGCCAGATCCCCGGTGGTTTCGGTCTCGACATCGACCTGCACATCAGCCTGCCAGGGCTGGACCAGACCGACGCGCAAAGCCTGGTGGACGCGGCTCACCACGTCTGCCCGTACTCCAACGCCACCCGCGGCAACGTGGATGTGCGCCTGCACGTGACCGTCTGACCACCAACCCTGGCCCCGAACTCAAGGAGATGCACATGAACACATTCAGCAAAGCCCTGACCGGCACCCTTCTCGCCCTCAGCGTCAGCAGCGCCTTCGCCGACGGGATCGTCGAACACAACACCCAGGCGTTTCTCGACGCGCTCAATGCCGGCACCGGCAAGCCACTGGAGCAGCTGTCGCCCAAGGACGCCCGCGCCGTCCTGGTGGGCGCCCAGGCGGGGGTAAAGTTGACCTTGCCCAAGGCCGACGTCAGCGAGAAAACCATCCAGGTCGATGGCCAGCCGATCAGCCTGACCATCGTTCGCCCCGCCGGGGTCAAGGGTGAGTTGCCGGTGTTCATGTTCTTCCACGGCGGTGGCTGGGTACTGGGCGACTTCCCGACCCACGAACGACTGGTCCGGGATCTGGTGGCGGGGTCCGGTGCCGTCGCGGTGTTCGTCAACTACACGCCTTCACCCGAGGCGCATTACCCGGTGGCGATCAACCAGGCTTACGCCGCAACGAGATGGGTGGCCGAGCACGGCAAGCAGATCAACGTCGATGGCAAGCGCCTGGCCGTGGTGGGCAACAGCGTCGGCGGCAACATGGCGGCGGTCGTGGCCTTGATGGCGAAGGACAAAGGCACGCCGGCGATCCGTTTCCAGGCATTGCTGTGGCCGGTGACCGATGCCAGCTTCGAGACGGCGTCCTACAACCAGTTCGCCGAAGGGCACTTCCTCAGTAAAAACATGATGAAGTGGTTCTGGGACAACTACACCACCGATGCCGGGCAACGCGGCGAGATCTATGCCTCGCCGCTACGGGCCAGCACCGCGCAACTCAAGGGCCTGCCGCCAGCGCTGGTGCAGACCGCCGAGGCCGATGTCTTGCGCGATGAAGGCGAAGCCTATGCCCGCAAACTGGACGCGGCCGGTGTGCCCGTGACGGCCGTACGCTACAACGGCATGATCCACGACTACGGCTTGCTCAACGTGGTCAGCCAGGTGCCAGCGGTGCGTTCGGCGATGTTGCAGGTGTCCGAAGAGCTCAAGCAGCACCTGAAGTGATGATGGAACCAGGAGAAGCCACGGGATCTGGTATTCAGTCCTGAAATAAAAAAGCCCGACTCAATGGTCGGGCTTTTTTATACAGAAGGCTGCGCTTACTTGGCGCGACCTTTGTAGGAACCGCCTTCGCGGGTATCGATCTCGATCATGTCGCCGATTTCGATGAAGTCAGCGACCGACAGTTCGGTACCGTTCTTCAGTTTGGCAGGCTTCATGACCTTGCCGGACGTGTCACCGCGAGCGGAACCTTCGGTGTAGTCAACCTGACGCACGATGGTGGTCGGCAGTTCTACGGAAACCAGGCGCTCTTCGAAGAACACAGCTTCGCAGACGTCGGTCATGCCTTCTTCGATGAATGGCAGAACGCTTTCGATGTCTTCGGCGTTCAGCTCGTACATGGTGTAGTCAGTGGTGTCCATGAACGTGTAGGTGTCACCGCTGATGAAGGACAGGGTCGCTTCTTTGCGGTCGAGGATCACGTCGTCCAGTTTGTCGTCGGCGCTGTAGACGATCTCGGTCTTGTAACCGGTCAGCAGGTTCTTCAGCTTGGTCTTCATGATCGCGCTGTTACGACCCGACTTGGTGAACTCAGCTTTCTGAACCAGCCAAGGATCGTTTTCGAGACGGATCACGGTCCCGGGTTTCAGTTCTTTACCAGTTTTCATTGCGAATATCCGAATTTGGATGGGATTTACAAAAATCTAGGCCGCGTATCATATCCAATTTACATAAAACTTCACCAGCGCCGCGGCAAGATCGGGTCGCGAAGCCTGTTCCAGACACCACGCCTGGGCATGTTCGGCCAGTTCCTGCTGCTGTTCGCGGCTGGTTTTCCAATGCTCGGCCATGTCCTGGCCGGCATTCCAGGCCCGCCAGAGACCATTGGTCGCTTTTTGCGCGGCCGGTGAAAGCCCCTGATTATAGAGCCTGAGAAATGCCTCGAGCTTTTCCAGGTGGACGTCTTCTTCCTGCTGGTAGATGTGCCAGAGCAGCGGCCGACCGGCCCATTGCGCGCGCACGAAGGAGTCTTCGCCACGCACGGCGTTGAAATCACAGCACCACAGCAACTGGTCGTACTGATCCTGGCGAACGAACGGCAGCACCTGCACCGTCAGTGCGCCGCGTCGATGCAGCGCACCGACCTTCAGGCCGTCGACACCGAGCCAACGCTCGACGTCGCCCAACACTCGCCCTTCGGGAACCAGCACATGAAATGCCTGGGTATCGGCTGCCATCGCGTCAAACCAGCTCGCCAGCCCGGCGTTCTCGTAGGCGAACAGCGAGATCAGGCAGGCCTGCGGCGCCCGCTCGACGCCCAATCCTTGCAGGAAACTGCGTTGCGCTTCGGCATCCTGCTGGAATTGCCGACGGCGCTCCAGCAGACCGGCCTCACGCAGCAAGCCACCCGTTCCCTCCCGAAAGCCCGGGAAAAAGAAATATTTCTGCACGTGTTTGTATTTGACTGACGGTAAGCCATGGCAACCGATCACCCAGTCTTCGGCGCTCAAATAATCGAGGTTCATCCACAAGGGCGTCGTCTGGCGTTCGGCCATCGCTTCCATGTAGGCACTCGGCAACTGGCAGGCAAATGCGGCGATCACCACCTCGGCGGCCTCGGTGGGCTGCCACTCTGCAGGCCAGTGGCACACTTGCACGCCCTGCTGCCATTGCTCGGGCAGGGTGATATCGATCTGCGGGCACAGCCGTTCGAAGGCACGCAGGTCGTCGACCCACAGCCGCACCGCGAATTGGTGCTCGGCCACCAATTGCCGAGCCAGGCGCCAAGTGACACCGATGTCGCCATAATTATCGACGACGGTGCAGAAAATATCCCAGCGCACAGCCATTCCCGACTCCCTGTGACAAAGGCCTGATTGTCCCGAATAAACCGATCGCGCAGAAGAGCCGACGGCGATTAATCTTCATGCGACAATCAGCGCCTGCCCATGACCCTGCCAGGAAGCAGCCATGCCCGATCACTCGACACCCTCGCGCCTTACGGCTTTGCAATTGACCTTCAGCATTGCCCTGGGCCTGTGGCTGGGGTTCCTGGCCATCGTGTTGACGGGCTGGCTACTGTCCCGATTCCTGTTCAACGAACAACTGGCACCGGTGGCCGCCGCCGTCCATCAACTGGCGCAACCACCGGCGGTGCAACCGGCCCCCGAGCCGCCCACGCCGATGTTCGAGCAGTATCAGCAGAACCTGCAGAGGAACGAACAGCGTCAGGCGCTTGATCAGGCCCGCAGCAATCCTCGCAACCTGTCCAACCCCAAGTGCCAGTTCTGGCTGCAACAGGACCAGAATGCACCCAGTGAAAAAAGCCGTGCCAACGTGCTGCAATTTTGCGAGTGACATGAACAAACAGACCGTCCACCAGTTGATTCTCGACAAGCTCGAGATTGATCTCGATATCGCCGAGCGCGCCGCGCAAACCGCCTACGAAACCGCGACCCACGAAGAAAACATCGCCGAGAACAAATACGACACCCTGGGCCTCGAGGCGTCCTACCTCGCCGCCGGACAAGCCAGGCGCGTGGAAGAAATCCGCCAGGCGCTCACCCTTTGTCAAAACCTGACGTTGAGGCCTTACGACGAGCAGCGCGGCGTTCAGGTCGGCACATTGATCGGGCTGGAAGATGAGCACGGCCGCCAGCAATGGCTCTTCCTCGGGCCGGATGCGGCAGGCTTGAAGGTCTCGCTGGTAGGCCAGCCGATCACCGTCATCACCCCTCGCTCACCGCTGGGCCGAGGCCTGCTGGGCAAGTTCGAAGGGGATGAAGTGGAGATCGTGGTCGCGGGCGCTCGGCAACAGTTCACTGTCACCGAGGCGATCTAGGCAGGTAACGTTTTTTAGTGCACCGGCAGTTCGACGCCGTCGAACAACTCTTCGAGTTCCTGCTTGTTGTGGCACTGGATGGCCTTGGCCATCACTTCCCGGGTCAGGTGCGGCGCGAATTTCTCGATGAAGTCGCACATGAAGCCGCGCAGGAAAGTGCCACGTCGGAAACCGATCTTGGTCACGCTGGATTCGAACAATTCGCTGGCATCCAGCACCACCAGGTCACTGTCGAGCTTGGTATCGACGGCCATCTTCGCGACGATGCCCACGCCCAGGCCCAGGCGGACGTAAGTCTTGATCACGTCGGCGTCGGCGGCGGTGAACACCACTTTCGGCGTCAGGCCACGATGGCTGAAAGCTTCGTCGAGCTTGGAACGCCCGGTGAAACCGAATACGTAGGTGACGATCGGGTATTCGGCCAGGGCTTCGAGAGTCAGCTTCGGCAGCTTGGTCAACGGATGCCCCTGGGGCACGACCACGCAGCGATTCCAGCGGTAGCACGGCATCATCACCAGGTCCCCGAACAGCTCCAGGGCCTCGGTGGCAATGGCGAAATCCACCGTACCGTCGGCAGCCATCTCGGCGATCTGCATCGGCGACCCCTGGTGCATGTGCAGCGCAACGTCGGGGTATTGCTTGATGAAGTTGCTGATCACCGGTGGCAGCGCATAGCGGGCCTGGGTGTGGGTCGTGGCGATCGACAAGGTGCCTTTTTTCTCGTTGGAGAATTCCTGGGCGATCTGCTTGATGCTTTCGACCTTGCGCAGGATCTCGCCAGCCGTGGTGATGATGCGCTCACCGGCCGGGGTCACGCGGGTCAGGTGCTTGCCGCTGCGGGCGAAGACTTCGACGCCCAGCTCGTCTTCCAACAGGCGGATCTGCTTGCTGATGCCGGGTTGCGACGTGTAGAGGCTTTGGGCAGTAGCGGAAACGTTGAGGTCGTGGTGCGCCACTTCCCAGATGTAGCGCAGTTGTTGAAGCTTCATATGTATCCCTCAAAGCAGTTGGACGCCACGGGCATCAGCGACGGTATATAACTATATGGAAGGTCACGACAATAAATCTAGAACTTTTTATAAAACGCCATCATTTAGCCTCAAGCCTCGCCCTGACGTCGACGCTGGACCAGCGGAACCAGGTAGACCGGTACCCGGGATAACTGCAATACCCGGGCAGCGGTCCTGCCCAAGGGGGTTTCACCGTTCGCCCCTTGGCAATGACTGCCTACGATCAGCAAATCAACGGAGAGTTTCGCAGCCTGCTCCAGGATGACCTGGGAAGGATCGCCCTGGTACACCCTGACCGACCTGATCAGTTTCAAGTCCTGTTGCCCTTCCCCCAATTCCTCACGAAAACTGTCGAGCACCCGCTGTTCGATATTGGCCATCACCGTATTCAGACCTTGGCGATGGAATTCGTTCAGCGCCTGCTCGTCGAGATAGCTTTGCAACACCGATTCGGCGAACAGCCCCATCGGTTCCACCGCATGCACCACATACAACTCGGCTTCAAACGTCCGTGCCAGCGCCAAGGCATGCTGCATCACATAAGGGGCATAAAGGCCCAGGTCTGTGGCGTACAGCATCGAACGAATCATGTGACCTCCTCACGTGCCAGAATGGCGGAGATTGATTCAGCTTAGCAGCGCCTCGGGGACTGCGACGTGCGGCCTGACGTCCCGACCCAGAGGCAGTCAGGGCTTTATTTCGTTACTGATGCCATGGGGCACGTGACCGGTGGCGACCACCTCCCGGGCCAGTTCGCAGTGGCCAGTCTGGTCATCGAAAAACACATCGGCGGCAAAGGCCTCCAGGAAGGCCGATTTGGTCAGGCCGCCGAGAAACAGCGACTCGTCCAAGCGGATATCCCACTCACGCAAAGTCCGGATGACCCGCTCATGGGCCGGTGCCGAACGGGCGGTCACCAGGGCCGTGCGGATGGGGCAGGCGTCCTCGGGGAACTCGCGCTGCAGCGCGTTGAGCGCCGCCAGGAAGCCCTTGAACGGCCCGCCTCGCAGCGGTTCACGGGCAGACTGCCGCTCGCTGGCCTGGAAAGCTTCCAGGCCACCGGCCTGATAGACACGCTCCGACTCATCGGAAAACAGCACGGCATCGCCGTCGAAGGCAATGCGCAGTTCTGCGCTGGCGGCGCGACTGGCCCCACCCGACAGGATGGTCGCCGCGGCAAACCCGGCGTCCAGGGCGCTGCGCACGTCTTCAGCGTGGGTGGACAAGAACAGGTCACAGCCGAATGCCTTGAGGTACGGGTAAGGACTGCGACCGCCAACGAAGGCCGCGCGCGAAATCGCCAGCCCATAATGATGGATCGAGTTGAACACCCGAAGGCCGGTGTCGGCACTGTTGCGCGACACCAGGATCACCTCGACCCGGGCACGCCCCAGGTGTTCGTTGAGGTCCAGCAGTTTCTGCACGAGGGCGAACGCGTCACCGGGTGCCAGGACTTCGTCTTCATGCTCGATCTGGTATTGCCGATAGGCCTCGACGCCACTCGACAAGTACACCTTGTGGCTTTCCCTCAGGTCGAACAACGCCCGCGACGAAATCGCCAGCACCAGTTTGTCGTCGATGTTGTTTGCCATGCCACTCCCCTTTCGCCCCGCTCAGCGGTTACAGCGATCCATGAACGCCAACGCCTGATACAAGGCTTCGATTTTCGGCAGCTCACACCCTGCCGCTTTCGCCGCCGCCAATGGCCGGCCGTAGATCGCGTCCAGTTCCAGCGCTCGCTTGTGGGAATAATCGTGGTACATGCTCGGCCAGTAATCGGGCATCTTCTCGGTCATCGTGAACAGATACTCGGCATAACCCGGCGCGATGTGATGCCCGCAGGCTTGCGCACCGCGGACCACCTCCGCCATCAGCGCCTGGATCAATTCGCGGCTATGACTGTTGGCCATCAACGGCGTGGTACTGGCGCCCAACAAAACCGAAAGACCGTTGTACGGCACATTCCACACCAGCTTCTGCCAGCGGGCCTGTTGCAAGCCAGGCATGGCCTGGGCCTCGATACCGGCGCAGCGGAACACGGTCGTCGCCTCTTCGACGATCGCCATGCGTTGCGCCTGATCGGCACAGGGACCGCTGTGATAACCGACGTTGACCGCGCCAAGTGCCTGGTGGGCGATGACGCCAGGGCCGACGCGATGCACGCAGATCAGGCACAGGCCCCCCAGCAGATGCAGCGAATCGGGCAACAACGGTCGAAGATCGTCCTCCACGTCCAGGCCGTTCTGCAGCAACAGGACTTTTGCCCCGTCAGCGGCAGCCTGGGCAATGGCCGGCGCCAGGTCGGCATTGCTGGTGGTCTTGGCGCCGACCAGCAGCCAGTCACAGGGCGGCATATCGGCTGCCGAGCGATAGGCCTGGACGGGGTCGAGGGCCAGCGTGCCATGGACCGCGCTGTCGATTCGCAAACCGGCTTCGGCCACGGCGGCAAATTCGCTGCGCAGTAGAAAGTGCACGTCAAAACCAGCGCGCGCCAGCATCACGCCATAAAACCCGCCAATCGCCCCGGTGCCGATCATTCCGATCCGCGGTTTAACCCCTGCCTGCATCGTTGCAACTCTCCTGGTAAAAAACCCCTGCACACTATCGGCGCGAGCAGCATGGCATGCAATCTTCATTACATCCGCTCACGAATCTGTTGCAGAGCCATCGCCAAGGCCTTTTCCCTGGCCTATAGGGCATTAAACCGGGCCCAGCCCATTGTCGAGCCACCTCGTAACGCGATAAGGTTCGGCTCCCCGACGCGCTTAAAATTCGCTGTGCACCGCCGCGCGGGGATCGCTGGCGGCCGGCACCCGTGACCTGACGAGTAACACGATGGCTGATTTACCGATCAATGACCTTAACGTCGCCTCCAACGAGACCCTCATCACGCCTGACCAGCTCAAGCGCGATATCCCCCTGAGCGACGCTGCCCTGCGCACCGTGACCAAGGGCCGGGAAGTCATTCGCAACATCCTGGACGGCACCGACCATCGCCTGTTCGTGGTCATCGGCCCCTGCTCGATCCATGACATCAAGGCCGCCCACGAATACGCCGAGCGCCTGAAAGTGCTGGCGGCGGAAGTCTCCGACACCTTGTACCTGGTCATGCGCGTGTACTTCGAGAAACCGCGGACCACCGTCGGCTGGAAAGGCCTGATCAACGACCCGTACCTGGATGACTCCTTCAAGATCCAGGACGGCCTGCACATCGGTCGCCAGTTGCTGCTGGACCTGGCGGAAATGGGCCTGCCCACCGCCACCGAAGCCCTGGACCCGATCTCGCCGCAGTACTTGCAGGACCTGATCAGCTGGTCGGCCATCGGCGCGCGCACCACCGAATCCCAGACCCACCGCGAAATGGCCTCCGGCCTGTCGTCGGCGGTGGGCTTCAAGAACGGCACCGACGGCGGTCTCACCGTGGCGATCAACGCCTTGCAGTCGGTTTCCAGCCCGCACCGCTTCCTGGGCATCAACCAGGAAGGTGGCGTGTCGATCGTCACCACCAAGGGCAACGCCTACGGTCACGTGGTCCTGCGCGGTGGCAACGGCAAGCCGAACTACGACTCGGTCAGCGTCGCACTGTGTGAGCAGGCGCTGAACAAAGCCAGGATCAAGCCGAACATCATGGTCGATTGCAGCCACGCCAACTCCAACAAGGACCCGGCGCTGCAACCGTTGGTGATGGAGAACGTGGCCAACCAGATCCTGGAAGGCAACCAGTCGATTATCGGCCTGATGGTCGAAAGTCACTTGAACTGGGGCTGCCAGGCAATCCCGAAAGACCTCGCCGACTTGCAGTACGGCGTCTCCATCACCGATGCCTGCATCGACTGGAGCGCGACCGAGAACACCCTGCGCAGCATGCACGCCAAACTCAAGGACGTGCTGCCGAAGCGGCAGCGTGGTTGAAAAGATCGCAGCCTCGTTTCACTCGACAGCTCCTACACAGCTCCTACATGTATTTAGGCTGGGGATGTAGGAGCTGGCGAAGCCTGCGATCTTTTGCTCTCTTTAAGGCATAAAAAACGCCGGACTCTTCAGTCCGGCGTTTTTTATTGGGGAATCCGTTTTCTCAGAGCTTCGCCGCGTGCCGCTGGTGACGCTCCATGTAACGCTCCACGTAGGAGCAGGACGGGATCACCGTGTAGCCCATCTCTTCAGCGTACTGCAGCGCCCTTTCGGTCAGCGCCGCCGCGATGCCCCGGCCGCGCAAGGCGTTGGGCACGAAGGTGCGATAGATATCCAGGGTCTGCTTGCCCAGGTCCATATAGGTCAGATAGGCACGATGACCGTCCACATTGGTCTCGAACTGATGACCAGCCTGGTCATGGTGGATGGTAACCGCCTCGCTCATCACTACTCCTCGCGGGTCTGAATGCCGACCCCTACCTTACCGATGTTTTTCCGGCGAAGGAACATCTACGCCACCCCGTGCCTTCCTGGTCACCGAGCGCCAAAACCGATCCGCTCAAACCCGAGCACGTCGTGAATAGTAGGCACCAATGACGCAAATGCTCAAGGCACGCCTGTCATCGAAGGGGTAAACCTGGTCGGGTTTATCGATTGAGCGCCATCCTCGAGCGGTAGTCGGTCACGGTGCAATAGCTGAACATCGCCAGTTGTTGAGTCTTGAGACGAGCGCGCGTAGTTAAAGTCACCGCCAATACCAATAAAGATGCCTGGGACGCTGCACAAAAAATGTACAAAAGTGTAGGTGAATCAATAAACAACGACGTTAGCGAGGGCTGCAAGAGTTCTTCCCCGCGGCGGAACTTTTTTTCGTCGACGCGCTCCAGCCATGGGCTTGGGGCTGTATATTTTTTCAACGCCCCTAAGAAAAGTTGCTCGAAAAAGAATCACCGCCTACAATTTTTTTGCTTCTTGCGCTACGTCAGTTTACTTACTACAAGTAATGGGTAGTATGTACGCCGGCTAACTCCTCAGTCTGGGGAGACAGTCACTAATAGAAAGTCCTTGAAGGGGAAACCGATGAACAACGTTCTGAAATTCTCTGCTCTGGCCCTGGCCGCAGTTCTGGCTACCGGTTGCAGCAGCGCATCGAAAGAAACCGAAGCACGTCTGACTGCTACCGAAGACGCAGCAGCTCGCTCCCAGGCTCGTGCAGACGAAGCGTACCGTAAAGCTGATGAAGCTCTGGCTGCTGCTCAAAAAGCACAACAGACTGCTGACGAAGCTAACGAGCGTGCTCTGCGCATGCTGGAAAAAGCTAGCCGCAAGTAATAGTCCTTCGGGATTGTTATCGAGCCGACCCATTTTTGGGTCGGCTTTTTTATTGCTTGGCGTTTAAGCAGGCGATAAAAAACCCGCCGACATCGCGAAACGTCGGCGGGTTGCTTTCGAGTTTTACTGCTGCAAGTCGATCGGCGCGCTCGAGACCATCGGTGCCGAGGTATTGGGAACGGCAATTTCCACCGGCAGGCCATCTTCCGCCGCCACCACGTCCCGCACCACGTCCCAGTTCATGCGCAGGTTACTGGTGATGTCTTCGCGCTTGAGCATCGCATTGATCACCGCGGTGTGCTTGTCCACCACCGACGGGTTGCCCTTGTCGTCCAGTGGCGTATGCGCTTCGAGGTACACCTTGCCACCGCTCAAGCCCAGCTTGTAGGGGTCGTTGATGATCCGCACCGACGTGCCCACCGGCACCATGCCGGCCATTTCCAGTACGTTGTTGTTGAACATCCGGAAGCAACCGTGGCTGGTCCGCATGCCGATGCCGAACTTCTTGTTCGAACCATGGATCAGGTAGCCCGGGGTGCCCAGGGTGAACTTGAAAGGGCCCAGCGGGTTATCCGGGCCGGCGGGCACGACATTCGGCAACGGGTCGCCGTCGGCAGCGTGTTCGGCCTTGATCGATGCGGGCGGCGTCCAGGTCGGGTTCGGTGTCTTGGCGATGATGCTGGTGTGAGCGATCGGCGAGCCCCAGCCCTCACGGCCAATCCCCAGCGGGAAGGTGTACACCACGTTCCGCCCCTTGGGGAAATAGTAGAGACGGTACTCGGCCAGGTTGATCACGATGCCCTCGCGCGGGCCCGGCGGCAGGATGAAACGGGTCGGCAGCACGATCTCGGTGCCAGCGCCAGGCAACCAGGGATCGACCCCCGGGTTGGCGGCGACCATCTCGCTGTAGCCCAGGTCATAAGTGGTGCCCAGGTCGGCGAAGGTGTCTTCGTACTTGGCCTTGATGACTTGCACCTGGCCAATGATGTCTTCACCCGGCGGTGGCAGAGGCAGCTCGAGTGCAGCAACGGGGCCCGCCATACACAGGGCGGCAAGAGACAGGCAGCGGGCGACGGCAGGCAAGCGCGGCAACATCCGGGAAATCCTTCGCAGATCGAACAAGGGGTATGAAAACGGCGATTGTACACTGCCACCCATTATTTCGGGGAGAGCGGCAAGGCGGCGTCCGATGCACAGCATTTTTTCGGGCATTCACCCCGCGCCCTGTGGGAGCCGAGCTTGCTCGCGATGACGGCGGTAGATTCACCCTCGATGCAAGCAGTGCCACCGCTATCGCGAGCAAGCTCGGCTCCCACAGGGGCGCGGGTCATGGCACGCGCTGAGGGATTACAACTCGAACCGCAGCTCCGGCCAGATCGGCGAGGTGCCGCGCTTCTGGGATTCCAGGATCGCCCGGCACAGCGAGCACAGGCGATGATCCTGGAAAATCTTGCGATCAACGCTCGACCAGCGCGGCTGGGCCGGCAGCAGGCTACCGCAGAGGGTCCGGTCGGCCGAGCCACCGAGTTCCAGTTGCCGGGTCACCAGGTGCACCCGCACTTCCTGGCAGGCGAACAGATCCAGCTGCTCGTCAGGCTCGATCAGTTGGTAGGCAAACAGGGACCAGGCGGGACGCGGCATCGGGGGCTCCAAATCGGGGGCGCCACATTAGCCGAAAGCCCGCCTGTAGAAAAGCGTCAAAGCAGCGGTTTTAGCGTCGGCCAGACATTTTCCAGCAACTTGCCCTGGGCCGCGACGGACGGGTGCAATCCGTCGCCTTGCATCATGGTCGGAACGCCACCGACGTCCTTGAGGAAAAACGGCACCAGCGGGACTTTTTTCTCCTCGGCCAAGGTGCTGTAGACCCGGGCAAAGGCATCTGTGTAACGCCGTCCGTAATTGGGTGGCAATTGCATGCCCAGCAAAAGCACCTCGGCACCGCTGGCGCGGGCGCTGTCGATCATCGCTGCAAGGTTTTGTTGCAATTGTGTTGGTGGTTGTCCGCGCAAGCCATCGTTGCCACCCAGCTCCAGGATCACCAGGTCCGGTTTATGGGCTGCGAGCAGCGCCGGCAGCCGCGCCTGGCCTCCGGCGCTGGTGTCGCCGCTGATGGAAGCATTGACCACTTTATCGTCAAAACCCTCGGCCTTGAGCCGTTGTTCGAGCAACGACACCCACCCTTGCCGGGTATCCAGGCCGAAAGCCGCGCTGATACTATCGCCAACGATCAGGACTGTACCCGCCGCTGCGTTCTGGGCCATGCACATCAAGGCCAGGCCGGCACTCAAAAACCACACACGCATCGGATTCTCCATGGGCTCAAGCATTCTCACCGCGACGGACCTTAGCAAAGTGGTCGCCAGCGCGGAAGGTGAACTGACCATCCTGCACGAACTCAGCCTGGAACTGAACAAAGGCGACAGCCTGGCCATCGTCGGCGCGTCCGGTTCCGGCAAATCCACCCTCCTGGGCCTGCTGGCCGGCCTCGACCTGCCCAGCAGCGGCGAAGTCACACTCGCCGGCCAGGCCCTCAGCGCACTGGATGAAGACCAGCGTGCGCGGATCCGCGCCGAACATGTCGGTTTCGTTTTCCAGTCGTTCCAGTTGCTCGACAGCCTCAATGCGCTGGAAAACGTCATGCTGCCGCTGGAACTGGACGGCCGCAAGGATGCCCGTGAACGCGCCACGCAGCTGTTGCAGCGCGTCGGCCTGGGCCAGCGCCTGACCCATTCACCGCGCCAGCTCTCCGGCGGCGAACAGCAACGGGTGGCGATTGCCCGGGCCTTTGCCGCCGAGCCCGATGTGCTGTTTGCCGACGAACCCACCGGCAACCTCGACAGCCACACCGGCGAGCGCATCAGCGACCTGCTGTTCGAACTGAACAAGGAACGCGGCACGACCCTGGTGCTGGTCACCCATGATGAACGCCTGGCCCATCGCTGCCGGCGCCTGATCCGACTTGAAGCCGGCGAGATGGTCGCCCCTCTGGAGCCTTGATGGCACGTTTGCCGCTGTTGCGCCTGTTCAGTCTCGCTGTCCGCCAATTGCTTCGCGATGCCCGCGCCGGTGAGTTGCGGGTGTTGTTCTTCGCCCTGCTGGTGGCGGTGGCGGCGAGTACCGCCATCGGTTACTTCGGTGCCCGCCTCAATGGCGCGATGATGATGCGCGCCACCGAATTCCTCGGCGCCGACCTGCTGCTCGAAGGCAGCTCGCCGGCCCGCCCGGAGCAGATCCGCAGCGGCACCGAACTGGGGCTGGAACACGCCCGGGTGGTGGAGTTCTCCAGTGTCGTGGCCACCGACAATGGCATCCAGCTGTCCAGCGTCAAGGCGGCCGATGACACCTACCCACTGCGCGGCGAGCTGAAAAGCAGCCCCGCCCCGTTCGCGCCGGAAGAAACCGGCGGACGCCCGAACCCCGGCGAGGCCTGGGTCGAGGCACGACTGCTGACGGCACTGGACCTGAAGATCGGCGACAGCATCGACGTTGGCAACCAAACCCTGCGGTTGGCCCGAGTGCTGACCTATGAACCGGATCGTGCCGGCAATTTCTACAGCCTCACCCCGCGCGTGCTGATCAACCTCAAGGATCTGGAGGCAACGGGCGTGGTGCAACCGGGCAGCCGGGTCAGCTATCGCGACCTGTGGCGCGGCCCGGCACCGGCCTTGCAAACCTACCGCGACCTGGTCAAGCCTGGCCTTGAAGCCAACCAGCGCCTGCAGGATGCCCGCGACGGCAACCGTCAGATCGGCGGCGCCCTGGGCAAGGCCGAGCGCTACCTGAACATGGCCAGCCTGGTGGCGGTGTTGCTGTCCGGGGTCGCCGTCGCGCTCTCGGCCAACCGCTTTGCCACCCGACGCTTCGATGCCAGCGCGCTGCTGCGCTGCCTGGGCCTTTCACGTCGGGAAACCATGGTGCTGTTCAGCCTGCAATTGACGGTGCTGGGCCTGCTTGCCAGTATCAGCGGCGCCCTGCTCGGCTGGATCGCCCAACTGGGCCTGTTCGCCCTGCTGCACGACCTGCTGCCCACCACCGTTCCGCCGGGCGGCCTGCTGCCGGCGATCGCCGGGATCGGCACCGGGCTGGTGGCGCTGGCGGGGTTCGCCCTGCCGCCACTGGCTGCGCTGGGACGGGTGCCACCGTTGCGCGTGCTGCGCCGGGACATGCTGCCGATCCCCTCCAGCTCCTGGGTGATCTACGGTGCCGCTCTGGGTGCCCTGGGCCTGATCATGTGGCGCCTGAGCCTGGACCTGGTCCTGACCTTCGCCCTGCTGGGCGGTGGCGTCGTTGCCGCGCTGGTGCTCGGCGGCTTGTTGTTGCTGCTGCTCCAGAGCCTGCGTCGCCTGCTGGCCCGCGCCGCCCTGCCCTGGCGGCTGGGCCTCGGCCAATTGCTGCGTCATCCCTTGGCAGCCGCCGGCCAGGCCTTGGCGTTCGGCCTGATCCTGTTGTCCATGGCGTTGATCGCGCTACTGCGCGGTGAGTTGCTGGACACCTGGCAAAACCAGTTGCCCAAAAACGCGCCGAACTATTTCGCCCTGAACATCCTGCCCAACGACAAGCAGGCCTTCACCGACAAACTGCTGGAATTGTCCGCACAATCGGCCCCGCTCTACCCCGTGGTACCCGGGCGTCTGATCAGCATCAATGGCGAACCGGCCACGGAGTTCGTCACCAAGGACTCGGCGGGTGACCGGGCGCTGCAGCGCGACCTGAGCCTGACCTGGGCTGCGGACCTGCCGACGGGCAACGTCGTCACCGCAGGGACCTGGTGGCCACAGCAGCCTGCGGACGATGTCCCTGGGGTTTCGGTGGAAGGCAAAGTGGCCGAGAACCTCAAGATCAAGTTGGGCGACCGCCTGGTTTTCAGCGTGGGCGGGGTCAACCGTGAAGCGAAGGTCACCAGCCTGCGGGAAATCAACTGGGATAATTTCCAACCCAACTTCTTCATGATCTTCCAGCCCGGTACATTGAAAGACCTGCCGGCGACCTACCTCACCAGTTTCTACCTGGCGCCGGGCCACGACCAACAGATCGTCGACCTGTCCCGGGCCTTTCCGGCGGTGACGATCCTGCAAGTCGAGGCCTTGCTCGAACAACTGCGCAGCATCCTGGCCCAAGTGACCCTGGCCGTGGAGTACGTGTTGCTGTTCGTGCTGGCGGCGGGAATGGCGGTGTTGTTCTCCGGCCTGCAAGCGACCCTCGACGAACGGATCCGCCAAGGCGCGTTGTTGCGCGCACTGGGCGCCGAACGGCCCCTGCTGGTCAAGGCCCGGCGCATCGAGTTCGGCCTGCTGGGCGCCGTCAGTGGCCTGCTGGCGGCCCTGGGTTCGGAACTGGTGAGCCTGGTGCTTTACCGGTACGCCTTCGACCTGCCCTGGCATCCGCATCCATGGCTGTTGGTATTGCCGTTGCTGGGGGCTTTGTTGATCGGCGCGGCCGGGGTGTTCGGCACCCGTCGGGCGCTCAACGCCAGCCCGCTGACAGTATTGCGCGAGGGTTGATAGACTCCCGGCTTCGCTATCACAAGAAGTTGCCATGAGCCGTTATCGCCCACCCCGCACCGCCGGCACCGCGCTGATCACCCCCGAGGGTGAAGCGCGGATGCGCGCTGAGTTCCATGAGCTGTGGCATGTGCGCCGTCCCCAGGTGACCCAGGCGGTCAGCGAGGCGGCAGCCCAGGGTGATCGTTCGGAAAATGCCGAGTACACCTACGGCAAGAAAATGCTGCGGGAAATCGACAGTCGCGTGCGTTTCCTCACCAAGCGCCTCGAAGCACTCAAAGTGGTCAGTGAAAAACCCAGCGATCCGAACAAAGTGTATTTTGGCGCCTGGGTCACGGTTGAAGATGAGGACGGCAAGGAATCACGCTACCGCATCGTCGGCCCGGACGAGCTGGACCTGAAACAGAACCTGATCAGCATCGACTCGCCGTTGGCACGGGCGCTGATCGGCAAGGCCCTGGACGCCGAGGTCAGCGTCCAGACGCCCACAGGCGAGAAACGGGTCTACATCGTGGACATCGCGTATCCGTAACCCTCACCTCAACGGCGCGTGATCAAGCCCTGCCGTGCGACACGGGTCAGTTGCCGGATCATTTCAGGAGCGTCCGCTGCGCTGGGGGACTGGATGACAGCCAGGTCGAAGCTGTCATTGGCAAAACGCGCCAGTGACTCACCGTCTTCGACAAACTGGATCAGGAAAGCGGCAGGCCCGTGGTTGCGACGCGGCCAGCCGTCGAGGTAACGCAAGAGTGTTGGCTGGTGAGTGCCGCCCAGGAGAATTTTCGGGTTGCGTTGCACAAGGTTCGCCGTGATCGGCGCAAGACGTACAAGGGGACTGGGTGCGTTCATCGTGTCGTGTCTCTGCCTCGAAAGTCTGCATGGCAGGTGAGAGGCAACACCGAACCAGCGCTTTAGCGGTATTTCGAAACCGTTCTTTCCGGCTTCTATCGGCAACGGGATGAGTCACCTGGCGCCCCGCAAGTAGCTGTTTAAATCGGCGCATGAGCGGCATCCTAGAGAAGCTGACCGGCCAGTGTCAAGAATCACGCCCCATAAAAAAGGCCCGTACAAGACGGGCCTCGGGTTCCAATCGTGCACTCAACCCGCGATGGCGTGATCGACCGACAGCTTGCCCGCCCCTTCGATCAGCACGGCAATACTGCCCGCCAGCAAGGCCAGGGCGAACTCATAACCGTTGTTGGCCATGAACAAGCCGTTACCGATGTGCACGGAGAAAATCGCCACCAGCGACAGGAAGGCCAGGCCCAGTGCCGCTGGACGCGCCAGCAGACCGACGATCAGCGCCAGCCCGGCGAAAAATTCCGTACCGCCCGCCAGTGTCGCCATCACATAGCCCGGGGTCAGGCCGATGCTTTCCATCCACTGCGCCGTGCCTGCCAGGCCGTAGCCACCGAACAGGCCAAAGAGTTTCTGCGAGCCGTGGGCGGCAAATATGACACCGACGGCGATGCGCAAGACAGTCAAGCCATAGCCGGCGCGGGTGAACAGAACTTTGTTGATGAGAGTGCTCATAAGGTCATTCCTTGGGAGTAGTAGAGAGTGGCCGCTATATTAATCAATAAAATTCATGTTAAAAGCGGAAAAAATCCGTAATACCAATCAGTTTATTCGATCACTTACGCAATGCAACCTTTTGCTCCTTCGGTTCCAAGGACTCCCGTTCACGATCAAATGCCAGGTAGTACTTATTCACACTATTAACATAGCTGACGGCGCCCATTCCTACCTGCTCCATGGCAATGCGTTCGACCTGGAAAAACCATTGGTTGGGGTTCAGCCCCCGCCGCCGGGCCTCGGCGCGCATGCCTTGGACGCGCTCGGGGCCCATGTTGTAGGCCGCCAGGACGAAAGCCATGCGCTCGCGCTCGTTGAGCTTGGGGCTGGCAAAGAACTTGCGACGGATGAGGGCCAGGTACTTGGCGCCGGCCTGTACATTGGCGTCCAGGTTCTGGATGTTATCGACCCCGACCCGCTGGGCTGCCGCCGGGGTGATCTGCATCAGGCCGGTGGGGCCTGCACCGCTGCGGGCATTGGGTTGCAGGGCGGATTCCTTGAACGCCAGGGCCGCCAGGTTGAGCCAGTCCATGCCCTGGGCATCGGCATGCTTTTGCAGCACCGGACGCAAGTTTTCCAGGCGTTGGCGGTTGGCCCGGGCCAGCGGATAGTGGACCTGATACAAACGCCGGTAGATGCGCAGGAACGCCGCGTCCTGGTTGGAGGGCACCTTGTAGGTCACCAGGAACCGGTCGATGCTCGCCCGCAGCATGGCGGCGTCACGGCGAACGAACCAATACTCGTCACCCGGCTCGCCAATCAGTACCTGGCGGTCGAAGCGCAGCTTGGGCAGGATCTTGCTCCAGCGCTCGGCAATGGGTTGCTCAACGATGGTCAGATGGAAAATCCCGCCCTGGACCATCTCCAGGACATCTTCCACAGCCAGGGTAGGATCGACCCATTCGATCTTCACCGGCGGCAGCTTGAGCAGCGCCAGTTTCTGGTTGATCTGGCTCACGGCATCCCCGGCCGCACTGCCGTTGGGCAGTGCCAGGGTTTTGCCGGAAAGTTGCTCCACGCGCGTGTAACGCTTCTCTCCCTTGATGCCCACCAACAGCAAAGGCACCTCGGTACGAATCGGGTTGCTGGCGCTGACAGCATGGCCGGCCTGAGGCTCAAGCAGCTCACCCGGCGCGACGAGGTCGCCCTCCCCGCGCTGCAAGGCACCGAGCAATTGGTCCTTGGCCTTGGGAATGATCTTGAGGGTAATTTCCTGGCCGTCCCGGGCGTGGCCGTTGAGGTATTGCTCGAAGGCGCGCAGCCGGTGGTATTCGACGCCAATGGGTTGCCCCTGGACTTCACCGGAGCTGTTGCGGCTCTGGTTGACCAACACCTTCAACACACGGCTGCTGCGGATCTGCGCCAGGTCGCGCACCGTGCCCGGCGCCGCCGCCTGCACCGGCCCGGGCAGCCGTGCCTCGGCCGGTATCGGCAACAGCAGCGAACAACACAACAGTAACAATACCTGGGGACGTGTCATCCACTCTCCGGAAGGAACACTGCGGACCGCCTCCGTGAAAAACGAGGCTGGGTCGACAGAAACAGAGCGCCTGGGGCGCTGAAAAAGTGCGGAAGACTGGCACAGTGATGGCTTTTATACCAATCCTATGTGTCTCGCGGCCTTAACAGACAGCCTCAACTCGTTGTAGTTCTTGGCTTTTCTTATAAATCTACAGCTCTGATATGCTTTCCGGCCTTTGGGCCGAGGTAGCACCATGCAACTCATCGATATCGGCGTCAACCTGACCAACCCCAGTTTCACCGACAAACACCAGGCGGTGCTTGAGCGCGCCTATGCATCCGGGGTCTGCCAACTGGTCTTGACCGGCACCAGCATCGAGGGCAGCGAACAGGCCCTGGAGTTGTGCCAACACCTCGACGAGACCGGGGAACGACTGTTTTCCACCGCCGGCATTCATCCCCACAGCGCCAGCGAGTGGACCGCCGACAGCGCCCGGCACCTCAAGGACCTGCTGATGCACAGCCGCGTGCGCGCGGTGGGCGAATGCGGGCTGGATTTCAACCGAGACTTCTCGCCCCGCCCCCAGCAGGAAAAGGTCCTGGAGGAACACCTCGCCCTGGCGGTCCAGCTGCAATTACCGGTCTTCCTGCATGAGCGCGACGCCGACCAGCGCTTGCTGGACATCCTCCGGGAGTTTCGCGATCAATTGCCAGCGGCCGTGGTGCACTGCTTCACCGGGGAAAAAAAGGCGTTGTTCAGCTACCTCGATCTCGACCTGCATATTGGTATCACTGGCTGGATCTGCGACGAACGCCGCGGCACGCACCTGCACCCGTTGGTGCGCGAAATACCCCGTGGCCGGCTGATGCTCGAAAGCGACGCGCCCTACCTGCTGCCCCGTACGCTGCGGCCCAAACCCAAGAACGGACGCAACGAGCCGGCCTACCTGACGGAAGTCCTGCGCGAAGTGGCCTTGCACCGGGGCGAAACCCAGGAAGACCTGGCAGCCCACAGCAGCGCCTGCGCCCGGGCGTTCTTTGGGTTGCCCACGATCTCCTGAACCCTGCAAACCCCTGTGGGAGCGAGCTTGCTCGCGATAGCGGCGTATCAGCCTGCACATTGGCTGACTGCACACCGCTATCGCGAGCAAGCTCGCTCCCACAAGAGGACTTCGTTGTCTGTTGGCCTACATCAAAACCCTGCGACTCTGTTGTCTGTTGACCCACATCAAAATCCCGGCACCTGAATAGCGGCAGAATAATGGCACCTTGCCAATGCTGTTTCCGCTATCAGAGAAAACCTTCCATGGGTGCCTGGCTTAGCAATATCTCGTTGAAATACAAATTCTGGGCGGTCAATGCGGTCGCCTTTATCACCACCCTGCTGCTGGTGCTCTACGCGGTGCACCTCGAACAGCAGGCGCGCAACCACGCAGCCCAGGCGAACGCCCAGGCCCAAGCACAGGTGCTCAAGGCCTGGCCTGCCGGGCAATCCTTGCCCGGGGCCGACGATCTCTTGGCATTCCGGCGCGACCAGGTCCCGGTGTTCAACGAACGACCGTTGCCTTCGCTGGCTCAGGCCGATGGCTGGGTCGAACTCGATGCCGGGCCGCTGCTTGGCGACGACCCGTTGCTGGGTGCCCAAGTGATCCGTCGAGATGACGGACAGGCACTCGCGGTGTTGGCCCGAGGTGTAAGCCTGAGCCAAGTGTTCGCTGAACGCTTCAGCCAATACGCCATGGCCGTGTTTGTGTTGATGCTGGCAATGTTGGGCGCCTCGCAACTGTTGATCCGCTTTTTGCTCAGCCAGCTCAACACGCTCAAAGACGTGATGCTGCATGTGGAAAAAACCGGTGACCTGTCCGCCCGCGTGCCTCTGGCCTGCAAGGACGAAGTGGGCCAGATGGCGGCGGCGTTCAACGCCATGCAGGCCGGTTATCAACGGGTGGTCGACACCGTCGCGAGCACTGCCCGGCAGCTGGACAGTGGTGCGGCGCGCCTGGCGTCGAGCATGAACGATGTTCGCCACGGCATGCTCGGCCAGCAAAGCGAAACCGATCAGGCAGCCACGGCGATCAACGAAATGTCCGCCACGGTTTATCACATCGCCCAGCACGCCGGCGCCACCCGCGACCTGTCGAAAACCGCCGACACCCTGGCCGGCAACGGTCACGAAGTGGTCGGTCGGGTGCAGCTGTCGATCACCGGATTGTCGTCGGGGGTGCAGCAGACTGCCGAAATGATCCAGCGCCTGGCCGAAGACAGTCAGAAGATCAACGGCGTGGTCAATGTGATCCACAGCATCGCCGAACAAACCAATCTGCTGGCCCTGAACGCGGCCATCGAAGCGGCGCGGGCCGGGGAAATGGGCCGAGGTTTTGCCGTGGTGGCCGATGAGGTGCGCAACCTGGCCAAGCGAGTACAGGCCTCCACGGATGAAATCACCACCATGGTCTCGGCCCTGCAAGCCGGGACCCGGGACGCGGTGGACTTCATGCAGGAGAGTTCGCTCAAGGCCGACGATTGCGTGCAACAGGCCCGCGAGGCCGGCGACGCGCTGGCACAGATCACCGCAGCCGTGGCCCAAATGCGCGAGAGCAACACCCAGATCGCGGTCGCGGCCGAGCAGCAAAGCCACGTCGCCGAGGAAATGAACCGGGCGGTGGTGAGCATTCGCGACGTGACCGAAAACACCGTGCGCCAGACCGTCGATTCAGCCACCACCAGCGATGAACTGGCGACATTGGCGGGCGAGTTGAGCAAGGCGATTGGGCAGCTCAAGCTTTGAGGACGCCTTCGCGAGCAAGCTCGCTCCCACATTGGATCGAGTCGGACACAAAAGTTTGTGAACCCGACAGACCCCATGTGGGAGCGAGCTTGCTCGCGAAGAGGCCAGTACAGTCAACTCAAATGTTACCTTTGAAACTCTATCGCCCCGATAACCAACCTCGATTCGCAGGCGCCCTGGGCGGCACCTATTCTTCAAGCATAAGTGCACACGAATCGAGGAATAGCATCATGGGCAAACGTCACCCCAATCTTCCAGCCTGGCAATGGCGCGCCTACCCCGACAATCATCGCCACCCCACCAACCTGGTGTTGCACCTGATTGCCGTGCCGCTGTTCATCATCGCGTTTCTGCTGATTGTGACGGGAGTATTCAGCTTGAGCCTGGGGGACATCGCCATCGGCGTCATCGGCCTGCTCGCGGCACTCGGCCTGCAGCGTCACGGACACAGCCTGGAGGCCCAGGCCTCCGAGCCGTTCAGCGATCGCAAGGATGCCGTGTCACGCCTGTTGGTGGAGCAGTTCCTGACTTTTCCGCGGTTCTTTTTCAGCGGTGGCTGGTGGCGCGCCTGGCGTGATCGCCACCGTCACCACCGTAAACCTTAGCCGGAGCAGCCTTACCCGAAGATCGTTACCGTCTGCCGGCTCAGGGCGATCAAGCGGCCATCGGCGCTCCAGAATTTCGCGGCGACATGGCCGTAGCCGTCCTGGGCATGTTCGATCTCGGCCAGGTACTTGCACCAGTCCAGTGTCGTGAGGTCCAGCAGCGGCTGGACGAACTCAATGGTCCACGTGAGCGTGCTGCCCGGGGCCATTTGCGAGAGGTGAGGCAACAACGCCGGGGGCCAGGCGTCCACCAAGGCCAGGATATGGCTTTCGTTCAGCGGCTCCTCCTGCACATCGCCGCGCAAGCGCACCCAGCCGCCCATGCTCCGGGATTTATTGCCGCTGAACGGCAAGCCGCCGACGCTCCAGCGCATTGCCAGGTGCCGCATGAATTCCGGAGTCATGCCCTTGACGTAAGGCAGTTCCTGGCATTGCTCCACGCTCTTGAATTCCGGCGCGGGGTCGGCCTGCACCGCCACCACGGACGAGCGCGAGGCACCAAAGCTGCCTTGCACCACGGTCACCACCTGACCGTTCTGCACCGCACGCCCCAACACTTGGCTTACCGCCTTGCCTTCTCGCAACACCTCGACTTCGAAACTGACCGGCACGTCGGGCTCGACCGGGCCGACAAAGGTAATCGCCAGGGAACGCACCGGGCGATCCGCCGGCACTTGGGCACGCATAGCCTCATATTGCAGCGCCGCCACCAACCCACCAAAACTGGCCCGGCCCTGGCCCCATTCCGGCGCGATGGTCACAGCACCTGGCTGCCGGCGCACGGCATCGATCAACTCGGAAAAGCGCATGACGACCTCGAAAACAGGGGAAAAGGATGAAGGCATCTTAACCAGCCCAGACAGGCGGCACAGGGCTCATTCCGGCCAAAGAGGCTGACAGAAAAGCCGAGGATTCCTGAATCCACCCCAACCACTGTGGGAGCGAGCTTGCTCGCGATGGCGGTGTATCAGTCAACCTGTATGCAAACTGACCCACCGCCATCGCGAGCAAGCTCGCTCCCACAAGGGGAAATAGGGTGGATTCAGGATTTTTCGAAGCAACTGGCAATCAGCTTGTCGAGCACCTTGTCGGACTTGGCCTCAGCCTTTTCCATCGTGGCGTGCCAGGTGGGCACGCAAGCTTGCAGATCGGTTTCTTCCCTGGCCCTGGCCAGCCATTGCCAGCAATCGTGCCAGTCGCCCAGCGCGCCCTGGGCGGACTTGAGCCGTGGCATGGCGGCTTCGGGCAGGCGGTCGAGCTCAGGGTAAGCTTCGATGGCGTAGCGCACGCGCTTGATCAGCAGACGCAACCGGTGGCGGTCATGGGCCGGATCACGCAGGGCTTCGCCGAGTTTCTTCCACTGTTTGTCCAGGCGCTTCTCGATGCTTTTGCGCAAGCCCTTCAGCAGCCCCTCACGCTGGGCGGCGCGAATGAAGCGCGGGAAGGCATCGAGCATCATCAGCAACTGGGCCAGTTCAACACTCGCGGCCACGGCGGGATAGGCATCGGCCATTTGTATCTGGCGTCGCCGCGCCGCCTCGGCCAGGCCATGTTGTTCAAGGTAAGCCGCCAACACTTCCCGATCGCGCAGGGGCGTGGTCAGGGTACCCACCGCCGAAGCCGCCGTTTCCAGTTGTTCGACGCCGGGCAACCCACGCAGCGGACGAAGCAGGCTGCGCAAACGGCGCACCGTGGTCCGCAGGTCATGCAGCGCTTCGCTGTCGGTGTGGGCATTCAAGCGGGCCTGACGGGCCAACAGGCGGACTTCCAGGCCCAATATGCGGGCCACCAGCCGATCGATCATGGACGTACTCCGTACACAACGTTGAGCGTCAAGCCGCAAGCTACCCGTGAAAAAAGATTCTGTCCCCTTCCCTTGTAGCTTGCAGCTGATGGCTTGTCGCTGCCTTTATCGTCCCGCGCGGGATTCGCGAATGTAGAAACGCGCCTTCTCGGCTTTCTTGGAGCAGCCTTCGAACGCTTCGAATTGCTGCTGGGTCTTGGCGCCTGTCAGCAGGGACAAGGCCTTGGAGTAGCTGACGGTGCCGGCAAAGCCTTCGGCCTTGGCCAGGTCCAGTTCACGCCAGGCGCTGTCGAGCTGGCTGCCACAACTATCGCGGTAAGCGGTTTTGCCTGCGCAACCGGCCAGGGCCAAAATCATCAAAGATGCCACCAAGGGCAGGCGGATCCGGGCTTTCATCAATAACACCTCAGGTCAGGTCAACAGTCGTGCTGTTAAGACGGTGGCAACGGCGAAAAGTGCCTTGCTTGACCGCGTAAATTCGAGTGTGGCCGAGCATACGCAAATGCCGTCGCAGCGTGTCAAAAAACGACGTCTGCGCCACAACGATTGAGCCGAGCCGTCGATGAGTGCATTGTTGAAGCCTGTTCGACAAGAGGCCGGGTCATGACAAAACGTGTCGCATTGGTATTGGGCTCGGGTGGCGCCCGGGGCTATGCCCATATCGGGGTGATCGAAGAAATCGAACGACGTGGCTACGACATTGCCTGCATCGCCGGTTGTTCCATGGGGGCTGTCGTGGGTGGGATCTATGCGGCGGGCAAGCTCGAGGAGTACCGCAACTGGATCGAAAGCCTGGATTACCTGGATGTCCTGCGCCTGGTGGACGTCAGTTTTCGCCTGGGGGCGATCCGCGGCGAGAAGGTCTTTGGGCAGATCCGCAAGATCGTCGGCGAACTCAACATTGAAGAGTTGCGCATCCCCTACACCGCCGTCGCAACCGACCTGACCAACCAGCAGGAAATCTGGTTCCAGGAAGGCTGCCTGCACCAGGCAATGCGCGCCTCAGCGGCGATTCCCAGCCTGTTCACACCCGTGATGCAAGGCAATCGCATGCTGGTGGATGGCGGCCTGCTCAATCCGTTGCCGATCGTGCCGGTGGTGTCGAGCCACTGCGACTTGATCATCGCGGTCAACCTCAACGCCACCAACCAGAAACAGTACCGGTTACCGGTGATCCCGCGCCCCGCCGCGTTCAGGCGCCGCTTCGACACCCTGGTCAGCTCCCTGGGTTCGCGTCTGCCGTTTCGCCGCAAGCAGGCCGAGCAGTTGTTGCTGCTGGAGCAGGAAGCCTTGAAGGCCGAGGCCGCCGACATCAACCCGTGGATCGACTCGGCCGAGCCTGAGGGCCAACAACCGGCCGCCGCGCCAGAGAACGAAGGCGCACCGAAATCCGCCACTGGCTCATTCATCATCGATAACGTCGGCCCGGCTTCGTTGCTGGACTTGATCAACCAGAGCTTCGAAGTGATGCAGACCTCACTGGCCCAGTACAAGATCGCCGGTTACCCGCCGGATGTGCTGATCAACGTGCCGAAACGGGTGTGCCGGTTCTTCGAGTTCTACAAGGCGCCGGAGTTGATCGCCCTGGGGCGGGAGATTGCCAGCGATACCCTGGATCGCTATGAGCGTGAACAGAACTAGGCATTTGCGCTGGCTGTGGGGGCCTCATCGCGAGCAAGCTCGCTCCCACGCTGAATCTGTGGTGAACCCTGTGGGAGCGAGCTTGCTCGCGATGGCGGCAACCCGGACAACATAGAACTAAAGCCCACCCTCCCCCAACAACCGATACCCCACCCCCGCCTCGGTCACGATGAACCGCGGCCGGGTCGGGTCGTCGGCCAGCTTCTGGCGCAGGTGACCGACCACGATCCGCAGGTAGTGACTGTCTTCGGTGTGGGTCGGCCCCCAGATGTCCTTGAGCAACTGCTGCTGGGTGATGACCCGCCCCGGGTGCCGCGCCAGTTGCGCCAGGACGGCGTATTCCTTACGGGTCAGCGCCACTTCGGTGCCGTCCAGCAGCACCCGTCGATAGGCCAGGTCCACCGTCAGCGGGCCGAACTTCAGCGCGGCCTCCTGTGGCTCGCCGGCCGGGGCCTGGCGCAACAAGGCGCGGATGCGGGCAAGGAATTCCTGGATGCCGAACGGCTTGGTCACGTAATCGTTGGCACCGTTGTCCAACGCCTCGACTTTCTGCGCTTCGCTGGCCCGCACCGAGAGCACGAGCACCGGCACCGTCGACCATTGGCGAAACTCGCGCAACACCTGTTGGCCGTCCATGTCCGGCAGGCCCAGGTCGAGCACCAGCAGATCGGGCTTGTTCAGCGCCGCTTGGGCCAGCCCTTCGGCGCCGGTGCCGGCTTCCAGCACCTTGTAGCCCTGGGAGCTCAAGCTGATGCGCAAGAATTTGCGGATCTGCGGTTCGTCATCGATGACCAAAAGGGTCGCGGTCTGGCTCATGGGGTTCGTTCGTTGCAATCCAGTGGAAAGGCACGCAAGTGACAAGAGAGTATCTCAGCCAGGCTCAAGCTTCATCGTCCATGCCCGGTTGCGCCTGCAACGGCAAGTGCAACGTGATGCAGGTGCCGCGTCCGTCGAGGCCGTCGGCCACGCTGATTCGCCCGCCGTGGGCACCGACCATGCCCTGGCAGATCGCCAATCCCAACCCTGTGCCCTGCCCGCCCCGATCACCGCGCGCGGCGGTGTAGAACATATCGAAGATTTTCTCCCGCTCCTCTTCAGGAATCCCGGGGCCTTCATCGGCCACGGCAAAAAACACCTCATTGGCGGTCGCCCCGGCACACAGCAGCAGGCGTCCTTGGGCTGGCGAGAACCGCGCCGCGTTCTCCAGCACGTTCACCAGGGCCTGCTCGATCAACGCTGCATGCACATACAACAAGGGCAATTCAGCGGGCACCTCGACCGTGAGCGCCAGGGGCGCCAACACCGCTCGCAGGCGATTCAGCGCACTGCCAACGATGTCGGCCGGCGCCACCCAGTCCCGCGCCAGTTTCAGGGCGCCGTGGCCCAGACGAGTCATGTCCAGCAAGTTCTGGATGTAGCGATCCAACCGCTCGGCTTCATCGCGGGTGCCTTCGAGCAGCTCGCGACGATCGGCCAGCGGGATCGCCTCCCCCAGCGCCAACAGGCTGTCGATGCTGCCGCGCATGGCGGTCAGCGGTGTGCGCAGATCGTGGGACACGGAAGCCAGCAAAGCGCTGCGCAGTTGCTCGGTTTCGCCATGCAGACGCGCCGCTTCCAGGTCCTGGGCCAGTTGCGCCCGAGCCAGCGCCTGGGCCAATGGCTGACTGAGGGCCGCCAGCAAACGGCGACGCTGACCACTCAGGGGTTGGCCTTCTTTCGGGCAGACGCCCAGCAAGGCCAGCGGTCCGCCTTCCGCCGACAACGGCCACCACCACCAACGCCCGGAGGGCAGTGTCCCGGTGCCGGCGCCGGCCGACTGATCGTGCTGCCAGGACCAATCGGCCGCCGCGCGCTCAGCCTCGGTGAGGGTCAACGGCTCACCGCTTTCGACCTTCCAATCGCCCTGGCTGTCGCGGTCGAGCAGGCATAGCTGCAAGTCGTGCCAACCGTTGAGGTGCTGCGCGGCGGCGCTGATCACGGCCTGGCGGTCGGTGGCGGCAGTGAGTTTGCGGGACAGGTCCAGCAGCTCGCCGGTTTCCTGTTGGGTGTCGCGCAGGGCCTGCAACTGGCGGCGCTGGCGAGCGGCCAGGTTGCCGGTCAGGGCCGCCATGAGCAGGAAAAACACCAGCGTCAGCACATCTTCTTCGCGCTGGATGGTCAGGGAAAAATTCGGCGGGATGAACAGGAAATCATAGGCCAGGAACGACAGCGCCGCACAGGCCAGCGCCGGGCCGAGGCTGCTGCGTACGGCCACCAGCAACACTGCCATCAGGAACACCAGGGAGATATTGGGCAACGCCAGCAATCCCGAGATTCCCCAGGCCAATGCGCTGGCCACCACGGTCGCCAGCAACGCCAGCACATAATCGAACCTGGTCTGGACGGCGCCTGAGTGCACGCGGGCGGGACGCGGTTGCTCATCGCTGTCCAGCACGTTGATTTCCAGGCCCCGGGCACCGCGCAGCAGGCGCGAAGCGAGGCCGCCGCCAAACAGCCGTCGGCGCAGGCGCGGCCGGGACTGGCCCACCAGCACCAGCGTGGCGCGACGTTCGCTGGCGTGCTGGATCAGCGTCCTGGCCACTTCACCGGCCCGCAGCAGCACCACTTCGCCGCCGAGGCGTTCAGCCAGTTGCTGGGCATTCTGCAGGCGCTGGCGCGAGGCCTCGTCACGGGCGCTGCCGTTGTCCACATGCACCAGGCTCCACGGCAGATGCCGACGCTGGGCGACGCGGCTGGCATGACGCACCAGGCGTTCAGCCTGCACATCACCGTCCACCCCCACCAGCAAGCGTCCGCGCACTGCCGGCGCGGCCTGGCCCAGTTGTCGATAGCCCAGGGCCAGGTCATTGTCGACCTGGGCGGCGGCGGTCTGCATCGCCAGCTCACGCAACGCGGTCAGGTTGGTCTGGGAGAAAAACGCATCGATCGCCGCCCTGGCCTGTTCCGGCACGTAGACCTTGCCATCGCGCAGACGCTCCAGCAGCTCACGGGGTGGCAGGTCGATCAGCAGCAGTTCATCGGCTTCCTGCAGGACCCAGTCCGGCAACGTCTCGCGCACCTGCACGCCGGTGATGCCGCGTACTTGGTCGTTGAGGCTTTCCAGATGCTGGACATTGACCGTGGTGTAGACGTCGATGCCCGCCGCGAGCAGTTCCTGAATGTCCTGCCAGCGTTTGGCATGGCGGCTGTCGGGGGCGTTGCTGTGGGCCAGTTCGTCCACGAGGACCAGGGTCGGCCGGGCGGCGAGCAGGCCATCGAGGTCCATTTCCTCGAGCATCACGCCGCGATATTCCGAGCGCACCAACGGCTGCTGCGCCAGGCCGCCGAGCAGCGCTTCGGTTTCGGCACGACCGTGAGTTTCCACCACCCCGGCGATGACCGTCACGCCTTGGCGCAGTTGGGTGTGAGCCGCTTGCAGCATGGCGTAGGTCTTGCCGACACCGGGGGCCGCGCCCAGGAAGACCTTGAGCCGACCACGGCCGTTACGGGGCAGATTGGCTAACAGTGCGTCGGCGCGGCCGGAGTCGCTCATGGCGTGGAAATCTCTTTCAAATATTGATCAAACACCCTGTGGGAGCCGGACCTGTGGGAGCAAAGCATATGGGCACTGGACCTGTGGGAGCCAAGCTTGCTCGCGATCAAGACGACACAGTTCAACGGATGGACCGCGTTATCGTTCATCGCGAGCAAGCTTTGGTCCCACAGGCGCTACTCCCACAGGTTCTACAGTTTTTCCAGGGCCAGGTTCAGCGCCAGCACATTCACCACCGGTGGACCCACCAGGGGTTGCTCGATGTTGTCGTCGAGCAATTGCTGCAAGGTCGAGGCCGGCAGGTTGCGCGCGGCGGCGACACGCGCCAGTTGATAGGCAATTGCCGCCGGAGGCAAGTGCGGATCCAGCCCGCTGCCGGAGGTGGTCAGCAATGCCAGCGGCACCGGCCCCTGACCCGGCACCTGAAGTTTGCGGGCGTCATCAATCACCCGTGTGGCCAGGGCCGGATTGCTCGGGGAGAAATTACTGGCGCCGCTGGCGACCGTGGCGAAGGCACCGGCCGATGGCCGTGGATGAAACCAGGCATCGCCGGTGAAGTCCTGGGCGATCAGCATTGAGCCACGGACCTTGCCGGCGGCATCGACGATCAGGCTGCCGTTGGCTTGGGCGGGAAAGGCGACTTGCGCCACGCCGGTGACCACCAGTGGGTAGGCGACACCGGTGATCAGGCTCATCAACAATAACAGGCTCAAGGCCGGGCGAATCAGAGTGGACATTTCAAAATCCTCGAATCAAAAAATTCATCGTGGCGAGGGAGCTTGCTCCCGCTGGGCTGCGAGGCAGACCCAAAACCAGCCCCAGCTGTGTGTCAGGCTGGTTGGAGTCAATTTCCTGGGGGTTGCTTCGCAACCCAGCGGGAGCAAGCTCCCTCGCCACAAAACCTCTCCTGGCACAAAAAATCTGTGCACCGGACATCAGGCTCAAACCAGGTGCAATGCCGTCAGCAACATATCGATCGCCTTGATCCCCACGAACGGCACCACGATCCCGCCCAGGCCATAGATCAACAGATTGCGCCGCAACAGCGCCGCCGCGCTTGCCGCTTGCACGCGCACGCCGCGCAGGGCCAGAGGGATGAGCACGACGATGATCAAGGCGTTGAAGACAATGGCCGACAAAATCGCGCTCTGCGGGCTGTTCAGGTGCATCACGTTCAGCACGCCGAGCTGTGGATAAATCGACGCGAACAGTGCCGGCAGGATGGCGAAATACTTGGCGATGTCGTTGGCGATGGAAAAGGTGGTCAGCGCCCCACGGGTCACCAACAGCTCCTTGCCGATCTGCACGACGTCCAGCAATTTGGTCGGGTCGCTGTCGAGGTCGACCATGTTGGCCGCTTCCCGCGCGGCCTGGGTGCCGTCGTTCATCGCCATGCCGACATCGGCCTGGGCCAGGGCCGGGGCGTCGTTCGCGCCGTCGCCGCACATGGCCACCAGCCGACCGTCATTTTGCTCGTGACGGATACGCGCCAGTTTTTTCTCCGGTGTGGCCTCCGCCAGCACGTCGTCGACACCGGCCTCAGCGGCAATCGCGGCGGCAGTCAGCGGGTTGTCGCCGGTGACCATCACCGTGCGAATCCCCAGCTTGCGCAGCTCGGCAAACCGCTCACGGATGCCGGGCTTGACCACGTCCTTGAGATGGATAGCGCCGAGCAGCTTGCCGTCCACACACACCAGCAACGGCGTACCGCCGCTCTGGGCGATCTTGTCGACCTCCCGCGCCAGGGCCGACGGCAATTCATTGCGTGCAAGACCGATGAAATCCAGCAAGGAATCCACGGCACCCTTACGGTAGATGCGCCCCTGATAGTCGACCCCGGACAGACGGGTTTCGGCACTGAACGGCACGGCCGTCAGTGCGTCGACGCCCGGCTCGGGCTGTGGGTGCAAACCTCGCAGATACTCGACGATGGACTTGCCCTCGGCCGTGTCGTCAGCCAAAGAGGCGAACAGCGCGCCTTCGGCCAGCTCCTTGGCACTCACACCTGGGGCGGCATAGACCGCGGTACAACGCCGATTGCCAAAGGTGATGGTGCCGGTCTTGTCCAGCATCAGCACATGCACGTCCCCCGCCGCCTCGACCGCACGGCCGGATTTGGCGATCACGTTCAGGCGCACCAACCGGTCCATCCCGGCGATGCCGATGGCCGACAGCAGCCCGCCGATGGTGGTGGGAATCAAGGTGACCAGCAGCGCCACCAGAAACACCAGCGGCAGGCTGGCGTTGGCGAAATGGGCGAACGGTTGCAGCGTCACCACCACCAACAGGAAGATCAGCGTCAGACCGATCAGCAGGATATCCAGCGCCACCTCGTTCGGCGTTTTCTGGCGCTTGGCGCCTTCCACCAAAGCGATCATGCGGTCCAGGGTGGACTCGCCGGGATTGCTGGTGATGCGTATCAGCAGCCAGTCAGAGACCAGTCGCGTATTGCCGGTGACAGCCGAGCGATCGCCGCCGGACTCGCGGATGACCGGCGCCGATTCGCCAGTGATCGCCGCCTCGTTGACCGCGGCGATGCCGTCAATCACCTCACCGTCGCCGGGGATCATGTCGCCGGCCTCGACGCGCACCACATCGCCTTTGCGCAGACGAGTGGCGGGGACTGTTTCAAACCCGCTGGCAGTCTGGCGACGTGCATTGAGGCCTTCGCTGCCGGCCTTGAGGCTGTCGGCCCGGGCCTTGCCGCGCCCTTCGGCCAAGGCTTCGGCGAAGTTGGCGAACAGCACGGTGAACCACAGCCACAGCGCAATCTGCGCGGCGACGAACGTCGGCACCGTAGTGTCGGGAATGAAGCACAACACAGTGGTGAGGATCGCGGTCAGTTCCACCACCAGCATCACCGGGGCCCGGTGCAACTGGCGAGGATCGAGCTTGACGAAGGCTTGCACCAACGCTGGCCGCCAGAGGGCCGACAGGTGGGTCTTCGGTTGTTCCAGCGCCTTGGCGGCGACGGCTTTGCTCATCGGCATATTCATCATCAGATCCTCAGAAGCCCATGCTCAGGTGTTCGGCAATCGGCCCCAGCGCCAGGGTCGGCAGGAAGGTCAAGCCGCCCACCAGCAGGATGGTCACGGTCAACAAGGTCACGAACAGCGGGCCATGGGTGGGAAAGCTGTTCTGGCCAATCGGCGCGCTCTTCTTCAAGGCCAGGCTGCCAGCCAATGCCAGCACCGGCAGGATGTAGCCGAACCGGCCGATCAACATGCCCAGGCCCAGCATCAGGTTGTGGAAAGGTGTGTTGGCGCCGAACCCGCCGAATGCCGAACCGTTGTTCGCTCCCGCTGAGGTGTAGGCGTACAACAACTGGCTGAAACCGTGGGCACCCGGGTTGCTCACCGCCGCGGCAGGCCCGGGCAGGCTCGCGGCGACGGCACCCAGCACCAGCACGCTGACGGGCATCACCAGCAGGGTCGCCACCAACAGTTGCACCTCTCGGGCGCCCAGCTTCTTGCCCAGGTACTCCGGGGTGCGACCGATCATCAAGCCGGCCAGGAACACGGCGATCAACACGTTCAACAGCATCCCGTAGAGCCCGGCCCCGACGCCGCCGAAGATCACCTCGCCGACCATCATGTTCACCAGGGCCACCATGCCACTGAGCGGGTTGAGACTGTCATGCATGGCGTTGACCGAGCCGTTGGACGCTGCCGTGGTCGTCACCGACCACAGCACCGTGGCGGTGGTGCCGAAGCGCGTCTCCTTGCCTTCCAGCGGCGCGGTCTGTTCGACGGCAGGATTGTTCAGGGCCGGGCTGGGCTGGTATTCGGCCCACAGCGACGTCGCGCCACCGATCAGGAACAGCGCCAGCATGCAGGCAATGATCGCGCGGCTCTGACGCAGGTCCTTGACGTAATGACCGAAGGTGAACACCAGCGCGGCGGGAATCAGGATGATCGACGCGAGCTCAAACAGATTGCTCCAGGCCGTCGGGTTTTCGAACGGGTGGGCCGAGTTGACGCCGAAGAAACCGCCGCCGTTGGTACCCAATTGCTTGATCGCGATCTGGCTGGCGGCCGGCCCCAGCGGGATGACTTGGTCGGCGCCCTGCATCGTGACCCCGTGCACATAGTGCGCGAAGGTCTGCGGCACGCCCTGCCAGACCAGGAACAACGCCAGCAGCAGGCACAGCGGCAACAACCCGTAGAGGGTGGCACGGGTCATGTCGACCCAGAAATTACCCAGCGTCGTGGCGGACTTGCGCCCGATCCCGCGACACAGCGCCACCAGCACGGCCAGGCCGGTGGCGGCGCTGACGAAGTTCTGCACGGTCAGGCCGACCATCTGGCTCAGGTAACTCAGGGACGCTTCACCGCTGTAGGACTGCCAGTTGGTGTTGGTCATGAAACTCACGGCCGTATTGAAGGCCTGGGTCCACTCCATGCCGGGCAGTTGCTCGGTATTGAGGGGCAGATGGCCCTGCAGCAGCAGAACCGCAAACAGCAGCACAAAACCCGCCAGGTTGAACGCGAGCATGGCCAGGGTGTATTTCTGCCAGCTTTGCTCAGCCCTGGAATCGACACCGGCCAGGCGATAGCAACCGCGCTCCACCGGGCCGAGGATCGGGGAAAGCCAGGTGCGCTGGCCTTCCATCACCCGGTAGTAAAAACGCCCCAGAAACGGTGCCGGAATCAGCACCAGGGCGAAAAAGGCGAGGATCAGCCCGTAGTCATAACCGTGCATAGCCGCTCCTAGTTCCGATCGGCGCGCAACAGCGCAACCAGCAGATAGATGAACAGCGCCACTGCCAGCAGCAGCGACACCCCGTCCAGAACACTCATGGGATTTCTCCGTGATACGGCGTCGTGCCGTGTGTGGAGTGATTGTCGGCAGGGAGGCTGTAAAGGAACGAGATCGAGAGAGGGCTTGGGGGATAAAGAAAGTGTAAAAAATGAGCGGTTGGTTGGCTGGGCTGGCCCTATCGCGAGCACGCTCGCTCCCACATTTTGATCTGTTGTGAATACAGAATCTGTGTCCACCCTGTGGGAGCGAGCTTGCTCGCGATCAGGCCTGGACAGGCGCCGACGCTCTGAACTGGGGCACAAAACCAGGCCATCCGGCAGCGAACATCCCCGATACGACACGATTTCACCTATTACGACCGCTCCCACCACACTGGCACGCCCACTGCACTGCCCCTCCCCAGCGCTTTTGCTATGGATCGAGGGGAGCCACCGATGAACACACAACTCAAACCCACCCTGGGCACCCTGCATTTATGGGGCATTGCCGTCGGCCTGGTGATTTCCGGCGAGTATTTCGGCTGGAGCTATGGCTGGGGCGTGGCCGGGACGCTGGGTTTCCTGGTGACGTCCTTCATGGTGGCGGCCATGTACACCTGCTTCATTTTCAGTTTCACTGAACTGACCACCGCCATCCCTCATGCCGGCGGGCCGTTTGCCTACAGCCGTCGCGCCTTCGGCGAGAAAGGCGGATTGATTGCAGGGCTGGCGACGCTGATCGAATTCGTCTTCGCACCGCCGGCCATTGCCCTGGCCATCGGCGCCTACCTGAACGTGCAGTTCCCGGCGCTGGACCCGAAACACGCCGCAGTCGGCGCCTATATCGTGTTCATGGGCCTGAACATCCTCGGGGTCAAATTGGCGGCGACATTCGAGCTGATTGTCTGCGTCCTGGCGGTGGCCGAACTGCTAGTGTTCATGGGCGTCGTGGCCCCGGCATTCAGTTTCAGCAGCTTTGCGCTGAACGGCTGGGCCGGTTCGGATGTGTTCGGCGCCCCAGCCATTGCCGGCATGTTCGCTGCGATCCCCTTCGCCATCTGGTTCTTCCTGGCCATCGAAGGCGCCGCCATGGCCGCCGAAGAAGCCAAGGACCCGAAACGCACGATTCCCAAGGCCTACATCAGCGGCATCCTGACCCTGGTGTTCCTGGCGATGGGTGTGATGTTCTTTGCCGGCGGCGTCGGCGATTGGCGCACCCTGTCGAACATCAACGATCCCCTGCCCCAAGCCATGAAAACCGTGGTCGGCGAAAGCTCCGGCTGGCTGCACATGCTGGTCTGGATCGGCCTGTTCGGCCTGGTGGCGAGTTTCCACGGGATCATCCTGGGCTACTCGCGACAGTTCTTCGCCCTGGCCCGCGCCGGCTACCTGCCCGCCTCCCTGGCCAAACTGTCACGTTTCCAGACCCCGCACCGGGCGATCATCGCCGGTGGACTGATCGGCATTGCCGCGATCTACAGCGACGGCCTGATCAACCTCGGCGGCATGACCCTGACAGCGGCGATGATCACCATGGCCGTGTTCGGCGCCATCGTCATGTACATCATGAGCATGCTCAGCCTGTTCAAATTGCGTAAAACCGAACCCAACCTGGAACGTACTTTCCGCGCACCGGGTTATCCGATCGTGCCGGGAATCGCCCTGGCGCTGGCGGTGGTGTGCCTGGTGGCGATGGCCTGGTTCAACGCACTGATCGGGCTGATCTTCCTCGGGTTCATGGCAGTGGGCTTCGTCTATTTCATCCTCACCGCACAACTGCGCGCAGACGCGCCCGCCGATGCGATGCTGACCGGGCTTTGAGGTGAAGCCAGCCGAACGGGCGTAGTATTGAACCACTGCGAACAACCTTCGCTCATAAGTGGTAGGTGCGATGGATCGGCGAATGTTCGTCCGTCCATCGCGCCATCAAGGAGAGCCCTATGCCCTGGTATGCCTGGTTGATTCTGATTGTTGCAATCGGCTCGATCGTTGGTGGTCTGATGATGCTGCGCGACACCGCCAACAAGGTCGAATTGACGGACGAGCAGCGCAAACGTGTTGCCGAGCGCAATGCGGAAATGGATGCGAAAGAAGCCAAGGATCGTTAACCGCGGCCTCACACACCGATCTCGTGGCGAGGGAGCTTGCTCCCGCTGGGGCGCGAAGCGGCCCTCAAAGCTACTGGCTCGGTGTGCCTGGCTGATTGAATCGTGACTGTTGGGGCTGCTGCGCAGCCCAGCGGGAGCAAGCTCCCTCGCCACACAAGCTCCGGGCCTTGCCGCGCCGATGGCACTACTTCTCCCAATCCGCCTTGGCGATGTGCAAGCCATGCATCCCTTTGTACGCCGCCCGCTCAGGCTGGCTCCAGCCTTCCAGCAATGAATCCTCCAACCGATAGATCTCCACACCCAGCGGACGACAGACGCTGAAAGGATCCTGTGCATCCGGCCCCCACATGGCCAGCGACAGGTCCCCCCCCGGGCAGGTGGACAAAGCACACAACAGATCGATCTCGGCAAAGAACTCCAGGTAATCACCCTTCTGCGCCGGACAGGCCTTCATGAAGTACATGTCGTCATGGTTAAGCCCCGTGCACTGGAAAATATTCAGTACATCGTGCACATCGAACTCGGTCAGGCCGTGGGGCAACACCGCACGGGTCAGGTTCGAATGGCAGTGATGATGGAAATCCTCCCCTGTCAGCATCCTGTTCACATACGGATCACAGCGCGTACCCAGCAGATCGTGCAGTCGTCCGCCATGCTCGTCGATGCCATAGCCTGCCAGGCTGTCATCGGTGATGGTCACCAAGGGCCGCAGGAATGGCAGGTTCGACCACAACCGATCATGGGTGCTGACGTGGGCGCCCTGGAGCTGGCGCGTGCGCGCCGCCCACAGGCGTTCCCGCGGATCGTTGGCGTTCCAGACGTTGAAGTCCCCCACCTGCGGCCCTACTGGCGTCGTGATGCGGAACACATGCCCGGCCGGTACGTGCCAGGCGCGACCGGTACGGATCGGCACCTCGAACTGTTCGATCAGGGTCCGCTTGTCCTGCTGCGCGCGAATTCGTTCGTAGAAAGGTTTATCCACCTGCAGGGCAGAACCTTTGCTGACCTGGTAGGCGGCTGGGTAGTCTTTGTACATGGCGCAGGTCCTTGATCATTGGTGATGGGTGGGAGCCAGCCACTGCAAAAGCAGTTGCTCGGAATCGTCGAGGTAAAGACCCATGGCTTCGTGAGCCGCAAGCTTGTCGCCTTCGGCCAGCGAATCATGGATGTACCGGTCACGAGCCAACCACGGAGCCTGGAAACACGCCTCATCGGGCGCGGAGCTGAACACCAGGCGCAGTTGTGCAACCACATTAGTGAAAAACTCATCGAGCAACGGACTGCGCATCAAGCCGACGATGTGCTGATGAAAGGCCAGGCCATGGGTGCCGACCGAACGCCAGTCCTCACGCTCCCGAGCCAAGTCCGCCGCCTCAAGGGCTTCAAGCATCCGGTCGGATTGATACTCACGCAATGGTTGGCTGCCCAAGATGGCTTGGAGCTCCAAGGTGCGACGGACCCTGAACAGATCTCGCACATCATCGACACCTAACCTGCGAACCATCACCCCTTTGTTGCGTACGTAACGGGTCAACCCATCCTGACCCAGGCGGTGTAACGCTTCGCGGATGGTGTTGCGCGAGGCGTTGTAGGCTGAAACCAGGTTGTTCTCTATCAGGGCCATACCTGGCAACAAGCGGCCGCTGATGATGTCGGCGCGCAGTTCCAGGGTGATTTGGTCGGCTAAGGAAAGTCCGTTGGTCACGCTCAGGCCTCATGATTGTTCAACAATCTACTGGCTGTAAGTAATCACGTTCTGTGCCAAGTGATCTTGCGCGGTAATTTCGATTTGGGCTCCGGAAATCACTCAAGAATAGGCTTTCATCCTTCAGAACAAAAAGAGACCAGTCATTCGACTGGCCTCTTGTCATGCCTCAGTTCACTTCCAGCTTGTCGCGATTCTTGTCCAGGATCGCCTTGCCAATCCCCTTGACTTCCAACAACTCCTCTACCGACGAGAAGGCTCCATTACCCTCACGATATGCAACAATTGCCTTGGCCTTGGCCTCGCCTATTCCCAATAATTCGCGTTGCAACGTAGCGGCATCCGCCCCATTGAGATCCACCTTGGCGCTTTGCGGCTTCGCCGTCATTTCCGTCGCAGGCGACGCAGCCGTGGTCTGTGGCTTGACCGCCGGCGCAGCGATGGTGGCTATAGAGGCGCTGGTCAGAAGGGCAAAAATCAAAGAGTAGAAATAGCCTGTACGCATAAATGACGCTCCATGACATCGTTAAGAGAGAAGCAGCTTTTCCGAAGCTGCCTCTCAAACTTAGGCCATGAAGATAGCTTGTCAAAAATCAGAATGTTACAGAAAGCGTAAGAAAGAGCGCGAATCCATCGAGGTGAAGTCGTGGTCGGCGGCATCCTTATGACCCTGAATATCGGGCTAAAAACTGGAAGCCCCAGGGAAGCGGCCTTGGCGGTTGCACGCACCGTGACCATACGGCAAACTTGCCGCGCTTTTAATTTTGGGGAAAGTGATGAGTTTAAAGATAAAGGGACTTGACGGTCTGCGGGGCATTTCGGTGCTACTTGTTATTATGTCCCACGCGGTCATCTAGCCTGTCATAGGGGTCACGAACCCTGCCTTCCTGTCAGTTTTGAGTCCTCATGTAGGTGTCAGCACCTTCTTTGTTCTATCTGGCTTCCTGATAACCTTTTTGCTCATTAAAGAGAAAGAGACTACTGGAAGAGTCGACATCTTTTCCTTTATAAAACGACGTGCCCTACGTATATTCCCACTCTATTATCTGGCTATTTTCTTCCTGATAATCATGGATGTAACGGGAAAAGCCGGAATAACCAATTGCATTTATCCCTATGCATTGACATACACCATAAACTTCGCCCCCAAGGCGTGCGCGTTTTCTGCAATGTCACACTTCTGGTCTCTGTCCGTTGAAGAACATTTTTATTTGTTCTGGCCAATAGTTTTTGCTTTTGGCAAACGAACCGCGATCACGACGATTTCGCTGCTGGTCCTCGGCTGCCTTTGTTTCGGAACCAGTCTTTATGAACCTACAACGCTCTATTATTTGAGCCGGTGGACTTTTCCGGCAATGTTGCCGATTTTAGTCGGCTGCCTGGTTGCCTTTGTTTGCAAGATTGAAAAGGTCAAGAGCATCTTCACAAATACGGCCACATCGGGAATATTACTCATCTCGATTTTGGCTGGACTCACTGCACCGGCCTTCATAAAAACGGAAGCTGCCTGGCTTGTCTCGGTAGGCGCCTTAGTTTTATATATCTATCACAATCAGGACTCTCTGCTGGTCAAGTTACTTGAGCTCAAACCTTTAGCAGCCGTTGGAGTCATCAGCTACGGTCTGTATGTATGGCAAGGCATTTTTACAGGTAACGGCCCTTATCGAACAGAACATGTTTTTCCGCCCAGCGTGGACATCGGCTTATGGCTAACTTTTGTAGTCGCCCCATTAAGTTACATATTCTTTGAAAAACCGCTATTGAAGCTAAAGAAAAAATATTCCTGGCAAGAGAAAAAGTCAAAGGACGATGAAGCTTTCAGTCCGGAGAAATTAATTGTCGCGAGAAATCTGGATTAACAATTAGCTTAAGATGCCTAGGGCCTGATCTCAGGCCCTAGGCATACGCACTTCGTCAAGGCTCAAGCCGACGTTGTTGATAGATCCAGTCGACAATCTCCCCGTCAGGGGCGTATCCACTGACCGTGTCCCGCAGCAACTGACGGACTCTCGAGTAGTCATCATGCTCGATGGCGGCCAGCAACTCAGCCAACCTCGCCTTAAGCACATCCCATGGCAGATGATCTTCGTTGGCGCTCATGATCATCGGATGGGAGGTTGCGACAACGTTGTCGCCGATCAGCAACTCCTCGTAGAGCTTCTCGCCAGGACGCAACCCTGTGAACTCGATTGAAATATCGCCTTGAGGGTTTTTCTCCGAACGCACACTCAAGCCGGATAAGTGAATCATTTTTTCCGCCAGCTCGACAATCTTCACCGGCTCGCCCATATCCAGCACAAACACATCCCCACCCAGCCCCATAGAGCCCGCTTGAATGACCAGTTGAGCGGCCTCGGGGATCGTCATGAAATAACGTGTGATCTTCGGATGGGTAACGGTTAATGGTCCACCTGATTTGATCTGTTTATGAAACAGTGGAATAACCGAACCGGATGACCCCAGTACATTACCGAAACGGACCATCGTAAAACGGGTTTTGTTGACGCGTGATACGTTGGCGTTGTCGCCAAACAGCACGGGCGCCAATTCACGGCTAAGGGCTTGCAAGGTCAGTTCGGCAAGGCGCTTGGTACTGCCCATCACATTCGTTGGACGTACGGCCTTATCCGTCGAAATCAATACAAAATTCGATACACCTGCCTGAAGTGCGGCTTGCGCAGTATTCAGCGTGCCGATCACATTGTTCAAAACGCCTTCGGCAATATTATGCTCCACCATCGGCACATGTTTATAAGCCGCTGCGTGATAGACCGTATCGACATTCCATGTCTTCATCACGTCCAGCAACTTGTCCTGATCCCGCACCGATCCGAGGATAGGTAATAATCGAACCGACAGTGACTCACGAGCAATTCGAGGCTCCAGTTCGGACAAAATGCTATAGAGATTGAATTCGCTATGTTCGAATAACAGCAGCGTGGTCGGCTTGAGAGCAAGGATTTGCCGACAAAGTTCGGAGCCGATCGAACCACCCGCCCCTGTCACTAAAACCGACTGTCCCGCGACGCAATGCTCAAGCAAATCAGCCTGGGCAGGTACCGGATCACGCCCGAGGAGATCCGCGATATCGACTTCCTGGATGTCGTCGACTTTGACTCGGCCGCTGGCCAGGTCCATGAAGCCGGGGACGCTACGCACATGCAGCGGAAAACCTTCAAGCAGCGTCAATATCTCTCGCCGGCGACCTCGCGAGGAGGACGGAACAGCAAGCAAAATCTCCTGCGCGCCGGTGGCATCAATCATTTTTTGAATGTGTTTAGGTTGATAGACCTGCAACCCTGCAATGACTCTATCGGCGATGCTACTGTCATCGTCGATGAACGCGACCGGCCGCATCACTCGCCCCATGCGCAATGCAGCAACGAGTTGGTTACCGGCGGCCCCAGCACCATAAATAGCGACCTTGGGCAGGCCATCGTCACGACTGGTAAACGGCACATGCTGGGCTGCGGTAAACCAATCCCCGAGAAAATACTGCCGCATCACCAGACGCAGCCCGCCAATCATGATCAGGCTCAACCACCAGTAGTTAAAAATGATAGAGCGTGGCACTACGGTCTTATGATTGCTGTACCAATACACCACAAGAGCCAGCAGCAAGGCCGAAAGGCTGACAGCCTTGCAAATGGTAATCAGCGCATCGTTGCCGAAATAACGCATGACGGCGCGATACATGCCAAAACGGATGAAAATAGGGATGGCAATCAGTGGCGCGGAGGCAAAAAGCCAAAGATGCGTTTCGATCGGACTGGCCAAAGCCTCGACCCCCAGCCGCACGACGAACGCCAGCCATAAGGCGACCCAGACCAGAACGACATCAGTGGCCACCTGGATAGCTCGCTTGTGGCGTCTCGGCAGCCCCAGCAGGACGGTTCTCAATTTGTCCATAAACCCTTCACGCACCTCGGCCAGCTCCTAAATCCAATCCATTTTCGATACACGCAGTTACATCTTCGTCCGTTGGACAATCGATAAACGAAAAACGCGAACCCTACAGCGAAATCAGGCTTTCTCAAGCTCACCGGCGTGAAACCTGACCGCCAGCACGAGCAGTGGCACGTAAGCCAATATTAAAGCCAATGCTCCATCCATGTTCCACAACACGACACAAGCTGCCAAAGGCAGCAGCCAGAACAGATTGATTGCTGTCACCACCAACGTAACCGGCAGGTGACGGCCATAATGACGGGAAGCGAATTGATAGGCATGACTGCGATGAGCCTCGTAGACCTTATCTCCACGTAGCAGGCGCCGTAACAATGTAAGGGTTGCATCGACAATAAAGACCCCCAGCAAAATCAGCCAGACCCACAGCAGCTTAGGTGAACTCCAAGCCGCCTGCAGCGACAGCACCCCCAGGATAATGCCAAGAAATCCACTACCCGCATCGCCCATGAAGATACGGGCGGGAGGAAAATTCCAATACAAGAACCCCGCTACAGCCATCGCTAGTACCAGCGGAGCCAAGATCAGGTTTTCAAAACCTCCCAACCAATAGAGCAGGCAGGCTCCAAGACAAGCACAAATAGCCTCGACGCTGGCGATTCCGTCGATCCCGTCCATGAAGTTATAAAGATTAAGCATCCAAACCAGATAAATCGCCGCGAGCACATGCCCTAGCCAGCCCAAATCCAATACGAAACCAAACAGCTCCAATGCAGGCAAGCCACCCAGCCAAAAAAGCGCCCAGATTGCACCGAGGAAATGTCCCAGCAATCTCCAGCGTGCCGCGATGTGACCATGGTCGTCGAGAAAGCCCAAAAGCGCTATACCTGATCCCGCCCCCAACAAGGCCCAGGTGAATGTCCAACTAAGCCCCCCAAGAAAAGCCAGGATCGGCAACACCGATAGAAATCCTAATACGATCGCCACCCCACCACCGCGAGGGGTTGGAACCGAATGAGAACTTCGTGCGTTCGGAACATCCATCAGGCTTCGCGCCAAAGCGTAACGTCGCAAGCCACCGGTTAAGACCAACGAAACAAAAAACACTACAAACACTACAAAAAAAATTGCCATGAATTCAAACTCGACCTTTTTTTGATGAAAGGGTCATATAATCCGCGCCGGCCTTGGATAACGCTTCAGTTGTTCCAAGCGGCGGGGTCCAGCCAAGCAGCTGATGCGCCTTGCCGGAATCGATAACCAAAGAACCAAACAATTGGGAAAACATATTCTCTCGCCCTAATAGCTTCGCCGCCACACGGATGACTCCAACGGGTACATAAATCAAGCGAGGTTTACGCCCCATACCATTGGCAATGGTACGCACAATATCTACAGTAGAGACATCCGTTCCATCGGAAATCAAAAATAGCTCCCCAGCCGCAGCAGGATGCTTAATACAATGCACGATAAAGTCAATAAGATTATCCAGCGCTATCATGCTACGTTGATTATTGGCTGCCAAGAAGGGAAGTGGCATACCGAGTCGAACAATCTTTAGCAAGCGGTGAAAGTTCCCAGGAGCACTCCCGCCATAGACCAAGGGTGGGCGGATAATAACCAGCTCCATGGAGGAATCTTTGACCAGCGCTTTTAACGCCTCTTCAGCTTCAAATTTTGAAAGCGCATACGGCGTACTTGGGTTATTGCCACTCAACTCTGAAACCTTTGAATTCTTTGTCTCAGTGGCGCTGACACCAATTGAACTGATAAAAACAAACCTCTTGACCCCCCCACGCATTGCCTCTTCGGCTAAGCGAAGAGTCGCGTTTACATTCGCACGCCTGAACGCCGAAAGAGGATCCTCTTCCTTGTCATTCAGAATATGTGCCCTTCCCGCAAGATGTACGATTGTCTCGACACCAAGACATACCCCGTCCAAAGGGTCGTTTTCAAGATCCAGGCAAACATAGTCAAAATCTTGTGACGGAGTCATGGAGCTACGACCTATGCCCTTTACGGCGTAGCCTCGCGCCTTCAGAACCTTACAAAGCAAACTACCTATATAACCTGACGCCCCGGTAACCAACTGCATGCGATGCACCTTAATCAATTTTCCAGAATCCGCCGAGCCAGAGACGTATACTCAAAATTAGCCTCAAGGAAAAGGCGACCTTTCGCGCCCATCTCACGCAAAACAGTCCCATCAAGTAACAACATTTCCTGGAACGTATGTGCAAGCTGCTCAGGTTGACCCGGAACCACGGACATGCCGCAACCAGCCTCTTTTATTGGATCATTAAAGGCATTATAAGAAGCAATGACAGGGATCCCGGCAGCCATGTAATCATATAACTTGTTTAAACTCACACCGAATCTGTAAATAGGCAGGTCATGCATAACAAAAAACCCGACATCGACAACACGAAGAGCTTGCTGGATCTCTGCTTTATCAACCTGCGGGTAAAAAAGAACAAAGTCGTAACCGAGTTTACGACAGCGAGCATTAAGCTCAGCACTTTGTTCCCCCTTGCCAACGATGATAAATTTTACTGACACGCCCTCTGGAATCTCAAAAAAATGCAACGCATCCAAAAACAGGTGCATCGCATTGGGTTCCCCCAAGGCGCCGGCGTAAAAAAACAAAAAATCGCCTTGCGATTTAAATCCCATCAGGTCATCCAATAAACTAGACCCCTGAGACTCAACGCTTGCATTTATATCATTAAGCGAAAAACCATTAGGAACGTATCTGAATTTCCCCGGTTTCATTCCCCGTGACACCATGTGCTGTTTGGCACCCGGCAAAAGGGAAATCACAGCATCCGCTGAATAATATGCGAACCTCTCAATAAGCGACAAAACCAAAACGACGGGATGGAATTTATTGAATCCAGCAATTTCCACCAAACTCAAAGGCCAGATATCCCTAACCTCAAATAGAATCTTCGATCTGAATAATTTTGCACATAGATAGGCAGCAGGGTACCCAAAGGGATGGGCAGAAGAATACAAAACCAGATCCGGCCTTTTCTTCAACCCCAAGCGCAGAAGAAAAAAGAAGAGAAAAAAGCCGAAACACAACATGGACAAAAATCGCCCCAGGCCATTCCCTTTATATTTAGGAGCTGGAACAAAATTATATGAAACGCCTTCCAGGACCTGTCCCCCGGCTTTCCCTGAGTCGTCGTCCATCAAATGGTGATAACCAGGCGTGATTATCTCCACATCATGTCCCTGAGCCTGCCATGCGTTCGCCAGATAAAAGGAGCGCCAATAGCGCCCGACTCCAGGGCCGCCGGCATAAGGGTTGATATACCAAATATTCATTGTGCTTCCCAACACGACCATAAGCGCTTATCTAACTCATGACAGCTCATGAGCGAGAAAGACAATCAGCTATGAATGACGCCGCCTGCCCACCACCGTATAAGTTCTCGTTGTCATGCACGGTGCGATTGATACCATCACGTACTGCAGCAGTAATTAAACCAGAGTCCGCCCCGCATAACACATTCGCCCCAGACTCAACGAGCTCTACCCATTCGGTTTGGTCGCGCATGGTTACGCAAGGTTTTGAAAAGAAAAAAGCCTCCTTCTGGACACCACCGCTATCAGTTAATACCAAACCACAGCGTTGAAGGAGCCAGATCATTTCCAGGTACCCGACTGGGTCAATCAGATTGACTTCCAATGCGAGGCCTGTTTTTTCGATCATGTTCCGGGTACGAGGATGCAAAGGTAATACAACCGGCGCCACTGTATTATGAATAGTGTTCAGCGCATCAACGATAGACTTCAACCTAACAGGGTCATCGGTGTTTTCCGCTCTATGCAGTGTTGCCAGGACAAAACCGTCGGAAAGATTGAAACCCTCCGGCTTAGATGCACGACGAGCAAAGAACATGGCGCTGTCCTGCATGACATCGCCCGAATTCCATATTTTTACAGGCTTGTCCGAAAAACCTTCCTTAGCCAGATTATTAATCGCGGTTTGCGTAGGGCAAAAGAGAAGATCACTCATCTGATCAGTCAAAATACGATTGATCTCCTCGGGCATGCGCATATTAAAGCTCCGCAGGCCGGCTTCAATATGGGCCACCGGAATATGAAGCTTGGCCGCTGCCAAAGCACCCGCCAGGGTTGAGTTCGTATCACCGTAAACCAGTACCCGGTCCGGCTTCTCCTGAATCATGACCCGCTCAATTTCCATCAGCATTCGGCCAGTCATTTCACCATGCGAACCGCCATGGATATCTAATTGAAAATTCGGCCTAGGAATACCCAGCTGGTCAAAAAAAATCTCCGACATATTGGCATCAAAATGCTGCCCGGTATGGATGATTTTTTCGGATAATCCGGCCTGCTCAATAATCGCCTTGGATACAACGCTGGCCTTGATAAACTGAGGTCGAGCACCAATAATCGTGAGTAATTTCATAATATTATTATCCCTTGGCCAAGCCGGCGTAGAATTTCAGTAATCGACGCCCTTCAACGTCCCAGTTATAGCGCTCAGTGACGGCCTTCTGACCGTTACGCCCCATCTGCTCGGCACGTTCGGGGTTCTCTATTATAAAATCGATCGCGTCGGCAATAGACTGTGGACTCAGCGGGTCTACACAAACCCCACAGTCATTTCCTTCAATAATTTCACGCCACAGGGGAAAATTAGAAGCAATAACTGGGATTCCCGAAGACATATACTCGAACATCTTGTTGGGCTGGGCATCGACATGATTGGGCAGCGGATAAAAAGTTACCAAACCTGCAGCCGACCGTCCCAAAATATCACGCACCTCGGAACGACCCAACTGGCCACATTGATTAACGGAAGACCATCCATTCTTTTTCTTAACATCAACCTCAACACCGGGCTCAGAAAAATTACCCACCAGATTCAGCCGCGAACCCGTATGAACAAGCCCCATCGCCTCAACAACTTCGCTAATACCTCGGATCGAGGTGATCCCGCCCACATAGCAAACTTCCTGTTTTTTTTCGCCCCATGCGACATCAGCAGCAAGTTCACCCACCAAGGGAAAGTTATTAATATCTACAACATTCGCATTGATAGACAAAAACTTATCTCGTATATATGGCGTCGCGGTCAAAATGCCATCCATCTTACGACAGGCGAAACGTTCATAAACGGAAAACAGGAAAGAAATAACTCTGCGCGAGGCCGGGCGCAAATAGGGCTTACTCAATATTTGCTTAGGAACATCCTCATGGGAGTCAAAAATTACAATTTTTCCAAGCTTCTTTAATTTAAGCCCGACTGGAATCAATTCAGGATCGTGCAAATGATAAATATCAGCCTGAAGAGAGGCCGCTTTTTTGTAAACCATCTTGGTAGTTTTGAACATTCGATTCAAGCGTCCACGCAAGAATCCCACATCCACAATATTGACTCCATCAGCCTTTTCGTCGCCCTTACCATCAGCGACTACTAACGAAACGTCATAACCATGCGCAGCCAATGTCTTGCATTCTTTCTGAAAAATGCGAATATCGAAACGAGTATGAGCTGAAGTTACATGTGCCACTTTCAAAAAGGCGTCTCCATTATTATATCTTTAAGAATAAACACTGAGACGCCGTCCCAGAAGCTTCTGCAGGAAGACTTGAGACTTTTTGGCAAACGCCTGCAACTTATCCCAACTCTTAAAGTCAGAGTAATCATGGATTGGGGCTTGCATTAACTCATCGAACTGTTGCCGGTTGACTCGCATTTTTTTACAGAAATAATCAATATCATTCTCTAGTTCATCTGCGGCATATAAAGGCTCCGCAAGCTTAACAATCGCCTCCTCACGCGACATCTGCCCAGAAAGAATCATGCTGGAATAGTGCAGCTTACGCTTGTCATAGCCAAACTTGGTAGGGAGATAGTAATTCTGAAACAGCTTGGTGAAGATGGACTCACCATGCTTGCGAGCATATGACCTATATCCCACTGTTTCCTGAAGGTACTTTTCCGCTTCGCGCTTATCATATTCCATAAAGTTCAGCGGCCTTACAGTTCGCATTCCTTTAGCAAAAGGATACCAAAAATAATACTCAAAAAAGCTAATAGTCTTATAATCACGCAAAGGTTTGGAACCGTACGTTCTATGAATGTCTTTTAGGTTAATAGCATCCATCGCACTTCCGTGCCAAGAATCTGGAAATACTGCCTCGGTTGCAAGATTCCCACCGCTCAGAATGTATTTAATATCATTCTTCACCGCAAAGTGATACATGCTCGAAAAAAACGCATGATCTTGAGGAACATCTTGATTGGCTACTGCAGCCTTCATATAAGAAAGCTGCAAGTCACGCATCTCCTCCCAGTTCATGACGTGGGTATGAAGATCGTATCCGCAATGTTTGATAATTTTCTCAATGTTACTAACCGCAAGCTCGCTGTTCCAACCTGCATCGACGTGCACGACTAATGGACGCAGTCCGAAATCCTTGATCTTTACAGCCAAATAAGAGCTGTCAACCCCACCACTCAAACCGATAATGCAATCGTATTCTTTACCAGCCCCTTCCTTCTTTATCTTGTCCACAATGTTTTGCAGCCGGGTCTTTCCGTCAACCCCGCTAAACAATTGAAGAGACTGTACCTCATCAAATCTATGACAATGATTGCAAACGCCATGCTCGTCAAACTTGATATTCGCGTCAGTCTCATCCATCACACAGCGTGAACATACTTTATACACAGTCTTCCCTCTCGAATTCATTACAACTACTTTTCGCTTTCAAATCAATAATGACGGTACGAGCAGGCTCTAGGTACTCATCAAGATTCAAGAAAAGCAATTTATTTACTTCCGGACATGGACTGATTAAGGTCCGGATAACTTATCAAAACCGCTTTATGCTTTCCGTGAAAAACAAAAAAACTTCCCGCTGCGACCGCCGACACGCCCGCCTTTTCAAAGGGTTCGTTAAGATCAGCTATTGAACCCGCCCCACCACATGCGACGACAGGTATATGAACCCCAGCAACAACCGACTTGATGAGCGGTATGTCAAACCCTTGCATCGTTCCATCGCGATCTATGGAGTTCAGGAATATTTCCCCGGCTCCGGCATCCTCGACTCTCTTTGCCCACTCGACTGGTGAAACTTTTGTATCTTTCGTACCTGATTGAGAATAGACCGAATAGCGGCCTAGTAAACTTTTCTTACAATCGATAGAACAGACGACGCTTTGAGAACCGAATTGATCAGCTATTTTTCGAAGAAGCTCGACGTCTGCCAAAGCTGCGGTATTCAGGGCTATTTTTTCAACGCCCAAAGCAAAAACACGTTGTGCGTGCTCCAGCGTACGAATACCACCACCATAACAAATAGGCATGAAACATTCGCCGGCCACTTCCGCTAACAGCTCATAGTCAGGTTCACGACCTAATATAGACGCTTCTATATCCAGTAGAACCAGCTCATCAACTTCTTTTTCATTGAAAATACGAATGGCATTAACAGGGTCGCCCACATATTTCGGAGACTTAAACTTCACCGTTTTAACCAGTCCCCTGTCCTTTAACAGCAAACATGGAATTACGCGTTTTCTCTGCATCAGATTAACTCGACGAAATTCTTGAAAAGCTGCATGCCGAAGCGATGACTCTTTTCAGGATGGAACTGAAAACCGAAAATATTATCTTTGGCGACCGCAGCCGTAAATTTCTGCCCATAATCAGCCGTCAGAAGCGTGTCGCGCTCATTGTCAGGGCACATGTAATAGCCATGCACAAAATAATAGCGACTTTCCTCTGTCAGACCTCGAACCAATGGATGCTCATAATTACAGGAGACATGGCTCCACCCCATGTGAGGCACTTTTCGTTCTGGGCGCTTCTCAAAACGCTTGATATCCATATCAATCCAGCCTAACCCTGGTTCGACACCCTCCTCAGAACGACGCCCCAGCATCTGCGACCCCAAGCATACTCCCATCACAGGTTTACGAGCGACAAGCACCTGTTGATTAAGTACATCTATGAGACCGCTCTCACGCAGGGTTTTCATTCCGGCATCAAACGCACCAACACCGGGCAAAATCAGCTTTTCTGCGTTTACAATATCGTCGACTAGGTTGGAGGACTTGGCCTTCGCCCCAACTCGCTTCAACATATTCAGCACCGAGGCTATATTCCCCACGCCATAATCGACCACTACAATCATGAGGAAACTCCCTTAGCACAACGATATGACATCGCAAAATAAATAACATACATTATGGCATAGCTTGCCGAGTACCACCACAGGGCCTCCGTCACCTCCCCCGCGAGCAGAAAGCATGCCGCCGTGATGACCAGTAACCCCAGTTGCCAAATCAGGTCCAATCCTTGTCGTTGGGCAATATAGATAGTGTAACTAAGAGGGCTCACGACAAAACGCATATAAAACATGGGGATAAGTAAAATTGCATACTTCCCTGACTCAATCCATTCTGTACCAAATACAAACATGAACGCCCACTCACCCAACCACCAAAATAAAAGAAATGGCGGAAAGGCTAATAGGGAGAGGACAATGAAAGTACGCAAGAAAACGGAACGGCAAGAGCCCGTCACCCTGTAATCCCGAGCGGCTTGCTCTTTGAACACATCCAGGACTGAAGTAGCAAGCAGGGTAATGGGTGCCCCCATCATTTTTATTGTTAGTGCGAACCAGCCTGCAGCCTCCGCGCCAAATCGGGAGGCTATCAAGATGACAGGTAATTGGCTGGCGATGGTGTTGATCAGATCAGCGGGCAGCGAGAACTTTGGAAAGTCCCTGTATCTGTACGCGACGCTTTTAACTGAACCAATACTTTCACTCCAGCATGCTTTTAGCCAAGAGCGATCAAACCAAAAAAATACCAACAGCGTAGCCAATAGCACACCAACCGCTTGGCCGTAGATCAGGCCGCTGACTCCCAACGCGAAATAACCAGCCACCACCTGAGCCACCGCGACAGCGCCCGCCAGAGCAATTCTGGCAACGCCAAGTTTGTTAAAGGCTTGTTGAAAAGCCAATAACGAAAGGAGTGCTTTATTAGCCCCCATCCCAAAGACAACAAAAGCCAGGACAAGGGAGTAACTTTTGACTATCGGCGGAATTTCCTCAACAAACGAACTCACAACTGCGATTAAAAACGTAGCTAAAATCGACAGTGCAACGGTTATCAGCAAGACCAGTTTAATGATCGATTTTGAGTCATCCTTCGTATCACCGCTGAACAACGCCAACTCATAACGCCCCGTGACCAAAACAGCCATTATCGTAGCGAATGAAAGCCAAACGTTAAATGATCCCAATTCTTCTGGAGAGTACAGCCTTACCAGAAGCAGCATCACACCCAACGATATCAACTGGGCCCCTAGAGTCCCAACGAGCACACTTCTTACTCGAGAAAAGAATTGACTCTTCAAGCTATACTCCTAGTCCTGCTCTTGGACTCCCTAGAGAAAGCCATCAACATTAGAAGCAACAGCATGAAGAAAATACCAGAACCTAACAAAACCGTTGGCAACGATTGCTCAACAATTTTAGTTACGAAGAGCAATGCAACGGGCATCGCAATGAACATGGAGCGCTTCATGTAAAGAAGATTCAACAACATAACAATCACAGCAACAATAAAAGCCTCGATTATTACTGCCGTGTACCCAAGCCTCAGATAGGCCACCGCAAAAAAATTCACGTTGGCATTAGTTTCCGAATTATTATAAATATACTCACCAATTCGAAACGTGATCGATTCACTTTTGCTAAAACCGGACAAAAGACCTATTGCTGTATCGCTATAATTATTAATCCCGTACGAGTCGTAAAACAGCTCCGCAGCCCCCAACATTGTGGCGGGTACGGTATAGGCTCGCCTAATCAGATAGTCATTCAGGTAAGAATACCCCATAAGCTCGAACTCAAGAAAACCTGCAAGCAACAAGCCTATTGCACCAAACAGCAACCAAGAGACATTGACCTTTCCATAATATCTAAAATAGGTCATCAGAACATAAACCAAAAATAAAACAACAAAGGGATATTTCTGCCCAAAGGCTCCCCACAGGATCAAAACGTTAACAACCCCAAGCCAAAAGAAGAAATTGGATTTTTTATAGACTCCCCAAGCAAATAAAACAGGAAAAAATGCCTGCGTCCCTATCGACGCAATATATCCATCTATAGATCCTGCTGAAAAAACGTCGCGTGCGATAGCACGTCGAAGGTATTGACCAGAAAAGTCGAGAGAAAAAAACGACATACTTTTGAGCAGAATAAACACCAAAACCAATATATTAACTACTGAAACAATAAACAGATATCTTTCACCACTACTGGATTGACCGCTGTCACGACGAAATTTAATCTTATTAATAAGTGAGACAAGAACAACACCCATCAGCACTGACAAACACAGCCCAGAAAATGGGCTGGCCTCTGGGTAAAATGCGTTCGCCCCGTTCAAAACAAGCGCATGAGGCACGATAACCAAAAACAGCAAGGCTACGACGATATCCCCAGGCTTACTTATACTTGAACCGCATAAAAGAGAACTGCCCACAGCTAAAAGCAACAAGTAAACGATCTGGAGGCCATCCAAGCTTTTCTGGGAGGCCCCCATATAGTCATACAGCAAGTACAGATAATTATTATTCATCCACAACAACAGGACAAAATAGACAAAAAAGTACAAGGCATTCAAAAAAGTTGCTTTATCAACTTTTAAAGAAATGTACATAGCTTAACCAGCCACCGCAGCACAAATAATTGCGACAGCCTCGTCACCCAGATACGGATGCATTGGCAAACTCATGACCTGTTCTGCGACGCGGTCTCCCGTAGGTAAATGGGCGTTTGCATCGGCTACAGCGGGCTGCTTGTTCAACGGGATGGGATAATGAACTGCCGTCGGAATGCCCTGCTTCTTTAACTTATCTTGTAACTGGTCACGCTCGTCAACAAGAATTGTATATTGAGCATAGGCACTGGTGTTCCATTCTTCCACATAAGGGATTGTCTTTACCCCCAAGGCCTCGAGTGACTCACCGTACAACCTTGCAACACGCTGACGTTGCTCAAGCTCCTTTTCAAAAATTTCAAGTTTTGGCAAGAGAATTGCCGCTTGAAGCGTATCCAGGCGACTATTAACTCCCACGCGCACATGGTGATAGCGGCGGTCCTGTCCGTGCCTGGCGATTTGACGCAGTACTTTGGCCAATTCGTCATCATTGGTAAAAATCGCGCCACCATCCCCATAGCATCCCAGCGGTTTGCTTGGAAAGAAGCTAGTACACGCTATTGTGGTGAGGTTGCAGGAGCGTTTCCCTTTGTAGGTAGCGCCAAAGCTTTGTGCTGCGTCTTCGATTACTGGGATTGAGTATTTAACGGCAATCGCATTAATCGCATCGTAGTCTGCACATTGCCCGTATAGAGAAACCGGAATGATAGCTTTCGTACGCGGGGTAATTGCTGCTTCCAGCTTTTGCGGGTCAAGATTATATGTGCGTGGATCAATATCCACATACACCGGTTTTGCGCCGAGCAAGGCAACTGTCTCGGCGGTCGCAATATAGGTGAAACCAGGTGTTATAACTTCGTCACCCGGGCCAATTCCCAGCGCCATTTGAGCGATTTGCAAGGCGTCTGTGCCATTGGCGCAAGTTATGCAGTGTTTAGCGCCAACAAACTGAGCGAGTTTTTCCTCGAGCTCCGCTACCTCTGGGCCGAGAATGTACTGGCCGTGGCTCAAGACGCGCTGGATGCCGGCATCGATCTTGTCCTTGATACGTGCTTGCTGGCTTTTCAGGTCAATGAATTCAATCATGCTCAGGCATCCGTCTTGTTCAAAAGTTTTCCGTTCAGCACGTAGCGCGCTCCCGTATGCGAGCAGAAGGCCTCACCCTGCTCGTTCAACTGCAATTGCTCGCCAAATTCGCTCATCCAGCCAATCTGCCGTGCGGGCACACCCACCATCAATGCATAGGCCGGTACATCCTTGTTGATGACCGCGCCAGCACCGACGAAGGCATATTCACCAATGGTAACGCCGCAGACGATGGTGCAATTGGCGCCAAGCGTCGCGCCCTTTTTTACCAGCGTATCGAGGTACTGGTCCTTGCGCTCGATCAGCGAACGCGGATTATAGACATTGGTGAAGACCATGCTGGGGCCACAGAATACGCCCTCTTCCAGCGTGACATTGTCGTAGACCGAAACATTGTTCTGGATCTTACAGCGGTCGCCGATCACGACTTTGTTGCCCACGAACACATTCTGACCGAGCGAAACGCCGACACCGATGCGGGCGCCCGCGCAAACATGGACAAAGTGCCAGACACGGGAGTTTTCACCGATCTGCGCGCCCTCATCGACGATCGCGCTGGGGTGCTGATAGTAACTCATGGCTTCAGACTCACATTAGACTGAGGTTGATCGAAAGCACGCTGCAGTGGCTCGGCAGCATAGTGCCCATAACGACGTGCACCTACCTCGTTGAGGTGGTGGCTGTCACGGTAGATGAGCAAACCTTGCTGGTAAGGCGCAGCGGCAAAGAAGCTGCTATTGGAAAGGTCCAGGAAACGCACGCCCGGCGTGCGGTCGACAATGGCCTGCACTTGCTGGTTGGCAACCTGCCACTCACGATTGAATGTCAATGGCACCGGCAGGCCAAGCTCGGTAAAGCGCCTTACCCGCTGCACGTCTGTTTCAAACATTGGTACCTGAGCAAGCACCACGATATGTTTATGGGCTCCTGCAGTATCGACGAGAAATTCAGCAAGCGCCTTGGCGAATGCTTGGCTCTGCATCTGGTACTGCCACATGCCTGCGACAATCACCCGCTCCACCTTCGGCAACTCACGAGCCACGGCCTCGATCTGCGCGCGGCAAGGTTTTTGCGCCCAGGCTGGCAGGCGTTCAATGTCAAAGCCGGGGATAGGCACGCAACTGCTGGCAGTGAGCACGCGGTAAGCAACGCCCTGCTCTTCGCCCACCTGGTCGAAGAAGTAGTTCAATTGGGCAGCATGGCTATCGCCAATTACCAGAACGGACACTTCGGCATCCGCCTTGCCTCGCTTGCACGCGCCCACTTGGGTGCCATGGCAGATAAGCTCTGGAGCAGCATAACGGGTGAGTTCCACAGACAACGGAGCGACCAGCGAGGCGTTGACACGTTGTCCACCCCACGCCACCAGCGCGACCACAGCACCGGTTACAGCCCACTTGGGTAGCTGGCGCATCATGCCGGAAGCGTTTCTGGCGGGTGTTTCGACCAAGCGATAGGAAAGCCATGCCAGCAGTACAGAGCTGGCCACGAAAATCGGCAACCATGCAGCCGTCAGCTCGTACTGCCCCGTGTAATAGCGAATGAACGCCAGCACCGGCCAATGCCACAGGTACAACGAATAGGAAATACCACCGATCCAGACCATCGGCCGAGTGGCTAGCAACGCGCTGACCGGACCACGCCGGGCAACGATGAGCAGCCCTGCCGCGACACAAGGCAGGATAGACCAGAAGCCTGGGAAGTGTTGCTTATCGATAGCCAGCACCGCCCAAGCCAGCAGGATTGCGCCCAGCCCACCGAATACGCTTGCAAGTAACATGGGCAGCTCGCGCTGGCGCATCAGCAAGGCAACGATGGCACCGACCATGAATTCGGGAATCCGTGCCGACAGGGCAAAGTACATCCCTTCTTGCGATTCGCCCAGTCCACGGTAGCCGCTCCAGGCAAACAGACTGGCGGCTAGCAAGGCAAACGTTATGAGACGCCATTGCTTTGGCAAGCAAATGACCAGCACCGGGAAGAACAGATAGAACTGCATCTCGATGGCCAATGACCAGGTATGCAGAAGCGGCAATTCATCGGCCCGCGGCGCGAAATAACTGCCGAAGCCAGAGAAGTACTGGTTGCTGGTAAACAACGCCGAGGACTTCAGGCTGTCGAGGAAAAATGCGAAGTCATCAGGCAGAAACAGGAGCGCGGACAGCGCGGACACCACCACCAGCATGACGAAATACGCCGGCAGAATGCGCTTGATGCGGCTGGCATAGAATGAAACGAGATCGACCTTGTCGCTTCGCTCGGTCAACAATGCCGTTATGATGAAGCCAGAGATGACAAAAAAGATGTCGACGCCGACATAGCCGGCTTTCAGCCAGCCACTATTGGCGTGATAAAGCATGACCGCCAGCACCGCGATTGCACGCAAGCCCTGAATATCGAGACGAATGCTGCGCATGCGGCGCATCTCGCCCGCTTCGTTTGGCTTGTTGAAATTATCGTTCGACACGCTGGCTTGCGATCCTGCTTGGGAAACTTGAAACGGGTGGCGCAAGGCCACCCGTGTTGTCTCGCCGATCAGCGAGAAAGGGCTTGGACGAACGGATGCGCTTCGTTGTCCGCTGCAACGACGATGGCCGCACTGCGAATGGTGTTGACCGTCTCCACGCAGTGGCGAGCATCCTCGATGCCATAACCACGCCCAGCCAGGATTTCCTCGTAGCTGGTGGTGTGCAGGTCAGTGAAGCCTTCGGAGAACTCCATTTCCTCACCGTTGACGGTAATCGAACGGTAAGTTGGCTTCTTGCCCTTTACCGACTCCGGCAGGTCGTTGGCGTCGACCGACAGGAACCAGCGTACACGTGCTTTCTCGTACTCCAGGTAACCGGCCGCCTTGTGTTCGGAAGTGAAGTGCACAACGTTGCGCTGCAACTTGCCGAAGATGAAGTGCAGCATGTCGTAGAAGTGCACGCCAATGTTGGTGGCTACGCCGAAGGACTTGCGTGGGTCACCTTTCCAGCTTTGCAGGTACCACTTGCCACGGGAAGTAATGTAGGTCAGGTCGACTTCGTACTTGTGCGGGTTGTTCTCGCGGGCAACTTTGTCCTTCAAGGCAATGATTGCCTGGTGATGGCGCAGTTGCAGGATGTTGAACAGGCGCTTGCCGGTTTCCTGCTCGATCAGGGCCAACTGGTCCAACTGCTGCGGGGTCGGCACTAGCGGTTTTTCGCAGATCACGTCACAGCCCAGGCGCAGACCAGCGGCAATGTGCGGTTGGTGCAGGTAGTTGGGCGAGCAGATCGACACGTAATCCAAGGCGTTCGCTGGGTCGCGCTTGAGGCTGTGAGCGTGATCAAGGAAGAACTCGAACTCGGTAAAGAATTCGCTTTGCGGTGAAATGCTGTCGATGATGCCTACCGAGTCATTGATGTCATAAGCGGACACCAATGTATTGCCGGTATCCTTAATGGCGCGCATATGGCGGGGGGCGATATAACCGGCAGCACCAATTAGAGCAAAACGTTTCATCCAGAACTCTCCTGTCATCAAGCTTTGATAATGTTCGATTGAGGGGCGCGATATTTACCACGACTATCGATGATCAGTTGAGCATGTTGGCTGATAAGCTCATAGTCGAACTTATCGTGGTCGGTGGCCAGGATGACAGCATCATAAGCTTTTAGAACTTCAGCCGTCAGAGGCTCACTGGAAAGGTCAAAGTGGTGCTCGCGCATCTTCGGAAACTTCAAGACGTGCGGATCGGAGTACCCTACGACGCCACCTTTGGCCTCGATCAGTTCCATGATTTCAACCGAAGGCGACTCACGCATATCATCTACGTTCTTCTTGTAGGCGATACCAAGCACTAGAATCTTGCTGCCTTTCAAAGGTTTACCGCGCTCATTCAAGCCGTCCATCAACTTGCTCAGGACGTACTCCGGCATGGCCTGGTTGACCTCTCCCGAAAGCTCGATAAACCGTGTATGCAAACCATACTCACGGGCTTTCCAAGTCAGGTAGAACGGGTCGATTGGAATGCAGTGACCACCGAGACCAGGGCCAGGGTAGTAGGCAGTAAAACCGAAGGGCTTGGTTGCAGCGGCGTCGACCACTTCGAAAATATCGATGCCCATGCGGTCAGCGACCACTTTCATCTCATTCACCAAACCGATATTGACCGCACGGTGGATATTTTCCAGTAGCTTGGTCATTTCAGCTGCTTTGGTAGAGCTGACCTGCACAACCTGGTCAATCGCGTGCTCATAGAGAGCGACACCGACCTCGAGGCACTCAGGCGTATGACCACCGATTACCTTTGGAATGGTACGGGTTTCAAAGTTGGGATTGCCCGGATCTTCGCGCTCCGGAGAATAAACCAGGAAGATATCCTCACCAACACGCAGTCCTTTCTCTTGGACACGTGGTAGCAGCTCTTCTTCTGTCGTGCCCGGATAGGTTGTACTTTCAAGAGAAACGACTTGGCCCGCCCTTAAATAGGGTTTTATCGCATCAGTCGTATTTATCACAAAACTCATATCGGGTTCGCGATATTTATTTAATGGTGTCGGTACGCAGAGAATCAGCGCATCACATTCAGGCACACGAGTAAAATCGGTAGTGGCTTCAAATCCGTTTTGGCAAGCGGCTTCGATTTTTTCGCCAGGAATGTGCTCGATGTAGCTTTTACCTGAATTCAGAAGTTCAACTTTTGAACTATCGATATCAAGCCCAATGACTTTAAACCCGATCGCATTATAACGCAGCATCAAAGGCAGGCCGACGTATCCAAGACCGACGATACCGATGACGGCCTCTTTTGCTTTAAATTTGGCGACGCTCGCCTGCTTTATGCTCGACATCCAACTCTCCATTTAACTTGTCAAAACCATCTAATTCATCAGAGCTATGAATCAAGCCTGAATCCGCCTGACCCCTACCATTGCACAACTGGCAAACCTCCGCCTCAGCCCGCCGAACGGATGCTGGACGCTTTCACTTCAGTTCTTGCCAAAACTCATTATGGAGCAGCATCTCCGGCGCCTACCGCCGACTCTCCAGATGTCCCCACCATGCACAAATTTCGATACGCCACAGGCCTGTTGCTACCGACCTCCGAACGAGACGGCCATCCCGTCCCTCACAAACCGCCATTATGCCTGTTATGTAGCAAAATGGCTTTCCTGGATTGTACTTTACTGAGTTCTGACTAGTTTTTGCAGGGCTTGCTTCAGTTGAACGGCTCGCCTTTGCCATCATTATGACATCTAACCACTGAGACCCGCCCCGTCGGAGCACCTCGTGACTACAACCGATGGAGCCTCGGCACACATTAAAACCATGAACACTTAGAGTTATTCGCCACACCAATAAAAAACCCGCCTTACGAAGATAATCCTCATAAAGACGGGCTCAAACAAGCATTCGGAATTCTCTCTAAAGAGTTACGAAAATACTTTAGGATCGAAAAATTGACCATCTCAACCCTGCACTTGCTGTTCCTTACTCCGAATAACCGCAAATCGAATTAACGCAATGAAACTACCCAGCATCCCGCCAGCAATAATGCCCAGCAGCAAAATCAAAGCCTTTCTTGGTTTAATCGGGCTTTGCGGCACTTCAACGCTGCCATCTTGCCGATAAACCGAAATGCTGTCTGGATCAATATTCAACTTACGATAAAAGCTGTATCGCATTTGGAGCGAACGCAAATCCGATATGAAGGCGTCGTCAGAAGCCCTCGACTCCAGCGCTTTCACTTCCGCAGCCAAGGCTTTGCTGCCTCGCTGGTAATCCATTTTATTGCCAGTTTCTACCGTTATATCAACAGCCGCCGTAGAGTTTATACTCGGGCTGGTGAGACCAATCGCTTCTGCAATCTTCAACGCTTCGCGCAACTGCTGAATCCGATCCTCACGTATTCGCTGCGCAGTCTCGCGCAAACCGACAATACGCTGCTCCAGATTACGCGCTCTTACCGCAGCCTCAGCCGTAACGTTCTTGATCAGCTCTGACTCAGCCGCTTCACTGGCGCGTGCCACATAAGCCTTCGCCCACTCCGTAGCTCGAACGGGATCTCCGCCCTGGACCGTTACCGAATAGCGATCCGGCGTATCCTTACCAGGCCCCTTGATTATGAGCTCTCGAGAGAAACGTTCGTACAATCGGTCGAGCGCGCCCGTTCGCTGGGATTCATCAAGTGAAGGAAGATAAACTTCATTGAAGAATGTCTGACGAAGAGATTCACCCTGTAAGTTTCGGGCAAATACGTCATAGACATGCTTGATGGAATAAGGATCCAGCTCAGTGCTTTTCCCTCGACCATAGTTCAACTCAGCAATACCATTCTGAGTAGGAGGCATGATAAAAAGTTGAGCTTGGTAGACCGGTTTGCTGAGGTACGCATAAGCAGCTGCCCCCACGGTAACCAACAAGGTGACCGCAAGGATCAACCACTTTTGCCCCCAGAGCCCGCGCGCAAGTGCGATCAGATCGATTTCATTGGTGCCCTGGGTTTCAATACGATTATTTGGCATGGGTGATTCCGCCTCCCTTTTTTGGCATTGCGTCGACAGACACATCGAACTCACTAAAAGGCAAGACAGGCACAGCGATAGACTGGATCAAGTTAAATTTGAACAAAACGCACCCAAAGTCAGAAAAAATTGTTGGCCGTGATCCTTACACCAAGACTACTGGGCTCACATATCCATTATTTCGGCCGTCTACGCATTCCCAGGAACCACGCAAGCGACGGCCCGACTATCATACCAGCGAGAAGCGCCAGGATCACGAAAACCGAGACGGGAAGCTGCGGAGCTGACCAGCCCAGAAACAGGAGTGCGACCGGCTGGTTGTTTTCAAGTACGAACAGGACAATAGCCGAGGCCACAAGTAGCGCCAGTACGACAAGGGCCAAACGCTTAAAGTTCCGCATGAAGACTCCTCTGTTTAGGTGCTGCGTCAGAGCTCATCCCCCTCCTCCTCATTGACACGATCCCTAAGCTCTTTGCCCGGCTTGAAATGAGGGACAAACTTTCCATCGAGGCTGACAGATTGACCGGTCTTTGGATTTCGACCTACACGCGGGGCGCGGTAATGCAGGGAAAAGCTGCCAAAACCACGGATTTCAATACGATCCCCCGTTGCCAGGCACTGGGACATTTGTTCAAGCATGGTCTTGATGGCCAGCTCCACATCCTTGGATGAGAGTAGCCCTTGATGGGTGACAATTCGTTCGATCAACTCCGACTTCGTCATATTTTTCCCTTCTTTTTCAAGCAGCTAGGAAAATCGCTTGAAAAGGTTTTAGCATGACCGGAGGGATTTGAACAGCCCAAGTATTGACATTCTTCACCAGTCCCTTGTTGCTTCTTTCCATGCAGACAGGAAGTTTTCCTCAAGCTATCGACAGATGACCAGCATCGTACGAGTCAAATAGCCAGCCGGATTAAAACCAAAAGGGTACTGATCGTCATCCCTCGCGTCGTCGGACCGGGTAATGACCTTGTAGCCAGCCCCCTTGCACTCCCTGGCAGCCCTCTTATGGCACTTCTCCCAGCCAGAACCCAGCCCCGAACAGTCGACCTCGATACCACTGACTCCACGCACTGCATGGGTCTTGGCGCTCGTAGAGCAACCCGCCACCACCAGGACACTCAACACCAGAAAGAGCCTATTCATTCAATTCCTTTAGACAAAGACCCAGATCGATCACTTATACAAGCCGGAGCCTTGCCCTGAATAGACGAGGATCGGCTTCATAAAAGAGACATCTTGGTCGCAGGAATGGTTTCGCAATATCCCAAATGAACACCATCATCGACAACGGCTTGCAGGAAGCAAAGGGCTATGAAATATCGCACCCACAAAAAAGGGCGACCGAAGTCGCCCTTTTTCATGGTCTGACAGAACTCAGTTCTGTTTTTCCATTTGTGCACGCAACAGGTCGCCCAGAGTGGTAGGACCAGCAGCAATGTCAGAGGTAGCTGGCTTGTCGCGCAGGCTCTGGATTGCTTCTTTCTCTTCAGCATCGTCTTTCGACTTGATGGAGAGCTGGATTACGCGGCTCTTGCGGTCAACGCTGATGATCTTGGCTTCTACTTCTTCGCCTTCTTTCAGAACGTTGCGCGCGTCTTCAACGCGGTCACGGCTGATTTCGGAGGCTTTCAGAGTCGCTTCGATATCGTCGGCCAGGGTGATGATGGCGCCTTTGGCGTCAACTTCTTTCACGATGCCCTTAACGATTGCGCCTTTGTCGTTCTCTTGAACGTACTCGGAGAACGGATCGCTTTCCAGTTGCTTGATGCCCAGGGAGATACGCTCGCGCTCTGGGTCAACCGACAGGATAACGGTGTCCAGCTCGTCGCCCTTCTTGAAACGGCGTACGGCTTCTTCGCCCACTTCGTTCCAGGAGATGTCGGACAGGTGAACCAGGCCGTCGATGCCGCCGTCCAGACCAATGAAGATACCGAAATCGGTGATCGACTTGATGGTGCCGGAGATTTTATCGCCCTTGTTGAACTGGCCAGAGAAGTCTTCCCATGGGTTGGACTTGCACTGCTTGATGCCGAGGGAGATACGACGACGCTCTTCGTCGATGTCCAGAACCATGACTTCCACTTCGTCGCCGACTTGTACGACTTTCGAAGGGTGGATGTTCTTGTTGGTCCAGTCCATTTCGGAAACGTGTACCAGGCCTTCAACGCCTTCTTCCAGCTCAGCGAAGCAGCCGTAGTCGGTGAGGTTGGTAACACGAGCGGTGACGCGGGTGCCTTCTGGGTAACGGGCTTTGATAGCAACCCATGGATCTTCACCCAGCTGCTTGAGGCCCAGGGAAACACGATTGCGCTCGCGATCGTACTTCAGAACCTTGACATCGATCTCGTCGCCAACGTTGACGATTTCCGAAGGATGCTTGATACGCTTCCAGGCCATGTCGGTGATGTGCAGCAGGCCATCGACGCCACCCAGATCGACGAATGCGCCGTAATCGGTGAGGTTCTTGACGATACCCTTGACCTGCTGGCCTTCCTGCAGCGATTCCAGCAGAGCTTCACGCTCGGCGGAGTTCTCGGCTTCCAGGACACTGCGACGGGAAACGACAACGTTGTTGCGCTTCTGGTCCAGCTTGATGACCTTGAATTCCAGCTCTTTGCCTTCCAGGTGCGTGGTGTCGCGCACTGGACGGACGTCAACCAGGGAACCTGGCAGGAACGCACGGATGCCGTTAACGTCGACAGTGAAGCCGCCTTTAACCTTACCGTTGATAACGCCCTTGACCACTTCCTCAGCTGCGAAAGCCGCTTCCAGAACGATCCAGCATTCAGCGCGCTTGGCTTTTTCACGGGACAGCTTGGTTTCACCAAAGCCATCTTCAACCGAGTCCAGCGCAACGTGAACTTCGTCACCGACGTTGATGTTCAGTTCGCCAGCGTCGTTGTAGAACTGCTCAAGCGGGATGAGTGCTTCAGACTTCAGACCAGCGTGAACGGTTACCCAGCGAGCTTGGTAATCGATATCAACGATAACACCGGTGATGATGGAGCCTGCCTGAAGGTTCAGGGTTTTCAGGCTTTCTTCAAAGAGTTCCGCAAAGCTTTCGCTCATTTTAATTCCTGTTGATTAGGGCGAAGAATACGCCCGCCTCCACACCCCAGACGGTGTGGGTTAGTTTCATATAAAAGAAGCATCGCAGGACTATGACTGGTCCCCTGCGAAGCTTCCTGGTCACCCGGCGATATCGCGAATGGCGATCTCGCTCATGATGCGTTGCAGCACCTGATCGATGGACAACTCCGTTGAATCCAGCTGTATCGCGTCGGCCGCCGGCTTGAGCGGGGCTACTGCGCGCTGGGTGTCACGCTCATCGCGTGCACGGATCTCATCTAGCAGACTCGACAGACTAACATCCTCGCCCTTGCCCTTCAACTGCAAATATCGGCGGCGCGCCCTCTCCTCGGCGCTGGCGGTGAGGAAAATCTTCAAAGGTGCGTCAGGAAAGACCACCGTGCCCATGTCGCGACCATCAGCCACTAGCCCCGGCGGCTCCTGAAAGGCGCGCTGACGTTGCAGCAACGCTTCGCGCACCGCTGGCAGCGCGGCGACCTGGGAGGCCCCGGCGCCCACGCTTTCGGTACGGATGACATCACTGACTTCGTCGCCTTCCAGGATAATGCGCTGGAGCTGGCCGTCAGTCGCCGCAATGAATTGCACGTCCAGGTGAGCCGCCAGCGCCTTGAGCAACTCCTCGTTGGTCAGGTCGACGCCATGGTTGGCGGCGGCGAATGCCAGCAGCCGGTACAAGGCACCCGAATCGAGCAGGTTCCAGCCCAACTGCCTGGCCAGGATCCCGGCGACGGTGCCCTTGCCCGAGCCGCTTGGGCCATCGATGGTGATGACCGGTGCCTTGATGTTCACGACTGCGCCTCTTGTGCTACTCGAATACCGACCTGTGCGCACAGCGCCAGGAAGTTCGGGAACGACGTGGCGACGTTGGCGCAATCATGGATGCGAATCGGTGCGCTGGCGCGCAAAGACGCAACACTGAAGGCCATGGCGATGCGGTGATCACCGTGACCATGGACTTCGCCGCCGCCGATCTGGCCGCCGTCGATGATAATGCCGTCCGGCGTCGGCTGGCACTTGACGCCCAGGGCGAGCAAGCCGTCAGCCATCACCTGGATGCGATCCGACTCCTTGACCCGCAGCTCTTCGGCACCAGTCAGCACGGTGCGCCCTTCTGCACAGGCGGCCGCCACGAACAGCACCGGGAACTCGTCGATGGCCAGCGGAACCAGCGCCTCCGGAATCTCGATACCCTTGAGCTTAGCTGCTCGTACGTGCAGGTCCGCTACGGGTTCGCCGCCGACTTCACGCTGGTTTTCCAGAGTAATGTCAGCGCCCATCAGGCGCAGGATGTCGATCACGCCGGTACGGGTCGGGTTGATGCCGACGTGTTCGAGCACCAGGTCGGAGCCTTCGGCGATCGAGGCGGCTACCAGGAAGAATGCCGAGGACGAGATATCGCCCGGCACTTCGATGTGGGTCGCGGCCAGCTTATTGCCAGATTCGACGGACGCCGTGGCGCCGTCCACCGTGACCGGGTAGCCGAAGCCGCGCAGCATGCGCTCGGTGTGGTCGCGGGTCGGGGCCGGTTCGGTGACGGTGGTCTTGCCCTCGGCGTAGAGACCGGCCAGCAGCAGGCAGGATTTCACCTGGGCGCTGGCCATCGGCATGGTGTAGGTCAGGCCCTTGAGCTTGTTGCCACCGCGGATGGTCATCGGCGGACGACCGTCGGCGGCAGTCTCGATGACCGCACCCATTTCCCGCAACGGATTGGCGACGCGGTTCATTGGGCGCTTGGACAGCGAGGCGTCGCCGGTCAGGGTGCTGTCGAAGTCCTGCGCGGCCAGCAGGCCGGACAACAGACGCATCGAAGTCCCGGAGTTACCCAGGTAGATCGGCCCTGGGGCAGGCTTGAGGCCGTGCAGGCCGACACCATGGATGGTCACGCGGCCGTGGTGCGGACCTTCGATGACCACCCCCATGTCGCGAAACGCTTGCAGCGTCGCCAGGGCGTCTTCGCCCTCGAGGAAGCCTTCCACCTCGGTCACGCCTTCGGCCAGGGAGCCGAGCATGATCGAACGGTGGGAAATCGATTTATCGCCCGGTACACGAATACGCCCACTCAGGGAGCCACCAGGTTGTGCCAGGAAAATCAGATCGTTGGAGTTCATAGCGTCCACATAGGCCCGACGGGCCAGGATTTTACTGAAATGCTCGCGGGCCACCCTGGCGCGCGTGAAAACGCCCAGCAATTGGTGCCCGTCCCCTGCATCGACCGCGTCGCGCAAGGCGTCGAGGTCGCTGCGAAATGTATCGAGTGTGCGCAAGACAGCTTCGCGGTTGGCGAGGAAGATGTCGTGCCACATGACCGGGTCGCTTCCGGCGATTCTCGTGAAATCGCGGAAACCGCCGGCAGCGTAACGGAAGATCTCAAGATTTTCATTGCGTTTGGCCAATGAATCCACCAGGCCGAACGCCAACAGGTGTGGCAAATGGCTGGTGGCCGCCAATACTTCATCGTGACGCTGGACCTGCATGTGCTCGACATCGGCGCCCAGTTCGCGCCACAAACGGTCCACCACCGCCAGCGCGGCTGGATCCGTCTGGTCCAGCGGCGTGAGGATCACTTTGTGACGACGAAACAGTTCGGCGTTGGAAGCTTCCACCCCGCTCTGCTCGGAACCGGCAATCGGATGACCGGGCACGAAGCGCGCCGGCATACCGCCGAAGGCCTCGGTGGCAGCACGCACGACGTTGCCCTTGGCGCTGCCGACATCGGTCAGGATCGCCTGCCCCAAATTCATGCTGGCCAAGCGTGCCAGCAGTTTTTCCATGGCCAGGATCGGCACGGCCAGCTGGATCACGTCCGCGCCCTGGCAAGCGATCGCCAGGTCATCCTCGCAGTGATCGACCACACCCAACTCCACGGCCAGCTTGCGCGACTGTGGATCCAGGTCGACACCGACCACCTCGCGGCACAGGCCGCTTTCACGCAAGCCCTTGGCGAACGAACCGCCGATCAACCCCAGGCCGACCACCACCAGGCGACCGATCATAGGGGCAGCAGGTTGCAGCGAAGTGACATCAACCACGAACCAGGACCTTGCTCAACGCCTCGAGGAAACGGCTGTTTTCCGTCGGCAGGCCAATGGTGATGCGCAGGTGGTTCGGCATGCCGTAATTGGCCACCGGACGCACGATCACACCTTCGCGCAACAGCCCCTGGTACACCGGGGCGGCGACACGCCCCAGGTCGACGCAGATGAAATTGCCTTTGGATGGAATCCAGCCCAGGCCCAGCTCACGCAGCCCCGCCTCCAACTGCTGCATGCCGGCCGCGTTGAGGCGACGGCTTTCAGCCAGGTAGGCTTCATCCTGCAAGGCCGCACAGGCGGCGGCCAGGGCGAAGCTGTTGACGTTGAACGGCTGACGCACGCGGTTCAGCACATCGGCCACCACGGCAGTGGACAGACCGTAGCCGACCCGCAGCGAGGCCAGGCCATAGGCTTTGGAGAAGGTGCGCGAAACCAGCAGGTTCGGGTAGGCCGCGAGGAAATCCAGGCCATCGGGCAAATCGCTGCCTTCGGCATACTCGATGTAAGCCTCGTCCAACACCACCAGCACATGCGCAGGCACATCCTGCAGGAAGTCATCCAGGGCCTGGGCATCGAACCAGGTGCCGGTCGGGTTGTTCGGGTTGGCAATGAAGACCACGCGGGTGTTGGCGTCGATGGCGGCCAGCATGGCGGGCAGGTCGTGCCCCCAGTCCTTGGCGGGAACCACATGGGCATCCGCGCCGACGGCCTGGGTCGCGATCGGGTAGACCGCAAACGCGTGCTCGCTGAACACCGCGTTGAGACCTGGCGCCAGGTACGCACGAGCCACCAGCTCAAGGATGTCGTTGGAACCATTGCCCAGCGTCACTTGGTTCAGCTCGACACCACAGCGCTCGGCCAGCAGGCTCTTGAGTGCGAAGCCATTGCCATCGGGGTAACGGGTCAGCTCGGCCAGTTCGTCGCGGATCGCCGCCAGTGCCTTGGGGCTCGCGCCCAACGGGTTTTCGTTGCTCGCCAACTTGACGATGCTGGCCGGATCCAGGTCCAGCTCACGGGCCAGTTCGTCCACGGGCTTGCCCGGAACGTAAGGCGAGAGTTGTTGCACGCCTGGCTGAGCCAGAGCGAGGAAGTTGCCACTCATTTGCTATCCGCCCTTAAAGAACTGCCTTGGGGTAGGAACCCAGCACCTTGAGTGCCACTGCTTCCTGACTGATTTTCTCCAGCACACCTTTTACCAGCGGATCGCGGTGGTGGCCGACGAAATCGATGAAGAACACGTAGGTCCATTTACCGCTGCGAGACGGACGGGTCTCGATCCGCGTCAGGTCGATACCGTTGTCATGGAACGGCACCAGCAGTTCATGGAGCGCGCCGGGCTTGTTGCTCATGGAAACGATGATCGAGGTCTTGTCGTCGCCGGTCGGCGGGACTTCCTGGCTGCCGATCATCAGGAATCGCGTGGAGTTGTCCGGGCGATCCTCGATTTTTTCCGCCAGGCGCGTCAGCCCATAGAGACCCGCCGCCATATCGCCAGCAATCGCCGCCGAGTTCCACTCGCCCTTGACCCGCTTGGCCGCCTCGGCGTTGCTCGATACCGCCACGCGCTCGACGTTCGGGTAATGGGCGTCCAGCCACTTGCGGCACTGGGCCAACGACTGGGCGTGGGAATAGATCCGGCTGATGCTGTCGGTCTTGGTGTTCTCGCCCACCAGCAGGTGGTGGTGGATGCGCAACTCGACTTCGCCGCAGATCACCATGTCGTGCTCGAGGAAGCTGTCCAGCGTGTGATTGACTGCGCCTTCGGTGGAGTTCTCCACCGGCACCACGCCAAAATTCACCGCGCCGGCGGCCACTTCACGGAACACTTCGTCAATGGCCGCCATCGGCTTGCTGATCACGGCGTGACCGAAGTGCTTCATGGCCGCCGCCTGGGTGAAGGTGCCTTCCGGCCCCAGGTAGGCGACTTTCAGCGGCTGCTCGAGGGCCAGGCACGAAGACATGATTTCGCGGAACAGACGCGCCATTTCTTCGTTGCCCAGCGGCCCCTTGTTGCGCTCCATGACACGCTTGAGCACCTGCGCTTCACGCTCGGGGCGATAGAACACCGGCACTTCGCCTTCGGCCAGGGAGGCCATCTTCACCCGGGCGACTTCCTGGGCGCAGCGCGCGCGCTCGCTGATCAGCTCCAGGACCTTTTCGTCCAGGGCATCGATACGCAGGCGCAGCGCCTTGAGTTCTTGCTCAGACATCAGCCATGTTCCTTCTCGAACTCTGCCATGTAGGCGATCAACGCATTGACGGCGTTGATGTCGACGGCGTTGTAGATGGAGGCGCGCATGCCACCGACCGAACGGTGGCCCTTGAGGTTCAGCAAACCACGCTCGTCGGCACCGGCCAGGAACGGTTTGTCGAGACGGTCGTCGGCCAGGCGGAACGGCACGTTCATCCAGGAACGATCGGTCTTGTTGATCGGGTTGCTGTAGAGGCCGCTGGCGTCGATGAAGTCATACAGCGTGCGCTGCTTCACTTCGTTGAGCTTGCCGATGGCTTCGACACCGCCCTGCTCCTTCAGCCATTCGAACACCAGGCCCGACAGGTACCAGGCCAGGGTCGGCGGGGTGTTGTACATCGAGCCGTTGTCGGCCGCGACCTTGTAGTTGAGCATGGTCGGGCACAGGGAGCGGGCACGCCCCAGCAGGTCTTCACGAATGATGCTGACCAGGATGCCGCTTGGACCGATGTTCTTCTGGGCACCCGCGTAGATCATGCCGAAACGGGAGATATCCACAGGGCGCGAGAGAATGTCCGAGGACATGTCGGCCACCAATGGCACGTCGCCCGTTTCCGGGATCCAGTTGAATTCCAGGCCACCGATGGTTTCGTTCGGTGCGTAATGAACGTAGGCCGCGTCCTTGGACAGGTTCCACTCGTTCTGGCCGGGAATCGCGAAATAGTCGTAGGGCTTGGCGGTGGCAGCCACGTTGACGTGACCGTAGCGCGAAGCTTCTTCGATGGCTTTCTGCGACCAGATGCCGGTGTCGATGTAGTCGGCCTTGCCGTTTTCCGGCAGCAGGTTCAACGGAATCTGGGCGAACTGCTGGCTCGCGCCGCCTTGCAGGAACAGCACCTTGTAGTTGGACGGGATGTTCAGCAGATCACGCAGATCCTGCTCGGCCTTGGTGGCAATGGACACGAACTCATCGCTGCGATGGCTCATTTCCATGACCGACAGGCCCTTGCCGTGCCAGTCGAGAAGTTCACCCTGGGCACGCTTCAGGACCGCTTCAGGAAGCGCCGCAGGGCCGGCACAGAAGTTATAGGCTCTCTTGCTCACATCCAATCTCGCTCTGATCTGGTGGTCACATAAATCTTGAGTCTGCACTGTGGGAGCGAGCTCGCTCGCGATAGCGATGTAACAGTCAACAGTGATGCTGAACGTCAGGCCGTCATCGCGAGCAAGCTCGCTCCCACAGAGGGTATCGTTCACTTCAGGTATGGATGAATCCGTGGCGAGGGAGCGTGCTCCCTCGCCACAGTGAATCAAACGAACCTTAAGTGAGCAGCATTACCCCCACAGGGGGGATGCGCAGTGTCGCAAATTTTCAAACGAAACAAACAACAAGGGGGCGAATCTTCATCCGCCCCCCTTGCGTGTCCGCTTAGTCCTGCGGTTCTTCTTCGTCTGCGGCAGCGTCGAGCGGTTGGTCGCCGACAGCGTCGTCGACATCGGCACCGAGAGTGCCGTCGAACGCCACGCCGTCCTCGCCGTCCAACTCCTCGCCTTCAACCTCCGACGGTTCCTGGACCCGCTCAAGCCCGACCAGCGTTTCGTCGCTGGCCAGCTTGATCAGCGTCACACCCTGGGTGTTACGGCCCAGGCTCGACACTTCAGCGACCCGCGTGCGCACCAGGGTGCCCTGGTCGGAGATCAACATGATCTCCTCGCCATCGAGCACCTGGACAGCACCCACCAGACGACCGTTACGGTCGTTGCTGACCATGGCGATCACGCCCTGGCCACCACGCTTGTACTCAGGGAACTCGCTGATGGCCGTGCGCTTGCCATAACCACGGGCCGAAGCGGTGAGGATCTGGCTGCCTTCTTCGGGGATCAGCATGGAAATCAGCTTCTGGCCTTCCGGCAGGCGCATGCCGCGCACACCGCGAGCGGTACGGCCCATGGCGCGAACGTCGGACTCCTTGAAGCGAGTGACCTTGCCGCCGTCGGAGAACAGCATGACCTCACGCTCGCCGTCGGTGATGGCAGCGGAGATCAGCACGTCACCTTCGTCCAGCTCCAGGGCGATCAGACCGACGCTGCGCTGACGGCTGAAGGATTCCAGCGGGGTCTTCTTCACGGTTCCGTTGGCGGTGGCCATGAAGATGTAGTGACCCTCGGTGTACTCTTCCACCGGCAACATGGTGGTGATGTATTCACCATCGTCCAGCGGCAACAGGTTGACCAGCGGACGGCCACGAGCGGCACGGGACGCTTCCGGGATTTCGTAGGTCTTGAGCCAGTACACCTTGCCCTTGCTGGAGAACAGCAGCAGCGTTGTGTGGCTGTTGGCGACCAGCAGGTGAGCGATGTAGTCCTCGTCCTTGACGCCCGTCGCGGACTTGCCTTTGCCGCCGCGACGCTGGGCCTGGTAGGCGGCCAGCGGCTGGGTCTTGGCGTAGCCGCCGTGGGAAATGGTCACCACGCGCTCTTCTTCCGGGATCATGTCACCCAGGGTCAGGTCCAGGCGCGCATCGAGGATCTCGGTGCGGCGCACGTCGCCGTATTCGGCGCGGATCACTTCCAGTTCTTCGCGGATCACTTCCATCAGGCGCGTAGCGCTGTTGAGGATGCGGATCAGCTCGCCGATCTGGTTGAGGATTTCCTGGTACTCGGCCAGCAGCTTCTCGTGCTCGAGGCCGGTCAGGCGGTGCAGGCGCAGTTCCAGGATGGCTTGCGCCTGCTCCGGGGACAGGAAGTACTTGCCTTCGCGCAGGCCGTATTGCGGGTCGAGGTTCTCGGGGCGGCACGAATCGGCGCCAGCGCGCTCGACCATCGCCACCACCGCGGTGGACTCCCAAGGGGTGCTGATCAGCGCTTCCTTGGCTTCCGACGGGGTTGGCGAGGCCTTGATCAGAGCGATCACCGGGTCGATGTTCGACAGGGCAACGGCCTGGCCTTCGAGAATGTGACCACGCTCGCGAGCCTTGCGCAGCTCGAACACCGTGCGGCGGGTGACCACTTCGCGACGGTGGCGCACGAAGGCTTCCAGCAGGTCCTTGAGGTTCAGGATCCGCGGACGGCCGTCGATCAGCGCAACGATGTTGATGCCGAACACGCTTTGCAGCTGGGTCTGGGCGTAGAGGTTGTTGAGGATCACCTCAGGCACTTCGCCACGGCGCAGCTCGATCACGACACGCATGCCGTCCTTGTCGGACTCGTCACGCAGCTCGGTGATGCCTTCGAGCTTCTTCTCTTTCACCAGCTCGGCGATCTTCTCGATCAGGCGAGCCTTGTTCAGTTGGTACGGCAGTTCGGTGATGACGATCTGCTGGCGGCCGCCGACCTTGTCGATGTCTTCGACCGTCGAGCGGGCGCGCATGTAAATGCGGCCACGGCCGGTACGGTAGGCTTCGATGATGCCGGCGCGACCGTTGATGATCGCAGCGGTCGGGAAGTCCGGACCGGGGATGTATTGCATCAGCTCATCGACGGTCAACTCGGGATTGTCGATGAGCGCCAGGCAACCGTCGATGACTTCACCGAGGTTGTGCGGCGGGATGTTGGTCGCCATGCCCACGGCGATACCGCTGGAGCCGTTGACGAGCAGGTTCGGGATACGGGTCGGCATGACCGCCGGGATCATTTCGGTGCCGTCGTAGTTCGGCACCCAGTCCACGGTTTCCTTGTGCAGGTCGGCCAGCAGCTCGTGGGCCAGCTTGGTCATGCGCACTTCGGTGTATCGCATGGCCGCGGCGTTGTCGCCGTCCACCGAACCGAAGTTGCCCTGGCCGTCTACCAGCAGGTAGCGCAAGGAGAAGGGTTGCGCCATACGAACGATGGTGTCGTACACGGCAGTGTCGCCGTGGGGGTGATACTTACCGATCACATCGCCGACGACACGGGCGGATTTCTTGTACGGCTTGTTGAAGTCGTTGCCCAGCTCGCTCATCGCGAACAGCACGCGCCGGTGCACGGGCTTCAAGCCATCGCGCGCATCCGGCAGCGCCCGCCCGACGATTACGCTCATTGCGTAGTCGAGGTAGGACTGTTTCAGCTCGTCTTCGATATTGACCGGGAGGATTTCTTTGGCCAGTTCGCCCATGAGAAGCCTGATTCCTTTTTCTGGTGAAACCTCGTCACATCCAGATGGGACGAACGAAGCTCGCCGCTGCAGAACAAATGCCGTGCAGCGACTTACGACAAATCAACGAGTTATGCCATGGATCTGCGCAGTAAAGGCCACCTCGCGAGGCAGCCCTGGAAACCGCCGGATGTTATCACAAGAGCCGCCACGCACCTATCCCCCAGATGCGCATGGTGCGTAGTTAGTTGACCGGTGACAGGCTGATATGGGACCAGAGGGGCTTAGAAGCACTGCCGATAGAGATTCAGGGGCCAAATGCAAGGGATTTGTTGCCTTTAAGGGCCTCATCGCGAGCAAGCTCGCCCCCCACAGGGATCTGTGCACGCTCGAGATTTCCGCCACGACCCGATCCAATGTGGGAGCGAGTTTGCTCGCGATGGCGACAGGTCAGACAGCACAAACCATCAGTGCAACCGCTTGCGGCACATCAACTGCGCCAGCTTCGCGGTGTCCGGGCGCTCGACGATGCCCTTTTCCGTGACGATGACATCGATCAGGTCCGCCGGGGTGATATCGAAGACCGGGTTGAAGGCACCCACCTGCGCGTCGAGCTCCCTGCCGCCGATTTCCAGCAGTTCGCGCCCGTCGCACTCCTCCGCCGGGATGTCTTCACCGCTGGCCAGGCTCATGTCGATGATCGAGCTCGGCGCCACCACCATGAAACGCACGCCATGGTGCATGGCACAGACCGCCATCTGATAAGTGCCGATCTTGTTCGCCACGTCACCATTGGCGGCGATGCAATCGGCACCGACGATCACCCAGGTCACACCCTTGGTCTTCATGATATGGGCAGCGGCGGAATCGGCGTTGAGGGTCACCGGAATGCCTTCGCGGGCCAGTTCCCACGCCGTCAGGCGCGAGCCTTGCAACCACGGCCGGGTTTCGTCGGCATAGACGCGCTCCACCATGCCTTCGATATACGCACCCCGGATAACCCCCAAGGCCGTACCAAAACCGCCGGTGGCCAGGGCGCCGGTGTTGCAATGGGTGAGAATCGCCTGGGCATTGCCCTGGTGCTTGCGGATCAGGTCGACCCCTAACTGGGCCATGGTCAGGTTGGCTTCGCGATCGCTCACGTGGATCGCGATGGCTTCAGCCTCGAGCACCGCCAGCGGCTCGGCATGCTCTTTCAAGCGCCCCAGCCGGTCGCGCATTCGATCCAGCGCCCAGAACAGGTTCGCCGCCGTCGGCCGGGCCTCGGCCAGCAAGGCAAAATCGGCCTCCAGGGCCGCTTGCCAATCGCCGCCTTCGGCCATCCTGGCCCGCGCCGCCAGCACCACGCCATACGCCGCACTGATGCCGATGACCGGCGCGCCGCGCACGGCCATCGAGCCAATGGCCTCGGCCACATCGGCGACACGGGTGCAGGCGATCCAGCTTTCCTCGAACGGCAAGATACGCTGGTCCAGCAGGTACAGGACGCCATCACGCCAATCGATGGCCTTCACCTTCTCCGCAGCCAATAGTCGATCGCGCATCCTTCACCCCGTACTCATGAACAAAAGCCGCCGATTATAGCGATCCCTCCGCGAAGACGCTCGGGTATACTTCGCCATCCTTTATACCCCATGGAACCGTTCCACGATGCCCAAGCCTGCCGTTGCGCTCGACTTATTATTGCTGCCGACCTGGTTGGTGCCTGTCGAACCCGCCGGTGTAGTGCTCAAGGACCATGGCCTGGGCATTCGCGACGGTTGCATCGTGTTCATCGGTCCACGGGCAGAAGCCCTGAAGTGTGACGCCACCGAGGTCCGTGAACTGCCCGGCATGCTGCTCAGCCCCGGCCTGATCAACGCCCACGGCCACGCGGCCATGACCCTTTTTCGCGGCCTGGCCGACGACCTGCCCTTGATGACCTGGCTGGAACAGCACATCTGGCCGGCTGAAGCCAAATGGGTCGATGAAGATTTCGTCCGGGATGGCACCGACCTGGCAATCGCCGAGCAGATCAAGGGTGGCATCACCTGCTTCTCCGACATGTATTTCTACCCCAAGATCGCCAGCGAGTGCGTCCACGACAGCGGTATTCGCGCGCAAATCGCCATTCCGATCCTCGACTTTCCGATCCCCGGTGCGGCCAGCGCCGACGACGCCATTCGTCAGGGCATCGAGTTGTTTGGCGACCTCAAGCACCATCCGCGGATCAAAGTCGCATTCGGCCCGCACGCGCCCTATACGGTAGGCGACGAGAACCTGGAGAAAATCCGCGTGATCGCCGAGGAACTGGACGCGGCCATTCATATGCATGTTCACGAAACCGCCTTCGAAGTGCAGCAGGCTGTGGATAACACCACTGAGCGGCCAATGGCTCGCCTGGGACGCCTTGGCCTGCTGGGGCCACGCTTCCAGGCCGTGCACATGACTCAGATCAGCGACGAGGACCAGGCCCTGCTGGTAGAAAGCAATTGCAGCGTGATCCATTGCCCGGAATCGAACCTGAAGCTGGCCAGCGGTTTCTGCCCGGTGGAACGCCTGTGGCAAGCCGGCGTCAATGTCGCCCTCGGCACCGATGGTGCGGCGAGCAACAACGACCTGGACCTGCTCGGCGAAACCCGCACCGCCGCCCTGCTGGCCAAGGCCGTCGCTGGTTCGGCCACGGCCCTGGATGCCCATCGGGCGCTGCGCATGGCCACGCTCAATGGCGCTCGGGCGCTGGGCATCGAAGCGACCGTCGGCTCCCTGGAAGTCGGCAAGGCCGCCGACCTGGTGGCCTTCGACCTGTCAGGCCTGGCCCAGCAGCCGATCTACGACCCGGTGTCGCAACTGATTTATGCCACCGGCCGCGATTGCGTCAAACACTTGTGGGTAGGCGGCAAGCCGTTACTGGAGGATGGCCGGCTGACCCGCATGGACGAACCGACACTGATCGCCACGGCCCAGGCCTGGGGTCGGCGCATCAGCGGCCACAACGAATGACCACGCCCCTGGAGCCACGGCTCGGGGCATCTGATTTTTCAAGCTTTTCGAGGATCTGCACATGAGCAACGTCGACCACGCCGAAATCGCCAAGTTCGAAGCCCTGGCCCATCGCTGGTGGGACCGTGAAAGCGAATTCAAACCGCTGCACGACATCAACCCGCTGCGGGTCAACTGGATTGACGAACGGGTCAACCTGGCCGGCAAGAAGGTCCTCGACGTCGGTTGCGGTGGCGGCATCCTCAGTGAGGCCATGGCCCAGCGCGGGGCGACGGTGATGGGCATCGACATGGGCGAAGCGCCGCTGGCGGTGGCGCAACTGCATCAATTGGAGTCCGGCGTCAGCGTGGAATACCGGCAGATCACCGCCGAAGCCCTGGCCGAAGAAATGCCCGGCCAATTCGACGTGGTCACCTGCCTGGAAATGCTCGAACACGTGCCGGACCCGTCCTCGGTCATCCGCGCTTGCTTTAGCATGGTCAAGCCGGGCGGCCAGGTGTTCTTCTCCACCATCAACCGCAACCCGAAGGCGTACCTGTTCGCCATCATCGGCGCCGAATACATCATGAAGCTGCTGCCACGCGGCACCCACGACTTCAAGAAATTCATCCGCCCTTCCGAGCTGGGCGCCTGGAGCCGTGCGGCCGGGCTGACCGTCAAGGACATCATCGGCCTGACCTACAACCCATTGACCAAGCACTACAAGCTGGCCGCCGACGTTGACGTCAACTACATGATCCAGACCCTGCGCGAGGAGTAAGACGATGCGTCTCAAAGCGGTTCTCTTCGACATGGACGGCACGCTGCTCGACACCGCGCCGGATTTCATCGCCATTTGCCAGGCCATGCGCGCCGACCGTGGCTTGCCACCGATGAACACCCAACACATTCGCGACGAGATTTCCGGCGGCGCCCGGGCGATGGTCGCGGTGACCTTCTCCATGGACCCGGAATCACCAGGGTTCGAGGAATTGCGCCAGGAGTTCCTCGACCGCTACCTCAAGGGTTGTGCGGTCCACAGCCACTTGTTCGACGGCATGGCCGAAGTGCTGGCCGATATCGAAGCGGCCAACCTGATCTGGGGCGTGGTCACCAACAAGCCCGTGCGTTTCGCCGAACCGATCATGCAGCAACTGGGCCTGGCCGAGCGTTCGAAAGTGCTGATCTGCCCTGACCACGTGAAAAACAGCAAGCCGGACCCGGAACCGCTGACCCTGGCCTGCAAGATGCTCGACCTGGACCCGGCCAGCGTGCTGTTCGTGGGCGATGACCTGCGGGACATCGAGTCCGGCCGCAGCGCCGGCACCAAGACCTGCGCGGTGACCTACGGCTACATCCACCCGGACGACAACCCCAGGCACTGGGGCGCGGATGTGGTGATCGACCACCCTTCGGCGCTACGTGAAGTGTTGGATAACGCGTTGTGCAGTTGCTGAACTGACGGAATCGATGCTACCGCCCTTGTGGCGAGGGAGCTTGCTCCCGCTGGAGCGCGAAGCGGTCCCCTGGACGACGGCTGCGCCGCCGAGCGGGAGCAAGCTCCCTCGCCACAAAAGCCTCTTTGCCACAAAAGCTTCCTCGTCACCGGTACTGTGCCGCTCTAATTGTTGAGGTTTTTTATGTTTGATTATTCCGCCCGTCCCGACCTGCTCAATGGCCGGGTGATCCTGGTCACCGGCGCCGGTCGCGGGATCGGTGCCGCTGCGGCGAAAACCTACGCCGCCCACGGTGCCACCGTACTGCTGCTGGGCAAGACCGAAGCCAACCTGACCCAGGTCTACGATGAAATCGAAGCGGCCGGTCATCCGCAGCCAGCGGTGATCCCGTTCAACCTCGAAACCGCACTGCCTCATCAGTACGATGAACTGGCGGCGATGATCGAAACCGAGTTCGGTCATCTGGACGGCTTGCTGCACAACGCCTCGATCATCGGCCCACGTACGCCACTGGAACAGTTGTCCGGTGAGAACTTCATGCGGGTGATGCACGTCAACGTCAACGCGATGTTCATGCTCACCAGCACCTTGCTGCCGCTGCTCAAGCTCTCCAAGGATGCGTCCGTGGTGTTCACCTCCAGCAGCGTCGGCCGCAAGGGCCGGGCCTACTGGGGCGCCTATGGCGTGTCCAAGTTCGCCACCGAGGGGCTGATGCAGACCCTGGCCGACGAAGTCGATACCGTCGCCGCCGTGCGCGCCAACAGCATCAACCCCGGCGCCACCCGCACCAGCATGCGCGCCCAGGCCTACCCGGGAGAAAACCCGCTCAACAATCCGACGCCCGAAGCGATCATGCCGGTCTACCTGTACCTCATGGGCCCGGACAGCACCGGCGTCAACGGTCAGGCGTTCAACGCACAATAATGAAGCCGGCATCGCGACGATTTACCGTCGCGATGCCGGCCCCCGTCGACGCCAAACCAGGCGAACCGCCAAGGCCACGTCGCCCCTGCATTCGCGACTCGCTATCAATTCATTGATTTCTAATCGGTTTTTACGCAAGTGAACCGAATGGCACGACTTTCGCTCTAACCTCTTCAAACATGCCATGTTCGGCAGGTAATGGACGTTGAGACGAGACTTATGCCTGCCATGGAAGCGGACTAGACTCAAATCAGGTGTCCTACGGGACTGAAGGACCAGTACGACGTGCAGCCCAAAGCCGCCACACCCAACCTGTCGGGACAGATTTAGCTTAGGGGCTAACGCCATATGAAAACGCCCAACCAGATCAACGCGTTCGACTTCGACAGCGCCAAATTGCAGCGTTTGGGCCTGACTCAGCCAGCGCCGCTCCCTGCACGCTCCGTCAGTCTGTCGCAATTGCGCCAGCAACTGAGCCAGCAACTACAGACCAGCCTGGAGCCACAGCGCATCCTGGGCCTGTTTTTCCGGGAAATTCAGCGACTGGTGCCCCTGGATGCGTTGGCCTATCAGCACAAAGCCAGTGACCTGCGCCTGGAGTTCGGGCAACGCGGGCATCACACCCTCAGCTACAACCTCAGCCATGAAGGCGAACACCTGGGTGAACTGGTATTCCGCCGTAACCAACGTTTCTCCGAGGCGGAACAGAGCGATCTCGAATCCATCATGTCGACGCTGCTCTATCCACTGCGCAACGCGCTGCTCTACCGCGCCGCGACCCAAAGCGCCCTGCGCGATCCGCTGACCGGCACCGGCAACCGCATCGCCATGGACCAGACCCTGATGCGGGAAATCGACATGGCCAAGCGTCATTCGCAACCCTTGTCGGTGCTGATGCTCGATATCGATCATTTCAAGCGCATCAACGACAGCCATGGTCACGGTGTTGGCGACGAAGTGCTCAAGGCCGTGGCCGAGTCGATCAAGGGCCAACTGCGCAATGTGGACATGGTGTTCAGGTTCGGTGGTGAAGAATTTCTGATCCTGCTGGCCAATACCAGCCGGGATGCCGCCGCCATGGTCGGTGAACGACTGCGTTATGCCGCCCAGGCCCAGGATTACTTCGCCACAGGCACAAGGATCGAGCTGACGGTCAGCCTGGGGTGCGCCACCCTGCTACCGGGGGAATCCTCGGAAAGCCTGCTGCGCAGGGCCGACAGCGCGCTGTACGTAGCCAAGCGCGAAGGCCGCAATCGGCTGGCGATGGCCGGCTGAAAACCACTGTGGGGGCGAGCTTGTGTGGGGGCGAGCTTGTGTGGGAGCGAGCTTGCTCGCGATGACGGCAGCACATCCAACATCTGCGCGAACTGACCCACCGCTATCGCGAGCAAGCTCGCTCCCACAGGGATTTGGGGTGAACCTGAAGCCAGCACTCATCCAAAACAACTGTGGGAGCGGGCTTGCTCGCGATAGCGGCCTGGCAGTCAACCTCCCCGTCGACTGTCAGACCTCTTCGCGAGCAGGCTCGCTCCCACAGGTTGTGGCTATCTGTAGCGGTAGTAATCAGCTCCCGGCCAGCGCCAGACGCTCACGGGTGGCTGACGCCCTGCTGGCAGGCTCCGCCTGTTCCAGCTGCATGCAACGTTCCAGGAACAGGTACATGTAGTCATAGCTCTTGCACACGGCCTGGCGCAGCTCTGTTTGCAGCGCCTTGCTCGGGTTCATCCCCGCCAGCGTACAGATGATTTCCAGGGCTTCCCAAGGATGGGCATCGTCGTACTGGGCATGCATCTTCAGCCACTTCATGGCCCGCTTGCGGTCTTCCTCGGCGAAGGCGGCCGCGTAGACACCGTTGGAACACACCAGCGCCGACCACTCTCCCGTGGCGCCCTCGATGGCGTAGTTGGTCGCGGCGATGGCCACGATCAACGAGTCCGAGGAACTGGTGTGCCAGCACCAGTGGCTCAAGGCGTGCAGCTCAGGCGGTACCTGCTGGGCTTGCAGGTCTTCCAGGGTCACGCCATGGGCGGCGCTCCAGTTGACCCAGTAGTCGGCATGGTTGAGTTCGACACGAATGTTGCGCATCAGCCAGCGACGCGCCATGTCCTCGCCGGGGTGGCGGGCAAAGCGGGTCTTGGTGAGGTTCTGTGCCATGTATAAAGCGAACTGTTCGACGACCGGCCAACCACCAATGAGGTAGTGGCGCATGGTCTTGGCGCTGAGCTTGTTGTCGCGCATGCGCTGATACAGTTCGTGTTCGACAACCCGGCGCTTGCTCTCGCTGCAATCGGTAATGAGCTGCTGTGCCCATTTCGGATAGCTTGTGGCGTCCATGAGCGGGCCTGTTCGGTTGAATGTGTCGATCACTGTCGGGCTCCTTTTGATTGTGATTTTCTCGGATCAACAAGAGGTTCAGCGGAACGTGCCGGGGGCCTTGAATAACAGCGGCTGGGGCCGGGCCGGCCGACATTGCAACGTGTCGCAGGTAAACAATTGCGGGCGTTCGATCACATACCCCTGAGCGAAGTCCACCCCTATCTCCAGCAATGCCTGCTCGATCTGGGCGGTTTCAACGAACTCGGCAATCGTGCGCTTACCCATGACGTGACCGATGTGATTGATCACTTCGACCATTGCACGGTTAATCGGGTCGTCCAGCATATCCTTTACGAAACTCCCGTCGATCTTCAAGAAGTCTACAGGTAAATGTTTCAGGTAAGCGAATGAAGACATTCCGGCGCAAAAGTCATCCAGAGAGAAATAGCAGCCCAAGCTCTTGAGTTCATTGATAAAGCGGATCGCACTGCCCAAATTCGAAATAGCGCTGGTCTCTGTAATTTCAAAACAAATCATTTCCGGCGGAATCGAGTAGGCCACGAACTGTTTACGCAGGAAGTCGAGGAACGCCTGATCTCCGATAGTTGTGCCTGACAGATTAATCGCACACATCGCCATGGGCCCCTGCCGCGATTCATTCAGGCACTGGCGGATAATCTTGAAGACATTCTCCACCACCCAACGGTCCAGGGACGTCATCAGCCCGTAGCGTTCCGCCGCGGGAATGAAGCTGTCCGGCAGGATCATCCGCCCGGCTTCGTCATGCAGGCGCAACAGGATTTCAATGTGCCCGCCACCATGATCGCCCGGCCCCAGCGCGGCGATTTCCTGGGCATACAAGCAAAAGCGGTTTTCCTCCAGGGCCATGTGCAAGCGCTGGACCCAGGCCATCTCGCCAAAGCGCAGGGACAACTCCGAGTCGTCGGCATGATAGACCTGGACCCGGTTGCGCCCCTTTTCCTTGGCCATGTAACAGGCCATGTCGGCGGCCCGCAGGGAAGCCTCCAGGGTCGTCGGGGTCTGGGCGATATGCACCAGGCCGATGCTCACGGTGGTCACGAACGGCCGGCCCTTCCAGACAAAGTGCAGGTTCTGCACGGTCTGGCGCAGCCCTTCGGCGATTTTTTCCGCCGCCTCCGGCGAACAGTTCTCCAGCAGGATCCCGAACTCATCGCCACCCAATCGGGCCAGGGTGTCATTTTCCCGCAACCCCGACTGCAGCAAGGCGCAGATATGCCGCAACAATTCGTCACCCGCCGCATGACCGCAGGTGTCGTTGACCAGCTTGAACTGATCCAGGTCGAGAAACATCAAGGCATGGCGCCCGATCTGGCGAGTGAGGTTGTGCAAGGCCTGCTCGAGGCGATACTCGAACTCCCGGCGGTTGGCCAGGCCAGTCAGGGCGTCATGGGTGGCCTGCCATGACAGGTTGGCGATGTATTGCCGCTCCTGGGTCATGTCATGCAGCACCAGCACGGCGCCACTGACCTTGCCCGCATGGCGGATCGGCGCGCCCACCAGGGTGACCGACACGGTGCTGCCATCCAGGCGCTGGATCAGTTTCGAATGTTCACTGGCGCCGCTGAGCCGACCGCTGAGGATGTGCTCGATCAGGGTCAGCCCTTCGGTCTGGGCATTGTCATCGAGCAAATTGAACAGCGCCGCCAGGGGCAAGCCCGTGGCGTGCTCGGCCTTCCAATGGGTCATCGCTTCGGCGGCGGGGTTCATGTAGGCGATGCCCCCCTCCACGTCGGTGGTGATCACCCCATCACCGATGGATTGCAGGGTGATCTGTGCCCGCTCTTTCTCCATCTGCAGCGCATTGGCGAACACCTGCCGCTGGGCCAGCAGTTTATGGGTACGCAACAACGCCAGGACGATCAACCCCAGGGCGGTGGCGAAATTGGTCACCAGCAAGAGCCGCAGGATGAAACGCGACCCCTCGCCCAAGGCGTCGCTGAACGCCTTGGCAGCCGGGGTGACGGAATCGTTGATCGCAAAGATCTGGGCCTTCCAGCCGCGAATATCCACCTCTGACGCCTGGCCCGCGACAATACTGCTGTGCATCTGCCGGGCGACGTTATCCAGTTCGGTCAGGTAGCCATCACCCACCGTCCAGAGATCGATGGCTTCTTCCAGGTAACTGAAGTGACGGAAATTCAGATAAAGCCAGATCACGCTGGCCACATCGTCCGGATGATTGCCGCCCTTGAGGATGCCGGCCCGCGCCGCTTCCAGGTTCGGCGGTTGGCGGTCCAGCGCTACCCGCAGCTCATGGCCACCCTCGGGTACGGCGATGGCTTGCTGGTATTTGCGAAAAATCGCCTCGTCACGGCTGTCGGCGTAGAGGTTGAGGTAATAGATCGCGTCTTTCTGGCCCTTGGACCAGAGACTCTCCCCCGCTACATAGCCGCGGACTGCGGAAAGCACGTAAAGGCTGACGCCGCCAAGCAATGCCTGAAATAGCACAACGGCAATAAAGGGCCAGACGATGCCCAGCAGCCGTGGTGTTCCGAGAGTCTGCTTTTGCTTCATGAGGTCCCTTGCACAGGTACTGCCGGACGAACACCCGCCAGAATTCCGCTCCTGACTCAACAGCCTAGGCTAGTTTTCGACCCATAGAATGAATGGATGAAGAGATCTTTGCGTGGAATTTGGAAGAATCGGCGGGTTTGCCTGTTTTTTCCGATACTAAGCACAGAAAACGGCGGGAAACTCAAGGCTGTTGTATCTGTTGCAAATGACCGTAGAGTCGAGCGTAGAGGCCCCCGTCGGCAATCAACTGCAAATGGTCGCCGTCTTCGGCGACTTGCCCACCGTCGAACACCAATACCCGATCGGCCTGCTTCACCGCCGAAAGCCGGTGGGCGATGATCAACGTGGTGCGTGCGCTCAAAAAACGCGCCAGTGCCTGGTGAAGGTTGTACTCGGTGGCTGCGTCCAATGCCGAGGTGGCTTCGTCGAGAATCACCACCCGTGGGTCGGCCAGTACCATGCGGGCGATGGCCAGCCGTTGGCGCTGTCCGCCCGACAGCCGAACCCCGGAACGCCCTACAACGCTTTCCAGGCCCTGGGGCAGCGCCCGTACCGTGGCGTCGAGCTGGGCGATTTCCAATGCCCGCCAGCAATCGTCGTCGCTGCACTCACGGCCCATGGCCAGGTTGGCCCGTACCGTGTCGTTGAACAGCGCCGGATGTTGCAACACCACTGCAACATTCTCCCGAATGGTTTCCAGGCCGATCTCCTGCTGCGTGGCGCCGCCGAAACGAATACTGCCCGACTGTGGCGTGTACAGCCCCAGCAGCAACTGCACCAAGGTGCTCTTGCCGCCGCCACTGGCCCCGACGATGGCGACTTTCTCGCCCGGGGAAATGGACAGGTTCAACTGGTCGAGCACCAGCTCCTCGCCGTAACCGAAACTCAACCCCTGGATTTCGATGCCCACGGTGTCACGGCCCTTGAACGGATCGACGCCCCCCGTGTACTGGGGCTCGTCAGCCCGGGCCAGCAGTTCGTTGATCCGGTTCAAGGCGCCGCCGGCCGCGTAATAGGCGTACTGCAAGTTCAACAGCTGCTCGACCGGACCGATCATGAACCAGAGGTAGCTGAACACCGCCAGCATCTGACCGATGGACAGGTCGGAAAACACCACGGTGAGCATGGCCGCCGCGCGGAAAATATCGATGCCGAACTGGAACAGCAAACCACTGGCGCGGTTCGAGGCGTCGGTTTTCCACTGTGAATTCACGGCGTAATCGCGGACCTCCTTGGCACGCATCCCCAATCGGCCAAGAAAATAACCCTGGCGGTTGCCGGCGCGCACTTCCTGGATGGCATCCAGGGTTTCGGTCAAGGCCTGGGTGAAGCGCGAGGTGCTGTCGTTCTCCAGTTTCTTGAGGTGCTTGACCCGCTTGCCCAGTTGCACCGTGGCGTAGATCACCAGCGGGTTGAACAGCAGGATCAGCAGCGCCAGTTCCCAGTGCATCCACACCAGGATCCCGGCGGTGCCCACCAGGGTCAGCATCGCCACCAGGAAACGGCTGAGGGTCTCGCCGATGAATTTGTCGAGGGTGTCCAGGTCGGTGACCAGGTGGGCCGCCACGGTGCCGCTGCCCAGGCTTTCGTACTCGCCCAGGGAGATTCGCTTGAGACGTTCGATCAAGCGGATGCGAATGCGATAGACAATGTCCTTGGCCAGCCTGGCGAACAAGCGCGCCTGCACCACGTTGAACAGTAAGGCGCCACAGCGCAGGGTCAGGGTCGCCAGCAACATCAGCCCGATATAGCCGGCTGCGCTCTGCCACGCCGTGGGCAAGGCATGGTTCATGACCTTCAAGGCCGCATCGCCGTGGCCCAGCAGGACCTCGTCCACCAGCAGCGGCAACAGCAACGGAATCGGCACGCTGCACAGCGTCGCCAGCACGGCCACGCCGTTGGCGATCCACAGGGCTTTTTTATGTTTGAGGGCCAGGCGACGGATCTCCGCCCAGCTCAACCGGTCGATGCGCTGCGAGGTCGATGGGGCTGACGGTCGCTCAGGCACAGGTCGCGCGCTCCAGCCAGCGGCCAAGCAAGGGCGACAACTGGCTCAGGGGCTGGTAACCGTTGGTCAGCAAGGCCAACTGGCCGTCACGCTCGGCCAGCAGCGTGGGGAACCCGGCAATACCCAAATCCTGGACCCAGGTGAAATCCGCTGCGGTGGCCGCATGTTGGTCGGCGCGGTCGAAAGCCGCGGCGAATTCGATGCGTGGCAGCCCGGCCTGCTCGGCCAGCTCCACCAGGACGCTGGCGTGGGTGACGTCACGGCCTTGTACATAAAAGGCCTGTTGGATCAGTTTCACCAGCGTCCAGGCCAGGTCCGGGGCCAGGCTGCGGGCCGTTACCAATGCCCGGCAGGCGGGTTCGGTGTCGTAGACGAAACCATCCGGCAACGCGCCTTCAAGCTTGAAGGGCTGGCCGGTGGCCTGGGTCACGGCCTGCCAGTGCTCGAGAATGTAGCGCCGGGTGGTCGGCTCCAGCGCCGAACCGCTGCCGGTGCGCAAACCGCCCACCACCAGGTGCAACTCCACACCCGCGGCGTGCGCCTGCTCGACCAACGCCTCGGCCACTGGCGCAAAGCCCCAGCACCAGGAACACATCGGGTCCATCACATAGAGCAGGCGTGACGTCATGGCTCAAGCCTCGGAAGATGTTTGCTTGTAGTTGTAGCCGATCGGGTGCGGCATGTTGCGCGCCTTGGCCAACTCGATCTGTTTCTGCCGGTCGATGGCGCTGCGACGGGTTTTCTCGCTCAGCTTATCCCAGCAATGCGGGCAACTGATGCCAGGCACATAGTGCTCCGAAGCGCGGTCTTCTACGCTCACCGGAGTACGACAAGCGTGACATTGATCGTAGTCCCCTTCGCTGAGGTCGTGGCGAACGGTCACGCGGTTATCGAACACGAAGCAGTCGCCACGCCACTTGGTTTCTTCCTGAGGGACCTCTTCGAGGTATTTCAGGATGCCGCCCTTGAGGTGATAGACCTCGCCGAACCCCTGGCCGAGCATGTAGCTGGAGGCTTTTTCACAGCGAATACCACCGGTGCAGAACATCGCGACTTTCTTGTGCCTGGCCGGGTCGAAGTGGGCCTTGATGTACTCGGGGAACTCGCGAAAGCTGGTGGTCTTGGGGTCGATGGCGCCTTCGAAGGTACCGATGGACACTTCATAATCGTTGCGGGTGTCGATCAGCAGCACTTCCGGGTCGCTGATCAGCGCGTTCCAGTCCTGCGGTTCGACGTAGGTGCCGACTTGCTTGTTCGGATCCACGCCTTCGACGCCAAGGGTGACGATTTCTTTCTTGAGCTTGACCTTGGTGCGGTAGAACGGCTGCTCATCGCAATACGACTCTTTATGGTCGATGTCGATCATGCGCGGATCGTTCTTGAGCCAGGCCAGCAGCCCGTCGATGCCTTCGCGGGTGCCGGAGACCGTGCCGTTGATGCCTTCCTCGGCGATCAGCAACGTGCCTTTGATGCCGTTGTCGAGCATGGCCTTGAGCAAGGGCTCACGCAGCTCGACGTAATCTTCCAGGGTGACGAACTTATACAGTGCCGCCACGACAATGGGTTGTGTCATGGGTGTTTCTCCAGGTGGCTACCCTCGTAAAGGGTGAACCGGATGCGAAAAAAAACGCGCCGGGTAAGCGGCGCGTTGCGGATTCTAGCAAAGACACGGTGGCTTTAGGAGCTGCACGCGCCTGGGAGCTGGACCAATTGTGGCGAGGGAGCTTGCTCCCGCTCGGCGGCGAAGCCGTCGTCTGTATCAGTTTCCAGGGGACCGCTTCGCGGTCCAGCGGGAGCAAGCTCCCTCGCCACAACAAGCATCCGCGCGACAAACAACCACTTTCAGTGCTTGCTGCCACCGGCACAGGTGGGCGAAGCCGGGGCGGCGTCGATCCGGGCCCACTCCTCGGGTGTGTAGGTGTGCAGCGCCAACGCATGGAATTCGCCCATCAGCTCGCCCAGCGTGCCATAGACCTTCTGGTGACGCTTGACACGATTGAGCCCTTCGAACTGCTGGCTGACCACCACCGCCTTGAAGTGGGTCTGCAGGCCACGGCTGTGCATGTGGCTTTCATCCAGCACTTGCAAATGCTCGGGCTGCAACAGCCCAAGCGTTGATTCGATGCGTTGTTGCATGCTCATACCGGGCTCCGCTTACGGCTTTTTCTTGGCTGGAGCGGCTTTTGGCTCGAGCTCGGCCGTCATGTCGGCCAGCAGCTTGTTGACCACCGGCACTGCGCTCTCAAGCTTGGCCTGGGTCAGTTGGGCCGATTGCTGGGTCAACTGTGGCATTTTTTCCAGGACTTTCTTGCCCAATGGCGACTGGTAGAAAGCGACCAGGTCCTTGAGCTCCGATTCGTTGAAGTTGCTGGTGTAGAGCTTGACCATGTCCGGCTTGAGCTTGTTCCAGCCGATGGCTTGGTCCAGCGCGGCATTGGCCTTGGCCTGGTAGGTTTCCAGGGTGGCTTTTTTCGACTCAGGGGCCTTGGTCTGTTCAAAGCGCTGGGCAAACATCTGCTGCACTTGCATGTACACCGGAGTGCCCAGTTTGTCAGCGTGCGCCAGGGTCAGGAACGCTTCGGCGCTGGCGTTGTGGCTGGCGGTATCGGCGAAAACAGGGCCGCTGGCACACACCAGAGCAACTGCGGTACAGATGGCACGAAGACGGGTCATCGAGTTTCCTTTCATTACAGGCGAGGTAAAACCCCAAGGGCGACCATTCTGCGCCTAAAAAACGCCGGGGCTCAACCCCGACGGTTGTCGGGTCCGATTGACGGGCCCAAGCCACCGTTGCTGGATTGAGGGATGATTGAGGGAACCGGAGCGGCCCATCTGGGCCTAAACTGCGCATTCAGCCTTTAAGGAGTTTGACCCGATGAGCCGTATCGAAACCGACAGCCTTGGCCAGGTTGAAGTCCCGGACGACGCCTACTGGGGCGCGCAGACGCAGCGTTCCATGATCAACTTCGCCATTGGCAACGAACGCATGCCGCTGTCGGTGTTGCACGCCCTGGCGCTGATCAAGAAGGCCGCCGCGCGGGTCAATGATCGCAATGGCGACCTGCCCGCCGACATCGCCCGCCTGATCGAACAGGCCGCCGACGAAGTGCTGGACGGCCAGCATGACGACCAATTCCCGCTGGTGGTCTGGCAGACCGGCAGCGGGACCCAGAGCAACATGAACGTCAACGAAGTGATCGCCGGACGCGCCAACGAACTGGCCGGCAACCCCCGCGGCGGCAAGAGCCCGGTGCACCCCAACGACCACGTCAACCGTTCGCAGAGTTCCAACGACTGCTTCCCCACCGCCATGCACATCGCCGCCGCCCAGGCCGTCCATCAGCAATTGTTGCCGGCCATCGGCGAGCTGTCCGGCGGTCTCGCGGAACTGGCCGCGCGCCACATGAAGTTGGTCAAGACCGGCCGTACCCACATGATGGATGCCACGCCGATCACCTTTGGCCAGGAACTGTCGGCGTTCATTGCCCAGCTCGATTACGCCGAACGGGCGATCCGCGCTGCGCTACCGGCGGTCTGCGAACTGGCCCAGGGCGGCACGGCAGTGGGCACCGGGCTCAATTCACCCCATGGGTTCGGCGAAGCGATTGCCGCAGAACTGGCGGCGCTGTCGGGCCTGCCGTTCGTCACCGCACCCAACAAGTTTGCCGCGTTGGCCGGCCATGAACCCCTGACCTCGTTGTCCGGCGCGCTGAAAACCCTCGCCGTGACCCTGATGAAAATCGCCAACGACCTGCGCCTGCTGGGCTCCGGACCACGGGCCGGGTTCGCCGAGGTGAAATTGCCGGCCAACGAACCGGGCAGTTCCATCATGCCCGGCAAGGTCAACCCGACCCAGTGCGAAGCCTTGTCGATGCTGGCCTGCCAGGTCATGGGCAACGACGTGACCATCGGTTTTGCCGCCAGCCAGGGGCATTTGCAGTTGAACGTGTTCAAACCGGTGATCATCCACAACCTGCTGCAATCGATTCGCCTGTTGGCCGATGGCTGCAGCAACTTCCAGCAGCACTGCATCGCCGGGCTCGAACCGGACGCCGAGCAGATGGCCGCGCACCTGGAACGTGGGTTGATGCTGGTGACCGCGCTGAACCCGCACATCGGCTACGACAAGTCAGCGGAAATCGCCAAGAAAGCCTACGGTGAAGGGCTGACCTTGCGCGAAGCGGCGTTGCAGCTGGGGTATCTCACCGATGAAGAGTTCGATGCCTGGGTGAGGCCGGAGAATATGCTGGAAGCGGGTAGCCAGGGCTGAGTTTTGCCTTGATCGATAGTGCGCTATCGCGAGCAAGCTCGCTCCCACAGGGCAACGTGGACCGCGACATTACATCCACTGAAGATCCACTGTGGGAGCGAGCTTGCTCGCGATGAGCCCGGCAGGCTCGGCATCACTGTTGACTCGTGAGCCGCTATCGCGAGCAGGCTCGCTCCCACAGGGGGCTAACGCCCGACAGCCAAACGCTCGCGTCGGGCCCTGAGGCCGGCGATCAGCGAGGGCCCCAGGGCGACCAGCGCCGACCCCAGGACCACCAGCACCGCTCCGCCATAGCCCAGCAGGTTGATCTGCTCGGCATGGACATAATCAGGCCACCACCAGGCCGCCATTGCCACCACGGCGAAGGTCACCAGCGGCGTGATCGCCAGGGTCGCGCTGACCCGCGACGCTTCCCAATGGGCCAGGGCTTCGGCGAACGCGCCATAGGCAATCAGGGTGTTGAGGCAGCAAGCGAGCAACAACCAGCCTTGCAGCGGGCTCAATTGCAGCGCCTCCAACGGATGCACCCAGGGTGTGAGCAGCAGCGCGCAGAACAGGTAGATCACCATCATCACCTGCAACGAGTTCCACACCGTCAACAATTGCTTCTGGCCCAGGGCATAGAACGTCCAGACCGTCGACGCCAGCAACACCATCAGCACCCCGGCGGTGTAGTCGCTCAGGGACGTCAGCAACTCGCCCAGGCGCTGGTTGAAAAACAGCGTGAAACCGATCAGCAACACCAGCAGGCCGATGCCCTGCCCCACGCTGAACCGCTCCTTGAACACGAACAGGCTGGCGACCAGCAACATGATCGGCCCCATCTGCACCACCAGTTGCGCGGTGCCGGGGCTCAAGCGATTCAGGCCCATCAGGTACAACACGTAGTTGCCCACCAGCCCGAGCACCGCCATCGCCACCAGCCAGCCGCCACGAGGGCCGAGCACCTTGCGACTGGGCAGGCGCCGGGTGGCCGCCAAATAGATGAACAGCAAACCGCCGGACACCAGCAAGCGAAACCAGGTCACGGTGACCGGGTCCATCACTTGCAGCACTTGCTTGAGCTTGATCGGCAGGATTCCCCAGAGCAGGGCGGTCAACAGGGCAAGGAACAAGCCGTAGACCCAGCGACCGGACGATATGTGCATGCAACCCTCGAAGCCCAAGACAAAGAACGCCCATTCTAGGCCTCTATCGCCCAGCAACACAGGAACAGTTGGGGATTAATTGAACCGGCTACGGGTATGGCACATGGCCGCCTATCGGCTCGCCAAGCAGCCGTCAGCACCAGCCCCTAAACTTCACTCAACCTGATCCCGCCACCTCTTTGGAGCCCCCCATGCTCGGCAAACGCGCCCAGGACCTCGCCCCTGCGATGGTCTTTCCCAGTGACCGGATTTGCCGGATAAACGGCGAGTTTTACTTCAATACCCGGGAAGGCACCCAGGAAGGGCCATTCGCCAGTCGCGAGGATGCGTTGCGGGAAGTGGAGGCGTATGTACAGCGAATGCTGCAACTGACTCAGGTCGCCAGCTAGCGCACCGCTCTCTTGTGGCGAGGGAGCTTGCTCCCGCTGGGTCGCGAAGCGGCCCCCCTGCCCCGTCAATAAACCGCATCGACAGGTTAACGACTGCTTCGCAGCCGAGCGGGAGCAAGCTCCCTCGCCACACAAGCTCCCTGGCCACAAAAGCCGCCGACCTCCCCAAGCCCGTGGTTATCCCACCGCCTCGAACAACCCCGTAGCCCCCATCCCGCCGCCCACGCACATGGTCACGATGCCGTAACGCAGGTTGCGCCGTTGCAGCTCACGCACCAGATGCCCCACCTGCCGCGAACCGGTCATGCCGAACGGATGGCCGATGGAGATCGAGCCGCCGTTGACGTTGTATTTCTGCGGATCGATTTCCAGCCGGTCGCGGCTGTACAGGCACTGGGAAGCGAACGCCTCGTTGAGTTCCCACAGGTCGATATCGGCGATCTGCAAGCCCTTGGCCTTGAGCAGCTTGGGCACCGAAAACACCGGGCCGATGCCCATTTCGTCCGGCTCGCAACCGGCCACCGTAAAGCCACGGAAAAACGCCTTGGGCTTGAGCCCCAGGGCCAGGGCCTTTTCCAGGCTCATCACCAAGGTCATCGAGGCCCCGTCGGACAACTGCGAGGAGTTGCCCGCCGTCACCGAGCCGTCTTCGGCGAACACCGGCTTCAGGCCCGCGAGGCTTTCATAGGTGGTGTCGGGACGGTTGCAGTCATCATGATCGACCACGCCATCGAGGATCTGAACGACACCCGTGTTCTTGTCCTCGACCCGGTACTTGACCGCCATCGGGATGATTTCGTCATCGAACAACCCCGCCGCCTGGGCCTTGGCGGTGCGTTGCTGGCTCTGCAAGGCGTAACGGTCCTGCTCCTCGCGGCTGACCTGGTAACGGCGGGCGACGATCTCGGCGGTCTGGCCCATGGGAAAATAAATCCCGGGCACCTGCTCCTTGAGCAGCGGGTTGATCAGGTTGTCGGTGTTGACGCTTTTCATCGTCAGGCTGATGGACTCCACCCCGCCGGCCACGATGATGTCGCTGCAACCGGAAGCGATCTGGTTGGCGGCGATGGCAATGGCTTGCAGGCCCGAAGAACAGAAGCGGTTGAGGGTCATGCCGGCCGTGCCGATGCCCAATTGCGAGAGCACCGCCACGTTGCGCCCGATGTTGTAGCCCTGGGCACCTTCATTGGACCCGGCCCCGACGATACAGTCCTCGACACTGGCCGGGTTGATGTCGTTGCGCGCCAGCAAGGCATTGACGCAATGGGCCGCCATGTCATCCGGACGGGTCATGTTGAACTTGCCACGAAAGGACTTGGCCAGGCCGGTCCGTACGCTGTCGACGATCACCACTTCACGCATGGCTGTACCTCATTGTTGTAGTCGGTTGAGAGTGGATCGAGCATAGATCCACTGGATAACCGACCGCGACAATCATTCACCTCGCGTATGCGCGCCCATCGCCCTAGCGCTTCTTCTTGCGAGCCTGTCTCGCACTGCGCTCGAAAGCCGCCTCCAGCGCCTGGTTGAGGGTGCGCAACACCTTGACCCGCGCCCAGCGCTTGTCGTTGGCCTCCACCAAGGTCCAGGGGGCAATCTCGGTGCTGGTGCGGTCGACCATGTCGCACACCGCGGCGCGGTAGGCATCCCACTTGTCGCGGTTGCGCCAGTCATCCTCAGTGATCTTGAAGCGCTTGAACGGGATGTCCTCGCGCTCCTGGAAACGTTCCAGTTGGGTTTCCTTATCGATGGCCAGCCAGAACTTGACCACCACCACGCCGGCATCGGCGAGCTGTTCCTCGAAATCGTTGATTTCCCCGTAAGCCCGCAGCCAGTCGGCCTGGCTGCAAAACCCTTCGACCCGCTCCACCAGCACCCGGCCGTACCAGGAGCGGTCGAACATGGTGAACTTGCCGCGTGCGGGAATATGCCGCCAGAACCGCCACATGTAGGGGTGGGCGCGCTCTTCTTCCGTGGGTGCGGCAATGGGCACGATGCTGTATTGGCGCGGGTCCAGGGCCGCCGTGACCCGCCGGATCGCCCCGCCCTTGCCCGCCGCGTCGTTGCCTTCGAACACCGCCACCAGGGCATGCTGGCGCATGCGTTTGTCCCGCAGCAGCCCGGCGAAGCGCGCCTGCTCGGTGATCAGTTGTTCTTCGTAGTCGGCCTTGTCCAGGCGCCGGGTCATGTCCAGGCTGTCGAGCAACGTGATCTGGCCATCCAACTCGGGCAGCGGCGCCACGCTGACCTTTTGCGGCTTGATCTTCGGCCGGTCCAGGGCCTGGCGCAAGCCGTCGAGCAGGATCCGCCCGACGGTGAGGCTGCGATAACAGCTGTCCATGCCTTCGATCACATGCCAGGGCGCGTAATCACGACTGGTGCGGCGCAGCACACGCTCGCCGTATTTGACGAACTTGTCATAGGTCTGGGATTGCTGCCAATCCAGCGGGCTGATGCGCCAACTGTGCAGCGGGTCATCCTTGAGCCCCTTGAGCCGGGCCTTCATCTGTTTCTTGGACAGGTGGAACCAGAACTTGAAAATCAGCGCGCCTTCATCGCAGAGCATTTTTTCCAGGCGCTCGGCACCGGCGATCGCCTGGTCGAGCCGTGGATCCTTGAATTCGCCATGGACCCGGCCTTGCAGCATCTGGCTGTACCAGTTGCCGAAGAAAATCCCCATGCGCCCCTTGGCCGGCAGCATCCGCCAATAACGCCACGCGGGAGGCCGCGCCAGTTCCTCGTCGGTCTGCTGATCGAAGGTGCGCACTTCGATCAGCCGCGGGTCCATCCATTCGTTGAGCAACTTCACCGTCTCGCCCTTGCCCGCGCCTTCGATGCCGTTGATCAACACGATGACCGGAAACCGACCCTGCTGCTGCAACTCGAACTGCGCTTCCAGCAGTGCTTCACGCAGGGCCGGCACCTCGGCTTCAAAGGTTTCTTTATCGATGACGTGACCGATTTCAGCGGATTCGAACATGGACAGCTCCTTCCAGGGATTGGGGCAAGACTAGCGGATTGGATGCGGCCCTGTGCAGCAGATTCCATCAAGAACAACGCTGTGTTGCGATGGGTCAAGCAAGCCGATACCGATCGGCTAGAATGGCCGCTCAGTTTCGACCGAGCCTGCCATGACGCCTGTACAGCACCACGCCCAACTCGACTGGGACGACCAGGGTCGCCCGCGCTCGCGGGTATTCGACGACGTGTATTTCTCCGATCAGTCCGGGCTGGAAGAAACCCGTTACGTGTTCCTCGAGCAGAACAACCTGGCCGAGCGCTTTGCCGCGCTGCCCGCCGACGGGCGCCTGGTGATCGGCGAAACCGGCTTTGGCACCGGCTTGAACTTCCTCTGCGCCTGGCAGTTGTTCGAACAATGCGCGCCGACCGGGGCGCGGCTGCATTTCGTCAGCGTCGAGAAGTACCCATTGACCCAGCAGGACCTGTGTCGGGCCCTGGCCCTCTGGCCGCAGCTCGCCCCCCAGGCCGAGCAACTGCTTGGGCAATACGTGGCGATCCATCAGGGTTTCCAGCGCCTGGTCCTGGCCAATGGGCGGGTGATGCTGACCTTGTTGATCGGCGATGCCCTGGAGCAGTTGCCGCAGTTGGACGGGCAGATCGACGCCTGGTTCCTGGACGGTTTCGCACCGGCCCGAAACCCCGAAATGTGGACCGCCGAGCTGTTCGCCGAACTGGCCCGGCTGGCCGCACCCGGCGCCACCCTCAGTACTTTCACCAGCACCGGCTGGGTCCGGCGCCTGCTGAACGCGGCGGGCTTCAAGATGAAGCGCACGCCGGGCATCGGCCATAAGTGGGAAATCCTGCGGGGCGTGTTTCTTGGCTGGCCGGAGCAGACAGCGACGCCGTCCCCGGCAAAACCCTGGTACGCCCGCCCCGTGCCACCCACCGGCGAGCGCCGGGCCCTGGTGGTCGGCGGTGGCCTGGCCGGTTGTGCCAGCGCGGCGAGCCTCGCCGCCCGTGGCTGGCAGGTGACACTGCTGGAGCGGCATGCCGGGTTGGCCGAGGAGGCCTCCGGAAACCCCCAGGGCGTGCTGTACCTCAAGTTGTCGGCCCACGGCACCGCATTGTCACAGATGATCCTCAGCGGCTTCGGCTACACCCGACGTGTGCTGGAGCAACTGCAACGCGGCGTTGATTGGGATGCCTGTGGCGTCTTGCAACTGGCCTTCAACAGCAAGGAAGCCGAGCGTCAGGTACAATTGGCCGAGGCGTTCCCAACGGATTTACTGCACACCCTGGATCAGTCCGAAGCCCAGGCCCGATCCGGCATCGGCCTGGCCTGTGGAGGCTTGTTTTATCCCGAGGGCGGCTGGGTGCATCCGCCAGCATTGTGTCGCTGGCAAGCCTCGGGACCGGCGATCGATGTGCAACCCCATCATGACGTGCTGCACCTGCGCCGCGTCGACGGCCAATGGCAGGCGTGGGACAGCGAACGCTGCCTGGCCAGCGCACCGGTGGTGATTCTCGCCAGTGCTGCCGAGATCAAACGCTTCGAACCGGCTGCCGACTTGCCGCTCAAGCGCATTCGCGGGCAGATCACCCGTCTGCCGCAAACCCACCGCAGCCAGAGCCTGGCGACGGTGGTCTGCGCCGAAGGTTATGTGGCGCCGCCGCGGCAGGGCGAACACACCCTGGGCGCCAGTTTCGACTTCAACAGCGACGACCTGACCCCCACCGCCGCCGAGCACGCCGGCAACCTGCGCATGCTCGAAGAAATCTCCCAAGACCTGGTGCAGCGCTTGAACGCCGCTACCTTGGACCCGGAGCACCTCGAAGGCCGCGTGGCGTTTCGCTGCACCAGCCCGGATTACCTGCCGATTGTCGGACCGTTGGCCGACCGCCAGGCCTTTACCGACGCCTATGCGGCCCTGGGCAAAGACGCCCGCCAAGTACCGGACGCCCCTTGCCCGTGGCTCGCGGGCCTGTACATCAACAGCGGCCACGGTTCCCGAGGCCTGATCACCGCGCCCCTGTCGGGCGAACTGATCGCCGCCTGGCTGGACAACGAACCCCTGCCACTGCCCCGCAGCGTGGCCGAGGCCTGCCACCCGAACCGGTTTGCGTTGCGGGCCTTGATTCGGGGCAAGGCCTGACCCCGATGGATGGCTCACAACAAACCCTGTGGGAGCTGAGCTTGCTCGCGATGGCGATGTGTCAGCCTACTAAGATGCCGGCTGATCCACCACCATCGCGAGCAAGCTCAGCTCCCACAGGTTCGCCTATCTTTAAATCCCATGGCAGACCAACCCACCCGCCCGCCGGCTTATAACGCATCGATCTAAAACTCACAGCAATCCCTCCGGTCAGTTTCAGGGTACCCGCCCTTTTGGCGCGTGCTGCTTGACCCCTCCCCAACGGAAAAACCGGTAAGGACTTATGTGCGGATTAGCTGGAGAGTTACGTTTCGATCAACAACCTGCGGACCTTGCGGCCGTAGAGCGGATCACCCATCACCTGGCCCCTCGCGGCCCCGATGCGTGGGGTTTTCATAGCCAGGGGCCGATCGCCCTGGGCCATCGGCGCCTGAAAATCATGGACCTGTCGGACGGCTCGGCCCAGCCGATGATCGACAATCAACTGGGCCTGTCCCTGGCCTTCAACGGCGCGATCTACAACTACCCGGAACTGCGCACCGAACTCGAAGCCCTGGGCTACACCTTCTATTCCGGTGGCGACACCGAAGTGCTGCTCAAGGGCTACCACGCCTGGGGCGAAGCGCTGCTGCCCAAGCTCAACGGCATGTTCGCGTTCGCTATCTGGGAGCGCGATGCCAAGCGGCTGTTCATCGCCCGCGACCGCCTCGGCGTCAAGCCGCTGTACCTGTCGCGCACCGGCCAGCGGCTACGCTTCGCCTCGGCATTGCCGGCGTTGCTCAAGGGCGGCGACATCAACCCCATGCTCGACCCGGTGGCTCTCAACCATTATCTGAATTTCCACGCCGTGGTTCCGGCGCCCCGTACCTTGCTGGCCGGTGTTGAAAAACTGCCGCCCGCTACCTGGATGCGAATCGAAGCCGACGGCACCACCGAGCAGAAAACCTGGTGGACCCTGCCCTACGGCCCTCGGGCCGACGAACAGCACCTGAACCTGGAAGACTGGATCGACCGTGTGCTCGACAGCACCCGTGAAGCCGTAGCCATTCGCCAGCGTGCCGCCGTGGATGTCGGCGTGCTGCTGTCCGGGGGCGTCGACTCAAGCATGTTGGTGGGTCTGTTGCGAGAAGTGGGCGTGGAAGACCTGTCCACGTTCTCCATCGGTTTCCAGGATGCCGGCGGCGAACGCGGTGACGAATTCCAATATTCGGACCTGATCGCCAAGCACTACGGCACCCGCCACCACCAACTGCGCATCGACGAAAAAGAGATCATCGAGCAACTGCCCGCCGCGTTCCGCGCCATGAGCGAGCCGATGGTCAGCCACGATTGCATCGCCTTCTACCTGCTGTCGCGGGAAGTGGCCAAGCATTGCAAAGTCGTACAAAGCGGCCAGGGTGCCGACGAGCTGTTCGCCGGTTACCACTGGTACCCGCAGGTCGATGGCGCCAGCGATCCGTACGCCGCCTATCGCGCTGCGTTCTTCGACCGCAGCTACGAAGAATATGCCGCCACTGTGCAACCCAACTGGCTGACGGCCAATGATGCGGCCGGTGACTTCGTCAAAGAACATTTCGCCCAACCCGGAGCCGATGCCGCGGTGGACAAGGCCCTGCGCCTGGACAGCACCGTGATGCTGGTGGACGACCCGGTCAAGCGCGTCGACAACATGACCATGGCCTGGGGCCTGGAAGCGCGCACGCCGTTCCTGGACTACCGCTTGGTGGAGCTTTCGGCCCGGGTCCCGGCGCAGTTCAAGTTGCCCGATGGCGGCAAGCAGGTGCTCAAGGAAGCCGCCCGACGGGTGATCCCCAGCGAGGTGATCGACCGCAAGAAAGGTTATTTCCCGGTGCCGGGCCTCAAGCACCTGGAAGGCCATACCCTGGCCTGGGTCCGCGAGCTGCTGCTGGATCCGAGCCAGGATCGCGGCCTGTTCAACCCGGCCATGCTCGACCGCCTGCTCACCGACCCCAACGGCCAGCTCACGCCGTTGCGCGGTTCGCGACTGTGGCAACTGGCGGCGCTGAACCTGTGGCTCAGCGAGCAAGGAATCTGATCGATGAAACCTCACGCAACCGTTCACAACCAACGCCTCTTGCGCGGCCAGGCGCCTTCTTACGAACGCCTGCAGGCACGCCTGGCCGAAGACGGCAGCGAATTGGGCGCCGACCCGATCGCGGTGCATTGCGGCTGGGGCCGACTGCTGATCGGCCACACCTTCCCGGACCCGGCGAGCCTGGCCCGGGAACTGCTCAACGAACAACCCGGTGAACGCGACATTGCCTTGTACGTGGCCGCGCCCCAGCAAGTGCTGGGGTTGGAACCGGCGCAACTGTTCCTCGATCCATCCGACACCTTGCGCCTGTGGTTCAGCGACTATCGCCAGTCCACCCGGGTGTTTCGCGGTTTCCGAATTCGCCGGGCCCAGAGCGAGACCGACTGGCAGGCCATCAACCAGCTCTACCAGGCCCGGGGCATGTTGCCCATCGACCCGCTGCGACTGACCCCGCGCCACGAGGGCGGCCCGGTCTACTGGCTGGCCGAAGACGACGACACCGGTACGGTAATCGGCAGCGTCATGGGCCTGAATCATCAGAAGGCCTTCAACGACCCGGAAAACGGCAGCAGCCTCTGGTGCCTGGCCGTCGATCCGCAATGCCCACGGCCCGGTGTGGGCGAAGTGCTGGTGCGTCACCTCATCGAGCATTTCATGAGCCGGGGCTTGAGTTACCTCGACCTGTCGGTGCTGCATGACAATCGCCAGGCGAAAAACCTCTACGCCAAACTCGGTTTTCGCCATCTCTCGACCTTCGCCATCAAGCGCAAGAACGGCATCAACCAGCCGTTGTTCCTCGGCCCAGGTCCCGAGGCGCAGTTCAATCCTTATGCGCGGATCATTGTCGAAGAAGCTCACCGTCGAGGCATCGAAGTGCAGGTGGACGATGCCGAGGCCGGCTTGTTCACCCTGGTCCACGGCAGCCGCCGGGTGCGCTGCCGCGAATCCCTGAGCGACCTGACCAGCGCCATCAGCATGACCTTGTGCCAGAACAAAAGCCTGACCCACAAGGTACTGAAAAGCGCCGGCCTGAACCTGCCGGCCCAACAGTTGGCGGGCAATGCCGATGACAACCTGGCGTTCCTCGATGAGCACGAACGGGTGGTGGTCAAGCCGCTGGACGGGGAACAGGGCCAAGGCGTGGCGGTGGATCTGCGCACCATCGAGGAAGTGCAGAGCGCCATCGAGACGGCTCGGCAGTTCGATAGCCAGGTGTTGCTGGAAAGCTTCCACGAAGGGCTGGACCTGCGCATCCTGGTGATCGGCTTTGAAGTGGTGGCGGCGGCGATCCGGCGTCCGGCGGAGGTGATCGGCGACGGCCGGCACACCATCGGCGCGTTGATTGAAGCCCAAAGCCGCCGACGGCAGGCCGCCACGGGCGGCGAAAGCAAGATCCCGATGGATGCCGAGACCCTGCGCACACTCAACGCGGCGGGGTTCGACTACGACAGCGTGCTGCCGGCCGGGGAACACCTGTTCGTCCGGCGTACGGCAAACCTGCATACCGGCGGCGTGCTGGAGGATGTCACCGCCATCCTGCATCCGACCCTCGTCGATGCGGCGGTGCGCGCCGCGCGGGCGTTGGACATTCCCATGGTCGGCCTCGACCTGCTGGTGCCGGCGGCCGATCAACCCGAGTACGTGTTCATCGAAGCCAACGAACGCGCCGGCCTGGCCAACCACGAACCCCAGCCCACCGCCGAGCGCTTTGTGGATTTGTTGTTTCCTCATAGCCAGACGGTGGCCTAGCAGAACTGTGGTGCCTGAACAGTCCTCATCGCGAGCAAGCTCGCTCCCACATGGAATTTTTGGTGTTTATACATTCTGTGTTCACTGCAAAAACTCTATGGGAGCGAGCTTGCTCGCGATAAGGCCAGTGCAGGCACCGTCATCCAACAGTCGGACTCACTCATCGAAACCATCGATGCGCTCAACCCATCAGGAGTTTCCATGATCAGTAAAATTCCCGAACCGGATCTCGAATACCTGCAGAAAGTCCTGCTGGAAATGCTCGCCATTCCCAGCCCTACCGGCTTTACCGACACCATCGTGCGCTACGTCGCCGAGCGGCTCGAGGAGCTGGGTATCGCGTTCGAAATGACCCGTCGCGGCACGATCCGCGCCACGCTCAAGGGCCGCAAGAGCAGCCCCGACCGGGCCGTCTCGGCGCACCTGGATACCATCGGTGCCGCGGTGCGGGCCATCAAGGACAACGGTCGCCTGACCCTGGCCCCGGTAGGTTGCTGGTCCAGCCGGTTTGCCGAAGGCAGCCGGGTCAGCCTGTTTACCGACACCGGCGTGATTCGCGGCAGCGTACTGCCATTGATGGCGTCCGGGCACGCGTTCAACACCGCCGTGGACGAAATGCCCATCAGTTGGGACCACATCGAATTGCGCCTGGACGCCTATTGCGCCACCCGCGCCGACTGCGAAACCCTCGGGGTGGGCATCGGCGATTACGTGGCCTTCGATCCCCTGCCGGAATTCACCGAAAGCGGCCACATCAGCGCCCGGCACCTGGACGACAAGGCCGGGGTCGCGGCGCTGCTGGCGGCGCTCAAGGCGATTGTCGACAGCGGTGAAGAACTGCTGATCGATTGTCACCCACTGTTCACCATCACCGAGGAAACCGGTAGCGGCGCCGCGGCCGCGCTGCCCTGGGACGTCAGTGAATTCGTCGGCATCGACATCGCCCCCGTCGCCCCCGGCCAGCACTCGAGCGAGCATTCGGTCAGCGTAGCGATGCAGGACTCCGGAGGCCCCTACGACTATCACCTGTCGCGGCACTTGCTGAAACTGGCCAAGGAGAACGACATATCGGCACGCCGGGACCTGTTCCGCTATTACTTCAGCGACGCTCATTCGGCCATCACCGCCGGCCACGATATTCGTACCGCCCTGCTCGCCTTCGGCTGCGACGCCACCCATGGCTACGAACGCACCCACATCGACAGCCTGGCCGCCCTCAGCCGCCTGCTCGGCGCCTACATTCTCAGCCCACCGGTGTTCGCCAGCGACGCACAACCGGCCCAAGGCTCGCTGGACCGCTTCAGTCACCAGATCGAGCACGATGCACAGATGGAAAGCGATACCCGAGTGCCGTCGGTGGATAGCCTGGTGGGGCAGCGGTCGGATAGCTGATCCAACATTCACTGCCTGGGCTATTGCCATCGCGAGCAAGCTCGCTCCCACACTTGAGATGCATTCCCCTGTGGGAGCGAGCTTGCTCGCGATGAGGCCAGAACAGGCCCCACAAAACCCAAGGCTAGCCGCAAAAGCCCATTGGCCGTAGCATCGCCTCATTGTCTAGCCGAGGTACCCCATGCTCATCCCCCACGACCAACTCGAAGTCGACACACTCACTCGCCTGATCGAGGACTTCGTGACCCGCGACGGCACCGACAACGGTGACGACACGCCCCTGGAAACGCGGGTTCTACGGGTCCGGCAAGCGCTGACCAAAGGCCAGGCGTTGATCGTCTTCGACCCCGAAAGCGAACAGTGCCAACTGATGCTCAAGCACGACGTGCCCAAGCACCTATTCGACTGAACACGCCTTGCGGGCGGCGTGGGCCTTTTTCCTCTGGATCTTTTCGTAGATTTCGGAGCGATGGACATCGACGTGCCGTGGCGCTTCCACGCCAAAACGCACGGTGGTGCCGCTGACCGACAACACACGGACGGAAATATCGTCACCGATGGAAATCAACTCACCCACAGCGCGGCTTAATACGAGCATGGTTCTTGTCCTTAAGAATGTCTGGACCCTGACCATGCCCGGCCTGCTTTCCGTTCTCAAGACACCGTCGAGAATTCAGTAAGGCCCTACAAGCAAAGTTCTTGCGACTGAAGGAAACTTCCTGCAAAACCCTGCCGAACCGTAGGTTATTTCAGGACGCCGAGAGCCGTGGGCCGAATAGAATCACGCTCGCCCCCAACACGCAGAGTGCCACGCCAATCCAGTCGGAACCCAGTGGCCGGACCCGCTCCACCACGGCCAGCCAGCCAATCGAGGCAATGATATAGATGCCGCCATAGGCGGCGTAGGCACGCCCGGCGTACGTCGCTTCGATGCGAGTCAACAACAGGGCGAACAAGGTCAGGCTGAGCAGCGCCGGGGCGATCCACCACGCGCTCTTGCCCTGGCGCAGCCACATCCAGAAGGCGTAGCAACCGGCGATTTCAAACAGCGCGGCGAGAAAAAACCACAAGTAATTGAGCATGCAGATGTCCATCAGGAAGGCCGAATGGCGCCATCCTGAGGACATCGGGCAGCCAGGTCAATTCAGGTTCTGCCGGGCCTTGGCGCGCATCTTGTCGGCCATGACGGTCATTTCGTCGTACAGCAACTGTGGGTTCTTCTGCTTGAGGGCCCACGCCATGCGTCCCTGTTCATGGGGCAGGATCATGAACTGGCCCTGGGCGACTTGCTGGTAGATGTAGTCGGCAATGTCGGCGGCGCTGATCGGCGAGCTTTCCAGCAATTTGCCAACCTGGGCTTTCATGGCCGGGGTCGGACCGCGGAAGGAGTCCAGCAGATTGGTCTGGAAGAACGACGGGCACACCACGTGTACGCCCACCTCCTGCTGCGTCAGTTCAACCAGCAGGCTTTCCGACAACGCCACCACACCGGCCTTGGCCACGTTGTAGTTGCTCATGGCTGGCCCCTGCATCAGGGCGGCCATGGAAGCAATGTTGATGATCTTGCCGCGGCTTTTTTCCAGCAGCGGCAGGAACGCCTTGCAGCCCTTGACCACGCCCATCAGGTTGATCGCGATCTGCCAGTCCCAATCCTCCAGGGAGAGTTCGCTGAAGAACCCGCCCGAAGCGACGCCGGCATTGTTGACGATGATATCGATGCCGCCGAGCTTCTCTTCGCAAGCCTGGGCGAACGCAGTCAATTGGCTGTAGTCGCGCACATCGCAGCGCTGGGTGAAGCCGTCGCCACCCGCCGCGCGCACGAGTTTGAGGGTTTCCACAAGGCCTGGTTCGCTGACATCCGATAAGGCCAGGTGCCAGCCTTCGCGGGCCCAACGCAGCGCGATTTCGCGACCCAGGCCGGAGCCGGCGCCAGTGATCATCATGCGATTTTGCATAGCAAACAGCCTTGTTCCGGGAGAGATAGGCCGAGTGTAGCGAAGGCGCCTGCCGGACCCACGCTCCATCAAATTGCTGAATGGCGAGGGCAAACCGTAGCCGCTACAAAAACTTTGAATTTTTTACCAGACGTTACGGTCGGACTTATTAAGCCGCCCGGATTTAACGCATGCGTGCTGGTAGTTGGAAGTTACAACACTCCAAAACTGACCAATAAGGAAATCTACAAATGGGCACAATACTTATCATCATCCTGATCCTCCTGCTGATCGGTGGTCTTCCGGTCTTCCCGCACTCCAGAAGTTGGGGTTACGGTCCGTCCGGTATCATTGGTGTAGTGTTGGTGGTGCTGTTGGTCCTGCTATTACTGGGCAAGATATAAACCACTAAGTAAGCGCAAAAAAAAAGAGGCCTTTACAGGCCTCTTTTTTATGCTCGCCGTTTATCAGTCCGGCTTGCCGTCGACGACGCCGGCGGTGTTATCCAACAGGCTCTTGGTCGCGGTTTGCAGGAACGATTCGAGCTTGAGTTTCATCTCGGCGGTGTCCGGTGCGTCCGGGATGATTTGCGCATGAGGGTTGGCGCCCAGTTCATAACGGTACATCTTCGGCGGCATTTCCTTCTCCTTCGGCAGGACCAGGATCTTGTCGTCGCGAATGATCGCCGTCGTCTGTTCACTGCCCGACGGCTTGATCACGCCAAAACCGGTGTCGCCTTCCGGCAGGTTCAACAGGTCACGGCCCCAGCACTGGTTCCGTACCTGCCCACCGAGCCGGCCCATGATGGTCGGCACGATGTCGACCTGGGTCCCCACGGTGTGGCTGCGCTGGCCGAATTTTTCCTGGACGCCCGGGCCGATCAACAGCATCGGCACGTTGAAACGGCCCAGGTCCATTTCGGTGATCTGGCGTTCGTTGCCAAAGCCATGGTCGCCCACCACCACGAACAGGGTTTCCTTGAAGTAAGGCTCCTTGCGGGCTTTCTCGAAGAACTGGCCCAGCGCCCAGTCGGCGTAGCGCATGGCCGTCAAGTGTTCGTTCAGGCTGCCACGGTCGGTGACCGGCTCGACCGGCAACGGTGTCGGCAACGCATAAGGCGTGTGGTTGGACAGGGTTTGCAGCAAGGCATAGAACGGCTTGCCATTTTCCCGTGCCTTGAGCTCGATCAGGCCACGGTCGAACATGTCTTGGTCGGACACGCCCCAGGTGGGGTCGGAAAACACCGGGTTCACGAAGTCGTTACGCCCGATGAAGTTGGTCATGCCCTGGCTGCTGAAGAACCCCGACTGGTTGTCCCAGGCGAAATCGCCGTTGTAGACATACACGTCGTCGTAGTCCCGGGCGCTGAGCAGTTGCGGCAAGCCTGACAGCTTGTGGCTGCCCTCCGGCGTCTGCATCAGGTATTCGAAACCCGGCAGGTTCGGGAAGCACGCCATGGTGGCGAACATACCCTGGTGGGTGTGGGTGCCATTGGAGAAGAAACGGTCGAACAGCAGACCTTCCTTGGACAATTTGTCCATGTAAGGCGTGATGTTGCCCGGCGCGCCCAGGGCGCCCACCGAGTGACCGGCCATGCTTTCCATGAGGATCACGACCACGTTCTTGATCGGCAGGGTCTTGTCCGCCGGCGGCGTGTAGTCGCGGCGCACGGCGGCGGTCTCGGTGTCCACGAGTTTGTCGTCAGACATCACCAGCATGTCACGCACGGTCTGCTGCGCCAGCGGCTGCTCGAGGGTGGCTTTCCAGATGTTGTCACGGTCTTCGGACATCCGGCTCTTGGCCGCCGCCACCAGCGACAACGTGCCATTGAGTCCCAACTGGTTGGCGAAGTTCGAATCGGTGGTGTAGACATCCCCCCAACGCAGCGGCGGACCTTGGCGCAAGGTGCCGCGCGCGGCGGCCACGGCCACCAGCAGGCAAACCATGAACACCGCGACACGCCCATACCACGGGGCGATCTGCCGGGTGCCGATAGTACCGCCACTGAACGGCCCACGGGGACGGGTGGCGCGGTCGGCGCCCTTGAACGCCAGGGCGAGGATGAGGGTACCGCCAACCCAGGCCAGCAGGTAGCGCACCACCGGGAAACCGTACCAGAGCATGCTCATCACGGTTTTCGGGTCTTCCTTCACATATTGGAAGACCAGGCCGTTGAGGCGCTGGTGGAATTCACGGTAGAAGTCCATCTCCATCAAGCCGAGGAACAGCGCGATGCTGGAGGTGACGGTCAGCCAGAAACGAAAAAAACCACGGGCAGCCATGGCCCTTGCGCTGAACAACGCCAGCAGCAACGGGATGCAGAGGTAGATCACCAGGCGCAAGTCGAAGCGCAGGCCGTTGAGGAACGCTTCAACGAAGGTCGAGGCCGGGGTGTCGAGAATCATCTCGCGGTTATAGACCAGCAGCGCCACGCGCAGCAGGCTTAACATAACCATCATCACCAGGGCGCAAAGCAACGTGTAGGCCAGGTGCGATTTGACGGTCGGTTGCAGCAGGCGATGCGTGGTGCGCTGCTGACTCAGGGCGTCCGGGATTGCCATGTCGTTTAAGGACCCTATTGGAATTGGAGTGACAAAAGAGAAACAACGGCGCGCCCTCTGTTGGCCAAAGCCTGGCCCCGGGGCTTGCGCGAGTGCGCAAATGTTGCACGAACGGCTATGGCATTGCCATTAAATAACCGACGGCGAGATGAGCGCGGGGGATTGTCCGCAAGATTTAGTGAAAATTTCGTTCAAAGAATATCCAGAAACACAAAAATCCCCGGCCTGGTAATGCGGTTGAGCCGAACACTAGGGTGGCGAGGGGATTTATCTGTGGGAGCAAAGCTTGCTCGCGAAACAGACGCCACAATTTCTGAAAGACCGCATCGCCTTCATCGCGAGCAAGCTTTGCTCCCACAGATGCCCCTGGCTCCAGGAGCCCGGTGCTTAGTGAAATTGCCGTCCAAGACCCGCCGGCACGCCTTCGATGGTGGTGTCTTCCCATGGGCCATTCGGGCTGACGGAACGGCTCCAGCCGTTGTTCCAGCGGTAATAGGTACGCTGGCGATAGAACGTATTGGTCTGGTTGTCCAGCACGTAGACCCCCAGCTTGGCGTCCCAATGGCTGTTGCCACCCGGTGGTGGGGCGAAGCTGGCGGAAGTGCGCGGCAGCGGCTTGGCCGGTTTGTTCGGGATGGCCGGCTTGCCTGGCGGCGTGGACGGGGCCGGCTTGGTGGTTGGGGTAGACGGTGGAATCGGTGGCAGCGGCGCCGAGGGCTCCGACGGACGCTGGACCGCACAAGCGCTCAGGCCCATGACGAGCGTGAGCAGGGTGATACGAGCGATGGCGGTCATGGTGCGAATTCCTGTTATTTGTCCGGGCTGTCGATGGTCAATTGTTGTTGCGCAGTGGTGCTGCTCGCCAGGGGCTGGCTGCGGCCGATCCACTCACCGGCGGTCGGCTGACCGGCCCGGGAGATGCGCGCCATCAGTTGGACTTCGGGGAAGTTCGACAGTTTCAACTGCGGCATCATGGCGTCCGCATCGCCCAATTCCACCGTGACAGGCAGATCGGCCACCGTCAGGCGTTTGGCGGCCAACGGCGCCGGTGGGCCGGAAACGGCACGGGCGAAGATGAACACGCTGTCGCCCGGCTGCACCTTGGCCTTGAGTGCCGGGGCCAGATCGACGCGGACCTTGAGCAACGCCCCGGTCTTGGCCACCGGGGCCTGGGTGACGTTGCCACCGCTGGCTTGCAGCTTCTCGGTGGCACGGGTAATACCGCCCTGCAGCGCCTCGCGGGATTTGTCGCCTTCCGGCAGTTGCGCGAGCAGACGCCCCCAGTAGTCGATCGCATCCTGATAACGCTCGCCTTCAAACGCGGCGATGCCCAATAGGCCGAGGCTGGTAACCTCCTTCGGGTCGAGCTTGAGCGCTTCGTCGGTCAAGGCCTGGACTTTATCCGACCATTTCTTGCCATCGGCGAAGTACTGCGCCTGGGCCCACTGGCCCAACAGTTCCGGTTGACGACCGGCGACGGCCACGGTGCGCTCGAAGACCTTCGCCGCGTCCGCCGGCCGATCCTGAGCCATGTAGGTACGCCCGAGGAAGTACAGCCCCTCGGCATTATCCGGCTGCGCCGCCACCGCGCGTTCCAGGCGCAGGGTCATCTCTTCCATCGACTGCGGCGCCTGGGCGAATTCACGGGTCAGCTCGACCTTGTCACTGGCACCGAAATGCAGGTACAGCGCCAGGCCCAACACCGGCACCAGCACGGCGGCGAGCAACGGCAATGGCTTGCCCAGCCGGGATTCGCGCGGTGCGTCGGCACCCTCGGTGTCGGCGAGCAGTTCACGGGCGGCTTCGGCGCGACCGGTGTCCAGTTGCGCGGCGTTGAGCACGCCCTCCTCCCGTTCAGCCTGCAATTCGGCGACGCGCTCCTGATACAGCGCCACGTTGAGCGCAGTTCGGTCCTCTTCGCGTTGAGCGCGACGACCACGCAGCACAGGGATCAACAGAAAACTCAGGGCAATCAGGAGAAGCAGACCTGCGGCGAGCCAGAAATCAATCATGCTTGGTTTTATCCAACAGTTGGTCGAGGCGCTGGCGCTCTTCGACGGAAAGCGTGTCCGGGGCGGCTGTACGCTGGACCCGGCGGCGGCGCACGATCACCGCGATGACAACGAAACCGCCGAGCAACAGCCCGGCGGGGCCGAACCAGAGCAGCGCGGTCTTGGAGGACAGGGCGGGGTTGTAGCGCACGAACTCACCGTAGCGATCGACCATGAAGTCGATGATCTGCTGGTTGTCCTTGCCCTCGCCGAGCATGCGAAAGATTTCCTTGCGCAGGTCGGCGGCAATCGGGGCGTTGGAGTCGGCGATGTCCTGGTTCTGGCACTTGGGGCAGCGCAGTTCCTTGGTCAGTTCGCGAAACCGCTCGCGCTCGCCATCGTTGGCGAATTCGTAGGTGTCGATGGCGGCCTGGGCCACACCGACCAGGCTCAAGCCGAGGATGGCGGCGGCTAACCAACGCTTCATGGCTTGGCCTCGTCCACCAGGGCCTGGTACTTGGCGGCCAGTTTCTCGCGCCAGACCTGCTCGTCGATCACGCCGACGAACTTGTCGCGGATCACGCCCTTGGCATCGATGAAGAAGGTTTCCGGTGCGCCATAGACACCCAGGTTCAGGCCCAGGGAGCCATCTTCATCACGAATGTCCAATTGATACGGGTTGTGGAATTCGGCCAGCCACTTCAAGGCGTCGGCATTGACGTCCTTGTAATTGACGCCGTAGATCACCACGCCGTTCTGGGCCAGCTTGTTCAGTACCGGGTGTTCGACCCGGCAGGAAATGCACCAGGTGCCCCACACGTTGACCAGCGCCGGCTTGCCCAGCAGGTCGGCGCGGGTCAGGGTCTTGTCACCTTGCACCGAGGGCAGGGAAAACTCCGGGAATGGCTTGCCGATCATTGCCGAGGGCAATTCGCTCGGGTTCAGGTACAACCCCCGGAACAAAAACACCGCCATCAACAGGAACAGCGCCAGCGGCAACACCATCAACCAACGTTTCATGCAGTGGCTCCCGTCACGCCCAGGGCTTCACGCACCCGGGTTTTCACCTTGACCCGATAGCGCCGATCCAGCGCCGCCAGCACCCCACCCAGGCCAGTGAGCAAGCCACCGAACCAGATCCAGCGCACGAACGGCTTGACGTGGACCCGCACCGCCCATGCGCCGTCGCCCAGGGATTCGCCCAGGGCCACGTAGAGGTCGCGGGTGAAACCGGCATCGATCCCAGCCTCGGTCATGACCGAGTTCTGCACGGTATAGAGACGTTTTTCCGGATGCAGCACGGTGATTTCCTCACCGTTGCGAATGACCCGCACGGTGCCTTTGTCGGACGTGAAGTTCGGCCCCTCGAAATGCTTGGCGCCCTCGAACACGAATTGATAACCGCCCAGGTCCATGGACTCGCCCGGCGCCAGGCGCAGGTCGCGCTCGGCACTGTTCTGGCTGGACAGCACCACGCCCAGGGCGCAGACGGCGATGCCCAGGTGGGCGATCTGCATGCCCCAGTAACTGCGGGTCAGGGTCGGCAGGCCTTTGATCAGGCCTTTGTGGCGGGTCTTGTCGAAGATATCCCGGACACCGGCCAGCAACACCCAGGCCGCCAGCACGAACGTCGCCAGCACCGCCCAATTGAAGTCGCCATAGGCCACGCCGGCCACCACGGCCAGGGCGGCCGTGCCCAGCAGCACCGGGGTCAACATGCCCAGCAGCCACTTGACCGGCGTGTCCTTCCAGCGCACCAGCACACCGATGGCCATCACCACCATCAGGATTGCCATCAGCGGGATGAACAACGCGTTGAAATACGGCGGGCCGACCGACAGCTTGGCGCCGGACAGCGCATCGAGCACCAGCGGGTACAACGTCCCCAGCAGGATCATCGACGCGGCCACCACCAGCACCAGGTTGTTGCCCAGCAACAGGGTTTCCCGTGACCAGAGGTTGAAACCGACCTGGCTCTTGACTACTGGCGCACGCAGGGCGAACAACGTCAGCGAACCGCCGACGACGAACAGCAGGAACATCAGGATGAACACGCCACGCTCAGGGTCCGAGGCGAAGGCATGCACCGACGTCAGCACGCCGGAACGCACCAGGAACGTTCCCAGCAGGCTCAGGGAGAACGCCGCGATGGCCAGCAACACGGTCCAGCTCTTGAACACACCGCGCTTTTCCGTGACAGCCAGGGAGTGAATCAGCGCCGTGCCCACCAACCAGGGCATGAACGAGGCGTTTTCCACCGGGTCCCAGAACCACCAGCCGCCCCAACCGAGTTCGTAGTAGGCCCACCACGAACCGAGGGTGATGCCGATACCGAGGAAGGCCCAAGCGACGATGGTCCACGGGCGCGACCAGCGTGCCCACGCGGCATCGAGGCGACCGCCGAGCAACGCGGCGATGGCGAAGGCGAAGGCCACGGAAAAACCGACGTAGCCCATGTAGAGCATCGGTGGGTGAACGATCAGGCCGATATCCTGCAGCAATGGGTTGAGGTCGCGGCCATCCATCGGCATCTGCGGCAGGATGCGCTTGAACGGGTTGGACGTGACGATCAGGAACAACAGGAAACCGGTGCTGATCATGCCCATCACCGCCAGCACCCGTGCCAGCATCACCTGGGGCAACTGCCGGGAAAACACCGAGACCGCGAAAGTCCAGCCGGCGAGGATCAACGCCCAAAGCAACAGCGAACCTTCGTGGGCGCCCCACACGGCGCTGAACTTGTAGTACCAGGGCAAGGCGCTGTTGGAGTTGCTGGCGACGTACTCCACGGAAAAGTCGTCGGCCATGAACGCATAGGTCAGGCAACCGAAGGCGAACAGCATGAAGGCGAACTGCCCCCACGCCGCCGGCTGGGCCAGGCTCATCCACAAGCGGTCGCCGCGCCAGGCACCGAGCAAGGGCACCACGGCCTGTACCAGGGAGAAACACAGGGCCAGGATCATCGCCAGGTGGCCCAACTCGGGAATAAAGATGCCAGCAGTCATCGATCAGCCCTCCTTCACGGGAGCGGGCGCCGACTGGCCGCTGTCTTTCAAGGCCTTGGTCACTTCCGGCGGCATGTATTTTTCATCGTGCTTGGCCAGCACTTCGTCGGCCACCACCACGCCATCGGCGTTGAGCTTGCCCAGGGCGACGATGCCCTGCCCTTCGCGGAACAGGTCCGGGAGGATGCCGCGATAGGTGATGGTCACGGTCTTGTTGAAGTCGGTGACATTGAATTTCACGTCCAGTGAATCCCCGGAGCGCACCAGCGAGCCTTTTTCCACCATGCCGCCAGCGCGGATGCGGGTGTCCTTGGGCGCTTCGCCACTGGCGATCTGGGTCGGGGTGTAGAACAGGTTGATGTTCTGCTGCAAGGCGCTCAAGGCCAGGCCGACCGCGGCACCGACACCCACCAGGATCGCCAGAATGATGACAAGACGTTTTTTGCGCAGCGGATTCACTGACCGTTCTCCCGGCGCAGACGACGCGCCTCTTGTTGCAGATACCGCTTGCGGGCCAGGATCGGCACCGCCACGTTGAGGGCCAGCACCACCAGGCAAATGCCATAGGCTGACCAGACATACAGGCCATGATGGCCCATGGCGAGGAAATCGCCGAATGAAGCGAAACTCATCGAGCGGCCTCCAGGCTGTTCTGTACTTCGGCCTTCACCCAGCTGGCCCGGGATTCGCGCTTGAGCACTTCCAGGCGCATGCGCAGCAACAGCACCGCGCCGAAGAAACAGTAGAAGCCCAATACGGTGAGCAACAGCGGCAGCCACATTTCCACGGGCATCGCCGGCTTTTCGGTGAGGGTAAACGTCGCGCCCTGGTGCAGGGTGTTCCACCATTCCACCGAGTACTTGATGATCGGGATGTTGATCACGCCGACAATCGCCAGCACCGCGCAGGCCTTGGCGGCACTGTCACGATTGCTGATGGCGTTGCCCAGCGCAATAAGACCGAAGTACAGGAACAGCAGGATCAGCATCGACGTCAGTCGCGCATCCCAGACCCACCACGACCCCCAGGTCGGCTTGCCCCAGATGGCCCCGGTGACCAGTGCTACGGCGGTCATCCAGCCGCCAATGGGTGCGGCGCATTGCAGGGCCACGTCGGCCAGCTTCATCTTCCACACCAGCCCGACCACACCGCACACGGCCAGCATCACGTAGATGGACTGGGCCAGCATCGCGGTGGGAACATGGATGTAGATGATCCGGAAGCTGTTGCCCTGCTGGTAATCCGGTGGGGCGAAGGCCAGGCCCCAGACGACGCCGGAGCCGATCAGCAGCAGAGCGGCGATGCTCAACCAGGGCAGCATCTTGCCGCTGATGCCGTAGAACCACTTGGGTGAGCCGAGCTTATGAAACCAGGTCCAGTTCATTGCTGTTTCCATCACGGTTGCGGCTCGTCATCACGAGCTGCCAGGTCTGCCTTAACTTCCGCAGAAGTGGTCAATGCTTGACCAGGCCTCATTATTATTCGCCGACGCTGATCTTCAGGCCAGCGGCTATTGCAAAGGGTGTCAGGGTTATCGCCAGGGCGGTCAGGCTCCCAAGCCACAGCAGATAACCGGTCGCGGGCATGCCTTGCAACGCCGCTTGCAAGGCACCACTGCCCAGGATCAGCACCGGGATATACAAGGGCAGGATCAGCAGCGCCAGCAACAGGCCACCGCGCTTCAACCCCACCGTCAACGCCGCGCCCACCGCACCGAGCAGGCTCAACACCGGCGTGCCCAGCAGCAGCGACACCAGCAACACCGGCATGCACGCGGCAGGCAAACCCAGCATCATCGCCAACAGCGGCGAGAGCAGCACCAGCGCCAGCCCGGAAAAAACCCAGTGTGCCAGTACCTTGGCCAAAACCAGAAGGGCCAGGGGGTGCGACGAAAGGACCCACTGTTCCAGGGAACCGTCTTCGAAATCACTGCGGAAAAGCCCGTCCAGCGAGAGCAGGACCGATAAAAGCGCGGCCACCCAGACCAGTCCCGGAGACAAGGTTTGCAACAATTGAGTCTCCGGACCGACCGCCAGCGGGAACAGCGCGATGACGATCGCGAAGAACACCAACGGATTGGCCAATTCGGCCGGACGACGAAAAAGCAGGCGCGCCTCGCGGGCCAGTAACAGGCCAAACACACTCATACGGCCCAGTTCCCCAGATCGATGTTGCGATAGCCGGACGGCATCCGCGCCAGCGTATGGTGGGTGGTCAACAGCACCATGCCGCCGTTTTCGCAATGCCGTGCCAGGTGTTCCTCGAGCTGCGCGACGCCCTGCTTGTCCAGAGCGGTGAACGGCTCGTCGAGGATCCACAGCGGTGGACCGTCCAGGTACAACCGGGCCAGGGCCACCCGGCGCTGCTGGCCAGCGGACAGAGTGTGGCTCGGTACATCCTCGAAGCCGCGCAGCCCGACCGCCGCCAACGCCTGCCAGATCGCCTCGCGACCGGCCGGCGTGTGCAGAGCGCAGAGCCAACTGAGGTTTTCTTCGGGGGTCAGCAAGTCCTTGATGCCGGCGGCATGGCCGATCCAGAGCAGGTTACGGGCCAGCTCGCTGCGCTGGCTGTGCAAGGGCTGGCCATTGAGCAGCACTTGGCCCGCGGTGGGCTGCATCAATCCGGCAAGCAGGCGCAACAGGCTGGTCTTGCCGCTACCGTTGGGGCCACTGATCTGCACCATATCGCCAGGCGAGAGTCTCAATTCGAGATTTTCGAAAAGCAGCCGCAAGTCTCGCTCACAGGCGAGGCCAACGGTTTGCAGGAGAGGACTGGTCAAGGGATCGCGGGCCTTATACGGTTCAAGTCGGCGGTGCAGCAGCCGTTAAAGAGGTGCAGCATAGATGCTTTGACGGCCTGTTCCACAGAGCTGCGTCAAACAATTGCAAGGTTTTCGCCACTCCCTGAAAGACAGGCGGCATTATACATGTGATGCCCTACTCTCAAGAGGGCTTATTTTTCCCAGGGTAAGACCGCAGATGACAGGCGACATCAACATCCCGCCGCTGCCCCAGGCCACGGCAACGGCGCGTATGCCAGCGGTGACGGGGGAGCTGCTCAAATTGCTGGCTCCGGCCGAAGGGCTGATCGGCCCCGGCCAGACCGCCCAGGCCGAAGTGCTGTCGCTCAAGCAGGCCGACCAGACTTTCCAGCTGTTGCTCAAGGTCACCCTGGAGAGCGGTCGCCAGACCACCGTGCAAGCCACCAGCACGCAGCCATTACCCCAGGGCACCAGCCTGGCCGTGACCCAACCGTCCCCCAGCAACCTGACGATTGCCGTGCAACAGGCCGTTGCCTCCAGCGTCGCCACCTTGACGCGCATCGATACGACGCAGATGCCGGTCGGCACGCTGCTGCAAGGCAAGGTGCTGACCAGCCAGGCATTGCCGTCATTGCCTGGGCAGCCGGCGGTCTACCGGTCATTGGTGAGCCTGCTCAACACCGCCCAGGCCGGCAGTACCCTGGACATCGACAGCCCCCGACCGCTGCGCATCGGCACGCTCTTGAGCGCCCAGGTGCAAGATGCCCAGACGCTGAAATTCGTTCCCCTGAGCAACCGCCAGGAGCAACTGGCGGTGAGCCAGCAACTGCTCACCCAAGTGAGCCGCCAGGGCTCGTTGGACAGCCTGATCACTGCCCTGCAAAACCTGCCGGTCACCGACGACACCGGCACCGAGCTGCGCGCCGCGGTGACTCGCTTGCTGGCTGGGCTGCCGGATGTCCAGCAACTGAGCACGCCCAAGGGCTTGGCCCAGGCCATGGTCGCCAGCGGGGTGTTCCTGGAAAGCAAACTGCTCGCCGGCCAGCCACCGAGCCTGGCGCCGGACATGAAAGGCGACCTGCTGAAACTGATTGCCCAACTGACACCGGCCCTGCCCGCCTCCACCAACCTCAGCGCCATCATTGCCGCCAATACGCTGGCCCAGGTCCTGCCGAGTTTCGTGCGCAGCGCCCTGGGGATGCTCGGCCAGGTCAGCGCCAAGCCGCAACCCACCAGTTTTCCGCTGCCCTCGCGCCAGTTGAAAGACCAGGACGAAGGCGGTGATCTGGAGCACCTGCTGCGTCTGGCCGCCGCTGCCGTGTCGCGCCTGCAAAGCCATCAGTTGTCGAGCCTGGAACAAACCGGCCTGACCGACGACGGTCGCTTGATGAGCACCTGGCAGTTGGAGATCCCGATGCGCAACCTGCAGGACATCGTGCCGTTGCAGGTCAAGTTCCAGCGCGAGGAAACCCCACCCCGGGAACAACCAGACGAACGCCGGGAAGAGCGCGAGCCGAAACAGCAGCTCTGGCGGGTCGAACTGGCATTCGACATGGAACCGCTCGGTCCGCTGCAGATTCAAGCCCAGTTGCTCAGCGGCAGCCTGTCCAGCCAATTGTGGGCAGAACGGCCGTACACCGCGAGCCTGATCGAAAGCAACCTGACAGCACTGCGTGAGCGCCTGGTGACCTGTGGCCTGAACGTCGGCGACTTGGACTGCCACCTTGGCACCCCGCCCCAAGGCCCCAAGACTCGCCTGGAACAACGCTGGGTGGACGAAACCGCATGACAACCCACACCGAACCCCGCCAGGCCATCGCCCTCAAATACGACGGCCACCACGCCCCGACCCTTACTGCCAAGGGCGACGAAGCCCTGGCCGAGGAAATCCTGCGCATCGCCCGGGACAGTGAAGTACCGATCTATGAAAATGCCGAGCTGGTGAAGCTGCTGGCACGGATGGAATTGGGCGATAGCATCCCGGAAGAGCTGTACCGCACGATTGCCGAGATCATCGCGTTCGCCTGGAACCTCAAGGGCAAGTTCCCCCAAGGCCATGACCCGAATGCGCCGAGTGTCGAAAAGGATGTGACCGACCGCGGCGACGACTACTGATCACAGCCACAAGAGCGATAGGCTGGCTGGAATGATCAGAAGTGAACACCAGAAAAACCTGTGGGAGCGAGCTTGCTCGCGATGACGGGCGCACATTCAACATCGCTGTCGACGGTCACACCGCTATCGCGAGCAAGCTCGCTCCCACACGGGGTCTGCGACAGAACGCAGGCAAAATGCTGGGGCCTGCTTCCCAGGCCAGCGGGAGCAAGCTCCCTCGCCGGCTGGCTGGAACGATCAGTGTGAACGCCAGAAAAACCTGTGGGAGCGAGCTTGCTCGCGATGACGGGTTCACATCCGACATCGCTGTCGACGGTCACACCGCTATCGCGAGCAAGCTCGCTCCCACATGGGGTCTGCGACAGAGTAAGGGCAAAATGCTGGGGCCTGCTTCCCAGGCCAGCGGGAGCAAGCTCCCTCGCCGGCTGGCTGGAACAATCAGTGTGAACGCCAGAAAAACCTGTGGGAGCCGAGCTTGCTCGCGATGACGGGCTCACATTCAACATCGCTGTCGACGGTCACACCGCTATCGCGAGCAAGCTCGCTCCCACATGGGGTCTGCGACAGAACGCGGGCAAAATGCTGGGGCCTGCTTCGCAGGCCAGCGGGAGCAAGCTCCCTCGCCACAGGGGTTATGGGCTGGCTGGAACGATCAGTGTGTGAACGCCAGAAAAACCTGTGGGAGCGAGCTTGCTCGCGATGACGGGCGCACATTCAACATCGCTGTCGACGGTCACACCGCTATCGCGAGCAGGCTCGCTCCCACATGGGGTCTGTGAAGAAAACGATCAGCCGCCTCGGTGCAGCTTGCTCATCAACTCCGCCTCGGCTTGGGTCAGGCCGCAGGCTTGGGTCAGTTCGTCGACGCTGGCGCCCATGCCCACCAGGCGGGCGGCCTGGGCGAAGGACAGGCTGGAGGGGTCACGCTGTTCCAACTGGGCGAGTTTGTCCGGCAACGGCGCAACCACGGCACGCAGCTCATGGAGCGCTTCGCCCATGCGCACGGTGCCGTTCTGGTAATCGTCGACGCGCTTGGCCAGGTCCTTGATGCGCTGGTCGCGCAGCGCATCGCCCTGGGCCTGCTGAGCGGCAATCTGCCGCTGGCCACGTATGTATGCCAAGAACATCGCCAGCGTACCTGCCCAGAAAAGGAACAGGACAATGACTGCTACCTCAAGAATCAATCAGATACTCTCCAGTTCCGACCACTCTTCTTCGCTCATCATCTTGTCCAGTTCAACCAGAATCAGCAACTCGTTATTCTTGTTGCACACGCCTTGAATGAACTTGGCGGATTCTTCGTTACCCACGTTCGGCGCCGTCTCGATTTCCGACTGGCGCAAGTAAACCACTTCGGCGACGCTGTCGACCATGATGCCAACCACTTGCTTGTCGGCTTCGATGATGACGATCCGGGTGTTGTCGCTGATCTCGGCGTTCATCAGGCCGAAGCGCTGACGGGTATCGATCACGGTGACCACGTTGCCACGCAGGTTGATGATGCCCAGCACATAGCTGGGTGCACCCGGTACCGGGGCGATCTCGGTATAGCGCAGCACTTCCTGAACGCGCATCACGTTGATGCCGTAGGTTTCGTTATCGAGCTTGAAGGTCACCCATTGCAGAATCGGATCTTCAGAACCCTTTTGAGACGACGCCTTATCATTCATACCTTGACCCCTCGAAAAACCGCCTGTGGCGGCGTGTATTCTGTCCGGCGACGCTGTGCGCCACCGGTTGTCTTATTTCGGTTTCTGGACCGGCTTCTTGCTGCCACCCAGGTGTTTTGCCCCGCCGCTGGCGATCAACTCCGCCAGCTCGGCAACGTCCAGCAAGGCGCACATGTGCTCGATCACCGTACCGGCCAGCCATGGCCGTTGCCCTCGATGGCTGCGCCACTTGATCTCGTTCGGATCCAGGCGCAGCGAACGGCTGACCTGGTGCACCGCCAATCCCCACTCGTAACCTTGCACCGAAATCACGTATTGCAGGCCCTGGCGAAAATCATCGCGATAACGGTCCGGCATCACCCAGCGCGCCGTATCCAGTACCTTCAGGTTGCCCGCCTGGCTCGGCAGGATCCCGAGAAACCATTCCGGCTGGCCGAACAACGGCGTCAGCTCCTGCCCGGCCAGGGAGTAAATCGATCCCAGGCAAACCAGCGGCACCGCCAGGGTCAACCCGGCCACATCGAACAACAAACACTCGAACGGCTCGGCAGCCCAGGCCGGACGGTCGTCGCCCGGCACCGGTGGCGGTGGGTTGCTCGGTGGCAAGTGGACTTCCACCACTGGCGTCACCAACCCCTGCAGCAACGGGGCAACGGTCGAGACCGGCGCCAGAATCGGAGCAAGTGCCTCCATTACCGCCAGCTGTGGCTTGATGAACGGTGCTTCGACCGCCGCGGCCACCACTGATTTCCGTGCGTCACGGGCCTGCTCTTCGAGCACGGCCGCTTGAAATTCATCCAGCACACCCTCGGCTTCGACGTGTTCGGGCAACGCCTCGATCACGCTTGGCGGCGGTGGCAGTTCTTCGGTCGCTTCCTGCAACAGCCCATCCAGATAGGACTGCAGGGCCATTTGCGGACGCGAGGTTGTCTTTACTGGGCGGTTCATGGGAACAGTGCGCCACTTGAAGAGGTTATCGGCATGAATGCGGCAGGACTTGAGCGTTCGCAAGCGAACACACTACCAATGGAAAGCCTCGTCACCTTAAGCCACCTGCTGCGGAACAAGCTGTTGGGCCAGCAGATGCTTGAGCAGCGCTCGGTAAGCCAGCACGCCACGGCTCTTGCCATCGAATTGCGAAGGGGTCACTCCGGCCCGGCTGGCATCCCGCAGCCGGGTGTCGACAGGGATATAACCCTGCCAGATGTCATCCGGGTACTTGTCCCGCAACACCCGCAGGGTTCCCAGGGACGCCTGGGTGCGACGGTCGAACAGCGTCGGCACGATGTTGAAGGCCAGCGTCTGCTTGCGCGAGCGGTTGACCATTGCCAGTGTATTGACCATGCGTTCCAACCCCTTGACGGCCAAATGCTCGGTCTGCACGGGGATCACCAATTGCTGACTGGCGGCCAGGGCATTGACCATCAGCAACCCCAGCAACGGCGGGCTGTCGATGATCGCGTAGTCGAAATCCTGCCAAAGCTGCGCCAGACTCTTGGCGATCACCAGGCCCAGACCGCTCTGCCCGGGCGATTGTCGCTCCAGGGTGGCCAGGGCGGTGCTCGACGGCAACAGGGAAATCCGCTCGTCGCTGGTGGACAACAACAATTGCCCCGGCAAGCCCTCGGGCACGACGCCTTTGTGCAGGAACAGGTCGAAGTTGCTGTGCTCCAGGCTGTCGGGATCGTAACCGAAATAGCTGGTCATCGAGCCATGGGGGTCCAGATCGACGATGACCACGCGCTTGCCCGCCTCGGCCAGCAACCCGGCTAAAGCGATGGAAGATGTGGTCTTGCCCACACCACCTTTTTGATTGGCGACTGCCCAGACTCTCATTCGGATCGTTCCTCCCGGCCGAAACAGGCTCGACCGAGAAATAGCTCGGTTATAAAGCGGGTGACGGAGAATTGACGGCACTCTGTCTTCCCGGCGACTTGACCGGAGCCGGTGCAGTTTGTGTGCCAGCCCGCTTCAATGCCGCATCCGGGGTTGCATTGGCCGTACCGGTACCGGTCAGGCTACGACGTACATCGAGATTACGCGACACCACCAGCACCACCCGCCGGTTGCGCGCACGCCCCTCGGCCGTGGCGTTGTTGGCCACTGGCTGGAACTCACCGTAGCCCACCGAGGCCAGGCGACCGGGGTTCACGCCCTGCATCGCCAGCATGCGCACGATGCTCGCCGAACGGGCCGAGGACAGTTCCCAGTTGGTCGGGTATTGCGCGGTACGGATCGGCTGGTCGTCCGTGAAGCCTTCGACATGGATCGGATTGTCGAAGGGCTTGAGGATCGCCGCGACCTTATCGATGATGTTGAACGCCATGTCGCTGGGCATGGCATCGCCGCTGCCGAACAACAGGCTGGAATTGAGTTCGATCTCGACCCACAGCTCGTTGCCACGCACGGTCATCTGGTTGGAGCTGATCAGGTCACCGAACGCCGCGCTGATATCGTCGGCGATGCTTTTCAACGGATCGCTGCTGCCGGCGATACCGGCATCGACCTGCTCGCTGTCCTTGACCAAGGGTTTGGCCGGGGTGGTGGTCTTGGGCCGCTCCTCGCCGATGGGGATGGGCTTGAGGGCTCGGTCGGAATCGGTGAAGACCCCGATCAACGCCTCGGAAATGACTTTGTACTTGCCTTCGTTGACCGATGAAATCGAATACATGACCACGAAAAAAGCGAACAGCAGCGTGATGAAGTCGGCGTAGGAAACCAGCCAGCGTTCATGGTTGACGTGCTCTTCACGATGCCTGCGACGTGCCATTTCCCATGTCTCCCATCAGTCCATGAAGCCCTGGAGCTTCAACTCAATGGAGCGCGGGTTTTCACCTTCGGCGATCGACAGGATCCCTTCCAGCAGCATTTCGCGATAGCGCGACTGGCGCAACGCGATGGACTTGAGTTTGGCCGCGATCGGCAACAACACCAGGTTGGCACTGGCCACGCCGTAGATCGTGGCGACGAACGCCACGGCGATACCACTGCCCAGCTGCGATGGATCAGCCAGGTTGCCCATTACGTGGATAAGGCCCATCACCGCACCGATGATGCCGATGGTCGGCGCGTAGCCGCCCATGCTTTCGAATACTTTGGCCGCTTCGATGTCGCGGCTTTCCTGAGTGTAGAAATCCACTTCCAGGATGCTGCGAATGGCTTCCGGCTCGGCGCCGTCCACCAGCAATTGCAGGCCTTTGCGTGAGTAGCTGTCGGGTTCGGCGTCGGCCACTCCTTCCAGGCCCAGCAGGCCTTCCTTGCGAGCGGTCAGGCTCCAGTTCACCACGCGGTCGATGCCACCGGCCAGGTCGACGCGAGGCGGGAACAGAATCCAGATCAGCACCTGCATGGCCCGCTTGAAAGCGCTCATGGGCGACTGCAACAGCGCCGCGCCAATGGTGCCACCGAGCACGATCAACGCCGCCGGGCCGTTGGCCAACGCGCCCAGATGACCGCCTTCCAGATAATTGCCGCCAATGATGGCGACGAACGCCATGATGATGCCAATCAGGCTGAGCACATCCATTACAGGCAGGCCTCGACCAGGTGTCTACCGATGTCGTCCAACCCGTACACCGCGTCGGCAAGATCGGCTTTGACGATAGCCATCGGCATGCCGTAGATCACGCAACTGGCTTCGTCCTGGGCCCAGATCGCACTGCCGCCCTGCTTGAGCAACCGTGCGCCTTCGCGACCGTCGGCGCCCATGCCGGTGAGCACCACCGCCAGAACTTTGTCACCGTAGGACTTGGCCGCGGAACCGAAGGTAATGTCCACGCAAGGCTTGTAGTTCAGGCGCTCATCGCCCGGCAGGATCTTCACCGCACCACGGCCGTCGATCATCATCTGTTTGCCACCCGGCGCCAGCAATGCCAGGCCCGGACGCAGGATGTCACCATCCTCGGCTTCCTTGACGTTGATGTTGCACAGCTTGTCCAGACGCTCGGCAAACGCCTTGGTGAACGCCGCCGGCATGTGCTGGATCAGCACGATGGGCGCCGGGAAGTTGGCCGGCAATTGGGTCAGGACCCGTTGCAGTGCCACCGGGCCGCCCGTGGACGTACCGATCGCCACCAGCTTGTAGGCTTTGCGCTTGGGTGCCGGCGACGTTGCACTGGCAGGTGCCGAACGCGTCGGCGCGGGTGCCGGGGCGCTGCGTACCGGGGCCGGATTGAAGCTGCTCGATGCCGTCGGCGCTGGCGCAGGGCTTGGCGCCGCAACCGGGGCTGGCGCCGGTGCGCTGTAGGCACCGACACGACGATTGCTGCGGGAAATGCTATGGACCTTTTCGCACAGCAACTGCCGGACTTTGTCGGGGTTGCGCGAAATGTCTTCGAAATTCTTCGGCAGGAAATCCACCGCCCCGGCGTCCAGCGCATCGAGGGTTACCCGGGCGCCTTCGTGAGTCAGGGACGAGAACATCAAGACCGGGGTCGGGCAGCGCTGCATGATATGCCGCACGGCCGTGATGCCATCCATCATCGGCATCTCGTAGTCCATGGTAATCACGTCCGGCTTGAGTGCCAGGGCCTGATCGATCGCCTCTTTGCCATTAGTCGCGGTACCGACGACCTGAATACTCGTGTCCGCCGAAAGAATTTCCGAGACGCGGCGACGGAAAAAACCCGAATCGTCCACCACCAGGACTTTAACTACCATAAACACTCCGTTAGACGAGGCGCGGCGCTGGGCCGCCCCCCTCCAGAATCAAATACGCCGGGCGGCGTAACGCTTGAGCATGCTTGGCACATCGAGAATCAACGCGATGCGGCCGTCGCCGGTGATGGTGGCGCCGGACATGCCCGGGGTGCCTTGGAGCATCTTGCCCAACGGCTTGATGACCACTTCTTCCTGGCCCACCAACTGGTCGACGACGAAGCCGATCCGCTGGGTGCCCACCGAAAGGATCACCACATGGCCCTCGCCCTGCTCCACATGAGCCGCGGAGCTGACCAGCCAGCGCTTGAGGTAGAACAGCGGCAATGCCTTGTCCCGTACGATCACCACTTCCTGGCCGTCCACCACGTTGGTGCGCGACAGGTCGAGGTGGAAGATCTCGTTGACGTTGACCAGCGGGAAGGCGAAGGCCTGGTTGCCCAGCATCACCATCAAGGTCGGCATGATCGCCAAGGTCAACGGGACCTTGATGACGATCTTCGAGCCCTGGCCCTTGGTCGAGTAGATGTTGATCGAACCGTTGAGCTGGGAAATCTTGGTTTTCACCACGTCCATGCCCACGCCACGGCCCGACACGTCGGAAATCTCGGTCTTGGTCGAGAAACCCGGGGCGAAGATCAGGTTGTAGCACTCGGTGTCGCTCAGGCGGTCGGCGGCATCCTTGTCCATTACACCGCGTTTCACCGCGATGGAACGCAGCACGTTCGGGTCCATGCCTTTGCCGTCATCGGAGATCGACAGCAGGATATGGTCGCCTTCCTGCTCGGCGGCCAGGATTACCTTGCCGCTGCGGACCTTGCCCGAGGCTTCGCGTTCTTCCGGCGACTCGATGCCGTGGTCGACCGCGTTGCGCACCAAGTGGACCAGCGGGTCGGCCAGGGCCTCGACAAGGTTCTTGTCGAGGTCGGTCTCTTCACCCACCAGTTCCAGGTTGATTTCTTTCTTGAGCTGGCGAGCCAGGTCGCGAACCAGGCGCGGGAAGCGCCCGAAGACTTTCTTGATCGGCTGCATCCGGGTCTTCATGACCGCGGTCTGCAAGTCGGCCGTGACCACGTCGAGGTTCGACACGGCCTTGGACATGGCTTCGTCCTGGCTGTTGAGGCCCAGGCGCACCAGACGGTTACGCACCAGTACCAGTTCGCCGACCATGTTCATGATCTCGTCCAGACGTGCGGTGTCGACCCGAACGGTGGTCTCGGCTTCGCTGGCCGGTTTTTCCGCTGGCGCAGCCGCCGGAGCCCGGGCTGGCGCCGCGGCGGCGGCAGCGGCAGGCTTGGCGGGCTCGGCCTTGGGTTCCGGTGCCTTGGCAGCGGGTTTGGGCGCAGCCTTGGCCGCCGGTGCCGCCGCGGTGGCGGCAGGCGCGGCAGACGCCGTACCGACTTCGCTGAACTTGCCCTTGCCATGCAGCTCATCGAGCAGCGATTCGAATTCGTGGTCGCTGATCAGATCGCTGCCAGCGGCAGCGGCGGCAGGCTTGGCCGGGGTCGGCGCCGAAGCGATGGCCGAATCCAGTGCGTCAACGGCAAAGGTGCCCTTGCCGTGCAGCTGGTCGAGCAACGCTTCGAATTCGTCGTCGGTGATGTCGGAGCTGTCGCCCGCCGCTTTCGCGGCGACCGGTGCCGTCGGCGGGACGACCGCATCCGGCGCGAACTGGCCCTTGCCGTGAAGCTGGTCGAGCAGCGACTCGAACTCGGCATCGGTGATTTCATCGCTGGCAGCCCCGGCGGCTTGTGCAGCAGGTGCGACCTGAGCAGCCGGCGCCTCGGCCTCGGCCTTGACGGTATTCAGGGAGTCCAGCAGTTGTTCGAATTCGTTATCGGTGATGTCGCCCGATTCTTCGGCGACCGGCTCTTCAACCACCGCTTCGGCAACCGGCGCCGCTTCGTCAGCCGATTGCGGCTCGGCCAGGCGTGCCAGCGCGGCGAGCAACTCAGGGGTGGCAGGGGTGATCGGCGAGCGCTCGCGCACTTCGCTGAACATGCTGTTGACCGCATCCAGCGCTTCGAGCACCACGTCCATCAATTCCGAGTCAACGCGACGCTCACCCTTGCGCAGGATGTCGAACACGTTCTCGGCAATGTGACAGCACTCCACCAGCTCGTTGAGCTGGAGGAAGCCGGCGCCTCCTTTTACAGTGTGGAAACCGCGAAAAATTGCATTGAGCAAGTCTGCATCATCGGGTCGACTTTCCAGCTCGACCAGTTGCTCAGACAGTTGCTCTAGAATCTCGCCGGCCTCAACCAGGAAATCCTGAAGGATCTCTTCATCGGCGCCGAAGCTCATTAATGGCTGCTCCTAAAACAGGGCTAAAACTCAGAATCCAAGGCTGGACAGCAAATCGTCCACATCGTCCTGACCGGACATAACGTCTTCTCTTTTATCGGCATGAATTTGCGGACCTTCACCCTGAGAGAGATGTTTTTGTGGATCTTTTTCAGCAAGCATCGCTTCACGGTCGTGTTCGATGCCTGCAAAGCGGTCGACCTGGCTGGCCATCAACACCAGTTTGAGCAGGTTGCTTTCCACTTCGGTGACCAACTGGGTCACACGCTTGATTACCTGGCCGGTCAGGTCTTGATAGTCCTGGGCCAGCAGAATGTCGTTGAGGTTGCTTGCCACGGCGCGGTTCTCGGTGCTGCTGCGCGTCAGGAAACCGTCGACCCGGCGGGCCAGCTCCCGAAACTCTTCAGCACCGACTTCACGACGCATGAACCGGCCCCAGTCGGTGCTCAAGGCCTGGGCCTCTTCGCTCAGGCCATTGACCAGCGGCGTTGCGCTTTCCACCAGATCCATGGTGCGGTTGGCCGCGGCTTCGGTCAGTTTGACCACATACCCCAGGCGCTCGGTGGCGTCGGTGATCTGCGAGACTTCCTCGGCCTGCGGCATGTGCGGGTCGATCTGGAAATTGACAATCGCGCTGTGCAGTTCACGCGTGAGCTTGCCCACTTCCTGATACAGACCGCGGTCACGGGTCTGGTTGAGCTCATGGATCATTTGAACCGCATCGCCAAAGCGACCTTTTTCAAGGCTGTCGACCAGTTCGCGGGCATGTTTTTTCAGGGTCGATTCGAAATCGCCCATTGAAGATTCGTTGTCCATAGCTCCCCCGTGGCGCCGTTAACCGATGCGTTCGAAGATTTTTTCGATCTTCTCTTTCAACGCCTGGGCCGTGAAGGGTTTGACCACATAGCCGTTTACACCGGCCTGGGCCGCTTCGATGATCTGCTCGCGCTTGGCTTCGGCAGTGACCATCAACACCGGGAGATGCTTGAGTTTTTCGTCGGCACGCACCTGGCGCAGCAGGTCGATACCGGTCATGCCTGGCATGTTCCAGTCGGTGACCAGAAAATCGAAGTTGCCACTGTGCAACATCGGGAGCGCAGTGGTCCCGTCATCTGCTTCGGCCGTGTTGGTGAACCCAAGGTCACGCAACAGGTTTTTAATGATCCGCCGCATCGTTGAGAAGTCATCAACGATGAGGATTTTCATGTTCTTGTCCAATTCGACCTCCAAGCAGTCTTAAACGCGCCCAGCACCTGGACGCGCCATTTCAATCAATCCGGCACAACACTCGACAACGGTCTGGAGCACAACGGATGGAGACTGGCGCAGCACCTGCCAGGCCAGCCTCGTCGCAGTGTCCCCACACTGCCTGTCAACGCGCTCGCCACTCCCCCAAACGCCCCCGCAAACGGGCCGCGCACTGGCTGTGTAACTGGCTGACCCGCGATTCGCTGACCCCCAGGACCTCACCGATTTCCTTGAGGTTCAGCTCTTCGTCGTAGTACAGCGCCAAGACCAGCCGCTCACGCTCCGGCAAATTGGCAATCGCATCCGCCAGCGCACTCTGGAAACGTTCATCTTCCAGGTCACGCGACGGCTCCATGTGAGCACTCGCGTTATCCTCGTGCAGCCCTTCGTGTTCGCCGTCCTGCAACAGGTCGTCGAAACTGAACAGGCGGCTGCCCAAGGTATCGTTCAAAATCCCGTAATAATCGTCGAGACTCAACTGGAGTTCGGCCGCAACTTCGTGATCTTTAGCGTCACGCCCGGTTTTAGCTTCAATTGCCCGAATCGCGTCACTGACCATGCGGGTATTGCGGTGCACCGAACGCGGCGCCCAATCGCCCTTGCGGACCTCATCGAGCATCGCCCCGCGAATGCGGATACCGGCATAGGTCTCGAAACTGGCACCTTTGCTGGCGTCGTATTTGTTCGACACTTCAAGCAGGCCGATCATGCCGGCCTGGATCAAGTCCTCGACCTGGACACTGGCCGGCAACCGCGCCAGCAAGTGGTAGGCAATACGCTTGACCAGTGGCGCATAACGCTCGATCAATTCGTATTGGGCGTCCCGTGCCGATTTTTTGTAGAGATGGTTGTAACCGCTGGCTGTCATAGCACGGGCCCTGCTGTTTGTTGCACAAGACGCTCGACGAAAAATTCCAGATGCCCGCGGGGGTTGGCCGGCAGTGGCCAGGTATCGACCTTCTGGGCGATCGCCTTGAACGCCAGCGCGCATTTGGAACGTGGAAAAGCTTCATAAACGGCGCGTTGCTTCTGGACGGCCTTGCGTACGCTTTCGTCGTACGGCACGGCGCCGACGTATTGTAGGGCGACGTCCAGGAAGCGATCGGTGACCTTGGTCAACTTGGCGAACAGGTTGCGCCCTTCCTGCGGGCTCTGGGCCATATTGGCCAGGACGCGGAAGCGGTTCATGCCATAGTCGCGGTTCAGCAGTTTGATCAGGGCGTAGGCATCGGTGATGGACGTCGGTTCGTCGCAGACCACCAGCAGCACTTCCTGGGCGGCGCGGACGAAACTGACGACCGAGTCGCCGATGCCGGCCGCGGTGTCGATCACCAGCACATCGAGGTTGTCGCCGATGTCGCTGAAGGCCTGGATCAGGCCCGCGTGCTGGGCCGGGGTCAGGTGAACCATGCTCTGGGTGCCGGAGGCAGCCGGCACGATGCGAATCCCGCCAGGTCCCTGCAACAGCACGTCGCGCAGTTCGCAACGGCCCTCGATCACGTCCGCCAGGGTGCGTTTGGGGGTAAGCCCCAGCAGCACGTCGACGTTCGCCAGGCCCAGGTCGGCGTCCAGCAGCATGACCCGTCGGCCAAGCTCTGCCAGAGCCAGGGACAAGTTCACTGACACGTTAGTCTTCCCGACGCCACCTTTGCCGCCGGTCACCGCGATCACCTGTACGGGATGCATGCTGCCCATGTTCGTTCTTTACCTTGTCTTCTTAGACGGAGGCCACATTACTGGCTGCGCGTTCGCATAAGGAACAATGCATGGCAGACCATCGATGTAGGTACAAAAAATATTCATGATTACCTCAGCCGACCTGCTTGGTCGGGCTGTGGTAGATGTCAGCGAACATGTCAGCCATGGCTTCTTCGCTGGGTTCTTCCTGCATTTGCACACTCACGGCACGGCTGACCAGTTGATGACGGCGCGGCAGATGCAAATCATCCGGGATCCGCGGCCCATCGGTCAGGTAGGCCACCGGCAGTTCATGACCGATCGCCAGGCTCAACACCTCGCCCAGGCTTGCCGTTTCGTCCAGCTTAGTCAGGATGCAGCCAGCCAGTCCGCAGCGCTTGTAGCTGTGGTATGCGGCGGTTAGAACCTGTTTCTGGCTGGTGGTTGCCAACACGAGATAATTTTTTGACTTGATACCGCGTCCGGCCAGGCTTTCGAGCTGCATGCGCAGGGCCGGATCGCTGGCTTGCAGGCCGGCGGTATCGATCAGTACGACGCGCTTGCGCAGCAGCGGTTCCAGCGCCTGGGCCAGGGATTGGCCCGGATCCACATGGGTCACCGACACATTGAGGATCCGGCCCAGGGTCTTGAGTTGTTCCTGGGCACCGATGCGGAAACTGTCCATGCTCACCAGGGCGATGCTCTGGGCGCCGTACTTGAGTACATAGCGGGCGGCGAGCTTGGCCAGGGTGGTGGTCTTGCCCATGCCGGCAGGACCGACCATGGCAATCACCCCGCCCTCCTCCAGCGGCTCGACTTCCGGCGTGGCGATCATTCGCGCCAGGTGCGCCAGCAACATGCGCCAGGCCTGGCGAGGCTCTTCGATACCATTGATCAGCGCCAGCAGGTCCCGGGACAACGGGCCGGACAAGCCGATGCGTTGCAGGCGACGCCACAGGTTGGCCTGGGCCGGACGGCTGCCTTGCAGTTGGTTCCAGGCCAGGGAGCCGAGCTGGACTTCCATCAGCTCGCGCAGGCTGTTGAGCTCGAAGCGCATCGAGTCCAGGGCACGCGGGTCGAGCCCGCGGGCAGGCGCGGCGGGTGCCGGCTCCGGACGACGCGGTTCGGCCTGGGCCTGCTCGATCAGCGGCTCGGCAGCGGTCAACGGCAGGCCGGCGGTCAGCGGCTGACCGGCGAACAATTGACGATTGGTGCCCGCGGCACCCTCGCCTTCGCTGCTGCGCAGGCTCAGTTCGGCCTGCGCGCTGGCGATGCGCGACTGGGTCTTGCGCAGCTCGTCTTCGAGTTCCATGTTCGGAACCCGCGGGGCCAGCGCAGACAGTTTGTAATCCAGGGCCGCCGTCAGCTCGACACCGCCGGCGATACGACGGTTGCCAATGATGGCTGCTTCAGCGCCCAGCTCGTCACGAACCAGTTTCATGGCCTGACGCATGTCGGCGGCGAAAAAACGCTTCACTTGCATAAACCACTACCTCAGCCGTTGGGCCCTACTGTCGCAACGATGGTCACTTGCTTGTTGTCCGGTATTTCCTGGTACGCCAGCACATGCAGCCCCGGGACCGCGAGGCGACCGAATCGCGAGAGCATCGCGCGAATCGGACCGGCCACCAGCAGGATCACCGGTTGGCCTTGCATCTCCTGCCGCTGGGCTGCTTCGATCAGCGAACGCTGCAGCTTCTCGGCCATGCTTGGCTCCAGCAGAACACCCTCTTCCGAGCCTTGTCCTGCCTTCTGCAGACTATTGAGCAATATCTGTTCCAACCTTGGCTCCAAGGTGATCACAGGCAGCTCAGACTCAGTGCCTACAATGCTTTGGACGATTGCGCGGGACACACCGACCCGAACCGCAGCCACCAAGGCGGCGGTATCTTGACTCTTGGAGGCGTTGTTGGCGATGGCCTCGGCGATACTGCGTATGTCGCGCACGGGCACTTGTTCGGCCAGCAGCGCCTGCAGCACCTTGAGCAACTGCGACAGCGAAACCACGCCCGGCACCAGCTCTTCAGCCAGCTTCGGCGAGCCTTTGGCCAGCACTTGCAGGAGTTGCTGGACTTCTTCGTGGCCGATCAGCTCGCTGGAGTGCTTGTACAGGATCTGGTTCAAGTGGGTCGCCACCACGGTACTGGCGTCCACCACGGTATAACCGAGGGACTGGGCCTGGGCCCGCTGGCTGATTTCGATCCACACCGCTTCCAGGCCGAAAGCCGGATCCTTGGCGGTGATGCCGTTGAGGCTGCCATAGACCTGGCCAGGGTTGATCGCCAATTCCCGGTCGGGGTAGATCTCGGCTTCGGCCAGGATCACCCCCATCAAGGTCAGGCGATAGGCGCTCGGCGCCAGGTCGAGGTTGTCGCGAATGTGTACGGTGGGCATCAGGAAGCCAAGGTCCTGGGAGAGCTTCTTGCGCACGCCCTTGATCCGCGCCAGCAACTGCCCACCCTGGTTACGGTCGACCAAGGGAATCAGGCGATAGCCGACTTCCAGGCCGATCATGTCGATCGGGGTCACGTCATCCCAGCCCAGCTCCTTGGTTTCCATGGCGCGGGCCGGCGACGGCAGCAACTCCTGCTGACGCTTGACCTCTTGCAGGGCCTGGACTTTCTGCACGTTCTGCTTCTTCCAGAACAGGTAGGCACCACCCGCGGCGGCGGCGGCCATGGTCAGGAAGGAAATGTGCGGCATCCCCGGCACCAGGCCCATCACGGCCATCAGGCCGGCGGCAACGGCCAGGGCCTTGGGCGAGGCGAACATCTGCCGACCGATCTGCTTGCCCATGTCTTCGGAGCCCGAAGCACGGGTCACCATGATCGCGGCCGCTGTGGATAACAACAGTGATGGCAATTGCGCCACCAAACCGTCACCAATGGTCAGCAAGGCGTAGACCCTGCCGGCGTCGCCAAACGACATGTTGTGCTGGAAGATGCCGACAGCCATGCCGCCGATCAGGTTGATGAACAGAATCAGCAGGCCGGCGATGGCGTCACCGCGCACGAATTTGCTGGCACCGTCCATGGAACCGTAGAACTCGGCTTCCTGGGCCACTTCCAGGCGACGCAGCTTGGCCTGGCTCTGGTCGATGAGACCGGCGTTGAGGTCGGCGTCGATCGCCATCTGCTTGCCGGGCATCGCATCGAGGGTGAAACGCGCGCTCACCTCGGAAATCCGCCCGGCACCCTTGGTCACCACGACGAAGTTGATGATCATCAAGATGGCGAAGACCACGATACCGACCACGTAGTTACCGCCGATCACCACCTCACCGAAGGCCTGGATCACCTTACCGGCGGCGGCGTGCCCGTCCTGGCCGTGGAGCATCACCACGCGGGTGGACGCCACGTTCAGCGCCAGGCGCAGCAGCGTGGCCACCAGCAGGATGGTCGGGAAGACGGCAAAATCCAGTGGCCGCAGGGCGTAGACGCATACCAGCAGCACGACGATCGACAGGGCGATGTTGAACGTGAAGAACACGTCCAGCAGGAACGGCGGCACCGGCAGCATCATCATGGCAAGCATGACCAGCAGCAACAGCGGCACGCCCAGATTACCCCGGCTGAGGTCTACGACATTGCTGCGCGCAGTGCTGAATAACTGTGAGCGATCCACCGATTTTCCCCGTTCCTGTGAAGCAAACTTTTGACGCCCGAAGGGGGCGCAAACGGGGTATTGCAAGAAGCCTTCCAACTTGCAGCCAACATTCGCAACAGCATGCATTCAGCCGGGGTTCAACTCACCGGTTGGTCACTGCGCTGTCAGTATCTGCTGCGGTGTGATCGGGCCAAAATCCAGTTTCCAGCCCCTGACATAACGCGTCCCCCTGTACATTTGCTGACCATCGACTTCCACCCGGTCTTCGCTCGTGTACGTGAACACCACCATCGAAGTCGGCGCCTTGGTATCGGACAAAGGTTGTTCAGGCGCGTTTATCTGGTGGCCCTCCATCACGTTGAGCGCCCATTGGAACCGAATGATCGGGAGATCCGCGATCGTGATGAGCCGCTGGGGGTCCTCCCATCGAAAATCCGTACGCGCGGCCAGCCTCAATTTACCGTCAAGGATCTGGAAAATCGGTTTGTGATAACGCTGCTCCATGACCCCACTCGACCACCCGTCAAAATAGCTGTCAGCACCGGTGAAAATATGAAACAGCACCTCGTTGCTGGTGATTTTTCCTGCCTGATCAGCGAAGTAATCGTAGGAGATGTGGTAAGCCAGGCCTTCCAATTCCGGCCGAATGGCATTGATCTCATTCTCCAGATAACTGGGCACGTACTTGTTTGCCGCGGCCTTGAAGCGCGCGAAATCGAGTGCCAGGTCAAACGTGAACGCACAAGCGATAGCCCGTTCGCCGAAATTGGCTTCGACCACCCCCGTCACAAACTCCAGCGCCATGCCTCCAAGATTCTTGTATTCGCGCATTGTCATGTCATACCCCTGGGTTGAGTGAGCATCCAGAAGCATTACATGGCTAGAGAAAACAGCTGTCTACTGTCAGGACTGACAGGTACAGGGCACACCAAGCGCCCGTCGCAGGCCGGGACGGAGGCCTGACTCAGGAATCGCGGCGCAAATCCGGCGGGATCGGCAGGTCCTTGAGCGGTTCGGGGCGCTTGCCCTTGCCCGCGCGGTGCTGGCGGATCTGGTAGACATAGGCCAATACCTGGGCCACGGCCAGGTACAGGCCTCCAGGGATTTCCTGGTCGAGTTCGGTGGAGTAGTAAATCGATCGCGCCAGTGCCGGGGACTCGAGCAGCATCACCTCATTGGCCACGGCGATCTCACGGATCTTCAGCGCCAGGAAGTCACTGCCCTTGGCCAGCAACACGGGCGCGTTGCCTTTTTCAGGGTCGTACTTGAGGGCGACGGCGTAGTGAGTCGGGTTGGTGATGACCACATCGGCATCGGGGATGGCCGCCATCATCCGCCGCTGGGAGACCTCGCGCTGCAATTGACGGATACGCTGCTTGACCTCCGGCTTGCCCTCCGCGTCCTTGTGCTCGTCGCGCACTTCCTGCTTGGTCATCATCAGCTTCTGCTTGCTCTGATACAGCTGGATCGGCACGTCGATGGCCGCGATCAGGATCAGGCCGCAAGCCATCCACAACGTACTCCAGCCCACCAACTGCACGCTGTGGATAATCGCCTGCTCCAGCGGTTCGTGGGCAATGCGCAGCAGATCATCGATGTCGGCCTGCAACACCGTCAGCGCCACGAACAGCACCAGCAGGAATTTCCCAAACGCCTTGAGCAACTCCATCAGCGCCGTGGTGGAAAACATGCGCTTGAGACCGGCGGCCGGGTTCATCCGGCTGAACTTGGGAGCCAGGCTGCCGGCAGCGAACAACCAGCCGCCCAGGGAAATCGGGCCGATGAGAGCAGCCAGCAGCAAGCAGATCAAGACCGGCTGCACCGCCAGGATCGCGATCTTGCCCGAGTGCAGCAGATGCTGGGACATGGCCCCCGGAGACAGCAGCACCTCGCGGGGCAGGGAGAAATTCAGGCGCATGATTTCCAGCAGGTCCAGGGCCAACCCGCCGCCATAAATCAGCAACCCACCCGCCCCGGCCAGCATGATCGCCAGCGTGTTGAGCTCCTTGGAACGGGCGGTCTCGCCCTTTTCCCGGGACTCGCGCAGGCGCTTTTCCGTGGGGTCTTCTGTCTTGTCCTGACCACTCTCGCTCTCGGCCATGGTTCAGCGTGCCTGTGCCATGTCGCGTAAAAGCTGCAAGGCCTGGGTGGCCAGCGGCTGATACTGATTGAGGATATCCCCCAGGCTGACCCAGAAAATCACCATGCCCAGCACGAGGGTGAGCGGGAAGCCAATGGAGAAAATATTCAATTGCGGCGCCGCGCGGGTCATCACGCCAAACGCGATGTTGACCACCAGCAACGCGGTGATCGCCGGCAATACCAGCACCATCGCCGCACCCAGGACCCAGCCGAGCTTGCCGGCGATTTCCCAGAAGTGATTGACCAGGAACGCACTGCCCACCGGCATGGTGGTAAAGCTCTCGGTCAACACCTCGAACACCACCAGATGCCCATTCATGGCGAGGAACAACAGGGTCACCAGCATCGTCAGGAACTGACCGATCACCGCCGTCGTCACGCCATTGGTGGGGTCGACCATGGACGCGAAGGCCATGCCCATCTGGATCGAAATGATTTGCCCGGCCACCACGAAAGCCTGAAAGAACAGCTGCAGCGAGAACCCCATCAAGGCACCGATGAGAATTTGCTCGGCCACCAGCATCAGCGCGCTGAGGTCCAGGGCATTGACCGGCGGCATCGGGGGTAGCCCGGGCGCGATGACCACTGTGATCGCCAGGGCGAAATACAAGCGCACACGCCGGGGCACCAGGGTCGTGCCGAAGACCGGCATGCTCATCAGCACCGCGGTGACACGAAACAAGGGCAGGATGAACGATGCCACCCAGGAACTGATCTGGGTGTCCGTCAGCGCGAGCATCGACATGGGGTCAGCCGATCAACTGCGGAATACTGCCGTACAGCTGCAGGATGTATTCCATGAAGGTTTGTACCATCCAGGGGCCGGCGACGATCAACGTCACCAGCATCACCAGCAGGCGCGGCAGGAAGCTCAAGGTCTGTTCGTTGATCTGGGTTGCGGCCTGGAACATCGCCACCAGCAACCCCACCAGCAGGCTGGGGATCACCAGGATGGCAACCATCATGGTCGTCAGCCAGAGCGCTTCACGGAACAGGTCTACCGCTACTTCAGGCGTCATATCGTCCTACCCGCACAAAAGGCCTAAACACCGCCGAAACTGCCCGCCAGCGTACCGATGATCAACGCCCAGCCGTCCACCAGCACAAACAGCATGATCTTGAACGGCAGGGAAATGATCAGCGGCGACAGCATCATCATACCCATGGCCATCAGCACGCTGGCGACCACCAGGTCGATGATCAGGAACGGGATGAAAATCATGAAACCGATCTGGAACGCGGTTTTCAGCTCGGACGTCACGAACGCTGGCACCAGGATGGTCAGTGGCGCCTGGTCGGCACTGGGGATGTCGGTGCGCTTGGACAGGCGCATGAACAGCTCCAGGTCACTGCTGCGGGTCTGGGCCAGCATGAAATCCTTGATCGGCACCTGAGCCTTGGCCACGGCATCCTGGGCAGTGATTTTTTCTGCCAGGTAGGGTTGCAGCGCATCCTGGTTCACCCGATCGAACACGGGCGCCATGATGAACATGGTCAGGAACAGCGCCATGCCGGTGAGGATCTGGTTCGAGGGGGTCTGCTGCAGGCCCAGGGCCTGGCGCAGGATCGAAAAGACAATGATGATCCGGGTGAAACTGGTCATCAGCATGACGAACGCCGGAATGAAACTCAGCGCGGTCATGATCAGCAGGATCTGCAGGCTGACCGAGTATTCCTGGGCCCCTTCGGCGTTGGTCCCCAGGGTGATCGCCGGGATCGACAGCGGGTCGGCGGCGAACGCCAACGGTGCGGCCAGCATCAGGGCCAATGCCAACAGAATGCGCAACGGCATTACTTTTTATCCTTCTGGTCTTTCCCCAGCAGCTCCATGAGGCGCTGGGCAAATTCGGGGCTGGCCGGCTCAGTGGAGGGTACCTGCACCGGCTCCTTGAGGACGTGCAAGGCGGTGATGGTGCCCGGGCTCAGGCCCAGCAGGATCTGCTCGTTGCCGACCTGCACCAGCACCAGCCGGTCGCGCGGCCCGAGCGCGCGCGAACCGACGATGTCGATGACCTGGCCCTTGCCGGTCGGTCCCGCCTGTTGCACGCGGCGCAACAACCAGGCGAGAAAGAAGATCAAGCCCAGCACCAACAGCAAACCGAGCACCAGTTGCGCCAGTTGCCCGGCGACCCCGCTGCCTGCCGCCGGCGCAACGGCCGCCGTGGCAACCGGTTCGGCCGCCAGCACGCTCAATGGCAGCATCGACGCTGCGGCGAAGAAACCTTTCACTCAGCGCAGCTTCTTGATGCGTTCGCTCGGGCTGATCACGTCCGTCAGGCGAATGCCGAACTTCTCGTTGACCACCACCACTTCGCCATGGGCGATCAAGGTGCCGTTGACCAGCACGTCGAGCGGCTCGCCGGCCAGGCGGTCCAGCTCGATCACCGAGCCCTGGTTGAGCTGCAGCAGGTTGCGAATGTTGATATCGGTGCTGCCCACTTCCATGGAGATGGATACCGGGATGTCGAGGATCACATCCAGGTTCGGCCCATCCAGCGTGACTGGCTCGTTGCTCTTGGGCACGCTGCCGAACTCTTCCATCGTCAGGCGGCTGGACCCCTGATTGCCGCTATCGGCGGCCAGCAAGGCATCGATATCAGCCTGCCCGGCGTCGCCGGTTTCTTCTAGGGCCGCAGCCCATTCGTCGGCCAGCGCCTGGTCATCCTGGGTATTCATATCGTCAGCCATCATTTGTCCTCGGCGGGCAAAAATCAGTAAAAAACGTAAAATCCGTTACAAACTTAAGAAGTTGACACCGCTCAGCGGCGTTCGATCGGCTCGATCACCTGCAACGCCAGGTTGCCTTTGTGAGAGCCCATCTTGACCTTGAAGGCCGGCACGCCATTGGCGCGCATGATCATATCTTCCGGCATCTCGACGGGGATGATGTCCCCCGGCTGCATGTGCAGGATGTCCCGCAGACGCAGTTGGCGCCGGGCGACCGTCGCGCCGATCGGTACATCGACATCGAGCACGTCCTGGCGCAAGGCGTTGATCCAGCGTTCGTCCTGGTCGTCGAGGTCCGACTGGAAACCGGCGTCGAGCATTTCGCGCACCGGCTCGATCATCGAATACGGCATGGTCACGTGCAGGTCGCCGCCACCGCCATCGAGTTCGATGTGGAAGGTCGAGACCACGATGGCTTCGCTCGGCCCAACGATGTTGGCCATGGCCGGGTTCACTTCCGAGTTGATGTACTCGAAGTTCACTTCCATGATCGCCTGCCAGGCCTCCTTCAAATCGATGAAGGCCTGTTCCAGCACCATGCGCACCACCCGCAGCTCGGTCGGGGTGAATTCACGCCCTTCGATCTTGGCGTGACGACCGTCACCACCAAAGAAGTTGTCCACCAGCTTGAACACCAGCTTGGCGTCGAGGATGAACAACGCGGTGCCGCGCAACGGCTTGATCTTCACCAGGTTGAGGCTGGTGGGCACGTACAACGAATGCACGTACTCGCCGAACTTCATCACCTGCACGCCGCCGACAGCCACGTCGGCCGAGCGGCGCAGCATGTTGAACATGCTGATGCGAGTGTACCGGGCGAAACGCTCGTTGATCATTTCCAGGGTCGGCATGCGTCCGCGAACGATGCGATCCTGGCTGGTCAGGTCGTAGCTTTTGACGCTGCCCGGTTCAGCAGCGTTTTCGGTCTGTACCAGACCATCGTCGACACCATGCAACAGCGCGTCGATTTCGTCCTGGGACAGCAGGTCCTGCACGGCCATGTCGTGTTCCTACTGCAATACGAAGTTAGTGAAGAGCAACTGTTCGATCACCACTTTGCCGAGCTCTTTCTGAGCCACTTCCTGCACGCTGGCCGTGGCTTTCTGGCGCAGCATTTCCTGGCCGACGGGCGTGGCCAAGGTGTCGAAACTCTGTCCGGAAAAGAGCATCACCAGGTTATTGCGGATCAGTGGCATGTGTACCCGCAGCGCTTCCAGGTCAGCCTGGTTGCGACCCTGCAGAGTAATGCTGACCTGCATGTAGCGTTGACGACCGTTCACGGTGTAGTTGGCCACGAAGGCGGGCGCCATCGGTTCGAAAATCGCCGGCTGCTTGCCCACCGGCGCAGCCTCGACCGCCACTGCCGGCTTGCTTTGAGCGCTGTGCATGAAATACCAGGTCGCCCCCACGGACACGCCGATCGCCAGGAGCAAACCCACCACGATCATGATGATCAGCTTGAGTTTGCCTTTGGTTGCAGGGTCTTTTACAGCTGCTGCTTCACTCTTCGCCATGCCAATAATCCGTCACTAATCGGGGTTTTCACTGTTGCACGGCAAGGCAGGAGCAAGTGTTATGCCAGAAGTGTCGGTACTTGGGATGACGGGCAGATACGCTCTTCAGTCCCCATGAAACCAATGTGGGAGCGAGCTTGCTCGCGATAGCGATGAACCAGCCCCTGCAAGGATGACTGACAATCGGCTATCGCGAGCAAGCTCGCTCCCACAGGGGTGAGCATCGTTGGATCAGGCGTAGTAGTCCACCGCGCTGGTGCCAATGACGCTGGTCGTGCTGGCGGCCACTTCAGCGATGCCGGCCGGGCCTGCTTCCTCTGCTGAATCCACCCGCCCGCCAGATGTCGTCGTACGTCCGGCCCGGGCCTGCTGCTGGGCTTGCTGCTCCTGGTTCTGCGAACCCCGGGATTGATCCGACACGCTGACGTCGACCTGGCCCATGCCCTGCTGGCTAAAACTGTCCCGCAGGCGATGCAACTGGCCTTCGAGGGCTTCACGAACGCCGGAGTGGGCGCTCATGAACGTGACCTGGGTCTGCTGGTCCGGAACCATGTTCACCCGGATATCCAGGCGTCCGAGCTCCGCAGGCTGCAATTGGATGTCGGCCGCCTTGAGATTGACACTGGACAGGTACATCACCCGGTTGACCACCTCTTCGGTCCAACCGCTCTGATTCATCGCGATAGGTTGGTTGACTGGCACTGCGTTGGCGGTTTTGGGTGTAGCGGCCTGGGTCAGTGCGGCCAGGCGGTTGGCGAAATCATCCACGCGGGTGTCGCTGGACGCGGCGCCCAGGTCCTTGAGGCCTTCGCTGATCAAGCCGCCGAAAGCCTTGTCGCCCCCCTGGCTACCGGATTCGGTACTGTTTTGATCGGCTTGCACGCTGAGCATGCTGGCCATACCGGCGGCAAAGGTCTGCGCTGACGTTGGCTCACCGTCGAGCGACACCGGGGCAGCGCTCTTGGGCTGCGCCTGGCTGGTGGCGGAAACATGACCACCCTGCTCCATCGCCAAGCGCAAGGCGGGCAATGCGTCGAGAGGGTCGGCTTCCGGGTCGAAGGCTGGATCGACGACCGGGGCTGCTGGCTGGGCCGCGGCGGCCAAAGGGACAACGGGCGCCGCGACTGCCGTGGCGACCGGGGCCTCAGCCGTGACCGCCACGGGGGCAGGTTCCGCCGGAGCTGTCGCGACCGGCACCGTCATGTCCGGCAGCACACCAGGATCAAGGCTCGGATCGACCGGCGCCGCATCCGCCACGGGCGTTTCAGCCGAGTCGGCGCTGGTATCGCTGGCGGCCTTGTCGTCGGTGCTGGCTGGTTTGTCCGCGGGCAAGGGTTTGCCGCTAACGGCAACCGTCGGTTCCGGGGCGGCAGGGCTTTCGTTGCCGGTGTCTTTTTTGACGGTGTTATCGGCGGCCTTGTCGCGCGCCGATTTCACCACAGGCTCCGGGGCCGCCGCCGCTTTGGCAGGCGCCTGCTTGGCGAAGACTTGAGCGAAGCTGGAGGCTCTATCCCCGAGGTCCGGGGCCGCTGCCGGCGAATTGACGGCGACCTTGGGCTTGGCCTGGACAGAGGCCTGAAGCAGTGAATTGGGGGTAACGGGCATAAAAAGGTCTCCGCTGCACTGGAATCATAGGTACAGTCGAGACTAGACAATGCAAGGCACGGGCCAACGTTTGCGTGGCCGTCAAATCTCAGCAGTGGAAGCCTTCACGCTCCTCCCGGCAAAGCTTGCGGACATGGGCGAACTCGCTGTCGATTTCGTTGACCAGATTTTCGATACCGCCCAGTGACGGCTGCTTGGCACGCTGTTCCAGTTCGCCGCACAGCTCGGCCAGACGGATGGCGCCCATGTTGCTGCTGCTGCCCTTGAAGCTGTGGGCGGTGGCGCTCAATTTCTCAGCGTCCCGCGCTTCATGCAGCACGCGCAGGCGAGCCTCGGAGTCGTTGAGGAACGTATCCAGCAACTCCAGATACCCCTCCTCCATGACTTCCTTCAACGTGCTGAGCACGTCGCGGTCCAGATGAATCTCGTTCACTTGTTCGCTCCCTGATCAAGAATAGCGCCAATTATGCCAGAGCCTCCCAGAAAAACTCCACGCGCGCACTACGACCATCGTCTGACCAGCAGGCCTGATGGCTCAACTGGCGCACCAGGCTCACGCCACGCCCCGACAACCGATCACTGTCCACGGGCCGTGCCAGCACCCGGGCGACATCGAAACCCTCGCCGCTGTCTTCAACCTCGATGGCCAGGCGACCACCCTCGCCGTTTGGCGAAACGTGCAAGTGCACCCGCACGTAACCGTCACTCAGTTCATCCAGGCGCGTATTGCGCTCGCTGTAGTAGCGAGCAAAACCCGCCGCATCACGCTTGAGGCTCGAGTCGAGCCCCAGCACCCCGTGATCCAGGGCATTGGAATAGAGCTCAGACATGACGCTATAAAGGGCGCCACTCTGCGCCCTGAGCCCATGGACCTCAAGCAGCAACTGCAACAGGTAGGGCATCGGGTTGAAGCGCTTGAGGGTCTGCGCCCGGAACTCGAAGCTCACCGACCAGTCCAGTGGGCTGGACTGTCCACTATCGGAATAGACCGGTGGCGGCGGATTGAGTTGTGTCGGTGCGACCAGCCGCACCTCGACCATGCTGAAGTCGTCACGGGCCTCACCGCGAAAATCCCGCAGGGCCTGCTGGATGTCCTCAAAAAGACAGTCAGGTTCACGGTTGGCCGAAAACACCTGCTGCAACCGCTCCACGCCAAACGGCTGGTCATCGCGGTCACTGGTCTCTATTACGCCATCGGACAACAGGAACACCCGGTCTCCCAGCGACATCGAATGCACTTCGGTGCGGTCATCGAACAAGTGCGGCGTGAGCACGCCCAACGGCAAGTGCCGCGCCGGCAACGGCGTACGCTCGCCGCTGAGGCTGTCATGCAGGTAACCATCGGGCATGCCACCGTTCCAGATTTCCACCGTGCAACGCTGGAAACTGAGGCACAACAGCGTTGCACAACAGAACATGTCCACCGGCAGGATGCGCTTGAGCTTGGCATTCATCTCCCGCAGGATCTGCGCCAGGCCGTAGCCCTTGGCCGTCATCCCGTAGAACACTTCCGCCAGCGGCATCGCCCCGACCGCCGCCGGCAAACCGTGCCCGGTGAAATCCCCCAGCAAGACGTGCATGTCGCCAGCCGGGTTGAACGCGGCCAGCAGCAAGTCGCCATTGAACAAGGCGTAAGGTGATTGCAGGTAGCGGATGTTCGGCGCGCTCAGGCAGCCGGAGTGGGCGATCTTGTCGAACACGGCCTTGGCGACCCGTTGTTCGTTGAGCAGGTAGTCATGGTGCCGGGCGATCTGGTCGCGCTGCTCCACCACCGTGGCCTGCAACCGGCGCAAGCGGTCCATGGCCTTGATCTTGGCTGCCAGGATCACCTGGTTATAGGGCTTGGCCAGGAAGTCGTCGCCGCCCGCTTCCAGGCAACGGGCCAGGCCTTCGCTCTCAGTCAGGGAGGTGAGGAAAATGATCGGGACCAATTGGTCCCCAGCCAGTTGCTTGATTCTCTGCGCAGCTTCGAAGCCGTCCATCACGGGCATCATCGCGTCCATCAGCACCAGGTGCGGACGCTGCTCCAGGTAGACGTCGACCGCTTCGGCGCCATTGGCCGCGGTAAGCACGTGGTGACCCTGGCGGCGGACAATGGTCGACAACAGCAGTCGATCAGCGGCACTGTCTTCGGCAATCAGGACCGTCAGTGACTCCGACGACGATTGCATGGCGATCAACTGATGTCGAACAGCTTGTCGAAATTGGAGATCGCGAGGATTTTCTTGACGTCGGAGCTGCTGTTGACGACCCGGATATCCGACTCATCGCCGCCAGCATGATCGCGCAACAGCAGGAGCATGCCCAAGGCGGAACTGTCGAGATAAGTCGCGTCTTTCAAATCCACCACGACGGATCCTGGCAATGGATCGAGCCGCTCATACGCCTCACGAAACTCTTGATGCCGACCGAAATCGAATCGACCCTTGATCGAAATCGTCAATTTCTGCCTATCGGGGGATACTTCGGTAACGACTGACATGATCGGCTTCCTTGTCATGGACATACGTGTACAAGGTGTAGCATCTGGTAAAGGTCTGAGCAAGGTTTTGCCTAGTTCATACGACAAAATCCTGGTTTCGCATCAATAAGGATTCTGGCGTGGCAGGCGCTGGGACAGCTCATCGAGCAGTTTCTGTTCGCGCTTGTCTTCCAACTGTCGCGCCTCATCGATATAGCGCTGCACCAGTTTGCGCAACCCTTCGACCCGGGCAAACGCCTCTTGCCAGCTCTGGCGAGCCTTCTCCAGGTTGTTCTGGTGCCAGACCAGGCTCTGGCGCTGCTGGTCGATGGCGGTACCCAGCTGCGCCAGGAACCCCTGGTAACCCAGCAACCATTGCCCGGACACCCCGTGGCTGCCCCGGGCAATCCACTGCTCCTGGTATTCGAGTCGAAAGTTCTCCAGGTCTGCCAGCTTGCTCTCGGCAACGGCCACTTGCCCCTGGAAATACGCCAGCCGCTGGACGGCGGTCTTCTCGGCCTTTTCCGCCATGTCCACCACCGGTGCCAGGCGCGCCGCACGACTCGTGGCCATGGCCGGTTACGTGCCTGAGACCGGGGCGAAAATAGTCTGCAAGTGCGCCTCGCTGGCGCCCATGCCGATGTTGTCGTTCAAGCTTTGGCGCAGGTAGACGGCCATGGCCGGGTAAAGACTGATGGCGGTGTCGGTCTCGCGGTCACCGCCGGGCACATAGGCACCGACGCTGATCAGGTCACGGCTTTGCTGATAGCGCGACCAGTACTGCTTGAACTGCTGGGCCCGTTTCATGTGTTCGGCACTGATCACCGACGGCATGACCCGGCTGATGGAAGCCTCGATGTCGATGGCCGGGTAGTGACCTTCTTCGGCCAGGCGCCTGGACAGCACGATGTGACCGTCCAGCACACCCCGGGCCGAGTCGGCGATGGGGTCTTGCTGGTCGTCACCTTCGGACAGCACGGTATAGAACGCGGTGATCGAGCCGCCACCCTTTTCCGCATTGCCGGCGCGCTCCACCAGTTTCGGCAGCTTGGCGAAGACCGAAGGCGGATAGCCCTTGGTCGCCGGCGGTTCGCCAATGGCCAGGGCGATTTCCCGCTGGGCCTGGGCGAAGCGGGTCAGCGAATCCATCAGCAACAGGACGTTCTTGCCCTTGTCGCGGAAATACTCGGCGATGCGCGTGCAATACATGGCAGCCCGCAGCCGCATCAACGGCGCATCGTCCGCTGGCGAAGCCACTACCACCGAACGCTTGAGCCCTTCCTCGCCGAGGATGTGCTCGATGAATTCCTTGACCTCACGGCCCCGCTCACCGATCAGCCCCACCACGATGATGTCGGCTTCGGTGAAGCGGGTCATCATGCCCAACAGCACACTCTTACCCACCCCGGTACCGGCAAACAGGCCCAGGCGTTGGCCGCGACCGACCGTCAATAAACCGTTGATGCAACGGATACCCACGTCCAGCGGCACGCTGATGGGGTCACGCTTGAGGGGGTTGATCGTCGGGCCGTCCATCGGCACCCAATCCTCGGCCTTCATGCCGCCCTTGCCGTCCAGCGCGCGCCCGGCCCCGTCCAGCACACGCCCGAGCATGCTCATGCCCATGGGCAAGCGACCATTGTCGGCCAGGGGCACGACGCGCGCGCCCGGTGCGATACCGGCGACGCTGCCCACCGGCATCAAGAAGACCTTGCTGCCGGAGAAGCCCATGACTTCGGCTTCGACCTGTACCGGGTGGTAGCTGTCGTCGTTGATCACCATGCAGCGGCTACCCATGGCGGCACGCAGGCCCTCGGCTTCAAGGGTCAGGCCGACCATGCGCAGCAGGCGACCTTCCAGGATCGGTTGGCCGGCCAGTTCACTGGCCTCGGCGTAGCTGCCCAGGCGCTTGCCGAAGCTGGTTCGCTCAAGGCGCATCGCGGTTGTCCGGTACAGAAGCGTCCAATTCAGGCACCTCCAGCTCCACATCGGCCGGCGCGGCATCGGCACTGATCTGCGGATCGTCCGGCAACTCCAGGCTCAGGTCGGCGGCGGCCGGATGCAGGGCCTGTTCGTGCAGTTGGTCGAACAATTTGGCCATGATCTGGCTGATGCGGGTTTCAACGGTGGCGTCGATGCGGCTGTGTTCGGTTTCCACCCGGCAACCACCCGGCAGCAGCGCCGCGTCCTCGACGATGCGCCAGGTTTCTTCATGGCGCTCGCGCAGGGCCTTGACCAGTTCGAAGTCCTGGGGATTGATGTACAGCCGCACGTTACCCACGCCCAACGGCAACAACTTGAGCGCCTCACGCATGACGTGTTCGATCTGGCTCGAATCGATGGCCAGTTCGCGCTGGATCACTTGCTTGGCGATGTGTTGCACCAGGCCCACCAGGGATTTCTCGATCTGGGTGTCCTGCTCGGCGATGGGGTCGAACAGGTTGAGCATCAGCGATTCCAACGCACGGAGCTTGGCCGTCAGCGCCACATCGGCTTCCTGGCGAACCTTGAGCGTGGTGCTGTGGAAGCCTTCCTTTTCACCCACGGCAAAGCCTTCGTTATAGGCTTCCTGGCGAATGCTCTCGACTTCTTCGAGGGTCAGTGGCTGGACTTCTTCCAGCGGCACCTCCTCCATCTCCGGCAGCTCTTCCACCGGTTCCGGCTCAGGCTCGGGCACATGGGGGTCGAAGCTGGGCAGCGACCAGACGTCGAAACCACCGACGTCCCGGGCGCGGATCAGGTCGCTGGGCGCTTCATCACTCTTGGCAGACATAACGACCTTAGATCATCTCTTCGCCGCCCTTGCCACCGAGAACGATCTCCCCGGCTTCGGCCATGCGGCGGGCGATGGTGAGGATTTCCTTCTGTGCGGTTTCCACATCGCTGACGCGCACCGGGCCTTTGGCCTCGAGGTCGTCGCGCAACAGTTCGGCCGCCCGTTTGGACATGTTCTTGAAGATTTTTTCCTTGACGCCTTCGTCCGAGCCCTTGAGGGCCAGTACCAGCACGTCGGACGACACTTCGCGCAACAGGGCCTGGATGCCCCGGTCGTCGACATCGGCCAGGTTGTTGAACACGAACATGAGGTCTTCGATCTGACCGGACAGGTCTTCGTCGAATTCGCGGATCGAGTCCATCAACTGACCTTCGATCGAGCTGTCGAGGAAGTTCATGATGTCCGCCGCACGCTTGATGCCACCCAGGGTGGTGCGCGAGGCATTGGAGTTGCCCGAGAACTGCTTCTCGAGAATCTGGTTCAATTCCTTCAGGGCCGCCGGCTGCACGGTATTGAGCGAAGAAACACGCAGGATGATGTCCAGGCGCACCTTGTGGTCGAAGTTGCCCAGCACTTCGCCGGCCTGGTCCGGGTCGAGGTAAGCCACCACGATCGCCTGGATCTGCGGATGCTCGTAACGGATCACGTCGGCAACCGCCCGCGGCTCCATCCACTTGAGGCTGTCCAGGCCGCTGGTATTGCCACCCAGCAGGATCCGGTCGATGAGACCGTTGGCCTTGTCCTCGCCCAGTGCCTGGGTGAGCATCTTGCGCACATAGTCGTCGGAACCCACGCCCAGGCTGGTCTGATCGCCGACGATATCGACGAACTCGCTCATCACCTGCTCGACCTGCTCACGGTGCACGTTACCCATCTGCGCCATGGCCACGCCCACACGCTGGACCTCCTTGGGTCCCATGTGGCGCAGCACTTGGGCGGCGTCGGTCGAACCCAGGGACAGCAGCAGGATTGCGGCTTTGTCGACCCGGGACAATTTGGCAACAGCGGCTCGATTATCACTCATCTGCGTTAATCCACTCTTTCACGACCTGGGCCACACGACCCGGGTCTTCTGCCACCAGACTCTTGATAGCGTTCAACTGAGCGTCATAGCCTTCGCTCGGGCTTGGCAGCAGAATGCTCTGCGGCCCGCCGAGGCTGACGCGATCATTGGCCAATTCGCCATCCAGGCCGCCCATGCCGCCCAGCTCCACATCACCCAAGCCGGCCAACTGCTTGTTCCTGCCGCCATTGGTGATGTTGTTGAGCACCGGACGCAGCACGCCGAACACCAGTATCAGGATGAACAGCACACCCAGTACTTGCTTGACCACATCCCAGAACCAGGGTTGCGAATAAAATGGAATATCGGCGACCACTTCACCGCGCTCCAGGGAGAACGGCACGTTGATCACGCTGACGCTGTCGCCGCGGCTGGCGTCGAAACCGACGGCGTCCTGCACCAGGCGGGTAAAGCGCGCCAATTCATCGGCGCTCCATGGCGCACGGCTGGTTTCGCCGTTGGCCGGGTTGACCTTGACCTGATCGTCCACCACCACCGCGACCGACAGGCGATTCAAACGGCCCTGCTGTTGCTTGGTGTGGCTGATGGAACGATCGAGCTCGAAGTTCTTGGTCGACTGCTGACGCTTGTCGGCCGGGTACGGCGCCAGCATCGGCTGGCCGGTGGCCGGGTCCATGATCTGCTGGCCGTTGGCATCGATCAGCGGCTGGCCTGGCTGCACCATGCCGGCGGCCGCCGTGGCGCCACCGGTGGTTTGCGGCGCACTGGCCGGCGACGGCGGCTGGTTGCTCAGGGCACCCGGGACGCCTTGCGGGCCATTGCTGGCGGTACGTTGTTCATTTACCGACTGCTCGCTGCGCAACGCAGGCTGGTCCGGGTTGAACTGCTCGGAAGTGGACTCGACGGCGCTGAAGTCGACATCGGCCGACACTTCGGCTTTATAGCGATCGTTACCCAGGATCGGTTGCAGGATGTTGTGCACCCGCTGGGTCAGCATGCCTTCCATGCGACGGCTGTAATCGAATTGCTTGCCGGCCATGGTCAGTTCGGAGTTTTCCGCCTGGTCGGACAGCAGGTTGCCCTTCTGGTCGACCACGGTGATCTGCGACTTGCTCAGTTCGGGTACGCTGGTCGCCACCAGATTGACGATGGCCACGACCTGGCCTGGCTCCAGGGAACGGCCCGAATACAGCTCGACCAATACCGAAGCACTGGGCTTGCGCTCATCGCGCACGAACACCGAGCTTTTCGGAATCGCCAGGTGCACGCGGGCACCCTTGACATTGTTCAGGCTGGAAATGGTCCGCGCCAGCTCACCTTCCAGGCCGCGACGATAACGGGTCGCTTCCATGAATTGGCTGGTGCCCAGGCCCTGGTCCTTGTCGAGGATCTCGAAACCGATGTTGCCATCGGTCGGCGTCACGCCGGCCGCGGCGAGCTTGAGGCGCGCACGAGCGACGTCATCGGCCTTGACCAGCAAGGCGCCGGAATTGGGTTCGACGGTGTAAGGAATGTCGGCGGAAGCCAGGGTCTCCATGACTTGCTTGGCGTCCATGCCCGCCAGGCTGCCATACAGCGGACGGTAGTCCGGTTGCTGGGACCACAGCACCACGGCAAAACCAATCGCCACGCTGGCAGCCAGGCCGACCAACAGGCCCACCTGACGCAGCATGGTCATCTCGGAGAGATTTTCCAGGAAGGACAGACCGAACAACGGCGGTTTGCCGTCTACCGGAGTGGCCTTGGCTGGAACGTTATCAACGGCTGCTTCTGCCATGACTCAATAATTTCCTTAAACCGGCATCTGCATGATGTCTTGGTAGGCTTGAACCAGTTTGTTGCGAACCTGGGTCAGCGCCTGAAACGAGACACTGGCTTTCTGCGAGGAGATCATTACGTCCGTCAGGTCGACGCCACTTTTGCCAATCTCGAAAGCACTGGCCAACTGGTTCGACGCCTGCTGGGTATCGTTCACTTTATTGACGGCCTGACCGAGCATGTCGGAAAAGCTGCTGCCACCCACCTGGGGGACCGCGACCGATTTAGGCTGGGCCATGGCGTCCATTTGCATGGCCCGCATGTCCAACATCAACCGATTAAATTCAATACCTTGGCTCATGGTCTACTCTCTCTGGCGGCCCGCATTTTTTTGACACTTACTCAGCGGGTATTCAGGTATTAGCAACAAGGGTGCCAGCTCCATGGCGATAGAAAACAAATGCGCGCGCAATCCCATTGTGGGAGCGAGCTTGCTCGCGATAACCCATCACATCCGACCTCGACTTGACTGACCCACCGCTATCGCGAGCAAGCTCGCTCCCACAGGGGGTATTGGTGCTTGTTCAACTGGCGAACAGATAAGCCTCGACATCCATACCGGCATCACGCATTTGCGCCAACTTGTAGCGCAGGGTGCGCGGGCTGATCCCCAGGCGTTCGGCGGCCTCCTTGCGACGACCGCGTTCGGCGCGCAGGGTGTCGATGATCATCTGGAACTCGCGACGCCGCAGGTCATCGCCCAAGGCGCCGACCGAATCGCCCTCGACGTCCATCGGCGGCACGGGGGTTGCGGTCGGTGCCGGCGCCAATGCGGGCAATGGCGCGCAGGCCACCGGACCGGCCAGGCAGAAATCCTCCGGCTGGATCAAACCGCCCTGTTGCAGGATCAAGGCCCGCTGAATGGCGTTATCCAGCTCTCGGACATTGCCCGGCCACGGGTAGGCGACCAGGCAGGCCCGGGCCTCGGCTGAAAGCCGGGCCGCCGCGTGCTTCATTTTATTGACGTGCTTGTTCAGCAGGCGCTCGGCCAGCGGCAGGATATCGGCGGTGCGCTCGCGCAACGGACGCCAGGCGAGCGGGAACACCGACAGACGGTAATAGAGGTCTTCACGGAAACGCCCCGCCGCCACTTCGCCGGCCAGGTCGCGGTTGGTGGTCGCCACCACGCGAATGTCCAGGCTGATGGGCTTGCGCGCCCCCACCCGCTCCACTTCCCGCTCCTGCAATACCCGCAGCAGCTTGGCTTGCAGGCCCAACGGCATTTCGGAAATTTCATCGAGCAGGATCGTGCCACCGTCGGCCTGCTCGAACTTGCCGGCCTGGGCCGCGATGGCGCCGGTGAACGAACCCTTTTCGTGGCCGAACAGTGTCGCCTCGAGCATGTTGTCGGGAATCGCCGCGCAATTGATGGCAATGAACGGCTCCCCGGCACGCCGGGATTGTTGATGGATGTAGCGGGCCAGCACTTCCTTGCCCGTACCGGACTCACCGGAAATCAACACGGTTGAATCACTGCGAGCGACCCGTGAGGCCAATTCCAGCAGTTGTGCACTGGCCGGTTCGATGGCCACCGGGCCTTCGCCTTCGACCGCGAGACTGCCCAAGGCATGGCGCGCGACCAGGTCCAGCAGTGCTTTTGGCTCGAACGGCTTGACCAGGTAATCCGCAGCGCCCTGACGCATGGCGTCCACCGCTCGCTCGACGGCGCCGTGAGCGGTCATCAGCAAGACCGGCAGTTGCGGCTGACGGGCCCGTAACAGGCCGAGCAATTGATGACCGTCCATGCCCGGCATGTTGACGTCACTGACCACCAGGCTGAACGCTTCGCGGCCCACCGCCTGCAGCGCCTCTTCCGCCGAACCGACGGCGGCGTAGTCGTGCCCGGCCAGCACCAGCGTGTCGGCCAGCGCTTCGCGCAGGGCCCGGTCATCCTCAACCAGCAACACCTTGATCGCCATTGCTTTCACTCCACCCCTGGCGCATTGGAAAACAGCGGCAAGCACACCGTCGCACAAGTGCCACGGCCCAACCGCGAGCGCAATTGCAATTCTCCCTGATGAGCGCGGGCCACGGCCTTGACCACGGTCAGACCCAGGCCCGTGCCAGTGGTCTTGGTGGTAAAGAATGGTTCGCCCAGGCGCGCCAGCACGGCCGGCTCGATACCGCTGCCGTTGTCACTGACAGACAGGCGCAAGGTGTTGTCGCGTGTGTACAAGTGCACTTTCAGCCGAACGTCGCCGCCGCTGGCCTGGATCGCGTTTTCGATGAGATTCAACACCGCGCCCACCAGTGTGTCGCGGTTGCACAGCACTTCACCGACATGGCTGTCGCACTGCCAGCGGATCGGCAACTCCTGCACATGAGTCAACGCCGCGGCCTGCAGCGATTGCAACAAGGCCTTGGGGGTGACACGGTCGGTCAACGGCAGCTCGCCGCGAGCGAACACCAGCATGTCGCGCACCTGGTGCTCCAGTTCGTGCAGGCGCTCTTTCAAGCGCCCGGCGAAGCGTTGCTGGGTTTCCATCGGCAATTGCTGCTCGGTCAGGTGACTGGCATAAAGCAGCGCGGCGGAAAGCGGCGTACGAATCTGGTGGGCCAGCGAGGCCACCATCCGCCCCAGGGAAGACAGGCGCTCGTGGCGAGCCAACTGGTCTTGCAGGTGACGGGTTTCAGTCAAGTCATTGAGCAGCACCAACTGCCCAGGCTCGGCGTCCAGCGAGCGCGTCGAGATGGACAGGCGCCGGCCGTCCTTGAGGGACACTTCATGGCCGTCGTCGTCCCGGGGCGCAAAGCAGCGGGCGATGACGTGCCGCCACAGCTCGCCTTCCAAGGGCAGGCCGAGCAACTCGCAGGCCGCCGGGTTGGCTTCGCGCACACGGCCGTGGGCGTCGATGACGATCACGCCACCGGGCAACAGGTCGAGGAGATTTTGCAGGCGATTGGCCAGGCGTTCCTTTTCCGCCAGCTCCTGCATGCGCTGGGCGCTGACCACGGCCAACTCGCCCTTGAGCTCGGTGACCCGGGCTTCGAGCAGGCTGTAGGAATCATTGAGTTGGCTGGACATCTGGCTGAACAGCGAAAATGCCTGCTCAAGTCCAAGCCGGCCTGCCTGTTCGGCGGACGGCATGTGTCCCGGTTCGGGGACAGGAGACATCTGGGCGGCTTGGGTCATCGTGCTCTCTCGCTTGGCTGACCGTCAGTTAAACGGAACGTTGCGAGGGCTATAGCAATACCCGTGCCGAAAAAAAACCGCCCAAGAATCAGGCGGTTGGAAAACAGGCGTCAATCATCCGCCTGTTCATCTCCTTCGCGACGGCTCATGCCGTACTTGCGCATCTTCTCCACCAGGGTGGTACGACGGATGCGCAGGCGTTCTGCCGCGCGGGCCACGATTCCGTTAGCATCGTCCAGCGCCTGCTGGATCAGCCCTTGCTCCAGGCCTCCCAGGTAATCCTTGAGGTCCAGGCCTTCGGGTGGCAGCAAGGCATTGGCGGTGAAGTCCGGCGTATGCCCGTTGATCGCCACCCGCTCTTCCAGGTCGCTGCGCAGGCTGTCGACCATCTGTTCGTCTTCGTCGTCGACGTAGCGGAACTTCTTCGGCAACTCGTTCACGCCGATCACCCCGTACGGGTGCATGATCGCCATGCGCTCCACCAGGTTGGCCAGCTCGCGGACGTTGCCCGGCCAACCATGGCGACACAGGGACATGATCGCCGCCGAATTGAAGCGGATCGAACCGCGCTTTTCGTGCTCCATGCGCGAGATCAGTTCGTTCATCAGCAACGGGATGTCTTCGACACGCTCACGCAGTGGCGCCATTTCGATCGGGAAAACATTGAGGCGGTAATAGAGGTCTTCGCGGAAACTGCCGACCTCGATCATGCTCTCGAGGTTCTTGTGCGTAGCGGCAATGATGCGCACATCGACGCTCTGGGTCTTGTTGCTGCCCACACGCTCGAAGGTGCGCTCCTGCAGGACCCGCAACAGCTTGACCTGCATCGGCAACGGCATGTCGCCGATCTCATCGAGAAACAGCGTACCGCCGTTGGCCAGTTCGAAACGCCCGGCGCGGCTGGTGATCGCGCCGGTGAAGGCGCCTTTCTCATGGCCGAACAGTTCGCTTTCCAGCAACTCGGCCGGGATCGCGCCACAGTTGACTGGCACGAATGGCGCTTCGCGGCGCTTGGAGTGGTAATGCAGGTTGCGCGCGACCACTTCCTTGCCGGTGCCCGACTCGCCCAGGATCAGCACGCTGGCGTCGGTATCGGCGACCTGCTGCATCATCTGACGCACGTGCTGGATCGCCCGGCTGGTGCCGACGAGGCTGCGGAACAGGTTGGGTTCGCGATGCCTGCCGCGTTCGCGAGCCTGATCGTACATCTCGCGATAAACCTGCGCGCGGTGCAGCGAATCGAGCAGCTTGCTGTAGCTGGGCGGCATTTCGAGCGTGGAAAGTACCCGGCGACGCTGGTCTTCAGGCAAGTCAAGGGAAGAATTTTCGCCCATTAACAAAACCGGAAGGAACTCATCCCAGGTTGAGAGTGTCTTTAGCAAGCCCAAAAGCGTTGCGGGAGCATTTACGGTCCCGATAAGGACACAGATGACTTCACGACTGGACGACAATGAGCCGACAGCCTGCTGCCAATCATGGCTTCCGCAGGGTAAATTTTCTTCGCCAAGAAAATTCAGGATCACCGCCAGGTCGCGGCGGCGGACGCTATCGTCATCGATCAGGAGAATTTTGGTTTCACGCCACATGCAATAGCAACTTCCCTAGTCAACCCAATGCCCGAAATTAGGGGGCAAGCTAGACGCTTGCAGACTTGTCATGCCTGTAGACGCCTTAAATCTGTAAACAGCTACTAGTTAAGTCAAAAAACCGTGCACAGTCAAATTTATGGCGCAACGGACTCGGATTAACTGAGCATTAACCGAACAGATGGTAAACCTTTGCGGCGTTCTGTGCTTGATGGATCTGTTGCATCTCGTCGACGATCGCCTGACGCTCTCCTGTCGCCGCCTCCAGCAATTGCCGGTACACCCCCAGCAATTCCTCAAGATTGATCCGCAACGCCGCCTCGTCCACCTGGGACTCGCCCAGGACATCTTCCATGCAGGAACGGCAAGCCAGGTCCAACTGACCGATGGCTTCCCAGTTTCGCTCGGCCAGGGCATCGACCAAGGCATCACGGGTTTGTTCGATTCGCTGCAGGACAAGACTCATGAGCGTGCTCCTTAGAATTGCGGACCAGGTGCGGCAATGGCGTCCCAGCCTTCCTTGACCGTGCGAAGCAGATCGGCGACTTCGTCGAGGATCTTCGGATCGGCCTTGACGTTGGCTTCGGCCAGACGTTTCATCATGTAAGCGTAAAGAGCATCCAATTCAGCGACCGACTCGGCCTGGTTTTCCAGGTCCAGGCCTTCACGCAAACCACCGACGATGCCGATGGCCTTGCTGATCAGGATGCCTCTGTTTGCAATATCCTTGCGCTCCATCGCACCCTTGGCCTGGGCGATACGATCCAGCCCCCCTTCCATGAGCATCTGTACAAGACGATGGGGACTTGCTTCGGAGGTTTGCGCCTGGGCGCCAATCTTCTGGTATTGGCGAAGGGCTAACATCGGATTCATGTTCTACCTCATCAAAAAACTTCGGTTCGTATAAACAGCGTATCGACGCTGCGTCAAAAAACTTTAGACCGAAAAGCCGAAAGCCCGGAACGTTGTCAAAACGTTGCCGGGCTTTTTGCATCCGTCGAAAATCAGCTGTTTTTCTGTTGCGCCGTCAATGCTTCGAACATCGAGGTGATGTTGCTCGCAGTCGCCTTCAGCTTGCCGACCAGGGTATCCATGTCGTTGTACTTTTTGGTCAGCGTGGCGGTCAGGGTCTCGACCCGGCGATCCAAAGCCTCCTGATCGTTCTTCAGGCGGGTCTGGGTCCTGGTCAGCGCCGTAGTGCGCTGATCGAGGATGCCGCCCGTCTGGCTGTAGGGTTCGATGGCCTTGCCCATGCGCTCCAGCAGGCCATTGGTGCCAGTGAACAACGTCTGGACTTCACCGCTGAGCTTCTTGTCGTTCATCGCCGTGTTGAACTTGGTGGTATCGAAGTTCAACGCGCCCGTCTTCTGGTCGGTGGTAATACCCAACTGGGCCAGCGACGTCAGCTTGTCGCCAGCGCCGGTTTCAGACAAAGGCGTTCGAATCGATGCCAGCAGCGCGCGCGGCAACGCGTCACCCGTCAATTTTGCCGACACCGTCAGCTTCCCATCACTGTCGAGCGACGGCTTGGTCAGTGCGGTGATGCTATTGGCGATCGCGTTATAGGCATCGACGAATTTCTGGATCGAGGCTTTCAGGCCATCGTTGTTCGGCGCCACGGTGACGGTTGAACTGGCGGTCGGTCCGCCACTGAGCAAATTCAAGGTCAACCCGGAAATCGCCGTGCTTACCGTATTGCTTTTGCTGGTCAGCGCCATGCCATCGACGGAGAACTTGGCATCCTGGGCCAGGGCACCGATGGCGCCCGCCGAAGTGGCTGTCAGCGCAGCACCCCCGGCCCCCACAACGTTCGTCCCATCGATCTCCAGCCCCGCAATACCACTCACCGAGATGTCGGAACCGGCGCCGGTCGTGCTTGAACCCAGCACCAGGCGCGAACCGAAAGAGTCAGTGATGATGTTGGCACTGAAACCCGCCGCCTTGAGCGAAGTGTCGGCGTTGATTGCGTCACGAACCGATTGCAGGGTCGCTCCGGACGCTACGTCGAGGTTGTAGTCGATACCGTTCTGCTTGATGGTCAACGTACCGCTCGGGATGGCACTGCTAGTGCCACCGGCGAAGGCCGCCGAGGTGACCTTGGAAGCCGTTGCGATGTTATCGACCTTGATTGCATAGGTACCGCCCACCGCTGAGTTACTGGCGGTTGCCGTCAGAACAGTGGGGGTCGAGGATGTTGCAGCAAAACCCGAGAATTGCGGGGTCGTGGTGCTGGACAAGTCCTTCATGGCGGTGTTGAACGCCGCCAACAACGACTTCAGGGTTCCCACCCCGGAGATACTGTTGGTCGTCGTCGTGGTCGCTCGGGTGATCTGACCTTGCTTGGCGGCCTTGTCGGAATCGACCAGCGCCTTGACGATCGCAGTGGTATCGAGGCCAGAGCCTAGACCCAAGCCAGGTAGAATTGGACTTGCCATGTGGGACTCCCTTCAGTGTGTCGCCGGCCTTTTGACCTTTACAACGCCCAAAAGAACATAACAACAAAATTCGTGCCGGTTGTCAGGCTTCGGCGCTGAACAACAAGCTGTTTGCATCATTCAAACTGTTGGCCAGTTTCAGAACTTCTTCGTTCGGGATCTGGCGAATCACTTCACCGGAACCACTGGCAATCACCTTGACCACTACTTTGCCTGAAGGCTCGTCAATAGAAAACTCCAGGTTGCGCTTGACCGACTGGACGAACTTCTCGATTTCCTGAACGGCCTTCTTGAGTTTGTCCTGCTCGGCGGCAGCGTCCTTAGGAGCTTCCTTGACCGGGGTCACGGTAGCAACGTCGGCTTGAGGCTTCTCCACGGGCTTGTCGGCCACTGTAGGTGCCGGCTTCGCCGCTGGATAAGACAAGTTCAGCTTCACGCTCATATCCATGTCCATCACCTCTTGAACGGAAAAAGCGAGAGAGCACGCAAGCGCACTCCCCCGCTAAAACTCATCCAGCTATTACTGAAGCAGCTTCAGTACAGCGGATGGCAGTTGGTTGGCCTGGGCCAGAACCGAGGTAGACGCTTGCTGCAGAGTCTGCTGCTTGGTCAGTTGTGCAGTTTCAGCAGCGAAGTCGGTATCTTGTACGCGACCCAGTGCAGCACTGGCGTTTTCGTTGATGTTCTGCAGGTTGGAGATGGTGCTGTTCAGACGGTTCTGGGCAGCACCGAGGTCGGCACGAGCACTGTTGATGGTGTCGATCGCGCTGGTGATTGCATCCATGGCGGCCGAGAAGTTGGTTTCCGAAGTAGCGCTGTCGGAACCAACGATGGTGATTGCCGAGTCAACACCCAGGGTTGCGGCGTCGAAGCTGGCGCTCAGAGTCAGGGTGATCTGGTTGTCAGAACCGTTTTCAGCACCGACCTGGAAGGTCATGGTGCTCGCGGTGCCGTCCATCAGGTTCTTGCCGTTCAGGTTGGTGCTGTTGGCGATACGGGTCAGTTCGTCGCTCATCTGCGAGAACTCTTTGTTCAGAGCGATACGGTCATCTGCGCTGTTGCTGTCGTTACGGGACTGGATGGCCAGTTCACGCATACGTTGCAGAATGTTGGTCTGCTCCTGCATCGCGCCTTCAGCGGTCTGCGCCATGGAGATACCGTCGTTGGCGTTTTTGATCGCCATGTTCTGACCGCGGATTTGCGAGGTCATACGGGTAGCGATCTGCAGGCCGGCGGCGTCGTCTTTGGCGCTGTTGATTTTCAGGCCGGAAGACAGGCGGGTCATCGAAGTGGACAGAGCATCGGAAGCCTTGTTCAGGTTCTTCTGAACGTTCAACGATGTGACGTTAGTGTTTACTGTTAAAGCCATGACGAATTCCTCGTTGGTTGGGTACTGCGGCTTCCGGCCCTGGCAACCGCCGGGTGTGGCCTAGAGAACCTTCGTAATAGTTATCGTCGGATTGGGAACTTGCTTGAGGGCTTTTTTCAAAAAATTTGCTAGCAGACTGCCACCCCTTGTGAAACAAGGGTTTAGCCATGGGGGAAGGTCCGAAAAATGGCGTCAATAAACCGCAGAACAATGTCGCGGGCAAAAAAAAGCGCCCCAGGTCAACCTGAAGCGCTATTGGAAGGACGTGGTTCGATCAATCGCGATACAGAATCGCCGAGCCCCACGACAGGCCCACACCGAAACCACTGATCGCCACGCGCTTCCAGTCAGCATCCAGAACATGCTTTTCCAGCAGCAGCGGAATGCTCGACGACACGGTATTGCCGGTCTCGACCATGTCCTTGATGAATTTCTCAGGCTCCCCCTCGAAACGCCTTGCCACGGCATCGACAATCGCCGCACTGCCCTGGTGGATACAGAATGCGTCGATGTCGCTGGCTTGCAATGAGGATTCGTCCAGCAGTTCGTGCAAATGAGCCGGTACTTTCAGCAAGGCAAAGTTGAACACCTGGCGACCGTTCATGAAAAACACCCCGTCGCTGACCTTCAGGTGTGGCGCGCCGGAACCGTCGGTGCCGAACTTGGCCTTGCCCAACTGCCAGCTGGCGCCCTCGGCCATCCAGGTAGCCGTAGCGGCATCGCCGAACAACATGGTGGTGTTGCGGTCTTCAGGGTCGACGATTTTCGAATACGGGTCGGCGGTCACCAGCAACCCATTCTTCAACCCTGCGGCCTCCATGAAGCCTTTCAGGGCATAAATGCCGTATACATAGCCCGAGCAGCCCAGCGATATATCGAACGCCGCCACATGGGTCGGCAACCCGAGCTTGTCCTGCACGATGGCGGCCGTGTGCGGCAACCCTTCTTCATCACCGTTCTGGGTGACAACGATCAACGCGTCGATGGATTCGCGCGAAAGCTGCGGATTGTTGGCGAACAATGCATTCACTGCTTCGACACACAGGTCCGAAGTTTCCTGGTCAGCGTCTTTGCGCGGCAGGAACGCCGAACCGATCTTGCCAAGGATGAACTCTTCATCCTTCTCGAATTTGGCACCCTGAGCGTAGTTATCCACACCAGCGGTCGGCACATAACTCGCTATGCTTTTTATGCCAATCATCATGGCTTCCCGATCATGAACTGCGACTAGGTTCACCCCCGAAAGCTCAGGGGCGCGTCAAAAATGGTTGATTTCCAAGGGCGGACGCCTTATCAGGCGAACGAACAGGCCTCCACTCCGGGGAATACAATACAGTGAAGATGCACTTTATGACCTATGCGTCACGCTGTTTTGTCCTGAAGGGGCATTTTTTCATGACAAACTAAGCCGTGTCATTTCCCGCGACAGTATTGGGTACTGGACAGAAATCTTGAGGATGGCGGTGCAATTGGGCGAGAGCGCCGGCAGGTTTTACCTGCCAGCGTCGATGGCTCGCCTCGGAAGGCGGGGTTATGCCAGCAAGTCGGTCCAGGGTACGTTGCGCACCGGCCCCAGGGCGAAACCAGCGCCTTGCAGCGCCAGGTTGGCGTTATAGAACCGATCCTGAGCGAACACCCCGGACCACTTCTCACGTAGCGCCGCACACGCCTGTGGCGTACTCGCCAGCACGCCGGACTGGATAACCTGCACATGCGGCGTCCATACCGTCAGGTAACCGGCCTGGCCGACCCTGAGGCACAGGTCCACATCACCCAAGGCATCGTCGAACAAATCGCTGTCTATACCGTCAGCCGCTTCGAACAGTTGCTTGGAAATCATCAGGCAGGCAAACGACACCGCCGAACAGTTCTGCTCGACGACCAACCTGTTCATGTAGCCTCTGGCAGCCTTCGGCTCGCCCACGAATGCCGAGCCGACTTCGCCGTTCAAGCCCAGAATCAGGCCCGCCTGGGTGATACGTCCGTCGCGCTCGACCAGCTTGGCACCGACCACGCCGACTTCCGGACGCAAGGCCTGGTTAAGCAGCGATTCGATCCAGTTGACGTTGACCACTTCACCGTCTGCCGCCAGCGTCACCAGATAGTCACCCTTGGCCTCCTGGCTGGCAGCGTTGATCAATGCGCCCGTCGCCGTGCCTGGTTCGATATCCAACAAGCGAACACGACTTGCCTGGTGCCCCTGCCCCTGGAGCCAGGTACGCAGCACAGCATTGTCTGCCGCGGCGGCGCAGAGCAATACCTCGTAGCGCTGATATCGCGTGCGCTGCAGGACGCTGAGCAGGCAGCGTTGTCGGGTCGTCAGGTCACAGGCACCGTGGACAATGATCGACACCATGGGGCGCTCGGCAAAGCGGTAGTCGATTTTATGCGTGCCCGACACGACCGCGCTCACATCGGCCTGATAACCGCGAACCGCCAGATGACGCAGCAACGTCTTGCGCTCATCGACGTTGTCTTCCACTGGAGGTGCCTGGCAAATCAGCAGCGGCTCATCCAGATGGGCAAGCCCCTCCAGGCCGTCCCGCTCGATAAGACGCAGCAGCAGGTCGAACTCCATCGCGCTCTTGAACTCGCGCGAATAACCGCCGAGTTTAACCAACGTCTCCCGGCGTACCAGCCAATGACGGGCCATCAACGCCGGAGCGCTTTGCAGCAAGTCAAGGTTGAACCCAGGCCGGAAGACATCGGCCAGAGTCCCGTCAGGCTGACGCTGGAACTCGTCCATTGCCACGGCCTGGCAGTGCGGCGCGGCCAGCAATTCCACACCCGCGCGGAACAGCCCGCCGGGCGTCAATTCATCGCCGGCCTCGGCCATGACCATCCAATCGCAATCGCTCTGGCTGACAACCTGATTGATTTTGTCGATGTAATTGCTTTCGTTGACTTTGACGAAATGCAGGACGTTCTGCGGTGTAGTCTCGCTCGGCAGCTCACCAGTGGTGAACACGACAATTTTGAACGCCCGGCAATAGCCATTGATCACGCTGTCGAAGGTTGCCTGCATCTTGAAGATGTCGGCGTCCAGGTCCAGGATCAAAATTCCAAACGTCGGGCCACCGTTGCGAGCGGCCAGGTACTTGGACACTTTCCGGGCTTCACTGGCGCTCGGTTCACGCGCCTCGAGCCAGCGCAGCAATTGACCGGAGCGTGTGACGTCGAACAGCCTCGCGGTATTTTCAAACGCCGCCGCCTTGAGCCGTTGGTCCCAGGCCTGGAGCATTTGCACGTAGCGCTTGTCACCTTTGGCCTGCATGACCTCCAGCAGTTGCTTCACCAGATCCTGGTTGAACGCATAGCTCAGGAAAGCCCTCGCCAGCTGTTCATCAAGCGGCTCGGCGCTGGTGTTGCGCTGGGGGCGAGACAGTTCCTTCTGCTTGAGCATGACGGCTTCCAGCTCTTTCAACTGCACCTGCCCGCTTGGCGCCGCATGCAGCAGGAATTCCAGCGAAGTGAGCACGTCGAAAAAAGCCTGGTTATAGAACGGCATCTCAACGTATTGCGTCGGTTCGAAACGACGGACCGGCTCGCCACGCCGCGAATCCCAGATCGACTCGAACAGTTTCCTGGTCTGTGGCACTGAACGCTCGTCCAGTTTCTTGACGATGGCCTTGGCATAGTCCCGCACCGAGTTATCCGTACCGAACGCACCGGCCAAGGCCGTGGCAAAACGCTCCTGCTCAGCGACCGCACGCAAGTCCACGGAGCCTGGCGCCGTGGCAACCAGATTCTGTGGCTTCGCCACGCGGCTACGTTCATGCAGGCCATAAGGGATGTCCAGCAAGCGAACCCTGGCATCCGCCACCACCCCATAGCAATGGCCAGCCTCCTGCAACCGCGAATCAAAACCGGCAGGCAACGCAGCGTAACTGCGCCGCAGGGTTTCAGTGCGCGTGAGGGCATTCACCAGGGACGGGCAATCCTCGGCAAACACGGCCAGCCGGGCTTCGGCCGATGGGCCGGAATAATCCTCACAGCCCTTGTGATCGAGCAAGTAATAGTCGACACGATCGGCATGGGCCTCGAACGCCAGGCTGTAGCCTTGACAGGCGCTGTATTCAACGTGCGCTTCCAGGAAACTCAACGCTTGTTCAAGCGCCTGGGGCAACAGAAAACTCTCGGCATCGGCCATCGCCAGATAAGGCGTGGCGACGCGCTCGACAGCCTGGCGAACCTTATCGCCGAAACCAATGGCCGTGGGCGCGTGCAGGTATTGCACACCGGGGAACGCTGCCTTGATATCAGCGTCGACCAGGCTCGACGAGTCGATCACCAGTACGGCGAACGAACTGTCGCGGTAATGGCGCAACGCCCGCCGCAGGGCAGTCGACTGGTCGTGAGCGAGCAGCACCAGGGTAAACCGTTCATTCAACGGCGCAGTCGATCCTGTTGGGACATTGCTTTGCATATTCATTCCTTAACAAGTGGGGTGACCGCATCAGCGACACCGGGAGTTTCGTGAGTTGAAACTCTCAATCCGGTAGCCAACCATTGGCCCAGTACTGCAGGTTATCGCCGCGCAAGATAAAGTCGCGCAGCACCACTTCACGTAATTCGTCGCCCATCCGGTAGCTGGCAATCGGATCCGCCAGGTGCATACGGATTGCCTCCAGCCATTCGTCGGTGCTGTTGGTGAGGACCCGGGTACAAGGCAGGTGCCCCCGGTAAGCCTCGGTATCCGAACAAATGACCGGATAGCCGCACGCACCGTATTCCAGCAGGCGAAGGTTGCTCTTGCAGTCGTTGAAGATATGGAACTCCAACGGCGCCAAGGCCAGGTCGAGGTTCAGGCTGGCCAGCTTCGCCGGATAAGCCGCCAGGCTCACGCCCGGATGAAACTCATGGATATAAGGCTTGAGCAAATCGGGGCACATGCCAAAGAACACCCATTCGACTTCGTCGGCCAATTCCCGAACGACATCGGCAATCAGCTCCAGGTCGCCACGGTGGCTGGTGCCGCCGCCCCAGCCGATACGCGGCTTGCTGGAGGTTGCACGCTGGCTTCTGAGCTGGTTCCACAGGCCGGCTGCCAGCATGTTCGGTACCACGCGGATATCGTGATGCATGCTCGACAAAGCATCCGCCAACGGATGAGTGGACACTACCACCCGATCACACAGGCCGATCCCCTGGCGTAGCAAGTCCTCGAGATTGTCCGGCATATTGCGGCGGTGTTCGTTTTTTTCCGGGACCCTGGCGATGTAGTCATCCAATTCGTAGATGCGCATGGCGTTGGAGTAAGTCTTGACTTGAGTGATGTCCTTGAACTTACCCACGTTGTAGCGACCCTGAAGGATGATCACATCCGGTGACTGGCGCTCGATGTCGATGATCGAGGGCGTATCGTAGGCAACACGCCCCACGACTCGCCCAGCCGCTTCCAGTTCGAATAACGGTTGGCTGACGCGGTAATGCCCCACCGCCGAGGTATTGACCGCCAGCCCCAGGATCGAAGGGACGTTGCGGGTGATCAATGGATTCCAGCCGGTGCGTGGTCCGGGCTCGAGGCAGAAGCTTTTGCCGATCAGGGTCAGGTTACGGTTGTAGGCAGGATCGTTGGCAATCCTGGGCAACCAGCGCTGATAGAACGCCTCTTGTTCGAGCTCCAGCCGCTGCTTCCACGAAGGATCGCGACTGGCTTCCACGCCGGACACCAGCACGACATCACTGTAAGGCGTGGTGACGATCAGGTAGCCGTTTTTTCCGACCTGCTGGCATAACTCCAGAGCGTTGATGCGCTGTGTTGTGATCGACTCATCGAACCCACCGGCCTCCTCCAGAACCTGCTTGCGCACCAACAGGCAGTGATCGCCGACAGCGCTCCAGTTCTGTACCGTCTGCAAGCGTTGCATATAGCCGCCAGACGCGACCGATTCGTTGACGAAGGCCCTGCCCGCCAACCCACCCAGCCCCATGATCATGCCGGCGTCGATGACCCGGCCTTGCTGGTTGAGTGTGCGAGGCCCCACGATACCGACCTCGGGACGTTGTCCATGATTGAGCAACTCATCCAGCCAGGCGGCTTCCAGCACGATGCAATTGGGGTTGAGCAACAACAGGTATTCACCGCGGGCATGCTGCGCGGCGAAGTTGCGGATCACTGCTTCGCTGCTGCTTTGCGGGTGCAGGAATATTCGCAACTTTTCACTGCCCAGCTCGGCCATGGCCCGCAGCCAATGCTGCAGCTCGGCGTTTTCACTGGCGTTATCGACAATGATGATTTCGTAATGCGGGTACGCAGTCGTGCTGATCAGGCTGTTGACGCAACGCTCCAGCGCGCCCAGGTCATCCTTGACGCTGATGACGATCGACACCAGGGGGCGCTCGGCGAACAGGTATTCGATGCGCGGGACCAACGCCAGTAGCGGTCCTGGGTGAAGCCGGTAAGGCACGCCGATACGCTGTAGATGAGCTTCGATCAGCCGGACGTTTTGCTCGATGACTTCCGGCAACGACAGCCATTGGGCAAACGAAAACGTCGACTCGACCTGGACTTCAGGAATGTGGCCAATGACCTGTGGCCCGTCCGTTTCCACCAGCCGCCAGATCAAGTCATGGGGTGCCAGCTCGCCCAGGCTCGAATCGAATCCACCCGAGGCCACAAATCGGGCACGCTCGAAAGCCAGTGTCCGACCAACATAGGGATAAGCGCGCATCAGGTCGAGATTGAAGTCGGGTTTGAAGATCGGCTCCACCGACTTCTCATCCACCAGCGCACCTTCATCGCTGTAGAGACAGGCAGCAGCCGGCGAGCTGACAATCCGATCGGCCATGATCAGCAGCGCAGACTCCGTCAAGCGATCGCCGGCACGCAGCAGGTAGAACCAGTCGGCGCCGTCCAGTTGAGGCAACAGCCCATTGAGCTGCTGCGCCCAGTCCGCTTGCAGGCCAAGGCGCAGGACATGGTTGTCCACGGCCTGGCGCCCATTGGACAGCAACAGCACCGATTCGCAGGCATAGGCTTGGGCAGCGATACTCTGCAGGGTAATACCCAGCGCATAAGGATCATCTTGCTCATCGATGATGACGGGAACGATCATCGGTCGATAGGCCCAGCGGGCAATCTGCCGGGACAAGACTTGCTTGCGCAATGGACTGAAACGTCGACATGTCAGCCACTGCGCATAGAGGTCTGCGTAGCTTTCGATGTCCGTGCCGACTTGCGAGCCGATGACGCCCTGGCGAGTCGCAATGACTGAATAGACGTTGATTTCTTCCCACTCGGGCGCCCCTGGCTCCTTGGGCTGTCCCAGCGACTGGTAACGCACCCAGCCACTGGCTGGCGCCGGCTCGCCACTGCGCTGAGCCAGCATTTCCTTGAGCCAGGTCAGCTCTACCGTGGCAGCCTCAACCATCTTGTGCTGACGCTCGAGGCGCTCGGGGTGCAACCGCTGGCCGCTTCCCTCGGCATAAAGCTGGACCAGATTGCCCCGGCGCAACAGGCAGATGAACAAGGCAAAATCGAGGACAGCCTCGAAGCCTTCGCCGGGCCGCGCCAACGCTGGCAGCAGGGCGTCGACATCTGTGCGACGCATCAATGCGCCACTCAAACCACCGAGAATATTACGGGTGGTCTTTTCAAAATACGCCAGCATGTCGTTGCCGTTGAACAACGCATCGAACTGCGTGATGCCCGTATTTTCAACGCGGACCGGCAAGGCATAGTTGTCGGCATCGATTAAATGATGCTTGTTGATCACCAGCGATACTTGAGGATGCTCCTGCAAGATGGCCGCCTGTTGGCTGACGCAGAACGCCAGCAACTGGTCGTCATCGCACAGGAACTTGATGAACTCGCCCCGGGACTCTTCAAGACAGCGCAACAGATTCTGCTGGAACCCCAGCCGGGTCGGGTTGCGCAGGTAACGCACCGTAACTGTGGAGCCCATGCCCACTTCCTGGACAATCTGCTCGATTGCATCGGTGCGGCAGTCGTCGCAGATGACAATCTCCAGGTTCTCGTAGGTCTGCTCGAGCGCGCTTTGCAAGGCGAGGCGGAAAAAGCGTGGGTGGTACGCGGGGATGGCAATGCTGACAAGAGGAGCTGATTTCACACGCATGGCTCTCAACCGTTGGGCGTCAACTCAGGCGAGAGCAGGACGTCCTGAATCGTATAGAGGAACGGGTCAGGGACCGCTTATAGCGTCACGGTCCCTGCCCTGGATCAGATTTTGTTGAACAATCCCAATTGCGTGATTTTGCTGAACGCCAACTGCGACGCCTGCAGCATCGTCTGCTGCAAGGTCAAGCGCGTCATCACTTCGGCCGGGTCGGAATCACGAATCGCCGACTGGGTCTGCGAGTTGGCGAGGACAAAGCTCTGATTGGTATCGCTCTGGGTATCGAGCGACTGGCCACGACCACCGACCGAACTCAATGCACTGGTCAACTGGTCAGTGCCGCTGGCCAGGTTACCGATCGCCGAAGCCAGTGACGCGTTCAGTTTCTGGATGGCGATGTTGTCGCCATCGGCCGGCGTGCTCAAAGCAGTCCGCAACTGGTTCACGGTGTCCAGGATGTTCTGCGTCTCGTGGGTATTGACCGCGATGCTGAACTGATCGTTGGCGGCCGGGGCACCATTGAGGGTGAAACTCACGCCGGAAGCGGTGGCGACGTTGCCCGCCAGGGTACCGCTGGACACCGGTTTGCTGTCAGCGGTCAGTGGCGCGGCGTACAGGTCGAAATCCGTGGCGCTGGTGAACTTCAGCACCGCCGCCCCCGTCGGAAAGCTGGCGTGGTAGGCCGTCGGATCAGTGATTGCGCTACCGGTGATCTGGGTCGCGGTGCTGTTGCCCGGGCTGCGGGCCGGGGTGAACGAATCGGGTTTGGCAGCCAGGGTGAAGGTATGGCCGGGCAAGACCGTGCCTGCAACATCGCCTGCTTGAAGGTTGACGTTCAAGGTCAAGTCGACACCGCGAAAGCTCACCGTCTGCCCGATCTGGTTACTAGGCTCGATGACCCCGCCCTTGCTGGCTTCGGCGGTCACATCGTTGCCACCCGAGTCGGTGATTTTCAATTGGGTGCCGCTGACGAACTCCACTGTGTACGGCTCGCCACTGCGGAACTGGCTGTTGTAGGTCACGCTGGACGACACTTGGCCGTTGGTCAGTACCACACGACCATCATCCACCGCCGGCGCAGTCATGGTGACTTGGGTGCGACTGGTGTTGACAGCCTGTTGGAACACTTCCCAGCCGGTGCTGTTGGTGGCCATCGACATGGTGTCGCCAATCGGCAGATCCAGGGTCACCTGGTCGCCGTTGTAGCTGTAGGTGCCATCGCCGTTGCGGGTGAACGGTACGACATCGCCCTTGGAACCGGAGAAGATGTATTTGCCGTTTTCATCCTTGGTGTTCATCAGGCTCAGCAACTGATCTTCGATCGACCCCAATTCCGAGGCAACCGCTTTACGGTCCGCGTCGGTGTAGGCGGCGTTACCGGCACTGACGGCCAATTCCTTGGCGCGCTGCAGCACGTTGCCGATGCTGGTCATGACCGCTTCGGTCGTGCCCAGGGTCGCCTTGATGGTGGTGACGTTGGTTTCGTATTGGGAAAGCATCGAAGCCTGGTTGCCCAGTTGCAGCAAGCGCGAGGCGCCCACCGGATCGTCCGCGGCGGTGTTCACGCGCACCAGGCTGCTGGCTTCCTCGCTGGTCTTGACCACCTTGGCGAAGTTTTTCTGGTAGTTCGCAGCCGTGCTTTCGTAGAACTGAGAGGTAGAAATGCGCATGGGCTACGGCTCCTTAAAGGCTGTTGATCAATGTGCTGAAGATTTGCTGCGCCGCCTTGATGATCTGCGAAGACGCGGTGTAGTACTGCTGGAACTTGACCAGGTTGCCGGTTTCTTCATCCAGGTCCACACCCGACAGCGAATCGCGGGCGGTCTTGGCATTGTCCAGGATCGCCCCAGTGGCGGCGCTGTCGAGCTTGCCCTGGGCGGCCTTGGCGCCGACGCCTTCCACCAGCTTGCCGTAGGCATCGTTCAGGGAAATACCCTTGCTGGCCGAACCGGTGTCTACGGTCTTGGCCGTCTGCAAACCGGCCAGGACAGTACCGTTACGGTTGTCCAGGCTACCGGCCTGGCTGAGGCTGACATTGATCGAGGCGCCGTTGGATGGAGCACCGGCAATGGACATGTCGAACGTGACGGTGCGTTGAACCGGCGGCACGGACGAATCCATGATCGGGTTGCCACTGGCGTCCTTGAGCGGAACACTCAGGCTCAAGGTGTTGCTTTCGCCGGGCTTGATCGTGCCATTGCTGATCTGGACACCTTTGGCATCGAGCAATTGATAAGCCTGGCTGGTGCCATCGGCGGACGTCGCGCCGAACACCACCTTGACCGGCATGGAGTTCTTGATGCCGTTCTGGATGATGGTCGTGGTGGCTGCGTCGTAGATGTCCAGCTTGGTGGTCATGCTCGGCTGGCCGCTGGCCGGGATGGTCAGTGTGCCGCTGCCCCCCGGCACGATGGCGGCGCCCAACGGCGCGGCAATCGCCAGCCGCTTGGAGTCGGTCATCTCGGTCTTGATGTTGGTCGCCGCGTTGCGGGTCGGCGTGAGCTTGAACGAGTCGCCGGCGACGGCGGTGCCGTTGGCGAACGTCATCGAAAAACCGTCGATCACCGGCGGAGGCGTGGTCGCGGTGTTGAACGCGCCCATCGAGGTGCCGTCCGGCAGGCGCTGGACGGTGTAGTCCGTGCCGCTGGTGAACGTCACCTTGTAGTCGTTGGTGGTCAGTTTGCCGGAGTCTTTGATGGCGATGTTGAAGTTGCCGGAGCCGGCGCTGTTGTTCAACGACGCAACGCTGCGCTGGCTGATCTGCGTGGCGCTGTTGATGTTAGTGAACAGGTTGGAGCCGAAGGCCCCGTTCATGTCGATGCCCGAGGCCTGGACGCTGTTCATCTGGTCGGCGACCACCAGGGCCACGCGCCCCAGCTCGTTCATGGCCGGGTCGAGCACGGTACTGCGGTAACGCATCAGGCCACCGATCTCGCCGCCGGTAAGCACCGACGTCAGGTCCATGGAGCTGGAACCGCTGTTGAGCTGGATACCCATGCGCCCTGGATCGTTCTTGTCCGGCACCGCTTCCAGGGTATTGACGATGTTGCCCATCACCAACGGTTGACCGGAGCCCAGGTAGATATCCAGGCTGTTGCCGCTCTCGACAACCTGTGTGCCGGTGAAGGTCGACAGTTGGCGAATGGTTTCGCTGCGGGCATCGAGCAGGTCGTTGGGGGCGCCGCCGGCGTTGGAGACTTCGGAAATTTTCTTGTTCAACTGCGCAACGGTGGCCGCCAGGTTATTGACCTGGTCGACCATGTTCGACAGGTTGCCATTGATGTTCTGGCTCTGCTCCGTCAACTGGTTGGAAATCGAATTGAAACGGTTGCTCAAGGCCTGGGCATCGCTGAGCAGCAACTGCCGGGATGCATCGTCACCCGGCTTGGCGTTGACGTTCTGCACCGAGGCGAAAAACTTGGTCAGTGCGCCGTTGAGACCGGTGCCGCTGTCCGACAGCAGGGAGTCGAGCGGCGTGATCTGCCCTTGGTAGGCCGCCGCGTCACTGTTGAGCGACGTGGTGGTTTTCAGTTGTGCTTCAAGGAAGGCGTTGTACACCCGGCGCACATCGGCCAGGGTCGTGCCGGAACCAATGAACACGTTGCCGTACTGGTTCGACGCCTTGGTGGTCTGCACGGTCTGCTGACGCGAATACCCAGCGGTATCGACGTTGGCAATGTTGTTACCCGTGGTCACCAACGCAGTCTGGCTTGCTGACAGACCCGACATCCCTATATTGAGCAAACTCATGGTTCAGACCTTATAAAGTCGTGGTGGCGCCTGCAGAAGCGTAGTTTTGGTAACTCGTCATCTGCCGGGCTATGTTCGAAATCTTGCTGGCGTAGTGCGGGTCGGTGGCGTAACCGGCCTTCTGCAACTCGCGTACAAACTGTTCGGGGTTATCGGCCGACTTCAGCACATCTTGATAGCGACTGTTGCTTTGCAGCAGGTTGACCAAATCATGGAAACTGTCGCGATACGAGGCGTAGGAACGGAACTCGGCCGTCTCCTTGACCATCGCGCCATTGCGGAATTCGCTGGTGATCGCCCGTGCCGAATCGCCCTTCCAATTGGCGCTGGCCTTGATGCCGAACAGGTTGTGACTGCTGCTGCCATCGGGCTGGCGCATCACCGACTTGCCCCAACCGGTTTCCAGGGCGGCCTGGGCCACCAGGTAACGGGGGTCGACACCGATGCGGTCGGCGGCTTCCTTGGCCATTGGCAGCATGGCGTTGACGAATTCATCGGCATCGCGGAAGGCCTTGCGCGCCGGTGCCAGCGGTGGCTGGGCCACGGCACGACCATAGACCTGCATGTCCCCTTTCGGCTCGGAAGCCTTGAGCGCGGCCAGCCAGTCGCCATTGGCCAGTTCGCCGGTGGCCGGCTTGACGGCGGCGATGGCGCGATCCGGCAGCAGGTTCTGCGCTGGGACATCGGCATTGGCCGAGGCCGAAGGCACCAGCCCGGCGAGCAGGCGGTCGGCCAGTTTCGGCGGCAGGGCCAGGCGACGCTGGTTGAGCAGTTCCATGTCGTTGCGGTGGACGCCCTCGGCACCTTGCGGCGCACTCACGGCCCGCGAAGCCCACAACGGACGCTGGCCATTGGTACGCGACAACGGACCGTCGGTGGGCAAGGTCCCCGCCGCCACCGGCGTCGGGACCGGCGCCTTGGCGACCTTGTCCAGGGCCTCTTGCTGCTTGGCCGCCGACAACGTCGCCGCCTCACCGGGCGCCAGTGGCTTGTTCTTCGACATCTGGCGCAGCAGCACATCGGCCAGGCCGATACCGCCGCCCTCGCGGGACATGGAAACGGCCAACTGCTGGTCGTACATTTCCTGGTATTGCTTGGCTTCCGGCGTGTTCATCGGGTTGTCCTTGCCCAAGGCCTCGGTGGCCGAACGCATGGACTTGAGCATTTCACCGAGGAACAGCGATTCGAACTCCTGCGCCACTTTACGCAGGTTGCCGTCGCTGTTCTTGTCGCCGACCTTGAGCTGGTTCAGACGGTTCAGGTCCGAGTAGGAACCTGAATCTCCGCTGATCAAAGCGCCCTTGCGCATATCCATGGCTCGGCCCTCAAATCACGATCAGGTCGGCTTGCAACGCGCCGGCCTGTTTCAAGGCTTCGAGAATGGCCATCAAGTCGCCCGGCGCCGCGCCGACCTGGTTCACCGCCCGGACGATTTCATCCAGGGTCGTACCCGGGCCGAACTTGAACATCGGCTTGGCTTCCTGTTCGGCATTGACCCGCGAACGCGGGACCACGGCGGTCTGACCGTTGGACAATGGGCCCGGCTGGCTGACGATCGGGTCTTCGGTGATGGTCACGGTCAGGCTGCCGTGGGTCACGGCGGCCGGGGAAACCTTGACGTTCTGGCCGATCACGATGGTGCCGGTGCGCGAATTGATGATGACTTTCGCCACCGCCTGGCCCGGATCGACCTCGAGGTTCTCCAGGATCGACAGATAGTCGACCCGCTGGCTCGGATCCAGCGGCGCGGTAACACGGATCGACCCACCGTCGATGGCCTGGGCCACGCCTGGGCCGAGCATGTCGTTGATCTTGTCGACGATACGCTTGGCGGTGGTGAAGTCGGAACGGTTGAGGTTCAGCGTCAGGCTGTTGCCCTGGTTGAAACCGCTCGGTACCGCACGTTCCACCGACGCACCGCCGGGGATGCGGCCGGCCGACGGAACGTTGACGGTGATCTTCGAACCGTCGCGACCCTCGGCATCGAAACCGCCCACCACCAGGTTGCCCTGGGCGATGGCGTAGACGTTGCCGTCGATACCCTTGAGCGGCGTCAGCAGCAACGTACCGCCACGCAGGCTCTTGGAGTTACCGATGGACGAAACGGTGATATCCACTTGCTGGCCGGGCTTGGCGAACGCCGGCAGATCGGCACTGATCGACACCGCCGCAACGTTCTTCAACTGCACGTTGCCAGAGCCGGCCGGCACCTTGATGCCGAACTGCGACAACATGTTATTGAAGGTCTGCAGGGTGAACGGGGTCTGGGTGGTCTGGTCGCCGGTGCCGTTCAGGCCCACGACCAGGCCGTAGCCGATCAACTGGTTGGAGCGCACACCGGAAATGCTGGCGATGTCCTTCAACCGCTCGGCCTGAGCGGTAAAGGCCGCGGACATCACCAGGGCACCTATCAACAGCTGCTTAAGATTCAACTGGGCCACCTAGAAAGGGAACTTCGGGCTGAGGAAGAAACGGTCGAACCAGCCTGGCTGACTCGCATCGGCAAAGGCACCGGTGCCCGAATAGGTGATGCGCGCATCGGCCACACGGGTGGACGAAACGGTGTTGTCGGTGGCGATGTCGTCGGCGCGAACCATGCCGGCGATGCGCACCAGTTCGTCACCGGTGTTGAGGGTCAGCCACTTCTCGCCGCGCACGACGATGATGCCGTTGGGCAGCACATCGGCGACGGTCACGGTAATCGAGCCGGTCAGGCTGTTGCTCTGGCCGGACTTGCTGTCGCCCTTGGTGGCGCGGTCAGCGTTGTACCCGGCGTTGAGGCTCAGGTCGCCGCCACCGACCGGGTTGTTGGTGGTCAGGCTGGAGCCGAACAACGAGGTCAAGCCGACGCTGGTCTCGCTGGTCTTGTCGATCTGCGAGTTGGCGTTCTTACTGGCCTGGGTCCGCTCGTTCAGGGTGATGGTGATGATGTCACCGACCCGGAAAGCCTTGCGGTCGCTGTACAGGTTCTGCTCGAAGCCGGCCTGGTAGATCGAGCCATTGTTGGCGGCGGCCGGCAACGGCGTACGCGGCAACACCGGAGCGTAATACGGGTCATTGGGCCTGGGTGTCGGCGCGACACAGCCCGCGAGTGCGGTGATGCCACTCAGTGCCAGAACAGATACGAAGCGTTTCATGACCCTACCTCTTGGTGTTGCAGGCGACCCTGGGGCCGCCCTGTCTACGTAATGACGGGCGTTGTGACGATTACAGATTCTGCGTAACGAACGAGAGCATCTGGTCGGCGGTGGAGATCACCTTGGAGTTCATCTCGTAGGCACGCTGGGTGGTGATCATGTTGACCATCTCCTCGACGGTGCTCACGTTGGACGTTTCCAGGGTGTTCTGCAGCGTGGTGCCGAAACCGTTCAGGCCCGGGGTGCCGACTTGCGGCGCGCCACTGGCAGCGGTTTCCAGGAACAGGTTGTTGCCCACCGCTTGCAGGCCGGCCGGGTTGATGAAGTCGGCGGTCTGCAGGTTGCCGATCACCTGGGCGGCCGGGTTGCCCGCCACGGTGATGGACACGGTGCCGTCACGGCCCACGGTAAAGGTCTGGGCATCGTTCGGAATGATGATCGCCGGCTCCAGGGCGAAACCGCTGGCGTTGACGATCTGGCCGTTGGAGTCGAGGTGGAACGTACCGTCACGGGTGTAGGACGTGGTGCCGTCCGGCTGCAGGATCTGGAAGAAACCACGACCGTCGATGGCCATGTCCAGCGGCTGCTCGGTGGTCTGCAGGCTGCCGGCGTTGAAGTTCTTCTGGGTGCCGACAATGCGTACACCCGTACCCACTTGCAGGCCCGACGGCAATTCGCTGTCTTGGGTCGACTGGGCGCCAGGCTGGCGTTTTACCTGATACAGCAGGTCCTGGAACTCGGCGCGATCACGTTTGAAACCCGTGGTCGAAACGTTCGCCAGGTTGTTGGAAATGGTCGTCAGGTTGGTGTCCTGGGCGGACAGACCTGTTTTGGCAACCCATAGAGCCGGAAGCATTCGATTCTCCTCGTACGCCTGTTTTTCGGCGCGACGCTTTAATTAATGGTTAGATCTGCAAGACCCGAGCCATGGCCTCGTCGCCTTCTTTGGCGGTGTTCATCATCTTCACGTGAAGCTCGAACTGCTTGGCCAGGGCCAGCACCGAAGTCATTTCATCCACGGCATTGACGTTGCTCGCCTCCTGGAAACCCGACACCAACTGCACGTTGGCATCGATGGGCGCCGGCTGGCCGTCCTTGGTACGGATCGAGCCGTCCAGGCCCTTGGTCATGTTCTTGAGGTCCGGGTTGACCAGCTTGATGCGGTCCACTTCAGCCATCACCCGCGGGCCTTCACCCATGGCGCGAATGCTGATGGTGCCGTCCTGGCCGATTTCGATTTTCTGTTCCGGCGGCACGGCGATCGGACCGCCGTTGCCCATCACCGGCATGCCGTTGCCGGCCCGCAGTACGCCCAGGGCATCGACATTGAGGCTGCCGGTGCGCACGTAGCTTTCACCGCCGTCGGGGTTCTGCACAGCCATCCAGCCCGGCCCGCTCACCGCGACGTCGAGGTCACGACCGGTTTCCACCAGCGCGCCCGGGGTGAAGTCAGTAGCGGGACGCTCGGACAGGGCAAAGGCCCGCGCCGGAAAGCTGTCACCGAATACAGGCATCGAGCGCGCCTGCTCCAGGTCTTTCTGAAAGCCATTGGTGGAGATGTTCGCCAGGTTGTTGGCATGGGCCCGCTGCGCCAGTGCGTTCTGGCTGGCGCCGGTCATTGCCACATAAAGGTACTTGTCCACTGTCGTTCCTCTGCATGCCGGACGTTTGCCGTCCACTGCTGTGTTGCACAGCCTCAAGCAATTTGCAGACCAACTTTCCCCTGATGCCACGCAGGCCTGTAAACAAAGGGCTTGAGGGGGTTGGTGGGCTTGTGGAGATGTATCGAAGACGAAAAACCGGCGCGGTTATGCCGGTAAGTGGCAAGTGTCGGCCCTTGCCCCCCCGGGGGCGGCTGGGTGCACTCCCCTGCCGCCTCTGAGGTCTGCGTCAGTCAGGCATCCACCCCTTGATCCATTGCGCCGCATAGGCATCGTCGAAGACCCAGTTGTCCAGCACTTGCTCGCGCAGTCGCGCGGCTTGGCGCCGTGAGGCTTGCCGATCAGCCAGGTGATCACGAATTGCCTCCAGCCATTGTTCCCGGCTGTCAGCCACGCGCGTGATGTCGAGATCACCCGGGTAATCGGCGGTATCGCTGCCGATCACACTGTAGCCGCAAGCGCCATACTGCAGATGATCCAGCGAACTTGCGCCTTCGCCTGCCTGGCCGAAGCCCCGAGGCGCGAGGACAATATCCAGATTGAGGCTTGCCATGACATCGGGATTGTCGTGAACGTCATCATGAACCTCGCTGGCGAGCGGTCGCAGATACGCTGGCACATCACCCCACAGTACCCACTCCACCTGACCGGCCAGCGCTTGCATCAGCTCGATGATCAACGGCTGAACGAAGGGCTGCGCCGGGTCGATATCGCAGCCTATGCGAGGAATGTCAAACGTCTGGCGCACATTGGGGAGGTTGCGCCATCTGCTATCCAGACGCGTTTCAAGGACGCGAATATCGCGGTGCAGTCCGGCACAGGCTTGAGCCATCGCAGGCGTCGCCACAATGATGCGGTCGACCAGGCTTGCCGCTTGTTGCAGTGAAGTCGCCCACCCAGGGATCGCTGGCGTCAATGCATCCAACTCAAGGACCTTGAAGGCTTTTGAGAGGGTATTGATGCGCTGCATCTGCTCCAGACGCAGCGGGTCGTTCTGATGCTGGAAGACAATGATATCGGGGTTGTAGCGCGCAAGCGTCGTTGCCGGTAACAGGCTACTGCTGATGCAACCTTCGATTTTGCCGCAGTCACGCAAAGCAGTGAACGGCTCGACAACTCGTAGATTGGCGGCTTTTGCCGACTTCGCAGGATGTACCAGCACCACCGGAAGCGGTCGCCAGGACAGCGGGCGCCAGGTCAACTCGTTGATAGCTTCCAGTTCGAAGCCGGAACCGCGCAACGACAGGTTGCTGTTGTAGGCGGGATCATTGGCCAAGACGCCCAACCATTTGCTCAAGGCCTGCTCTTGTTCCATGGCGAAGCGTTGCTGGTTGAGTGGGTCCTTGCCGACGCTTGACCAGGTCGCTTCACCCTCATGCAAGAGCACGGCATGGGGTGTCCAGACATTCAGGTAGCCAAGGTTCGCCACCTTCAGGCACAGGTCCAGATCGTTGCAGGTGACCTGGAACTGCGCGTCATCCATACCACCGGCTTCCAGATAGATCGCTGTGCGGATCATCAGGCAGGCCGCACTGACCGCACTGCTGTTCTGGTCGACCAACAGGCGCTGCATGTAACCGCCGCCGTTGGCAGCCTGATCGATGAAAGGGCTGCCGGCGGGGCCGCGCAGGCCAGTGATCAGGCTTGCATGCTGCACGGTGCCCGCCGGAGTAATCAGCTTGGCGCCGACGACCCCAACTTCCGGGCGCAAGGCGTGATTGAGCAACTCGTCCAACCAATCTTCGCGAATGATTGCCGTATCGTTGTTCAACAACACCAGGTACTCGCCACGCGCACGGCTGACCGCCAAATTGTTCATAGCGCTGAAGTTGAACGCAGAGGAGAAGCGGATGACACGGATCTTGTCACCGCCAATCGACTCCATCTCGCTCAGCCAGGTGAGCGCCTCTTCGGTCTCGCTGCCATTGTCGATCAGAATGATCTCGAAATAGGGGTAGCGGGTCTTCGACAACAGGCTGTCCACGCAGCGCTGCAAGAGTGGCAACTGGTCCCGGGTAGGAATCAGGATCGACACCAAGGGCTGCTGATCATGACCGTACTTGATGTGGTAATGGCGGGTCGGTTCCTGCAGGACCCTGGCGTTCGCGTAGCCGCGATTGTCCAGGTGCCGTTGCAGGGCAAGGCGCTCGTCCGGGTTATCGACAAGGTGGGGGGTGTTGCTTGCCACAAGCGGTTCGCTCAGGTGGGCAATGCCGTTCATGCTACCGCTTTCGATCAGTCGCAGGATCAAGTCCAATTCAAGTGCTGCGGGCACTTGCGGGTCGTAACCGCCAACCTCCAGCGCCAGCCCGCGACGGATCAGCCAATGGCTGGCCATGGCCAATGGCAGGCTCAAGAGGTAGTCGAGGTTGATATCAGGTCGAAAAACCGCTTGAGCACCATTCTCCGAGCGATACATGCCATCGCAATAGATCATTCGGCAGCCATCGGCACCCGGCAGTTCCAGATCGAGCATCAACGTACCGGCGGGCAGGACCTCATCGCCAGCCGTCAGCAGCATGATCCAGTCGCTGTCGTCTGCCTGCAGAATCTCGTTCAGTTCGAAGGCCCCCGGGTTGACGCATGTCAGCCAGTACAGGCTCTCGGGCAGATTGACAGGCGATGGCGAGGTGCTCAGGACCACCATGCGCAAGCTGATCGATGAGCGTGATCGCCACAACGCAAGACTTTCCAGGGTATCGCTCAAGGCATTGAAATCGCCCAGGGGATCGCGCACCAACAGCGTCAGGCTGGTTTGTCCGCTGAGTTGTTGACGACGCTTGTCGACAAGTTGCTGCTGGATCGGCGTCAGTACGCGGTTGCGCAGCCAGTCCTTGACGGAAGGTACGCGGACATCAATGGCATGCTGGATGGCAGCTTGCTGAGTGATATCGATGAAACGCTCCAACTGAGGCCAAAAGGCCTTTTCAAGGTCCAGCCAGCGCCTGCGCGCCTGCATCACGGTTGCGCGGGCGCGCTCCAGCCCGCCCACCTCGCCATAGAGCGCCGAGCCCGCATCACCAAACTGCTCGACGAAAGGCTGGGTCTTGACGTGACCGCCGGGCATGTAGATAACCGGGCAGCCACAGAGCATGGCTTCGGTGCACGTCGCTGAGATCTCGTAACTGTAAAGCGTTGAAGCGGTTCGGAAAATCTGCGCCAGCTCGGCCAGGGTCTTGGGGTTGGCCATGCTCAGGACTTCGATATCGTCCGGCAGCAGCGAATAGTCGACCTTGGTCTTGTCGAAGCGGTGCAGATACAGGTAGTTGCCACTACGCTGCACCGGCTCGGTTGGCGGCGAAAACAACTCCGAGTCGATGACGGGCAACAGGAGCAAGTTGCTGCTCTGGCCGTCGCCGCCAAAATCCTGGGTGTAATAAAAGAACAGGTCTGACTTCTGCACGCTGATCGCACGGCCGGTGAGAAAGCCTTCGCGATTGAGGAGATAACGCGCCACGATTGGAGCGCCAACCGGGTTGCCGTCCATCACTTCGGGATAGACCGCAATCGGCGCCAAGCCGATTGACCGATGGTGCCGCCGCACTTCATCGGTCAGGATCGGCGTGCGCAGTTTCGGGTTGACCTGGCATGGGGTGACATAGGCCTCGTAGCCGGACAGGTTCAGGACGTGGCACAGGTAGTGCAGCACGCATACCCCCGAAGAGGTCTCCCGATAGTTAGGGGCACCAATGTAGTAAGGGTGACGCGGCTTGCCATGCACGGATGGGGTGATCATATGGTTGCCTTGGGGCTGGAGGGCTGCTCACAAATGACGAAGACACTGGCACACAGGTCTGGATAGACCATCCCCAGCGCATGGCAGGCATCCATGAAGCGGTCATCGATCAATTGGGTTTCCAGGGCCTTGTCCAGCTGGAAGTTGGCCAATGGCTTGAAGAACACCCCGCCACGGTGACTCACTTGCCAACCGGCGCTGCGTACTTCGTGATCGAGGGTGTCGAGGGTGTAGGTGATCCGATGGCCATGCAGCCGCTCGCCTTCGGTCACGGCACTGTTGTGTTCGATCAAGCCCATCTTGACGGCGATCTGCCGCGAAGGGGCATTGGCGTTCGGTACGGCGATGAACAGGCGACCGCCGGGAGCGAGCCAGTTCCGCACGCGCTTGAGCACCGCCTGGCGGTCGTCGAGGTGCTCCAGGGTGTGGATCAGGAAAATGTTATCGAAGCGCGGCTCCAGCTCGGCCTCTTCAAAGGTACTGCAGACGAACTTGACGCCTGAGCCGACCTTTTTCCGGGTGACGTCAATCAGGTCGCTGGCCGCCTCGATGACCGTCAGGTCGGCAAAGCGCTCTGCGAACAGTGTCGTAAAAGCACCCTCGAAGCAGCCCATTTCCAGGGTCGGTCCCTCCGCCAGCCAGGGGCCGAAGCTGTCCAGCATGTAGCGTCGCAGGCGCGCATCGAAGTCGTAGAAGTAGCTGCGATGAGCGTTATCCTGAAACTCTTTGTTGTAATCACGTACGGACATGGCGTTATTCCTGGCTTTTCCTGTAGAAACGATGTTCTTCAGGTTGGTACCACTCATGGAGGGTCGAGGGAGTACGGGCATACCACCCCAGCAGTTGTTGCATGCTCGGTGTTTGCGAGCGGCAGAAGTCTTCGCCCAAAGCTCGGCAATAATCGAACTGCGGTTTGAAATAGCTTCGCGTGAAGGTCAATGTCAGGCAGCGTCGTGGCTGGTCGGTACGATTGACGCCGGCGGCATGCCAGATACGTGAGTCGAACAAGTAAATCGAACCGGCGCTGCCCAAGGCCTTGCGGGCCTGAGCCTCGAATACCTGAGGGTCGGGTTTTTCAGGAGCGGAGTGCGAGCCTGGCAGAAACAGGGTTGCGCCGTTGTCGATGGTGAAGTCGTCGAGCAATACCAGCGCCTGGGCCATCTGCATGGACTCGGCTGACCAGGAACGCACGTCCCGGTGCACGTTACGCACGTAGGCATCAGTGCTGTTCAGGTTGTTCAGGCCGCCGAACGAATTGAGAATCGCAGCACCGCCCAGCATATGCCGCAGGACGTCGACGATCCCCCATTCGGCGAATCGATCGAGCAATTCGACGAAACGGGTGTCTGGCGCAAGTATATGGTGCGCGGTCTGCTCGGTTCGCTGAGTGATACCGTTCTCCAGTTGTACCCGACGGCAACGGTCTATGGCACACGCCAGGTCTTCACGCAGCTGGTCGAGCAACGGATCGGTAATCAGCGAGGGCAGGCAGACGTAGCCGTTCGCTTGCAGCTCCTGCAAGATCGGATTCACAGGCTGTCCCCCCGCGCAGCTTGCCATACGCGATACTCCTCGGCGCTCACGCCAAGCATGATGCGATCCCAACGCTGGCCCTTGCGGTAGTACCACTGGCGCTGTACGCCCTCGATGACCCAAGGGGTCTTGCGCGTGTAGGTCGCCAGCGACGCTGCGTTGTACTCGATGATGGTGGTCGAGAGACGACTCAGACCCAGTTCGTCGAAGGCATAGCGCATCACCGTGGCGATCACGTCGGTGCCGTGGCCTTGGCCGCGCAGGGAGGGATCACCGATCATCATGCCGTGTTCGGCTGTGCGGTTTTTCCAGTCGATACTGACCAGGTTCGCCGTACCGATCAGGCCATGGCCCGGGACCTCTATACCGAAGCGCTGGTTGAGCGAGTCGTTCTTGAGACCCAGCAGCCAGTCCCGTTGTGCTTCCCGCGATGTGGGGAAATGCCAGCCACCCAGCAGGCTCCAGAGGGCTTCGTCGTTGGACCACTGATGCAACAGCGGCAAGTCCTCGAGCTCCAGCGCCCTGAGCAGGATGCGTTGACCTAGAATGCTCATGATTTCCCCGTGTTCTGAAGGATGGCGTCGGCGAGACGATTCATGTCATCGACGTTGTATCGCTGGTCGATCGGCAGCGGCAGCAAGCACTGTGCCCAATCCTTTTCTATGGGCGGCGCCGTTGGGCTGCTCAGCACTTCACGCCAATAGCTGGGTATATAGATGTGTTGGTCCAGCAGTTGAGCGTGTAGCCGGAGCGCCGTCTCGGCGGACTTGACCAGCAGCGGGTAACACAATGCGGCAACGGGCTGCGCGGGCCAGACGGCAAAGCGGTTGAGGTGGTCCAGGCGCCCGCGCAAATGCGCCAGGTTGTCTATCCTGCGCCTGGCAACTTCGTGGTAATCGATACTGTCGAGCAGGCGCGCGGTACTGGCGGCCATGGCCTTGATGCCATCGCTCTCCAATGCCTGTTCCAATGCCTGGAAGCTTGCATAGTGATGTTGTGGAGGGTCTTCAAGACGCCCCAGCAGCGCGGCAAAACGCCCCTGCGAGCGACTGGTCGGCGCTTGCGGCAGATCAGCGGGCGCATTGACCAGCCAGCCACCATCGGCAACGCCGACGAACTTACGGGGTGAATACAGGGTTGCAATCCCAGGCTGCGGCCGGGAAAACAGCGCCTGGGAATTATCCACGATCAATTGCTCGCCGTAGCGAACAGCGAGTACTTGGCCGATGTAGTCGGCCTTGAGTCCAAAGTAATCGACGAACAGCAGTGCCTCATCGGCTTGCAGGGCTGGGAAGTCCTGCAGCTCAAGCCGTTCGGTCAATGCATAGCGCAACACCTCGATGCCGGATCCGCGCAGCACGTCCTGCATGACATCGCAGATGTAAAAAGGCAAATGAACCCGGCGCAGGCTGCGCGCCATTACCAGAGCCTTGAAGGCCGAGCGGGCCGAGTTGAAGGCAACGGCCTGCGGGTAAGGATTATGTCCTTTACGCAGTTCCAGTTCGAAATAACCGCCGATGGCTTCAGGCACGGACAATTTCTCCACCTTTGGCCCAGGCCCCTACGGTCTGCGCGTCGTTGTACATCAAGACGTCGAGAATCGACAGGCCGGGCACGAAGGGTTGTTCACGCCCTCCCTGCCGGTAGTCGGGCAAGGTCGCCTTGAGCAACTCAAGGGTAATACCAACCTGTTGGAATACCTCGGCCTGGTAGAGGTGACCGCCATTGACAGGATTGAGGTAGTGAGTGCCGGCGCAGGCCTGGACCACTTCGAGTACCCGATCCTGGGCTTTGCTGTCCGCGCAAATCGACAGATCGCTGGAGCGCATGATCGGTGTTTGCAACCCTATCAGCGCGCAGCAGGCTCGCAGGATTCGTTCGTTGAGCTCGGCAATGCTCGAAGCCGGTTCGACCAGCAGCGCTTCCAGCCACGCCAGCAGGTACGGAGCGTGGGGCGCGCGACGATAGGCGAAACTCAGCTTGTTGAGGATATCGCCAGGATCGAACGTCTCGGCAATACGTTTTTCCATGATCTGCTGAGTGTGACTGCCCTTGCTCAGTGGTACACGGAACCACTTCGGCTCCTGCTCCAGCAGATAACGGTTGCGTTCGATCCAGCCGTTCTTGATGAACTGCACATTGTCGTAGATGACAAAACAGTCGACAGCGGCGATCAGCTGGAAATAACCCAGGTATGGCAGGAAATAAGGTTGCATGAGCGCAACCCGGTACTGCTCGTCAGCTGCAGGGCCGCACTTCTTCGAGGTATTGGCCTGGCTCATGCCACCCGGGCCCTGAGCAGTACCTCGATGATTCGCGCCTGGGTCTGCGGATCGAGATCCGGATAGATCGGCAGGCAAAGTACCTGGCGGGACACGTTGTAGGCATTGCCCAATTGGGAGAGGTCCGAACTGGGAAGACCGCGATACATTGGAAACTCGCATATCAGCGGGTAGAAATACCGGCGCACGAGAATGTTTTCGGCGCGATAGCGGTCGTACAGCTCATCCCGACTCACCCCGAACCGCTCACCATCGACCAGGATCGGACAATAAGCGAAATTCCAGTCCAGCCCCTGCGGTTGCTCCAGCAGGCTGATACCGGGAATGCCCTCCAGGGCGCTCCGATAATACTCAAACACCTTTTGCCGACGATTCAGGGCCTCATCGATGTAGCGTAACTGCAGCACTCCGAACGCCGCCTGCAGTTCGTTCATCTTCCCGTTGATACCGGGAGCCATGACCGTGACTTCATCGGCGAAACCGAAATTCTTCAGGTAATCGATACGCTGCTTGATTTTTTCGTCACGGCAGATGATGGCGCCGCCTTCAAATGTATTGAAGACCTTAGTGGCGTGGAAGCTGAGGATCGACAGGTCGCCGTTGTTGAGAACGCTTGCGCCGTTATGCCGGACCCCGAAGGCATGTGCGGCGTCATAGATAACCTTGAGTCCGTAGGTATCGGCGACGGCCTGGATGCCCTCGACATCACAGGGAATGCCATAGCAATGGACCGGAAGAATCGCCGATGTCGCCGGAGTGATGGCCTCGGCGATACGCCGTGGATCGAGGTTCTTGGTCACTGGGTCGATGTCCACGAACACTGGCTTGAGGTTGTTCCACAGCAGCGAGTGGGAGGTGGCCACGAACGAATAAGGCGTCGTGATGACTTCACCCGTAATGCGCAAGGCCTGGAGCGCGGTCACCAAAGCCAGGGTACCGTTGGAAAACAGCGACAGATGCTCGACCCCGAGGTATTCGGCCAACTCCTGTTCCAGTTGTTGGTGGAAGGGTCCGCCATTGGTCAGGCGCTTACTGTCCCAGATTCGCTGCAGGTAAGGCGTGAACTCTTCCAGAGGAGGTAGCAGCGGGCTGGTAACGGTAATGGAATCGGCCATGGGTACACTACTCGGGTGACTGAAAAATGGCACACGGCTCGGGAGCTCCTCTGACGCGGCGTTGCATCGCGGTCTATATCGGCGGGCTGCAACGCCATGAAACCGACAGCTGACTCTTGATGTGGAGGTACCCCAGCAAAAAATCGGCCAACTCCCGGTGACCCCGATAATCGGTTGCCTTACGGTGCGTCTTTGCCGACCTCATACTCACGCAATTTATTAGCGATGGTCGTATGGGAAACCCCCAACCGCTTGCCCAATTGCCGGCTGCTCGGGTGCTCGGAATACAGGCGCTCCAGCACGGCTTTCTCGAAACGCCCAACGATCTCGTCCAACCCACCTTCAAGGGAAAAATCGCCAAGGGGCTGACGCACGCCGTAGTCCGGCAGACGGATATGCTCGGCCTTCACCTTCCCGCCGTCACACAGGGAAACGGCCTGGAACAGCACGTTTTCCAGCTGTCGGACATTGCCCGGCCAGTGGTAGTGACTGAGGCGGTCCATTGCCGCCGGGGCCAGCTTGGGCAGTGCACAACCGATCTGGCGGCTGGCCTGGTCGAGGAAATGTTCCACCAGCGGCTCCAGGCCATCGAGGCATTCGCGCAGGGGTGGGATGTGCAAGGAAAGCACGTTCAAGCGGTGGTACAAATCCTGACGGAATTCGCCCCGGGCACAGAGTTCGGACAAGTCGACCTGTGTCGCGCAGATCACCCTGACGTCCAGGTACACCTCTTCATCGCTGCCGACACGGCGGAAGCAACCGTCCTGCAGGAAGCGCAGCAATTTCACTTGCAGGCGCGGGCTCATCTCCCCGACCCCGTCGAGAAACAGCGTTCCCCCCGCGGTCAGTTCCAGCAGACCGAGCTTGCCTTCGGCCCGGGCGCCCTCGAAGGCCCCCGGCCCGTAGCCGAACAGTTCGGTCTCGGCCATGGACTCGGGCAGCCCGGCGCAGTTGAGTGCCATCAAGGGCGATTGCCCGCGCGGGCTCGCCAGGTGACAAGCGCGCGCCAGCAGTTCCTTGCCAGTGCCGGTTTCGCCTTCTATCAATAGCGGCGCGTCCAGCGGGGCCATGCGCCGGGCCTCACGGACCACCGCCGCCATCACTTTCGAACTCTGGAAAATACTGTCGAAGCCGCGCAACTCCTGCTTGCGCACGTTATAGATCCGCTCGCCCACCCGGTCGGCCCGGTGCAGCGTCAGCACCGCACCGGCCATGGCTTCGCTGTCGTCGTGTTCCGATTGCAGTGGCGCGATGTCCGCCAGGAACACATCGCCCTTGACCTTGACCCGCAGGCCGTTGATACGCGATTGGTTGGCGCGCACCAGTTCCGGCAAGTCGAAATCCTCGGCGTAACGGGACAGGGGGATGCCCGGCACCTCGTCGACACGCACCCCGAGCAACTGCGCCGCCGCCCGGTTGGCCGCGACGATGGAGCCCCCCATATCGATGGACAGCACCGGAAACTCCAAGGCGCCGAGCAAGGCGTTGAGTTCCATGTGCCGACGCTCACTGGGCATCAGTCCTACGCGCTTGACGCCAAACACCCCGGCGATGCCTTCGAATTTCGGACGCAGTGCCTGGAACTGGATGTTGATCAGGTTTGGGCAGTGCAGGTAGATCGCGTTGCCATGCTCACCACCGACCTCCCCTCGGGCGACGTTGATGCCGTATTCCACCAACAAGTTGAGGATGTCCCGCAGGATGCCGATGCGGTTCTGGCAATGGACTTTGATGCGCATGGAAAGGCCCGGATTTGGATGAGAGAGACGCGCCATTCAAGCCCCGACACCCACCTGTGGCGAGGGAGCTTGCTCCCTCGCCACGGGGTTTTGCGTAGGGCTTTTTGTCTAGGCACACAAATAGTTGTCAAGATTATGTGACAGCTGTAGGCCGTTTCCCACTCAAAAATCCTGATACTGCCGAAGTATAGGCAATTGTGTAACGATAAGTTTACGAAGTGAGCCATTCTTGGCCCCGCTAGCTGGCTCACCCCTACTGCACGTATCCCTGCTTCGCGCTATCTCTATTGCATCGCTGGACATAACAACAAACACATCATCCCCCTGAGGGAAATCAGCAGGAGAGCAGCATGAAGCAGACGCAGTACGTGGCCCGCGAGCCCGATGCGCAAGGTTTTATCCACTACACCGCTGAAGAACACGCGGTGTGGAACACGCTGATCACCCGCCAGCTGAAAGTCATCGAAGGCCGTGCGTGCCAGGAATACCTGGATGGCATCGACAAGCTGGGCCTGCCCCACGACCGTATCCCGCAACTGGACGAAATCAACAAGGTGCTGGGCCAGACCACGGGCTGGCAAGTCGCCCGGGTGCCAGCACTGATTCCCTTCCAGACCTTCTTCGAATTGCTCGCCAGCAAACAGTTTCCTGTGGCGACCTTTATTCGCACCCGGGAAGAGTTGGATTACCTGCAGGAACCGGACATTTTCCACGAGATCTTCGGCCACTGCCCGCTGCTGACCAACCCTTGGTTCGCGGAATTTACCCACACCTACGGCAAACTCGGCCTGCAGGCGTCCAAGGAAGAACGGGTTTACCTGGCGCGCCTGTACTGGATGACCATCGAGTTCGGCCTGGTGCAGACCCCGCAGGGCCGGCGCATCTACGGCGGCGGCATCCTGTCTTCGCCCAAGGAAACCGTGTACTGCCTGTCTGACGAGCCGGAACACCAGGCCTTCGATCCGTTGGAAGCCATGCGCACGCCGTATCGCATCGACATCCTGCAACCGGTGTATTTCGTGCTGCCCGAACTCAAGCGTCTGTTCGACCTGGCTCACGAAGACATCATGGGCATGGTCAAGCGCGGTCGGGAGCTGGGCTTGCATGCCCCGAAATTCCCACCAAAAGCGGCGTGAACCGCCTCTTTTAATCCCAATTGAGTCTGTTGCACGACGCTGCTTTGCTTTAGCGTGGGTGCATCGACGCTTTCCAAATATTCGATCCAGGAACACACCATGAACACTCTGAACCAAGCCCATTGCGAAGCCTGCCGCGCCGATGCCCCGCAAGTCAGCGACGAAGAACTGCCGGTGCTGATCAAGCAGATCCCCGACTGGAACATCGAAGTGCGCGACGGCGTCATGCAGCTGGAAAAAGTTTTCCTGTTCAAGAACTTCAAGCACGCCCTGGCGTTCACCAACGCCGTCGGCGAGATCTCCGAAGCCGAAGGCCACCACCCCGGCCTGCTCACCGAATGGGGCAAAGTCACCGTGACCTGGTGGAGCCACTCCATCAAGGGCCTGCACCGCAACGACTTCATCATGGCCGCCCGCACCGATGACGTGGCCAAGACCGCCGAGGGCCGCAAGTAATGCATTTCGATGCCATCGGCCGGGTACCCGGCGACCCGATCCTCGGCCTGATGGAGGCCTACGGGGCGGACAGCAACCCGAGCAAGTTCGACCTGGGCGTGGGTGTCTACAAGGACGCCCAGGGCCTGACACCGATTCTTGAGTCGGTGAAACGGGCCGAGCAGCGACTGGTGGAACGCCAGACCACCAAGACCTACATAGGCGGTCATGGTGACGCCGCGTTCGGCCAACTGATCAATGAGCTGGTGCTGGGCGCCGACTCGCCGCTGATCAGCGAAAAACGCGCGGGCGCCACCCAGACACCGGGCGGTACCGGTGCCCTGCGCCTGAGCGCCGACTTCATCGCCCAGTGCCTGCCGGGCCGTGGCGTATGGCTGAGCAACCCGACCTGGCCGATCCACGAAACCATTTTCGCCGTGGCCGGGGTCAAGGCCAGTCATTACCCCTACGTGGGCGCTGATAATCGCCTGGATTTCGAGGCGATGCTGGCGACCTTGAACCAGGCGCCCAAAGGCGATGTGGTGCTACTGCACGCCTGCTGCCACAACCCCACCGGGTTCGACCTGTCCCATGAGCAATGGCGCCAGGTGCTGGAGGTGGTGCGCAGCCGCGACCTGCTACCGCTGATCGACTTTGCCTACCAGGGCTTCGGCGATGGCTTGGAGCAGGACGCCTGGGCGGTGCGGTTGTTTGCCCAGGCCCTGCCGGAAGTGCTGGTCACCAGTTCCTGTTCGAAGAACTTCGGCCTTTACCGCGACCGCACCGGTGCGTTGATCGTCTGCGCCCAGGATGGCGAGAAGCTGGTGGACGTCCGCAGCCAACTGGCAAACATCGCCCGCAACCTCTGGTCGACACCGCCGGACCATGGCGCGGCCGTCGTGGCGACCATCCTCGGCGACCCGGAACTCAAAAGCCTGTGGGCCGATGAAGTCCAGGCCATGCGCCTGCGCATCGCGCAATTGCGCAGCGGTTTGCTGGAAGCCCTCGAATCCCATGGCTTGCGCGAGCGCTTTGCCCATATCGGCGTGCAACGCGGGATGTTTTCCTACACTGGCCTGACGCCGGAGCAGGTCAAGCACCTGCGCGAGCGCCACAGTGTCTACATGGTCGGCACCGGCCGGGCCAACGTGGCCGGCATCGACGCCACGCGCCTGGACCTGCTGGCCGAGGCGATTGCCGACGCTTGCAAGTAACCCAAGGCCGGGCACTTCCCCTGTGGCGAGGGAGCTTGCTCCCGCTGGGCTGCGCAGCAGCCCTGAAACCTGGCACCTCGGAGTGTCAGGCGGCCTCTAACCAGGCACTTGGGGTGGCTTCGCCGCCCAGCGGGAGCAAGCTCCCTCGCCACAGTGGATCAAACACACCCGAAGTCATCCGCCGCCCTTGAGGCGTTACGAGCCCGTCCACTCCTGGACAAACTGCCCGAGATCTTCCTGCGGCGCGGTGCGCGCTTCTTTCTGCGGTGTGCCCAGGTAGAGGAAACCGATCACCTCTTCCCCCTCTTCAAGGCCAAGCCCCCTGGCCACATGCGGCGAATACGCCAGTTCACCGGTACGCCACACCCCACCCACCCCTTGGGCATACGCGGCCAGCAAGATGCCATGGGCCGCACAGCCGGCCGCCAGCAGTTGCTCGGATTTCGGGATTTTGAAATGGTCCTGCAGACGGGCAATCACCACCACGACCAGCGGCGCGCGCAATGGGCCGTTGAGGGCTTTTTCCACGACGGCTTCAGGGGCGAGCGGGTCATTGAATTTCGCCGCTTCGGCCAGCAGTTCGCCCATGCGATGCCGCGCCTGTCCCTCGACCGTCAGAAAGCGCCAAGGCCGCAACTGGCCGTGATCCGGCGCCCGCATGGCCGCGGCGAACATGAGTTCGCGCTGTTCCGGCGTGGGTGCCGGCTCCACCAGGCGCGGGACAGAAACACGATTGAGCAAAGCGTCGAGAGCCTGCATCGGCCACCTCCTGAAAAAATGTTTGGCTATTCTAGCGGGAAGCGCCGCCGGCTGCCGGTTTACATGCCGCTTGTCGCGGGTAGAATGGCGCCCTTCCCTTTACAGCCTGAGCGGACTTCATGGCGTTGCCGACCCTGCGGATCATTGGTTTCATCATCGGCATCTTCCTGATCACCCTGGCGATCTTCATGGTCGTGCCCATGGCCACCCTGTTGGTCTTCGAGCGCACCCGCGACCTGCCGTCGTTCCTCTGGTCGAGCATGATTACCTTCGTCGCCGGCCTGGCACTGGTGCTTCCCGGGCGCCCGGAACACATCCACCTGCGTCCGCGGGACATGTACCTGCTGACCGTCAGCAGTTGGCTGGTGGTGTGTATCTTCGCCGCCCTGCCCTTCCTGCTGACCCAGCACATCAGCTATACGGATTCGTTCTTCGAAAGCATGTCGGGCATCACCGCCACCGGCGCCACCGTCCTGAGCGGCCTGGACACCATGTCCCCGGGCATCCTGATGTGGCGCTCGCTGCTGCACTGGCTCGGTGGTATCGGCTTCATCGGCATGGCAGTGGCGATCCTGCCGCTGCTGCGCATCGGTGGCATGCGGCTGTTCCAGACCGAGTCATCGGACCGCTCGGAAAAAGTCATGCCCCGGTCCCATATGGTGGCGCGGCTGATCGTGGCGTCCTACGTGGGCATCACCATCCTCGGCACCCTGGCGCTCTGGTGGGCCGGGATGAGCCTGTTCGATGCCATCAACCATTCGATGTCGGCGATCTCCACCGGCGGGTTCTCCACCTCGGACCTGTCCCTGGCCAAATGGACCCAGCCGGCGGTGCACTGGGTCGCCATCGTCATCATGATCCTCGGCAGCCTGCCGTTTGCCCTGTATGTCTCGACGCTGCGCGGCAATCGCCGGGCGCTGATCAAGGACCAGCAGGTCCAAGGGCTCATCGGCGTGCTGCTGGTGACCTGGCTGGTACTCGGCACCTGGTATTGGGCGACCACCGACCTGCATTGGCTGGACGCGCTGCGGCACGTGGCGCTGAACGTGACGTCCATCGTCACTACCACCGGCTTCGCCCTGGGCGACTACAGCCTGTGGGGCAATTTCTCGTTGATGCTGTTCTTCTACCTGGGGTTCGTCGGCGGCTGTTCAGGCTCGACGGCTGGCGGGATCAAGATTTTCCGCTTCCAGGTCGCCTACATCCTGCTTCGGGCCAACCTCAACCAACTGATCCACCCCCGTGCGGTGATCAAGCAGAAGTACAACGGTCATCGCCTCGACGAAGAAATCGTCCGCTCGATCCTCACGTTCTCGTTCTTCTTCGCCATCACCATTTGCGTGATCGCCCTGCTGCTGTCGCTGCTGGGCGTGGAGTGGATGACGGCCCTGACCGGCGCGGCCAGTACCGTGTCCGGTGTCGGCCCGGGACTGGGGGAAACCATCGGGCCAGCCGGCAACTTCGCACCGCTGCCGGACGCGGCCAAGTGGATTCTGTCCGGGGGCATGCTGCTGGGCCGGCTGGAGATCATCACGGTGTTCGTGCTGTGTATCCCGGCGTTCTGGCGCCACTGACCGGTTCAGGCTGGCTTGCCAGTCGCGCCCGGTATTCGCCGGGCGTGGTGTCGAACCAGCGGCGAAAGGCCCGGAAAAAATTGCTCGGGTCGGCGAACCCCAGCAGATAGGCGATTTCCAGCAGCGTCATGCCTGGCTGCGCCAGGTACTGCTCGGCCAGTTCACGACGGGTGTCTTCGAGCAGGTTCTGGAAACTGGTGCCCTCTTCCTGCAAGCGCCGCTGCAAGGTGCGCTGCGACAGGTGCAACGTCTGCGCCACCACGTCTCGCTTGGGTTCCCCCTGGGGCAACAGCCGACACAATACTTGTCGCGCCTTGTGGGTCACGCGGCTTTCCGAAAAACGCGCGAGGTACTCCCCGGCAAACCGGTCGTGAAGCTGTGCCATGGCTTCGTTGGCCGTCGGCAGCGGCGCCTCCATGTCGGCCCGCTCAAAGATCAGCGCGTCATAAGGCGCGCCAAACACCAGTGGCGCGGGGAAGGCTCGGTGATAAGGCGCCAGGTCCAACGGTTCCGCGCCCTGGAGCAACACCTTCACCGGGTGCAGGGTGCGCCCGGTCAACCAACTGCACAGGGCCAGCGCACACGCCAGGGACGCTTCAGCACTTTGACGGGTCGGGGGCAGATGGTCGCCATGCACCGTCAGGATCAGCCCGTAGCCCTCTTCCAACTGGCGAAAACTCAAATCGGCGCTTTCGGCAATGATCCGCTGGTAACGCACCAACCGCTGGAAACCCTCCACCAGGGTGCGACTGGACATCAAGGCGTAGCCAACCACATGGAACGAGGCCGGGCGCACCACCTTGCCCATGTTCAAGCCAATGGCCGGGTTACCCGACAACTCCACCGCCCGTTGCCAGAGCCGGGTCATCGAGTCCTGGGGGAAACGCGCATCCGGATCGTCCAGCGCATCGAAGTCCAGCCCCAGTTGCTTGAACAGCATCCGACAATTCAGGCCGTCCATTTCCAACGCCTTGACAATCCCCATCGCCCAGCTTGAAGAAGTGGTTCGTTCGCTCATGACGTTTTACTTGCATGACGAGCCGCAGGGTACGGCTGGATTTGCGAAGGATACTAAAGTGGCGCTGATTGTCACTGGCCGTAGCGATTGATGGTTCTAGACTTCAAGTACCGGAACAATAACCACAGAGCCAGCCGTCGTGGGAAACGCTAAACGATTCAATAGCTTCGCCGAGTTCTACCCGTATTACCTCAGCGAACACAGCAACAGCAACTGCCGGCGACTGCATTTCATCGGCACCTCCCTGGTTATCCTGGTGTTCGCCCTCGCTCTGGTCGTGGGTAACGGGTGGCTGTGGCTCGCCCTGCCCGTGGCCGGCTACGGCTTCGCCTGGGTCGGGCACTTCTTCTTCGAAAAGAACCGTCCCGCCACCTTCCAGCATCCGCTCTACAGCCTGCTCGGCGATTTCGTCATGTACCGCGACATGCTGCTGGGCAAGGTCGCGTTCTAACAAGGACTGCCGATGAGCAACCACGCACGTTTTACCCACATGAAAGAAGGCACCCGACAAGACTGGGCGATCATCGCGGCCGACTTCAGCGCCTACGCGCGGCAATTGCCGGGCCGGATCCTGGCCCACTTGAAGCTGCTGGACGGCGATTTCGGCGGGTTCCCGGTGGATCGCCTGACTCATTCCCTGCAAACCGCCACCCGTGCCTACCGGGACGGGCGGGACGAGGAATACGTGGTCTGCGCCCTGCTCCACGACATCGGCGACACCTTGGGTTCATACAACCACCCGGACATCGCCGCGGCGATCCTCAAGCCCTTCGTCAGCGCCGAAAACCTGTGGATGGTGGAGAAGCACGGGATTTTCCAGGGCTATTATTTCTTCCATCACCTGGGCATGGACCGGCACCTGCGCGAGCAATTCAGTGGCCATCCGCAATACCAGGCGACCATTGAGTTCTGTGCGAAGTACGACGCGGCGGCATTCGATGCCGAATACGACACCCTGCCGTTGAGTTTCTTCGAGCCGATGCTGGAAAGGGTCTTTGCCACGCCGAAGCAATCGATCTACAAGGCGGCGATGGCTGACATACCGGCCTGACAGACACAGCAAAACCCGTGGCGAGGGAGCTTGCTCCCGCTGGGTGGCGAAGCCGCCCTGTTTTTGGGGGCTGCTGCGCAGCCCAGCGGGAGCAAGCTCCCTCGCCACAGGGGGTTATATGTTTGCTTGCGAAAGCATCAGACCGGTCTAAACCGGCTCGGCCACTTTCAACTCAGCCTTGAGCAGCGCCTCCCGCGCCTGGGCTTCCGCCAGCCGATACAGCTCGATCGACCCGTCCCAATGCTCGATCAGCGCCGTGCAGGATTCGACCCAATCGCCACAATTGAGGTATTCCACCTCGCCCACCATGCGCATCTCGGCGTGGTGGATATGTCCACAGACCACGCCATGCAGTTCGCGCTTCACACACTCGTGGGCGATGGCTTCTTCGAAATCGCTGATGAAGCTGACGGCGGTCTTGACCTTGTGCTTGAGGTACGCCGACAACGACCAGTAGCCGTAGCCATAACGCGCTCGCCAATGGTTGAGCCAGCGGTTCAGCGTGAGGGTGAACTCGTAGGCCGAATCCCCAAGGAACGCCAGCCAACGGTGGTAACGGGTGATGACATCGAACTGGTCGCCATGGATCACCAACAAGTGCCGACCATCGGCGGTGACGTGCACCGCTTCGTCCACCAACTGGATATTGCCCAGGATCAGCTTCGAATAGCGCCGCAGGAATTCGTCATGGTTGCCGGTGACGTAGATCACTTCGGTGCCGCGCTTGCTCATGGTCAGCAAGCGACGAATGACGTTGGTGTGGGCCTGGGGCCAATACATGCCACCGCGCAGTTTCCAACCATCGATGATGTCACCCACCAGGTAGATCTTGTCGGCGTGGTAGCCCTTGAGAAACTGCGACAAGTGCTCGGCCTGGCAATCCCGGGTGCCCAAGTGCACATCGGAAATCCACAGGGTGCGAACACGCTGCTTGCGGCTGGGTTTGGCGAGCTCGGCGCTGGTCATTGGGCAACCCTCTGATCGTTTTCGCCACTGTGCACGCCAGCGGTTAATGGCCCATGACAAACACAAGTCCATTACATGACAGCGCGGGGCGGTGCGCCCTCGGTGTATGCTGGCGGCCTGAGACGGGAGACCGCGATGAGACCGATCCTCACGCTACGCCATTACAGCCACGATTTGATTGTCCACAGCCACGACCACGCGCAACTGGTGTTCGGGTTGTCCGGCGCGCTGGATTTCGAGGTCGAAGGGCGTGGCAGCCAGGTGGTGCAACAGAGTTTCGTGGTAGTACCCGCCGGTGCCCATCATGCCTGCGGCAGTCCCCAGGGCAGTCGCTGCCTGGTGCTGGATGTGCCCAGTGACGATTGGGTCGGGCAATGCCTGGGGGATCACGCCGACGCCAGCCGCCGCTTGCTCGATGCCACCGCTCGCCTGCCCCTGGACCCGGGACAAAGCCAGTTGGTCAGTTGGCTGGCAGGCAGCCGGGTGGACGACCCGGTGATCGCCCAGCAAGGCGCGGTGCTGCTACTGGCGACTCTCAATGACGTTCGCCAGCGCCCCCTCGGTGGCCGGCGCCTGCCCTACGCCGCACTCAACGCCCACATCGACCAGAACGCCGCCTACCCGCTGCAAGTGGCGGACCTGGCGCGGGTCGCCGGCCTTTCCAGCGCCCGCCTGCATGCGCGCTTCATCGCCGAGTGCGGACAAACCCCAATGGAGTACATCCGCAGCCGCCGCTTGCACCAGGCCGTGGCGTTGTTGCGCGAGTCGGACCTGCCCATCGGCGAGATCGCCCACCGGGTCGGCTACAGCTCCCAGAGCGCTTTCGCCGCAGCGGTGCTGCGGGAATTCGGCGCCTCGCCGGGCAAGCTGCGGCGTCAGCGCTAGAGGCGCGCTAAAAATCGCTAGGATCGCGACAGACATAGCCGCCTCACCCACGCTTAAATACTGACATCCGTGACGCGGCGGTCCTGTGGGAGCTTGCTCCGGGCGGCAATCCGACGATTGCTATCTGTCAGTCAATATCTGCATTGCCTGAATCACCGCTTTCGCGAGCAAGCTCGCTCCCACAGAAGACACTCGCCAGTTGCCCCACTGTCTGTCGAAAGGATTGAAATGACGCCCCGTACCGCCCTCGGCGCCCTGCACATTGGTGCACTCATGTTTGGCCTGACCGGTGTCTTCGGCAAACTCGCCGCGGCTTCGCCTGCGGTTATCGTGTTCGGTCGCGCCGTCTTCGCCGTGCTGGCCCTGGCGGTGTTCGCCCGGTTCGCCAGCAGCAGTCGCTGGCAGAAACTGCGGGCACAGGATGGCCGGCGATTGCTGCTGGGCGGCCTGTTGCTGGCCGGGCACTGGGTGAGTTTCTTCATCGCCGTGAAGGTGGCCGGCGTGGCGATCGCCACGTTGGGCTTCGCCAGTTTCCCGGCCTTCACGGTATTGCTCGAGGGGCTGATCTTCCGTGAGCGGATTCGCGCCAATGAAATCTGGCTGGTGGTGCTGGTGAGCGTCGGCCTGGTGTTGGTCACCCCGAACTTCGACCTGGCCAGCGGTGCCACCACCGGCCTGCTCTGGGCCGTGGCTTCGGGGCTGTTGTTTTCACTGTTGTCATTGACCAACCGTGCCGGCTCCGCGCATGTACCGCCCGTGCAGGCCGCGCTGTGCCAGAACGTGGTGGTCGGGTTGTGCCTGTTGCCAATGGCCGCGCCACAATTGAGCGACGTTCGCCCCCTCGACTGGTTGTGGATCGGCTTGCTCGGCGTGTTCTGCACCGGCCTGGCCCACAGCCTGTTCGTCGCCAGCCTGGCGGTGATCAAGGCCCGTACGGCGGCGGTGGTCTTCGCCATGGAACCGGTCTACGGCATCGCCATGGCCTGGTGGCTGTTCGACGAACGCCCGACGCTGCGGATGCTGGTGGGCGGCGTGGTGATCATCGCGGCCATCGTGATCTCGAGCCAGCTGGGCGGTTCGAAGAAACCGGAGGTGGGCGCCCAAGCCGCGTCTCACTGAACCCGGTCGTTGTGGCCCAGGTCCCGCTCCGGATCGATCCGGTCGCGGACCCGCTGCTTGAGGACCTTGGCCTCGGGAAAACCGCCATCGGCCTTACGCTCCCAGATTTGCGCACCGTCGCAACTGATGTGGAACACACCGCCGGTGCCCGGCACCAGGGACACTTTGCCCAGGTCGTCGCCGAAGGTACTGAGCAGTTCCTGGGCCAGCCAGGCGGCGCGCAGCAGCCATTGGCACTGGGTGCAATAGGTGATGACAACTTCGGGCTTGTGTTCGGTCATTGCGGGTGAACTCCTGGGTTCGAAGGCGTCGTTATAATACCTGCCTTTGATCGCCCGCCCCGAGATAGACGATGCGCCGCCTGCTCCCCCTCCTGCTTCTGCTGCTGTTGCCCCTGTCCGGCCATGCCAACCAGCCCGCCGTCGAAACGCCACGCCCGAAAATCGGCCTGGTGCTGTCCGGCGGCGCGGCGCGGGGCCTGGCCCACATCGGCGTGCTCAAGGCCCTGGAGGAGCAAGGCATCAAGATCGATGCCATTGCCGGCACCAGTATGGGCGCAGTGATCGGCGGGCTGTATGCCTCGGGTTACAAGATCGACGAGCTGGAAAAACTCGCCCTGGGCATCGACTGGCAACAGGCCTTGTCCGATGCGCCGCCACGCAAGGACGTGCCGTTCCGGCGCAAGCAGGATGACCGCGACTTCCTGGTGAAACAGAAACTGAGCTTTCGCGACGATGGCAGCCTCGGCCTGCCCTTGGGGGTCATCCAGGGCCAGAACCTGGCCCTGCTGCTCGAAAGCCTGCTGGCCCACGCCAGCGACACGCGGGACTTCGACAAACTGCCGATCCCGTTTCGCGCCGTCGCCACCGACATCGCCACAGGCGAAAAAGTCGTGTTCCGCAAAGGCCACCTGCCCAAGGTCATTCGCGCCAGCATGTCGATCCCAGCGGTGTTCGCCCCGGTGGAGCTGGACGGCCGGCTGCTGGTGGACGGCGGCATGGCCGACAATATCCCGCTGGATGTGGCCCGGGACATGGGCGTGGACGTGGCCATCGTGGTCGACATCGGCACCCCGCTGCGCACCCGCAAGCAACTGGTCACGGTGGTGGATGTGTTGAACCAGTCGACCACCCTGATGACCCGGCGCAACTCTGAAGAACAACTGGCCACCCTGAAAAAAAGCGACGTATTGATCCAGCCGGCTCTGGCGAGCTTCGGCTCCACCGACTTCGGCCGGGCCCAGGACATGATCGACGCCGGCTATCGCGCCACCCGGATACTCGAGTCACGCCTGGCCCCTCTACGTCCTTCCGAGGCCCCCGACGCCGAACTCATGGCCGCCCGCGCCCCCAGCGAACGCACACCGGTCATCACCGCCATTCGCGTAGAGAACGACTCGAAAGTCGGCGATGACGTGATTCGCTACTACATTCGCCAGCAGATCGGTGAGCCGCTGGACCTGGGCCGCCTGCAGACCGACATGGGCACGCTGTACGGCCTGGACTACTTCGAACAGGTGCAATACCGCGTGGTCCACAAGGGCCCGGACCACACCTTGGTGATCAGCGCCCGGGGCCGACGCACCGGCACCGACTACCTGCGGCTGGGGCTGAGCCTGTCGGACGATATGCGCGGCGACAGCGCTTTCAACCTGGGGGCCAGCTATCGGGTCAACGGCATCAATCGCCTGGGCGCCGAGTGGCTGACCCGGGCGCAGATCGGCGACAAGCAGGAGTTGTACAGCGAGTTCTACCAGCCATTGGACGTCGGCTCGCGCTACTTCATTGCCCCCTATGGGCAATTCGAATCGCGCAATGTGGAGTCCATCCTGGACAACGATCCGGTGGCCCAGTATCGCGTCGAACGTTACGGCTTCGGGCTCAACGTGGGCCGCCAGATCGGCAACAGCGGCGAAATCCGCTTCGGTGTCGGCCAGGCCTGGGGCAAGGCGGATGTGCGCATCGGCGACCACGACCAGCCCAGCGAGAATTTCAACGAAGGTTTCTACGAACTCAAGTATTCATTCGATTCCCTCGACAGCGTGTATTTCCCCCATGAAGGGGAAGACATCGGCCTGAGCTGGCGCCAATACGAACCGGGGCTGGGCTCCGACCAGCGCTACCGCCAGTGGGAATTCAAACTGGACAAGGCGCTTAGCAGCGGCCCGGACACCTTCATCCTGGGCGGGCGCTACGGCCGCACTCTGGACACCGCGGAGGTCGTGACCTCCAGCTTTGTGCTCGGTGGCGCGCGGCAATTGTCCGGCTTTCGCGAAGATGGGGTGTCCGGACAGAACATGAGCCTGATGCGTGCCGTGTATTACCGCCGCCTCACACCGCGGGCCTACCTGCCATTGGATTTCCCGTTGTACATCGGCGGCTCGTTGGAACGCGGCCGGGCCTGGAACAACGATAATGAATTCGACAGTGGCTACATCAACGCCGCCAGCATTTTCCTCGGTTTCGATACACCGTTGGGGCCATTGAACTTCAGCTATGGCTTCAACGACGACGATGAACAGGCGGTGTACCTGAACCTGGGGCAGACGTTTTGAGGGGCTGGGTGTTTGCCCGGGCTGGATTGATAACCTGACAGGCCGTCATCGCGAGCAAGGAGGCGCAGATTCCTGTGGGAGCGAGCTTGCTCGCGATAAGGCCAGCCGCTACAACCTCGATGGCGCTTAGCGAATCCCCGCCAGCAGCACCCGGGCGGTGTGCTTGAGGGGTTCGTCCCCCTCTTCGAGCAGCTCTTCAAGCAGAGTGACGGCGGTCTTCAGGTCGCCATCGTCGATGCAGTTCTGTGCCTGTTCCAGCTTGACCGAATGTTCCGGAACCTGGGGTTCGAGGGACAGGGTGTCCAGGGAAACAGGTTCAAGGGCCAGCGGCTCAAATTCCAGCGCCTGCTCTTCATCGGCAAAGCCATCGAGGAAATCATCGTCCAGCGACTCGGTTTCCAGGGGGGCTTCCCATTGCAACTCCGGTTCGTCGAAACCTGAAAGCGACAAGCCCTCGACACGGTTGTCGGCCAGTGGCGTCGCTGGTTTTTCTTCAGCGAGGGTGCCCTGGTCATCCGCCAGGTCCCAGCTGGTGTCCATGGACAGTGCGTCCAGGTCCAATTCGAACTCGTCACTGGGTGCCTGTTCACGTTCAGGCGCAAGAACCGGTACCTGGGGTTGCGCCTGTTCCACTATCGGTGCGGTGATCAAGGCAACCTTGGGATAGCGCCCGCGGATATCCTCCAGCGTTCCGGCATCGACGCCTTGTGCCAGCAGATGATGTTCCTGGGCCTGGAAACCGATGACATCGCCCTGCTTGCCCAATACCTCCAACAACTTGAGGCCCAGGTCGGTGCGCTCCGGTTCGGCCAGCAATGCCGCGCGCAACAGCCCGGCGGCCTCGGTGAAACGGCCGTAGGTCAGGTAGATCCCGACGCCCTCCAGCACATCCCCCTGGGGCGCATCACCGTTGTTGAACGAGTTCGCGGCCTCGGACGGCTCCGTCTCGGGGATTGATGCGAAGGTTTCGTCACCCGCCTCCAGCATCGGCTCGGGGCGCTCGGTCATCGGCTCCAACTCGTCCTGCTGCTGGCGACGCCGAATGAACAGTAACAATGCGAGCAACCCCAACAGGGCCACCAATCCCGCCACCCATGTCCAATTGATGCTCTCTGGCTCTGCAACCGGTTCGGTCACGGGGGAGACGTCCGGTGCCGGCTCCGATGCAGGCTGCGCCGGTTGCGGTTGCGCCGACGCAACGGGGGCTGGAGTCTCGGCCAGCCGGGTCTGCAATTCGCTGATCTGCTTGCGCTGGCCGGCGATTTCTTCGTCCTGGGCCTGGAGCCGCGCCTGCAGAGCCTCGATGGTCTTCTGTTGCTCCTGGCTCTGCAGCACGCTGGCGGCCAACTGCTCATCGGTCGCGGCGGCCTGGCCAGCGGTGGATGCAGCCGCTGTCGGCAGCACGGCCGAGTCGGGCAATAACAGGCGCTGGCCGATGGAGAGCCGGTCGCTGCCGGGATTCAGGGCCTGGATCCCTTGCATCAACTCATTGACCGACGCGTTGCTGCCGGCGTCATGCAGGCGCTGGGCAATCACCCAGGGGTTGTCTCCCTGCACGACCGTGTAACGCTTGCCCTGTACCGCCGGGGGCGGCTTGATGGCCGGAGTGGCCTGGCTCGGCGTCGCAGGCTGCGGGGCCGTGGACGGTTCGTCACGGGCCGGCACGATACCCGGTGAGCCCGGTGGGTCGATCAGCACAGTGTATTCGCGCAGCAGGCGCCCATTGGGCTGATTGAGCTGCACCAGGAAATTGAGAAAGGGCTCTTCCACCGGCTTGCTGGACGTCACCCGAATGAAGCTGCGCTCACCCCGCCATACCGGCGTAAAGCGCAGGTTGCTGAGAAAGAACACCCGCTCCACACCCGCACGACTGAAGTCGTCCGGGCTCGCCAGGCTGGCCGACAGATCCCCTTCACCGATCCCGGCCACATCGACCAGGGCGATATCGGCGCGCAACGGCTGGTTCAGGGCGGAATGGAGCGTGATCTCGCCAAGGCCCAGCGCGGACGCCAAGGCCGGAAACCCCAAGGCACCCACGACGATCGACACGTTGACCCAACTGCGCAACGTGGACTGCAAACTTTCAAGCATGGGCATCCCTTTCGATTACCAGAACCAACCGCGGCGTAAACGCTCCCAATAGGAACGCCTAGTACTGGTTATAGTTCGCTAACCGGCGAATCTCAAAAGCCTGACGCCAGGGATCTGCCTCAGGATTTTTCCAGGTTAGCCAGGATCGTGCCGTGAACCCGCATGCACACGCGCATGTCCGCCTCGTCGACACCTTCGAAGAGCTCCCGGCGCAATTGCGTGGCAATGGTTTCGATCTGTTCGATCAACGGCAGGGCCGGTGCGCAGAGCACGATTTTCTTGGCCCGACGGTCTTCGGCCACAGCCTGGCGCTGCACCAGCCCCTGGGTCTCCAGGCTGTCGAGCAACCGGGCCAGGGTCGGGCCTTCGACGGCGACACTCTGGGCCAGTTCACGCTGGGTCGGCGCCTGTTCGAAACGGGCCAGGTGCAGCAGCACCAGCCAGCGCGCCTGGGACAGGCCCAGCCCGGCCAGGCGGCGGTCCAGTTCGGCGCGCCAGCCTCGAGACATTTGCGCCAACTGCATGCCAAAACGGTGTTGATCGGTTAACGGCATAAAAAACTCATCAGATCTGAAATAGAGAAAAACTAATTATTAGTCAGCTAAGCATGAGCTTTGGATTCAAGCAAGGTTCGCCTTGTACTGAATCGTTAAAGGAGCGCAACTCACTGATCAGACTTCAAATTCCGACTGTAACGCAGCCCTGACGCAATACAGCACACCTTCGGGCACCCGTCCGACAAACAGCGCGGCGACTTCGGACACCGGCGGTAACTCGCCCTCGCCGTCCAGGAACGCGTCCTGTACCTCGCCCATCAGTTCCTCGGGCAAATCCAGTGCCTGTTCCAGGGACAACTGCTGTTTGCCGATGGCCTCGGCCAGCATCGTGTAGACGTTTTTCTCCGAGCACTGCAATTGCCCGGCGATCTGCAGCGGGGTCATGCCGGCCCGGGCCAGCGTGATGAGCTCGTGGCGCACATCGGCCACCGCTTTCGGCGCTTCGACCTCGCCCCCCAGGACCTGGAGGAAGGCTTCGCCATACCGCTCCAGCTTGCGCGCCCCCACGCCGCTGACCCGGGCCATTTCCGCCAGGGAGGTGGGCTGGCTGCGGAGCATTTCCAGCAGCGTCGAATCGGGGAAGATGACGTACGGCGGCACGCCGTGTTCCTCGGCCAGCTTGCGACGCAAGGCGCGCAAGGCTTCCCATTGATCGCGCTCTTCGCCACGGACCAATTGGCTGGCCTGGCTCTTGCTGCTCTTGATCGCCGTGGCCGGCTTGAGGTCGCGGCGCAGTTCGAGGGTAACCTCGCCCTTGAGCAAGGGCCGGCAGGTTTCGGACAAGCGCAGGCCACCGTAGCCTTCCAGGTCAATGTCTGCCAGGCCGCGGGCCACCAGTTGCCGGAACAATGAGCGCCACTCACTCTCGGTGCGCGCCTTGCCCACGCCGAACACTGAGAGGTGCTGGTGACCGAAGTTGCGGATCTTCTCGTTGTCCTTGCCCAGCAACACGTCCACCAGGTGCCCGACGCCATAGCGCTGGCCGGTGCGGAAAATCGCCGACAAGGCCTGGCGGGCCGGTTCGGTGGCGTCCCAGGTTTCCACGCCATCGACGCAGTTGTCACAGTGCCCGCAAGGCTGGGGCATGTCTTCGTCGAAATAGGCCAGCAGGGTCTGGCGCCGGCAGCGGGTCTCTTCGCACAACGAGAGCATGGCGTCGAGCTTGTGCTGCTCCAGACGCTTGTGGCGCTCATCGCCTTCGGAGTTTTGCAGCATCTGCTTGAGCATCACCACGTCTTGCAGGCCGTAGGCCATCCAGGCATCGGCCGGCAAGCCATCACGGCCGGCACGCCCGGTTTCCTGGTAATACGCCTCGAGGGATTTGGGCAGGTCCAGGTGTGCGACAAACCGCACGTTGGGCTTGTCGATGCCCATGCCGAACGCCACGGTGGCCACCATGATCAGGCCTTCCTCGTTAAGGAAGCGCTTCTGGTGGTAGGCCCGCAGGTCGTTGGGCAGGCCGGCGTGATACGGCAACGCCGGGAACCCCTGTTCACACAGGAACGCCGCCACTTCATCGACCTTTTTGCGCGACAGGCAATAGACAATGCCGGCATCGCTGCGGCGCTCGGCGAGGAACGCCAGCAGTTGCTTGCGTGGCTGTTCCTTGGGCACGATGCGGTAGAAAATGTTGGGACGGTCGAAGCTGGACAGGAACCGCTCGGCCTCCTGCAAGTGCAGGCGCTCGACGATTTCCTCGCGGGTGCGTTTGTCGGCGGTGGCGGTCAGGGCGATGCGCGGCACGTCGGGGAACAGTTCCGCCAATTGCCCCAGTTGCAGGTATTCACGTCGGAAATCGTGACCCCATTGAGACACGCAGTGGGCTTCGTCGATGGCGAACAGGGCGATTTCCAGGCTCTGCAGGAACGCCAGCATGCGCGGCTGTACCAGGCGTTCCGGGGCCAGGTACAACATTTTCACTTCGCCGCGCTTGATCCGCGTCGCCAGGTCCCGCTGTTGCTCGGCACTGAGGGTGGAATTCAGTGAAGCGGCGGCAACCCCCAGTTCCTCGAGGGTCGCGACCTGGTCGTCCATCAGCGCGATCAGCGGCGAAACCACCACCGCCAGGCCGTTGCGCAGCAGCGCCGGCACCTGGAAGCACAAGGATTTGCCGCCGCCGGTGGGCATGAGCACCAAGGCATCGCCACCGCTGGCCACGCGCTCAATAATGGCACCCTGGCGGCCACGGAAACTGTCGTAGCCGAAGATGTCCTTGAGGACGCGTTGAGCCTGTTCGAGCATAGAAACTCCAAAAATCACCGAAACATCCCTGCAAGGCTGGTTCAGAATCGCAAACGCTGCACCGGCAAATCGTAAGTGCGCGTTTCGAACCGGCGGGACGCCGCAGGGCATGACAAAACGCGGCAGTATACCCGAGGCCTTCGCCGCAAAGGGGGCTGCTGACAAGAGGTGCTTGAAGCGAGTGCTGGACGAGGCACGAACCTGTGGCGAGGGAGCTTGCTCCCGCTGGGTGGCGAAGCCGCCCCCAAAAAACAGGGCCGCTACGCGCCCCAGCGGGAGCAAGCTCCCTCGCCACGGGCGATATGTGCCAGGCATGCGCGCAGTTCAGCCCTCACCGACAAGGCAAATACGCCACGCGGCTGGCCTGTACGCTCAAGAAGGCCTAGAATTCCCGCATTGTTTATTCCCCAAGGTAGCCCGTAATGTCCTTCGCTGAGCAACTGACCCGCCTGCAAGTCTTCCTCGACGCCGATGAGCTGCACGAGGAAGCGCTGGACTACGTGGCCGCTCACGGCTATCTGACCGCCCTGTCGATCTGCGCCGAAACGGTGCCGGATCGTGAGTGGATCGACGCCCTGTTCGCCGAAGAGCCGCATTACAGCGACGAAGCCCAGCGCGCCGAAATCGAAGCCACCCTGGTCGGCCTCAAGGCCCATATCGCCCGTCAACTGGCCTCCGACGAAGAATTCGAGCTGCCATGCGAACTGGACCTGGGCGATGACCCGGACGACTCGGAACTGCGTGGCTGGTGCATCGGCTTCATGGAAGGCGTGTTCCTGCGCGAAGCCGCCTGGTTCGAAACCGCCGAAGAGGAAGTCAGCGAAATGCTCCTGCCGATCATGGTGGGTTCCGGCCTGTTCGACGAGCAACCGGAATTTTCCGACATCGCTGCCGACGCGAACCTGATGGACGACATGATCGTCCAGATCCCCGAAGCCCTCACCGCCCTGTACCTGCTGTGCAACGCCCCGGACGAGAAACCGGCAATCCTCAAGCCTCGCCACCACTGAGTGACCGGGTGCCCTCGCCAGTCGGCAACCGCCCGCTGATCCTGCGTTACGCTCTACTGGCCATCGGCTGGCTGAGCGTGGTGCTGGGAGTCATCGGCATTTTCGTTCCCGTACTGCCCACCACCCCCTTCCTGCTGCTGGCCGCGGCCTGCTTCGCCCGCAGCTCGCCGCGCTTCTACCGATGGCTGGTCGAACATCCCCGCCTCGGCCCGTGGATCAGCGACTACCTCAGCGGCAACGGCATCCCGCTCAAGGGCAAGGCCTATGCCATCGGGCTGATGTGGGCGAGCATTCTCTTTTCCTGCTACCTGGTGCCGCTGCCGTGGGCGCGGGGGTTCATGCTCACCAGTGCGGTATTGGTGACGATTTATATCCTCAGGCAGAAAACACTGCGCAGGCCCTAAGCCAACCCTGCAGATGCTCCCGCTGGGCTCTGTAGGAGCTGGTTCGCTTGAGACTCAAGTGTCTGGGGAAAGATCGCAGCCTCGCGCCGCTCGACAGCGCCTACCGCGCGCGCCGGCATGCCCTCGGAATCCGGCCCATACCGCAAGTCCTGTGGGAGCCGAGCTTGCTCGCGAAAACGGTGTGTCTCGGATGGTGATGGTGGATGTGCCGCCGTCTTCGCGGGCAAGCCCGCTCCCACAGAGAGGCGCCGATCAATACTCATCTGAGACCAGGCAATCCCAACCTGGAATGTAGAAACCCCGCCATGTCCAATTTGGACATGGCGGGGTTTGTCGTTTCAGCTCACCTCACACCGTATCCACCTTCAACGAATGATCATTCAACATCCCATTGATGATGGTCGCCGTGTCCGCTGCGCCGATGATTCCTCCCGCGCCTGGCGCGACGCCGTAGTGACTGGCGAGGTTGACGCCGGCCAGGTCGATGGTCTGGTTCGGCGTGGCGCCGGCGATGGCGCTGACGTCGATGCTGGTGATGACCGACGCCCCGCTGCCGCTCACGCTGAAATGCAGGTAATCATCCAGTGACGCCGCGCTGTCATTCTCCCCTTGCAACAGCTGGGACAGGTCGAGCTTGTCGATGCCGGGGGTGAAGTCGGTGATCACGTCGTGGCCGCTATTGCCCGCCTGCCATTGGAAGGTGTCGGCGCCGCTGCCGCCGGTGAGGGTGTTGTTGCCCAGGCCACCGATCAGCAGGTCGTCGCCGCCACCGCCATTGAGCACGTCATGGCCCAGACCACCGTCGAGACGGTTGCTGGCCCCGTCGCCGGTGAGGGTGTCGTTGAAGTTCGAGCCCACGAGGTTTTCGATGTGGCTCAATGTATCGGTGCCCGCGCCCAGGGTGTTCTGCGCCGCCAAAAGGCCCAGGTTCACCGTGACTGCCGACGTGGCGTGGGCGTAGCTGACGGTGTCGTTGCCCGTACCGCCATCGAGCAGGTCGTTGCCCGTGCCGCTGTAGAGCAGATCATTGCCTGCCCCACCGTTCAGGGTGTTGTTGCCCGAACCGGCGCTAAGTACGTCGTTGCCGTCGCCAGCGTTGAGGATGTTGTCGCCGTTGCCGGCCAACAGCACATCGTCGCCACTGGTGCCCGTCAGGGTATGACCCGCCTGATAGCTGATGCCTACCGCTGCGCTGTCACTGCCGCCGTGGTTGTCGCTGGCGGTGTAGCTGCCGTGGTAATCCGGTGTTTTGTCCTGCGCCCCGGCATAGTCGACGGTGAGGGTCAGTTGATAGTTCTCCGCAGTGTTGGAATTACCGCCGCCGGGATTGGCGATGTTGGTGACGTGGATCTGGTAATTGCCATCCGCTGCCGCGGTGAAGGAAGCCCCGTCGTTGATCGCAATGAATGGCCCGCCGTTGAGTGAATACTCCATCGCGATGCGACCGGCCGAAAGATTGTGGTCCAAGGTGAGGGTTTCGCCCTGTTTAAGGCTGATGTTGAGCCGGTCTTCATCGTTGGCGTTGTTATTGGACACCATCCCCAATGCACCGCTGACCACCAGCATCGCCGTCATGCTCGCGGTATTGGCGACGAAAGCGCTGCGGCTGAGGTTGATCGACTGCACGTTGTTGCCGGTGAAGCTGGCCGTGCCGGTGCTGCCGGTGAAGTCCGCGCCTTTGGCGACCCAACCGGTATTGAAACTGGTGGGTGACGCCGTGAGCGGATCGCCGTTGGCATCGCTGTCGTTACCCAGCAGCAACTCGCCCGGGATCACGATGTTGCCCGACAGCACGTTGGTGATGATGTTGTCGTCGGCAGCGATCGGTGGGCTGTTGGGCACGACGTTGATCACCAGGTTGGAGCTCGCCAGGTCACCGTCATGGTCGCTGACGGTGTAGCCAATGTGCTCGGTGATCAAGGTGCTGGTGGCCGTCTGGGAGGTGTAGGTGAACGCACCGGTATCCAGGTTGACCACCAGGGTACCGTCGTGGTCGGTGGCGATGCTCAATGTGTTGGTGGCTGTATTGAAGGAGCCATGGTTAAGCCCGCCGCTGGCGGTCAGCGCGCCATGGCCACCGTTGGCCGCCGGGTCATAGCTGTACGTGGTGCCATCGACCACCAGGCTTTTGATAAACCCGCCATCGGCGCCAAACGAGCCCCCCTCGCCCAGCAGGTTGCCGGTGACAGGCGCGCCTTGCACGGTACCGGAAAGCGCCGAGTTGAGCTGGTTCAAGTCGGTGACCACCACCGCATTGGTGTCGGTGTGGGTGCTGCCGTCATAGGCCAGCGGGTCGAGATTGACGTTTCTGGCGCCGCTGCCCAGGCCGACGGCGTAATTCTTGATGCCGTTGGCATCGAGAAAGGCTTTCCACGCGACCTCGTCCGCCGAGCCGATTTCGCCCAAGGTCGGCTTGCCATCGGAGAAAAAATAACCAATGTTCTGGGCGCCGGTCAGTTGCCCGGGGGTTGCGAACGCGGTCTTGGCCATCGCCACGGCTGCATCGTAATTGGTGTCACCGTGCGCGTTCAGCGCGGCGATCAGCGTCTTGGCAGTTGCCACGTCCACCCACACGGCACTCTGGTCGGTGGCACTGCCGCTGAAGGTCACAAGCTGGACTTTGACGTCGCCCATGTCGTCGTATTTGTCGAGCAAGGCGCTGATTGCCTGTTTGGCCAGATCCATACGCGAGAGTCCCGGCACGCCAGAATCGTCTTTCATGCTGCCGGACACATCAAGCACGATCAGCAGGTTCGAATCGACCTCCACCGCCGTCACCGAACGCTCGGACGCAACGGCCTTTGGTATGTCATCGACGATGCTGACCACCAGGCTGCCGGTGGTGCTGTTGCCCAGGGCGTCCGTGGCCTGATAGGTGAAGTTTTCGCTCAGCACGTTCGGGCCATCGTTGGCATGGGGTGTGGTCGTGGCCGGCGAGGTCAAGGTGTAGGTGTACGACCCATCAGGATGGAGCAGCAACTGACCGTAGGCACCGCTGGCATTGCCCACCAGGGTGAAGGTGACGGCGCCCGTGGCACCGCTGACCGAGCCGACCAAGGTCCCGCTGGCGGTTTCACCGGTGGCGCTCGGGTCACTGCCGGTGACGGTGCCGGGGGCCAGGTCCTGGCCGTCCTGGGTCAGGTCCAGGGCTTTTTCGTAGACGGTCACGTCATGGTCGGTTTCTGCGACGAGGCAGCTGTTGTGTACATCGATGGTGATGGTGGTGGTGCTTTCATCGCCATCGGCGTCCCGCACGGTGTAGGTGAACACATCGATCGCGCCTGGCGCGCCGACAGCATCGGGATTGCTGTGGTAGACGGCGTTGCCGTTGGCGTCCAGGGTCAGGTAGCCGTAGGTGCCATTGATCTGGCTGTTGAGGCCGCCGATGGCTGGATTCGAGGTGTCGTTGCCCGCACGTACGCCGATGACTGCACCACCGTCGGCACCGAGTACGTCGTTGTCCAGCACGTTGCCATTGACCGTGCCGCCCTCCACCACCGAGGCGACATCGCAGTGAGCCTTGGGCACGTCGTCGACGATGTCGATGACGATGGTGCTGGTGACCGTGTTGCCCAACGAGTCCGTGGCCTGGTAGGTGAAGCTTTCGCTCAATACGTTCGGGCCATCGTTGGCGTGAGGCGTGGTGGCGGCTGGCGAGGTCAGGGTGTAGGTGTAGGAGCCGTCGGGGTGAAGCGACAGTTGACCGTAGGCACCGGCGGCGTTGCCCACCAACGCGAAGGTCACTGCGCCCACGGCTCCGCTGATCGAGCCGACAAGGCTGCCGCTGGCGGTCTCGCTGGTGGCATTCGGAGTGCTGCCGGTGACGGTGCCGGGGGCCAGGTCCTGGCCGTCCTGGTTCAGATCGAGGGCTTTTTCGTAGACGCTGATTTCGTGCTCGGGTGTGGCAACGAGGCAGCTTTCGTGGACATCGATGGTGATGGTGGTGGTGCTTTCATCGCCGTCGGCATCACGCACGGTGTAAGTGAACACATCGGTCGCGCCTGGGGCGCCGACGGTGTTCGGGTTGCTGTGGTAGACAGCGTTGCCGTTGGCGTCCAGGGTCAGGTAGCCATAGGTGCCATTGATCTGGCTGTTCAAGCCACCGACGGCAGGGTTCGAGGTATCGCTGCCGGCGCGTACGCCAATCACCGTGCCACCGTCCGCGCCCAGCACGTCGTTGTCCAGCACATTGCCGTTGACCGTGCCGCCCTCCTCCACCGAGGCCAAATCGGCATGGGCCTTGGGCACGTCGTCGACAATGTCGATGACGATGGTGCTGGTGACCGTGTTGCCCAACGAGTCCGTGGCCTGGTAGGTGAAGCTTTCGCTCAGCACGTTCGGGCCATCGTTGGCGTGGGGCGTGGTCGTGGCTGGCGCCGTCAGGGTGTAGGTATACGAACCGTCGGGCTGAAGCGACAGTTGACCGTAGGCACCGGTGGCGTTGCCCACCAGCGCGAAGGTCACTGCGCCCACGGCACCGCTGATCGAGCCGACAAGGCTGCCGCTGGCAGTCTCGCTGGTGGCATTCGGAGTGCTGCCGGTGACGGTGCCGGGGGCCAGGTCCTGGCCATCCTGGTTCAGGTCGAGGGCTTTTTCGTAGACGCTGATTTCGTGGTCGGGTGTGGCGACGAGGCAGATATCGTGGACATCGATGGTGATGGTGGTGGTGCTCTCATCGCCGTCGGCGTCACGCACGGTGTAGGTGAACACATCGGTCGCGCCTGGGGCGCTGACGGTGTTCGGGTTGCTGTGGTAGACGGCGTTGCCGTTGGCGTCCAGGGTCAGGTAGCCGTAGGTGCCATTGATCTGGGTGTTCAAGCCGCCGATCGCCGGGGTCGAGGTGTCGTTGCCAGCGCGCACGCCAATCACGGCACCACTCGCGGCCGGCCCGTCGGCACCGCCTTCGTCGTTGTTCAGGACGTTGCCACTGACCGTCCCGCCCTCATCCACCGAGGCGGCATCAGCATGGGCGGTCGGCAAATCATCGACGATGTTCACGTCCAGGTTGCCGTTGGCCGTGGTGCCGTTATCGTCGGTGACGACTACGGCGAACTGTTCGCTAACGCTGTTGGCGCCGTTGGCGTTTGGATGGGCTTCGTTGTCCAGCAAGATGTAGCTGTAGCTGACCACACCAGTAGCAGCGTTGAAGCCGGTGATGGTCAGCGTGTTGCCCAGCGCGGTGGTGATGGACTGCGGGAAACCCGCCGCCACGCCGCCTATAACCACATTGATACCGCCAACACTCAGGGTCTGCACGCCGTCCAGCGCGGTCACGGTGAACGTGCCGCTTTGAGTCAGGGCCGATGCATCCGGGTTGCTGCCGTCGCTGAGGTTTTTTTCCTGGACCGTCAGCTCACCACCTTCAGTGTCGAGGCCGGTGATGATCACCGGATCGTCGTTGTTATGCACTTGCAGCACCAGGTTCGCAGTGCTGGTGTCGCCGTCGGCATCGGTCAGGGTGTAGGTGAAGGTTTCGCTGCCGTTGCCACCGCCGTGCAAGCTTTTGAAATCGGCGTCCGCGGTGTTGAGGGTGTAGGTGTAGGAACCGTCGGCGTTGAGCACCAGGGTGCCGTAGGTGCCGGTGAAGGTACCGGGCGTGATTGGGCCGGACGCCACCTGATCCGCGCCTTGGGTATCGTTGGTCAGGACGCTGCCGGTCAGGGTCAGGTGGGTTTCCGAAGCCGTACTGGCGTTGTTGTCGTCCACGGCTTTGGGCAAGTCGTCGACGATATTTACGTCCAGGTTGCCGTTGGCCGTGGTGCCGTTATCGTCGGTAACCACAACGGCGAATTGTTCGCTAACGCTATTGGCGCCGTTGGCGTTGGGATGGGCTTCGTTGTCCAGCAAGGTGTAGCTATAGCTGACCACACCGGTGCTGGCGTTGTAGCCAGTGATGGTCAGGGTGTTGCCCAGCGCGGTGGTGATGGACTGCGGGAAACCCGCCGCCACTCCGCCTACAACCACATTGATACCGCCAACACTCAAGGTCTGCACACCGTCCAGCGCGGTCACGGTGAACGTGCCGCTTTGGGTCAGGGCCGATGCGTCCGGGCTGCTGCCGTCGCTGAGGTTTTTTTCCTGCAACGACAGCTCGCCGCCCTCGGTGTCGAGGCCGGTGATGATCACCGGATCGTCGTTGTTGTGCACTTGCAGCACCAGGTTCGCAGTGCTGGTGTCGCCGTCGGCATCGGTCAGGGTGTAGGTGAAGGTTTCACTGCCGTTGCCACCGCCGTGCAAACCTTTGAAATCGGCGTCCGCGGTGTTGAGGGTGTAGGTGTAGGAACCGTCGGCGTTGAGCACCAGGGTGCCGTAGGTGCCGGTGAAGGTACCGGGCGTGATTGGGCCGGACGCCACCTGATCCGCGCCTTGGGTGTCGTTGGTCAGGACGCTGCCGGTCAGGGTCAGGTGGGTTTCCGAAGCCGTGCTGGCGTTGTTGTCATCTACGGCTTTGGGCAAGTCGTCGACGATGTTCACGTCCAGGTTGCCGTTGGCCGTGGTGCCGTTATCGTCGGTGGCGACTACAGCGAACTGTTCGCTAACGCTGTTGGCGCCGCTGGCGTTGGGATGGGCTTCGTTGTCCAGCAGCGTGTAGCTGTAGCTGACCACACCGGTGCTGGCGTTGTAGCCAGTGATGGTCAGGGTGTTGCCCAGCGCAGTGGTAATCGATTGTGGGAAACCCGCCGCCACGCCGCCGGTGACGACGTTGATACCGCCCACGCTGAGGGTCTGCACGCCGTCCAGCGCGGTCACGGTGAACGTGCCGCTTTGGGTCAGGGCCGATGCGTCCGGGCTGCTGCCGTCGCTGAGGTTTTTTTCCTGCAACGACAGCTCGCCACCTTCAGTGTCGAGGCCGGTGATGATCACCGGATCGTCGTTGTTGTGTACTTGCAGCACCAGGTTCGCGGTGCTGGTGTCGCCATCGGCGTCAGTGAGTGTGTAGGTGAAGGTTTCACTGCCGTTGCCGCCGCCGTGCAAACCTTTGAAATCGGCGTCAGCGGTGTTGAGGGTGTAGGTGTAGGAACCGTCGGCGTTGAGCACCAGGGTGCCGTAGGTGCCAGTAAAAGTGCCGGGCGTGATTGGGCCGGACGCCACGTGATCCGCACCTTGGGTGTCGTTGGTCAGAACGCTGCCGGTCAGGGTCAGGTGGGTTTCCGAAGCCGTGCTGGCGTTGCTGTCGTCCACGGCTTTAGGCAGGTCATCGACGATGTTTACGTCCAGGTTGCCGTTGGCTGTGGTGCCGTTATCGTCGGTGGCGACTACGGCGAACTGTTCGCTAACGCTGTTGGCGCCGTTGGCGTTGGGATGGGCTTCGTTGTCCAGCAGCGTGTAGCTGTAGCTGACCACACCGGTGCTGGCGTTGTAGCCAGTGATGGTCAGGGTGTTGCCCAGCGCAGTGGTAATCGATTGTGGGAAACCCGCCGCCACGCCGCCGGTGACGACGTTGATACCGCCCACGCTGAGGGTCTGCACGCCGTCCAGCGCGGTCACGGTGAACGTGCCGCTTTGGGTCAGGGCCGATGCGTCCGGGCTGCTGCCGTCGCTGAGGTTTTTCTCCTGCAACGACAGCTCGCCACCTTCAGCATCCAGGCCCACCAACACCACCGGATCGTCGTTGTTGTGTACTTGCAGCACCAGGTTCGCGGTGCTGGTGTCGCCATCGGCATCGGTCAGGGTGTAGGTGAACGTCTCGGTACCGCTGCCCCCGCCATGCAACGCGACGAATTGCGGGTCGCTGGTGTTCAGGGTGTAGGTGTACGTGCCGTTGGGGTTGAGCACCAGGGTGCCGTAGGTGCCGGTGAACGTCCCGCCAACGATCGGCCCGCTGTCGGGGCCGGTGGGGATCCGGTCGGCGCCCTGGTGGTCGTTGGGTAATACGTTGCCGGTAAGGGTAACCAGGGTTTCCGACGCGGTGTTCGCGTGGCTGTCGTCGATCGCCTGGGGCACGTCATCGGTGATGTTGACGTCCAGGGTGCCGGTGGCCGTGTCACCGTCGGTGTCGACGGCCACCACGGGGAACTGCTCGGTAATGTTGTTGGCACCACCGCCGGCAGGATGGGTTTCATTGTCTGTCAGGGTGTAGGTGTAACTGACCACCCCCGTGGTGGGGTCATAGCCCGTGATGGTCAACGTGTTGCCCAGCGCCGACGTGATGGTCTGAGGAAAGCCTGCGGGCACGCCACCACTGATCACGTTGATGCCGCCGATGCTCAGGCTGCTCAGCCCGTCAGGCGCGGATACCGTGAAGGTGCCATTTTGCACCAGCGCCCCCGGATTGCTGGCCGAACCATCGGCCAGATTGGCCTCGTTGGTGGTCAGTTCGCCGCCCTCGACATTGACCCCGTCGAGGGTCACGGGGTTGTCCGGCATCTCAGGAGTTACCGGCGGGGTTGCATCGTCGCCGGTGTTATCCGGGTCACCGGCCAAGCGTAGCTGTGGAAACTCGGGAATCCCGTTGAACCCGGCCGTCGGAAAACCGATCAGCGGATCGACCTCCCCGCCGACTTCTTCCAACAGCACAAAACTGTGCCCGCCGCCTACACCACCCGGGTTGCCACCTTCGGGTCCGGCGGCCGTGGCTTCACCGGTCTGGGTCGGGTCGGCACCGGCGGCGATGGCTTGCTGCAGCTTTTGCACGTCGGTCAGTTGCGCGTCACTCGGCGGCGTCGTGTCGGGCGTGTCGACATGAGGCGCATGGTTGGCCAGCAGCTGCGGGGTAAGAGTCAGGTTGCTTTCGCGGCCCAGGGTCAACGACTGGCCGTTCTGCAGATGCACAGCCACGGCCCCTTCGGCACCGGTGACCAGGTGTTCGCCGGCATAGAGCCGATCGCCTTCGACCAAAGGCCGCCGCAAGCCACCGGCCGCTTCTGCGAAAACTTGCCCGACCACTTTGCTGACGATACCGATGAGCGCTGCCATGTGCATTTCCTCCGTTGCCGACCGCAATCGGCACCTGTCTGGGTGAAGAATTCGTCCTCAGGTTTGGCGACCCCAAAAGCTGGAAAATCTGCCAGCTTTCGCGAAAGCAGAAGGTGCTGGCAATTCGCCTAAACGACAAAAAACCGTCACCAAAAACCGCTTCTCACATCGCCCTTTCGGCACTTCTTCACGTCGCTTAAAAATCTGCATGAAACTTTTATTGACGCCTAAAAGCCGTCAGAACCCGCAGATTCAAAGGCTTTCGCTTTGAACAATGTGCCGGTTTTTTTCAAGCACATAAGTTTTTTTCGGAATAATCCTTATGAGAAATTCTTCTTAGGTTTTGCTCAGGATGTTCTTAGCTGTGTTGTTACAAGGTTGAAACGGTTTTGATCTTAAATACGTCAATATTTTGGCGACAAGCGAAGCACTACAGACCTCAGGAGATGCACCCCATGCGCGTTCTAACCCCCCTCTGCAGCGCGGTTTTGCTGGCCATGGCCTGCTCTTCTCAGGCGCAGGCCATGTCGTTGACCGAGGCGATCCAGAGCACCATCGCGACTCACCCGGAACTGGCACAACGGGTGGACAGCCGTCTGTCGGCCAATGAAGACGTCAAGGTCGCCAGAGGGGGCTTTTTCCCATCGGTGGATCTCAATGCCGGTTACGGCCGGGGCTACAGCGACAACACCAACACCCGTGCCCTGGGCAACCACCACACCAATATCCTGACCTACACCCAATCGGAGCTGCGCCTGCGGCAGATGATCTTCGACGGGTTCAACACCGCCAATGAAGTGCAGCGCACCCAGGGCGTGGTCAATTCCCGGGCCTATTACGCCCAGGGCACCGCCCAGGATCTGGCGCTGCGTACCATCGAGGTCTACCTGGAAGTGCTCAAGCGGCGCGAGCTGGTGACCCTGGCCAAGAACAACCTGCAGGCACACCTGCGGGTCAACGACCAGATCGGCCTGCGCACCGAGCGTGGGGTGGGCAGTACGGCCGACTCCGACCAGTCCAATGCCCGTCGGGCCCTGGCGGAAAACAACTTCGACACCGCCCAGGTGGACCTGGCGGACGCCGAGGCGAACTTCTACAGCGTGGTCGGACGCATGCCCGATGAGCTGGAGGCGCCGCCCTCGACCAAAGGCGAAATCCCCGCCGACCTGCGCGAAGCCCAGCAAAGCATGGTGGATAACAACCCGTACCTGAAATCGGCCCAGGCCGACATACAGTCCGCCGAGAGCCAATATGAAGTGGCGAAGTCGCCGTTCTACCCGCGCTTCGATGCCGAAGCGGCGGTGGGCGCCAACAACAACCTCGGCGGCGAAGAAGGCCACGACAACAACTGGCGTGTGGGCGTGGTGATGAACTACAACCTGTTCCGCGGGGGCAGCGACAAGGCGCGGCTGGCGTCCAACGCCCACCAGATCAACCAGGCCATGGACATCCGCAACAACGCCCTGCGCCAGCTCAACGAAGACACCCGCCTGGCCTGGAACGCGATGCTCAACGCCCGCAAACAGACCCCCACCGCCCGCGAATACGCCGACACCACCGCCCGTGTGCGGGCCGCGTACCAGGATCAGTTCGGTCTCGGCCAGCGCACCCTGCTCGACCTGCTCGACAGCGAAAACGAGTTGTACAACGCCAACCGTCGCTACACCGAGGTGCGTTACACCGAGGAGTACTCGATGTACCGGGTGCTGGCGAACATGGGCCTGCTGTTGCACAAACAACGGATCGTGCTGCCGGCCGATGCGGTCGCGCAGACCGAAGTCAAGAATCAGGCACGGCTGCCGGAACTGAAGTAGCCCCCTCCGAAAAAATGGGAGCGAACACTGTGACCAGCATGGAACCCACCACCCCCGGCGCCGATCCGCGCCTGAACTTCGATGATCCCTTGCTGGACGGCCTGTTGATCCTCTGCAAACTCCATGGCGCGACGGTCAGCCGCGCCAGCCTCAGCGCCGGGCTCCCTATGGCGCACCAACGCTTGAGCCTGGACCTGCTGCCCCGCGCAGCGGCCCGGGCGAGCTTGCAGGCGCGGTTGTTGCGTCGTGAGCTGGCGGACATCTCCCCCCTGAACCTGCCGGTGATGCTGATTCTGGCGGGGGGGCGCTGCGCGGTATTGCGGCGCTGGGGCGAGGATGGCAAGGCGCTGATCCTGCCCAGCGAAGCCGATGGCGGCGAGCAGTGGGTCAGCCGCGAGGAACTGACCACCGATTACAGCGGCCAGGCGCTATTCGCCCGGCCGCGCCATGAACTCGAAGACCTGCGCTCGCCCCTGGTACCCCGGGTCGAGGCGTGGTTTCGCGACACCTTGAAACTGTCGCGCTGGCTGTACAGCGACGCGATCCTGGCGAGTTTCCTGATCAACCTGCTGGGGCTGATGGTGCCGCTGTTCGTCATGCAGACCTACGACCGCGTGGTGCCGAACCAGGCCACGTCCACCTTGTGGGTGCTGGCCGTGGGGCTGTTGATCGGCACCGGCTTCGAACTGGTGCTGCGGGTGGTGCGCGCCCATCTGCTGGACACTGCCGGCAAGAAAACCGACGTGATTCTGTCCGCCACCCTGTTCGAACGCATCACCGGCATGGCGATGAAGGCCAAGCCGGTGACCATCGGCGGCTTCGCCCAGAGCATCCACGACTTCCAGGGCCTGCGCGAATTCCTCACGGCGGTGACGCTCACCAGCCTGATCGACCTGCCCTTCGCCCTGCTGATGCTCGTCGTGATCGGCCTGCTGGGCGGCTGGCTGGTGGTGATTCCCGTGATCGCGTTTCCGATCACCATCATCTTCGCCATGATCATCCAGGTGCGCCTGCGCGACACCGTGCAAAAAAGCCTGGCCCTCGGCGCCCAGCGCCAGGCCCTGCTGATCGAAACCCTCGGTGGCCTGGAAACCCTCAAGGCCTGCAGCGCCGAAAGCGAGCGCCAGCATCAATGGGAAAGCACCCACGGCGCCCTCACCCGCCTGGACAGCCACGCACGCAACCTCTCGGCACTGGCGACCAATGGCACGTTGTTCCTGCAACAACTGGCCGGCATGGCGACCATCGTCGCCGGGGTCTACAGCATCATTGCCGGCAACCTCAGCGTCGGCGCGCTGGTGGCGACCTACATGCTCGGCAGCCGGGTGCTCGCCCCGCTCGGGCAGATCGCCGGGCTGATCACCCGCTACCAGCAAGCCCAGCTCACCATGCGCAGCACCGATGCCTTGATGGCGTTGCCCCAGGAGCGAGACGCCAAGCAGCGGCCCCTGGACCGTACCCAATTGCAGGGTGCTCTGGACGTCAGCGGCGTGACGTTCCACTACAACGGCCAGAGCGCCCCGGCGCTGACCAATATCAGTTTCAGCCTCAAGCCCGGCGAACGGGTCGGGATCATTGGCCGCAGTGGCTCGGGCAAGAGCACCCTGGCACGCCTGGTGATGGGTTTCTATGCACCGGAGGAAGGCCAGTTACTGCTAGACGGCCTGGATCTGCGGCAACTGGACGTCGCCGACCTGCGCCAACAGATCGGCTACGTCGCCCATGACCTGCCGCTATTGGCCGGAAGCCTGCGGGACAATCTCACCCTGGGCGCGCGCTACATCAGCGATGCGCGCATGCTGGAAGTGGCGGAACTGACCGGTGTCACCGAACTGGCGCGCCAGCATCCCCAAGGTTTCGACCGCCCGGTGGGCGAGCGCGGGCAACTGCTGTCCGGCGGCCAACGCCAAGCCGTGCTGCTGGCCCGGGCCTTGTTGCTCGACCCGCCGATCCTGCTGCTGGACGAACCCACCAGCGCCATGGACAACACCAGCGAAGACGTCCTGCGGCAGAAGCTTCACCCCCATGTACAGGGCAAGACGGTGCTGCTGGTCACTCACCGCACCTCGATGCTGAGCTTGGTGGACCGGTTGGTGGTGCTGGATAACGGCCGGATCGTGGCGGATGGGCCGAAGGAAGCGGTCATCGATGCCTTGCGCAAGGGACGGGTAGGCTCTGCGGCGGTTTAAGCCGCTCTAACTGTCAGCACAGCACCTGTGGGAGCAAGGCTTGCCCGCGATACAGGCGCCTCGGTTCCAGTGAGACCGCATTAGCTTCATCGCGGGCAAGCCTTGCTCCCACAGATAACCCTCTCAAGCCACGGGTATGTGTTCGGCTTATTTCACTCAACTGACGGGTACCGCCCATGTCTGCCCAAACACCGGATTCAGCCGCCCGAAGCTACTTCGGCAGTTTCAGCAAAAGCGCCGAAAGCGAGTTCATGCCGGAAACCGCCGGCGCCACGCTGCAGGATTCGCCCCGGCGCTCGCGGGTTACCGTGTGGCTGGCCGCCGGGTTGATCATCACCGGGCTGGTCTGGGCGAAGTTGGCGGTCTTGCAGGAAGTCACCACCGGCGAAGGCAAGGCGATTCCGTCGAGCAAGATCCAGGTGATCCAGAACCTGGAGGGCGGCATCGTCACCGAGATATTCGTGCGCGAAGGCCAGATGGTGAACAAGGGCGACACCCTGCTGCGCCTGGACGACACGCGATATCAATCGAACAAGGGCGAGAGCGAAGCCGACCGCTATGCCTTGACCGCCCAGGTCGAACGCCTGTCGGCCGAGGCCGAGGGCCGGCCCTTCAAGCTTTCAGATGAGGTGATCGCCAAGGCCCCGCAAGTGGCCGAGGACGAGCGTTCACTGTACGAACAGCGCCAGCGGCGCCTGGCCAGCGAACAACGGACCCTGACCGAACAGCTGCGGCAGAAGACCCAGGAGCTGGCGGAGTTTCGCTCCAAGCAAGGCCAGTTCAGCTCCGCCCTGGCCTTGCTGCAGGAAGAAATGAACATGTCCGCGCCGCTGGTGCGCACCGGGGCGGTGTCGCCGGTGGAAATCCTGCGGCTCAAACGCAGCGCGGTGGAAATCCGCGGTTCGCTCAACGCCACCACCCTGGCGATTCCCCGGGCCGAATCGGCGATCAACGAGATCAAGAGCAAGATCGACGAATCGGAACAGACCTTCCGCTCCGAGGCGGCCAAGGACCTCAACGAGAAACGTACCGAACTGTCGAAAATCACCGCCTCGAGCATCGCCATCGACGACCGCGTGACCCGCACGACGGTGGTCTCGCCGGTGCATGGGGTGATCAAGCAACTGAAGGTCAACACCATCGGCGGCGTGGTGCAGCCGGGCAACGACATGGTGGAAATCGTGCCCCTGGAAGACAACCTGCTGATCGAAGCCAAGGTCCGCCCCCAGGACGTGGCGTTCCTGCACCCGGGCCAGAAAGCCATGGTCAAGTTCAGCGCCTACGACTACACGATCTATGGCGGGCTGAGCGCCAGGCTCGAACTGATCGGCGCCGACACCATCACCGATGACAAGGGCAACAGCTTCTACCTGATTCAGGTGCGCACCGACAAAAACCACTTGGGCGGGGATGCCAAGCCGTTGCTGATCATTCCGGGAATGGTGGCGACGGTGGATATCATCACCGGGGAGAAAAGTGTCCTGGATTACCTGCTCAAGCCGGTATTGAAGGCGCGAACCGAGGCGATGCGCGAGCGGTAGACTTTGGCAGGGATCTTCGGTGCCTGGTCGATCGCTATCGCGAGCAAGCTCGCTCCCACAGGGGGGGCTCCAGCGCGCATAAATCCACTGTGGGAGCGAGCTTGCTCGCGATGAGGCCGGCAGCCACACCGCCTATTTTTCAGCATGATTACGACGAAACGTCTGCTCCCCCATCGCCGCAATCTGCCCCTCGATCAAGGCCTCGAACGGCCTCAACAACGCCTCGAAACTCGCCGGCGCTTCCAGGACCTGCAACGCCTGGACTATCGCCTCCACCGTCGACAACGCCCCCGGTCCGGGCGCCTTGCGCAAGCGGTAACGGGACACAGCGCCTTCGGCCAGGGTCACTCTCGGCAGTGCCGCCAGCAGCGGGTTGAGGTGCAGCAGCTTGCGCGCCTTGCGCCAGGTACCATCCGGGACAACCAGCAGGATCGGCTCATCGGACGGGGCGCAGGTCTGCAACGGTTGCGCCTCATCGCCGGGAAACAACAACCGCGCCTGATAGCCCGGTTGATTGAACAACCGGGGCAAATCCTCGAACACCTCGCCCACGATCAACTCGGCATTGCTCAGCCCCAACGCCGCCAGCCGGGCGGTATTCAAGGCGTGGTTCACTTCACTGGGATGCTGCAACAGCAAGACGCGGGTGCGGCTGTCGAGGCTGGGGATCAGCGGGCACAGGCAATGGCTTTGTGGCCTGTGGCAACGCGGGCATTGGATTCTGGACATGGTCAGGCCTGGTTCAGTTGAGCTTTGAGCAAATCACGGAACGTCTGGATCAGCGGCTCACGGCTGCGACCACGGCGCACGATCATCGAAAACGGCGCCTGATAGCCGAAGGTCGCTGGCAGCAGCACGCGCAAGTCGCCCTTGTCGACCCAGGCCTGGGCGTAGTGCTCAGGCAGGTAGCCGACGTAGGCACCGGACAGCACCAGGATCAACTGCGCCTCCATGCTCTCCACCGTCGCCGCGCTGTGCTTGAAGCCGTGGCGCGCCAGTTCGGCCTGGCTCCAGTAACCGCGCCCGACCATGCGCTGTTGGGTGATGACCTGCTCGGGAATGCGCCGCTCGTTGAACAACGGGTGGCGGTTGCTGCAATACAACCAGTGCTGCTCACGGTACAGCGGCATGTAGACCAGCCCGCTCATGCGCGTGGAAAACGCACCGATGGCCAGGTCCAGGCGATTGTCCTGCACGCCGAGTTGCAGCTCGTAAGGGCTCATGACCGACAGATGCAAATGCACCGCCGGATGTTCCTGGCTGTAGGCACCGATGGCCTCGGCGAACGGCAAGGCCTTGTCGCTGACGGTGGAGTCGATCACCCCCAGGTTCAACGTACCGCGCAGTTCCCCTTTGAGCGCGGCGGCGTACTGCTCGAACCCTTCGAGCTCGCCCAGCAGGCGCAAGGTTTCCTGATGGAACAGCTCGCCCTTGCTGGTCAGGCTGAACCCGCCCCGGCCGCGATGACACAGCACCAGGCCCAGGGCCGACTCCAGTTGGCTCATGTAGGTGCTGATGGCCGACGTGGACAGGTTGAGCTCGTGCTGGGCATTGGCGAACCCCTGGTGCCGGACCACGCTGACAAAAATGCGCAGCAGTTTCAGGTCGGGTAGAGCGTTGGCCATTGGGATGTCTCCATACAGGCGGGTCACTGCACATTTGTGGCGAGGGGATTTATCTGTGGGAGCAGAGCTTGCTCGCGATGCAGGCGCTTCGGTTCCAGGGGAAACCGCATGAACTTCATCGCGGGCAAGCCTTGCTCCCACAGGCTTGCACCCACCATTTAACCTCAACAGATCAGTCGCGAGTCTATCGCCCCGCCCGCCATTAGTTTAGAAAAATCTGAACTAAGTATTTGCCCCCAGCGATTCTTCACGGCAACGGCTTTTCGCAGAATCGGTCCCTGATAAGTAAAACAACGATGAGGCCCTACCTGTGGACAAGATTCTTCACCAACCACTGGGCGGCAACGAAATGCCGCGCTTCGGCGGCATCGCCACCATGATGCGACTCCCCCATTTGCAAACCGCTGCCGGCCTGGACGCGGCCTTCGTCGGCGTGCCGCTGGACATCGGCACCTCCCTGCGCGCCGGCACCCGTTTCGGCCCTCGCGAGATCCGCGCCGAATCGGTGATGATCCGCCCCTACAACATGGCCACCGGCGCCGCGCCGTTCGACTCACTGTCGGTGGCGGACATCGGTGATGTGCCGATCAACACCTTCAACCTGCTGGACGCGGTGCGGATCATCGAAGAGTCGTACCACAAGATCCTCGAACACAACGTCATCCCCCTGACCCTGGGGGGCGATCACACCATCACCCTGCCGATCCTGCGGGCGATCCATAAGAAACACGGTAAGGTCGGCCTGGTGCACATCGACGCCCACGCCGATGTGAACGACCACATGTTCGGCGAGAAGATCGCCCATGGCACCACCTTCCGCCGCGCCGTGGAGGAAGGCCTGCTCGATTGCGACCGCGTCGTGCAGATCGGCCTGCGGGCCCAGGGCTACACCGCCGATGATTTCAACTGGAGCCGCAACCAGGGCTTTCGTGTGGTCCAGGCCGAAGAGTGCTGGCACAAATCCCTCGCTCCACTGATGGCCGAAGTGCGCGAGAAAGTCGGCGGCGGCCCGGTGTACCTGAGCTTCGACATCGACGGCATCGACCCGGCCTGGGCGCCCGGCACCGGCACCCCGGAAATCGGCGGCCTGACCACCATCCAGGCGATCGAAATCGTCCGGGGCTGCCAGGGCCTCGACCTGGTCGGTTGCGATCTGGTAGAAGTCTCGCCGCCGTACGACACCACCGGCAACACCTCGCTGCTGGGCGCCAACCTGCTGTACGAGATGCTCTGCGTACTGCCCGGCGTGGTTCATCGCTGAGGTGCGGCCATGAACGATCGAGATCAAATCCTCAAGGCCGCCGCTGAGCTGGTGTCGGCCTTTGCCCGCAATGACCGCGACGCCTACTTCGGTGCGTTCACGGCCGATGCGAGTTTCGTGTTCTACACCCTTGAACAGCCCCTGCTGTCACGCGATGCCTACCAGGCATTGTGGGATCGCTGGCGGTCCGAGGATGGCTTCGAGGTGCTGAACTGCACCTCGAGCAACGCCTTCGTCAGCCTGCAAGGGGACGTGGCGATTTTCATCCATGACGTGGCCACCGAGCTGCGCATGCAAGGGGAGCTTCACTTTAGCCAGGAGCGCGAAACCATTGTGTTTCGCCAAGAACAACAAGGCCTGTGGCTGGCCTGTCACGAACACTTGTCCGCAATGCCGGAAGGGCTGCCATCCCCTTAGCAACAGGCGACATTCACATTCGATGAACGCGCCTCGATGATCGGAGCAGATCATGCATAACAATAACGATAAAAGCCTTACGCACATTGAAACCAACGGGGTCGAACAGATCCCGGACCACGAACGCACTGCCGGCCCGGGCGACCTGTTTCGCCTGATCTTCGGCGGCGCCAATACCTTCGCCACCGCCGTGCTCGGCAGTTTCCCGGTGCTGTTCGGCTTGTCGTTCCAGGCCGGGGTCTGGGCGATTGTGCTGGGGGTGTTGGTGGGTTCGATCATTCTCGCGCCGATGGGCCTGTTCGGCCCGCTCAACGGCACCAACAACGCGGTGTCTTCCGGTGCGCACTTCGGCGTGCACGGGCGCATCGTCGGCTCGTTCCTCTCGTTGCTGACCGCCATCGCGTTTTTCTCGCTGTCGGTGTGGAGCTCGGGCGATGCGTTGATCGGCGGCGCCAAGCGGCTGGTCGGCGTGCCGGAAACCGACCTGAGCCTGGGCCTGGCCTACGGCCTGTTCGCCTTGCTGGTGTTGACGGTGTGCATCTACGGCTTCCGCTTCATGCTGTGGGTCAACCGCATTGCCGTGTGGGCCGCCAGCCTGCTGTTCCTGCTGGGCATTTTCGCCTTCGCACCGACCTTCGACAGCCAGTTCGCCGGCACGGTCAGCCTCGGCCAGCCGGGCTTCTACGCGGCCTTCATCGGCGCGGCGCTGGTAGCCATGAGCAACCCGATTTCCTTCGGAGCGTTCCTGGGCGACTGGTCGCGCTACATCCCCCGCAACACGCCCAAGCGCCGCATCATGCTGGCCGTGATCGCGGCACAACTGGCGACATTGATCCCGTTCCTGTTCGGCCTCGCCACCGCCACCATCGTGGCGATCAAGGCGCCGGACTACATCGCGGCCAACAATTACGTGGGCGGGCTGCTGGCGGTTTCGCCGGGGTGGTTCTTCCTGCCGGTGTGCCTGATCGCGGTGATCGGCGGCATGTCCACCGGCACCACGTCGCTGTATGGCACCGGGCTGGACATGTCCAGCGTGTTCCCACGGGTGCTGTCGCGGGTCAAGGCCACGCTGCTGATCGGCGTGCTGTCGATTGCCTTCATCTTCATCGGGCGCTTCGCGGCGAACCTGGTGCAGAGCGTATCCACATTCGCCGTGCTGATCATCACCTGCACCACACCGTGGATGGTGATCATGATCATCGGCCTGCTGGTGCGCCGCGGCTTCTACTGCCCGGATGACCTGCAAGTGTTCACCCGCGGTGAAACCGGCGGGCGCTACTGGTTCAGCCACGGCTGGAACTGGCGCGGCCTGGGGGCGTGGATCCCCAGTGCGCTGGTGGGGTTGTGCTTCGTCAACCTGCCGGGGCAGTTCGTCGGGCCGCTGGGGGAATTGGCCGGCGGGATCGACATCAGCCTGCCGGTGACCCTGGGCCTGGCCTCGGTGGTGTACCTGGTGCTGCTTGGGTTGTTCCCAGAGCCGGCGGCGGTATATGGGCCGGATGATCCGCGTAGGAACGATTCGGCGTCCATCGATAAACCGCAGCTCAGACAGACCGCCTGACCCGAGGTGAACGCATCACCTGGCTGTAAATGCAACACCTGAGGCCGGGAGCTTTTGTGGCGAGGGAGCTTGCTCCCGCTGGACCGGGCTGGCGCTCCAGTGCGGAGCGCTCCCGAAATAGCGATTGCTTCGCAACCGAGCGGGAGCAAGTTCCCTCGCCACAAAAGCGTCACCCGACATCACCCCGACTTCCTATAAAAAAAACAATCGGAGACACGCCACCATGGCTTTGGACTTAATCGTCGTTCTCATCTATGCCGCCGGCATGATCGCCCTCGGCTGGTACGGCATGCGCCGCGCCAAGACCCGTGACGACTACCTCGTCGCCGGGCGCAACCTCGGCCCGGGCTTTTACCTAGGCACCATGGCCGCTACCGTCCTGGGCGGTGCGTCCACCATCGGCACCGTGCGCCTGGGCTACGTCTACGGCATTTCCGGGTTCTGGCTGTGCGGCGCCATCGGCCTGGGCATCGTCGGCCTGAGCCTGTTCCTCGCCAAGCCGTTGCTCAAGCTCAAGATCTACACCGTGACCCAAGTGCTGGAACGCCGCTACAACCCGGCGGCGCGCCAGGCCAGTGCGCTGATCATGCTGGTGTACGCACTGATGATCGGCGCCACCTCGACCATTGCCATCGGCACCGTGATGCAGGTGTTGTTCGGCCTGCCGTTCTGGGTGTCGATCCTGGTGGGCGGTGGCGTGGTGGTGCTGTATTCCACCATCGGCGGCATGTGGTCGCTGACCCTCACCGACATCGTGCAATTCCTGATCATGACCGTCGGCCTGGTGTTCCTGCTGATGCCGATGTCCATCAGTGACGCGGGCGGCTGGGATGCCATGGTGGCTAAACTGCCAACCAGCTACTTCGACTTCACCGCGATTGGCTGGGACACCATCCTCACCTACTTCCTGATCTACTTCTTCGGCATCTTCATCGGCCAGGACATCTGGCAGCGCGTGTTCACCGCCCGCAGCGAAGGCGTGGCCAAAGTGGCCGGCACCGCCGCCGGCCTGTACTGCGTGCTGTATGGTCTGGCCGGGGCGTTGATCGGCATGGCGGCCAAGGTGTTGCTGCCGGACCTGGAGAACGTCAACAACGCCTTCGCCAGCGTGGTGCAGACCAGCCTCCCCAACGGCATTCGCGGCCTGGTGATCGCCGCGGCCCTGGCGGCCTTGATGTCCACCGCCGCAGCGGGCCTGCTCGCCGCGTCCACCACGGTGGTCCAGGACTTGCTGCCCCGTCTGCGCCAGGGCCGTGAGAGCGGCAGTGGCGACGTCCACGAGAACCGCATCGCGACCCTGCTGATGGGGGCGGTGGTCCTGGTGATCGCCCTGGTGGTCAGCGACGTCATCAGCGCCCTGACCCTGGCCTACAACCTGCTGGTGGGCGGCATGCTGATCCCGCTGATCGGCGCCATCTACTGGAAACGCGCCACCACTGCCGGGGCGATCACCAGCATGTCGCTGGGCTTCTTGACCGCGCTGTTCTTCATGCTCAAGGACGGCCTGGACGCCAACACCCCGATCTACTACAGCCTGAGCGTGGCGCTGGTGAGTTTTGTGCTGGTGAGCGTGTTGTCGCCACGGCCGAGTACGGTGGCCAAGGCGGTTTGACCGCCAACGCTCGGCAATGAGATCCCTGTGGGAGCGAGCTTGCTCGCGATGACGGCGGTACATTCAACATGAATGCATGCCGGTCTACCGCTATCGCGAGCAAGCTCGCTCCCACAGATTCTGTCTTCGGAAATAAAAAGATCGCAGTTCCGGGCCATCTCAATTGAAATGGTCCGGAACTGCGATCTCTCCAAATTCGGTGGTGTATTTACCGGCGGCGCGGTTGGCGGCGGCGTTGCTCGTCATCGGTGCGGATCGGTACCGGTTGCATCGGCGGTTCGATCAGGCCAAGCGCGACACCCAAGTCGTGAAGCCAGTTCTGGATTTTCTCTTTCATCGTGGTGCCCCCTCAGGGTGGTGCGAGCGGCAGATTTCTGTGGCCCCTTCGCACTGATAATAGTCCGATGTTCTACGCAATGCTCGTCTCAGTTTGCAATGATCTGTTACTGAATTGATCCAAATCCACCTCCCGGAGTTCAAGCCGATTGCGCCGTGAGCATTGGCCCCCGCGGCCAGGCCTGTTGTTGCAACTCGATCCAGGCGTTCAGGTTGGCTCCGACCATGCCTTTGCGCCACATCAGCCAGGTGGTGGCGCTGGCGAACGGCTCGGCCAGCGAATGCACCGATACCCGCTCGCGGCCCGGCAGGCTGGCCAGCATCGACTCGGACATCAACGCCACCCCGGACCCGGCGATCACACACGCCAGCATCCCCTGGTAAGACTCGATTTCCATCGCCCGGCCCATGGTCGCGTGATCATGGGCAAACCAGGCCTCTAATCGCATCCGGTACGAGCAACCACGCCGGAACGTGAACACCGCGCGGCCCTGCACATCCAGGGCACTGCGTACCGGCGGGTGATCGGCCTCGGTAATCAGCACCAACCGCTCGTCGCACAACGGCACGCCATCCAGCCCCGCCAGCTCCAGCGGGCCGTCCACCAGTGCCGCGTCGAGCCGGTTGGTGAGCAGGCCTTCAAGCAGTTCACCACTGGGGCCCGATTGCACTTGCAGGTTCACCGCCGGATACGCCCGGTGATAAGCCGCCAGCAGGTCGGGCAAATGCGTCGCCGCCGTGCTGTACATCGTGCCCAGCAGGAAATCCCCGGCCGGCTGACCGCCCTGCACGGCGGCATGGGCCTCGTCATGCAAGGCGAACAGCTTGGCCGCATAGTCCAGCAGGACTTTTCCTGCCGGCGACAACTGCAAACGCTGACGCTCCCGCAGGAAAAGGTCCACACCCAGCTGTTCTTCAAGCTGCTTGAGCCGGGTCGACAGGTTCGACGGCACCCGGTGCAGGCGCTCGGCGGCCCGGGTGATGGAACCTTCCTCGGCCACGGCCTGGAAAATCCGCAGTTGGCTGAACTCCATGACCTTCTCCAAAAAAGAACAAGTTACTCACTATTATTCATTTTTAATGAAAGTCAATCAGTCCTAGCCTGACGGTCATTCGCCCCGACACCGGAGAACGACCATGTCACCTCTAATTCGCCTGCTCGGCAGTTTCATCGCGCTGATGATGGCCATGGGCATCGGCCGCTTCGCCCTGACGCCCCAGTTACCTCACTTGATCGGCGAAGGTCAGGTCGACTTGACCGCCGCCGGTCTGATTGCCGCCGCCAATTACCTGGGATACTTCCTTGGCGCGCTGGACGCCATGTTCGCCCGTCGGCCGGAACAGGTGCGACGGCGGTTGCTCGGCGGCCTGTGGCTGTGCGTGCTGCTGACCCTGGCGTCGTTCTGGGCCTGGGGCTTCTGGCCGCACCTGGCGCTGCGTTTCGGCACCGGCGTGGCGAGCGCCTGGGTGATGGTGATGATCACCACCCTGAGCCAACCCTTGGCTGCGGCGGTGGGACGGCCACGGCTCGGTGCCTTGGTGTTTGCCGGCCCGGGCCTGGGGATTTTCCTGACCGGCCTGCTCGCCCTGGGTTCGAACCTGCTGGGCCAGACCTCCGCCACCCTGTGGCTGGTGTATGCCGGCGTGGCCTTGGCGATGTTGCTGGTGATCTTGCCGATCCTGCCGCAGCCGGCAGCCGCAGCACCTGTCGCAGGGCCGACCGCCCCTTCGCCGAACGCGGGCATCGCACGATTGGGCGTGGTGTACGCCCTGTACGGCGTGGGCTACATCATTCCGGCGACGTTCCTGTCGCAAATGGCCTCGGCGCAGTTCCACGGCCAATGGCTGGCCGATCTGTTCTGGCCCTGCTTCGGCATGGCCGCCGCCAGCGGCGTATTGCTGGTCAGCCGGCGGCGGCCGAACCCGAACACCACCGGCCGCTGGTTGATCGGTACGCTCTGGCTGCAAGCCGCCGGGGTATTTGCCTGCCTGCTGGGCAGCGGGCCGGGGCTGGCCCTGGGGGTGATCCTGTGTGGCACGCCGTTCCTGGCCTGCATGCAACTGGTGATGCTGCGCTCCCGGGAACTGGCGCCCCACGCCACCCAGCGCAACGCTGGCCTGTTGACCGCCTGTTTTGCCGTGGGCCAACTCAGCGGGCCACTGCTGGCGGCGCTGAGCAGCCATTTCAGTGGCGGCCTGCAACCGGCGCTGATCATTGCCGGCAGCGGCCTGGTGCTGGCCGGTGGCTTGTTGCTGCGGCCCGCCAGCCGGGGCGCGGCGAGCCCTTGCGCCCAGAGCGCCCTGCGTTGATCAGGCCTGGCCGGCCGGGCTGAACGCCTTGCTCGACTGCGTGGCCGGCTCGCGTCGCGCCAAGGCGAAATACAACACCCCGCCGAGGAAGCAACCGGTGAACCAGGCAAAGTTGGCCATCGGTTGCAGCACGGGGGTGAAGGTGATCGCCACCCCCATCAGCGTCGCCGGAATCAACGCCTTGACCGCCGTCCAGTTGATGCCGCCGCTGTAGTAATAGCGCCCGCTGGGCCCGTCATTGAACAACGCATCGACGTCGATCTGCTGCTTCTTGATCAGGTAGTAATCCACCAGCAGGATCCCGAACAACGGGCCGATGAACGCCGCCAGCACGTCCAGGGTGTAGTGGATCACTTCGGGGTTGTTGAACAGGTTCCACGGCGTGATGAAAATCGAGGCCACCGCCGCGATCATGCCGCCGGCGCGCCAACTGATCTTGCTGGGGGCGACGTTGGCGAAGTCGAAGGCCGGCGAGACGAAGTTGGCGACAATGTTGATGCCGATGGTGGCGGTCACGAAGGCAAAGGCCCCCAGCAAGACCGCCACGTCGTTGTCGATGCGCGCCACGGTGGCAATCGGGTCGTGGAGCATTTCACCGAACACCGGCAAGGTCCCGGAAACAATCACCACGGTGACCAGGGAGAACGCCAGGAAATTCACCGGCAGCCCCCAGAAATTACCCCGGCGCACGTCAGACATGCTTCGGCAGTAACGGCTGAAATCGCCGAAATTCAGGGTCGGGCCGGAAAAGTACGACACCACCAGGGCCGTCGCCACGATCACTTGGCCGAACGCCTGCCAGCCGGACAAGGACTTTTCTGCCAGGGTGAAGCTGATGTTGCTCCAACCGGCCTTCCACACGATCCAGCCGGCCAACAGGAACATCACGGCGTACACCACCGGCCCGGCCCAATCGATGAAACGACGGATCGATTCCATGCCGGTCCAGAACACCAGCGCCTGGACAAACCACAGGCTGAGGAAACCGAACCAACCCAGGTAGGACAAACCGGCAAAATGCGGCGTCGCGTAAACCTCCATTGAAGGAAAAAACCGCAGCACCACGATGATCAGCGCGCTGGACGCCAGGTACGTCTGAATGCCGTACCAGGCCACGGCGATCAAACCGCGAATGACCGCAGGAATATTCGCCCCGAACACCCCGAACGCCAGCCGACAGATCACCGGGTACGGCACCGCCGCCTGTTGGCTCGGCTTGGCGACCAGGTTGGCGATCAACTGCACGATGCAGATCCCGCCGAGCAAGGCGATAAGCACCTGCCAACTCGCCAGACCCAAGGCGAACAGACTCGCGGCGAAGACATAACCGCCCACGCTGTGCACGTCACTCATCCAGAACGCGAAGATGTTGTACCAATTCCATTTCTGCGGCAGCGGGCCCAGGTCCTCGTTATAGAGGCGGGGGCTGTAGCCGTTGGGCAATTGCTCGGACATTGCGGGGCTCCTTTGAGTACCGCCGTGCCCCCGTATCGACCTGCTCACCATACTGCGCACGGGAGCCGGCATGGTTTGTATACGCGTTGCTACGCAGAATGCGTGCCATAGGCGCAGGATGTGAGACAAACCGGGGTGTGTGGCGCAGAGGAACACCGCGCAGGAACAGGCATACGCCCACGAACAGGGCGCGAGTGCATGCTAAAGGTGCAGGATTTTGTATACAGCGAAGGTCAACCTGTGGGAGCTTGCTCCCGCTGGGGCGCGAAGCGGCCCCTTCGAACATGCCACCTCGGTGTGTCAGCTTGGATTGAGTGCACCTGGTTTGGCGCTGCTTCGCAGCCCAGCGGGAGCAAGCTCCCTCGCCACAGGAATTGTGTGCAGTTAGCTCAATTCAATGCGATCGGCATGAATGACAATCTGCCCATTCTTGTACAGCGCACCAATGGCCTTCTTGAAGTTGCCCTTGCTCACGCCAAACAGGCTGCTGATCAGCGCCGGGTCGCTCTTGTCGCTGACCGCCAGGGTGCCGTTGTTCTCTCGCAACTTGGCGAGGATCTTGGCGTTCAGGCTGGTGGCGGCTTCCTGGCCCACCGGCTGCAGGCTCAGGCTGATCTTGCCGTCCGGGCGGATTTCCTTGATGAAGCCTTTTTCCTGCATGCCGGCGCGCATGAACTTGAAGATTTCATTCTTGTGGATCAGGCCCCAGTGCTTGTTATTGATGATCGCCTTGAACCCCATGTCGGTGGCTTCGGCGACCAGCAAATCCACTTCCTGGCCCGGCGTGTAGTTGGCCGGGGTCTTGTCCAGATAACGATCCAGGCGCGCCGTGGCGGTGATGCGACGGGTGTGCTTGTCGAGGTAGACGTGCACCACGCAGTATTCGCCGGCGGTCATCTGGCGCTTTTCTTCGGAATACGGCAGCAACAGGTCCTTGGGCAGGCCCCAGTCCAGGAACACGCCGATGCTGTTGACCTCAACCACTTTCAGGCTGGCGAACTCACCGACCTGAACCTTGGGTTTTTCCGTGGTGGCGATCAATTTATCGTCGCTGTCCAGATAAATGAAAACATTGAGCCAGTCTTCATCTTCACTGGGAATATCCTTGGGAATATATCGATTGGGCAGCAGGATTTCGCCGTCCGCACCGCCGTCCAGATATAAACCGAAGTTAGTGTGTTTAACCACTTGCAAACTGTTGTAGCGCCCGACTAAAGCCATTTCCAATACCCTCATTGCGTGGGCGGCATTCTACCCGGTTTTGCGGCGCGATTCGTGGCCGCCGGCAAGGTTTGCCTGGAAGGCCCGGCCCAACCGTTGATTTTCCTGGGTTTTCGTCCGAGGCACAGCCATTCGTCAGGCCGGTGACGGTGCGTGCCGTCCTTTCTCGGCACAATATTCTTCACACGGTTGTTATTTAAAACAGAGGCTTAGGGCAATTATTGCCGGATAACGGCTGATTATTCCCGTCACGCCAGCGATAATTCAGAAGGATATTTGCCAAGCAATTGTCAAGTATTTCCTGTACGATGCCTGGCCCAATTAATTATCTACAGGTTAATGGCCGTCATGCGCGTAAAAGCATCCAACAGCAAAGCAAAGCCAGCTCCAGCCGTTGAAACCAGCGAGTCGATCAACGACCAGATCGCTGCGTTCCTCAAGTCCGGCGGCGAGATCCAGCAAATTGCCAAAGGCGTCAGCGGCCAGACATTCGGCCCGTCCAAGCAGATCAGCCTGGGCAAGAAGTAACCTGCGCGTCACCTGGTCCCAAAGCGCTTTGAGCTTCGAAGCGCTTGGACTGGAACCCTCCCCCGCCCTATCCATTTCCCATGAATCGACGAACGGCCTTCACTGCCGATCATTCGCCGGTATCCTTGCACCTCTCTAGCTCAAGCGTTTCAGCTTAGTTCCTGCTCCTCGCTATTTCATGGAGTGAAGCATGCGTATTCCTATTGTTGCGCTGGCGATCAGCCTGCTGACGTGCTCCCTCGCCCAGGGGCAGGTGTTCCAACGCGAACTCGGCGACTTCGACCTCAAACTGGGCACCACCCCCAGCCGCAGCATGGCCCAGGGCCTGGTCACACCGTCGAGCACCGGTTCGTTTCATGGTGGGTTGGACCTGAGCCACGACAGCGGTTGGTATGTTGGCCAGTGGTCACCCAGCGCCGGCGTGTCCGCTGATCTGGAGGTGGATTCCTACATCGGCTTTAAACAACCCTTCGACCAGACCCTGGGCTACGAAGTCGGCCTGATCCACTACAGCTACCCCACCGTCGATACCCTCGACAGCCAGGAGTTCTACGGCGGCCTGACCGTGCTCGGCAGCCGTTTCGGCGCGGCCCTGAGCAACGATCCGGACAAACAGAACAGCACGCTGTTCGCCGACCTGGGCGGCAACGTGCCGTTCGGCATTGGCATCAGCGCCAAGTACACCACCCACCAGCTCAATACGCCGGTCTCGGTCGAGAACGGTTATGTAGGCAGTTTCAGCGACTGGTCGTTGAAAATTTCCCGTCCGTGGAAGGGCCTCGACCTGGACCTGATCTACAGCGACTCAAGCCTCAGCGGCAGCAGTTGCTCGGCGTATTCCGGCCACAACAGCGAATGCGACAGCCTGCTGACCCTCAAGATGGCCCATCCTTTTTACTAAGCGTTACGTATTCGATCGGCTGAACTGCTGCGTGCCTGCCATGCTCCAACAAAGCACCTACGCTTTTGCAAGGACTCGCTCATGTCGCGCTGGTTGACCCGCACCGCCCTGTTCATTGCCCTGCTGCTGACGCTGACCGCCTGCAGCCGCGTAGGCCTGGCCTACCGCAACCTCGACCTGATCATCCCCTGGACCCTCAACGATTATCTGGAGATCAAAGGCGAGCAAAAAGACTGGTTCAACGAACGCCTCAAGGAACACCTGACCTGGCACTGCACGACGCAATTGCCCGGCTACGTCGACTGGCTGGATCGCTTGAAGACCATGGTGCAAACCAATCAGGTGACCGACGAAGCCCTGCAACAACGGACCCAGGAAGCCAAGGCCGCCATCGCCGAAACCGCCCAGGCCATCACCCCCTCGGCCATCGAATTGCTGCAAGGCCTGAGTGACGAACAAGTCGACGACATGGACGCCTCTTTCGTCAAAGACCAGCGCAAACGCCAGCAGCAATACCTCAAGCCGACATTGCAGGAGCAGATCCAGGAGCGCAGCGAGCGCATGGTCAAACGCCTGAACGACTGGCTCGGCCCGCTCAACGACGCCCAGCGCCAGCGGGTGGTCGCCTGGTCCACCGCCCTGGGCGATCAGAACCAGCAATGGATCGCCAACCGCGCCCACTGGCAAAACCAGTTCAGCGAAGCCGTGGCCCAACGCCACAGCCCCGATTTCCCGAAACGCATCGAGCAGTTGCTGGTCAACCGCGAAAGCCTCTGGACGCCCGCCTACCGCGAAGCCTTCAGCAAAACCGAAGCCCAGGCCCGCAGCCTGCTGGTGGACCTGATGGCCGAAAGCACCCCGCCCCAGCGCGAACGGCTACTGAAGAAAATCGACGGGATGAAGAAGGACTTCACTGATTTGAAGTGCCTGAAAGCAGCACGCTCTTAAAACCACTGAAGATCCAATGGGGGAGCGAGCTTGTGTGGGAGCTGGGCTTGCCCGCGATGCAGGCTACTCGGTCTATCAGGTGAACCGAGGTGATGCTATCGCGGGCAAGCCCAGCTCCCACACAAGCCGCTCCCACAGGGCTCAGCGCAGGCCTCTCAGGCAATCTGCGCCTTGGACGCCAAATCATCAAAAGTAAGCTCATCCAGCGCATCTTCCTGCTCATCCAGCACCTGGCGCGGATGATCATTACCCGGAATGCTGCTGTCGATCAGGCTCAACAACCGCGAGCCACGGGGCGTCAGCACGAAGTTCTCGCCATTACCGCCCTCTTCCTCCGGCCGCGGCTCGATATAGCCACGCTCCAGCAGTAATTTTTCATACTCCCCGGCGACCGCTTTCAGATGATCGAGGTTCTCGATCTCCTCGCCTGCAGCAGTTTTCTCTGCCGCGTACTGCTCTGCATAAGGCCGAGGGGTAAAACTGTGGCCGGCGCCGTTCTGCACTTCGTGCAACAACTTTTCGATCAAGTCCCAGTTATAAGTCGTCATCCTGGTCCATCCTCTGAAGAGTGAGATGCCTACCTAGGTTGTGACCGAGGTGCCGCGCTGCCGTTCAGCCAGGTTTCCGGGTGGTCGCCGCCTTGAGCCGACCAACGGCCTGTCGAATTCATCGAAGGCCAAACGACCAGTTGCTGAAGCGCCCACTCAGCAGCTCTGCCATGCAGGAGAAATCACCATGAACGTAGAGAATCATCCGGTCGTCTCGCGGGAAGAATGGCTCGCCGCCCGCCGCCAACACCTGGCCCACGAAAAAGCCTTCACCCGCGAACGGGACAAACTCAGCGCCGAACGCCGCGCCTTGCCCTGGGTAAAAATCGACAAACCCTACCGCTTCCAAGGCCCCCACGGCGAACTGAACCTGGCCGACCTGTTCGGCGGCCGCAGCCAATTGATCGTCTACCACTTCATGTTCGGCCCCGGCTGGACAGAAGGCTGTGATGGCTGCTCGTTCCTGTCCGACCACATCGACGGCGCCAACCAACACCTGGCCCACCATGACGTGGCTGTGGTCGCCGTCTCCCGCGCCCCCTTTACCGAGTTCCAGGCGTTCAAACGCCGCATGGGCTGGGCGTTCGACTGGGTCTCGTCCAACGGCTGCGACTTCAACTACGACTTCGGCGTCAGCTTCAAAGCCGAAGACACCGCCGGTGGAAAAGCCACCTACAACTACGAAAAAACCGACACCACCGAAGGCGAACTCCCTGGCCTGAGCGTCTTCTATCGCAACGAAGCCGGCGACATCTTCCACACCTACTCCACCTACGCCCGCGGCCTGGACATGCTGGTCGGCACCTACAACTACCTCGACCTGACGCCAAAGGGCCGCAACGAAGACGAAATCATGGATTGGGTGCGGCATCACGATAAATACGACGAGGCCAAGCCCCACAGCTGCTGCCACAGCTGATGCGCCAACCCGCACAAGTCGAGCGCGATCCCCGTGGCGAGGGAGCTTGCTCCCGCTCGACTGCGCAGCAGTCGCCTGCAGTGCCTGACCCGCGGCAGCCCAAAAAGCCGACTGATGCAGGGCTAAAGGTCCTACACAAAGCTCGGAAAGTGGCGTCTTGTGGCTCTGGAACGGGGCGGTCTATAGTCCGTTGTCGCCTAAGAAGCGACCGGGTTTGGCGACCCGATCCACAGAGAGACTCATTAATTTTCGAGGCTCTGAATATGACCAGATACATGCCCATCACCGGCATTGATTGTACCCCCGCTACCCTGCTCATCGACACCGAAGCCCCGCTGGACGTCCTCTTCGAAACCGCCGACTACCGCATCCGCGCCGTGACCCAACTGCTGGAAAACATCGCTTTCCGCTCGGATATCAGCTCCGATACGGTGGTGCTTTCTGATTTTTGCAAACTACTGACGATATCTCTGCGCGACGGATGTGACGTGATGGATGTGATTGGGAGACGGTTGCGGGCGCAGGTAGCGGAGTAGACGAACGGCGGGCGACTTATGGTCGCCCGTTCGTACGTTGGTACTTATCGATATTTTTTTATAAAAACCGGAATTACCACTGGCGAAGCCGACCTGGGGGAATTGATCAAGCCCTCGCTGTCCGCCACTGGCACCCCTTTGCTCTTTATTGCCTCAAACAGACTTTCGGTGGCTGCTCCATTGATAAACTCGCCGCCGTCAGTGGTCACGCTCAACGCCAATTGACGTCGTTCCTCGGTCAATTGGAGCTGTTTGGTCCGAAAAAAAGTGTGCAATGCAACCTTCTGAAACTTCGAAATGCCCACATGAACGATCTCTACATACTTCAGTGCTTTGGCGTCCCACTCCTGTATATAAAGGGTGTTTGCAGTCAGAGCGTAAGTGCAAAAATAATAAGCTCCAGTATTTGAACCTGGTGTTGAAATAATCAGTGAGCAGCGCCCATGCTGAAGAATTGGGTCGGTCAGCTCCGGAAAATCTTTGACGAGCTGAGCAGGAAACTGCTCACGATCATAGTAGATGGTGGCTTTGCCGTAGGGGGTTGTGTTGCAGGCCGACAAGAGCATTGCCAGACTAAAAAAGATACCAAGATAAAAATAACGCATAAATCCTCATGAAATTTCATGTCGATCACTAGACAAAGTTTTATCGCTACCGCTTGATCCATATGGGTGTCAGGCACGACTCGGTCGTAGCCATTGATGAGAAAACGGGTACGACAGGTTCAACCAGGCAGGTTGGGATAAGGGGGAACCCAGCAGTTAAAAGCTGCAGGGCAAGTTGGCTTTTAGCCTTGACTTGAGACCGGCTAATGGGTGTTCCCATTTTCCTTGTCCCCATTTTCCTTTTCATTTTCCTTTTGGGTACAAACCAAGCCTTAGATCTAAAACCTACACAGATCTGTGGTCTGCCCCTGAAGAACCGCAATCTCATTTTTTTCGGCAATATGAAAATTCAAAGGCCTTTGCAATCAAACCCTCTACAGAGCTAGAGGATGACATTTTTGAAAGTCCATCACAGGAAATGAAATTTGATTCCAAATATTCGAAAAAACCATTCTGAAAACTCGACACCTTAACAGCAATCACGCCAAACTCTTCACGCAAACTTTCAAAAGCGACCCAGTCAAATGCCCCATTAAACAAAACCACTGGATAACCAACCCTACCACCAAAAAAATCCTCAAAATTATCGCTAACCCAAGAGGCGTCCGCATCAACAGTATCTCCATTGATAGCAAAACAGCTATCGACCAAAAACTCCTCTCCTGAAAATTTAATAAATACATCCCCCCCAAAACTTGAGAGACTTTCTGAAACCAACTCACTAAACACGTCAACAAAATCTAGCAATGGCCTCTCAAAAAACCAAAACTTAAAGCCATTTCCAACAAACAAATTCGTAGGCAGGTCCTTTTTAAAATCAACCATTCCTGACAGCTCACCAATTAAGCGAGACAACTCAACAAAATCAACTTTCCGAATTGTCAATTTTACTCTCCAATAAATCTAATTTTCGTTACCGGATTCTTAATCCCTTCAATGTTCAGCGAAGCCGTAGGTTGTCCTGTGGACGTCGACCTTGGATAAAAGCGGTATATTTTATCTCCATTTGTCATTACTGTAATTGTACCATCTTGATACAAATTCTTCTTATATCCATTTGACTCAAGCATTTTTATAGCATCGCTGGAAGTCATATTCACCTCGATCTGGCCCGCACTATTTCGAGTCTTTTTCGGCACAAATTCGATGCTGGTTACTTTTGCCCCTGTTTTCCCAAACAACAAGCCCCCCATGGCAGAGAGCAGATAGCTCCCCCAGCTAGCAGCTTCGGGAGACGCCCCATTGCTTTCTAGGGATAGCTGCGTTAGCGCTTGAGTCAACGTACCGGTGGCACTGGTATTTTGCATCTGATAACGATGCAGGTCCTCCCGAAACATAGCTGGGAGGGTGTCATCCAAAGCCATTTGCGCAAGACGCTCCTGCAAGCTATTCCGGTCATGCACTAGATCACCATACAACTGAACACAAAGATACGCATTGCCATCACACAAGGCTGCAAGCGCATCATCGTCCGCAACGCTTTGATTCCTAAACTGCTGCTTAACCTCCTCACAGTTTCCTTTAGCCTCAGACCAGAAAAGGGGACAGATTTATTTTCCAGACCTAAATAAATCTGCCCCCCTTTTTATGTCCCTATTTTGGACCCTTCTGCGCCACTTTTTACTCGGAGGTTATCTGCCAAAATGTCAGACAAACCCCATATTCATCGAGAAGATCATCAGCAATTTCAAACTGAAACACCTTCTCCGGAAAGCAATCCGATAACGCCTTCCTCCAATACCTGGTGATCTGCTCGGCAAATATATGACAAAGGCGATAATCCTCCTCCGACAGACCGACCTTAAATACTGGCCTACCCGGCGCATCTTCCCACTTTGAAAAGAACTGATTTATTGAAAAAATATTTTTGTGTCGTTCAACGTCTCTACGTGATGAACTTTGTTTCAACACACCAGCTTCAGTCTCGACCAACCCCTTCAAAGGAATTTTTTGCGGGTCGTATTGCTGAGCGTTAGGCAGCCAGAAAACGTGACCTTCTAACTCAATAAAATCAGGAGAAAGCAAACCTAAAACAGAAATTGCTTGCTCCAATGAAACCAAGTTCCCTACGTACGAAAAAAATTCCCCGGAACCAATATCCGAAGCAAACAGATTCAACGAATCTTTGGAAATATTACCCTGACAACTCTTCATCAGTTCAACCCTAAGCTATTAAGAACAGACTGCGGAACATTTCCCTCAAAGGAGAAAAGGCGACAGATTTATTTTCCCGGCTCAGTCCTCGGCCGCCCCTGCCCTCGCTGCTCTACCCGCACACCCACAATCCGCTCAACCTCATCTACGAAACGGCTTGTACCCGTCAGCTGACCTCGCTGCAAAGCGTCGCGGATTAATCGAAGCTGATCAATCGGAATGGCCTGGCGCACAAACTCTTCATACCGAAGCCGCCGCTCCATCGAGGTATCACCCAAGGCCATGAAGCATGGATCAGCATCTAACCAGCCCCCACCAGACTCATCATCTACCCGACTTCGATAGCTCGACCACGCATAGTCTGCGACGTTGGCGACCATGCGAGCGCGCACAGGATTCAATTCAATGTAACGACTACAAGCGAGCAAATATGAATCCGACTGCACCACACTGGATTTGTAACGACTTTCCCACAAGGTGCCTGAGCGCCCTTCCAATCGATTGCGATAGCGCGTCGCACGGGCAGCCAGTGCTTTCATTAATTGCCCCAATCCAGCGGTTGACTCCCCAGGAGCTAGCAACAAATGGACATGATTCGTCATCAAGCAATAGGCGTAGACCTTCACCCCGAACGCATCTTTCAGCTCGCGCAGATCAGAGAGATAGCGCTGATAATCCTCTGCCGCCGCAAACACCACCTGCCGGTTATGGCCTCGCTGCACTACGTGATGCGGGTAATTCGGTAAAACAATACGTCCCATCCTGGGCATATTTGATTCCTCCTCCATGGAAGTTTTCAGCGTAGCAAAAAATCAAATAAATCTGTCCCCTTTTCCTGGTCCCCTTTTCCTGGTCCCCTTTTCCTCGGTCCCCTTTTCCTCGTCCCCTTTTCCTCTTTTACCCCTTCCGCGCCCCCTTTTGCACCTACTCAGGAATAATTTGCAACTCACTCCATAGTGGTTTCAGCCCTAGACTTTCCATATAAGTCCCATAGTCGACAAAGTCCTTAACCCCAATGTTTTCGTATAAAAACCATGAGGCCTCGCACTCTTGACATACGAACAAACAAGTGTCGTTAGCTACAACTCTAGCCTTGACAACATCTCCTTGCTCACACCTTGGACACAGCATATAAAACCTCTCTATTTAACAGGATAGGCGGTAATGACCTGATTGGTCCCAGGCCGAACAATAATTTTAATACTCGTTTCTCCCCGTCGATCAGCAAGGGGCGAGGTCAGGAAGAATGGACACCCGAAGAAGGTTAAGTAAGTGCCATTCAAATCTGCCCCCCTTTTTCCGAAATAAATCCGTCCCCTTTTTTCTTCGTCCCCTTTTTTCTTCCTTTTTTCTTGGCGTAGGCGTCACTCGCCATCGGAGTCACTGCCCACGCCGAATCGAAGTACTTTTGCTGATCTCGGCTCTGGCTAATTACATCATTTGTTTAACGGGGTTGCAGGCCCGCGAGGCGGGGCATGAGCGCCGTTTTCAAAGCAATAGCCTTAAACGCCGACGAGTGTTATCGCTATGGCGGCTGGGCCTGGATACTGGCGTAGCGGACGCTGCTCAAACTCTCGAAAAACTTTGGAGAGACTTGAGCACGCGTTGCGAGCAGAGGTACATCAAGAGGCGCAGGCATTGGAATAGATTTGTGGGGATCCCTCAGAATCCGTCCCCTTTTTTTCCCACATCTAGGCCTCTAACAATTAACAAGAGACATTCAAACCGCAAGCAGAGATAAAATCACGTATCGGTATATCAAGAAAGCTACCCTCTCCAGCGGAAAGAACATCTTGCAATGTGACGATGCCTTTTTCAAAGTCCAAAGAAACGTCAAAGCAATTAAACTCGAACTCCCTGAGCAGAACGCTCTTTGAGCAAATCCGCTCATCAAAGGCATCATTCAAAATAGAGCGAACGCTGTCGTCCAACTCTTGGGCGACAAATCGCTCTATTAGTGTACCGCCACTGCTCATAACCATTCCTAACTAGTACGGGAATGCAGTCTGAATCACACCATCCCGAACATTTATTTTGATTGTCGATGTTGGAGCGCCTGAGACGTTTGTTCCAATCACCTTACCTGCGTTGTACTCAATAACGTGCCCACCTGGGCCATTAGGAGTTACCTTCCCATATCTCAGTGCGTTATCAACATAACTAGAGACATCTTTAACAGATGTTCCTTGCGAAAACTTACTAACATTCGCAAATCCTGAGTCAGGTCCATGGCGATAGAATACATGCTCAATACCTGTCATCAAACCGCCTTTGTTATAAGTGCTCGCGCTCCACGATGCATCTATTTGTCTTGGGGCTGGTAATGCGTTGATTGTGTCATCTACAACAGCCCCAGTTCCTTTTGCACCGCCTGCCGCACCACCTGCCGCAGCAAGCCGCCTAGCTAGCAACGCTCTTAATACCGCAGGCGCCCCCGTAAGCGCAAGCGCTGCATCCAGATCCCAGGTAACTCTATCGATACCCCCGCCGACTATAGTTGAAACCCTTTGCACCAAGTCGTTGAACTCTTCCGGGCTGCTGGAAACTCCAGCAATCTCTCTCAGGTAAGTGGTGGCGTTTTCGTCGCCGAACTGAGCCTTCCACGCCTCAGGAACCTTGCCTGTATCGGTCCGGGACCACAAAGAAGCAGTACTGAACAGATTCGGATCAACGAACTGAGTCGTCGTCGACTGGAACGCATGCACCTCGGCACCATTGGCGACAATGGTGCGCCCGTCGCCCCAGGTGAGCGCAGTGTTCTGGGCTGCCAAGAGCTGAATGCTCTTTGTCGCCGTTAACAAGTCTTGAGCAAGGTGCTGCCCCTCGGGATTCCCGGGGGGGAAACTGTCCACGAGTGCCTTCAATCGCGCGTTTTCTGCTGCATCCACTTGAGCATTGGCAGCGAGCAGCAGTACATCCTCCCAAGACATATCCGACTGAGGCTTGCCCAATTTCTCTGCAAGAGCCTTCGCCTCTTCGGCAAGCGCTTTCTTCTCTGCCGAATGCAACAGCCGATTATAGGAAGTCGCACTCCCCGCTACCCATGACCCGGTCTGAAGGCTCTTTGCATCTCCCCCCTGTGCGGCGGCTGCAAGCACGCCAATCAACTGGGAGTTCATCACCAGAAGCTTGTCCTTTTGCTCCTTGGTCATTTTGGTGTACTGCTCGGCCAAGCTATCAATCAACAACTCGTTGGCACCCGCAGCCAGCGCGCCGGTTTTGAAATCACCGCCAGCCGCCTCAGCGGCCAGTCCGCCCATGACCGCGTGCAAGCCAACCTTGGCCAGCCCCCCTTCTTTCAAGTCGAATTTCTTGCCAAGATCCCCAACGAGATTGAATCCCGCCGCAGCAAAGGTGTTCGCCAGGCTGGTACGCAGGGCATTGTCGAACTGACTGTCCCCGCCTAGCGCTCGGTCCAATAAGGTTGAGGTACCGTTCTGCAGCAATTGGTTAGCGCCAAACCGGCCGATCCCTTCCAGGCTCGATAGGCCACCTTGGGCCACTACCTTACCTGCGTTAGGCAAGGCGCCCTCCACAGTGGTGGTGGTATTGGTCATCTTGTCGAAGATGCTGGAGGTCAATCCTGCTGTAACACCGGACACCACATAACCACGCAAAGCGTCCGAAGAAGTTACATCCTTGAATACGGCCCCCAGATTTCCACCGTTATTGATAAAGCTAATAGTGGCGTTGCTCGCAGCCCCCGTCGCGACAGCCGTGAGCGCCACGTTCGCCCAACCTGCGGCCACAGTTGAAGTGGCGACTGTGCCACCGACCACTGTCGATCCGGCCACTGTTCCGGCTGCCATGGCGGTCCCTGAACCTGCGGTGGCACCAGCCATACTGCCAATCAAGCCACTGGCCGCACCTGCAGTGAAATAGACCACCAAAATCGCAATGATCATCTGCACAGCCGGCCCCATGCCTGAGTGGCTGTACTTATAAGAGTCGTGGACTTCCTTGACCTGCCGCCAATCCACGTCACCGCGTTTCTCAGCTTCCGCCAACCAGGCCAGTTGCGGGTCTGCGTCGACCATTGCCTTGATCGACTGGTGGACGGTGTCTTGGTTGACCTGTTTGAGATCAATGTTCAACCCATCGACTGCTTTGATCGTGATGGCACCGGCAGCGACCATCTGTGTCTGACGCAGAGTTTCGTCGGTGTGGCCTTTACCCGACATCGAACTCCAGGCCATGCTGCTTTTGCTTTTTGAATGGTCTTCTTTATGCAGATCCTTCACACCTTCGAAGGTAATCGAGCCACCACTTTGTATCGTCAGGTCATTCCCACTGTTCAACTTCGCAGCCTGATACCGCTGGTCATCCCCACTGACCAGCGTCAAATCGCCCCCCGCAGTGATTTCACTCCCCACATTCGTGACCTTCGTCACTTCATCACGCTTGGTCTGCTTTTTCCCCCAGCTACCTTTTTTCTTCTTGTCGTACAGCGAATAGTCACTGTCCTGCGCCGCCAGCACGTCGAGATTCTCACCCGCCACCAGATAAGCGTCGTCCCCGGCGCTGATGCGGCTGGAAATGATGGCCATGTCTTTTCCGGCCCCCATCGTCACGTCACCGCCAGCGGTGATGGCGCTGCCGATCTGTTTGACGTGATCTTCCTGGATGGTGACTTTTTTCGTTTTGGAATAAGAGTGGGTTTCGTCGGCCGCGGAGGAGATGGTCATATTCTCCCCGGCGGTCAGTGCGACGTTGCGCTCGGCCCCGAGTTGGCTGGCGATGGCGTTGAGATCCCGGCCAGCGTTCACGACCAGGTCACGGCCTGCTTGGGCGCTGGAGCCGAACTGCGTCACCGCGCTTTTGCGGACACCATTGTTGCTGGCACTTTCCTGTTGGGCTGAGACGATGATCGCGTCCCGGCCGGCATCGATCGTGGTGTCGCGCCCACTGACCATGACGCTGCCGACGCTCTTGATATCGCGTCCGGCGCCCATGTCCAGATCATTGGCGGCCTCGATACGGGCGGCGCTGTCCATGAAGTCCTGTCGCCGATTGCCGTTCGCGGTGGTCACGGTACGTTCGTTGACGACGTCTCCCATCACCGCCTTGATGCTGACGTCACGCCCGGCGAGGATCCCACCGGCCTGGTTGGCGATGTTGTTGACCGCCAACAGGTCCAGACGATTACCGGCCTGGATCAAGCCACTGTTGACCAGGTCGTTGCCTGCGGTCGCCGACAGGTTGTTGGAGGCGCGCAGGGTGCCGACGTTATCGAGGTTTTGGCCGGCGATCAGCGTCACGTCATTACCGGCGATCAGCGCACCGGTAGGCCCGAGGCGGCCTTCGGCCTGGGCCAGGTACAACACCGGCACCAGGACTTTTTCGCCGTTCACTTCGTGCTCTTCGAGCCAGACGATGTCGTGGGTCAGCGCGGCGACTTGTTCCGAAGTCAGCGTCACGCCCACCGCCAGGCCGAGCTCCTGCTTGCTGGCGATGGCGTTGTTCATCAGGTACTTGAACAAGCCTTCGTCGCTGGTCTGGCCGTCGATGAAACGCTGGCCGGTGCGGGCAACGACCGCTTGTTGGATCAAGCGCTGTTCGTAGAGACCATCGCCCAGGCGTTTGGCGCTTTGGTCCGGGTCGTAGCCGAGGTTTTGCAGCAGGTAGTCCGAGCTCATGAACGACTTGAGGTCGGTGAGTACGGGGTTGGTCTCGATCAGGTACTTCTGCGGATTGGACTTGAAGGAAGTCTCCGGTACACCTTGAACGCGCACGACCGCCTGGCCGGCAGCTGGCGTATCCACCGCATTGCCCACCTGTGGGACGACCTGTGCCGTTGGGAGCAGGTTGGTACCCGTGACATTCACGGCGGCCACTTGAGTCCCGATGCCAACGCCGCTGTTGCGACTTGGCATTGGCAGCGAGTGGCTGCCTTCCACGGGCGCACTGACGTTAAGCGTACTGGCGCTCACGTTGCTGTCGTTGGCTTGACGAGTGATCAGGGCCAGTTGCCGATCACTGGTGCCCACCGCCGCGATAGCACCGACCTGGACATCACGGGCTTGAGCATCAGGCAGGTCTTGTTGGCGCTGGCGGGTGCTGATCGAGGCGCTGCCCATGCTCCAGTTTTGCGAGCCGGTGCTGGCCTGGGTGGCCTGTTGAGCCGAACCACCTTGGCCGCTCAAGCGGAACAGACCGTTTTGCCCGGAGGGCAAGGCGAAACCAGGAAGGCTCAGCGGGTTTACCTGCTGCTGGGCGCGATCAGGCGGCAGCTGATTGTTGATTCTTACGACCGTGGTGCCGGTTCCGCTTGCCTGGGTGTCCGCCACTTTGTTGGTACCACCACTGGCGGTGTAGTCCTCATGGATGACGCTGTTCTGCAGGTCTTTGGTTGCGGTGATCGAGACGTTACCGCCGGCCTGGATGACGGCGTTACGGCTGCCGACTGTACTTGCGGCGCCGGAACTGTCTTTGGCGATTTCGATGTCACTAAGAAGGTTGTACTGATCCAGATTTGGCATCTGAAGCAGGTTGTTCGGGTCGTACTGGGATTGCGTGGTGTTCTCGAAACCGTAGCTGAGCCCAGACAGTACGAGGTTGTAGTCTCCACGTGTTTTGACAGCGGCCCCTGTATCGACATCTGTAAGAGTCACCACGGAAAGGGTTTCACCGTCTCGCCCCCCTTCCCTGTAGCGAGTCGATTTGGGGATGGCCTTGTGAATATTCCCGTCCAGGTCAAGGTAATAGACATACGGGAAATCAGGATTATTGCGCTGGTTGTAAGGAGTCAGGACGTTAGCGAAAAACCGCCCGGTACCGCCGTCGCTCATACCTGCGACTTGATACATGCGCGTGCGCTCGATGGTTCCGTTCTGCGCGCCGATGTTCTGTACGTTGTCGGCCACGATGTTGATATTGCCGCCAGCGCTCACCGTACTTTTACTGTTGAGAAAGCTGCTGCCTTGGAACACGAAATCCTTGCCGGCCGTCAGCAGCGACGAGGCACTGGTGTCGTTGTCAACACTTTCAAAGACCTCACGGGCCGCCAGCGTGAAGGTGTAATAGTCCCCTTTGCAGTCATTACATATATTGGCGATAAACCCCGAAATCAGCTTGCGCCCACCAGACGCCACCGCGCCCTCGGTACGGTTCTGGAACCCATCGGCGTTGATCGTGAATGTGCCGCCGCTCTCCATTGAGCCGGAGACGTTGTTCACGCTGGCGGCTCGTGCGGCGGCGCCATAGCCACCGATCACCACATTACCCAACCCGTAGAGATCACCGCTCTGGTTGGTGAAATTGCTCACGCCCAGCGTCATGTCCGCACCGCTGAATACCAACCCGCGGTCATTGAGCAGCGAAGGAGTTTTCAGTACGAGGTTCCGGGCCGAACCCAGGGTTCCGGAATTGACGAGGTTCCCGGCCTGGACGGTCAGGTTTGCGCTGGAGGTCAGACGCCCGGCATTGGTCAGTTGTCCACCGATCTTTACCGTGGTGTCGCCACCGCCAGCGATGCTGGAAGTCACGCCCAAATTCAGTTGCGCTGCGGTCAGGTCGATACCACCGAGGCTCGACATCCGTCCGCTGCCTCCGTAGCTTCCCCCCAACACCAGACTGATCGAACCATCACTGGCAATCAGCCCATCATTACTCCAATTTTCCCCATTCCCCTCCAGGCTGGTAGAAGCCAGCAACTGCCCAGTCCCGGTCTGTGTCAGGTTGTCCACATTGACGGTCAGTCGCCCGGCCTGGATGACGCTGCTGTTGGTCCAGTTTTTGGCAGTCAGCGTCAACCCGCCACGGGTGACGAGGCTGCCGCCGGCGTTGGTGAGGTTGGCGGTGGAGATATCAAAGTCGCCGCTGCCCACATGCAACAGACTGCCGCCCAGGTTCTGGAAGTTGGTGGCGTTGAGGATCAGGCCATTGTTGGCGGTCTCCAGCGTGCCATTGCGGTTATCGAACAGGCCGCCAATCTGGAAGTTGGTCGTACCGCTCCCACCCAAGGCACGCAACTGCCCCGTCTGGTTATCCAGGCTCGCCGCCTTGATCGCCAGGGTGCTGTCACTCTCGATAATCCCCTGGCGGTTGTTCAACGCGCCGGTCAGGTCCAGGTCGATCTGGCTGCCGGCGATCTGGCCGTCGTTGTCGCCACTGTTGTCAAAATCGTTGGCGCTGACGTTGATCTTGCCTTTGGCATAGAGGCCGCCGTTGCGGTTGTCGAAATTGCGGGTGGTGACGGTGGCGTCACCGGTCTGTGCGGAGATGCGCCCGCCGTAGTTGTCGAGGCCGCCGCGTGCGGTCAGGTTCAGTCGCTGGGCCTGGGTGATGCCACCCTGGCGGTTGTTGTTCAGGTCGTAGCCGTTTTTCAGCACGCCGGTCAGTTGGGTGGTGAGCAGGCCTTGCAGGCTGGCGAGGACGCCGCCACGGTTATCGAAATGGCGACCCGTTGCGCTCACATCGCCGGCCTTGGCTTGGATTCGACCGCTCTGGTTATCGATGTCCGCATCGACAGTGAGTTTCAACCCTCCTTGGCTTTGCACCACACCCTTGCCGTTGGTAAGGCTGGCCGCGTCGATTTCCACGCCGCCGTTCTGGCTGTAGATCAAGCCATCGGCATCATTCTGGACGGTGCCGGAGGTATTCAGGACCAACAAATCATTGGCCGCGACGGTGCCGCGATTGCGGTTGTCCAAGCCACTGGTGAGCAAGGTCAACAAGCCTTGGCTGGCGATCTGGCCGCCCTGATTGTTGATCTGCGTGGCGCGCTCGACCCGCAGCGGGCCGACGCTGGCGATCTTGCCACTGATGTTGGTCAGGGCACCGAGCAGGTCCAGGGTCACGGCGGCATTACCGATCAGGTTGCCACCGCTGTTGTCCAGGCTGGTGCCGGTGAAGTTCAAGGCTTTTTGTGCGTTGACAGTACCGCCGACGTTGCCCAGGGTCATGGCCTTCATGACCAGAGTGGCGCCGCTGTCGATCAAGCCGCCTTGGGCGTTATTCAGCAAACCGCCAGTGACGGTCAGGGTCTGGTCGGCGCCGCTGGACAGAATCCCGCCCTGGTTATCCAGGCTGGCAGCGCTGACAGTGAGTTTTTTCTGGCCGACCAGCGCACCGGTAGCGCTGTTGAGCAGTGCCCCGCTGAGGGTGACGCTAACGTCTCCATTGCGGCTGGAGAGCGTGCCGTTGTTGCGGTTGTCCAGGCTGCTGCCACTGACCTGCAAGTCCTGCCATCCAGAGATCAAGCCGTTCTGGTTGACCAGGCTATCGCCATGAAGGCTCAGGTTCTGACTGCTGATCAGCTTGCCGCCGCTGTTATCGATCGTCTGGCCGCTGAGGTTGAAGCTCTGGCTGCTGGAGATTTCGCCACCCTGGTTATCAAGGTTGCGCAGGCCGTTGACGGTCAGCAAACCTTTGGCGGTGATCAGGCCGTTGCGATTGTTCAGGTCATGACCGCCGAGGTTCAGCGTCACGGCTTGTTCGCCCAGTAGACGTCCACCGTTTTGGGTCAGCGCCGCGAGGGTCAGGTTCATATCGCCCTTGGCCGACACTTCGCCGCCGTCGCTGGAGTCCAGCGAATCGGCGCCGAGGGTGAGTCTGGATTGGGCATTGATCAGGCCGTTGGCGCTGTTGTTCAGGGCCATGGCGTTGAGGACCAATGCACCGCCCGCCAGCACGCTGCCACCCTGGTTGTTCAAATTGCCGCTGTTGAGTGTCAGCAACTGCGCGGCGCTGATCAGGCCTTGGGCCTGGTTGTCTAATTGTTGGCCAACCGTCAGGTCGAGCTTGCCGCGACTGGCAAGGGTGCCGCCGTTGTTGTTCAGGCTTTGCGCAACGGTATCGACGCTGGCCGCGCCGATCAGGCCTTTGACGTTGTTGAGCGCCTGGACGACGCGTAAGGTCAGGCCTTGGTTGCTGAGCAACCGGCCACCGTCGTTGTTGAGGTTTTGCGCCGTCAGAGTGAAGGCTTGAGCGCTGGAAATTTCACCGCCCTGGTTGTTCACGCCGAGGAGGTTTTTCAGCATCAACGTACCGGGGGCGTTGATCAGGCCGTTCTGGTTGTTGAGCTGGCCGTTGTTCAAGTCCAGGCTCAGCGAGGTGTTGCTGAACAACTGGCCGCCCTGTTGATCCAGGCCGGAGACCGCGGCAGTCAACGCGCCCTGGCTGCCGATGCGGCCGCCGTCCTGGTTAGTGACCTGGGCCGCCTTGAGGTTCAGCGTGCTGCCACTGTTGAGGCGTCCATTCTGGCTGTTGTCGAACGCGCCGGTGGCGACGTTGACCGCGCCTTTGCCGCTGATACTGCCTTGCTGACGGTTGTCCAGGGCCGTGCTGCTGAGCGACAACGCGCCGTCGGTCACCAATTCGCCGCCCTGGTTGTCGAGGCGGCCCAGGCTTTTAACGGTGAGGTTGGCGGCGCTGGACAGGCTGCCGCCGCTGTTGCTCAGGTTGGCGGCGCTGACGTCCAGGGTGCCTTCGCTGCTGATTTGACCCTGGGTGTTGATCAGGTCGCCACTGAGGTCGATGCGCTGGTTCTGCTGGCTGACCAGATAGCCGCCGCTGTTGTCCAGCGAACCGCCCTCAAGGCTCAATTGCGTCTTGGCACTGAGCAGACCCTTGTTGCGGTTGATCAGTTTATCTACGGTGAGCTTCAGCGCCTGCCCAGCGAATACCTGGCCGCTGTCGCTGTTGTCGAGGTTTTTGCTCACCAGTGCGACGCTGGTGTTACCGCTCAGCTCGCCGCCGCGGTTGTCGAGGTCGTCAACGTTGATATCCAGCGCTTTTGTAGCACCGATCAAACCGGCCTGGCGGTTGTCCAGGCTCGACGCTTGCAACGTCAGGTCCGTGGTGCTGACCAGCGTACCTTGACGATTATCCAGCGCGGTGACGGTAGCGTTGAGCCCGGCTTTGCCGGCGATGTTGGCGGCACGGTTGTCCAGGCGATCAGCGTTCAATGTCAGCGCGCCGTCGGCGATCAGCGAACCGCGCTGGTTGTCGAGCAGTGCATCTACGTTCAAATCGAGCTGGTCGAGACTGCTGATCAAGCCATCGCTGTTATCCAGGCTGGCGCTGTGGCTGTCCACGGACGCGGCCGAGATGATCCCTTTGGCGTTGTTCAGGGCCTGGGCTGTCCTCAGGACCAGGCCTTGATTGCTGAGCAGTTTGCCGCCGCTGTTATCGAGATTCCGCGCCGCCAGGGTGAATGCTAGCCGGCTGGAAATTTCACCGCCCTGATTGTTGACGTCCTTGAGGTTGCTCAGCAGCAACAGGCCCGGGGCGTTGATCAGGCCGCCCTGGTTGTTCAACTGGCCCTGGTTCATGTCCAGGCTGACGCTGGTGTTGCTGAACAACTCTCCTTGCTGTTGATCCAGCCCGGTGACCGATGCAGTCAGAGCCTGACTGCTGGCGATACGGCCGGCGGCGTTGTTCACCTGAGCGGCGGTGAGCTTGAGGGTGTTGCCCGAGGTCAGGCGCCCGCCCTGGCTGTTGTTGAGAGCGCCGGTGCTGACTTGGGTGGCGGCGCTGCCCGAGACCAGGCCTTTCTGACTATTGTCCAGGCTGGCGCTTTTGAGGCTCAGGCCAGCGTCGGTGCTGATGGAGCCGCCCTGGTTGATCAGCCCACCCTGGCTGACGATGGACAACGCGCCGGCGCTGCCGAGGCTGCCGGCGGTGTTATCGAGGCTGCCGGCGTTGACGGTCAGTTCACCTTCGCTGCTGATCAGGCCTGTGTTATTCAACAATGCGTTGTCGAGTGTGATCACCAAAGCATTCAGGCTACTGAGTGCGCCACCGCTGTTGTCCAGCGTATTGCCCGTGAGCGTGAGGCGGCCTTGGGCGTGGATCAGGCCCTTGGTCTGGTTGATCAGTTGCGCAACTTTCAATTCAAGCGCGCTGCCAGCAATCAGTTTGCCGCCGTCGCTGTTGTCCAGGCGTTGAGCGCCAACCTTGACGTCCAGCCCTGCGGACAGTTCGCCCGCCCGGTTATCGATCTGCTCAACCTGCAAATCCAGCGCTTTTGTGGTGCCGACCAAGCCACCGTTGCGGTTATCCAGAACGCTGCCGGTCAGGCTCAGGTTGCCTTGTGAGACCAGCGCGCCGCCCTGCTGTTGCAGGGTATCGATCAGCGCGGTGAGGTCGGTTTGGCTGGAGATGCGGCCAAGGGCGTTTTGCACCTCACTGGCCTTCAAGTTCAGCGGGCCGACGCTGCTCAGCAGACCACCGCGGTTGTCCAGCCGCGTGACTTCGACACCGACGCCGGCCTTGCCGGTGATGATCCCGTTGCTGCGGTTGTCCAGTTGCGCGACCGTCAGTTGCAACGCTTTGTCGGCGCGGATGTTGCCGCCACGGTTGTCGAGGGAATCGCTGCGCACGGTCAGCAGGTCGACCCCGGTGAGACGACCGCCACGGTTGTCGAGGCTACCGGTTTGCAGGTCAAGTGCGCCCTTGGCGATCACTTCGCCCTGGCTCTGGTTGTCCAGCAGGCCGCTGATGCGTGCGCTCAGGCTGCCGTCGCTGATCACCTGACCGGCGTTGCCGTTGTTCAGGCTCGCGGCCTGGATGTCCACGACCTTGCCCGAACCGAGCACGCCATCGCGGTTGTCCAGCGCGCCGCCAAGGCTGATGTTCAAGGCGTTATCGCCCAGTACCTGACCGTTGCGGTTGTTCAGGGTCATCGCGTTGAGCCGGGTCAGGCCGGCGCTGGAAATTTCGCCTTCCAGGTTGGTCAACGTTGCGTCGACGTTCACGCTCAGGTCGGCGTCGCTGCTCAAGGTGCCGCTGCTGTTGTCCAGGCTGGCGGCGCGCACGGCAAGGCCATTGGCCGAGACCAATCCTTGGGCGTTGTTCAACGCCTGGGCGATGGTCAGGTTGAGGCCCTGCTTGCTGACGACCTTGCCAGCGCTGTTGTCCAGGCTGTTTGCATTCAGGCTGAAGGCTTTGTCGCTGGAGATCTCACCCTCGCGGTTGTTCACGGCGGCGAGGTTGTTCAACAGCAGCGCGCCGGGGGTGCTGATCAGCCCGCCCTGGTTGTTCAATTGCCCATGGTTGAGGTCGAGGGAAAGGCTGGTGTTGCTGACCAATTGGCCATTCTGTTGCTCCAGCCCGGTGACGCTGGCATTCAGGGCCTTGGCACTGGCGATGCGACCGGAGGTGTTGTTCACCTGACCGGCCTTCAGCAACAGCGTGTCACCGCTGATCAGGCTGCCACCCAGGTTGTTCAGGGTCGCGGCGCTGTCGATGCTCAACGCACCGATGCTGGTCAGTTGGCCCGCATCGTTAGTGATCCCGGCGGCTTTGACACTGGCGGTGGCGTCACTTTTGAGGCTGCCTTGGGCGTTGAGCAGTTGCCCGCGCAGGTCCAGGTTCATCCCTCGCTGGGCATACAGCGACCCCTGGCGGTTGTCGAGTTGGCCGGCGTTGACCGCCAGGACGCCTCGGGTCGAGATCAATCCGAGGCTTTGGTTGGTCAGGCGTTCGAGCGTCAGGCGCAGATCACCGTAGGCAATTACTTTGCCGCTGTTGCTGTTGTCCAGCTCGGTGCCGGCCAGCGCCAGGACACCCTGGCTCGACAGCTCACCGCCGCGGTTATCCAACTTGCCTACATTGAGGCTGGCGGCCTGGGTTGTGGTGACAACGCCGCTCTGACGGTTGTCCAGGCTCGCCGCGTTGAGGGTCAGCAGTCCGGCCGAGGACAGCAATCCCGCCTGATTCAGCAATTGCGCCGAAATGCGGGCGGTGAGCGCACCGTCACTGAGCAAACGGCCTGCGGTGTTATCCAGCGACGCAGCGCTGAGCTGTACGCTCTTGCTTGAAGTGAGCCGGCCGCTGCGGTTGTTCACTTGGCCGCTGGCGTTGATATCCAACCCCTGCCCTGCCGCGACCAGACCCGCTACGTTGTCCAGCGAAGCAACGCGCAACGTAACGCCGCTCAAGCCGGTGAATTCGCCACCGTTGTTATTCAACTGCCTGACATTGGCCGTCAGGTTGCCGTTGCTGCTGACCGTGCCCTGGGTGTTGAGCAGCGTGTTGGCGGTGACGTTCAGCGTATTGCTGCTGAGCACCCGTCCTTTACTTTGATTGTCCAGGGTCGCGGCGTTGACCGTGGTGGTCTGCCCGGCGCTCAGCGTCCCACCCTTGTTGCTCAGCGTCTGCGCAACGTCGACTGTGAGGTTACGGCTGGCAACGACGCTCTTACCGTTGTTACTCAGACTCTGCGCCTCCAGGCTCACATCCCCCGCCGCATTACGGGTGTTATTCGCATTGACCCCGGCCTCAATAATGCCGTTGTTGGTCAGTTGCCCACCCGCGCTCAGGGTGATGCTGTCCCGCGCCGCAAGACTCTGCTGGTTGCTCAGGTTGCCCTGGGTCTGGGCCTTCAATGTGGTGCCGGCGTAAACCGGTCCTTGGGCATCAAGGCTCGCGGCTTTGACGTTGACCGCGCCGGTGGCCGAGGTCTGCGCCAGGCTCAGGTGGCCGTTGGCATCCAACTGAATATCCCCGCCACTGGCAATCAACTGCCCGTCCAGCTTCACCCCGACACCGGCCTCGGTGCCCACCAGCTTGATCGCGCCGGCGTACATCCCGCCCAGAGCCGAGGAGTCGATCGCCAACTGCGGCTTGGCGCTGCCGTCGTTGGCGCGGGCTGTAGCGCTCAAAGTGTCAGCGTCGACATCATTGCGGCCGGCAACAATCGTCAGGTTTTTCGCCTGGATCTCAGCGTTGATCTTGGCGCTGCGAGTGATGATTTCGAAACTGTCGACGTTGTTGGCGTTGAGGCCCGCGCCTTCGATGGCGACACTGCCCTGATCGACCTGATAGCGGCTCACCTGGCCGTTCTCGATGATTGGCTTGCCAGTGGTCAGGGTCGCCTTTGGGGTATTGATGAAGCCGCAGCCGTTGCAGGTAATGCCGTAGGGGTTGGCCACGATCACGCGGGCCGATTGCCCGGCCACTTCGGTGTAGCCGCGCAACTGGCTGGGGTTGCCGCCGTTGACTTCATTGAGGATGGTGGTGGCGGCCGTGCCGTTGAGGTTCGGGTTGCCGATAATGATCCCGCCCAGTTGCGTGGACTGGGTGCGGGCGGTGGCGTTGTTGAGGATCACGCCGTTGCTGCCGACGTTGTAGTCCGTGAACTGGTTGTGCGACAGGCCATTGCCGTTGGGCTTGGCGATATTGACGATGGGCACGCCGTTGCCCGCCCGGTCCAGGCCGGTGCCCGGGGCGCTGACGACGATGCCATCGGCCTGGGCCCACATCGGCTGCCAAAACATGACGTTGGCCAACAGGAACGCCAGGCCACGCTTGGGCATGCCCCAGAAGCGGTCACGGGCTTGCAGGGCTGCGGAAGGTTGGCGGGCCAGGAAGGCGTGTTGGCGGTCGTCCATGTTCAGGTCTCGTTGCAGCAAAATTTAGAGGAGTACGTCCATGCGGAAGTAGATCGGCGCTTCGCGCTCGGTCAGGGCATCCGGGCGTTCCAGGGAGTGGGCGAAGGTGACGCTGGCGCTCAGGTGCTCACCACGGGCGAACAGCTCCAGCGAGTTGCTCGACATGCGCCCGTGCTGGCCGCCGTTGTAGCGGTCGCCGCGAATCACGCCCTGGTCATAGCCGAGGCTGGTGCCGTATTCGGCGAACACCGGGCGCAGCCACTCCAGCGCTACCGGGCGGCTCCAGCGCAGGTCGTTGCGCCAGTAGCCGCCGCTGTCGCCGGACAGTGATTGGTCCTTGTAGCCACGGATCGACGATTGCCCGCCCAGGCTCATGCGCTGCGGGCTGAACAGCACGTCTTCGCTGCGCTGGCCGGTCATCAGGCTGCTGAAGCTGAAGGACTCGTCCCACAGCTTGAAAGGCTGCAGGTAGCTGGCGGTGGCGGTGTATTTGCGATAGCGCGCATCCGGTACGCCAGGGCCCGGGTCGTGATCGCCCTGGGCGTCCAAGGCACCGATGCCCTCCTGCATGCCCAGGTCGAGGTTGACGAAAGCACTGCCGACTCGCCGTCCGTGGTTGATCCCGAACTGCGCCTCGCTGATGCGATTGCTGCTCTCGCGAAGCTTGCTGCCTTCGATGAAGTTGTTGGTACGCAGGTACGAAAGGCCGGTGTTGAGGGAAGTCTTGCTCAGCGCATCGCGATGGATCACCCGCTCGACCCGCAACTGATGGTTCTGGCTGTCGCCGGTCTGTTTGAAGTTGAAACCGTTGGCCGGGATCTGCGAGCGGTACTCGCTCTGGCTGTAGGTGTAGCTGACGTTCCACCAACCCCAGGGCAGGTTGTAATAAAGCATGGCGTTGTTGGAGGTGTGCTGGTGGTCGGTCATGGCGTCATGACCGCCGCGCAACATCAACTGGTCGGCCAGGCCCAGCGGGCTGTCCCACTCGAAACTGCTGCCCCACTGCTGCTCGCCGGTGCTGCGCTGGCCGTCGTTGCTGCGCGACAGACCGGCGCGCCAGGGCTTTTTCGGCTCGTTGGTGACATTTACTTCACTGCCACCGACTTCCTGGCCGGGGGTCAGCTCCATCTTGGCCTGGTTCGACGGCAGGCGATTGAGCTGATCCACCATCTGCTCGATCTCCCGCAGGTTGACCAGGTCACCGGCCTTACCGGGAAACGCCATCGCCAGTTCACGCTCCGATAGCTTGCTGTTCTCGGCCCCCTTCAGGCCTTCGAGTCGCCCTTCCACCACCAGCACGCTCAGATGCCCACCGGACAGGTCCTGCTGCGGCAGATAAGCACGGCTGGTGACCAGCCCCTTTTCGATGTAGTGGTCGGTGATGACTTTGAGCAGTTCGTTAAGCTGCGGCACACCCAGGCATTGGCCGATGTAGGGCTTGAGCAGATGCTCGCGCTCGCTGGCGGAAAGACTGTTGGCGCCTTTGAGTTCGATGGTCTTGATGGGGAAGCAACGGGTATCGACAGGTGCGGTCGGCTGGGCCGGCTTCGCCTCCTGGCCGGGCAGGTCCTTGAGTTCCTCCAGGCGACGACGCTGCTCTTCGAGCAAACGGTTCTGGCGCTCGCGGATCAGGTCCGTATCGCCTGGAGTGGGGGCGGCGTGAGCCAGGGTCAGCGGAGAAAGGCACAGCAAAGCCACGCACAACCTCGCCCAAAAGACGGGTGAGGACATGTTCGATCCCTCGAGTGAAAAGTGACATTAAAATAGTGGCGCGATATTAGTTAGCCATCATTTTGACGTCAACTATTTGCCTGAGTTTTGAGGCTACTATTGGATCCGTTCGTCTGAAATCAGACCCCTCTCGTGCGCCGGTATGAAAGATCCGGTACGGGGCTGGAAATCTCCTACGAAACGAACACACAGGCCCTCACAGCCTCTAGCAAATGAACTTTCCGACCAACGCCGGCCTCAACCCATTACCTGCCCAATAAGGAATACGAGGCCCACCCCATGAAGACTTTCCTGAAACTGACCCTCGCCACCGCCCTGGCCTGCGCCCTGCCCGCCTGGGCCACTTGCACGCCAGAGGAAGCGACCACCAAGCGTGAACAACTGGCGCAGGAAGTGACCAAGCTCACCGAACAGAACCCGGCCAAGGCCAAGGAAATCAATGACGAGCTGCAGGCCATGGACCTGGAGACCGCCAGCAAGGATGTGCCGGATAAGTGCCAGTTGATCGATAAGCGTCTGCAAGAGTTGAAGCAAGCAGAGAAGAAGGCTGGGTGATTAGCCACAGCCGAGCACAGCCTGCTTTTGTGGCGAGGGTACATTCGTGGGAGCAAGGCTTGCCCGCGATGAAGGCGATGCGGTCTTTCAGAAATCGAGGCGTCTGTGTCGCGAGCAAGCTTTGCTCCCACAAATCCCCCTCGCCACAGGGGTCTGCGCCAAGCTTGGATTTTAGTTTCACCCATAAAAAAACCGGACCCAAGGTCCGGTTTTTCATGAAGCACTACCGCGGCTTCACTCAGCCGCCGGCGCTTCCGGCTTGCGGCGCTTGAGCGGGGCCATGCCGTCCTTGCTGACCAGCGACGGGGCGTCGGTCTTCGGGCGGTTGGCGGTCTTGCGCTTGGTCGGGGCCTTGGCGCCGGTTTTCTTCTTGTCGCCCTTGGCGTCGACCTTTTTCTTCTTCACGCCAACGGCCTTGCCCGAGGCCTTGACCTTTTTCGGTCCGCCGTAGGTGCCTTTGACTTCCTTGATGGTGCGGCGCTCGAAGCTCTGCTTGAGGTAGCGCTCGATGCTCGACATCAGGTTCCAGTCGCCGTGGCAGATCAGCGAGATCGCCAGGCCATCGTTACCGGCGCGACCGGTACGACCGATGCGGTGCACGTACTCGTCGCCGCTGCGAGGCATGTCGAAGTTGATGACCATGTCCAGGCCATCCACGTCCAGGCCGCGGGCAGCGACGTCGGTGGCGACGAGGATTTTCACGCCGCCCTGCTTGAGGCGGTCGATGGCCAGCTTGCGGTCCTTCTGGTCTTTCTCGCCGTGCAGCACGAACGCCTTGTATTCCTGGGCCACCAGGCGACCGTAGATGCGGTCGGCCATGGCCCGGGTGTTGGTGAACACGATGGCTTTTTCGTAGGTCTCGTTGGCCAGCAACCAGTTGACGATCTGTTCTTTGTGCTGGTTGTGGTCGGCGGTGATGATCTGCTGGCGGGTGGTGGAGTTCAGTTGGCTGACCGCGTTGAGCTGCAAGTGCTCGGGGTTGTTCAGCACCTTGGCGATCATCTCGCGCAAGCCCGAACCGCCGGTGGTGGCGGAGAACAGCATGGTCTGCTGGCGATTGACGCATTCGTCCACCAGGCGCTGCACGTCTTCGGCAAAGCCCATGTCGAGCATGCGGTCGGCCTCGTCCAGCACCAGCACTTCGACTTCCTTAAGGTCGAGGTTGCCAGCGTTCAACTGCTCGATCATCCGCCCCGGCGTGCCGATCAGGATGTCCGGCACCTTGCGCAGCATCGCAGCCTGGACCTTGAAATCTTCGCCGCCGGTGATCAGGCCGGACTTGATGAAGGTGAATTGCGAGAAACGCTCCACTTCCTTCAAGGTCTGCTGGGCCAGTTCGCGGGTCGGCAGCAGGATCAGAGTCTTGATGCTGACGCGGACCTTGGCCGGGCCGATCAGGCGGTTGAGGATCGGCAGCACGAACGCGGCGGTCTTGCCGCTGCCGGTCTGCGCCGTCACCCGCAGGTCACGCCCCTGGAGCGCGAGCGGAATAGCCGCTGCCTGCACCGGCGTTGGCTCGACAAATTTAAGCTCGGCCACGGCTTTGAGCAGGCGTTCGTGCAGGGCGAATTGGGAAAACACGGGTGCTACCTCGAAGAAATGCAAAAAAACAGCTGCATAGGGTAACGGTTTCGAGCGCGAAGGCCGAGTTTCTTTATACAAACGGCGGTAAATCAGTGCATTTTTATAAGCCGATTTGTCATCAACGGTCACTTGAACGGGCTTAAATGCTCTAATCGCCCCGTCGCGTCTTTATAGAAGAACCGTTTCGTCCATGGACATCAAACAACTCTGGGTCAACATCCAAGACCTCTGGGGTGCCCTTGACCAGCACCCGCTCCTGCATTCCAGCCTCGCCCTGATGTTGCTGCTGGTCATCGCCCTGGTGCTGGGACGGGTGGCGCGCTACCTGATCCTGCACGCGGCCAAACTGCTCGGGCGCCAACCGGCCCTGCACTGGGTCAACGACCTGCGCCAGAACAAGGTCTTCCATCGCCTGGCGCAGATGACGCCGTCACTGATCATCCAGTTCGGCCTGCACCTGGTGCCGGAACTGAGCAAGACCAGCATGATTTTCCTGGGCAACGTCGCCCTGGCGTTCACCATCCTGTTCATGGTGCTGAGCCTCAGTGCCCTGCTCAGCGCCCTGCTGGACGTCTACGCCCGCACCGAACATGCGCGTACCCGCTCGATCAAGGGCTACGTGCAACTGACGAAGATGGTGCTGTATGTGTTTGGCGCGATCATCATCGTCGCCACGCTGATCGACCGTTCGCCGTTGTTGCTGCTGTCGGGCCTGGGTGCGATGTCGGCGGTGATCCTGTTGGTCTACAAGGACACCCTGCTGTCATTCGTTGCCAGCGTGCAACTGACCAGCAATGACATGCTGCGGGTCGGCGACTGGATCGAGATGCCCCAGGTCGGCGCCGACGGTGATGTGGTGGATATCACGCTGCACACGGTCAAGGTGCAGAACTTCGACAAGACCATCGTCTCGATCCCGACCTGGCGGCTGATGTCCGAGTCGTTCAAGAACTGGCGCGGCATGCAGCAGTCCGGCGGACGACGGATCAAGCGCAGCCTGTTCATCGACGCCAGCGGCGTGCGCTTCCTGCATGACGAGGAAGAACAGCGCCTGACCCAGGTGCGCCTGCTGACCGACTACATCGGCCGCAAGCAGGCCGAGCTCAAGGCCTGGAACGAAGCCCAGGGCAACGTCGCGGCCATGTCGGCCAACCGTCGGCGGATGACCAACCTGGGCACCTTCCGCGCCTACGCCCTGGCCTATTTGAAGAGCCACCCGGAGATCCAGCCGAACATGACCTGCATGGTCCGGCAGATGCAGACCACCGCCCAGGGCATCCCGCTGGAAATCTACTGCTTCACCCGCACCACGGCGTGGGCGGATTACGAGCGCATCCAGGGGGATATTTTCGATTACCTGCTGGCGGTGATGCCGGAGTTCGGGTTGAACCTGTACCAACAGCCCAGCGGCATGGACTTGCGTTCGGGATTGTTGCCGGCGGTGCTAGGGGCGAGCCACCTGCCGGAGCCGCAGAAGCAGGTGATCTGAAACCACCACAGATCCCCTGTGGGAGCGAGCTTGCTCGCGATGACGGTGTATCAGAAACATAGATGCTGACTGACACTCCGCCATCGCGAGCAAGCTCGCTCCCACAAGGGGATCAGGGTGAAGGCTGAGGCTGGCGGATCCCCAACCGACTGATCCACACCGCCGCCAATATCACCGACCCACCCAGTAGCAGCCGCCCCAACACCTCGTGCTGGTTCCAGATCAGCAGGTTCACCAGCAGCCCCACCGGCACGTGCAGGTTGTTCATCACCGCCAGCGTCCCGCCGTTGACCAGGCAGGCGCCTTTGTTCCACCAGTACAACCCCAGTGCGGTGGAAACCAGGCCGAGGAACACCAGCACGCCCCATTGCAACGGCGCTTCTGGCCAGAAATTGGCCTTGCCGAACAGCAGGAATGCCGGCAACGCCACCATCAGCGCGCCGAGATAGAAATAGCCGAAACGCCGGTAGTGCGGCAGGTCGCTCGGATGACGGGCCACCAGGTGTTTGTAGAGCACCTGCCCGGCCGCGTAGGTGAAGTTGGCCAGTTGCAGCAGCAAGAAGCCCATGAAGAAATCCGGGTTGATCCGGTCGTAGCGAATCACCGCCGCACCGGCCACGGCCACCAGCGCCGCGATCAACGCCCAGGGATTGAAGCGGCGGTTCAGCGCATCCTCGATCAAGGTCACGTGCAGGGGCGTAAGGATGGTGAACAGCAGCACCTCGGGCACCGTCAATACTCGGAAGCTCAGGTACAGGCAGACGTAGGTCACGCCGAACTGCAAGGCACCGATCAACAGCATGCCGCGCATGAACGACGGCTCCACCTGACGCCAGCGGGTCAGCGGAATGAACACCAGCCCGGCCAACAGGACCCGTACCAGTACAGCGAAGTAACTGTCCACATGTCCGGACAGGTACTCGCCGATCAGGCTGAAGGAAAATGCCTGGATCAATGTCACAAAAAGTAGATAGCCCATACGCCCCTCGTTTCGGATGGCGGCGAAGATAGCGGTTTTGAGCTTTGGGGGCGAGTTCACTCGCTCCCACATGGGGCGGAGTGGTGAGCACAGTCTCGCGGTCACCGCCAAACCCTGTGGGAGCTGAGCTTGCTCGCGATGGCGGTGGGTAAGAGACATAGCAGCTGACTGATACTCCGCTATCGCGAGCAAGCTCGCTCCCACAGGATCATTCAGCGGCCAGTAAATCGCGGGCAAAAAAAAGCCCGATCTCGCTAAAGCGTTCAATCGGGCTGATGCACTCAGGAGCAATAAGTGCAAAGGGAGGTTCGATGCGCAAAACGGTTTGAAGGGAAGCGCCAGGTCACTAGACCACCTGGCGATTACCCGAGGATTAACGGATCAGGCGACCTGGGACAATTTGGCGTTGGCCTGATTCAAACCCTTCTCCTGGAACTCGCCACCCAGGTTCATGCCTTCGGCATGGATGAAGGTCACGTCGTGGATGCCGATGAAGCCCATGACTTGGCGCAGGTAGGGTTCCTGATGGTCGGTGCTGCCACCGGCGTGAATGCCACCCCGGGCGGTGAGCACGAAGGCGCGCTTGTCGGCCAGCAGGCCTTGGGGACCGGTGGGGGTGTATTTGAACGTCACGCCGGCACGCAGCACATGGTCGAGCCACGCTTTCAAAGTGCTGGGAATGGCGAAGTTGTACATCGGTGCAGCCATCACCAGGACGTCGGCGGCCAGCAGCTCATCGGTCAGTTGGTTCGAGCGTTCCAGCGAGGCGTTTTCAATGTCGTTGCGCTGCTCGACAGGCTTCATCCAGCCGCCCAGCAGATTGGCATCCAGGTGCGGCACCGGGTTGATGGCCAGGTCGCGAACGCTGATTTCGTCGGCCGGGTGCGCAGCTTTCCACTGGCTGATGAAAGTCTGGGTCAGTTGACGGGAAACCGAGTCTTGCTGGCGGGCACTGCTTTCGATGATCAGAACGCGGGACATGGCTTGTAGGCTCCATCTGAGAATGTTGTCAGTCGATGGAGTGAAGGTTAAACGTGATCATATCGATGAAAAAGCGCAAATAACTGCTGTAATGCATCGATATTTTCGTTTATAAGCGGAGCAGGCACGATCACTTGCCCCGCTGCCGGACTATTTCGGCTGACAGGTCAGCTTGATGCGCAGCTTGATGATGTTGCGGTTGAACTTGGCCGTGGCGTTCTTGAACTTGCCGGCGGCGACTTCGATCTTGCGGGTGCGCGGTGCCTCGGGACCGTTGTTGAACACCACGGTGCAGGCCGCGTCGGTGCTGCCGTAGTTGTTGACCTGGATAGAGCCGATGTCGGCATCGGTGTCATAGGCGGTGTAGTCGATGCTCAGGCCGTTGAGGTGTTTTTCCACATCGATCGGGTAGGCAAACGCAGTCAGTGGCAGCAAGGCCAGCACCACACAACAGATTTTCTTCATTCGGCAGTCTCCACCAAGGGACCGCCAGCTTAGGACAAGAGGAGCCCGATATGAAAGCGCCCCGCGTGACCCTGGATCAATGGCGCACCTTGCAGGCGGTGGTCGACCACGGCGGTTTCGCCCAGGCCGCCGAAGTGCTGCATCGCTCCCAGTCATCCGTGAGCTACACCGTGGCCCGCATGCAGGACCAACTCGGTGTGCCGTTGCTGCGCATCGATGGACGCAAGGCCGTGTTGACCGAAGCCGGCGGGGTGCTGCTGCGCCGCTCGCGGCAACTGGTGAAACAGGCCAGCCAACTGGAAGACCTGGCCCACCACATGGAGCAAGGCTGGGAAGCGGAAGTGCGCCTGGTGGTCGACGCGGCCTACCCCAACGCCCGCCTCGTTCGCGCCTTGACCGCTTTCATGCCGCAAAGCCGTGGCTGCCGGGTGCGGCTGCGCGAAGAAGTGTTGTCGGGTGTCGAAGAAGTGCTGCTCGAAGGCGTGGCCGACCTGGCCATCAGCGGCTTCAGCATTCCCGGTTACCTGGGTGCGGAATTGAGCGACGTGGAGTTCATCGCGGTGGCCCATCCCGAGCATGCCCTGCACCGCCTCAATCGCGAGCTGAACTTCCAGGACCTGGAAAGCCAGTTGCAAGTGGTCATCCGCGACTCCGGCCGCCAGCAGCCTCGCGACGTCGGTTGGCTCGGCGCCGAACAGCGCTGGACCGTGGGCAGCCTGGCCACCGCCGCGAGTTTTGTCGGCAGCGGCCTGGGCTTCGCCTGGCTGCCCCGGCACATGATCGAACGGGAACTCAAGGAAGGCGTGCTCAAGCGTCTACCCTTGGAGCAGGGAGGCAGCCGCAACTCGACCTTCTATCTTTTCTCGAACAAGGAAAAACCCCTGGGCCCGGCCACGCAAATCCTGATCGAATTGCTGCGCACCTTCGACACCGCGCCGCTGGATGCGCCGTTCGCCGCCCCTGAACAAGCCTGACAAGGATTTCGCCGATGGCCTATTTTGCACACGAAGGATGCGACCTGCACTACGAGGAATACGGCCACGGCACGCCCTTGGTGCTGGTCCATGGGCTGGGCTCCAGCACCCGCGACTGGGAAAAGCAGATCCCGGCATTGTCCGCCCGCTACCGCCTGATCGTGATGGATGTGCGCGGTCATGGCCGCTCCGACAAACCCCGCGAGCGCTACAGCATCAAAGGTTTCAGTGCCGACCTGAGCGCCCTGATCGATCACCTGGACCTGGGCCCGGTGCATTTGGTGGGCTGGTCCATGGGCGGCATGATCTGTTTCCAATTGGCGGTGGATGAGCCCGAACGGGTCAGGAGCCTGTGCATCGTCAACAGTGCTCCCGAAGTCAAAGTCCGCACGCCCGATGATTGCTGGCAATGGTTCAAGCGCTGGAGCCTGATGCGCCTGCTCAGCCTGGAAACTATCGGCAAGGCCCTGGGCGCCAAGCTGTTTCCCAAGCCCGAGCAAACCGAGTTACGCCTGGAAATGGCCCGGCGCTGGGCAAAGAACGACAAACGTGCTTATCTCGCCAGCTTCGATGCAATCGTGGGGTGGGGCGTTCAGGAACGACTTTCACAGGTCGCCTGTCCAACCCTCGTCATCTGCGCCGACCACGACTACACCCCGGTGGCGCTGAAAGAAGCCTATGTAAAGCGGCTGCCCAATGCGCATCTGGTGGTCATCGCCGATTCACGGCACGCTACCCCGCTGGATCAACCCGAACGCTTCAACCAAACCCTGCTCGACTTTTTGACCGCAACCGATTCCACCACTCAGGATCTCTGACCCCATGCTGAAAAAAATCGCCCTCGCCGCCGGCACCGCATTGTTTGCCGCCAACCTGATGGCCGCCACGCCCGCCAAGGCCCCCCATGTATTGCTGGAAACCACCAACGGCCAGATCGAAATCGAACTGGACCCGGTCAAGGCCCCCATCAGTACCAAGAACTTCCTTGAGTACGTGGACAGTGGTTTCTACAACAACACGATTTTCCACCGCGTGATCCCGGGCTTCATGGCCCAGGGCGGCGGCTTTACCGCACAGATGCAACAGAAAGACACCAAGGCACCGATCAAGAACGAAGCCAGCAATGGCCTGCACAACGTTCGCGGCACCTTGTCGATGGCGCGCACGTCCAACCCGGACTCGGCCACCAGCCAGTTCTTCATCAACGTGGCCGACAACGCCTTCCTCGATCCGGGCCGTGACGCCGGCTACGCAGTGTTCGCCAAGGTGGTCAAGGGCATGGACGTGGTGGACATCATCGTCAACTCCCAGACCACCACCAAGCAAGGCATGCAAAACGTGCCGATCGACCCTGTGCTCATCAAGTCGGCCAAGCGCATCGACTGAAGCGGCACACGGCAAGCCTGGGCGGCGCGGTCATCCCGCACCGCCCATTAGCAAAAAGGAGAGCCCCTGCCAGGGCATTTACAGATGGTTTTTCGCCGCTTCGAAACACTGATCGACATCTTCCGCGACGCCCCGAGCTCGGCCCCGCCGAACCGCGTCCTGCCCTTCTACACCTATTATCTGAAACAGGTCTGGCCCAGCTTCGTGGTGCTGCTGGTGGTGGGCCTGATCGGCGCGCTGATCGAAGTGGCGCTGTTCAGCTACCTGAGCCGCATCATCGACCTGACCCAAGGCACGCCCAATGTGGACTTCTTCAAGGTCCATGGCCTGGAGCTGGCCTGGATGGCCGTGGTGGCGCTGGTCTTCCGGCCGATCTTCGTGGCCCTGCATGACCTGCTGGTGCACCAGACCCTGAGCCCCGGCATGACCAGCCTGATCCGCTGGCAGAACCACAGCTACGTGCTCAAGCAGAGCCTGAATTTCTTCCAGAACGATTTCGCCGGGCGCATCGCCCAGCGCATCATGCAAACCGGCAACTCCCTGCGCGACTCGGCGGTCCAGGCAGTGGATGCCCTGTGGCACGTGCTGATCTACGCCGTCAGTTCCCTGGTGCTGTTCGCCGAAGCCGACTGGCGCCTGATGATCCCGCTGCTGATGTGGATTGCCGCCTACATCGGCGCACTCTGCTATTTCGTGCCACGGGTCAAGGAGCGCTCGGTGGTGTCGTCCGATGCCCGCTCCAAACTCATGGGACGGATCGTCGACGGCTACACCAACATCACCACCCTGAAGCTGTTCGCCCATACCAATTTCGAACAGCAATACGCCCGCGAAGCCATCCAGGAGCAGACCGAAAAAGCCCAGTTGGCCGGCCGCGTGGTGACCAGCATGGACGTGGTCATCACCAGCATGAACGGGCTGCTGATCGTCGGTACCACCGCGCTGGCCCTGTGGCTCTGGACCCAGTCGCTGATCAGCGTGGGCGCCATTGCCCTGGCGACCGGGCTGGTGATCCGCATCGTCAACATGTCCGGTTGGATCATGTGGGTGGTCAACGGCATCTTCGAAAACATCGGCATGGTCCAGGACGGCCTGCAGACCATCGCCCAGCCGGTCAGCGTCACCGACCGCGACCAGGCCAAGCCCCTGGCGGTGGCCCGGGGCGAAGTGCGTTTCGAGCATGTGGACTTCCACTATGGCAAGAAAAGCGGGGTCATCGGCGACCTCAACCTGACCATCGAGCCTGGCGAGAAAATCGGCCTGATCGGCCCGTCCGGCGCGGGTAAATCCACCTTGGTGAACCTGCTGCTGCGCCTCTATGACGTGCAAGGCGGGCACATCCTCATCGACGGCCAGGACATCGCCGAAGTCGGCCAGGAAAGCCTGCGCGAACGCATCGGCATGATCACCCAGGACACCTCGCTGCTGCATCGCTCGATTCGCGACAACCTGCTCTACGGCAAACCCGACGCCACCGATGCGCAACTCTGGGAAGCCGTGCACAAGGCCCGGGCCGATGAATTCATCCCATTGCTGTCGGACGCCGAAGGCCGCACCGGCTTCGATGCCCATGTGGGTGAGCGCGGGGTGAAACTGTCCGGCGGCCAGCGCCAGCGCATCGCTATCGCACGCGTGCTGCTCAAGGACGCACCGATTCTGATCATGGACGAAGCGACGTCAGCACTGGACTCGGAAGTCGAGGCGGCGATCCAGGAAAGCCTCGAGACCCTGATGCAAGGCAAGACGGTGATCGCCATCGCCCACCGCCTCTCCACCATCGCCCGGATGGACCGATTGGTGGTGCTGGAAAATGGCCGCATCGCCGAAACCGGCAGCCATACCGAATTGCTCGCCCACGGTGGGTTGTATGCGCGGCTGTGGCAGCATCAGACGGGTGGGTTCGTGGGGATCGATTGAATAGATCAAACAGTCCGCAGCACTGGGCTGTGGGAGCAAAGCTTGCTCGCGAAACAGGCGACTCGATCTATAAAGGATTGCGCCGACCTCATCGCGAGCAAGCTTTGCTCCCACGGGGTTTGGTATCAGCCTTGGGATATCAACCCTGCCGATATGGCAGTGCCGTCCTGGCCTCTTCGGCGTACGCCAGAACCCCCTCCTGCTCGCGCACGAGAAAATCCGCCACCGCCGCTTTCAACCCCGGATGACGCAAGTAATGCCATGAGCGGGTAATCACTGGCTCGAACCCGCGAATCAACTTGTGCTCACCCTGGGCGCCGGCATCGAAGCGCTGCAAGCCATGGGCAATCGCGTAGTCCATGCCTTGATAGAAACAGGTCTCGAAGTGCAGCCGGTCGAACTCCGCCAGGCAGCCCCAGTACCGTCCATAGAAACTGTCGCCGCCCACCAGGCTGAACGCCATCGCCACCGGCCGTGAACCTTGCTTGGCCAGCACCACACGAATGGCCTCGGGCATGCGTTCGGCCAGCAGGCTGAAGAATGTCCGGGTCAAGTAGGGCGCCTGCCGTCGTATCGCGTAGGTGTTGGCGTAACAGGCGTAGACAAAATCCCACTGTGCCTCGTCCAACTGATGACCTTCGAGCCAGTCGAACGCGATGCCCTGCCCCGCCACTTGTTCGCGCTCCTTGCGCATCTGCTTGCGCTTGCGGGAACTGAGGGCATCGAGAAAATCCTGGAAGTCGCGATAACCGCGATTTTGCCAGTGATACTGGCAGCCGATCCGCTGCAGCCAGCCTTCTTGCCCGGCAAGTGCCGCGTCGGTGAAGGCATCGGTGAAGTTGATGTGGGCACTGGAAAGCCCTTCGATTTCCAGGTATCCGGGCACGCTGTCCAGCAACTCCAGACCGTCCTCCACCCGCGCCGCCAACAGTCGCGGACCACTGACCGGGCTGAACGGTACCGCCGTCAACAGCTTGGGGTAGTAATCGATGCCGGCGCGGGCGCAAGCGTCGGCCCAGCCGTGGTCGAACACGTATTCACCGTAGGAATGCCACTTGCGGTAACTGGGCAAGGCCGCCAACAGCTGACCGTTTTCAATGTGCAACAAATGCTCGGCTTGCCAACCGGATTGCGGACCCAGGCTGGCGCTGTCTTCCAGGGTGCCGAGGAAGGCATGGCGCAGGAAAGGCTGGTTGGCGGGCACCAACGCGTCCCACTCGTGCGGCGCGATGGCGGACAGGCTGTCCAAGACGTGAAGCGGCATGCGATTCCTCGAGAGCCAGACGACGGATGGAGCGAGTATCGCCGATCCTGACCGAGCGCACATAAAAAAACCCCGCCAGGGGCGGGGTTGAAAAGGAGCATTAACGGATGAAGAAAAAGCGCTGTATCAAGTCAGCGCGATTCAGAACACGTACTGGGCACGGACAACAAAACCGTCGCCATCGTCATCGCCATTGGCGTTGGTGACTTTGTCGGTCTTGGCCTTGACGTAGGCACCGGTGATTTTCACCGCTTCGTTGGCGTACCAGTTCACGCCCAGGTTGTGCACCTTGGCTTCGGCATCGCCCACTTCACGGGTCGCCGAGGCAGTGGTGATGTTGTCGTCTTCGACGGTCATGCTGTCGAAGCGGTAGAACACTTCCCAGGCGCCGATGGATTTGTTCTGAGGCTTGATCGCGTCAAACTTGCCGACCTTATAGCCACGGGACTCACCGGTGATGGTGTAGGCACCCTGGACGTAGAAGCCATGGCCTTTGAGGTCTTCGAAGGCGTCGCTGTCAGCCTTGGTCTTGCGGGAGATGTATTCACCCTGGATCGACGCTGGCCCCATGGCGAAAGCGGCTTCCAGGCCGAAGGCGGTGTCAGTGTCGTACGAACCGGCCGGCGAGTTGTTGGCGCCGCCCAGGACCGGACGGTTGCCGTTGGGACCGGCATCGTTGCCACCCAGGGTTTCAACGCCACGCATGCCCAGGCGGGAGCGATAACGTGCATCGAACGCGGTGTCCGAAACGTCACGGGAGGCTACGTTCAGACCGAAGTGCAGCACGTTGCCAGCTTCGTGCATCGGAGCGAAGACGAAGCGACCGTTGACTTGCTTGACGCTGTCGCCGTCGGTGTCGTCGGTGTCCTTGCTGAACACGCCGGCCGAGGCATAGAACGAATCGGCGAAGGTGCTGGAGGCCTGGATGCCCAGGCCGTTCTGGTGGCTGTTGGCCCAGTCGATCAGGTCGTAGGCAGCGTTACGCTCGGGCGCGGTCACCCACTTGGAGCTGGTGGCTTTTTCCAGGCCGAAGTCGGGGTCGAAGCGACCGACCTTGATCGACACGGGCTTGAAGCCGTTGTAGGCCAGGGACGCTTCGTCGAAGTAGCCGTTATCGGAGTCGCCACTGTTGTGGGACATGTCGTAGTTGATGGTGTAGGCCCAATCCGTGTACAGCACGCCGGACAGTTCCAGGAACGCGCGGCGGATGTAAGCGGCATCGGCCGATTTGCCGTTGTCGGTGTAGATGCCATCGAACTGGCTGTAGTCAGCCTGCAAACGACCGCCGAGCTTGAAGCTGAACTCTTTGTCAGTGGTAGCGACCTCGAGGCCGCCCTTGGTTTTGACCACGATATCGGCGCCATCGGTGGTGACGGTGCCGGCGAAAGCCTGGGCGGTTACTGCCATTGCCAGTGCGCTGGCGGCAACACCTGCGAAGTGCTTACGGATCATCGAAGAATTCCCCTGTTGGTAGTCTATGCGTTAGAAAACACGCGGAACTGGGCCCGCTGGTGTTGGGAGGGGATGTTGGCGACCGGTTGTGTCAGGCGAGTTGCTATCACATAAAGATTTTATGACAGCGGAACTTTTTACTTCGAATGGGAATAACCAGCACATGGGCAAGCCCCTTGTGGGAGCGAGCTTGCTCGCGATGGCGGCGTATCAGGCAACAAATCTTTCACTGACATACCGCCATCGCGAGCAAGCTCGCTCCCACAAGGGTGGGTGGTGTCTCAGGTGTCAGCGGATGTTTTTGCGACGCTCGGCGGCGAGTTTCTCGGCGAGCTGGTCCAGGTCGGGGATCGGGGGTTGCGGCAGTTTTTTGAGGGTCGCCTGCATCAGGCGCATCTGACGGATGAAGCGTCGGCAATTGGGGCAGAACATCAGGTGATGACGCACCATCAGGCGCTCACGAAAGCTCAATTGTCCATCGAGAAAATCGCTGGAGCGCGCCACTTGTTCCTTGCAGGTCAGCATTCGCCGGTTTCCTCGAAATGTTCAACAGTCGCGAAGACCTTCAGTCGGGCACGATGCAACAGCACACGGACATTGGAGAGCGAGATACCCAACAGATTACAGATTTCGTCCAACTCCAGGTCTTGCTGTTCCCGCAGGGTCAGTACGCTGCCTTGCAGCTCCGACAGGCTGAGCAACGTGTGCTCCAGGCAATCACGCAATTCACTCATCGTGAGCAACGCTTCGGGCGTGTCCTGGTGCCAGGCGAACGGCGCCAGCAGCCAATGGCCGTCCGCGGCGAAACGGTCATCGCCGAGAGTGCCGTGGGGGGCCGGGAGGTCATCGAGCAGCACTTCCCGGCGGTTCTGCTTGTAGCGCCCCTTGGCGGCGTTGGCCGTGATGGTCAACAGCCAGGTCTTGAGGCTGGAACGCCCCTGGAAACCACTGAGATTGCGCACCACGGACAACCAGGCGTCCTGCACCACTTCGTCGACATGGCGACTGCCGACAATGGCATAGGCCACGGCACGCATCGGGCTCTGGTAGGCGCTGACCAGCTCCCTGTAGGCCTGCTGCTCACCGGCCAGGAGGCGTTGGAGCAGGAGGGTGTCGTCGGTGACCGTCATTCAACACCCCATTGCCTGGAAGGACTGATGATTTTTCTGTGGCGAGGGAGCTTGCTCCCGCTCGGTTGCGCAGCAACCGCAAAATCCTGGGGCCGCTGCGCAGCCCAGCGGGAGCAAGCTCCCTCGCCACAAAAGCTGAACCAACCCAGATAGAAACTGAAAAGGCACAGATCAAAGCTGAGCCAGACCAGATCAATGCTTACGCAAAATCACGCTGCCAATCGAATAACCGGCACCGAACGAGCTGAGGACGGCAACCGAGCCGCTGGGCAGGTCATCCTGGTATTTGTGGAATGCAATCACCGAACCGGCCGAACTGGTGTTGGCGTAGCGGTCGAGGATCACGGGGGCTTCCGCCTCGGTGGCTTCACGTCCCAGCAGTTTGCGCACGATCAGGTGGTTCATGCTCAAGTTGGCCTGGTGCAGCCAGAAGCGTTTCACGTCGCCAACGTTCAGTTGGTTTTCTTCCAGATGGGTACCGATCAGTTCGGCCACCATCGGGCAAACGTCGCGGAACACCTTGCGGCCTTCCTGGACGAACAGCTTGTCGCGGCTGCCGATGCCCTCTTGCGCGGCGCGGTTGAGGAAACCGAAGTTGTTGCGGATGTTGTTGGAGAACTTGGTGAGCAGCTTGGTGCTGACCACGTCGAACTGGTACGGCGAGGTCGCCAGGTCCGCCCGCTCGATGATCACGGCAGTGGCCGCGTCGCCGAAGATGAAGTGGCTATCGCGGTCGCGGAAGTTCAAGTGGCCGGTGCACACTTCCGGGTTGACCATCAGGATCGCCCGGGCCTGACCCAGTTGCACACTGTTGGCCGCGGCCTGGATACCGAAGGTCGCCGAGGAACAGGCCACGTTCATGTCGAAACCGAAACCTTCGATGCCCAGGGCTTCCTGGACTTCGATGGCGATGGCCGGGTAGGCACGCTGCAGGTTGGAACAGGCGACGATGACCCCGTCGATGTCGGCGACCGTGCGGCCGGCGCGCTCCAGGGCCTGTTTCGCAGCGCCGATGGCCATTTCGCAGAGCACCGACCACTCGTCGTTGGAGCGCTCGGGCAGGCGTGGGGTCATGCGTTGCGGATCGAGAATGCCGTCCTTGTCCATGACAAAGCGGCTCTTGATGCCCGAGGCCTTTTCGATGAACGCAGCGTTGGATTCGGTCAATGCCTCGACTTCACCCCGCTCGATGGCATCGGCGTTGTCAGCGTTGAATTGCGCGACATAGGTATTGAAAGATTGCACCAGCTCTTCGTTGGAGATGCTGTTGGCCGGGGTGTACAGGCCGGTGCCGCTGATGACGACGTTATGCATGGGTCGTGTCTCTGATCTGTTCAGGCAGAAAGTATTGGCACCGACGTACCAATACACAAAGGGACTTTTCCCATCCGGGGAAGCAGCCCTGGCATCGCTTTATTCCGGATCCGCCCGTGGCCTTGAAGCTCAAAACCACGGAACCGGCATTTATAGGCGCGAAGTTTGCCATAAACGCGGGGGTTTGGCCCATTCTCCCTGACTTACGACACAAAACCTGTGGGAGCGAGCTTGCTCGCGATAGCGGGGGTTCAGCCTGCACTGATGTTGACTGATCAACCGCTATCGCGAGCAAGCTCGCTCCCACAAGGGTTTGGTGGCCTTGGCCATCAACCCTCCACCAGCCCCCACTGCTTGCCCAGGCGCTTGTCGGAAATCGGCACTTTGGTACCCAGTTGCTGGGCGAACAACGACACTCGGTATTCCTCCAGCCACCAACGGTACAACTCCAGTTGCGGGTCGCGCTTGCCTTCCTGGGCGTGTTTGCTGGCGCGGGCCTGGTATTGGGCCCAGAGGTTCGACAGTTCGCCGCTCCAGACCCGGTCTTTCTGCACCTGGCTGCCCAGCTTCTCGAAGCGTTGCTCGATGGCCTTGAGGTAGCGCGGCAGCTCCTTGAGCCACTGATGCGGGGTTTCCCGCACGAAGCCCGGGTACACCAGGTGACTGAGCTGCTGCTTGATGTCGTTCAGCGCCACGGCCTGGGCCAGGTCGATCTTGCCCTTGAAGCGTTTTTGCAGGCCATGCCAGAGCTTGAGGATGTCCAGGGTCAGCTTCGCCAGGCGTTCGGCGTGTTCGGTCCAGCCGCCGCGCTTGCGCTCGGCCAGGGCAGCCAAGGCGGCGCCGTCGCGGGGCAGGCTCGCTTCACCTTCGAGCACACAGCTGTCGAGGCTGGCGAGCAGGATATCTTCCACCAGGCCGTCGATGCGGCCCAAGTCGCGGTACAGCAGGCCCAACTCCGTCAGCCCCGGCAGCTTGCCACGCAGGAACTTGGCCGATTCGGCCAATTGCTGCATGAGCAAACGCTGCAAGGCGCGGCGATGCTGGAATTCGGCTTCGGCCGGGGTCGGGAAACGCCCTTCCTTGACCACGCCGCCCTCTTCCACCAGCGCCGGATAGACCGTCATCGACAGCCCGGCGATCTTCTGCTGGGTTTTCTCGGCCACCGGCGCGAAGATCTTCGCCTCCACCGGTTCCTGGCTTTTTGCCGTTTGCGGCACGGCCAAGGCCGCCTGGCTGGCCTCGGCAAAGCGTGCTGTCAGCTCGGCCAGGTCGCGGCCCTCGCCGAGGAACTTGCCCTGGCCGTCAACGATTTCCAGGTTCATGCGCAGATGGCTTTCCACCTGCTGGGCCGCTTCGGCCCAGGCTTCGTCGCTGACCCGCGCCCCGGTCATGCGCAGCAGCTCACGGCCCAGGGACTGCGGCAACGAGCCCTCGGCGAAGGTGATACGTTGCAGCGCCGCCTTGACGAAGTCAGGTACCGGCACGAAGTTCTTGCGCAAGGCCTTGGGCAGGTTGCGCACCAGGGCGATGCACTTGGCCTCGATCATCCCCGGCACCAGCCATTCCAGGCGTTCCGGCGGCAGCATCGGCAACAACGGCGCCGGCACACGCAAGGTCACGCCGTCGCGGGGATGGTTGGGCTCGAAGTGATAGCTCAACGGCAAGGTCAGGTCACCGACACGCAAGGTGTCGGGGTACTGCGTGGCGGTGACCTCGCTGGCCTCGCGGGCCAACACATCTTCCTCGCGCATGATCAGCAATTGCGGGTCTTTCTGGCTGTTGATCCGGTACCAACTGTCGAACGTCGCGGTCTGGTGGATCTCGGCCGGCAAACGGGCGTCGTAGAACGCGAACAGGGTTTCCTCGTCCGCCAGGATGTCGCGGCGACGGGCCTTGGCTTCCAGTTCGTCGAGTTGCTCCAGCAAGCGGGTATTGGCGCCCAGGCATTTGGCCTTGGACTGGATCTCGCCACGTACCAGCGCCTCGCGAATGAACAGCTCACGGGACACCACCGGGTCCACTGGACCGTAGTGCACTGGCCGCCGACCGACGACTATGAGCCCGAACAAGGTGATCTGCTCATAGGCCACCACTTGCCCGCGCTTCTTCTCCCAATGGGGTTCGAAGTGGTTTTTCTTGATCAGGTGCCCGGCCAGCGGCTCGATCCAGTCCGGCTCGATCTTGGCCACCATGCGCGCGTACAACTTGGTGGTTTCCACCAGTTCGGCGGTCATCAGCCACTGCGGACGCTTCTTGCCCAGGCCCGACGACGGATGAATCCAGAAGCGCCGCTGACGGGCACCGAGGTAGTCACCGTCTTCGGTTTTCTGGCCGATCTGACTGAGCAAGCCCGAGAGCACCGCTTTGTGCAGCTTCGGGTAGTCGGCCGACTCCTTATTGAGGCTCAACTGCATGTCGCGGCAGATCAGGCTTAACTGGCGATGGGAATCACGCCATTCGCGCAGACGCAGGTAATTGAGGAAATTCTTGCGGCACCAGTTGCGCAGCGGACTGGCAGTCAAGGCCTGGCGCTGCTCTTCGAAACCGCGCCACAGGTTGACCAGCCCGGCGAAGTCCGAATCCGGATCCTTCCACTGGGCGTGGGCCTGGTCGGCCGCCTGTTGGCGCTCCGGCGGACGCTCGCGCGGGTCCTGGATCGACATGGCGCTGGCGACGATCAGCACTTCCTGCAAGCTGCCCAGCTTCGCTGCTTCCAGCAGCATGCGGCCCATGCGCGGGTCCACCGGCAAGCGCGCCAACTGCCGACCGAGCGGGGTCAGCTGACTGTTGCGGTCCACCGCCGAGAGCTCTTGCAGCAGGTTGAAACCGTCGCTGATGGCCTTGCCGTCCGGCGGCTCGATGAACGGGAAGTCGGTGATCTCGCCGAGGCGCAGGTGCAGCATCTGCAGAATCACCGCCGCCAGGTTGGTGCGCAGGATCTCGGGATCGGTGAACTCCGGCCGCCCAAGAAAATCTTCCTCGCTGTACAACCGCACGCAAATCCCCGGCTCGACCCGCCCGCAACGGCCTTTGCGCTGGTTGGCGCTGGCCTGGGAAATAGCCTCGATGGGCAAGCGCTGGACCTTGGCCCGATAGCTGTAGCGGCTGATGCGCGCGGTACCGCTGTCGATCACGTAGCGGATACCCGGCACGGTCAGCGAGGTTTCGGCGACGTTGGTCGCCAGCACCACGCGACGGCCCGGGTGGGACTGGAAGATCCGCTGCTGTTCGGCCGGCGATAAACGCGCATACAGCGGCAGGATCTCGGTGTGCTTGAGCTGGGCCTTGCGCAGCATCTCCGCGGCGTCGCGAATCTCCCGCTCGCCCGGCAGGAACACCAGCACATCCCCAGGACTGCGGCGCTCGCTGCGCTCGTAGGCGGCGATTTCATCGAGGGTGGCGAGGATCGCCTGGTCGACGGTCAAGTCGTCCTCGACCCGGTTGCCTTCCTCGTCCTGCTCCAGGGTCAGCGGGCGATACCAGGTGTCCACCGGGAAGGTGCGGCCCGAGACTTCCACGATGGGCGCGTCATCGAAGTGCTTGGAGAAACGCTCCAGGTCGATGGTCGCCGAGGTGATGATCACTTTAAGGTCTGGGCGACGCGGCAGCAGGGTCTTGAGGTAGCCGAGCAGGAAATCGATGTTCAGGCTGCGTTCGTGAGCTTCGTCGACGATGATCGTGTCGTAGCGCTCGAGGTAGCGGTCGTTCTGGGTCTCGGCCAGCAGGATGCCATCGGTCATCAGCTTGATCAGGGTGTTGGCGTCGCTCTGGTCCTCGAAGCGCACCTGATACCCCACCAACGCCCCCAACGGCGTGGCCAGTTCTTCGGCGACACGGCTTGCGACGCTGCGGGCGGCAATCCGGCGCGGCTGGGTGTGGCCGATCAAGCCGTACTGGCCGCGACCGATTTCCAGGCAGATCTTCGGCAACTGTGTGGTTTTGCCCGACCCGGTTTCGCCGGCGATGATCAGCACCTGATGCTTGAGCAATGCCTCCTTGATTTCGTCGCGCTTGGCGGCGATCGGCAGATTGTCGTCATAGCGGATCACCGGCAGGCTCGCCTTGCGCGCCAGCACCTGGTCGCACGACGCCTGCATGCGCGCCACCCACTGGGTCAGCTTGGCCTCGTCGGGCGTCTTGCGCAGCTCGAGCAACTGGCGCCGCAACCGGTGACGGTCGGCGAGCATGGCGTGGTCGAGGTTTTTCAGCAGCTTGTCGATAGCGGGGGCTTGGTCAGTCATCAGGTACGCAAGGGTCGTCGGTTTGTGCAGGGGGCGGATTGTCGCAGATTTGCAGCCATTGCGCCGAACACGCAAAGCAGCCCAGCGCCACCCCCTTGTGGGAGCGAGCTTGCTCGCGATAGCGGTGGTTCAGCCTGCGTTGATGTCGACTGATACACCGCTATCGCGAGCAAGCTCGCTCCCACAGGGGATTTGCGTCAAGGCTGCTTGTGGCGAGGGAGCTTGGCGCTTATTCGTTGTCCAGGTCTTTACGCCGATACGGGAACACATCGATCACCTTCCCCGCCCGGATCGCCTCTTGCAGGCTTTTCCAGTAGTCGGCGTTGTACAGCTCGCCGTGCAACTGGTCGAACAGCTTGCGCTGCCCGGCGTCGGCGAACAGGAACGGGGGGAATTCTTCGGGGAACACATCCAGCGGCCCGATGGAATACCAGGGCTCGGAGGCCATTTCATCTTCCGGGGTACGGGGCTCGGGGATGTGGCGGAAATTGGCTTCGGTGAGGAAGCAGATTTCATCGTAGTCATAGAACACCACGCGACCGTGGCGGGTCACGCCGAAGTTCTTGAGCAGCATGTCGCCGGGGAAGATATTGGCCGCCGCCAGTTGCTTGATCGCCAGACCGTAGTCTTCCAGCGCCTCGCGCACCTGGTCCGGGTTGGCGTTTTCCAGGTAAAGATTCAGGGGCGTCATCCGGCGTTCGGTCCAGCAGTGCCGGATCAGCACCGTCTCGCCTTCCACCGACACCGTGGAAGGTGCTACTTCCAACAGTTCCTCCAGGCAGGCCGGCTCGAATTTGCTCAGGGGAAAGCGGAAATCGGCGAACTCCTGGGTATCGGCCATGCGCCCGACCCGGTCGACGCTTTTCACCAGTCGGTACTTCTCGATCACCGTGGCCCGGTCGACGTTTTTCGACGGCGAGAAGCGGTCCTTGATGATCTTGAACACCGTGTTGAAGCCCGGCAGGGTGAACACGCTCATGACCATCCCGCGCACGCCGGGGGCCATGATGAACTGGTCGTCGGTGTTCGCCAGGTGGTTGATCAGCGCCCGGTAGAACTCGGACTTGCCGTGCTTGTAGAAACCGATGGAGGTGTACAACTCGGCGATGTGCTTGCCCGGCAGGATGCGCTTGAGAAAGCCGATGAATTCCGCCGGCACCGGCACGTCCACCATGAAGTACGAGCGGGTGAACGAGAAGATGATCGACACCTGCGCCTCGTCGGTGATCAGCGCATCGATCTGGATACCCCGGCCCTCACGGTGCAGCAGCGGGATCACCAGCGGCCATTGGTCGTCGCGGGTAAAGATCCGGCCCACCAGGTAGGCGCCCTTGTTGCGGTAGAGCACCGAGGAAAACAGCTCCACCGTCAGTTCCGGGTCCTTGCAGACCCAGTCCGGCAGGTTCTCGCGCAACTGCGTCTCGAGGCGCTGCAGGTCGCCTGGCAGGTCGCCGTAGTCCTCGCTGAACCGGTAATCGGCGAACACGCTGGCCAGCATCCGGTCCAACTGCCCCTGGGGCTTGTAGGTGCGGGTCTGGGCGGCACGGGCCCGGCGCAGGCTGGGGCGGGTGGTGTGGATGAACATGGTGCCGTCGCTGATCAGGTCGTGGCTGAACAGCCCGCAGAAGATCGAGTTGTACCAGGTTTCCGACAGTTCATCGTCGAAACGCAGGTCGATCAGGCTGATGTAGGCGCTTTTGACCAGCGGCCAGCAGCCCACATCCATCAGTGTTTCGTCATCGAAGGCCTTGTGCAGCCTGGCGACGGTTTCGAAGACTTTTTCTTCATACAAATTGATCCGCGCCGCCGACGCCGCTTGGGCCTCCAGCCACAGGGCCTGCTCGAACCGGGCGCGGGCGCCGTCGGTGATCTGCCGGAAATGCTCACGATAATCGTCGAAGCCGTCGAGGATCGAACGGGCGATTTCGAGGGCGGGCCATGGCTGCAGCATAGGGTAAACCTCGGCGGGTCATGCTTGTTATTGGCGACTGAGCTTAGAGGCCAATCACGCGCCAACGCAACCATTGCCATCGCTATGCAGGACGGCGACACTTGCCACCCCATCAAGGAAGGAGTGGCTCGTGAACCTCGTCGATATCCTGCGTTTACTGTCATTGGCCGCCATCTGGGGGGCCAGCTTCCTGTTCATGCGCATCATCGCCCCCGTCATTGGCACCCTCCCCACTGCATTCTTTCGCGTGTCCATCGCCTTCGTCGGGCTGCTGGTGATCCTGGCCCTGATGCGCGTCAACTGGAATTTTCGCGGCAAGCTCAAAGTCGTGATGGTTCTGGGCCTGATCAACTCGGGTATTCCGGCCACGTTTTATTCCCTGGCGGCCCAGGTGCTGCCGGCCGGTTATTCGGCGATTTTCAATGCCACCACGCCATTGATGGGGGTATTGATCGGCGGCTTGTTCTTCAGCGAACAACTGACCCTGGCCAAGGTCAGCGGTGTCTTCCTCGGGCTGCTCGGCGTTGGCATCCTGACCCGCGCCGGCCCGGTGGCCTTCGACCTGCAACTGTTGATGGGCGCCCTCGCCTGCCTGCTGGCCACGACCTGCTACGGCTTTGCCGGTTTCCTCACCCGGCGCTGGCTCGATCACCAAGGAGGCCTGGACAGCCGCCTCTCGGCCCTGGGCAGCATGTTCGGTGCCACGGTGTTCTTGCTGCCGCTGTTTGGTTACAGCGTCATCAGCCAGCCGCCGGCCAGCTGGGGGGGCTGGAGCGTCTGGTTGTCCCTGCTGGGTCTGGGACTGGTGTGCACCGCGCTGGCGTACATTCTTTACTTCCGCCTGCTCAGCTCCATCGGCCCGGTCAAATCCATGACCGTGACGTTCCTGATCCCGCCGTTCGGCGTGTTGTGGGGGGCGTTGCTGCTGGACGAGCCGTTGGGGATGGCGCATTTGTATGGCGGGGTGTTGATTGCGGCGGCGTTGTGGTTGGTGTTGAAACCTGGGGTGGTGAAACCGGCTGAAGCATCTGCCCGGTAATCCTTCGGTGTGGCTGAATAGGCCATCGCGGGCAAGCCTTGCTCCCACAAGGACTACATATGACCTGTGGGAGCAAAGCTGCTCCCACAGGCATTACATATAACCTGTGGGAGCAAAGCTGCTCCCACAAGGATTACACATGACCTGTGGGAGCAAAGCTTGCTCGCGATAGCGGTTGTTCAGTCAGCGAGCCTCTAAAGGTCAGCGACTCTTACGAAACACAAACACCAACCCCACGATGATCAGCACCATCCCCAGCAAGCTCAACAACGCCAGCCGGTTGCCGAACACCAGGTAGTCCATGATCGCCGTCACCGCCGGCACCAGGTAGAACAGGCTGGTGACATTCACCAGGTTGCCCCGAGCAATCAAACGGTACAGCAGCAACGTCGCCAGCACCGACACCACCAGCGCCATCCACAACACCGGCACGAAGAACCCCGTGCTGTATTCGAAGTGAAACGGCTGGAACGGCACGAACACCGCACACAACACCAACCCGGCCAGGTACTGCACTGGCAGCGTGCCCAGTGGGTTATCGGTGATGCGCTTCTGCATGATGGAACCGGCCGTCATGCTCACCAGTGCCAGCAACCCGCACACCATCCCCGCCAGGGACATGCCGGCCAGGCCGATGCCCTGGTACACCACCATGACCAACCCGACCAAGCCCAGCACCAGGCCGAACATCCGCGACCAGGAACGCTGACGTTCCATGAGCACCACGGTCAGGATCGGCTGCACGCCCATCAGCGTCGCCATCACTCCGGGGGTGACGTTCATCTGCAGGGCCAGCAAATAGAAGATCTGATAGGCGCCCAGCAGCACCAGCCCGGTGGTCACCGCGTACAGCATCGGCTTGCCGGTCTTGGGCAGCTTGAACTTGAGCATCGGGATCAACAGCACCAACGCGAACAGCGCGATGGCAAAACGGATCAGCAAAAAGGCGAAGGGGGAAGCGTGGGCCAGGCCCAGCTTGGAAAAGATCGCCCCGCTGCTCCACAGCAAAACGAACAGGCTCGTGGAAGCCGCCGCCAATAAGGCGTTTTTGGAAAGGGAAAACATGGATACCACCTGTAGTCAGGCAAAAAGCCAACTCAGCCGAAGCTGAAGTCCAGTAGTTTTTTTCGGGCGGACACAGGGGATGGCAACCGTTGCCGATCAGCCCTGAATGCCAACACCCGGCGGTGATACGACGGCGTACACCGATGAGCTACTGACAGGTGGGGGGTATTGACCGATCTGCGCAGGCTGCTGATTCCCACACGGCACGACGCCAGCGTTGAACGCTGGAACCACGACCGCGATGACAGGGGATGCAGACATGAGCCGATCTCTTGAAGAGTGGGTTCGAAAACCCGAAGAGCGCTGACTATAACCAGCGCTCGATGGACTACGCAATGTTTAAACGAACAACCAATAGCCAAGCGCCGTCAGCACCGCCACCGCCAACACCGGCCGCATCACCCGGTAGGCCTTGGGATGCTTGCGTTTGAACTGCTTGACCTGGCCGCTGATGCCGTCACTGAACGACTTGCTCCAGGCATAGGCCCGGTTGATGCCGCCGACGTGTTCATCCTCCAGGTTCTGCGGCGCGGTGGCGCGGCCGAGGAACGCGCTGATGCTGCGGTTGAGGCGGGTCATCAGCCGGCTTTTCAGGGGCCGCTCGACATCGCAGAACAGGATTACGCGGGTCTGTGGGGTTTCGTTCTTGACCCAGTGCACATAGGTCTCATCGAACATGACGTCTTCGCCGTCGCGCCAGGCGTAGATCTGACCGTCGACGAAGATCCGGCAGTCATCGGAATTGGGCGTGGACAGCCCCAGGTGATAACGCAACGAACCGGCGAAGGGGTCTCGATGTGGATTCAGATGGCTGCCACCGGGCAACAGGGCAAACATCGCGCCCCGGATGTTGGGAATCCGACTGACCAGCTCGACCGTCCTGGGGCAGAGCAACTCGGCCGACGGCAGCGGTTTGTCGTACCACTTGAGGTAGAAACGCTTCCACCCTTTCTTGAAGAACGAGCCGAAACCGGCATCGTTATTCTTCTCGGCGGCACGAATGTAACCCTCGTCGAACAGGTGCATGGCCTCGTCGCGAATGATTTGCCAGTTGTCCTTGAGCACATCCAGCTCGGGGAATTTGCTGCGATCCAGGTAAGGCTTCGAGGGCACGCCGGAGAACAGGTACATCAAGGCGTTGTAGGGGGCGAACAGCGCCGAGTGGTTGACGAACTGGCGCAATACCGGCAAACGCGCCTTACCGCGCAGATGCACATACAGCGTGCTGCCCAGGAACAACAGCAACACCGAGGCCTTGGCGACAAACGAAACGGTCATTTATAACTCCTTGTCCAAAACAACTGACGCGACGCCTACTGCCCGACGTAGCCGAGGGCCATGTTAACCACTCCAGGCCCGGGTAAAAACCGTCTGACGCAACATTCTCTGTTGAGTGAAACGCAATAAACACTTTCTAACATGCGCCGCCTGAACCTTGGCTGACGCATCGAACAATCATTCAACCTACGATGGCGAGGGCTTTTGTGGCGAGGGAGCTTGCTCCCGCTGGCGTGCGGAGCGCGCCCCTGCGATTTGGCGAGCCGCATTGGATTGCGGGCGCCTGCTTCGCAGTCGAGCGGGAGCAAGCTCCCTCGCCACAAAAGCGTCTCGCTACACCTGTGAATTCACCGTTACTGCTGAGTCTCCTGCTCGGTAAACAAATCACTGAACAACATGCTCGACAAGTACCGCTCGCCCGAATCCGGCAGGATCACGACGATGGTCTTGCCCTGCATTTCTGGTTTTTCCGCCAGGCGCACAGCCACGGCCATCGCCGCACCACAGGAAATCCCGCAGAGGATGCCCTCCTCCTGCATCAAGCGCAGGGCCATGGCCTTGGACTCGTCGTCAGTGACCCGCTCGACCAGGTCGACGATCGACAGGTCGAGGTTCTTCGGCACGAACCCGGCACCGATTCCCTGGATCTTGTGGGGGCTGGGCTTGATTTCATGGCCCGCCATCGCCTGGGTAATCACCGGCGAAACCTCAGGTTCGACCGCCACCGACAAGATCGGTTTGCCACAGGTGTTCTTGATATACCGCGAAACCCCGGTAATGGTTCCGCCGGTGCCCACGCCCGCCACCAGCACATCCACCGCGCCGTCGGTGTCGTTCCAGATTTCCGGGCCAGTGGTTTTTTCGTGGATCGCCGGGTTCGCCGGGTTATCGAACTGCTGCGGCATGAAGTATTTGGACGGATCGCTGGCCAGGATCTCGGCGGCCTTCTCGATGGCCCCCTTCATGCCCTTCGCCGGTTCGGTGAGCACCAGCTCCGCCCCCAGGGCCTTGAGCACCTTGCGGCGCTCGATGCTCATGGAGGCCGGCATGGTCAGCATCAGCTTGTAGCCACGGGCAGCGGCCACGAACGCCAGGCCGATCCCGGTGTTGCCCGAGGTCGGTTCGACGATGGTCATGCCCGGCTTGAGTTTGCCCGAGCTTTCAGCGTCCCAGATCATGTTCGCGCCGATCCGGCACTTGACCGAATACCCTGGGTTGCGCCCCTCGATCTTGGCCAGGATGGTCACACCGCGCGGCGCAATGCGGTTGATCTGTACCAGTGGCGTATTGCCGATGGAATGGGCGTTGTCAGCGAATATACGACTCATGGCTGGGTCCTTGATGCGGCGAGAATTTAAGCCTTTAAAGGTATGCCTGTTGCCCATGGGCGTCCAGTTGCACCGAACGTTCCCGTTGTTGCGACAGTCAATGGCATTAGGAGGTGTTCCCCCAACAAACGCTGGAGACTGACTGACATGAAGCGTCGATATCGCTGGCCACTGTGGGTGTTCGCCACCCTCGTCGCGGTGCTGGTGGCCTTGCATTTCGCCCTGCCGTACCTGGTACGCGACTACCTGAACGACAAACTGGCCAACATGGGCGATTATCGCGGCCAGATCACCGATGTGGACCTGGCCCTGTGGCGCGGTGCCTACCGGATCAACGGCCTGGAAATCGTCAAGGTCGACGGCAAGGTCCCGGTGCCGTTCGTCAGCGCACCGCTGGTGGACCTGTCGGTGAGCTGGCACTCGCTGTGGTACGACCACGCGGTGGTGGCCGAGGTGGAATTCACCCGTCCAGAGGTGAACTTCGTCGACGGCGGAGCCAACCGGCAGAACTCCCAGACCGGCCGGGGCACCAACTGGCGCGAGCAACTGGGCAAACTCTTGCCCATCACCTTCAACGAAGTACGCATCAGGGATGGCAAGGTCACCTTTCGCAATTTCAACTCCAAGCCACCGGTCAACCTGCGGGCCACCGACGTCAACGCCAGCTTCTACAACCTGACCAACGTGGTCGACACCGAAGGCAAGCGCGACGCCCGCTTCGAGGGCAAGGCCCTGGTGGCCGAACATGCGCCCCTGGAAATGCAGGCAACCTTCGACCCGTTGAGCAACTTCGAGGACTTCGATTTCCGCCTACGGGCCACGAACATCGAACTCAAGCGCCTGAACGACTTCGCCGCAGCCTATGGCAAGTTCGATTTCAATGCCGGCCACGGCGACCTGGTGGTCGAGGCCGAAGCCGACAACGCCCGACTCCGCGGCTACATCAAGCCACTGCTGCGTGATGTCGACGTGTTCGATTGGCAGCAGGACGTGGAAAACAAGAACAAGAACATCTTCCGCTCGGTCTGGGAAGCGCTGGTCGGCACGGGTGAGACAGCCCTCAAGAACCAGCGCAAGAACCAGTTCGCCACCCGGGTGGAACTCAGCGGCAACGTTCATCAGCAGGACATCAGCGCCTTCGAAGCCTTCCTGCAGATCCTGCGCAACGGTTTCGTCCAGGCGTTCAACGCCCGTTATGAACAGCCACCGCCTTCGACCGAATAGGCCTGTGGCCTTGGCCCCATGATATCCCTCGCCACCAAGAGCGGATCATGACCACCGATGCATTCCAGCCAATTGCCCACTGGCAAGCAGCCGAGACTGAGTCAACATGTGACGCCCCATTCAGAGACTGAATACAGCGTCTGCGTTCACAGTCGGCGGGGCCTCGCGTTATAGTCGGGCACGATATCTATTTTGCGCGCCCCGCCTCGCCAGGCCGGCGACACCGTTCGAGGAATTGCAGATGAAGTTCGAAGGCACCAGCGCCTACGTGGCCACCGATGACCTGAAACTGGCCGTGAACGCCGCCATCACCCTGGAGCGGCCATTGCTGGTCAAGGGCGAACCGGGCACCGGCAAGACCATGCTCGCCGAGCAACTGGCCGAGTCCTTCGGCGCGCGCCTGATCACCTGGCACATCAAGTCCACCACCAAGGCTCACCAGGGCCTGTACGAGTACGACGCGGTGAGCCGCCTGCGGGACTCGCAACTGGGCGTGGACAAGGTCCACGACGTGCGCAACTACTTGAAGAAGGGCAAGCTCTGGGAAGCCTTCGAGTCCGAGGAGCGGGTGATCCTGCTGATCGACGAAATCGACAAGGCCGACATCGAGTTCCCCAACGACCTGCTGCAGGAACTCGACAAGATGGAGTTCTACGTCTACGAGACCGACGAAACCATCAAGGCCAAGCAGCGCCCGATCATCATCATTACCTCCAACAACGAAAAGGAATTGCCGGACGCCTTCCTGCGCCGCTGCTTCTTCCACTACATCGCCTTCCCCGACCGCGTCACCCTGCAGAAAATCGTCGATGTGCATTACCCGGACATCAAGAAGGACCTGGTCAGCGAAGCGCTGGACGTGTTCTTCGACGTGCGCAAGGTGCCAGGCCTGAAGAAAAAACCCTCCACTTCCGAACTGGTGGACTGGCTCAAGCTGCTGATGGCCGACAACATCGGCGAAGCGGTGCTGCGCGAGCGTGATCCGACCAAGGCCATCCCGCCGCTGGCCGGCGCCCTGGTCAAGAACGAGCAGGACGTGCAACTGCTCGAGCGCCTGGCGTTCATGAGCCGTCGCGGCACCCGCTGATCCTCTTCGTCCAACAAGAGCGAGGGCGATTGCCATGCTGCTTAACCTGTTCAACGAGATGCGTGCCGCCAAGGTACCCGTGTCGGTGCGTGAACTGCTGGACCTGATCAACGCGCTGAAACAGCGGGTGATCTTCGCCGACATGGACGAGTTCTATTACCTGTCCCGGGCGATCCTGGTGAAGGACGAACGGCATTTCGACAAGTTCGACCGGGCGTTCGCCGCCTACTTCAACGGCCTGGGGAAACTCGACGATCACCTCCAGGCGCTGATCCCCGAGGACTGGTTGCGCAAGGAATTCGAGCGCTCGCTGACCGATGAGGAACGGGCGCAGATCCAGTCCCTGGGCGGCCTGGACAAGCTGATCGAAGAATTCAAGAAGCGCCTGGAAGAACAGAAGGAACGCCATGCCGGTGGCAACAAGTGGATCGGCACCGGCGGCACCAGCCCGTTCGGCTCCGGTGGTTTCAATCCCGAGGGCATTCGGGTCGGCGACGCCGGCAAGCGCCAGGGCAAGGCCGTGAAGGTCTGGGACCAGCGCGAGTACAAGAACCTCGACGACCAGGTGGAACTGGGCACCCGCAACATCAAGATCGCCCTGCGCCGGCTGCGTAAGTTCGCCCGCCAGGGTGCGGCCGAAGAGCTGGACATCGACGGCACCATCGACCACACCGCCCGGGACGCCGGCCTGTTGAACATCCAGATGCGCCCGGAGCGACGCAACACCGTCAAGTTGCTCCTGCTGTTCGACATCGGCGGCTCGATGGACGCCCACGTGAAAATCTGCGAAGAACTGTTCTCGGCCTGCAAGACCGAGTTCAAGCACCTGGAGTACTTCTACTTCCACAACTTCGTCTACGAATCGGTGTGGAAGAACAACCTGCGCCGCACTTCCGAGCGCACCTCGACCCAGGATTTGCTGCACAAGTACGGTGCCGACTACAAAGTGATCTTCATTGGTGACGCCGCCATGGCCCCCTATGAAATCACCCAGGCCGGCGGCAGCGTCGAACACTGGAACGAAGAAGCCGGTTATGTGTGGATGCAGCGCTTCATGGAGAAGTACAAGAAGCTCATCTGGATCAATCCGTACCCCAAGGACACCTGGGGTTATACCGCCTCGACCAACATCGTGCGCGAGTTGGTGGAAGACCGGATGTATCCGCTGACCTTGCGGGGGTTGGAGGAAGGGATGCGGTTTCTGTCCAAATAAGATTTTGGTTGCCTGTTCAGGCCTCATCGCGAGCGAGCTCGCTCCCACACGGGATCTTCGTCGTACATAAGACCCCTGTGGGAGCGAGCTTGCTCGCGATGCTTTTAGCGGTCGAGAAAACTACGCAAACACTCCACCTGCTGCCGATGCGCAACCTCCTGCACCACCGGTCGCAACCGCACCTGTGCCCCCGGCAAGCATTGCGCCAGCCGGGCCAGGGCCAATGGGGTCAAGGCGCCCAGGCGTGGATAACCACCGATGGTTTGCCGGTCATTGAGCAGCACGATCGGCTGGCCGTCCGGCGGCACCTGCACAGCGCCCAGGGGGATACCTTCGGAAATCATCGCCGCCCCCTGATACTCCAGCGCCGTGCCCAGCAAGCGCATGCCCATGCGGTCGGCGCGACTGTCCAGCGTCCACGGGGTGTTGAACGCGTCGAACAGACTCTGTCCGCTAAACGCGCCATTCTGCGCCCCCAGGATCAGGTCCAGCGGCTGCGCTTGCTGGAAATCCGGAATCCGCGTGTGCGGCATGGGCCGCGGCGTCGCCGTGCCTGAATAGCTCAAGTGCGCGCCGCGACTCAGCGCCCGCCCCCTTCCATCCAGGCCACCCAGTTCCTCGCGCACCACAGTCGCCCGGCTGCCCAGCACCGCAGGCGCATTGAAACCGCCAGGGGCTGCCAGGTAGGCCCGGGCACCGAGCACTGGTTGGGTGAGCGCCAGCACCTGGCCCTTGCGCAGGCTGAAGAAGCGCCACGATGCCACGCCCTGGCCGTCTATTCGCGCGCCCAGGTCCGCCCCGGCCAGCGCCAGCACGCAATCCTCTTCGGCCACCACGGTAAAACCGCCGAGGGTAATCTCCACCACCGCCGCGTCCAGGCCATTGCCGAGCATCCAATTGGCCCAGGCCATCGACAGCCAGTCCGCCGCCCCGCCCTGGGTCACGCCCAGGTGCCTCACGCCGAAGCGGCCGGCGTCCTGCAACAGGCACAGCGGTGTGCTGGCCTCGATCAACAACCGGCTCATGCCTGGGCCTCCAGCGGTGTGTCGTCGCCACCCAGTGCGATGAATTCGGCGTGGTCCACGGGGGCAAAACGCACCGTGTCCCCCGGCTGCATCAGGCTGTAGCCGTCGCGCTCACGATCAAACAGTTTGGCCGGGGTGCGACCGATCAGGTTCCAGCCGCCGGGCGACACCACCGGATACGCCGCGGTCTGGCGTTCGGCGATGCCGACACTGCCCGCGGCCACGCGCTTGCGCGGCGTGTCGAGGCGCGGTGCAGCCAATGCTTCGTCCACTAGCCCCATGAAGGCAAAGCCGGGCGCGAAGCCCAGGGCAAACACCTGGTACTCGCGTTCGCTGTGGCGACGGATCACCTGGGCGACCGTCAAGCCGCTGCGGCTCGCCAGCAGCGCCAGTTCCGGCCCGACGCTAAGGTCGTACCACACCGGCAGCACGTGGCATTGGCCGACGGACCGGGCATCCGGGGAGAGGTCATGCAGCGCCTCACCGATCAATTCGCGGGCCTGGGCCGGGTCCAGGGCGAGCAAGTCGTAGTGCACCATCAAGGTGGTGTAGGACGGCACCAGATCGATCAGGTGTTCGGCAAACACCGCTCGCAGGCGCTCGCTGGCGGCGAGCATCCAGGGCATGTTGGCCTCGGCGATCTCGTCGAACAGGCGCACCATCAGGCAGTCCAGCGCCACCACTTCCAAGCGTGGTTTCATGGCGCACGCTGCCGGTCCAGGGCTTCGCGGATGCGTTGCACGGCCGCCACGGAGCTGGCGTTGTCACCGTGCACGCACAAGGTATTGGCCTTCAGGTGCAAGGCGCTGCCATCACTGGCGGTCAACGCATCGCCGCGGGCAATGGTCAGGGCCTGCCCGATGATGACCTCGGGATCGTGGTGCACCGCGCCCGGCGCTTGCCGCGAAACCAGGCGGCCGGCACTGTCGTAGGCGCGATCGGCAAAGACTTCGAACCACAGGGTCAGGCCATACTCGTCGCCCAAGGCCTGGGCGGCGCTGTTGTCCCGGGTCGCCATGAGCATCAGCGGCAGTTGCCGATCATAGGCGGCGACAGCCTGGATCACCGCGCGCAGTTGCGCCGGGTTGGCCATCATGTCGTTGTACATCGCGCCGTGGGGTTTGACGTAGCTGACCTGCCCGCCCTGGGCCCGGCAGATGCCGTCGAGGGCGCCGATCTGGTAATGCAGCAAGTCCTGCAATTCCTGGGCACCATAGGCCATGGAACGGCGGCCGAAGCCCGCCAGGTCTTGATAGGCCGGGTGCGCGCCGATCCGCACGCCATGGCTCAGGGCCAGGCTGACGGTCTTGCGCATGATGCTCGGGTCGCCGGCGTGGAAGCCGCAGGCGATGTTGGCGCAATCGATGAAGGGCATCACCTCGGCGTCCAGACCCATGGTCCAGCTGCCGAAGCTTTCGCCAATGTCGCAGTTCAATAGCAGGCGGTTCACGGTGAACGCTCCTGTAGATTCTTTCTTTGTTTAACTGTGGGGCACGTGCCCCACAGGTTATCAGTTACTCGGCTTCCAACTGCTTGCCTTGGGTTTCCGGCAGGCTCAGGGCCGCCAGGATCACCACGCCATAGGACACCGCAGCGAACGCCCCGATACCCACGCTCAGCGGCACCTTCTGGCTCAGAATACCGATCAACAGCGGGAACAATGCCGCCACCGCCCGGCCAATGTTGTAGCAGAAGCCTTGGCCCGAACCACGAATGCGCGTAGGAAACAGTTCGGTGAGGAACGAGCCCATGCCGCTGAACATGCCCGACGCGAAGAACCCCAAGGGGAAGCCCAGCCAGAGCATCACGTTATTGCTCACCGGCACCTGGGTATACAGCAGGACGATGGTGAAGGAGCCGACGGCGTACAGGACGAAGTTCTTTTTGCGCCCCAGGATGTCCGACAGGTACGCACTGATGACATAGCCCACGTAGGAACCCACGATCACCATCGCCAGGTAGCCGCCGGTGCTCAATACACTCAGGCCACGCTCATTTTTCAGGAACGTCGGCAGCCAGGACGTGATGGCGTAGTAACCGCCCAGGGCACCGGTGGTCAGCAGCGAGGCGCGAAGAGTGGTGAAGAGAATGCCGGGGGCAAAAATTTCGTAGAACTTCGCTGGGTTTTCCGGCGTCAGCCGGGCCTTGGTCTGGTTATAGACTTCCGGATCCTTGACCAGTCGGCGGACGAAAATCACGAACACTGCCGGTACGATGCCGAGGATGAACAGTGCGCGCCAGGCGTCTTCCGGCGGCAGCACCGAGAACAGCAGCGCATACAGGATCGCCGTCATGCCCCAGCCCAGCGCCCAGCCCGATTGCACCATGCCCACCGCCTTGCCGCGGTCCTTGGCACGGATCACCTCGCCCATCAACACCGCACCGGCAGTCCACTCGCCACCAAAGCCGAAACCCATCAATGTGCGAGCGATCAGCAGTTGTTCGTAGTTCTGGGCAAAGCCGCACAGGAAAGTGAAGAACGCAAACCACAGCACCGTCAGTTGCAGGGTGCGCACCCGACCGATCCGGTCGGAGAGAATGCCCGCCACCCAGCCGCCAATGGCCGAGGCGATCAAGGTGCTGGTGTGGATCAGGCCTGCCTGGCCGGTGGTGATGCCCCACATCGCGATCAGGGTCGGTACCACGAAACTGAGCATCTGGGTGTCCATGCCGTCCAGGGCGTAGCCGATCTTGCAGCTCCAGAATGTGCGACGTTCCTGCTGGTTGATGTTGCGATACCAATCGAACGGGCCAGAACGGGCCTGGGGTTGGGGGACGCCGAGCGTGTCGGGTGCACTCATGGTGGTTCTCCACGGTTTTATTGTTGTGAGTCTCGACGACGCTGACGTGGAGACCGTTGCCCCGATTCTTGAGCGCGCGGCCGATCCCGTCCAACGAATAAAACCTTGGCTGGGTCATAAGAAAAATTTGATTGGGTAAGACGCAGGGCCTGGCTGAACACCGTTGTGGCGAGGGGATTTATCCCCGCTGGGGCGCGAAGCGCCCCCTTACAAGGCCACCACATATGTCAGGCGGATCATTTCTATTGCTGCATTGGGGGCTGCTTCGCAGCCCAGCGGGGATAAATCCCCTCGCCACAACAGCAAGGCCATTGTTGGCTACAACCCCCGCAAATCCCGCTCTTCAATCGGCCGGCTCTGACGCAAGCGCTTGCCGCCCAACACCACCCAGTCGATCAGGCGGAACAGGCATTCCAGGCCGAACGACAGCAACATCGCGCCGCTGATGCCCCAGATCATGGCTTCGGGGGTCAGCAGGATCTGGTAGCTGTAGCCGTTCCAGGTTTCCTTGCGGATGTCCGGATCGGCGGCCAGGGCCACTTGCAGCAGGCGGATGTACCACGGGCCCTGCATGGCCTGGAATTGCTTGTCCAGGGCCTGTTGGCGCACGAGCAAGGTGTTCAGGCTGTCGGCATCGCTGCGAAAGATCGGGTCTTCGCTGGCGCGGTAATGGGCCACCAGGGCCTGCATGTCGCCCTTGAAGAACTGGTTGGCGGTGCCCTGGAAACCTTGCAGGCCGGTCTGCGCCTCGATCAGGTGAGCCTCGACCCGCTTGGCGTAATCATTGATGAAGCCCGGCACCTGGACCCCAACCAACAGGCCCACCGCGAACAACACCAGCCGTAGATAACTGAGCAACATAGCGTGACGTCCTTATTCGGTCCGGCCGTGGCTGACGCATTCGCCGCGTCGCCACAGGCTCCATTGGCCCGGTTCGTAGCGGGTCCAGGTTTCGTTTTCGGTCAAGGGCTCGGTGGCGATCACCGTGACCACGTCGTTGGGCGTGGTTTCCGCCTGGAAATCGACAATCACATCCACGTCCTTGAGCCGCGCCGGGCCGAACGGCGCGCGACGGGTGATCTGGGCCAGTTTGGTCGAGCAATAGCAGAACAGCCAGTCGCCATCGCTGAGCAGGCAGTTGAACACGCCTTTGCTGCGGTATTCGGTGCAGGCCTCGATCAACGACGGCAGCAGCTGTTCTACCTCCACCGGCTCCGGGAAAGCCTGGCGCACGCGGTTGAGCAAATCGCAGAAGGCCGCTTCGCTGTCAGTGTCGCCCACCGGGCGGTAGAAACTCACGCCCGGTTGGAAATCGGCCAACTGGCCGTTGTGGGCAAAACACCAGTTGCGGCCCCACAGCTCACGCACGAACGGGTGGGTGTTGGACAGGCAGACTTTGCCGACATTGGCCTGGCGAATATGCCCGATTACCACTTCGCTCTTGATCGGATAGCGTTGCACCAGATTCGCCACCTCCGATTCGCTGCTGGCGGCCGGGTCCTGGAACAGGCGCAGGCCACGACCTTCATAGAAGGCGATGCCCCACCCGTCCCGGTGCGGCCCGGTCTTGCCACCGCGCTGCATCAGCCCGGTGAAGCTGAACACGATGTCGGTCGGCACATTGGCGCTCATGCCCAGTAACTCACACATGCTCGAACTCTCGCTTCAAGGGGCAGGCCTGCTTACAGGCGCGGTTCGATACGCGAACGCTGGGGGTTGCTCGGCACAGGCGGGCGACCGTAGCGGTCATCACCGGCCACACCGAACGGTGGTTCGTCCTTTGGCTCATCGGCCGCGGCGGCGGCTTTGGCGGCGGCCGCCCGTTCCTTGCGTGCGTTGGCGGCGCGCTCGATGGGGAAGCGGATCAGCACGATCACCAGGTAGAGGCCGAAGGCGATCATGCCGTACATGAGCAGATCGGACGCCGCCCGCCAGACGTTGTTGCCGACCTTGAACAAGATGTCCAGGGCGACAATGGCCAAGGCCGGGGCGACTTTGTCCTTCACCGGGTCGACGACGGTGGGGCTGAACAGCAACACCGCCATCAGCAAGCGCAGCGGTTCGCGCAACCAGCGCCACATCCAGCGGGTCATGCGCATCCACACCAGCAGGCAGCCCAGGGCAGCGAAGGCGTAGAGGCCCCAGGCGATCAGATAGTCATTCTCGGTCATGGTGTCCATGGCAAGGCAGGCAAAGAGACGCTTATAGTAACGGCTTTTCGCGCGTCAGGCTGCCCCGGCGTCTGGCGAATGGCCTGTGTGGTGGGTTCTGTCCAGGCCGCGTGTCCCTTTTCGTACAACGTTCGAGAGCCTTTCATGTCCCTATCTGCCCACGTTTCCAACGCCCCGATTGCCCGCAGGGACGCCGGTGTTGACCCGTACGCCTGGCTGCAGGAGCGCGACACCGACGCCGTGCTCGACTACCTCAAGGCGGAAAACAGCTATCAGGAGGCGCAACTCGCCGATCAGGCCGAACTGCGCGAAACCCTGTTCCAGGAAATCAAGGGCCGGATCCTCGAGACCGACCTGTCACTGCCCTCGCCCTGGGGCCCGTACCTGTATTACACCCGCACCACGGCCGGTGACGAATACCCGCGCCACTACCGCTGCCCACGCCCGGCCGACGACAGCCTGAGCGTGGACGAAAGCCACGAACAACTGCTGCTGGACCCGAACGCGCTGGCCGGCGGTGAATTCTTTGCCCTGGGCGCCTTCAGCATCAGCCCCGACCACCAGCGCCTGGCCTACAGCCTGGATACCACGGGCGACGAGATCTACACCCTGTTCGTGAAGGAATTGTCCAACGACAAGATCAGTGAACTGTCCTTCGACAATTGCGACGGCAGCATGACCTGGGCCAACGACAGCCTGACGCTGTTTTTTGGTGAACTGGACGACACCCACCGCCCCCACAAACTCTGGCGCTATCGCCTGGACGGCACCGCCGCCGAAGAAGTGTTCCATGAGCCGGACGGGCGGTTCTTCCTGCATTGCTATCGTTCGAGCTCGGAAAAGCAACTGATCCTGTCCCTGGGCAGCAAGACCACCAGCGAAGTCTGGGTACTGGACGCCGCGCAACCGCAACAACCCTTCACCTGCCTGGCGCCACGCCTGGAAAACCACGAATACGACGTCGACCACGGCCTGCTCGATGGCCAATGGACCTGGTTGATCCGCAGCAACCGCGACGGGATCAACTTCGCCCTGTACCAGGCCGCCGACACCGGCGTGGCGCCGACCGAGGCCGACTGGCAGAACCTGATCCCCCACAGCGATACGGTGATGATCGACGGCCTGAGCCTGAACGCCAGGGCCATGACCTTGAGCCTGCGTGAGGGCGGCCTGCCGATCATCGAGGTACATCCCCAGGACTTGCCGGCGTATCGGGTGCAGTTGCCGGACGCGGCCTACAGCCTGCATGTGCAGAACAGCCTGGAATTCGTCAGCGACCGCATCCGCCTGCGCTACGAGGCCCTGAACCGGCCGGCACAGATCCGTCAGTTGGACCTGGCCAGCGGCGAACAGGTCGTACTCAAGCAGACCCCGGTGCTGGGCCCGTTCGATGCCGATGCCTACGTCAGCCAACGGCTGTGGGCGACGGCGCCAGACGGCACCCAGGTGCCCATCAGCCTGGTGGTCAAGCGCGAGGCCCTCGGCCGGCCGGTGCCGCTGTACCTGTACGGCTACGGCGCTTACGGCGAAAGCCTCGACCCATGGTTTTCCCATGCGCGGCTGAGCCTGCTCGACCGCGGCGTGGCGTTTGCCATCGCCCATGTGCGGGGCGGAGGCGAGCTGGGGGAAGCCTGGTATCGCGCCGGTAAACAGGAACACAAGCACAACACGTTCGGCGATTTCATCGCCTGTGCCGAACATTTGATCGCCAACGGCTTCACCACCGCCGAACAACTGGCGATCAGCGGCGGCAGCGCCGGTGGCCTGCTGATCGGCGCAGTGCTCAACCAACGCCCGGAGCTGTTCAAGGTTGCGATTGCCGAGGTGCCGTTCGTCGATGTGCTCAACACCATGCTCGACCCGGACCTGCCGCTGACCGTCACCGAATACGACGAATGGGGCAATCCTGAGGAGCCGGACGTTTATGATCGGATCCGGGCCTACGCCCCGTACGAAAACGTCCGCGCCCAGGCGTACCCGGCGCTGCTGGTGATCGCCGGTTACAACGACAGTCGCGTGCAGTACTGGGAAGCGGCCAAGTGGGTGGCGAAATTGCGCGCCACCAAGACCGACGACAACCCCCTGCTGCTCAAGACCGAACTGGGCGCCGGCCACGGCGGAATGAGCGGGCGTTACCAGGGATTGCGTGACGTAGCGCTCGAATATGCATTTGTCTTGAAGGTTTTGGGGTTGGGTTGAGGAACTCTGTGGGATGGCCGGGTCTTAGCTCCATGCGCTGGGCATCCCAGATCAAATAATTGTGGGAGCGAGCTTGCTCGCGATGGCGTCGGATCAGTCAGTATTGATGTTGACTGACACATCGCTATCGCGAGCAAGCTCGCTCCCACAAGGGTTCCTCTTCAATCCAAACCCGTAGCAAACACAAGAAAAAGACCGTGCCAACATGTCAGAACCGACCTTACTGAACAAAGAAATCCGCGACTGGCTGATGGACTGCGGCCTGTTCGACCAGTTGCTGCCCGTCGACTTCGCCGCGGCGTCGGGCTATTTCAGCATCAGCGCCATCGCCGAGGGCGAAGCGATTTTCCACGAGGGCGATGCCGGCAGCTTCATGTGCATCATCCACACCGGCCAGGTGGCCGTGCAGAAAACCGGTCCCGACGGCCAACCCGTGACCATCGCCACGCTGCGCAGCGGTCGGGCCTTCGGTGAAATGGCCGTGCTCGACGGCGAACGGCGCTCGGCCAGTTGCATCGCCGCCAGCGATTGCCAGTTGCTGAACCTGGGCAAGGACTCCCTGGAAAAAATGCTCAACGACGCCCCCAAGATCGCCGCCAAGATCATCCGCGCCCTCGCCGTCTCCCTGTCCAAGCGCCTGCGCATGGCCGACGGGCAGTTGTTGTCGCAGCAGGTCTGACAACAACACATAAACCCTGTGGGAGCGAGCTTGCTCGCGATAGCGGCGGATCAGCCAGCATTGAAGTCGACTGACACACCGCTATCGCGAGCAAGCTCGCTCCCACAGGTTATTGCGTCGTCTTGTCGATTTACCCCCCCGGCGACTTGGCCTTCACCGGCTTCGGCTCCATGCCCGGTATCGGCTGGTCCTTGGGCGGCTTGGGCATTTCAATGGGCGGCAGCAAGGGCGGCCCACCGCTTCCGGTGCCCGCCTTGGGCACACCGTTGGGCGTGACCGGCGGATACGGCATGGGGGTGGCGGTGCCCGGCGAGCCGGGGATGCTGGGCGGGTTGACCGGAATCGTCGGTTGTTGAGCCTGGGCGCAACTTATTGAGAGCGCCGCCAGGGCAATGGCCGTTAGAATGATGCACTTCATCAATGGCTCCGTGGCTATTGTCTGCTTTAAGGCTAGTCGTTACCGCGCGGTTTGCCCTCCTACGAGATTTCCATGAAACGTTTCGTTCTGCTCGACACCACACCCATCCCTGATAACGGCGGTGCCCTGTGCCTGTTCGAGTACGGCGAAGACTTCGTCATCAAGATCCAGGGCGGCGACGGCGGGCAGTTGATGAACACCCGCATGCACGGTTCCGAAGACGCCTTGGCAGAGATTCCTTGCCGCAAGGTCGCCGGTCGTCCTGGCTCGCGCGTGCTGATCGGCGGCCTCGGCATGGGCTTCACCCTCGCCTCGGCCCTCAAGCACCTGGGCAAGACCGCCGAAGTGGTGGTGGCCGAACTGGTGCCCGGGGTAGTGGAGTGGAACCGTGGCCCCTTGGGTGAAAAAGCCGGGCGACCGCTGGCAGACCCGCGCACGGTGATCCGCATGGAAGACGTGGCCAAGGTGCTGCAAGCCGAGCCCCAAGGGTTCGACGCGATCATGCTGGACGTCGACAACGGCCCGGAAGGCCTGACCCAGAAAGCCAACAGTTGGCTGTATTCGGCCGGTGGCCTGGCCGCCTGCGCCAAGGCCTTGCGGCCCAAGGGCGTATTGGCGGTGTGGTCGGCCAGCGCTGACCGGCAGTTTTCCGACAAGCTGAAGAAAGCCGGCTTCAAGGCCGAAGAAGTGCAAGTGTTCGCCCACGGCAACAAAGGCACCCGCCACACCATCTGGATTGCCGAGAAACTCAAGGGCTAAGCTAAACTGTGCCCAACCGTCATCAGTCTTTATTTACAAAGGTGAACCCATGAGTTCGTCAACGCCACCGTCCAACACCGCCAAGCTGGACCGCATCCTCGCCGATGCTCAGCGCGACCGGGAGATGGGCTACCGCGACAAAGCCCTGAAAATGTACCCCCATGTCTGTGGCCGCTGCGCCCGTGAGTTTTCCGGCAAGCGCCTGAGCGAACTGACCGTTCATCACCGCGACCACAACCACGACAACAACCCCCAGGACGGTTCCAACTGGGAACTGCTGTGCCTGTACTGCCACGACAACGAACACTCGCGCTACACCGACCAGCAATACTTCGGCGACGGCTCCCTGAGCACCCCGAAAATCGCCAAGGCGACCCACAACCCCTTCGCCGCGCTGGCCGGGTTGATGAAGAAAGACGAGTAATTACAGCCTGTCAGGCCGCCATCGCGAGCAAGCTCGCTCCCACAGGTTTTGTGAACGCCGAAAATCCAATGTGGGAGCGAGCTTGCTCGCGAAGGCGATCAAATAAACACCACACATCTCGAACCTGACCACCCTCCCCCATTCCCCGTATAATCGCGCCTTTTCCCCAAAGGCACCCCGCCCGTGGCCAACAAACGCTATAGCTGCATCGGTCTGTTCAACCCCAAGTCACCGGAAAACGTCGGTTCGGTCATGCGTGCCGCCGGCTGCTACGGCGTGGCGTCGGTGTTCTACACCGGCAAGCGCTATGAGCGCGCCGCCGACTTCATCACCGACACCAAGAAAGTCCACTACGACATCCCACTGATCGGTATCGACGACCTGAAGAAAATCCTGCCACTGGGCTGTGTGCCAGTGGCTGTGGAACTGGTGGAAGGCGCTCGCCCCCTGCCCGAATACACCCACCCGGACCGGGCGCTGTACATCTTCGGCCCGGAGGACGGTTCGCTGGACAAGGACATCCGCGACTGGTGCGAGGACGTGGTGTACATCCCCACCACCGGTTGCATGAACCTGGCCGCCACCGTCAACGTCGTGCTGTACGACCGCATGGCCAAAGGCAACAACACCCGTTCGGGGCCGCAATTCCGCTGATCGGTGCAAAACTCGATTGAACAACGCAATCGCGCGGGCAGTCAGTTTTATACCAACCCCATACTGGAGACAGATCATGAGCGATAACAATCCGTTCGAGCCCATCGAGAGCACCCCTTTCCAATCCCGTCCGCCACAAAACGTGCACGGCTGGGAACGCATTGGCTCGCTGGCCGGCGGTGTGCTGATGATGGGCAAGGGCTTGCGTCGTGGCGGGGTGATCGGCCTGGCTCAACTGGCGATCGGCGGCCTGGCGCTGGCGCGAGGGATCACCGGGCATTGCTCGGCCAAGAGCCTGCTGGAGAAGAATCGCCAGAATCTGCACAGCGCCCGCACCCGTATCGAGGAGGCCGGTGAAGAACTGAGTCGTTTGAAGGCCAATGCCGAGGCGGCGACTGGCACGGCTACGGTGACCGGGAATGATTCACTGGTTTCGCCGAAGGTTGGGCTCTGATTTTTGCAGCCCCGTTGATGACCCCTTCGCGAGCAAGCTCGCTCCCACAGGTTTTGTGAACGCCGAAAATCCAATGTGGGAGCGAGCTTGCTCGCGAAAGCGGTGTCACTGAAGTAACCGGGTATCCAGCACAGTAGAGGCCCCACCCAGAACGCTCTCACTGAGCTGCACAAACTCCTGGGTATCGACCGTTTCCAAGCGCATCGCCCCCTGCAACACATCATCCAGCGAACGCTTGTTGCGGGTTTTCAGGCGAATCTCGCGGTCCAGTTCCTGCAACAGCAGCACCGCCTTGGCCACCGTCGCCGGGCCGATCTGCTCGCCGCGCAAGGTGGTGACGCCCTTGCTCTCGCGGGCGAGCCGGTCGTTCAAGGTCTGGTAGCGCTCATCACTCAGGCCGCCGGCGCGGCGTAGCAGTTCAATGGCGTAGTACTCGGTCAGCCCCTCACTGATCCAGTCGCTACGATCCTGATCATTGACCCGGGCCAGCGCCTGCACCAGCTCCCGCAACAACGGGCTGCTGCCCCGCTCGCTGACCAGCGGCGGACGGCTGTGCAGGTAAATCGAGTCATGGCCGGCCTGGGCACCACGCCACAGCGGATCGCCGGCACCGACGATCAGCAACTTGGCCGGATAACGCGGCACCAGCGCCTGTACCTGCGGCCAGACGAACGTCAGCAGCGTCAGCACATCCATCCGGCGCATGCCCTGGCCCTGGGGCGAGGCCACCGTCACTTCGGTTTCGCCCAGGCGTGTGCGGCGGCTGCCCAGTTTGCCGGCGAGCATCCAGCCAGTGGGGCGATCGAACAAACGCGAGGGATTGTCGATGCGAAAGCGTTGTTTGCCGATACGCGGCCAGGGGGTCTCGATGCTTTTCCAGCCGTCGGGCAATTCCACCTCAAGACGAGCCACCAGTTCGACGCCATCCTGCTGGTCGAGCTTGGCCGCCGGCACCAGATCGTCGCCGCGCAGCAACGCCCACGTCGGGACCATGCGGGTTTCGAAGGTGGCGTTCTTGCGGGCATGGCTGATGCGCACACGGTAGCTCAGGCTGGCCTTGTCGGTGGCCGGACGCCAGACGCCACGCGCCGCTTTGCCGGGGGTGAGCAGCCATTGGCCGTCGGCCTTGAAATCGCTGTAGCGGCTGCCGTCGCCGAGGTCGAAATCCAGGCTGCGCACCGCCGAACCCCGGGCCAGGGTCAGGCGCACCTCGGCCTGATCGCTCTGTGGCAACAGGTGCACGTGATAATCCAGGTCGACTTTCTGCGCCGCCCACAGCGGCCCGCACACCGCCAGCAGCCCGGCTGCCAGCATCCGTTTCAATCCTGCAGCCATGGGTTCTCCCTGGTGGTGCGCCGCCCGGTGGTTCAGCCGGCGCGGAAAATCAGATGATCTTCCCAATCGTCTTCCGGCACGCTGCCTTCGGCCAGCATGCGCCCGGACTGGGAAATGCGTTCGTGGTGCACGGCCTCTCGATCACCGCAGACCAGGTGGTGCCACAACGGCAAGTCCTTGCCTTCGCTGACCAGCCGATAACCGCAGGTGGGCGGCAGCCATTTGAACTCATCGGCCTTGCCCGGTGTGAGCTGGATGCAATCGGGCACGAACTCACGGCGATTAGGGTAGTCGGTGCACTGGCAGGTTTTCAGGTCCAGCAGTTTGCAGGCGATGCGTGTGTAGTAGACGCTGTTGTCGTCTTCATCTTCGAGCTTTTGCAGGCAGCACAGGCCACAGCCGTCGCACAGCGATTCCCACTCCTGTGTATCGAGCTGATCGAGGGTTTTGCGTATCCAGAACGGTTCGACTTTGGCGGCCATGGCTCAAGCATCAACATCAGGTAGTGAAAGGCCGACAGTCTAGTGCCGGGACCTCCTCAGGCCAAGCATTGGCGACTGTCGGTAGGCAGGGGCTTGTCAGGCCGGGCGCCGGGACGTAGGTTGCTGCATTGTCTTTCCAAACTCGAGCCAGGTGAGCCCATGAGCGCCAATTCCCGCATTGCCGATTACGCGATCCACCCTCAGTTCATCGAACGCTGGTCGCCCCGCGCGTTTACCGGTGAAAGCATTGCCGAAGAAACCTTGCTGAGCTTCTTCGAAGCCGCTCGGTGGGCCCCCTCGGCCTACAACTCGCAACCCTGGCGCTTCCTGTACGCACGGCGCGACACGCCGAATTGGCAGCGTTTCCTGGGTTTGCTCAACGAGTTCAACCGCGGCTGGGCCCAACACGCCTCGGCGCTGGTGATCGTCGTCTCGAAAACCACCTTCGCGGTGCCCGGTGCCACCGAGGAAACCCCGGCGCAGACCCACACCTTCGACACCGGCGCGGCCTGGGGCCACCTGGCGTTGCAAGCCAGCCTCAGCGGCTGGCACACCCATGGCATGGCCGGTTTCGACCAGGAACTGACCCGCAAGGAACTGAAGATCCCGGAAGGCTACGCCCTGCACGCCGCCGTGGCGATTGGCAAGCTGGGGGACAAGTCGACCCTGGCCGAATACCTCCAGGCCCGCGAAGTCCCAAGCCCGCGCCGGCCATTGAGCGAACTGGTGGCCGAAGGCGACTTCACCCTGTAACCCTATGACGATCAACTGTGGGAGCGAGCTTGCTCGCGATAGCGTCAGGTCAGCCACTTTGATGTTGACTGACACTCCGCTATCGCGAGCAAGCTCGCTCCCACATTTTGATCTGTGGCGAACACATTTTTTGTGACCACTGAAAATGGACTTCAGTAACCCCGGCTGAAATCCACTTCCCCCCGCAGCGCTTCGCCCGCCTGGTAGGCCCGCAGGTTTTCCAGGAACAATTGCACCATCATCGGTGGCGAGGTCGGTGCCGAGCTGTGGCCGGTCAGCAGCAGCCCCCAGGCAGTCCAGAACGGATGGCGTTGTGGCAATGGCTCCTGGCGGCAAACGTCGATCACCGCACCGGCCAGGTGCCCGTCCTTCAGGGCTTGCACCAGGTCCGCATCCACCACCGCCACGCCGCGGCCGACGTTGATGAACAACCCGCTCGGCTTGAATTGCTTGAACAGCGCCGCGTCGTAGATGTCATGGGTATCCGGCGTATTGGGCAGCAAATTGATCACGTAATCCATGTCGCCCACCAGACGAGGCAAGTCCTTCAACGCCCCGACTTCGATAAACGGTGCCAACGTCCTGGCTTCGCTGGCGATGCCATACAACTGCACCCCGAACGGCATCAGGAACTGCGCCACACGCTGGCCGATGTCTCCCGTCCCGACGATCAACACCTTGCGTCCGGCCAGGCCTTGACCCTGGCGGTTGTCCCACTTGCGCTCGACCTGACTGACCAAACGGGCCAGCACCTCGCGCTCATGGCCGAGCATGTAGGTGAGCACGTACTCGGCCATCACCTGGCCAAAAATGCCCACCGCACGGGTCAGGCGGTAATCGCGGCTCAAGCCATCGGCCAGCAACGGCGTGATACCCGCCCAGGTCGATTGCAGCCAACGGGGCTGGTGGCCTTGACGCAACAGGGTGGCCAGCAGATCAGGCTGGCCGAGCCAGACCGGGCAATCGGTGGCCAGTCGCGACAGTTCGGCGGAATCGCCGCTGGTCAGGACTTCAATATCGGGTGCAGCCTGACGCAGAAGCTGGGCATACACCGCGTGATCGTGTTCGGCAATCAGAACGCGCATGAATCAAACCTTTCAAAAACAATGCAGACGAGCGCCGACAGAGTGTCGCTCCATCCCTGCGATCGTCGTCAATAAACCATTCCAGTGTTGCAAAAGGCACCCAGGACAGGCGCCCCCACTACCGTCAGACCGGGTCGTTGCGGCGCAGCAACTCTTCGGGCAAATGCTCGATGTACTCGTCTTCGGCCGGCGGCATCTGCAAGTGATAGCCCTGGGTGTCGAGGTTTTCCAGCACCTTGTTGATGTCTTCCCGGGACAGCTCCCGCTCGGGGCTCAGCACCAGGTCGAAGGCATGGATCGCCTTGCCAAAGGCGGCCATCAGGGGCTCGGGCACACGCTTCAAGGCATCGCTCTTGAGCACATACAGGTACATCTCGTTTTTCTTCGAACTGCGGTAGATGGAGCAGATACGTTTCAAGGCTGTTCTCCGGCAGTGGCCAGGCTGTCGAGCAGCGCCTGGCCCATCAATTCGCGGCGCCAGCCACGCAGCGAATCGGGCAATTGGTAAGGGCCCTCGGGGAAGCCGCTCTTGATCAGCGCTTCGAGGGTTTTCTTGCGCAGCATCAGCTCCGGGGCAATCTCCAGGCGCTCGGCTTCAGCCTGTCCCAACGCCCGCAGGCGCTTGACCAGGGCGGACGCCTCGATGGGCAACGGCTCGGCCACGGCCGGCGGCCATTGCTCGGGCGGAATGCTGGCGGCGCGCTGGATCAAGTCCAGCAGAAACTGGCCGTCCTGGCGCACGGTACGCGGGTGCATGTCTTCGATCTTCGCCAATGCGCCGAGGTTATCCGGCTGGGTGCGGGCCAGGGGCCACAGCGAATGCTCGCGAATGATGCGGTTACGCGGCAGGTCACGGGCCCGCGCCTCGCGCTCGCGCCAGGCGCACAACTCGCGCAGCACGGCTAATTGAGCCCGGGACAGCTTCCAGGCCAGCTTGGCCTCGCGGTAGACCTCGTACGGGTCGACTTCGCGACGCAGGTTGGCCACCAGTTCGGCGCCGTCCTCCAGGACCCAGCGGTATTTTTCGTCGGAAAGCTTCGGGCGCAGTTGTACGAAAACCTCTGCCAGATGCACGGCATCCTCTGCCGCGTAGCTGATCTGCGTCTCGGACAGGGGCCGTTGCAACCAATCGGAACGGGTCTCGCCCTTGGGCAACTCGATGCCCAGCACTTCCTGCACCAGCCGCGAATAGCCCATGGAGAAACCCAGGTTCAGGTAGGCGGCGGCCAGTTGAGTATCGAACAGCGGCGCGGGCAGGCTGCCAGTGAGGCGCAGCAGCACTTCAAGGTCTTCGCTACAGGCGTGCAGCACCTTGAGCACCGCCGGGTTTTCCAGCAGGGCGGCCAAGGGCTGCCAATTGTCGATGGTCAAGGGGTCGATCAGGTAGGCACGCTTGCCGTCGCCGATCTGCAGCAAACCGGCAATGGGATAAAAGGTGTCGACCCGCATGAATTCGGTATCGAGGGCGACGAATGGCAACTGCTGCCACTCGGCGCAAAACTGACCGAGGCTATCGTTGTCGCGAATCCAGTGAATATCGATGGCCACACGGCTCTCCCTTGAAGAATGGCGCGCAGTATATATCGCCGCTGGCGATTGCGAGCATCCATAGAGCAGCCGCCTGAGAGAAATCGCCTGCGAAAAATCAAGAATAGTCCTACATCAAGAGTTAACCGGTCTTACGCAACACATAAACACGCGTCAGGGCAAAACCGGGCAGGAAATCCTGGTACCAAAGCACGCTGAAACCGGCCTGGCGGAACTCGGCTTCGATATCAGCCTTGTCGGCCAGGCTCCGTCGCGGGGCCTGGCCGATCTTGAGGCGTCCTTCGATTTGCACCGAAACGATCACCGTGTCGCGACTGACCCGATGAAACTCGCGCAACAGCGCCAGGCGATGCTCGCTGGCACTGACGTGGCGAAACAGTTGCAGACAGAGAATACAATCCACCGCGTTGGCCGACAGCCCAAGGGTGAAGGCCGAACTCGGGAAGGTCTTGACCCGCTGGAGCAATGCGCCGCCATGGTGGGTGAGCGCATGTTCGAGCATGTCCGGCGATGGGTCCGCCGCCAGGATCACCCGGTTGGCATGCTCGGCCAGTACTGGCCAGAACCGCCCCGCCCCACAGGCCACATCCAGCACCAGCCCCGGCTCGCCCGCCACCTTCAGGGCATTGCGCACCATGTGCTCGTCGCGCCAGAACGCCAGGCGCAAGCGGCGCGGTGTCGGCCGACGGCAGACCTGCGCATGTTCCTGGTCATGCTGCCGGGCGAACTCAAGCTCGACGGTGGATGGGGGTAACCCGGACATACAAACGGCTCTTGGAAAAGATTTGGATGACAGGTTAACCAACCCTGCGTGAAAAAAAGGTCCAGGCGCTCACTCCCGCGCCAGGACACCGTCGATCACCGCACCGCGGCAGTTGGCGAACAGGTCCAGGTCCCGGTTGTAGACCTGGCTGTTGACTTCCAGCAGCCCGAGCATCGAGTGGAACAGGTTGTCCTGGCTCAAGGGCTTTTCCCGGCTCAGTTGCAGGCAATGGGTGTCGACCGAAAAAGACTTCTGGTAGCTGTCGGAGAACCAGGCCAGCATCGCCACGTGTTTCTGTTGCTCCGGGGCGAGCATGTAGGGCGTGCCATGGAGAAACAGGTTGTATTCGCCCAGGGACTCGCCATGGTCCGACAGGTACAGCATGGCCGTATCGACCTTGTCCTGGTTGGCCCGCAGCAGGTCGATCAGGGTCGACAGCACGTGATCGGTGTACACCAGCGTGTTGTCGTAGCCATTGACGATGCTCTCGCGGCTGCAATTGTTCAGCGCGTTGCTTTCGCACACCGGGGTGAAATGCTCGTACTCCTTGGGATAGCGCTTGAAGTACTCCGGCCCGTGGCTGCCCATCTGGTGCAGCACCAGTACCGTGTCCTTGTCGAGCGTGTCGATGAAATGCTGCAGGCCCTGGAGCAGGATCTCGTCGCGGCATTCACTGTTGGCGCACAAGGCCGGGTCCTTGAGATTGCTGACATCCTGCAGCGTGACCCGATCGCAGGTGCCCTTGCAGCCGGACTGGTTGTCTCGCCAGATCACCTCCAGCCCGGCGCGCTTGAGCACGTCCAGCAAGCCCTCTTCATTCCTGGCCTTGCTGGCGTCGTAGTTCTTGCGTCCCATGTTGGAAAACATGCAGGGCACCGACACGGCGGTTTCGGTGCCGCAGGAATGCACATCGGTGAAGGCGATCAGGCCGGCCTCTTTGTCCAGTGTCGGCGTGGTGTCGCGGTTATAGCCGAGGATGCCGAAGTTCTCGGCCCGGGCACTTTCGCCCACCACCAGGACAGTCAGGGATTTGCGACCGTGGGTTTGCCAGGCCGGGTTGCGGCTCGCGTCTTCGCCCACGGTGATGAACGGCTGCTTGGCCGACGCGACCTGCTCACGCAAGTACCCGAATGAAGCACCGATGTAGTTGCTCGGCACGACCATCAACCGCAATTCGTGGTGGTTACGAAACAATGAAGACAGGCCTTGGTAGTTGGCCAGGGCGACCAGGCCGATCACGGCGGCCGAGGCCACGCCGACCAGCAACTTACTTAATAATTCTTTGGGCCAACGACGGTAGTTGATTGGGGTTTTGAACAACAACCAGCATGGCAAGACACCCAATAAACAGATATAGACAAACAACTTCAGCGATAACAGATCACGGACTTCCGTGGCATTGGTTTCAGCGAAGTTGCGCAACATGCCGGCGTCGATCAGTACACCGTATTGGGCCATGAAATATGCCACGCCAGCGCTGATCAGGAAGAGCAGCATCAGTACGGGCTTGAGCAGCGGACGGAAGGCCACGAGCGTCAACACCAGGTTGAACGCGCAGAAAATCATCAGGCCAAACGCCGCGCACATCAGCAGGCCCCGAGCGTCAGCCGTGGTGATCGCCAGCAAGTGTTGCCAGAGCACGATGTTGAAGCCCACTAACAAAAAGGCACTGGCGGCCAGCGTCACCCACTCGGGGCGCACGGCTTTAATAGTCAGCATGATGGTTGACGGTTTCCTGAAGTTGCTCTTTTAAAAAAAAGTGCCGCAGTAAACATGAAAAAATCGGTTCCTACGGCAACACAAACTTTAGGTAGCCCACCATCAATTTTTCGTGAAAAAGTTGCTATTAAATAATTATTTAAGGATCCCGCCAGGCACCTGTTTCAGGCCTGATGCAGATACCAGCGCCAATCCTGCTCGCCGACTTCCCCCATGAACTGACGGTATTCGGCGCGCTTGACCGCCAGATAAACATCCAGAAACGCCTCGCCAAACGCCTGCCGCGCCCAGGCCGAAGCCTCGAGAGCACGCAGGGTGGTGAGCCAGTCGGTGGGCAGCGGTTCGATCACCTGGGCATAGCCGTTGCCTTCCACAGGTTTCCCGGGATCGCACTGCTCACGTATGCCGTGATGAATGCCGCCCAATATCGCCGCCGCAGCCAGGTAAGGGTTGGCATCGGCGCCGCAGATACGATGCTCGATGTGCCGCGAGAATGCCGGGCCACCCGGCACCCTCAGGCTCACGGTGCGGTTGTCCACGCCCCAGGTCGCCGCCAGCGGCGCGTAGCTGTTGCTTTGGAATCGCCGGTAGGAGTTGGCGTTCGGGCAAAACATCAGCAGCGAATCGAGCAGGGTGTCGAGCATCCCGCCCACTGCATGGCGCAGCAACGGCGTGCCGTCGCCGGCTTCACTGGCAAACAGGTTGTGGCCATCACGGTCCGCCAGACTGACATGCATGTGCATGCCGGAGCCCGCCAAGTGATCGAATGGCTTGGCCATGAAACACGCCTGCATGCCGTGCTTGTGGGCCACGCCCTTGACCAGTCGTTTGTAGCGCACCGCTTCATCCATGGCTTGCAAGGCATCGCTGCGATGTTCGAGGGTGATCTCCACTTGCCCGGGTGCGTATTCGGAAATGGCGGTCCGGGCCGGGATGCCTTGCAGTTTGCATGCGGCGTACAGGTCGGCCAGGAACGGCTCGATCTGCTCCAGCTCGCGCAAACCATAAACCTGGGTGGCATGCGGTCGTCCACCGTCGGTGTCCCGTGCTGGCTGCGGCCGGCCTTGGTTGTCGCGGTGCGCATCCAGCAGATAGAACTCCAGTTCCGCCGCCATCACCGGGTAATAACCGTCGGCCTGCAGGGCCTCGATCACCTGGCTGAGCAAATAACGCGGATCGGCGATGGTCGCCGGTCCACCTTCCTGGGGATGCATGCTGACCTGCACCGCGGCCGTGGGAATCAACCGCCACGGCATGCGTTGCAAGCTGCCACTGATGGGATAGGCGCGGCAATCGATGTCACCGACGTCCCACACCAGCCCGGAGTTCTCCACATCGTCGCCATTGATGGTCAGCCCGAGAATCGTACTGGGCAGTGGCCGGCCACTTTCGTAGACCGCCAGCAACTCGTCCCGATGCAACAACTTGCCCCGAGGCACGCCGTTGTTATCGAGAATGAACAACTCGAACAGCTCGATATCGGGGTTCTGCGCGAGGAACGCCAGGGCGTCTTGCACGGGTGCAAAAGAAATTTTCGCAAGGCTCATGGGAAGGCTCGTATTTCCATGTCGGACGGGCGACAAAGCGCCGTCAATGTGTGCTCGTCGTTGTGCGAGCACGATGAGTGATCAACAGGAAATACAAGTATCTGGAGGGCGCGCATGCCGGCAATGCCAGAGCGCCCAAAAGGCCAGCTCGGAAGGCAACGCACTCAGGGCTGGGGCCATGGCAGGCGTGAACCGGCCGACCGGATCGACTGCGGCGTATGAAGGGTATTGGAATGCCAGGGGCGAACCGTCCATGAGCGCATCACAGGAAACACATCGGGCAAGCGTCCCACGACCCCCTGGACGGTTAAACCTGGATTTGCTGGAGCTTGGATCGGCGCAAACTAAACATAGGCAAACGAATCGGTCGTTGATCGACACGTCGTGTTCCCTACATTATCTGTCCCGTTCCCGACCATGAAAGCGCCTGCCCGGCATTCTCTTGGCACCATCGTTCCGTTAGGATCGTCAGCCTGGTTTGCGCAAGATCCGCGCAAGGAGCACAGCGAGAGACAGAACGGATGCTGAACAGTAACTCCCTCAGAAAGCTCGACATGCAGGACCTCATGGTGTTTAGCGCCGTGTACGAGCAAAGCAGTGTCACCGGCGTGTCCGAGGCATTGTGCGTCAGCCAGTCAACCGTCAGTTATTGCCTCAAGAAACTGCGAACCTGTTTCGAAGACGAACTGTTTATCAACACCCGCACTGGCATGCGCCCCACCTACAAGGCCGAGGGCATGTACGATCATGTGCGCGGCATTTTGCAAAGCATCAATCTGTGCCATGCCGGCAGGCCAACCTTTGATCCGGCCCGGCAAGCCATTACCTTCAATATCTGCGCACCGGAATATTTCGAACACCTGATCCTGCCGCAACTGCTGCAAGGCTTCGATTACGCCAATCTGCCGGTGGTGGTGAACGTGCACAAGCTCGAAGCCGACATTCCCGCCGAAGAGCTACGGGACGGCAGCCTGGACCTGGTGATCTGCTTCGGCCCGAACTTCCACAGCAACCATACCGATTTCAAATCCCGGCAGCTGTTGCAGGAGGACCTGGTCTGCGTCGTGGATAAACGGGCGACGCCGCTTGAGACGCAACTGAGTCTTCAATCGTTCGTACAGCGCCGACACGTGTTTCCGACACCCTGGACGTCAGCGACCAACATGGTGGATGGCTGGCTGTCGCAGCAGGCGCATCACCGGCAAATCGCCGCTCGCGCCAACAGCTACAGTGCCGCACTGAAGATGATCACCGGCACCGACTTCATCCTGACCCTGCCCCGCCGCATCCAGAAACTGCTGGCCAACGAGGCGGTTTTCAATCACCACGAAGCGCCCAGGGGGCTGCCAGGGTTTACCTTGAACATGCAGTGGAGCCTGGCCCTCGATCAGGACAGTGCCAACGCCTGGCTACGCGAACAGATCATCAAGGCCTGCGCCCCACGCGACACCTGATCGTCATTGACCGATCAAGGCCTTGGCATACGGCTCCCGATCGATGTCGAGGATTTCCACGCACAGTTGCACGCTGACTTCGGCCGGCCATGGCCCCAGGTCCTGGATCACCGCCAGCAGGCTATCGGCCAATTGCTTCTTGATTTCCGGCGAGCGTCCGCTGAGCAAGGCCAGCTTCACGTGCACGAAACCCCGCTCGCCTATTCCTGTGCCCACTCGAAAAGTCTCGAGCTTGACGGCCCGGCTCTTGATGTCGTGCTCGGCGGAAAATTGACCGGAGGCCACCAGTGCATTGTTCAGGCGCAGCAGTGCGACCTCGGCCTTCAGCTCGGGCAGGTTGGCGGTGTACTCCATGTGCAGGTGAGGCATGTGTTCGACTCCGATTCGAAAATATGACGAGGGGGTTTCAGTCGTCACAACCTTACCTCGACTTTATGCGTTCAGGCAGGTTTTGTTTCGCCCCAGGCCGGTGTCAGGGCTCTGCCAGGGGCACGCGTTCGCCCATGAAGGCCTCCAACCGCGATCGCAACCAGCGCTCGGCCGGGTCACTGTCGACATGGCTCAGCCAGACCATGGACAAATCCAGGGTCGGGGTCTTGAAGGGAAAGGGCTCGTTGAACAGTTGCCCCGAGGCGGCCATGGCAGCGGCGGTATAGTCCGGCAGGCTGGCGATCAAGTCGGTGCCGGCCAGCAACGCCGGCAATGCGCTGTATTGCGGCACCGACAGCACGACCTGGCGCGTGCGCCCGATCTCGGCCAGCCATTCATCAGCGAACCCGGCGACGTTGGCGGTATGGGACACCAGCACATGAGGTCGCGAGCAGTACTCGTCCAGGGTCAGCGGCGTGTCCGATGTATCGGCACGCAATACGCGCGGTTGAATGTGTCGCAACAGTTTGCGCTTGGCGTTGGCCGGCAGGCCGCGTGTCTGGCTGATGCCCACGGTGATGTCGCCTGACGCCAGCAAATCGGGGATGCGCCAGTAATCGACATGCTGGACCACGAACACGATTTGCGGCGCCTCTTGCCGCAGGCTGCTCAACAGCGGCGGCAACAGGCCGAACTCGACGTCGTCCGACAGGCCGATGCGAAACGTCATGGTGCTGTTGGCGGGATCGAAATCGTGGGTCAGGCTCAAAGCCACCGACAGCGAATCGAGCGCCGGCGAGAGATGCTGGATGATCTCCTCGGCCCGGGCCGTCGGCTCCATGCGGTGGCCGACGCGAATGAACAGCGGGTCGTTGAACATCTTGCGCAAGCGATTGAGGGCCGAGCTGATGGTCGGCTGGCCCAGGAACAATTTTTCCGCCACCCGCGTCACGTTGCGTTCAAGCATCAACGTTTCGAAAACCACCATCAGGTTGATGTCGGCCTTGCGCAATTCGTTGCGGTTCATCCCCTGCCCCCCGATTCCTTGACTGGATGCAGTGTAGAAACGCCGGGGGCTGCGCGTCTATGCGCAAAAAGGCGAAGCGCCTGTGCAATACCGTCGAAGAAATTGGGAGAGGCACCCTGCTTTTGTGGCGAGGGAGCTTGCTCCCGCTGGGCTGCGAAGCGGCCCCAAGATTTTGCGGTTGCTGCGCAACCGAGCGGGAGCAAGCTCCCTCGCCACAATGAAAAAGCCCTACCTCACAATCAGCGATTTCAGCCCCAGCGCCATGACTCGCTCATCACCTCCCAACCCCAGCGCCTTGGGACTGATGGCATCAGGCAACTGGAAATGCACGCGCAACCGCCCATCCGCGCCAATCGTTTCACGAATGAGCGGTGTCAGGGGCAGTTCAAGGGTGTTGTCCTGCAAGCGCGTGAACTGCGTCGACAGCGCTTCAACACCGTTGATCAAGACCTCCACCCGCTGGCGCGTGTGCGAGGGCTGCACGAACGCCGCCGCTTCGATCGAAATGGCCCGCGCTTCTGGCGGTATGCGCAAAACAACCTCAGCCTCAGGCCCTTCCGACCACGTGCCCCACTCTTCGACGCGCCCCCAGCCCTCGGCCAACATGGCGTTGATTCGGCTGAACACCTGGCGCTCACCGAGCTTGACCTGCATGTCCAGCGTCTCGTCGGCAACCGGCGGGCATTGGGCGCAGGTTTTCCAGCCCGGCGCCAACACCACGAGGCCGTCGATACGGGTCAACAGGTCGGTTTGGCGGTTGACGGTTTTCGCCGCCTGGAGCGCGGCGCGAGGGTCGAGGATGTACAACGAATCGGCTGCGTACTGGCCGCTGGCAAGCATCTGATCGGCGTGTCGCTGGGCTCGCTCGATCGCCCGGTCGCTCATGCGTCCCAGGTACACACCATCGGTTTCCAGGCCATGCGCCAGGGCGTATTGGCTGGTCAGCAGCCAGTTGTCCGGCTGGTTCTGCGGCAACAGCGTCCGGACTTTCGAATAATGACCGGCCGCGCTGGCCCAGAACGGATCGTTCATGGCCGTGGGCCAACTCGAGGCCGCCGGCACCATCCGGCTCTGGCGCAGGCCGGCCCATCCCGCGCGGGTATCCAGCACTTGCACCACCAGGGCGATGGCCAGCAGACACGCCGCTGCCCGGGGCTTGTTGCCGCGGATCACCGCGAAGATGACGACAAATACGATGGCGTAGAACACGGGCCAGAACATTCGGCCGGCCGCGCGAAAGACGTTTGCCAGAAGTTCAAGGGGTTTGGGCAGCCAGTAGTGCATATTCAGCATGCCAATACCGACGTGGTTGGTCAGCGAAAACAGCGTCAGCCCGATCAATGCCAACAGCAACAGTCGCCTGTGGCGCACGGCATTCGCCAAACCGGTGTTGCCTTGCAGCAATGCCACGCCAGCGCAGATCGCCAGCATGAGGACACCCAATCCCAGGTAGTTGAAACCTTCGTAGTCCCCGGGGCCCTGGGGCATGTCGCGCAAGGTGTGTGACCAGCCGCTGGGGTTGACCAGCGACATCACGTTCAAGCGATACAACCCATAACCCCCCGCCACGGTCCCGCCACCCACGCTGAAATAACCCGCCTGCCAGCAACAGAACGCAACCAGCAAAAACAAGCCACCCAGCTCGATCCAGGCATCGCGCCGGGACACTCGGCCCTTGCTGGCCTGACTGGCAAGGTCGGCCAGCCAGATCAACGCCACCATGGCCAACAGGTAAGCGTGTACCAGCGCTGTGGCGGCCAACAGCCCGCCCCAGGCCAGCCGGCGTTTTTGCACACCGGGCCGCAGCGCCAAGTACAAGGCCGCCAGGATCAGGAAATGCCCGGACAGCGACAGATGCCCGCCCATGCGCAGAAACATCGGCGGCGAAAACACCAGCAACCCGGTACCCAACAGCCTGATCCACAGCGACGGCGTCAGCAGGCCGACCAGCTTCCAGCCGAACCAGGCTTGCAGGATGAAACAGGCCAGCAACCACAGGCCAAAATACTGGAACGTCTCGGGAAGCCAGGCGTTGAAGGGTTTGAACACAAATGCCAGCAGCGGATTGGAGTCGGAAAAAATGATGCCGTTGCCCAATTCCAACCCATAGGAAGGGTTCGTGCCCAACGGAAAGGTCCAGGGCGAACTGCGGAAAAACGCCCAGCCCATGTAATGGGTCGCCGCATCCCCCTCCCCCAACCAGGCGATGTTCGTCGGGTCCAGCACCCGCGGGCCGATCACCAGCAGGAACGCCAGCGTACCCAGCAGTATGGGCAACAAGGAAACCAGGTGATGCTTGCCGCGAACGGTCATCGATACGTCCAGAAATTATGCAGGATGAAGGTGAACACGGGGATGATCAGCGCCACGGCCGCGATGCCCGCCAGGTAATCCAGGCCGACACGTTGGGCTACCCAGGCCACCAGCATCGCCAGCCCGAACCCGCCGATCGATACCACGACGAAACGGCCAAGGGTGCGGCCATGCAAGCGGCTGGAAAAGCTCCAGAGGGTGTTGATCAGGTACGACACCACGGTCGCCACGACAAAGGCGAAACCGTTGGCCAGTGGCGGGTTGGCCAGGATCAAGTGCACAAACAGCACGGCAGCCACCACATGGACCGCGGTGACGAGCAGGCCGGTCATGGCAAAGCGCAAGGCACGTCGCAGCAGCGGCGAGTGCGTCCAGGTCACGGCTTCTGCGCCAGGCAGAACACCGTCAGGCCGGCGATACGATTGGCCCCCATGAATGGACGCTCCAGGCTGCACAGGGTCCTCAGCACGCCATTGACCAGCGGATGATGCCGCGCAAGCTGCGACTTGGCCGGTGCCCCGGAGGTTTTGCGCTGCAACAGGCGCAGGCCGGCGGCAATGGGAAATACCAGGCCGAAGTAATACGCCCCTTGCTGGACCTGCAAACCGGCCTGCGCCACGACGCTTTCCAGTTGTTTGAGGGTATAGCGGCGCTTGTGCTCGAGGAAATCGTCATGCCCGCTCCAGAGAAACTGGAACGCCGGCACGGTGATCAGGAAGCGGCTACCGGACGGCACTTTGTCGACGTAGGCCTTGAGCAGGCCCACATCATCATCCACGTGCTCCAACACGTCCATCAGCAACACCAGGTCGGCGTCCAACGTGTCGATGGCGCGTCGGTAGCGGACCGGTTTACCGGCGGTGCTGGCGTCGGAGTCGGCCGGATAGCTGATGTCCACGCACCAGGCCTGGGCCGTTGGGGTATGGGTCAGCAGGTGATGGGAAAAAAAGCCCGAGCCGGCGCCCACGTCCAGCAACGTACTGGCCGAGGTGCCCTTGAGCATGTGGAGCATGGCCCGCGCTTTCGATCGGTAGTACCAATGCTGCTCGATATCGGGACCGAGGATGTCGGTTTCCTTGAGATCCATGGTCAGTCCTTGGCGTCATAGATGCGCCGCACCAGGAAAACCGGCCGACGCTTGGATTCGATATAGGTGCGGCCCAGGTATTCCCCCAACACGCCGATGCCGATCAGTTGCAGTCCGCCCAGGAACGTGACCGCGACCATCAGCGAGGCATAGCCCGGCAGGTCGACCCCGGAAATCAGGGTCCGCAACACGATGAACATGGCAAATGCAAAGGACACCAGCGAGACGCAAAGCCCCAGGTACGTCCAGATACGCAGCGGTTCGGTGCTGAAGCTGGTGATGCCTTCCAGGGCAAAATTCCACAGGCGCCAGCCATTGAACTTGCTTTCACCGGCGGACCGCTCCGGCCTGACGTAGTCCACGTGGGTGGTCCGGAACCCCACCCAGGCAAACAGCCCTTTCATGAAGCGGCGCGATTCGGGCAGGGTTAGAAGGGCATCGACCACACAGCGATCCATCAAGCGGAAATCGCCGACATTCTCCGGCAGCTTGTGGTCGGCGATTTTATTGTGCAGCCGGTAGAACCCGTTGGCGGAAACCTGTTTGGCCCAGGAGTCGGAATCGCGATTGATCCGATGCCCCAGCACCACTTCGGCGCCGTTGCGCCAATGGGCGATCATGTCCAGGATCACTTCGGGAGGATCCTGCAAATCGACGTCGATCGGCACCACCGCCTGGCCACGGGCGGCTTGCAGGCCCGCGCTCAACGCTGCCTCCTTGCCGAAGTTGCGACTCAGGTCGACGATGCGGATACGCGGGTCGGCCTTCTGCCTGTCCAGCAGCAGCGCCAACGTATCGTCCACGCTGCCGTCGTTGACGAACACCAGTTCCAGGCTCACCAGCGATTCATGGGCAAAGACCTGGTCGATCCTGGCCATGAACAAATCGATGGACTGGGCTTCGTTATAGACCGGAATGACAAGCGAAAGCGCTAGACGACCTTGCAGATCCGCTCCTGGATATTCAGTCACTTGATGGCTCTTTTTCTTATAGTGTTTTCAGTCCCATCGGGCTTCCGGCCCTAGGCGTCGAACCGTATTAAGCAGGACCAGGCAGGGCAACGCAAGGATCCAGTCAGAACTTAAGCCGACCACATATTCGCAACATGACTTTTCACACTGTAACGGTCAAATTCCCGGCCAGCGCTCATGCCCAGCAATATTTGATAACCAATGGAAACGAATTTCCCATAGCCAAAACCAACCACTTGGCTAGGCTTGCAGCCACATGTTCAACGCATGTCTTGAGTGAATGAATCGCAGGGAGCGAACCGATGTATTTTGAAATCTATCGACAGACCCGAGGCAACCCGAGCACCGGAAAAGGCCAATGGCGCTGGCGCTTGAGAGCCGGCAACCACGAAACGATCGCCAGTGGCGAAGCCTATGTGAACAAGAGTGACTGCCTTCATGCCGTCAGGTTGATCAAGAACGTCCATGACGAGACGCCCGTGAAAGAGATCTGAGCACCGCCAAGCGGGGTCTGTAGGAGCTGGCGAAGCCTGCGATCTTTTGATCTTGATCTTTCGCTTGAGATTCAAGTGTCTGGAGAAAGATCGCAGCCTCGTTGCACTCGACAGCGCCTACATCGCTTCTGCTTTTTGCTGTGACGATGGTTGCCAGGCAGGTAGGGTATACGGACGAAAACAGGAGGCCGGTGCAATGACTCGATCCACCCACAACCGCGACTGGCTGGTGCGGGCGCCCGAATCGAGGAAAATGGAACGCATCGAGGCTTATTTCAGTGGGCATGGCTACACCACCCATCGCCATGACACCTACGCCATCGGCATCACGCTTTCCGGCGTCCAGAGCTTCAACTATCGCCACAGCAAGCGTCATAGCCAGCCCGGCGGCACCATCGTCCTGCACCCGGACGAAGTGCACGATGGCGAAGCGGGGACCCGCGATGGCTTTCGTTACCGGATGTTCTATATAGAACCGTCGGTGATCCAGCAGGTGCTGGGGGGCAAGCCGCTGCCTTTCATCGAAGGTGGATTGTCCAGCGATCCCCGCCTCAACATCGCGACCCGTCGATTGTTGAACAGCCTGGATCATCCCCTCGACCCGCTGGAGGAAGAGGACGCCATCTACGATGTGGCCCAGGCCCTCGACGTTGCGGCGGGCAACAGGCGCGGACGGCGGCTGATCGACTACCCGGCGGCAGAACGTGCCCGCCTGTTCATCCACGATGCCCTCGACCAGGTGATCACCCTGGACGATCTGGTGCAGGCAAGCGGCAGGGACCGATGGAGTCTGTCCCGGGACTTCCGGGCGCTGTACGGCACCAGCCCCTATCGCTACATCACCCAGCGCCGCTTGAGCGAAGCCCGACGCCTGGCCTTCCACGGTACGCCACTGAGCGAAGTGGCCCTGGCCTGTGGTTTTTTCGATCAGAGCCACATGACCCGGTTGCATACACAAGCCTTCGGTATTTCACCGGCACGCTGGCTGAACATGCGACGCTAGGACAGCGACTGCGCGGCGCAAAAAGCTGCACGATCATCCAATACGCACACTGGCTCGAACCATAAAGTAGGACGCACCACCCCACCAAGGAGATGCCTCGATGACCCGTTACGCCCCCATCAACTTCGCCCAGAAATACACCCTGTTCCAGGAACAGTGGACGCCGAAAGTCGTGGCCGAAATGAACGACTACCAATTCAAGATCGCCCGGCTCGAAGGCGACTTCATCTGGCACGCCCACGCCGATACGGATGAAACCTTCATCGTGCTGGAGGGCGAACTGCGTATCGACTTTCGCGACGGCGCGGTGACGATTGGCCCGGGCGAGATGTACGTGGTCAAAAAAGGTGTGGAGCATAAGCCCAGCGCCGCCCAGGAAGTGAAGCTGCTGTTGATCGAGCCTCGCGGCGTGATCAATACCGGCGAAGAAACCAATGAGCGAACGGCGGTCAACGATGTCTGGATCTGACTGAGCCAGGCTCAATCGTATTCAGCTTCCTGGTGATCGCCCAACACACCTGCATCGATCGGCCAACACAGGTCGGCGACCTGCCCGGCATTCAACACACCGGGCATCAGGACAAAGCCCTGCTGATGCAGGGCTCGCAGGAGGTCGTCAGTCGACACGACACCACCGGCTTCAGGTACGGAAGCGGCCGGTCAGTTCCGCCAGGTTTCTCGACAGGCTCGAAAGCTGCTGACTGGCCTGCATGCTCTGGGCGGAATTGGATGCCGCTTCGTTGGACAAGTCGCGAATGTCGGAGATGTTGCGAGCAATCTCTTCGGTGACACTGCTCTGCTCTTCACACGCGTTGGCGATCTGCGCGGCCATGTCGTTGATCCGCTGGATCGAGCCGCTGGTACCGCTGAGCACCTCATCAACCCCTGCGGCGCGCTCGACGCTGTCCCGGGCCTTGCTGCTGCCGACCTGCATGGCTTGCACCGCCTTGGCGACACCGCTTTGCAAGCGCTCGATGCGTACCTGAATGTCCTTGGTCGAGTCCTGGGTGCGTGCCGCCAGGGCCCTGACTTCGTCGGCCACGACCGCGAAACCACGGCCTTGCTCACCCGCCCGTGCCGCCTCGATGGCTGCGTTCAGCGCGAGCAGGTTGGTCTGTTCGGCAATGCCCCGGATCACTTCGAGCACGGCGCCGATGCTGGAGGTTTCCTGGGCCAGTGCCTCGATCGTGCCCGAAGCGCTCTCCACTTCCTGGGCCAACTGGCGGATCGACTCGATGGTGCTGCTGACCACCTCAGCACCGTCCCGAGACTGACTGCTCGCCTGTTGCGCGGCATCCGAGGCGCTCACCGCGTTATGCGCAACTTCATGCACCGCCGCGCTCATCTGGGTGGCGGCGGTGCTGACCTGATCGAGCGCCGCATGTTCGCTGCTGATCAAGCGGTCATTCGTCGCGGCCATATCGGCCATGGCACGCGCTGCGGAGTCCACCTCTCCGGTCACCCGTCCAACCTCGGCAATCAACGGCTGCAATTTATCGAGAAAACGATTGAAGGCACCACCGAGCTGGCCTAACTCATCAGCGGAGCGCACCTCGAGACGCCCTTTCAAATCGCCGCCGCCCTCGGCAATCTGCTCGACGCGGTGCAGCAACCGACGCATAGGGCTCAGCACCACCAGCGGCAAGACAGTAAGCACAAGGACGCAACAGAACAGGCCGATCAACAGAATCGCACCCTGTTGCACACCGACTGCCTCGCCGTTTTCAATCGCTGCGTCGCCTTCGCGATGCGATGCCGCATCTTCAAGGTCACCCAGCTTGTCGATGGAGTCCCGCATGGTTTCGAACAGGCGTTCACTGTCACCGAAGCTCAGGGCACTAGCGCCCTGCGGATCCCTTACAGACTGTTCGACGACCCGCCGCGAAACCTGCATCCATTTCCCGAAGCTGTCATTGAACTGACTGACCAAGGCCTGCGCCTCGGCACCGGGTTGCATCGCGGCATACTTCTGTACGCGATCATAAGCCTGCTTCGCATTCTCGCTGTGACTGGTGCTCAGCGCTTGAATATGCTCATTCGCATGACCATCCAGCAGGCTGCGCTCGGCGACGAAAGCCTGATAAAGATCGCGATCGGCATTGAGCAACAGGCTGATGGCCGGCAGATTACGTTTAGTCAATTGCGTGCTCGATTCAGTCACCTGACCGATGCCACGCATGCCCGTCCACCCCATCAGCACCAACAACAGCGCGAGAAACGCAATGGGCAGAGTGATTTTCCAACGAAAGCCCAGATCGGCAAAAAACCGCAGCATGGGGTGTCACTCCTTTCATGGGGATTAACTTACCTATCGGCAGCCATGCCTTGAGCTATAGACCATTAGTCCAATTGTTACAAAGCCTTGGGCTGTGATCATGCAGGTTGCGCAGGGGGGCGGGCGGGATAAAAAAAGGCGGGGGGAGGCAATAGCTGCGGGGAATTTTCTGACATTTCTCGCCCACATAATTTAGAGAATTTTCTGACTCATCATCTGATTGATGATTTCTCCAGAAGGGCTCTATAGTCCAAATGTCGTTCGTAAGAGCGGCTTGGGTTTGGCGACTCAATGACAAATGGTAAGAAAGCCCTCAATCAAGCGGAGTTTGAAATGAATAGATACATGGCTCTTACCAGCAATGCCGACAATCAACCCCTCTTCGTCGATACCTCTGCGCCTTTGCACATCCTGCTCGACACGGCGGGTTATAGAATTCGCGCGGTCACCCAGCTTTTAGAGAACCTCGCCATGCGAGGGGACATTCCGAGTGATTCAGTGGTCCTCCAGGGCTTTGCACAGCTGTGCTGCATTCCTTTGAGGGATGGCTGCGACGTACTCGATGTCACAGCTCGGCGCTTGGATGCGGAGCCGGCCTCTCACAGGTAATGCCAGTCTAAGGATAAAACGACACAAAACCTGTGGGAGCAAAGCTTGCTCGCGATGGCGGCGGACCAGTCAATGGCGCTGTCGACTGGCTCACCCCAATCGCGAGCAAGCTTTGCTCCCACGGGTTTGGGGCTTAATTGACTGGCATTAGACTTTCACAGGGACCCATTTAGTCAGGGGGAAACGGGGACAGACCACGATTAGAGGCAGGCTGATTAAAGATGAACTCATGATCGTGGTCTGTTCCCAGTCTCCGCTCTAATCCACTCTTCAGACAGGTGAATGATTAGCCGCATGCCCAGGCTGCGCATGAAGATCGATGCCTAGCGCATGAATGACCTTGAGTACGGTATCGAATCTCGGTTTTGATCCGGGGGCGAACGCCTTGTACAAGCTTTCTCGTCCCATGCCGGAGTCTTTAGCGATCTGCGCCACGCCTCGGGCCTTGGCTACATAGCCGATCGCTCGGAGAAACTCCTCGCTGTCACCATCAGCCAACACCTGGGAAAGGTATTCACTGATCGCTTCGTCGCTATCGAGTAGTGCGGCCATGTCAAATGTCGTCAGGTGTTGGCTCATGCTCAAATCTTCTGCCAATTTTTTCGCTCGCCGGATATCAGCACTCGGTGAAGACTTGTTGCCCCCAGCGAGTAGCACGATGACCACTCCACTGCGCATGGTGAAATAGACCCGGTAGCCAGCGCCTACATCCACACGCAACTCTGAAACACCATCACCGATAGGTTTCACATCGCCCAGGTTACCGACTGCGCGCGATCAATGCCGTATCCCGTTGGATACTGAAAATCAAGGTACTGATGCTGGTCATCCCCCCGCATCCTCAATTCAGGGCGGGCGGGGGAAGAAATGGGAACAGATCAAGATCTGATGATGAGTGAACTCAAAACCGTGGTTTGTCCCCAGTCTTGGTTAATTCCTACTGCCTTAGCCGCTAATCATCATCGTCTGGCATGAGAGGCCCATCATAAATTTCCGCCAATCGAACCACAGCCTCGATGACATCTTCAGGTTTAGCTCGCCCTTGTATTCGCTTTAAAACGCTTTCGCACACAATGTGCCTTGAAGGTACCTTGGGGTTTAAGACGTTACCCAGTCCCTTCCGTGAAGTATTTTTAAATTCCTCATTTACTGCGGCTTCCAGATCACCCGGCCCGATTTCAATCTCAAATGGAAGCTTCTCGAAGGTGCCACCATCAATAATCTCGTCAATCACTGATGTATGCCAAACAATACCAACCTGCGGATCATTCTTATCAGTTACCCCCTCCCGCCCCACATAGATACCAGCAAGTATCGCGACATCGGTCGTAAATCGATAGGAGGCACCATTGACGATTACTTCTCCTTTCGGACTGTAGTAAAGGACAGGGGAACCAGACATACCGCTCTTCGATGCAGAATCAATAAGATATTTTGGTTGGCCGTTCCACCCCCTTTGCACGGAGGAAGCAATTGTCGCCCGCTTCCACACGGGCTGCGAGTAGTCATCCTGGAGATTGTGAGGATATCCAGGTATAAAAAGCTCTTCTGTCACCTCTACATTACCCAACCATTTATCTATAACGCTTTGACTCGGTACTAAATAACGTTGCACAGGGCAAAGGTCAGCAGGAATATTGGTGTTTCCAGTGTCCAGAAGCGAAACAACTACATCTTGAACCGTACCATCAAAATCATAGAGCTCCATTTTCAGATACGCCATAGGATCAAAAGGAATGGCTACCACGTCAACTCTTGGCCAGCCCGTTGGATGTATCAAGAAGAGCGCCTTATCCTCATCCATTAACGGTAGAACAACTGACATTCGTGAGGTTCCAAAATCACCACGACTAACCGCAATACTGACGACTATATTGTCGGGTATGGAGCTATGCGCGCTCAGAAATTTCAAATTATCGGGATGACGCCCCGTTAAATTGTGCCAGGCGGTCACGATATAAAATTTTCCATCGCGCTTGTATACCACCCCAGTACCGATAGCGAGCTTCGTTCTCTGAAATCGCATCGTCAAATGAACAACTGAGTTACTCACTGCGGCCATGCTCGCTCCTTGCGCCTTTGAATGGTCGCAAGACGATATCAACAAGCCATTACCACGCCAACAAAAAACTCAAAAACGAAAAAGCCCCTGAAATGTTCAACCATTTCAGGGGCTTAGTCGTATTCAATAATGGCGGAGAGATAGGGATTTGAACCCTAGGTACTGTCGCCAGTACAACGGATTTCGAATCCGTCCCGTTCGGCCACTCCGGCATCTCTCCAGTGGCGCGCATCATACCAGCACATTCGCCGGAAGCGAACCCCCGAGCGAAATTTTTTCCGTGCTATCAGATGCTTGCGTCGATTACAGCGGTACACCCAGGCGCTGGGCGACTTCTTCGTAGGCTTCGATGACGTCACCGAGGCCCTGGCGGAAGCGGTCCTTGTCCATCTTCTTCTTGGTGTCCTTGTCCCACAGGCGGCAGCCGTCCGGGCTGAATTCGTCGCCCAGGACGATGGAACCGTCGCTGAACACGCCGAACTCAAGCTTGAAGTCCACCAGCAGCAGGCCGGCGTCGTCGAACAGCTTGGTCAGCACTTCATTGACCTTGAGGGACAATTCCTTCATGCGGGCCAGTTGCTCGGTGGTGCCCCAACCGAATGCCACGACGTGGGATTCGTTGATGAACGGGTCGCCCTTGGCGTCGTCCTTCAGGAACAGCTCGAAGGTGTAAGGGTTGAGTTTCATACCCTCTTCCACACCCAGGCGCTTGACCAGGCTGCCGGCGGCGTAGTTACGCACGACGCATTCGACCGGGATCATGTCCAGCTTCTTGACCAGGCATTCGTTGTCGCCCAGCAGCTTGTCGAACTGGGTCGGCACGCCGGCGGCTTCGAGTTTTTGCATGATGAAGGCGTTGAACTTGTTGTTCACCATGCCCTTGCGGTCCAGCTGTTCGATGCGCTTGCCGTCGAACGCCGAGGTGTCGTTGCGAAACAGCAGGATCAAGCGGTCAGCGTCGTCGGTCTTGTAAACCGACTTGGCTTTGCCGCGGTAGAGTTCTTCACGTTTTTCCATGATGGGCTCCGCTTGCTAAGTAGTGGGCTAGGCGATATGTCGCCAGTCGAGCCCTGAATCTTGATCGGCCAGTTGCAGCCAGTCCGGGTCGCACCCGAGGGTGTCGACGAAACATTGCCGGGCCAGCTGCGGCAGGTTGTTCTTGCTGCTCAGATGGGCCAGGACCAGGTGTTGCAGGCCTTGCCAGCCCAACTCGGCCACCAGGAACGCGGCCTGGTGGTTGTTCAAATGTCCGTGCTCCCCGCCTACCCGCTGCTTGAGGAAGTAGGGGTAGTAACCACGGGCCAGCATGTCACGGCAGTGGTTGGACTCGATCATCAATGCATCGAGGTCCCGATAACTGTCCATCACCCTGTCGCAATACGACCCCAGGTCGGTGAGCAGCCCGAAGCGCCGCTCGCCGTCGCTGAATACATATTGCGTCGGCTCCCGGGCATCGTGCGCCACACTGACCACGCTGATGTCCAGGCTACCGATACGCAGTTGCTCGCCACCGACCACGAAACCGGCTGGCTCGATGGGCTTGCGCAGGCCTGCCAGTGTCCCACGGCTCAGGTACACCGGCAGATTGTAGCGCCGAGACAGCAAACCCACGCCATGCACGTGGTCGGCATGTTCGTGGGTCACGAGTATCGCGCTCAGTTGCGCCGGGTGCACACCCAGGCGCAACAGGCGTTTCTCGGTTTCCCGCAGGGAGAAACCACAATCGACCAACACGTACGTACCAGCGCTGGCGACCAGCGTGCCGTTGCCCTGGCTACCGCTGCCGAGAACGGCGAAACGCATCGGATCAGCCCAGGTTATCCTGAATCACGCTCAATACCTTGCGGGCCACATCGGCCGGCGCCACGGTGTTGATGTTCTTCTCGACAGTGACCTGGACGCTTTCGCCGACCTTGCTCAGGCGAACCTGGTAACGCTCGGCGCGGGCTTCGATCTCTTCCTTGTCCGGCTTGCTGCCGAACAGGCCGCTGAAGAAGCCGGGCTTGTCGTCTTTCTTCTCGGCCTTCTCGGCGAGGTTGATGTAGTACAGGCCCAGGCTGCGGTTGATGTCCTCAACGCGCCACTCACCCTGTTCCAGCGCACGGCCAACGCTCGACCAGGCACGGTCCAGGTCGGAGCCGACGTTGAGCACCGGGTTGCCGCTGCCGTCTTCGCTCAGGCTGACGCGGCTCGGCGCATCGAATTCCTTGGACGCCAGCATCGAGACCGAACCGCCCTGCTCCGCGGTACGACTCATGCTGGCAAGCATGTCGTCCACCAGGGCAGCGTCGAGGCCGGTATTGACCGAACGGTTGGTGAAGGCCACGTCGGCGGTGCTGCCGGCAGGACGCTCGGCGCTGACCACGTAGATTTCACTGGTGTTGCGCTGCACGCCCGGCTCGATACGCACCCGCACGCGGGTTTCGCTGTCGGCCGCGACACCGGCGGCGCTCAGGCGCTTGGCCATGGCGGCGGACAGTTCATCGGAGCGCTGCCAGGTGGTGGTGAACTCGCCGGTTTGCGGGCGCTGTTCGTCCAGGCGGAAACCGTTGTCCTGGAAGAACTGGATCGCCACCGGCCAGACTTCGGCTGGCGGATGCTGGCCCATGACCCAGCTGGAATCGCCACTCTTCTGCAGGGTGTAGTCGCTGGCGTCGGCCACGGCCGACAGCGGCTGCGGACGTGGAACGATGTACTCGCCCTTGACGCTGTCGTCCGCGACGTTGCGCGGAATCGGCAGCAGCGGATCCAGGCGCTTGGCGATGTTGACGTCTTGCGGCAGTTGCATCGGTGCAGTCTGTTGCGCTTGCAGGTAATCGCTACCACGGTCGCGGAAGTAACCTTCCGGCCCCCAGATCCATCCGCAGCCGCTGGTGCTGGAGATAATCAAGGCAAGTGCGGAAAGTCCGGCCATTCGCTTCATGCGTTGTACTTCCTCAATTAAACCAGGACGCCGGACTGGCGCAGGGCCTGCCGCAGCGGTTCGTGACAGGGGGTGCTCAGCCAGGTCAGTGGCAAGCGGATGCCTTCGTGCATCAGGCCCATTTCGACCAAGGCCCACTTCACCGGAATCGGGTTGGCCTCGATGAACAGGTCCTTGTGCAACGGCATCAGTTTTTCGTTGATGGCCCGTGCGGTCTCGGCGTCGCCCTTGAGCGCGGCCTCGCACAGGTCGGCCATTTCGCGCGGGGCAACGTTGGCGGTGACGGAGATGTTGCCCTTGCCACCCAGCAGGATCAGCTCGACCGCTGTCGGATCATCCCCGGACAGCACGATGAAGTCCTTGCTCACGCCATCGAGGATGGCCTTGGCGCGCTTCATGTCGCCGGTGGCTTCCTTGATGCCGATGATGTTCGGCACAGTGGACAGGCGGATCACGGTCTCGGCCTGCATGTCGCAGGAGGTGCGGCCGGGAACGTTATAGAGAATCTGCGGGATGTCGACGGCTTCGGCAATGTGCTTGAAGTGCTGGTACAGGCCTTCCTGGGTCGGCTTGTTGTAGTACGGGACGACCAGCAGGCAGGCGTCGGCACCGGCTTCCTTGGCGTTGCGGGTCAGCTCGACGGCTTCGCGAGTCGAGTTGGCGCCAGTACCGGCGATGACGGGGATGCGACCGTTGACCTGCTTGACCACGGCACGGATGACTTCGATGTGCTCATTGACGTCGAGGGTTGCCGACTCGCCGGTGGTACCGACGGCGACAATGGCATGGGTGCCGTTCTCAAGGTGGAAGTCCACGAGTTTGCTGAGGCTGGCCCAGTCAAGATGCCCTTGTGCATCCATGGGTGTGACCAGTGCCACCATACTGCCCGCAATCATGAAACCGCTCCTGCCGGAAAAAGAGAGCGGTAATGGTACTGGCGCCAAGATGCTTGTACAAGCGAACTACCATTCCCCTGGGCGATGGTTTTCGCTACCCTTCAGGCTTTGATCGGTACCGACAAGCTCATACGCCGGTTTCCAGCCTCCGTTTTCGACGCCACAAGCCCCGATCCCGGGTTTGTCCTGGTGCATTCCCGCTGTCGCGGAATGCAGCGCAACCCCGGACAAAAGGCTTGAGCCGTTCGTTTTCCCGGGCCGGGCGCTGTGTCGAGCGGCAAAGGTACCGACCGCTCATCGCTTTAGGAATGCTGCATGTCCACCCCCACAGTCCGCGAACAATTCCTTGTTATCAGTGCCCTTGGCGCCAACCCCATGGAGCTGACTAACGTCCTGTGCCGCGCCAGCCATGAAAATCGCTGCGCCGTCGTAACCTCACGCCTGACCCGTCATGGCGAATGCAGTGCACTCGTGCTGGAGATCTCCGGCAGCTGGGACGCCCTGGCGCGCCTGGAAGGCGGCCTGCCGGTGCTGGCCAAGAAGCATGCCTTTACCGTCAACGTCGTGCGCAGCGCCGCCCTGGAGAACCGTCCACAGGCCCTGCCCTACGTGGCCTACGTGAGCTCGGCCTACCGTCCGGACATCATCAACGAGCTGTGCCAGTTCTTCATGGACCATCACGTCGAGCTGGAAAACCTGACCTGCGACACCTACCAGGCCCCGCAGACCGGCGGCACCATGCTCAACGCCACGTTCACCGTGACCCTGCCCGCCGGCACCCAGATCAGTTGGCTGCGCGATCAGTTCCTGGACTTCGCCGATGCGATGAACCTGGATGCCCTGATCGAACCGTGGCGCCCACAAAACCCAATGTAAGGAAGCGTTCATGGCCGTTGCCGTCGACCAGCCGGTTACCGATTTCCAGGCGCCCGCCACCAGCGGGCAGACCATCAGCCTCGCCGCCCTCAAGGGCAAGCAGGTGGTGATCTATTTCTACCCCAAGGACAGCACTCCCGGTTGCACCACCGAAGGCCAGGGCTTTCGCGATCAGTACGCGCAATTCCAGGCTGCCAACACCGAAGTGTTCGGCGTCTCCCGGGACAGCCTCAAGTCCCACGAGAACTTCAAGTGCAAGCAGGAGTTCCCGTTCGAACTGATCAGCGACAAGGACGAGGCGGTCTGCCAGCTGTTCGACGTGATCAAGCTGAAAAAGCTCTACGGCAAGGAATACCTGGGCGTTGACCGCAGCACCTTCCTGATCGACAAGAACGGCGTGCTGCGCCAGGAATGGCGTGGCGTGAAGGTGCCGGGGCATGTGGATGCGGTGTTGGCGGCGGCCCAGGCGCTCAACAAGGGCTGAAACTTTCGCTGCCTTTACTGGCGCTATCGCGAGCAAGCTCGCTCCCACACTGGATTGAGTAACACCACTTATCCCGTGTGGGAGCGAGCTTGCTCGCGATGAGGCCATCCGCCTCACCCCATCAGTCAAAGCTACAACAACGGCGCGACAACCGGCTCCTTGCTCGGCCACGCATCCAGCACCGCCTTGAACAGCGTCGCCAGGGGAATCGCAAAGAACACCCCCCAGAACCCCCACAGCCCGCCAAACAGCAGCACCGCACAGATGATCGCCACCGGATGCAGGTTCACCGCCTCGGAGAACAGCAGCGGGACCAGCACGTTGCCGTCCAGGGTCTGGATGATCCCGTAGACCGCCATCAGGTAGATGAACTGATCGCTCCAGCCCCACTGGAACAGCGCAATCAAGGCCACCGGCACGGTCACCACCACGGTGCCGACGTAAGGCACCACCACTGAAATGCCCACCAGCAGCGCCAGCAGGGCGGCGTAATTGAGCCCCATGGTCACGAAACCGATATAGGTCACGCCGCCGCAGATGAAAATCTCGATGACTTTTCCGCGAATGTAATTGGCGATCTGCCGATTCATCTCCTGGGCCACTCGGGTGATCAGCGCCCGCTCACGAGGCAGGTAGCCACGCACCCAACGCCCGATCATTTCCCGGTCCTTGAGGAAGAAGAACACCAGGATCGGTACCAGCACCAGGTAGATCATGATGTTGACCAGAAGCGGCAGGCTGGACAGCGAGAACGTCAGCGCCCATTGGCCGAACTTGCCAATCTCGCCGCGCACCACTTCGATGGTCTGCAACACCTGCTCATCGGACACCAGGTGCGGATAACGCTCAGGTAGCAGCAATAGCAGGGATTGCCACTTGGCGAGCATCCCCGGCAACTCGTTGAACAAGGTCACCAACTGGTGCCAGAGCAACGGCACGATTACCACGATAAACACCACCAGCACGCCCATGAACAGGGCAAACACCAGCCCGACTGCCGCAGTGCCGGGCAGCCGCAAGCGCTCCAGCGTCGTGACCAGCCCCTGCATGAGATACGCCAGCACCATTCCCGCCAGCACCGGCGCCAACATGCCGCCCAAGGTAAGCACGGCGGTAAACGCCAGGAACAGCAGCACTGCCAGAACCACCGCCTCTTCATCGGAGAAGTAGCGCTGAATCCAATCGCGTAACACTTTGAACATTAAAAATCCTTAAGAGACGCTATCGGTTTTTTTCAGGCCTTTTTCAGCCAGTAACGGTAGACGCCGTTTTCGTCTTCTTCACGCAGCAGCGTATGACCGGCCAATCGGGCGAAGGTGCGAAAGTCACGTTGCGAGCCCGCATCCGTGGCGATGACCTTGAGCACACTGCCGCTGGCCAGGCGGTTGAGCTCCAGCTTGGCCTTGAGCAACGGCAACGGACAATTCAGGCCGCTGGCGTCCAGTTCGGCATCGTGGGCTACAGCATCAGTCATGGGTTCGCTCCGCGGCAGGTCGTTGAGCGGCCTAGAATATCTGGTCCCGGGCCCGGTGTCCGGCTACAGTAGGGTCTTTGTCAACTAAGGCTTCGTGCATGACATTTCTGCGCCCCACCCTGCTGACGCTCGCTTGCCTGCTTGCCTCACCGGGCTTCGCCGACGACTTGCCGTCACTTGGCGATGCCAGTTCTGCCATCGTCTCGCCAGAACAGGAGCACCAACTGGGCCGCGCCTGGCTGGCCCTGCTGCGCAGCCAGGTTTCACAGCTCAACGATCCACAGCTCAAGGACTACGTCGAAACCAGCGTCTACAAGCTGGTGGAAACCAGCCAGGTCAACGACCGGCGCCTGGAATTCATCCTGATCAACAGCCCGCAGCTCAACGCCTTCGCCGCACCGGGCGGCATCGTCGGGGTCAACGGCGGCCTGTTCCTCAACGCACAGACCGAAGGCGAATACGCTTCGGTCATGGCCCACGAACTGGCGCACTTGTCACAGCGCCACTTCGCCCGCGGCGTCGAAGCCCAGCAACGCATGCAGGTGCCGATGATGGCGGCACTGCTGGCTGGCATCGTGATTGCCGCCGCCGGTGGCGGTGACGCCGGGATCGCGGCCATCGCCGGAACCCAGGCCGCCGCCATTCAGGAACAACGGCGCTTCTCGCGCCAGAACGAACAGGAAGCCGATCGCATCGGTATCCAGAACCTCGAGAAGGCCGGCTACGACCCGCGGTCCATGCCAACCATGTTCGAGCGCCTGATGCGCCAGTACCGGTTCGACGCCAGGCCGCCGGAATTCCTGCTGACTCACCCGGTGACCGAATCGCGGATCGCCGATACCCGCAACCGCGCCGAACAGGCCAAGCCGGGCGGCATCGAAGACAGTGTGCGCTATCAACTGATTCGCGCGCGGGTCCAGCTGACCTACGAAGAAACCCCGGGCCTGGGCGCCAAGCGCTTCCGGGCACAGCTGGATGAGAACCCGAAGAACGACGTGGCCCGCTATGGCCTGGCGATCGCGCAAATCAAGGGCGGCCAGTTGAATGACGCACGGGAGAATCTCAAGCCGTTGCTGGCCAAATCGCCCAACGAGATCATCTACAACCTCGCCCAGGTGGACCTGGACATCACCAGCAACAAACTGGCCGACGCTCAATCCCGCGTCGACCGGATGCTGAGCCAGTACCCCGGCAACTATCCGCTGAACCAGGTACGCGTCGACCTGCTGCTCAAGCAGAACCGCCCCGCCGATGCCGAGAAAGCCCTGGAAACCTTGCTCAAGTCGCGCCCGGACGATCCGGACATCTGGTACATGGTGGCCGAGACCCGCGGGCTGTCAGGCAACATCATTGGCCTGCATCAGGCCCGTGCCGAGTACTTCGCCCTGGTGGGCGACTACCGTCAGGCCATCCAGCAACTGGACTTCGCCAAACGACGTGCCGGCACCAACTTCCCCCTGTCGTCGCGCATCGATGCCCGCCAGCGGGAACTCATGGAGCAGGAACGCATGGTCAAGGACATGATGGGCTGAGCATTCGCCAGGCATAAAAAAACCGCCTCTTTCGAGGCGGTTTTTTTCAGCGGCTAACCGATCATTCGGCCAGCTTGAAGGTGATGAAGCTCGCACGCCCCTGGCGCAGGACTCGCATCGACACTGAACGATTCTTCGGCAATGCCTTGGCAATGTCGGTGAATTCCTTGGCCGAACCGATGGCCTGGTTGTTCAGGTGCGTGATGATGTCGCCCGGCTGGAGACCGATCAACGCGGCAGGACCGTCCTGCACTTCCTTGATCACCACACCGCCCTGGAGCTCCAGGGTGCGCTTCTGCTCTTCGGTCAGCTCGGCCACCGCCACGCCCAGGCGGTTGCTGCTGCGCTCGACGCCGGACTTGGGCAGCGAATCCAGCTCCTTGCCCTCTTCAGGAATGGCCCCGACGGTCAACTCGACATTCTTGCGCTTGCCCTCGCGAATCACTTCCAGATTGGCCTTGGCGCCAGCCTTGAGGGCTCCCACCAGGTGCGGCAGGTCGGCGGACATGACGATCGGCTGACCATTCATGCTCAGAATCACGTCACCCACTTGCAGACCGCCCTTGGCAGCCGGGCCACCTTCCTGGATCTGCGCCACCAGCGCACCGGCGGGTTTATCCAGCCCGAACGACTCGGCCAGGTCCTTGTTCACTTCCTGGATCACCACACCCAACCAGCCACGGCTGACCTTGCCTTCGCTCTTCAGTTGGTTGGACACGTCCATGGCAACGTCGATCGGAATCGCGAAGGACACGCCCATGAAGCCGCCCGAACGGGTGTAGATCTGGGAATTGATGCCGACCACTTCACCGTTGAGGTTGAACAGCGGGCCACCGGAGTTACCCGGGTTGATCGGTACGTCGGTCTGGATGAACGGCACGTAGTTTTCGTTCGGCAGGCTGCGACCGATGGCGCTGACAATACCCTGGGTCACGGTGTGGTCGAAGCCGAACGGCGAACCGATGGCAACGACCCATTGGCCGGCTTTCAGGTCCTGGGATTTGCCCAGCTTGAGCACCGGCAGGTCCTTGCCCTCGATTTTCAACAGCGCCACGTCGGAACGTGGGTCGGTGCCGATCAGCTTGGCCTTGAGCTCGCTGCGGTCGGCCAGGCGAACCAGGATTTCGTCGGCATCGGCGATCACATGGTTGTTGGTCAGGATGTAGCCATCAGGTGAAATGATGAAGCCCGACCCCAGGGACTGGGCTTCGCGCTGACGACCACCGCCGGGTGAACGGGGCTGTTGTGGCATGCCACGCTCGAAGAACTCCCGCAGCATCGGCGGCAAGCCTTCCAGGTCCGGCATCTGCTGGTCCGATACACGGCGATCCGGCAGCTTCTGGGTCGTGCTGATGTTCACCACGGCGGGTGAAGCCTGCTCGACCAGTTGTGTGAAGTCAGGCAATTCGACCGCCACGGCAGGAACGGCCTGGCCGAGCACAAGCACGGTGGCAAAAATGGAGAGATAGGTTTTCAAGCGTGGTATCGACATACGGCTCCCGTTACGACGAGCATGGTTAAGCGATATGGAGCAAGGAATACCAGGGAAAGATACGCCGGTATTTTTGTTCCGGGAACAGACAAGGCCAGAGCCGAGCGGCTCTGACCTATAGAAAAAAAGCTGGGGTTTTGCAAATGAAAATGCTGACAGGAAGTTTCGGCATTTCGATCAAGCCCTGGCGTCATCAGCCTCTCGCACAATCGAACCACCCGCGCCGTCAGCCGGCTATTGAGTCGCAGTGACGTCGGAGCGCATGGAAAGCGCGATCCGTTCCGCCGTACCGATAGGAATCTCGCCGACCACCGTGACCATCATTTCGCCTTGGGGCGTGGTGAGTCTGCGGGAGACGGCAGCCGTCGGACCGAGTTGAGTACGGGTATCGGTGGCGTTGGCACCGTTCAACGGCTCCAGGAACACCGAGAAGCGCGCCAAGCCATCGTCGTACATCAAGCTGCTGACCTGGATCTGGGTGTCCGGGTCCTTGCGCATGGCACTGCTGGTCAGTTCAAAGCCGGGCGGCAACCAGTCCGAGTGCCAGGCGGCTTTCACCGCAACGGCCTTGCCGGGTTCCTGCGCGACAGCCTTGCATTCGGCGCTGGCTTGCAGGTCACCGTCCGTGGGCACGGCGACGTTCAGGCGAGTGAACTGGAAACGTTCGAGCAACTGGCCCTTGTCGTTGAGCAACAAGGACTTGAGCGGCAGGCCGGTCTCTTTGTCCAGGTGCAGCTCGAAGCCATAACGATGCTGGTCCTTGGGCGTCAACGCCACGATGACCGCTTGACGCCCGGCCACGCGCGACTTGCCTATGACGGCAAGGTCATACCAATTCTTGAGTTTTTGCGGATCGAGCGCACGTGAAGTGCCGTCCGGCGTATTGCCCAACCCCGCGATCAAGGAGCCGCTGACGCATTGAGTATGCCCATCAATGCGCAGGACTTCCTGTGCCGAGCCGTCGAGCTGGAGTAACCGCTCGCGGACCTTGCCATCCTGGACGCGATGCCAGATGTTATGCGTAGAAAAACTACCGTTGCGCTCGTAAACGAAAGTGCCCTGGAAGCTCTGCTGTTGCTCGGCTTGACTCAGGCGACTCAACCAGTCCTGAGCCTCATCGGCATGGGCTGGAATCGCACACCAGCCACCAAGCAGAAGCGTGAATAGAGGTATGGCGCGCAATGGTTTTCCTTATTAACGGTTTTCCAGGCTGGCGGCACGGGCGTAAGGCAGCGCGCTTTCGGTACCTTTCAAGGCAGCTTGCTGGGCATGCTGACGCAGGTAGTTGGGCAGACGCTGATCATGCCAGCCAGGCTGGCCTTGCAGCACACCGTTGACCATCGGGCCTGCGGTTTCCGAACCTTCGCTGTAGCCGGCCAATACCGCTGGACCCTTGACCTGTGGAGCGACCAAGCCAGGCTGGTTGGACTGCTGCGCCATTTGCACGCCGGCAATCTCATCCTGGTTGTACAGGCGCACACCGGCCAGTACGGCAACGGTGACCGACGCGGCTACCGCCAGACGTCCCAGGCTACGCCATGGTCCGCGTGAAGCTTTTGCCGGTACGGCTTCGTCAGCCAATGCAGCAGAAACGGCCGCAGCGATGTCCAGGCGTGGAAGCAGCAAATCCTTGTGCATGACAGCCCGGGCGATCTGGTAACGAGCCCAGGTCTCACGTGTTTCAACATCGTCGAAGGCATTCAATACCCGACGCAATTCAAGTTCGTCCGCTTCGTTGTCCATAACTGCGGACAGCGATTCCTGCAGGGCTTCACGACTCATGGCGTTCCTCTCTTGGCTGTCGCCGCTGTCTCTAGTTTTCCTGCAACAAGGGTTGCAGGGCTTTATCGATGGCCTCCCGAGCGCGGAAAATCCGGGAGCGCACGGTGCCCACAGGACATTGCATGACGCTCGCAATGTCTTCGTAACTCAGACCGTCGAACTCACGTAAAGTTAAAGCCGTACGCAAATCTTCAGGCAATTGCTGGATGGTTCGATGGACGGTGCCTTCGATCTCATCCCGCAGCAACGCACGTTCCGGTGATTCGAGATCCTTGAGGCCATGATCGCCATCATAGAACTCGGCATCTTCAGAACTTACATCGCTATCCGGCGGCCGGCGGCCGCGTGAAACCAGATAGTTTTTCGCCGTGTTGATGGCGATGCGGTAAAGCCACGTATAAAACGCGCTGTCCCCGCGGAAATTACCAAGTGCGCGGTAGGCCTTGATGAAGGCTTCCTGAGCAACATCCTGCGCTTCATGGGTGTCGTGCACGAAACGCACGATCAACCCGAGAATTTTGTGCTGGTATTTCAGCACCAGCAGATCGAAAGCTCGCTTGTCGCCGCGTTGGACCCGCTCGACCAGCTGCTGATCCTCTTCCTGGGTTAGCATGAACACTCCTCGATAAGCTCGAAGGAGGCTTGCATTACTAATTGACCGGGCTTGCAAACATAGACTCGGGCTTTTCGCAAAAGTTCTCCCCCTTCCAAGCAAGTTTCCGGCGCGCTCTGATCTCGGCACGCACGAAAAACGCAGCAGGAGATTCCCCGGCTGCGCGAATAATCTGTCATCGGGTCTGTCGGCAGAGATTTCAATCGAAATATTGCACCAACCCGACGCTGCTCCCTTTTGCAGACAACCGTCTATTGAACGTAGGCGCTTGGCAAAAGTTCCCGCTATTTACATCGCCATGAACTGAATTTCAGGCAACCATGCCGCGATAAACAGCGTTCTGTCCTCGAAACGGCCGCCTTTGTCGACTCAAAGCCAAAAGGATGATCCGACGAAGCGTGTCGCTTTCCTGTCACACTGGTTTCACATTGCCATGAAGGCCCGGCTATTGTGCCGATCCCCCCCTCTATATACTAGTGGGCTGCGTGGCTGCCCGACCCGTTGAAGCGGTGTCTGGCGCCAACCCCGACCCGGGTCGCCTTGAGCGGAAACCATTCGAATGAGCCAACAGTTTCAACACGATGTTCTGGTAATCGGCAGCGGAGCCGCCGGATTGAGCCTGGCGCTGACCTTGCCTGCGCATTTGCGCATCGCAGTGCTGAGCAAGGGCGACCTGGCCAACGGTTCGACCTTCTGGGCCCAGGGCGGTGTCGCCGCCGTGCTGGACGATACCGACACCATTGAATCCCATGTCGACGACACCCTCAACGCCGGCGGTGGCCTTTGCGATCCGCAAGCGGTGCGTTTCACCGTCGAGCACAGCCGGGAAGCCATCCAGTGGCTGATCGACCAGGGCGTGCCGTTTACCCGTGACGAACAATCGGGCACCGAAGACGGCGGTTTCGAGTTCCATCTGACCCGCGAAGGCGGCCACAGCCATCGGCGCATCATCCACGCGGCCGACGCCACGGGCGCGGCGATCTTCAAGACCCTGCTCGCCCAGGCGCGACTACGGCCGAACATCGAATTGCTGGAACAGCGCGTCGCGGTCGACCTGATCACCGAAAAACGCCTGGGCCTGGACGGTGACCGCTGCCTCGGCGCCTACGTGCTCAATCGCGGCACCGGCGAAGTCGACACCTACGGCGCGCGCTTCGTCGTCCTGGCGTCCGGTGGCGCGGCGAAAGTCTACCTGTATACCAGCAACCCCGACGGCGCCTGCGGCGACGGCATCGCCATGGCCTGGCGTTCGGGTTGCCGGGTGGCGAACCTGGAGTTCAACCAGTTCCACCCCACCTGCCTCTATCACCCGCTGGCCAAGAGCTTCCTGGTGACCGAGGCCCTGCGTGGCGAAGGGGCCCATTTGAAGCTCCCCAACGGCGAACGCTTCATGCAACGTTTCGATCCGCGTGCCGAACTGGCGCCGCGTGACATCGTCGCCCGGGCCATCGACCACGAAATGAAGCGCCTGGGTATCGATTGCGTCTATCTGGACATCAGCCACAAGCCTGAAGCCTTCATCAAGAGCCACTTCCCGACGGTGTACGAGCGCTGCCTGGAGTTTTCCATCGACATCACCAAGCAACCGATCCCGGTGGTGCCGGCGGCGCACTATACCTGCGGTGGCGTGATGGTCGACCAACACGGCCGCACCGACGTGCCTGGCCTGTATGCCATTGGCGAAACCAGCTTCACCGGCCTGCACGGCGCCAATCGCATGGCCAGCAATTCGCTGCTGGAATGTTTCGTCTACGCCCGCTCGGCGGCGGCAGACATCCTCGAGCAATTGCCGCAGATCGCCATTCCGGCCGCCCTGCCCTCGTGGGACGCCAGCCAGGTCACCGACTCGGACGAAGACGTGATCATTGCCCACAACTGGGATGAACTGCGGCGCTTCATGTGGGACTACGTGGGCATCGTGCGCACCAACAAGCGCCTGCAACGGGCACAGCACCGGGTGCGCTTGCTGCTGGATGAGATCGACGAGTTCTACAGCAACTACAAAGTCAGCCGCGACCTGATCGAACTGCGCAACCTGGCCCAGGTGGCGGAACTGATGATTCGCTCGGCCATGGAACGCAAGGAAAGCCGGGGGCTGCATTACACCCTCGACTACCCGAACCTGCTGCCCGAGGCACTGGACACTATCCTGGTGCCGCCCACCTACGCCGACTGAACCTGAGCCGCACCCGCAGGCGCCGATGGACATCCGGCGCCAGCGCGTCGCGGAGCACGCACAGCGATCGGACCCGCCGCTCACCCTGCAATCGGAAACGCAGCACGATGATCAGCGGCAGCGCCAGGCTATCGGGGCGCAACTGCACAGCCCGCCAGCCATCGGCCCGGCTCCAGAGCTGCCAGCCCGCGGCATTGCGACGCAACCCGCAAAAGGCCCGGCGATGGGTCAGCACGACATGTCGGGGGATCACCCAGGCGCCATGGGCCAGGCACACGATAATGCCAAGCGCGGCGCACCAGGACGCGATGGACAACAGCAACAACGAACCCAGGGCGAACACCTGGGCCAGCAGATAGGCCGCCAGCAGTTGCCCAGAGGCCTGCCAGCGGCATTCGAAGTCATTACTTGGGTTGGACACGGTCCAGGATCATCCGGACCATGCGCTGCAACTCGGGGTCTTCGGATTCGCTGCGCTCCATGAACCAGCCGAACATGTCCTGATCCTCGCATTCGAGCAGGCGGACATAGCACGCACGGTCCACTTCATTGAGATGGGGGTAAACCTCTTTCACGAACGGCACCAGCAACACGTCCAGTTCAAGCATGCCGCGGCGGCTGTGCCAGTAGAGGCGATTCAGTTCAACATCTTCGACCATGGAGCGCTCCTCAAATAGAGCGCAAGTATACAGGCCTCGCCACAGCGCAACAGACGGCTTTGGTCTGGCACCACCGATCCTTTGTGAACTACCCATTTCAAGGGCGTCCCCTTATGATGTCTACCAGACTTTTTACCCTGCGATGACCCATGGCTGATTTCGCTTTTTTCTGCACCCTGTCCCACGAAGGCGTCCTCGCGGTCCGCGGCGTGGACGCCAGCAAATTCCTGCAAGGCCAATTGACCTGCAACCTCGACTACCTCAGCGACAGCCGGGCCAGCCTCGGCGCCCGCTGCACGCAGAAAGGCCGGATGCAATCGAGCTTCCGCATCCTGCTCGAAGGCGACGGTGTGTTGATGGCCATGGCCACCGAACTGCTCGAACCGCAATTGGCGGACCTGAAAAAATACGCCGTGTTCTCCAAATCCAAGCTCACCGACGAAAGCGCCGCCTGGGTTCGCTTCGGCCTGGAAAATGCCGACAATGCCCTGGCTGGCCTGGGCCTCGAACTGCCGAGCGACACCGACAGCGTGGTGCGCCATGAAGCCTTGATCGCCATCCGCGTTTCTCCCGGCCGCGCCGAGCTGTGGGCCCCCGCCGAACAGGCACAGGCACTGCGAACCCGCCTGGGCGCCGAACTGGCCGAGGCGGACCTGAACCCCTGGCTGCTGGGCCAGGTCCGTGCCGGGATCGGCCAGGTCATGCCGACCACCCGCGAACTGTTCATCCCGCAGATGCTCAACCTGCAAGCCGTCGGCGGCGTCAGCTTCAAGAAAGGCTGCTACACCGGCCAGGAAATCGTCGCCCGCATGCAATACCTGGGCAAGCTCAAGCGGCGCCTGTATCGCCTGCAACTGGACGCCAGCGAACTGCCGGAACCTGGCACGGCGCTGTTCTCCCCCACTCATGGCAGTTCCATCGGCGAAGTGGTGATTGCCGCCCGCGGCGAAGGAAACATTGAACTGCTGGCGGTATTACAGGCCGAAGCTGCAGAAGATAACAATCTGCACCTCGGTGCCTTGGAAGGCCCTCGCCTTCAATTGTTGGACCTGCCTTACGAACTGGACCGCGACCGCGAAATCCAGCGCTGATCGCAGCATTTGTCGCAACACCCTAGAGAACCGAAATGAGCGATTTGGCGGATAAGGTCCAACGGGATTTGGTGCAGGCCATCGATAACGATGACCTGGTTCTGCCAACATTACCGGAAGTGGCCATGCAGATTCGCCGGGCCGCCGAAGACCCGGAAATCAGCGTCAGCAACCTGAGCAAAGTGATCGGCCGCGATACGGCCCTTTCGGCACGCCTGATAAAAGTGGTCAACAGCCCGCTGTTGCGCGCCACCCAGGAAGTCACTGACCTGCACACGGCCATCACTCGACTGGGCGTCAACTACAGCAGCAACTTGGCCATTGGCCTGGTGATGGAGCAGATTTTCCATGCCCGTTCCGAGGTAGTGGAACTGAAGATGCGCGAAGTCTGGCGCAAAAGCCTGGAGATCGCCGGCGTCAGCTATGCGTTGTGTCGCGGCTACACCCAACTCAAGCCCGACCAGGCCGCGTTGGGTGGGCTGGTGCATCAGATCGGCGTGCTGCCGATCCTCACGTATGCACAGGACAATAATGAGTTACTGTCGGATCCGGTCAGCCTCAACCATGTCATCGAAACAATTCACCCGGTGCTGGGGGACAAATTGCTCAGTGTCTGGGAATTTCCGGAGCGGCTGGTGAAGCTGCCGGGGTTGTATCTGGATTTCAACCGCGACTCCAAGCAAATCGATTATGTCGACCTGGTGCAGGTCGCTGCGCTGTATTGCTACAAGGACACCGACCATCCCCTGAGCAAGATTGATGTATTCGGCGTCCCAGCCTTCAAGAAACTGGGCATCGACCCGGAGAACAAGGCCCGGTGTGCGGATATCGAAGAAGCGCGGTCGATGTTTTATTAGAGACGTCTGAGGCCATGTAGACGTCTCCGAGCATGCTGTGGTCAGCAGATGCTTTTGTGGCGAGGGAGCTTGCTCCCGCTCGACTGCGCAGCAGGCGCAAGGCTTTTAGCGCCGCGCGCAACCCAGCGGGAGCAAGCTCCCTCGCCACAACGGCGTTCTGCTCTGGCTCAGTCTGATCCAGGAATAAAGCTCACCCGCACCTTCAGCCCGCGCTCCTGCCCGTCATGCAAGGTGATCTGCGCCAGATGCGCGCGGCAGATTTCACCGACGATCGCCAACCCCAGCCCGGAACCGGCCACTTGCTGGTTGCGTCGATAGAAGCGCTCGAACACCCGGTCCCGCTCATGCAACGGAATGCCTGGCCCGTCGTCCTCGACTTCCAGGACCGCCGGTGGGGTGACCCGCAGGATCACGTTGCCGCCGGACGGTGTGTGGGCCAGGGCGTTGTCCACCAGGTTGCTCAACAGCTCGTTCAACAAGGTCGGCTCGCCCCGCAGCCATACCGGCTCGTCGGCTTCCAGGGCCAGTGCCACGCCTCGGGCATGGGCCAGCGGGGCCATGGCCATGCCCAGCTCACGGGCCAACTGGCTGAGATCGAGCAACTGTGCGCCGCCTTCGGCAATGGCCCGGGCGCCATTTTCCACCCGCGCCAGGGACAGCAACTGGTTGGCCAGGTGGGTCAATCGATCGGTCCCCTGAGCCGCGGTTTCCAGGGTTTCACGCCAGGTCGCCGGCTCGCTGGCGCGCAACCCCAGCTCCAGGCGCGCCTTGAGCGCGGCCAGCGGTGTACGCAGTTCATGGGCGGCATCGGCGATGAACTGAGCCTGACGCTCGAACTGCCCGCGCAGGCGTTCGGTGAAATGGTTGAGGGCCCGCACCAGCGGCCATAATTCGTGCTGCACCTCCACCAGCGGCAACGGCCGCAGATCGTCCGGCTGGCGCTCCTCCACCGCCGTGCGCAAGCGCTCCAACGGGCGCAACGCCGCACTGACCGCAAACCACACCAACAGCAGCGCGCCCACGGCCAGCATGCCCAGGCGCAATAGCGTGTCGGCCATCAGGCCACGGGCCATGCTGACCCGCGCCTCTTCGGTCTCGGCCACGCGAATTTCCGCCATGCCATTCATGTTCGGCTCGCTCACCGCCTTGAGCAGGCTCACCACCCGCACGCTCTGCCCCTGGTATTGGGCGTTATAGAAGCGCGCCAGGGCCGGGTAATCGTCCGTGCGGGGTGTTCCGGGCGGCGGGCCGGGAAGGTTTTCGTAGCCGGAAATCAACTTCTTGTCGATGTCATTGACTTGGTAATAAATGCGTCCGGCACTGTCGTAGGCAAAGGTGTCCAGGGCCACGTAGGGCACATCTGCGCTGAGGCTGCCGTCGCGCTGGGACAGGCCTGCGGCGATGGTCCGGGCCGAGGCCAGCAGGGTCCGGTCATAGGCGGTGTCCGCCGCTTCGCGGCCGTTCCAGTAGGCGCTCAGGCCGCTGGCGAGCATCAGTACCACCAGCAGCAATGCCAGGTTCCAGAGCAGCCGCCAGCGCAGGCTGTCGGGCTTATGCATTGCGGTTTTCCAGCAGGTAGCCCAAGCCGCGGAACGTCACGATCGCGACCGCATGGCCGTCGAGTTTCTTGCGCAGGCGATGGACGTAGATTTCGATGGCGTCCGGGCTGGCTTCTTCGTCCAGGCCGAACACCTGGGCCGCCAGTTGCTCCTTGCTCATCACCCGCCCCGGCCGGGCAATCAACGCTTCGAGCACGGCCTGCTCGCGGGAGGTGAGGGTGAGCAATTCATCGTCGAGGGTAAAACGGCGGGTGTCCAGGTCGTAGACCAGCCCGCCGCAGCGCTGCTGGCGTTCGCCGCCCAGTACGCTGCGCCGCAACAGGGCCTTGACCCGGGCCTCCAGCTCAGTGAGCTCGAATGGCTTGGCCAGGTAGTCGTCCGCACCGAGATTGAGGCCATGGACGCGGTCCTTGACGTCGCTGCGGGCGGTCAACATCAGCACTGGCAAAGTCTTGCCGCGTGCCCGCAGGCGCGCCAGCACCTCGAAACCGTCCATGCGCGGCAGCCCGACATCGAGCACCGCCACGGCATATTCCTCGCTGCTCAAGGCCAGGTCGGCCGCGACGCCGTCGTGTAGCACGTCCACGGTCAAACCGGTGCTCTTGAGCGCCTGGGCAACGCTTTCGGCGAGCTGCAGATGGTCTTCGACGAGCAGAACACGCATGGGTTATTCCTCGATTCAGGGATGGTCGACGCCATTCTTTGGCGCGGAGTTTACAGCCGAGTCCGCCGCTGTGAAGGCAAAAGAATCATGAAAGCCTACTGAAAGGTTAGCGAAAGGTTGGACAGTTAGAGTCCTCCCACGGACGGTTTCGACTGCCCGCCGCGACGCACATCGCGAACGAAAAACGCCTCGAAGCGTTTTCGCCAAATAAGAACAATAAAAGCGGAGTATTCACCATGCTGTCCCTACAGCTCCAGGCCCCAATGCCTGCTCGCCCTTCCCGCTTCAATCAGACCCGCGTGGCCGATGCCGCCGCTCCTCGGTCCAGCGTCTTCCTACGCCTTCAATCCCGAACTCCCTGGCAACAACCTGCGTCCGCTATCAGCGACGACCAGGCCGGGAACCCATCGACACCAAATTTGCACCACACACAACAACAACTCCTGTGGAGACGATGATGAATCTATCACTGCGTAAAATAGCCTTGGCCGCTGGATGCCTGATGTTCGCCGGGCAGTTGCTCGCCGCTGATCCGTCCAAAGAACCCAAGCGCCCCGAATGCATCGCCCCGGCTTCCCCTGGCGGCGGCTTCGACCTGACGTGCAAGCTGGTGCAAAGCGCGCTGGTCAACCAGAAACTGCTGACCAAGCCAATGCGCGTCACCTACATGCCCGGCGGCGTCGGCGCGGTAGCCTACAACGCAGTGGTCGCCCAACGTCCGGCCGACGCCGGCACATTGGTGGCCTGGTCCAGCGGCTCGTTGCTGAACCTGGCCCAGGGCAAGTTCGGTCGTTTCGATGAAAGCGCCGTGCGTTGGTTGGCCGCGGTCGGCACCAGCTATGGCGCCATCGCGGTGAAAAGCGATTCGCCCTACAAGAACCTCGACGATCTGGTACAGGCCCTGAAGAAAGATCCGGGGTCGGTGGTCATCGGTTCCGGCGGCACGGTCGGCAGCCAGGACTGGATGCAGACCGCCCTGATCGCCAAGGCCGCCGGTATCAACCCCCGCGACCTGCGTTACGTAGCCCTCGAAGGCGGCGGCGAGATCGCCACCGCGCTGCTCGGCGGCCACATCCAGGTCGGCAGTACCGACATTTCCGACTCCATGCCCCACATCCAGAGCGGCGACATGCGCCTGCTGGCGGTGTTTGCCGAGAAGCGCATCGACGAGCCGGAGATGAAAAACATCCCCACCGCCCGCGAGCAAGGCTATGACATCGTCTGGCCGGTGGTCCGCGGTTTCTACCTCGGGCCAAAAGTCAGCGATGAAGACTACGCCTGGTGGAAAGACGCGTTCGACAAGCTGCTGGCTTCCGAAGAGTTCGCCAAGTTGCGTGACCAGCGCGAGCTGTTCCCGTTTGCCATGACCGGCCCGGAGCTGGACACCTACGTGAAGAAGCAAGTGGCTGATTACAAGGTGCTGGCCAAAGAGTTCGGCCTGATCCAGTAACCGTCTCTGTTCGCGTGGCGGCGCTGGCATCACCGGCGCCGCCCAGGAGTTAGTCATGCTCACCATCCAACGTATTTTTGCCGCGGTGCTGCTGCTGGTTTGCATCGGCCTCGCGCTGATGGCCTGGCCGTATCAGGCCGCTTTTTCCTACGAACCGGTCGGCCCGCGCGCCTTTCCCTTGCTGATGCTGGGGCTGATGGGCCTGGCGCTGCTGTACATGCTGTTTCGTCCGACCCCTATCGTGCACAGCGACGAAGACCCGCAACTGGACCGTGAAACCCTGCAGAAAATCGGCATCTGTGTGGCGTTGTTGCTGGTATTCGCCGGGACCTTCGAACCCCTGGGCTTCATTGTCGCCAGCATCCTGATCGGCGTGCCGATGGCGCGCCTGTATGGCGGGCGCTGGGTGCCGAGCGTGGTGATCATCAGCCTGATGGCCATCGGTCTTTATCTGTTGTTCGACAAGCTGATGGACGTGCCGCTGCCCCTGGGCCTGCTCGACGTCCTGGAGAATTGATATGGATACCCTGAATTATCTCGGCCAGGGTTTTGGCGTTGCACTGACCCCCTACAACCTCGTCACCGCCTTGACCGGTACGCTGATCGGCACGGTGGTCGGCCTGCTGCCGGGCCTGGGCCCGATCAACGGTGTAGCGCTGCTGATCCCGATCGCCTTCGCCCTGGGCCTGCCGCCGGAGTCGGCGCTGATCCTGTTGGCGGCGGTGTACCTGGGTTGCGAATACGGCGGGCGCATCAGCTCGATCCTGCTCAACATCCCGGGGGAAGCCTCCACCGTGATGACCACCCTCGACGGCTACCCGATGGCTCGCCAGGGCCTGGCCGGGGTGGCGTTGTCGCTGTCGGCGTGGAGTTCGTTCATCGGCGCGTTCATCGCCACCTGCGGCATGGTGCTGTTCGCGCCGTTGCTGGCCAAATGGGCGATTGCGTTCGGACCGGCGGAATATTTCGTCCTGATGGTGTTCGCCATTGTCTGCCTCGGCGGCATGGCCGGCGACCGACCGCTCAAGACGTTCATTGCGGCGCTGATCGGTCTGTTCCTGTCCAGTGTCGGGATCGATGCCAACAGCGGCGTCTACCGCTTCACCGGTGACAACATCCATCTGACCGATGGCATCCAGTTCGTCGTGCTGGTGCTGGGTTTGTTCTCCATCAGTGAAATCCTGTTACTGCTGGAGAAAACCCATCGCGGCCAGGAAGCGGTGGAAGCCACTGGGCGGATGATGTTCAACTTCAAGGAAGCGGCGTCGGTCTTCGTCGTGAACCTGCGTTGCGGCGTGCTCGGCTTCATCATGGGCGTGTTGCCCGGTGCCGGGGCGACCCTGGCCAGTGCCGTGGCCTACATGACCGAGAAGCGCATCGCCGGTGCCAGTGGCAAGTTCGGCCAGGGTGACAAACGCGGCCTCGCCGCTCCGGAAACCGCCATTGGCGGCGCAGCCTGTGGGGCGCTGGTGCCGATGCTGACCCTCGGTGTTCCCGGCTCGGGCACCACGGCGGTGATGATCGGCGCACTGTCGCTGTACAACATCACGCCCGGTCCGCTGCTGTTCCAGCAACAGCCGGACATTGTCTGGGGCCTGATCGCCTCGTTGTTCGTCGCCAATATCATGTTGGTGATCCTCAACATCCCGATGATCCGCATCTTCACCCGTATCCTGGCCGTGCCGAACTGGGCATTGGTACCGGTCATCGCGATCATCACCGGCATCGGCGTCTACGCAGTGCATGCCACGACGTTCGACCTGTTCCTGATGATCGGCATTGGTATCTTCGGCTACATCCTGCGCAAGCTGGATTTCCCGCTGTCACCGGTCCTGCTGGGCTTCATTCTCGGCGGCCTGATGGAACAGAACCTGCGTCGTGCGCTGTCGATCTCCAACGGTGCGCTGGAAATCCTCTGGTCGAGCCCGATCACCTTCGGCTGCTGGATCCTGACGGCGATCATGCTGTTCATGCCATTGCTGCGGATCTGGCGTCGCCGCGCCGCCCAACGTCGCGCCCTGGCCAATGTCTGAAGCGACGTTCAAACAATGGTGGGGAACACCGCTGGTCGGTCTGGCCGGCGGTTACCTGGCCAGCCTGATCGGCTGGCCTTTGCCCTGGATGGTCGGCTCGTTGCTGGCGATCATCCTGGTGCGCTGCCTGACGCCGTGGCAATTGGCGGAAATCCCCGGCGGCCGTAAATGCGGCCAATGGGTGGTGGGCATCGGCATCGGCCTGCACTTCACCCCTGTGGTGATGGAACAAGTCCTGAGCCACTTCGGCTTGATTTTTTTCGGCGCGCTGATCACCAGCGTGTCCAGCGTGGTAAGTGTCTGGCTGATGCGTCGCACCGGCGAGGACCGTGCTACCGCGTTTTTCTCGAGCATGCCCGGCGGTTCCGGCGAAATGGTCAACCTCGGTGCCCGCAACGGCGCGGACCTCAGCCGTGTCGCCGCGGGCCAGAGCCTGCGGGTGCTGGTGGTGGTGCTGTGCGTGCCGGCGGCCTTCAAGTACCTGCTGGGCGAAGGCACCCCGGCGCAGCACGCCACGACGGTGGACTGGCTGTGGCTGGCGCTCCTGTTTCCGGCGGGCGCCCTGCTCGCCTGGGTTTGGGAACGCTTGCGCCAACCCAACCCGTGGTTGTTCGGGCCGTTGCTGGTGAGCGCGGCGGTGAGCGTCGGCTGGGACCTGCACATCGGCCTGCCCAACGGCGCCAGCCAGATCGGCCAGTGGCTGATCGGCAGCGGGCTGGGTTGCCATTTCAACCGGCAGTTCTTTCGTCGGGCACCGTCGTTCATGGGCCGCACGTTGGTTGGCACGGTGTTGACGATGCTGATCGCCACGCTTGCCGCCCTAGGCTTGAGCACCTTGACCCATCTGGATCTGCGTTCGTTGACGCTGGGCATGATGCCCGGCGGCATCGCGGAAATGAGCCTGACGGCGGAGACACTGCAACTGTCGGTGCCATTGGTGACGGCGTTGCAGGTGATGCGGTTGCTGTTCGTGCTGTTTCTGGCGGAGCCGTTGTTCAGGTATTGGACGCGCCAGCCGAATTCGGCCTGATCGTCCGCGGCGCCTTCATCGCGAGCAAGCTCGCTCCCACAGGGTTCAGGGCAACACAACCCCCTGTGGGAGCGAGCTTGCTCGCGATGGGGCCCTCATTGCCGACCGTTCAAACTGGCGGCAACCGCCAATCGATCGGCGTCTCGCCCTGCTGCTGGAGAAACTTGTTGGTCCGGCTGAAATGCCCGCAACCGATGAAACCTCGGTGGGCCGACAGCGGTGACGGGTGGACCGAAGTCAGCACCAAATGCTTGGTCGCATCGATCAGCTTCTGCTTGCTCTGGGCATGGGCGCCCCACAACAGGAACACCAAGTGCGGCTGGTGTTCACTGACGACTTCAATGATCCTGTCGGTAAAGTGCTGCCAACCTTTTTTGGCGTGGGCGTTGGCATTGGCGCGCTCCACGGTCAGGGTCGTGTTGAGCAGCAACACGCCCTGGTCGGCCCAACTTTGCAGGTAGCCGTGACTCGGGATGTCGATGTTCAGGTCGCGCTTCAATTCCTTGTAGATGTTCACCAGGGACGGCGGTGTCGGCACGCCCGGCTGTACCGAGAAGCACAAGCCATGGGCCTGGCCTGGACCGTGGTAAGGATCCTGGCCGAGAATCACCACCTTGACCTTATCCAGCGGCGTGGAATTGAGGGCGTTGAAAATCAGCGAAGCCGGCGGATAGATCTCCTTGCCAGCGGCGTATTCACTGCGTAGGAACTCACGCAACTCCGCCATGTAGGGCTGGTCGAACTCGGCACGCAGGGCCTGCTTCCAGCTCGGTTCGAGTTTGATACGGTCGTCAGCAGTCATGGTTGCATCCGGTAAAAACAATGGGCGCACCCTAGGAAAGCCTACAGGGCTTGTCAATTGATCTGACGCAGAACCGGCACTTTCCTACATAGCGGTCATACTGAACATTCAAATTTCTGATCGAGGTCACGATGAATTTGCACTTCGAAGAGCTCACCGGCATCGACGGTGCCCGCATCGGCATCGCCACCCTGGATGCCGAAAAATCCCTGAACGCCCTGTCCCTGCCGATGATCAACGCCTTGCGTGATCGCCTCGATGCCTGGGCTCGGGAACCGCAGGTCGTTTGTGTGCTGTTGCGTGGCAATGGCGCCAAGGCCTTCTGCGCCGGCGGTGAAGTGCGCAGCCTGGTAGAGGCCTGCCGCGCTCATCCCGGCGAAGTACCGCCGTTGGCGGCACAATTCTTCGCGGCGGAATACCGCTTGGACTTCAACCTGCACACCTACCCAAAACCCTTGCTGTGCTGGGGCCACGGTTATGTCCTGGGCGGCGGCATGGGCCTGCTGCAAGGCGCCAGTACCCGCATCGTCACGCCAAGCAGCCGCCTGGCCATGCCGGAAATCAGCATCGGCCTGTACCCGGATGTCGGCGCCAGTTGGTTCTTGTCCCGCCTGCCCGGCAAGCTCGGGCTGTTTCTCGGCCTGACCGGCGCTCACATGAATGCCCGGGACGCCATCGACCTGGGCCTGGCCGACCGCTTCTTGCTGGATGAACAACAGGACGACCTGATCGAAGGCCTGCTGCAACTCAACTGGCAGGAGCAGACCGAGATGCAACTCAACAGCCTGCTCAAGGCCCTGCAGCAGGAAGCCGTCGCCCAACTGCCCGAGGCCCAATGGCTGCCGCGGCGGCCGAAAATCGATGAGTGGCTGGATGTCAGCGATGTGCGCTGCGCCTGGAAAGCCCTCAGCCTGTTGGTGGACCACCCCGATCCACTGATCGCCCGGGCCGCCAAGACCATGAGCGAAGGCTCGCCATTGACCGCTCATCTGGTCTGGGAGCAGATCGCTCGGGCTCGGCATTTGTCCCTGGCCGGCGTGTTCCGGATGGAATACACCCTGAGCCTCAACTGCTGTCGTCATCCGGAATTCAGCGAAGGCGTGCGGGCACGATTGATCGACAAGGACCACAAGCCGCGCTGGCACTGGCCGGATATCAATCACGTTCCCGAAGCGGCAGTCGAAGCGCACTTTCACAAGGCGTGGGAAGGGCGGCATCCGTTGGCGGATTTGTCCAACGAATAACGAGCCAGGGACAACTCCCTGTGGGAGCGAGCTTGCTCGCGATAGCGGCATATCAGACACATCAATGCTGGCTGACCCGACGCCATCGCGAGCAAGCTCGCTCCCACAAGAGCTATCCCATCGGTTTTATGACAGGTACAAAAAAAGCGGCGCTATATGCGCCGCTTTCTGTTGCCCCAGGATCAGCGATGACCGCCCCTTCCGTCATGACCACCGCGTCCCCGATGATCACGCCCGCCTCGACCGCCTCGGTCGTCATTCCAACCGCCCCGGTCACGGCCGTCCCAGCCGCCCCGATTCGGATAAGACCGATACGCCGCTCGCGGTGGCGAGTAGTAGCGCGGGCCTTGTTGGTAGTAACGCGGTGCCGAGTAATAGCGCGGCGCCGGTTGGTAATACCGCGGGGCGTAATAACCACGCGGAGCCGAATAATAACTCCCGCCACCGTAATAGACCGGCGCCGGTGAGGTGTAGACCTCGGAACGGTAGTAGCTCGAGTCTCCGTCGTAATAAGGCACGCAGGCCGAAAGAGTCAAACCGAGAAACGCAATGAGCAGCAGTCGTCGATACATGGCGGCCTCCTGGACCGCGGATGGGCCACATCAGCGACGCTGATGGGCGGCAGTCAACAGGGTGTGACTGACAACTAGTCAGACAGCAAAATCGGAATCTGGTGCGACCTGGCAACAACTGGAAACATGTCCCTCGTCGCTCTTTTCCGGTGCGCGCGAGCACCACAAGCAAGCACAAATCCGCCCTCGATCCTCCTTCCCCAACACCTGCCCTCTCTGGCCCGGGGCTTTGCCGGAGTTGGCACGGCTCTCGCTTTAACAAACTCCGTGCAGGAGTCATCACAGGTTCGCGGCACCACAATTTGCAATGGCTGACTAGGGTTCCGGCTCGCTTCTGGCGAGTGGCTGGTCCGAGAGTTGGCGACCTCCAGTTGAGGTTACACGGCGGGACAAAAGCCCGGGAGACAAGCCACCGTTCGCGGTGCCGCGTTGCTCCTGTCCGCCCTTGATCAACTGGAGAACCACCATGCTCAAGCTTCGTCTGTCCGCCCTGCTCCTCGCCGCCCTCTCGGCCCTCGTGAGCTTTTCATCCGCCGCCGCACAAAAAGACCACTTCAGCGTCTGCTGGACCATTTACGCCGGCTGGATGCCCTGGGAATACGCCGGCAGCCAGGGCATCGTCGACAAATGGGCGAAAAAATACGGCATCAAGATCGATGTCGTGCAGCTCAACGATTACGTTGAGTCCATCAATCAGTACACCGCCGGTCAGTTCGATGGCTGCACCATGACCAACATGGACGCCCTGACCATTCCCGCCGCCGGTGGCGTGGACAGCACCGCGCTGATCGTCAGCGATTTCTCTAACGGCAACGACGGCATCGTCCTCAAGGGCGAGGGCAAAAAAGTGGCCGACCTCAAGGGCATGGACGTCAATCTGGTGGAACTGTCGGTGTCCCATTACCTGCTGGCCCGCGCCCTGGATTCCGTCGGCCTTGCCGAAAAGGACCTGAAAGTCGTCAACACCTCCGACGCCGACATCTCCGCCGCGTTCAACACCGATCAGGTCAAGGCCGTCACCACCTGGAACCCGATGCTCTCGGACATCAAGGCCCAGCCCGGCGTGAGCGAAGTGTTCAATTCCAGCCAGGTTCCCGGCGAGATCATGGACATGATGGTGGTCAACACCCAGACCTTGCAGGACAACCCGGCCCTGGGCAAAGCGTTGACCGGCGCCTGGTTTGAAGTGGTGGCGCTGATGAATGCGAAAAACCCAGCCAGCCAGGCAGCGTTGGAACACATGGCCAAAGCCTCGGGCACCGACCTCAAAGGTTTCCAGGCGCAACTGGACACCACCAAGTTGTTCGCCACGCCCACAGAAGCGCTCAACTTCGCCACCAGCGAACAACTGCCCGCCACCATGGGCAAGGTCGCCGAATTCTCGTTCCAGCACGGTTTGTTGGGCGAAGGCGCCAAGGACACGAACGCGGTCGGCATGGCGTTCGCCAATGGCGTGACCCGCGGCGACAAGGCCAACCTCAAGCTGCGCTTTGACCCGACCTACGTACAGCTGGCCGCCGACGCCAAGCTGTAAACCGGAGGACCTGGCATGCGCCTGATCAACCGCTACCCGGATCGTCCCAGCCGCTTGTTGCTGGTGATCCTGCCATTCGCGCTGGTGTTGTTCGCCTACTTCATGGGCTCGGCCGAACGGTTGACGGACAACCCCAACGACAAACTGCTGCCCAGCGCCGTACAAATGGCCGATGCGGTCAAGCGCCTGGCCTTCACCGCTGACGCCCGCAGCGGCGAATACCTGCTTTGGCAGGACACCGCCTCAAGCCTGCGCCGGTTGGCCATCGGCCTGGGCATCAGTGCCCTGGCCGGGCTGTGCCTGGGCATTGCCGCCGGCACGTTGCCGCTATTGGGCGCGCCGTTATCGCCGCTGCTCACCGTGGTGTCGATGGTGCCGCCGCTGGCTATCCTGCCGATCCTGTTCATCGTCTTCGGCCTGGGAGAGTTGTCGAAAGTGATGCTGATCGTGATTGGCATCACACCGTGCCTGGCCCGGGACCTGGAACAGCGCGCTCGGGAAATTCCGCCCGAACTGCTGATCAAGGCCCAGACTCTCGGCGCTTCGACCTGGACCCTGATGCTGCGGGTGGTGCTGCCGCAATTACTGCCGCGCCTGTTGATTTCCCTGCGACTGATGCTCGGTTCGGCCTGGCTGTTTCTGATCGCCGCCGAAGCCATCGCCTCCACCGATGGGCTGGGCTATCGGATTTTCCTGGTGCGCCGTTACCTGGCGATGGACGTGATCTTGCCGTACGTGGTGTGGATCACCCTGCTCGCCTGGCTGATGGATTGGGGCCTCAAGCGCCTGACCCGGCAAGCGTTCCCCTGGTATGAGGGGGCGAAGGCATGAGTTTCATTACCGTGAACAATGTCTGGCAACAGTACGGCGATCAGGTGGTGCTCGAGCGCTTGAACCTGAGCGTCGCCGAGGGTGAGTTCTGCACCTTGGTGGGGGCGTCGGGTTGCGGCAAGTCGACCTTCCTGCGCTTGCTACTGGGCCAGGAACGCGCCAGTCGCGGACAGATTCTCCTGGATGGCGAGCCCTTGGCTGGCGAGCCGGATGCCAGCCGGGGCGTGGTGTTCCAGCGTTACTCGGTGTTCCCGCACCTGACCGTGCTGGACAACGTCGCCCTGGGCCTGGAGTTGCCACGCTCGTCGCTGCTGGGCCGTCTGTTCGGCAGTGCCAAGCGCCAGGCCCGGGAAGACGCCGCACACTTGCTGGACAAGGTCGGACTCGGCCATGCGCTGGATAAATACCCGGCGCAACTGTCCGGCGGCATGCAGCAGCGACTGGCCATCGCCCAGGCACTGATCATGAAGCCCCGGGTCCTGTTGCTGGACGAACCCTTCGGCGCCCTCGACCCGGGCATTCGCAAAGACATGCACGCCTTGTTGCTGGAGTTGTGGCGCGAAACCCGGCTGACCGTGTTCATGGTTACCCACGACCTGTCCGAAGGTTTCAGCCTCGGCACGCGCCTGCTGGTGTTCGACAAAGTCCGTGTCGACCCCCACGCCCCTGGCGCCTATGGCGCCCGCATCACCTACGACATTCCATTGAACAGCGACCGCCGCACCGCCCGTGCCGCCGTCGACGCCCTGCCCGCCGAACTGGCCGGCACATTGCGTATCGCTTGAAAGGAGTTTTTCCATGCCCGACTCGACCCGCTTGTTTACGCCCTTCGCCGAAGAACTGCTGCCCGGCGGCGGCCACCGTTCGTTCGTGCTCAAGCGCGGCCAGCTGCTGCGCCTGACCGATCTGCGCGGCGGGGCCAACGTGAGCCTGACCCTACTCAATGCCAACGAGAAAACCGAACGCCTGAACCTGCCTGACAGCCTCAAATGCCAACACACCGCCAAGCTCACCGCCGGCCACTGCCTCTACTCGGACATGGGCCGGGTACTGGCGGCCATCACCGCCGACACCTGCGGCTGGAGCGACAGCCTGGGCGGCGTGCTCTGCGCCGAGGAAGTCGCACAAAAATACGGTCAGGGTCGCTACCAGGAACTGCGCAACGGCTTCTTTCGCAACGGCACTGACAACCTGTTGGTGGAACTGGGCAAATGGGGCCTGGGCCTGTCCGACCTGCTGATGACCCTCAACCTGTTCAGCCGGGTCGATGTCGATGAGGCGGGAAACTTTCACTTCGTCGAGGGCAACTCCCTGACTGGCGACTACATCGAGCTGTACGCGCCAATGGACACCCTGGTGGTGCTGACCGCGCTGCAACACCCGATGGACCCGAACCCGCAGTACGCCCCGCAACCGATCAAGCTCAGCTGGATGAATGCCGATGCCAGCGTCGCCGAGCACTGCCGCCTTTCGCGCCCGGAAAACCAGCGCGGCTTCATCAACACCGACCGCCTGTTCGCCTGAGGATCGCTGCCATGTCACTCGCCATCGCCACCGCACACAAGCAACCCGATACCGCCGTCTACCGTGCCACGATTCCCGCCGGGGAACCCTGGCTGGTGGAGGTCAAGGCGGGCCAGACCCTGCGCATCCTCGACCTGGAAGGCAACCAGGCGGTCGATACGCTGTTCTACAGCCTAGCCAACCCCAAGGAACGCTACGACGTACAGCGCACCCTGCGCCGGCAAAACAGCGTTTATTTGAGCACCGGCAGCGTGCTCTATTCGAACCTCGGCCACCCGATGCTGACCATCGTCGAAGACACCTGTGGACGCCACGATACCCTCGGCGGCGCCTGCGCCCAGGAAAGCAACACCGTGCGCTACGCCCTGGAAAAACGCTACATGCACAGCTGCCGTGACAACTACCTGCGGGCCTGCGCCCACGATGGTCGCCTGGGCAAGGGCGATATCGGGCCGAACATCAATTTCTTCATGAACGTGCCGGTCACCGCCGATGGCGGGCTGACCTTTGAAGACGGGATCTCGGCGCCAGGCAAATACGTCGACCTGCGAGCCGAGATGGACGTGATCGTGCTGATCTCCAACTGCCCGCAACTGAATAACCCGTGCAACGCCTACAACCCCACGCCAGCGGAGCTTTTGATATGGAACTGAAACTCACCCGCCTGCGTCGCTGGCTGTTCACGCTGTGCCAGAGCCGATCGGGGCAATGCATCAAGTAACGCCCTGATCCCCTGTGGGAGCGAGCTTGCTCGCGATAGCGGTCTGTCAGGCACATCGATGTTGGATGGACCATCGCTATCGCGAGCAAGCTCGCTCCCACAAGGGGCGCAGTGATGTTTGGAGGTTTGCCACCTGGGACGACCCCGGTGGCCATCGACAACTGCGGGACGGCCCGCATCCCAGTTCAGGCAGCGCTCATGCCTGAGGGGGCAATGCCATGTTCGAAAAAATCCTCATCGCCAACCGTGGCGCCATCGCTTGCCGCATCCTGCGGACCCTGGGCGAACTGAAGGTCCACGGCGTGGCGGTGTATTCCCAAGCCGACGCCGCCAGCCTGCATATCCTGCAAGCCGACGAAGCCCACTGCCTGGGCGAAGGCGCGGCGGCCAATACGTATCTGGCGGTGGACAAGCTCCTGGCGATTGCCAAAAGCAGCGGCGCGACGGCGATTCATCCCGGCTACGGTTTTCTCTCTGAAAACGCAGCCTTCGCCGAAGCCTGCGAAGCGGCCGGTGTTGCCTTCATTGGTCCGACGCCACAACAACTGCGCGTGTTCGGTCTCAAGCACACCGCCCGCGACCTGGCGCGGCAACACGGCGTGCCCCTGCTCGAAGGCACCGAACTGCTGGACAGCCTCGACGCCGCACTGTTGGCCGGCACCCGGATCGGTTATCCGGTGATGCTCAAAAGCACGGCCGGCGGCGGCGGCATCGGCATGCGCGTGTGCCGCAGCGCCGCCGAGCTGAGCGAATCCTTCGAAGCGGTCAAGCGCCTGGGCCAGAACAACTTCAGCGACGCCGGAGTATTCATCGAGAAATACATCGAGAAGGCCCGGCACCTGGAGGTGCAGGTGTTCGGCGACGGCCAGGGCCAGGTGATCGCCCTGGGCGTGCGCGACTGCTCGGTGCAACGGCGCAACCAGAAGGTCCTCGAGGAAACCCCGGCCCCCAACCTGCCCGAAGGCATGGCCGACGCACTCTGCGCAGCGGCGATCCAACTGGCCCAGGCCGTGAATTACCGCAGCGCCGGCACCGTGGAATTCGTGTTCGACAGCGACGCCGGGCGCTTTTACTTTCTGGAAGTGAACACCCGCCTGCAAGTGGAGCACGGTGTCACCGAACAGGTGTGGGGCGTGGACCTGGTGCGCTGGATGGTGCAACTGGCTGCCGGAGACCTGCCGCCACTGAACGAGTTGAGCCAGGGTTTAAAAGCCGAGGGCCACGCGATCCAGGCGCGCTTGTACGCCGAGGATCCAGGCCGGGACTTCCAGCCAAGCCCGGGACTGCTGACCGCCGTGAAATTCCCCGAGGCCGACGGCAAACAGTTGCGCATCGACACCTGGGTCGAGGCCGGTTGCCAGATCCCGCCCTATTTCGACCCGATGATCGCCAAGGTCATTCGCTGGGCGCCAACCCGCGAGCAGGCCCGCCTTGGCTTGCACCAAGCGCTGGACAAAAGCCTGCTGTACGGCGTCGAAACCAACCGCGCCTACCTGCAACAGATTCTCCTCGATGCACCGTTTGCCAACGGCCAGCCCTGGACCCGCTGCCTGGACGCGTTGGTCTACCGTGCCAACACCGTTGAAGTGCTCAGCCCCGGCACCCAGACCAGCGTCCAGGACTATCCCGGCCGCCTCGGTTATTGGGCGGTGGGGGTGCCGCCGTCAGGACCGATGGACAGCCGTTCGTTGCGCCTGGGCAACCGCCTGCTGGGCAATGAAGAAGGTGCGGCGGCATTGGAAATCACCATGAACGGGCCGCTGCTGCGTTTCAACTGCGATGCCCGGGTGGCGGTGACCGGTGCGGTGATTGCCCTCACGCTCGACGGTGAAGCCGTACCGATGAACACCCCGCTGTCGATCGCTGCCGGCGCCACCCTCGCCATCGGCAACATTTCCGGTGCCGGGGCGCGCAGCTACCTGTGCCTGCAGGGTGGCGTACAAGTGCCGGATTACCTGGGCAGTAAAAGCACGTTTACCCTCGGCCAGTTTGGCGGCCATGGCGGACGAGCATTGTGTACCGGCGACGTGTTGCACCTGGCGCCACTGGATGAGCACACGACGCTGCCGCCAACCAGCGCACCGATCCTGGAACTGCCGAGCGTGCGCCAGATCCGCGTGATCTACGGCCCCCACGGCGCGCCCGAATATTTCACCGAGCGCTCTATACAGACGTTCTTCGACACCGCCTGGGAAGTGCACTTCAACTCCAGCCGCACCGGCGTCCGACTGATCGGGCCGAAACCTGAATGGGTTCGCGCCGACGGTGGCGAGGCCGGGCTGCATCCTTCCAATATCCATGACAACCCCTACGCCATCGGCGCCGTGGACTTCACCGGCGACATGCCCGTCATCCTCGGCCCCGACGGCCCGAGCCTGGGCGGTTTCGTCTGCCCGGTGACGGTGATCGAAGCGGATCTCTGGCAGTTGGGGCAACTCAAGGCCGGGGACAAGGTGCGATTCGTGCCGGTGGATATATCGACCGCGCGCTCACTGGCCCTGAAATGGGCCCCCTGTGGGAGCGAGCTTGCTCGCGATAGCGGTCAGTCAGTGACTTCGATGTTGGATGTCCCGCCGCTATCGCGAGCAAGCTCGCTCCCACAGGGAATTGTGTCGCCTGTGGTGTTGGACATCGGGCAGGACGATACCCGCCTGGTTGCTCGCCTGGCCGGCGACACTCATCTGCTGCTGGAAATCGGCGCCCCCGAACTGGACCTGGTGCTGCGCTTTCGTGCCCACGCCTTGATGCAGGCTTTGGAACACAAACAATTGCACGGTGTGATCGACCTGACGCCGGGCATTCGTTCGCTGCAAGTGCACTATCAACCCGAACAATTGCCCCTGGCCGCTCTACTGAGCATCGTCGCCGGTGAGTGGGACGCCGTGTGTGCCGCGCAGGACCTGCAAGTGCCGTCGCGCATCGTTCACCTGCCGCTGTCCTGGGATGATCCGGCCTGTCAGCTGGCCATCGAAAAATACATGACCACGGTGCGCAAGGACGCGCCCTGGTGCCCGAGCAACCTGGAGTTCATTCGACGCATCAACGACCTGCCCAACCTCGACGCGGTGCAACGCACGGTGTTTGACGCCAGCTATTTGGTAATGGGCCTGGGGGACGTCTACCTCGGCGCGCCGGTCGCCACACCGCTCGACCCACGCCATCGACTGGTGACCACCAAATACAACCCGGCCCGGACCTGGACCGCGGAAAACTCGGTGGGCATCGGCGGCGCCTACATGTGCGTGTACGGCATGGAAGGGCCTGGCGGCTATCAGTTCGTCGGGCGCACATTGCAGATGTGGAATCGTTATCGGGAGGTCGCCGCATTCGACGGCAAACCCTGGTTGCTGCGGTTCTTCGATCAGATCCGCTTCTACCCGGTCAGCGCCGATGAGTTGCTGCACATCCGCCGCGAATTCCCCCTGGGCCGCTTCGACCTGAAGATCGAGCACAGCCAGCTCAACCTCGCCGACTACCAGCGTTTCCTGGTGCAGGAAGCCGACAGCATCGCCGCGTTCCGCCACCAGCAACAAGGTGCCTTCGAGGCCGAGCGCGAGCGTTGGATCGCCAGTGGCCAGGCACACTTCGACAGTGAAGAACCGGCCATCTCGCCAAGTGAAGATGCGCAGCTGACTGACGGTCAACTGAGCGTCGACAGCCACATCGCTGGCAACCTCTGGCAAGTGCAGGTCGACGTGGGCACGCGGGTGGCCGCCGGTGATGTGCTGGTCATCCTGGAGTCGATGAAGATGGAAATCCCGCTGCTTGCGCCCTCGGCCGGCGTGGTGCGCGAGGTGCGCGTCCAGGCCGGTTCGGCGGTGCGCGCCGGACAGCGCGTCGTGGTGCTGGAACGTGACTGAACTCAATCAAAGGATTAACACCATGAACCTTTCGCTTCGCTTGGACGACCTGCGCGATGCCTATCGCAGCGGCGAACTGACGCCTCGCAAATTGCTGTTGGACCTGCGGGAAAAAGCCGCGGCGCTGAACCCGGACTATCACCTGTTCATCCACCTGCTGACGGTCGAGGAACTGGAGCCCTACCTGGCCGCATTGGAAGGCCGCGACCTGGAAAGCTTGCCCCTGTATGGCGTACCTTTTGCCATCAAGGACAACATCGACCTGGCCGGCATTCCGACCACGGCAGCCTGCCCGGCGTTTGCCTATGTGCCGCCACGCTCGGCGACCATTGTCGAGCAGTTGCTGGCACTGGGCGCGATCCCCCTGGGCAAGACCAACCTCGACCAGTTCGCCACCGGGCTCAATGGCACCCGCTCGCCCTACGGCGCCTGCCGCAACAGCGTGTTGCCCGACTATCCGGCAGGCGGTTCGAGCGCCGGCTCGTCGCTGGCCGTGGCCCTGGGGGTGGCGAGTTTTGCCTTGGGCACCGATACCGCCGGCTCCGGTCGGGTGCCCGCCGCGCTGAACAATCTGGTGGGATTGAAAGCCACCCTGGGCTTGATCTCCACGGCGGGCGTGGTCCCGGCCTGTCGCACGCTGGACTGCGTCACGACCTTCACGGCGACGGCCAAGGAAGCCAGCCAGCTATTGGCGCTGACGGCCCGTCCAGACCCTCGAGACGACTACAGCCGCCACAACCCGCAGTGGAACGACGGCTCTTCGTTCGGCGCGCCTCGGCGCTTTCGTTTCGGTGTGCCGCGCCAGCAGGACCTGGCGTTTTTCGGCTGTCCTGAAGGTCCGCAACTGTTTCTGGAGGCCATCGAGCGACTCGAACGTCTGGGCGGCGAAGCCGTGGAACTGGACCTGTCGCCGTTCCTGGAAGCCGCACGGCTGCTTTATGAAGGCCCGTGGGTGGCCGAACGCTACAGCGTTGCCGGCCCATTGATGGAGCACGAACCCGACGCCGTACTGCCCGTCATCCGCGCCGTATTGGCGAAAGCGCCTACGGTAGATGGCGTACAAACCTTCCGCGCCCGCTACCGTTTGCAAACGCTCAAAGCCCAATGCGACCGGGCCATGGACGCGCTTGATTGCGTACTCACACCGACCATTGGCCGGCCAGTGACCCTCGCCGAACTGGCCGCCGAACCGGTGCTACGCAACTCGGAACTGGGTTACTACACCAATTTCATGAACCTGCTGGACTACGCCGCCGTCGCCGTTCCCAGCGCGTTCATGACCAACGGCTTGCCCTGGGGTGTGACGCTGTTCGGTCGAGCCTTCACCGATCAATACCTCTTGAGCCTGGCCGATGCCTTGCAGCGTCAACAGGACAAGACCTTGCCCGTGCCCGCCCACCCGGCGCGCCACGACCGGGCGCGACTGGTCGTGTGCGGCGCACACCTGGACGGGTTGGCGCTGAACTGGCAGCTCAAGCAACGCGGTGCCCGGCTGATCGAGGCCACCCAAAGCTCGCCGCACTACCGCCTCCATGCCTTGGCCGGCGGCCCACCCTTGCGACCCGGCATGGTTCGGGTTCGTGAAGGTGGCGTGGCGATCGAGGTCGAAGTCTGGGAGCTGCCGAGCAGTGAACTGGGCTCGTTCCTGACGGGCATTCCCGCACCGTTGGGACTGGGCAAGGTGCAACTGGCCGATGGGCGCTGGGAGAGCGGATTCATCTGTGATTCGTATGGTTTGGAGGGCGCACGGGACATCAGTCACATGGGAGGATGGCGGGCTTATTTACAGAGTCTGAAATAGCGTTGATGGGTGGCGAGGGAGCTTGCTCCCGCTCGGCTGCGAAGCAGACGCTTTCGGGGCCGCTTCTCGGCCCAGCGGGAGCAAGCTCCCTCGCCACGTTCCTACAAACCTGCAAATTCGACTGTCTTTTCCCACAAGGCCACTAAACTGACTCCATTGGGTCCTAGCCAAGGGAATCGCCATGTCGCTTCGTTCGCCGTTGTATTCCCAGCGCAAGCCGCTGCTGGTCGTGGTGGCGTTGCTTGGTACAAGCTTCCTGATCATTTCATTGTTGGGCTATTACGCCGCCCATACCTCGATACGCGATCACATTCTCAAGACGCTGTATGTGAACCTGCTGGTCGGCCTGCTCGTGACGCTGGCGGTCCTGGCCATTCTTTGTCGGCTGATCAACAACTACCAGCAACGCATCGACGCCCAGGCCACCCTCGACGGCCTGACTGAATTGCCAAACCGCCGTGGCTTCGACCTGCTGGCCGTGCAAGCCCTGCACGAAGCCCAGCGCGAGCCCAGACCCTTGACGGCGCTGCTGGTGGAACTGGACGACTTCAAGCGGCTGGACACCACTCACGGTCATATCGCCACCGATCAACTGTTGACCGGGTTCGCCCGCAGCCTGACTGAGAGCCTGCGGCATTCGGACATCGTCTGTCGCTGGAGCGCCGAAGCCTTTGTCGTCCTGCTCAAGGACACCGACGGCCAGACCGGTCTGAAAATCGCGGAGAAAATTCGTCAGCACATCGAAAAGCAGCGCTATTTCTGCAGCGGTAAACAATTGTTGGTCACCGTCAGCCTCGGCCTCACCACCTTGCAGGACGAAGATACCTTGCACAGCTTGCTGTCGCGGACCGATCATGCGTTGCAACGCGCCCGGCAGACCGGGTGCAATCGAACCTGCGTGGACATGCCTCACTCCAGTTATGAATAAACCCGACCTTTGCCCGGCCTGCGGCGGCACCAATGACTGCACCCTGGCCGACCCACGAACCGCCGACCGGGCCTGCTGGTGTTATGGCGTGAGCATCGACCCGGCCGTGCTTGAAGCATTGCCGGCCGAACTGCGTGATCAGTCCTGCCTGTGCCCACGCTGCGCCCAGGTCCAGGCCCAGTTGCGCGCCAAGCCCCAGCCGATCGCGTAAGATGCCCACCCTCCGCTGCCCTGCCTGAACTGCCCATGCGCGTCGACCGTTTCCTCAGCAATCTGCCGCGATTCAATCGCCAACAAGTGCGCCTGTTGCTGGTGGAGCGCCGGGTGCGAATCGACGGCCAGACCGTCAACGATCCCCATGCCCCGGTACGTGAATTCAGTCGCGTCGAAGTCGACGACGAAGTGCTGCAAGCCGGCCGACCGGCGCGCTACTTCATGCTGCACAAGCCGCCCGGCTGCGTCAGTGCCACTCGCGATCCGCAACACCCCACTGTCCTCGACTGGCTGGACGAACCGGACAAGGACGACCTGCACATCGCCGGACGCCTGGATTTCAACACCACCGGGCTGATGCTGATCACCAATGACGGCAGCTGGTCGCGGCGCCTGACCCAACCACAGACCAAGCTGCCCAAGGTCTACTACGTCGAAACCGAACAAACCATCACCGCCGAATACGCCGACACCTTCGCCCGAGGCCTGTATTTCGCCTTCGAAGACCTCACCACCCAGCCGGCAGAACTGACGCTACTGGGGGAAAAATCGGCGCGCTTGAGCATCGTTGAAGGGCGCTACCACCAGGTCAAACGCATGTTCGGCCACTTCGACAACAAGGTGCTGCGCCTGCACCGCGAGCGCATGGGCCCACTGACGTTGGACGGCCATCTCGAGCCGGGCCAATACCGCGCCTTGAGCCCTGAGGAAGTCCAGCTCATCTGATCCCGCTACCGCTCGGCAGAAGTGTCGAACAATTTTCCGACAGGTACTTGCGCAACGGTCGCCCCCCTGCTTGAATCAAACCGTCGGCCGAAATGTGACCGATGAGTCACCACATACTTCCAAGAAACTTTTTGCCGGCGGGAACCCTCAGGTTCCGCCTTGTCCGCCCGGCAAACTGCCCGCCTATAACAACACCCGTCGACCGTCTTCCTTGGATCGACATGGGCCTTATCTTCCAGGCGTATGCCTACCTGTCACATTGCCCGTGCAATCTCATTGCGCGCATACCCGCTTGCCAGGAGTCTTATGACATGAGGCCAGAAATCGCTGTGCTGGATATACAGGGTCAGTATCGGGTTTACACGGAGTTCTATCGCGCAGACGCCGCACAAAAGACCATCATCCTGGTCAACGGCTCAATGGCCACCACTGCGTCGTTTGCACAGACCGCCAAAAACCTCTACCCGCAATTCAATGTCGTGCTGTACGACCAACCCTACGCGGGCAAGTCCAAGGCTCACAATCGCCACGAGAAAATGCTGACCAAGGAGATCGAAGGGCAGATCCTCCTGGAGCTGATCGATCACTTCGCCGCCGAGCACGTGCTGTCGTTTTCCTGGGGCGGCGCCGCCACGCTGAGTGCCCTGGCCCATCGGCCAAGGCGCATCGAAAAAGCAGTGATCAGCTCGTTCTCACCGGTGCTCAACGCGCCGATGCGCGACTACCTGGAACGCGGCGTGGATTACCTGGGCAGCCTGGACGGCGACCGTGTCGGGCACTTGGTCAACAGCACCATCGGCAAGCACTTGCCGCCGTTGTTCAAGCGCTTCAACTATCGCCACGTCAGCAGCCTGGCCGAGCATGAGTACGGGCAGATGCACTTCCACATCACCGACGTGCTCCACAGCGACCAACAGTGCTACGTCAACGCGGCCAGGAAAATCAACGTGCCGGTACTGTTCCTGAACGGCGAATGGGACGAATACACCTCGGCCGTCGACGCCAGGCTGTTCGCCAACCACGTCGAGCACAGCACCTTCAGCACGCTGCAAGCCACCGGGCACTTCCTGGACATGGAACACAAAGCCGCCTGCCGCGAAAGCCGCAACGCCTTGCTGGGTTTCCTCACACCGGAACACCACGAAAGCCGACCGCGCTACAGCTACGTGCAGGGCTACCATGCACTGGCTATCTGAAACCGAGTCCTGGCGAGCAAGCCCCTTCCCCCATCAGCACAGGGGCTTGCCCGCCAACGACCGCTCTGGTTTGAGCCTTGCGTAGACGAGTAACCTCGCCGCACGTAAAGAAAAACTTCAAATCCGTGGCCACATCTGGTACAAAGTCAGCCGCTCTGAGCGGGTGTCGTATAATGGCATTACTCCAGCTTCCCAAGCTGATAACGAGGGTTCGATTCCCTTCACCCGCTCCAATCGAATTCTGGTCCCGCGTCGTATGTTTTTTGACGGGGGATTAAAAAACCGGCCCATGGTGGCCGGTTTTTTTATGGCTGATATTCGGGGAAGTGTGAGGTGATCTCCGAGCGTAGATAGATGGCTCCCCGTCTACGTCCAAAATAAATACGTCCCCATTTCCACACCCTCGATGTCATCGAGAAAGCCCCCTCTTGCAAGCCGAATACGCCTTGAGCCGGCTACCGCTCAGCATCGTCAAAAAAAGGTACTTCAGCTGATAGAGCATCAAACATGCTTAGCGACAAAAGCGACGACGACAAATACGGTCAGAGCGAACGCTGCACCGATGCTGAACGGCAACCACGTAACGCGAAATGTGGTCGGGGCCGGGCGCCTCATTTCTTCTGCCAAAGCCTCTACCTCTTGATGCAATTGCTCAATGCTTGCTTGATGACTTCGATGTGTGGACATGTCTTTTTTCTCTTCCGAGGTCGCGGGGCCCTGCTGGGTCAGTGAAACATATCTAGCAATCCTGAGCCGTGTGAGATTGACGCATTGTTGCGATCCAGCACTCAGATTTTAACCCAAACACTCGTAAAGGCGACTATGGCGGTCACTACCCCAGCCCCTACTGCGTATGGGTACCAGAAGGCTTCGTGCTTCAGCTTAGTTTCTTCGGCCGTAAGCTTGCGAGTCTCAGCCAACAACTTTCGGGTTTCGATCAATAGTTTATCGAGCTCTAAATTATCGCGGTCGTTCTGAAGCATTGATCATCCTTCCAGGGTTTAAGCCATCGCCCTAAGCGTCGCTTTCTACGCAGCCGGCAAAATCTGTCGGACGTCAATCGCAATGCCAATCGAATAGTCCGTCTACGGAGCACTATTTCCTATCCGCGCAGTTGTGGATAGCGGGCGGCTCCCCCTGAATTTGTAGGCAAACTCAGAGAGTTGCGTACGCCCCGGGAGATTTGTAGGCAGAATCCGAAAACTGCGTAGGGGGTGCGCTTACCTTACTTTTCGGCGAGTTTTTGCCTTGTCGCCCTTGTCCTTCGATGGCTACGTCTCCAGACGTCGCTGCAAATCAGCGATCGGGCTTGGGAACACGTGAGTCATGCAACCGCGCTTCACGGGAGCTAGACAATGCGTACCTCGCAGCAAAGATTCCCACCTAACGACAAAACAAAAAGCCTCGGCGTTTTTCGCAACGGGGCTTTTTGTGTCTTGGCTGCCTACTTGTGTCGTTCATTGCTCAGCCCCCGGCAAATGCCCCAACGGCAACGCTCCCGGCGTCTTCACCGTATGAATCGCAAAATTGCTCCGGATGTCACTCACCCCCGGCAACTTCAGCAGCCGCCCGGTGAGGAACCGGTCGTAGGCTCGTAGATCCGGCACCACCACTTGCAACAGGAAATCCGATTCCCCTGAGACCAGGAACGCCGAGATCACCTCCGGCAATGCCGTGACCGCCTGGCGAAACGCTTCGGCTTGTTCGTCGTTGTGTCGTTCGACCTTCACGCCGACAAAGATCGTCAGCCCGAGGCCCACTTCGTCGCGGTCCAGGATGGCTTGGTAACCGCGAATGACACCGGCGTCTTCGAGCATTCGCACGCGGCGCAGGCAGGGTGACGGGGACAAGCCGATTTCTTCGGCCAGTTGCACATTGCTCAGGCGACCATCGCGCTGCAGCGCGGCGAGGATTTTGCGGTCGAAGGCATCCAGTTTCATGTATTGGCATTTCCCAATGGAATAACACAATTGCATAGCAGGTTATGCCAATTTCCTGAGCTTTAGAAGCTGACTTCGCAACCACCTGCCCTTCGGCCCTAGACTGGCACGACCGAATCGTCGATGAAGGGGGTGTGGCATGGCAGAGCTCTGGTTGTTCCTGATGGCCTTGATGGTGGTGTATGTGCTGCCTGGGCCGGACATGATCCTGCTGCTGCAAACCGGTGCCCGTCAGGGCAGGGGCGCGGCGCTGGCGACGGCGGTGGGCCTGGGCGTCGCCCGGGGATGTCATGTCGCGCTGGCCGCATTGGGGCTTTCGGCATTATTCAAGACTGCGCCCTGGACCTTTGACGCGGTACGCCTGGCCGGGGCTGCCTACCTGTTATGGATCGGTCTTCAATGCCTGAGGACCACATTGTTGCCGAGTTTTGAAGGAGCCGGTATCGAGGCCGGAAAGCGGCGTTGGTATCAGGCGATTCGGCGTGGGCTGCTGACCAATTTGCTCAACCCGAAGGCATTGCTGTTTTGCTCGGTGTTGTTGCCGCAGTTCATCGATCCACAGGGCGGACCGGTGCTGGGACAGTTTGCGTCCCTGGGCGTGGTATTGGTCAGCGTGGGTTTGTTGTTTGATAGCGCCTACGCGCTGGTAGGTGTCGCGCTTGGGCGCTGGCTTCAACGCTCCCCTTCGGCCCAGCGCGTACAGCAGTGGTTGTTTGGGAGTCTTTTGATTGGGTTTGCGGTGCGGCTGACGTTTGTGCAGCAGGCCTAGTGCCTGTGGATAAGCTGATCGAACGGGACCTGGAGCGAAGCGAACTGGGCTGAAACCGGGGGCTGCTGCGCAGCCCGGCGGGAGCAAGCTCCCTCGCCACGGTCGTATTTTTTATCCTCCCTCACATCCCGAAATAACCCCACTCACCTAGCTGCTCCCCTTGCCGGGCGTGGCTTCTACACTTCTGTCCAATCAGTTCACCTACCCACCAGTGTCGCTCCTGGTGGTTATAGTGTTGATCATTAAATTTCAGTAGGTATAGTACCCACCAAGCACACCACACGGAGGTGTTGTGAATAGCCGATTCTTGATAAGCCAGATCATTGCAGACGGTTGGTATCTGGTGCGGGTTCGGGGCAGTCATCATCACTTCAAGCACCCGACCAAACCGGGGTTGGTCACGGTTCCTCATCCGAAGAAGGATCTGCTCAAGAAAACGGCCATCAGTATTTTGCAACAGGCGCTGCTTCAGCCGGCCCATTGCGCAACGTTCCCGGAGGACGATGAATATGCTTTACCCGATTGCGATTTCCATGGGCGATGACAAGCACGCCTGGGGTGTTGAAGTGCCTGATATTCCCGGTTGCTTCTCCGCAGGCGACGATCTGGACGACGCCATGGCGATGGCCCGCGAGGCCATTGAGGGGCACTTCGAGATTCTGGCCGAGGACGGTTCGGCAATTCCGCCAGCCAACACCGTCACCCTGCATGCGGCTAATCCCAAGTATGCCGGCTGCACTTGGGCGCTGGTGGACATTGATGTCACCAAGTACCTGGGCAAGGCCCAGAAGCTCAACATCACGTTGCCAGGCTATCTGCTGAATCGCATTGATGAGTATGTGTTGCACCACCCTGAAGAAAAAAGCCGGTCAGGGTTCCTCGCTTCTGCCGCTCTCAAGGTATTGCAGCAAGGGCGCTGAAGCCTTCGTGGGAGCGAGCTTGCCCGCTTGTGTCTTACCCCACGATTAGACCATCGCCTTTGGTATTGGGATCAGGAAGGTCATCTGGTTTCCTGCCGCAGCCTGTCTTCAAACGTGTGTCTTCACCGCTGTAGTCAATTCGGGCGACGTTTCTCTCCAGGGTGGAGGGTTGAACACTTTTGCCCGGCTCAAGCAATACCGGGCAAAAGCGACACATTCAAGACTCGTTATGAAAGCGTGTTTGCCATTGAATGCATTTTCCTACCGTGACCAGTATGAAACGGCAAGAAATGCCGACTCAGCTGTTTAGGCAAACAGATCATCGGCAAACCCCTTGATGCCCGACAGACTGACGAGTTGCATATCAGCTGTCTGGATCTGTTCGATGGTGTCGTAACCTGCATACCAATCCTTGAGGCGCACACCTTCTTGCGGTGTCTGTCCTGGAGTGAAACTTGATCGGTGCAGATAAAGGTCATCACCGATGCGATCAGTCAACAGTTCAGAGCTGCTGATGTATGACAAAACCAATTTGTCGCCGCTGCTGATACCGTCGTCCTGAATCGTCACTAACTTTGGAGTATCGACGGTGTAGATATCGTCACCCTCACCACCGTTAGCAAAACCGCCGGTCTGCAATATCAGTCTGTCATCCCCCTGACCTCCTGACAGTGAAAAGCCCACGCCTCTACCGGTCAGCAGGTCGTTGCCTTCTCCACCATCAGCCATGCCATGTATCACAGTAATCGTGTCATTTCCGGCCTCACCGTAGGCTTGAGTCCCCTCATCGCTGGCAGTCGTGACGATGGTGTCGTTACCGCCGCCGCCGTACAAGATGTCTGCCTGTGGCCCATTCGCCGAGCTATCGACTTTGAAAGGTTCTATCCACGAGGTCAGCCCACCATAGAGGAAATCATCGCCGTCCCCGCCGTCGATGACGTCATTGCCCAATCCACCCTCCAGATAATTAACACCCGTGTTTCCAACCAGGACATCGTTGAAATGACTGCCCAACACGTGTTCGATGTTAAGCAATACATCACCTTCGGCATCGCCACCTTGATTGGTTTGAGTCTGCAAGTTGATCGAGACGCCTGTTGTGCTTGTAATGTAAAAAGCACTGTCGAAACCTGCGCGACCATCGATTACATCTGCCCCGGCTCCACCAATGAAGATCTCCTTCAGACCAGAGCCTGATAGCGTATCGTTAAAATTGCTGCCTTGAAAAAACTCAATGTTGGCGTAGGTGTGGCCAGCAGCCGCCCCTGTGTCAGTACCGTTGGTCAGATCGATCGTCACCGCGCTGTCAGACTGTTCATAAGTGACTAGATCCACGCCACCCGCGCCATCCTGCATCATGGAGGAACTACCGCCATAGAAAACGTCGTTAAAATTCGATCCCCTGATCACTTCGATACCGGTATAGGTATCACCTGCCGCGGTCCCGGAATACACACCCGTCTTGAGGTTGAAGGTCATGGCTTCTTGGCTGTCGAGATAGCTCGCTATGTCATAGCCAACACCGCCGATCAACTGATCCGCTCCCGCGCCACCGTACAGTGTGTCGTTGCCCGAACCGCCGGTAATGATGTTGTCGCTGTCGTTGCCGTAACCGGTGAATGCGCCAGTGCCGACGTAGGTCAGGCGCTCGACGTTTGCCGCCAGGACCGTGCCGCTGGCATTGATCACCGACACGCGGACTTCATCGTTGCCGCCACCGGCCTGTTCGATGATGTAGGGGGTCAGCCCCAGATTGATGTTGTAGATGTCGTCGCCTGCCCCCCCTTCCAGCCGTACCGTTGGGATTACGGTGTACGGGCCAGCGGAGAGTACGTCGTTGAAGGCAGAGCCTATGACGGTTTCGACATTCGCTAAAATGGTGCCTTCTGCATCTCCGCCCGTTCCTGCGGTTCCCGTCCCGGTACGGATATCGACGTTTACCCCGGCAGTCGAGCCCGAGTAGTCAACCGTGTCGATCCCGGCACCGCCGTCAAAATCCATACCGCTACCATCGCCAACGAAGGTGTCGTTGAAATTCGATCCTCTGATCGCCTCGATACCGGTGTAGGTATCACCTGTCGCGATCCCGGAATGCACGCCCGTCTTGAGGTTGATGGTCACAGCTTCTTTGCTATCGATATACCCCGCTACGTCGTAGCCAACTCCGCCGATGAGCTGATCCGCCCCCCCGCCGCCGTGCAGTATGTCGTTGCCCGAACCGCCGGTAATGATGTTGTCGCTGTCGTTGCCGTAACCGGTGAATGCGCCAGTGCCGACATAGGTCAGGCGCTCGACGTTTGCCGCCAGGACCGTGCCGTTGGCATTGAGCACCGACACGCGGACTTCATCGTTGCCGCCACCGGCCTGTTCGATGATGTAGGGGGTCAGTCCCAGATTGATGTTGTAGATGTCGTCGCCTGCCCCCCCTTCCAGCCGTACCGTTGGGATTACGGTGTACGGGCCAGCGGAGAGTACGTCGTTGAAGGCAGAGCCGATGACGGTTTCGACATTCGCTAAAATGGTGCCTTCTGCATCTCCGCCCGTTCCTGCGGTTCCCGTCCCGGTACGGATATCGACGTTTACCCCGGCAGTCGAGCCCGAGTAGTCAACCGTGTCGATCCCGGCACCGCCGTCAAAATCCATACCGCTACCATCGCCAACGAAGATGTCGTTGAAATTCGATCCTCTGATCGCCTCGATACCGGTGTAGGTATCACCTGTCGCGATCCCGGAATGCACGCCCGTCTTGAGGTTGATGGTCACAGCTTCTTTGCTATCGATATACCCCGCTACGTCGTAGCCAACTCCGCCGATGAGCTGATCCGCCCCCCCGCCGCCGTGCAGTATGTCGTTGCCCGAACCGCCGGTAATGATGTTGTCGCTGTCGTTGCCGTAACCGGTGAATGCGCCAGTGCCGACATAGGTCAGGCGCTCGACGTTTGCCGCCAGGACCGTGCCGTTGGCATTGATCACCGACACGCGGACTTCATCGTTGCCGCCACCGGCCTGTTCGATGATGTAGGGGGTCAGCCCCAGATTGATGTTGTAGATGTCGTCGCCAGCCCCCCCTTCCAGCCGTACCGTTGGGATTACGGTGTACGGGCCAGCGGAGAGTACGTCGTTGAAGGCAGAGCCTATGACGGTTTCGACATTCGCTAAAATGGTGCCTTCTGCATCTCCGCCCGTTCCTGCGGTTCCTGTCCCGGTACGGATATCGACGTTTACCCCGGCAGTCGAGCCCGAGTAGTCAACCGTGTCGATCCCGGCACCGCCGTCGAAATCCATACCGCTACCATCGCCAACGAAGGTGTCGTTGAAATTCGATCCTCTGATCGCCTCGATACCGGTGTAGGTATCACCTGTCGCGATCCCGGAATGCACGCCCGTCTTGAGGTTGATGGTCACAGCTTCTTTGCTATCGATATACCCCGCTACGTCGTAGCCAACTCCGCCGATGAACTGATCCGCTCCCCCGCCACCGTACAGTATGTCGTTGCCCGAACCGCCGGTAATGATGTTGTCGCTGTCGTTGCCGTAACCGGTGAATGCGCCAGTGCCGACGTAGGTCAGGCGCTCGACGTTTGCCGCCAGGACCGTGCCGCTGGCATTGATCACCGACACGCGGACTTCATCGTTGCCGCCACCGGCCTGTTCGATGATGTAGGGGGTCAGCCCCAGATTGATGTTGTAGATGTCGTCGCCTGCCCCCCCTTCCAGCCGTACCGTTGGGATTACGGTGTACGGGCCAGAGGAGAGCACGTCGTTGAAGGCAGAGCCTATGACGGTTTCGATACCAATGAGCGTATCCCCCTCTGCGTCGCCACCCCGTCCAACAAGTCCAGTTCCCTGGCGCAAATCTATACTGATACCTTCAGTCGATGCCGAATAATCAACAGTATCTAAACCGGCACCGCCATCAATTTTGTCTGCGCCAGCAGTACCCTTGATGACGTCGTTGCCGCCCAGAGCGTTGATTTCATCATCCCCTGCGGTGCCAATTAGTGCATCTGCGCCAGCTGTTCCATTGATAACGGCCATTTTTTCTTCCCTGCTTAAGGATGGTAGAGGAGGTCTCGTAAAATCGGTGTTTGTTGACAAAACTGAAGCAAGAATCTCTGCGGTGCTTTTCGGCTGTGGCCAGTGAAGCTTGAGCGGAGATTTCGTCTAGAAAAATAGGCGATTAAGGTGTCATTTATTAAATTTCAGGCACGGCACAACCGCCCGATCTGAAAAAACGGGATCTGTTGATTTTTTTACGATTAATTGCGTGCTGGCGCAGCCCTTCCATGCTGAGCTCCATCCAAGGTCCTTCTCCCTATTGGGAAGTTAACTGGGCACTGAGCGTCCTTGCGTTGAGTGATAGCACGACAATATCTCGTTACACAAGAGTGTCCGGTACCTAGGGATAGCGTGCTGCTGACGTCCTAAGGGCGGTGAATGTATGTGGGAGCGAGCTTGCTCGCGATAGCGCCCTGTCAGCCAACATGGATGCTGCTGATCTGACGCCATCGCGAGCAAGCTCGCTCCCACAGGACTCAGCCAGACGGCTATTTTTTCTCCGCCCCCGACTCTTGCATCTGCACCGAAGACTTGGTGCCGTCGGTGTTGTCCTTGGTCTCGTTATCCGAGTTGTCGAAACAGCCTTGCAGGGCGAACAAGCAGCAGGCAAGGCAAAAAGTGCGGGCGAGATTCATGTTGTACTCCGATGCCGAGGGCTTTGAGCAGTGACCTGCGAGAGCGGCAATGGTTGCGACGGTCATCGTGCCGGACGATGAACGTCGACGGATGCTGGCGACTGAAATGTAAGTAGAATTTTCACCGCCTCGTTGCTGTCACACCAGACAGGTGCATCCAATAAGGAAACACGGCAATGGCGTTCGCAAAAATCGCTCAAAAACTGGCCCTCTGGGCGGGGAGCCCCAAGACATTCCTGGGGGCCATCGTGTTGTTGGCACTGTGGGCAGCCAGCGGACCTTTCTTCGGTTTCAACGACACCTGGCAATTGATCATCAACACCTCGACCACCATCATCACCTTCCTCATGGTGTTCCTGATCCAGAATACGCAGAACCGCGATACGGACATCCTGCATCTCAAGGTCGACGAATTATTGCGGGCGACCAAGGATGCGCAGAACGCAATGCTCGGCCTCGAGTCGCTGGACCTCAAGCAACTGGAAGCGCTGAGAAAGCACTACCAGGACATGGGCAAAGACGAGGCCAAGAGCCTTGACGGCTTGGAACAAAAAAACAAGATCGACCTGAACCAGTGCTGATGCCTGTGCACGCGTGCTGTCAGGCCTTTTTTCGGCGGGCAAAATCAACCGGGACGCTGGCGCCCCGGTCCTGAATGTAAAAGCAGATCCGGCAGATCAACGGCTGGCCTGCAGCGCCCTGGCCATTTCGAGATGGGTCTGCAACTTGGGCAGGGTTTCGTCGGCGAAGGCCTTGATCTCTGGTACTTCGGTGGTCTGGGCCTGCTGCTGGATTTGCGCGATGGCCTCCTCGGTAGCCTTGACCTGGCTGGCGGCATACGCGGCTTCGAACGACTCGCCTTCCGTGACCTGTGGCATCAAGGCCTTGGCCTTGTCGGCCACTTCCTCCCGGGGGGCGACAGGCAAGTCGAGCTTCTTGGCGATCTTCGCCAGATGTTGATTGGCGGTGGTGCGGTCGTTGATCACCATAATGGTGTAGTCCTTGACCTCCCTGGATTCGGCTTTTGCGTGGGCCATGCGACTTGTCTCGATGTCGGCCATGCCCTTGGCAGAAGCATCGTCGATGAATTCGGCAGGCGATTGGGCCCAGGCACTGTTGGCACCCAGGCCCATCAGCACGACGAGACTGGTGGTGCGAAAAAAGCTGGCCATACGGCTCATGGTCGCGCCCTCCTCTAATAAAAGTTCTGGTGGGTTATCCACCGTTGAATCAGAACCAGCCATGAATATTCAGCGAGACGTCCGACCCGGCTTTCGACGGGATTCTATCGACGGTCGTGATGGTGGTTCTCCCACCTTTGCGACCTGCTTCAGACACCTTCGTTCGATCATGAGCAATGTTTGTCGGATAAACATTGCTTGAACCAGGCATGGTTCAGCCCTCCTTATTCGTTAATGCCGGGCACGCAGGCCCCGTCTTGTATTCGAATGGGATACGCGCTGAAGGTTTGAGAAAGGTGCTGGCGCCACGACGAACGGTGACGCACGATCAAATACCAAACGCCCGGTGATTGTGGCGTTTGGCGGCGTACATCGCCTCGTCGGCGTGGCGGAACAGCGCGATATCTTCAGTGCCATGGTCGGGGAAACAGGCCACGCCGATGCTCGGCTCGATGCTCAGGCAGTGCCCGTCCAGGCGCAGCGGCTGGGCCAGTGCATGGTGGATTTTTTCCTGCACGCTGTGGGCATCCTCCAAGGCCTGGATGCTGTGCAGCAGGACCACGAACTCGTCTCCGCCGATGCGCGCCACGGTGTCGGTGTCGCGGATACAGCCCTTGATACGATTGGCCACCGCCTGTAACAGCATGTCGCCCACTCCGTGGCCATAGGTGTCGTTGACCTGTTTGAAACGGTCCAGGTCGATATACAGCAAAGCCATGCGCCCGGATGCGGCGCGGGCGGTCGCCAGTGCGCACTTGAAACGTTCACGGAGCAATTCGCGGTTGGGCACCTGGGTCAACTGATCGTACTGAGCCATGTGCTGCAACCGGGCGTGCAACTGCTTGCGCTCGATGGCAATGGTGATCTGTGCGCAGACGTATTGCAGCAGTTCCTTGTCCTGTTCGGTGTAGCGCTCGTTGTCCGGCGCACTCTTGACGATCAATGCGCCAATCGTGCCGTTCTGCGAATTCAGCGGCACGCCCAGCCAACACGGTGCGTCCGGCTGCGCCACCAGGTCGTCGAACCCCGCTGGCAACGAGTTGCCACCGGGCGTCAGCAGGATCGGCTGGCCGCTGCGAATCACCTCGGCGCACAAACGCCCGGTGACCGTGCCCGGCAACTCAGGCTGGCCTTCCCGATCATCGACGTGATAGGGGAAGTTCAGCTGCGAACATTGTTCGTCATACAGCGCCACCGAGAAATTCAGCGCCGGCAGCCACTCACCGATAATCAGATGGACGCGCTTGAACAGCGCCAGCAAGTCAGCCGCAGCATGGGCCGCCTCGGAAATCGCATACAACGCCGCCTGCCGGGACTCGGCCTGCTTGCGTTCAGTGATGTCCCGGGCCACGGCAATGCGCAGTTGGTCCACCGGCGACCAGCGCGCCGACCACAGGATGTGTACCACCCGCCCGTCCTTGCGCAGGTAGCGATTCTCGAAATTGAGCTTGGGCTCGCCCTCCATGATCTCCCGCGCCGCCTCGAGGGTCCGCTGGCGGTCGGCAGGGTGCACCAGATCGATCATCGGCTGGCCGATCAGCTCCTGCGGCGTGTAGCCGAAAATGCGCTCGCAGGCGGCACTGACAAACACGAAACGCCCTTGACCGTCGACGGCACACACGGCGTCCAGCAGAAGGTCGATGTAGCTGGCCAGCGGCGCGGAACTTGAAGTGTCCATGGGGCTGGAGGTCATCCGGATAATGCAACGGTGAGCGAAGCGGGCAATGGTCAGTTCGTGACGCCGTACAGCGAGCGAGACCGACGCGCCCAATACCGATGAGGATAGCGCAGGCGATCACACTTAAGGGGATGAAACGCCTGGCAGGCGCTGCCACTCGACTCGACCCAGCCCATCACGGCTCCGTAAAAAACACCATGCCGGCATACGGTGCCTGTCGACAGGTCTTCAGCCGCGACGCCAGGTCGCCATAAAAACCACACTGCGATCCAGATCGGTGACCGCAAGGGTCAGATGATTGAGGCCTGAGAGCATCAGCAAGCAACCTTCAGAAAAGCGTGATCACCCAGCGGGCCTGGGGCAAATCCGTGGTGTTCCCAAGCTCCGACAGTGCCGATGGATTCCCCGGCCAGGGTCCTAGGCAAAGTCCTACGTGGAAATCCCCAGTGACACTCAAACATGCCGGAAACAGCCGATTCAAAGCCCTGCACAACAATCTGTAAAGTCTGGAAACACACCACTCTCGCAACACCCACGGACAGCACCATCAACCAAGGAATGTAATCGCGCCATGGACCAGACTGCTCAACCACCTCATTACTTCACCAACTACCGCAAGCTCATTTCCCTCGCTGACCAGGATTGGCAGGGCACTGAGGCCGGAAAAATCTCAGGGCTGAATGTCGAGGTCAAGACACCCAACGTGCTGGTCGACCAATACGGTCGGACCTTTCATCACTTCTGTACCACGTCCTACCTGGGCCTGGACTATCACCCCGCGCTGCTGGACGGCGCCATGACCGCCCTGTGGGAAACCGGGACACTGCGGGTCGCCAACTCAAGGAATCGCTGCAAGCTGGCGATCCTGGACCAGTACGAAAGCCAACTGTCGGAGCTGTTCGGCGCCAGTTGCCTCAGTGCCCTGTCCTGCAGTGCGGCAAGCGCCGGGATCCTGCCGTTGCTGGCCAGCGGCGCATTCACCGACCATCGCGCGCCCGTCATGGTGTTCGACAAACAGGCCCATTATTCGATGAACCACAGCAAGGCTGCCTGCGCCGATGAAACCCAGGTCATCACCTGCCCGCACAACGACATGGATTTCATCGAAGACGTGTGCAAACGCCAGCGCGATGTGGCGTATGTGGCCGACGGCGCCTACAGCATGGGCGGGATGGCGGACCTGGACAGCCTGATGTATCTCAAGCAGCGCTATGGCTTGTTTCTTTACCTGGACGACTCCCACGCCCTGTCTGCCGTCGGGGAATCCGGCGCCGGCCTGGTCCGTTCGCGCATCCCGGCAGTGGACGAGCGCACCCTGATCGTCGCCTCGCTGGCCAAGTCATTCGGTGCCAGCGGCGGGCTGGTCATGTTTGGCTGTGAACGGTACAAGGCGCTGGTGCAGCGCTACGGTGGGCCGAGAAATTGGTCCCAGAGCCTGAACGCGGCGGCCATCGGTGCCGGCATGGCGTCGATCCGCCTGCACCGCAGCCGCGAATTCAGTGCCTTGCAGGAGCGTTTGCAGGCTAATATCCGCCTCTTCGACAGCCTCGTGCGCACCGGACAGCGCGGCACCCCCATGGCGATCCGTATGGTGCCTTGCGGTGAAGCGGCCCTGGCCAACAGCCTGGCGGTCGAACTGGCCGAACGGGGGTATTTCACCTCGGCGGTATTTTTTCCCGTGGTGCCGCAAGGCAAGGCTGCCATCCGCATTACCCTGCGCGCCGACATGGAGCCGGACGTGATTCGCTCGTTTTGTGAAACGATCACCGAACTGCTGCTGACCCACGGGCGTGACCTCCGCCCTTGAGACAGGACGCTCGATGAAGAACCGTACAACCCTGATCCTTACCTGCACCACTGTTTTCCTGGCACAACTGGGCATGAGCATCTACTTGCCGGCCCTGCCCGCTATCGCCCGGGACCTGGGTGCCGATGCGTCCCAGGTTTCCTGGGGCCTGTCGGTATACCTGATCGGCATGGCGCTGCCCATGTTGCTGTGGGGCAGCCTGAGCCAGCGCTTGGGGCGCAAACCGGTCTTGCTGGCAGCACTGGGGTTGTATGGCCTGGGCAACCTGGCCCTGCCGCTGGGCACAACCGTGGAGGCGTTCCTGGCGCTCAGGTTGATTCAGGGCATCGGTGCCAGCGGTATTTCGGTGATGGCGCGGGTCTTGATTCGCGACAGTTTCAGCGGCGACCTGCTGGCCAAGGCCCTGTCCTGGATATCGATTGCCTTTGTGATTGCCCTCGGTATCGGCCAGTACCTGGGCTCGCTGATCCAGGCCGCTTTCGGCTGGGAGGCGATTTTCCAGGGTTTGGGCGCCATCAGCCTGGCCATGGCAGCGGCGGTGTCCCGGGCCAGGTTCCCGATGTTGGTGCACGCCAGCAATGGGCAATCGGCGTGGGGGATCTACGGGCAGATAGTCCGGCAACGCGCGTTCCTGCTGCCGGCCTTGGCCGGTGGGCTGGGTTACGGCGTAATCGTCGCCTTCAATACCGCCGCGCCGCTGATCCTGCAGGAAAGCTTCCACTGGTCGGCCATCGAATACGGCCTGCTGGGCTGGCCGATCAGTGCGGCGTACCTGTTCGGGGCGCTGGCGGTGAACGCGTTTGTGCTGCGCACCGGTCAACGGCGAATGATGGGCTGGGGCATCGTACTGGTGCTGGGCGGCAGCATGACCATGCTGGCAGGCAGCCTCACCCTGAGCAGCATCGCGCTGCTCTTCTGGCTGCCGTATTGCTTCGCGGTGTTTGGTCAATCGTTGATCTACCCCATCAGCCTGTCCCTGGCCAACGAAGGCTCACCGGTGGCCGGCGCTTATGCCATGGCGTTGAGCGGATTCCTGCATCAACTGATGGCTTCGGTGATCGGCGCCATGGCCAGCCTGTTGTTGAGCCAACAGGCCTGGCCATTGGCGGCGTTGTGCGCACTGCTGGGGGCGGCGGCGATGCTCTGTGTGAGGTTCGTGCCGCCCCGGGTCGCTTAGAACGCGCTGCGGAAAATCTCTTCGATCTGCCGCTGGTCCGCCGCCCGTGGGTTGGTCAGGCCGCACGCGTCTTTCAAGGCGTTGGCGGCCAGCAACGGCACGTCGTTGAGGCGCACGCCCAAGTCACGCAAACCGGCCGGAATGTCCACGTCATGGGCCAGGCTGCGGATCGTCGCAATAGCTTCCCGGGCCCCCTCTTCCGGGCTGAAGCCACGTGTATCGGCGCCCATGGCATGGGCCACGTCGCTCAGGCGAGCGGCGCACACCGAGGCGTTGAAACTCTGTACATGGGGCAACAACACTGCGTTGCACACGCCATGAGGCAAGTCGTAAAAACCACCCAGCTGATGGGCCATGGCGTGCACGAACCCCAACGACGCATTGTTGAACGCCATCCCCGCGAGAAACTGCGCGTAGGCCATGTTTTCCCGCGCCACCAGATCGTTGCCGTCGCGCACGGCCAGGCGCAGGTTGTCGCTGATCAGGGTCATGGCCTTCAGGGCGCAGGCATCGGTAATCGGATTGGCTGCGGTGGACACATAAGCCTCGATCGCGTGGGTCAGCGCATCCATGCCAGTGGCAGCCGTCAGGCCCTTGGGCATCGCCACCATCAGCGCCGGGTCGTTCACCGACATCAGCGGGGTCACGTTGCGATCGACAATGGCCATTTTCACGTGGCGTGTCTCGTCGGTGATGATGCAAAAGCGGGTCATTTCGCTGGCGGTGCCGGCCGTGGTGTTGATGGCGATCAGCGGCAATTGCGGCTTGCTCGAACGGTCGACGCCTTCATAGTCACTGATCTGCCCGCCGTTGGTGGCACACAACGCGATGCCCTTGGCGCAATCGTGGGGGGAACCGCCGCCCAGGGACACCACGAAATCGCACCGGTTCTCCATCAACAAACCCAGGCCGAGCTCGACATTGGCAATGCTCGGGTTGGGCTTGGCACCGTCGAAAATCACCGAATCGATGTCCTGCAACGCCAGCAGTTCGGCCACCTTGCTGGCGACGCCGGCCTTGGCCAGCCCCACGTCGGTGACGATCAGCGCCTTGCGAAAGCCGTAGTTGCGGATGGCGGTCATCGCTTCATCCAGGCAACCCAGCCCCATGATGTTCACGGCGGGAATGAAAAAAGTACTGCTCATGGGGTCACACTCCTGGTAGAGGCCGGATCGGCAGGACCTACAGAATGACCCAGTAGTCACGACGCATCTTGATCTGGCTCAAGACTGGGGCGTGATAAAGTCCCGGCCTGCCTTTGCCACGTTTTGAGATGATCCTTGCGATGACCGATTTCCAGGAATACGACACCCGGCTCGAAGACTGGGAGGCCGTGCGCGCCGATACCGCCTTCAGCGGCCTGCTGGTGGGCAATGGGGCCAGCCGCGCGGTGTGGGACGATTTCGGCTATGACTCGCTGTTCGAAAACGCCCGCACCGTCGAGGAGAAACCCTTGAGCCCGTCGGAACTGAGCGTGTTCGACGCGATGCAGACGCGCAGTTTCGAACAGGTGCTCGGGGCGCTGAAAACCACCAGTCGGGTCAACAAGGCCCTGGCCGTCAGTTCCGCCGCCCCGCGTAACCGCTATTACGCGATCAAGGAAGCGCTGATCAACACCGTGCACGCGGTGCACATCCCGTGGCGCCTGGTGCAACCGTCGACCCTGGCAACGCTCAACCAGGAGCTGAGCCGCTACCGCACGGTGTTCACCACCAACTACGACCTGCTCAACTACTGGGCGATCCAGCATGGGGCCAAGACCATCAGCGACCTGTTCTGCGGCGATGATCACAGTTTCGACCTGAGCCAGGTGACCACGGACAAACCGCGCTTGCTGTACCTGCACGGTGGCCTGCACCTGGTGCGCAACCAGGACGGCACGGCGCGCAAGCTCACGTCCACCGAAGGCACCTTGCTGGGCAGTTTCGCCATCAACAACACGATCAAGACCCTCGACGACGTGCCGCTGTTCGTCAATGAAGGCTCCAGCGCGGACAAGCTCAAGACCATCCGCAGCAGCGATTACCTGTCGTTCTGCTACGACCAGTTGCTGCGCCATGGCGACAACCTGTGCCTGTTCGGCCATGCCCTGGGCGAGCAGGACCGGCACATTGTCCATGCCCTGCGCCTGGCCGCACCGAAAACCGTGGCGATTTCGATCTACCCGCGCAGTCAGGCGTTCATCCAGCACCAGAAACGGCATTACGCCAAGGTGTTCCAGGGGCTGGAGGTGCAATTGCGCTTCTTCGATGCCAAGAGCCATCCACTGGGCGATCCGAAGCTGTCGGTGCCGGTGGAGGTTTAAAGGCAGGGTAAAAAACGTGTAGCGAGGGGATCTATTTGTGGGAGCAAAGCTTGCTCGTGATGAACAATGGCTCGCTTAGCCTGCACAACCGCAGCGCCTGGATCGCGAGCAAGCGTTGCTCCCACACATGATTCCCCTCCACAGGCCAGGCGCCCTTATTGCTGTCCCGTCAGAGCGCAGCCACGGTCTTGTCCTTGATGACCGTCGTCGGTCCGTTGGCCTTGACGCTGGCGATGCCTTTGTCCCGGGCGGCGTCCGATGAATACGCCTCACTGCTGCCAATCACTTCATGGTTACCGGCCTTGAGGTTGAAGTACGGATGGCCGTCCTTGGTGTTCTTGAGTTCATAGCGGTCGGCCAACGGGCTGTTTTTCTGCACCGCAGCAATGCCGCCGTCGACGCCGCTGCGGGTGGTGTACAGCTCGCTGGTCAAGATGATCTCGGCGTTGGCCGCCTTGAGTACAAACCGAAACTGGCCACTGCTGCTTTTGCTGATTTCGTACCATCCGGACATGATTGTTCTCCAGGCAATGAGGGCATGTCCCGAGAGTAAAGACCCGCTGCGCTTGCCTTGCCAGTGCGTTACTACAAAGTGATGGCCGTGCCCAGCAGGGTCAGGAACCCCGCCAGCCAGCTTGGGTGCGCAGGCCAGGCCGGTGCAGTCGCCAGGTTGCCCTGGACATGGCCTTGGGTCACGGGAATGTCGATATAGGTCCCGCCCGCCAGGCGTACTTCCGGGGCACACGCCGGGTAGGCGCTGCATTCGCGCCCTTCCAGGATGCCCGCCGCCGCCAGTAATTGCGCGCCGTGGCACACCGCGGCAATCGGCTTACCCGCCAGGTCGAAATCGCGCACCAGTTGCAGGACTTTTTCATTCAGGCGCAGGTATTCCGGCGCGCGACCGCCCGGCACCAATAACGCGTCGTAGTCGGCGGCTTCGACACCGGCGAAATCATGATTGAGGGCAAACAGGTGCCCCGGTTTTTCGCTGTAGGTCTGGTCGCCTTCAAAGTCGTGGATCGCCGTGCGCACGGTCTGCCCGGCCGTTTTGTCCGGACACACGGCGTGCACAGTGTGGCCGATCATCTGCAACGCCTGGAACGGCACCATGACTTCATAATCTTCGACGTAATCGCCGACCAGCATCAGGATTTTCTTGGCGGCCATGGGTTGGGCTCCTTTGGAAATGCGTGAGGGGTGAACGCATTAAAGGTAGTCCGGTAAGTCGGCGGATGAGCGATAACCCGTCATTACCTGACGGACTGCACAAAAATGAAGTGGCAGGACAGTCTGTGGGAGCGAGCTTGCTCGCGATTCAGGCGATGGGGTCTTTCAGGCACACCGCGTCATCGTTCCATCGCGAGCAAGCTCGCTCCCACAGGGGGCCTCAGTGCTCGAAATAACCATCCGCCCGCAGTAGCGTTTCCAGGCAATGCTCGGTGATGTGGTAGAAGGCCTTGAGTGCTTCGATCTTTGCCAGCAGCTCGGTGGGATCCACAGGTTCGGCGCGTTTGACGGCCAGGATCATCTTGTTCTTGTTGGTGTGGTCCAGGGAGATGAACTCGAAGACCTTGGTCTCGTAGCCGCAGGCTTCCAGGAACAGCGCCCGCAAACTGTCGGTGACCATTTCCGCCTGCTGGCCCAGGTGCAGACCGTACTGCAGCATCGGCTTGAGCAAGGCCGGGCTCTGGATCTGCAGGCGGATCTGCTTGTGGCAGCACGGCGAGCACATGATGATCGAGGCACCCGAGCGAATGCCCATGTGGATCGCGTAGTCGGTGGCGATGTCGCAGGCATGCAAGGCAATCATCACATCCACCGCGCTCGGCGCCACGCTGCGCACGTCACCGTGCTGGAAACTCAGGCCCGGGTGCTCCAGCCGCGCGGCGGCTTCGTTGCACAGCCTGACCATGTCTTCACGCAGCTCGACACCGGTCACCACGCCTTCGGCCTGCAAGGTGTTGCGCAGGTAATCGTGGATGGCGAAGGTCAGGTAGCCCTTGCCCGAACCGAAATCCGAGACCCGCACCGGTTGGTCCAGGGCCAGTGGCGAAGATGTCAGCGCGTGGCTGAAGACCTCGATGAACTTGTTGATCTGCTTCCACTTGCGCGACATCGCCGGAATCAGCTCGTGCTTGTGGTTGGTCACGCCCAGGTCGGCCAAAAATGGCCGGTTCAGGTCGAGGAAGCGGTTCTTCTCGCGGTTGTGCTCGGCAGACGGCACTTCCCGCAGTTGCTGGGGCTTGCTCTTGAACAGCGAGCTTTTGCCCTTTTTGCTGTACTCCAACTGCGCCTCGTCAGTGACCGCCAGCAAATGCGCGTTCTTGAACGACGCTGGCAACAGCGCGGCGATAGTGTCCACGCCTTCGGCCAGGGGGAGATTCTTGGTGATGTCGCGAGTCTTGTAGCGGTAGACGAAGGACAGGCACGGCTGGTCCTTGACCGTCAGCTGCTTGATGATCAGCCGCTGGAGGTCCACCTCATCCCCGACGTACTTGGCCAGCACCAGTTTGATGAAAGCGTTTTGTTCAAGGCTGGTGTGCAGCAGTTCGATGAACTGGGCGTGGTGATCCGGCGCGGGACGGGCTGGAGTTGCGGTGGCGGACATGGACAAGCGGCCTCGGGGCGGGCGGATCGGGAATGCCGGTATTTTAGGGGGGATGGGCAGCGAGGGCACGGAAAAGTTGGTGTGGCGAGCAGTAGCCTCTGTGGGAGCAAGGCTTGCCCGCGATGAATACGCCGCGATTCGGCAGGCAAAACCGAGTCATCGTTCATCGCGAGCAAGCTTTGCTCCCACAGGCTTGTGCCGACAGGAAACTTTCAGCCCAGCACCACCAACCGATTCGGCAGCTCATTGCGCTCATGAGTCACCGGCACATGTTCCTTGAGCAATTCGCCGCAGGCTTGGATACACGTCACGAACCCCTGCAAGGTCTGCCCCTGGCGCACCTGCTGGGTGAACGTTGCGACGATGGCGTCCCAGCATGTGTTGTCCAGGTGTCTGGAAATGCCTTCATCGACGAGGATTTCCACATACCGCTCGGCCTCGCAGACAAAGATCAGCACGCCCGTGCTGCCCACGGTGTGGTGCAGGTTTTGCTCGAGAAATTGCCGGCGTGCCAGGTTGGAGGCCCGCCAGTGACGCACGGAACGGGGGATCAGGTGAGTGGTGATCCTTGGGATGCGAAACACCAGGCACAACACGATGAAACTGACCCACTGCACCAGCAACAGGCTGTGCAGGGCCAACCAACCGGTGAGGTAATGGACCGCGCCGGGCACCACCAGCGCCAGCAGGCTCGCCCATAGCAGCGGGATGTAAGCGTAGTCGTCGGCGCGGGCGGCCAGCACCGTGACCAGTTCGGCGTCGGTATGCTGCTCGACCCGGGCGATGGCCTCGGCGACCTTGCGTTGTTCGTGTTCAGTCAGTAATGCCATGGTTAAAAGTGCCTGCTCATTATTATTGTCACCAGCCGCCCGACGAACCGCCGCCCCCGAAACTGCCACCGCCACCGCTGAAGCCGCCACCGCCGCCTCCACCGCTGAAGCCGCCCCCACCGGAGCTGCCCGAACCGCTGGAGCCACCGCGCCCGGCCGGCAGGATACCGAGCATCTGGCAGACCGATATCGTCAAAATAAACAGGATCACCAGGAAGATGAACAACCCGGCATGGCGCTCGACAAAATCGCCCTGCTCCTGCTGTTCATCCGTACTGTATGCCGGCGCCGGCTCGTCCAGCGGGCTGCCGCCCAGCACCACCAGCATCGCCGCGACGCCGTCGCTGATGCCTTTGTTGAAGTTGCCGGTCTTGAAGGCCGGCGTGATCACCTGGTTGATGATCACCGAACTCTGGGCGTCGGTCAGGCGATCCTCCAGGCCGTAGCCCACTTCGATGCGCAGTTTACGGTCATCCCGGGCCACGATCAGCAGCGCGCCGTTGTTTTTATCCTTCTGCCCGATGCCCCAGTGGCGCCCCAGCTGATAGCCGAAATCTTCGATGCTGCTGCCCTGCAGGTCCGCCAGGGTCACGACCACCACCTGTTCGCCGGTCGCCTGTTCATGGGCCTTGAGCTGCGTCTCCAGTTGCGCGCGCACCGAAGGGTCGAGCATCTGGGCGGTGTCCACCACACGCCCGGTCAACGCTGGAAACTTCAATTCGGCCTGTGCCGTGACTGCAAACACCCAGAGCAACAGCACCAGGCCAAATTTCAACACTCGCATCGCAACTCCTGTGTGGGAGCGAACTGCTGTGGGAGCAAAGCTTGCTCGCGATGAAGGCACCTCGGTCTTTCGAATGACCGCGTTATCGTTCATCGCGAGCAAGCTTTGCTCCCACAGGCTCGCTCCCACAATTTCTTCAGAACTTCACTTCAGGGGCTTTTTCGGCATTGGAGCTGGTGGCCTCGAACGTTTCGCGCAGCGGCAGGTCGCTGTACATCACGCTGTGCCACAGGCGGCCCGGGAACGTGCGGATCTCGGTGTTGTACTTCTGCACCGCCAGGATGAAGTCGCGGCGTGCCACGGCGATACGGTTCTCGGTGCCTTCGAGCTGCGATTGCAGCGCCAGGAAATTCTGGTTGGCCTTGAGGTCCGGATAACGCTCGGACACCACCATCAGCCGGCTCAACGCGCCGGTCAACTGGTCCTGGGCCTGTTGGAACTGCTTGAGCTTTTCCGGGTTGTCCAAGGTACTGGCGTCCACCTGGATCGACGTGGCCTTGGCCCGCGCCTCGATCACCGCGGTCAGGGTTTCCTGCTCGTGCTGGGCGTAGCCCTTGACGGTTTCCACCAGGTTGGGAATCAGGTCGGCACGGCGCTGGTACTGGTTCTGCACCTGGCCCCAGGCGGCCTTGGCCTGTTCGTCCAGGGTCGGGATGTTATTGATGCCGCAACCGGCCAGCAGCGTGGTAAGCAGCATCAAGGCCAGCATCGGCAGGCTGCGAAGGTGGTTCAGTCTTGGATTCATTGGATGAAGCGCTCCCTGGCATGACATTGGAAAAACCCGGCCACCTATCTCACTGGCGTCTGGGGCATAATCTGCCGCCGCACTGGATTGAAACGGGTCGATGGGCTAAAAGATGCGCGGTGCGAAACTAAGTTCAGCCCCCTGGGCTCGAAAGTGTGCTGTATTTGACCGAACAACAATAGCCGCTCCTCACATTTTGGCTGACCGGCGTGTCCTGATCACCGCCCTTTAGGCTTGCGAGAAAACTATTCATGAAGAAGCTGTGTTTGCTGGGCCTGTTTGTCAGTCTGGCCAGTCACTCCGTATTTGCCGACAACCTGCCCGCCCCCATAGAGAACAAGGACGCCTTCATCAGCCATCTGATGAAGCAGATGACCCTCGAAGAGAAGATCGGCCAATTGCGCCTGATCAGCATCGGCCCGGAAATGCCCCGGGAGATGATTCGCAAGGAAATCGCCGCCGGCAACATTGGCGGTACGTTCAACTCCATCACCCGCGATGAGAACCGTCCGATGCAGGACGCGGCCATGCGCAGCCGGTTGAAGATCCCGATGTTCTTCGCCTATGACGTGATCCACGGCCACCGCACGATTTTCCCGATCCCCCTGGCCCTGGCCTCGAGCTGGGACATGGACGCCATCTACCACTCCGGGCGCATCGCCGCCCAGGAAGCCGCGGCCGACAGCCTGGACATTACCTTCGCGCCCATGGTCGACATTTCCCGCGACCCACGTTGGGGCCGGACCTCCGAAGGTTTCGGCGAGGACACCTACCTGGTGTCGCGCATCGCCGGGGTGATGGTCAAGGCATTCCAGGGCAACGGCGCCAACGCGGCCGACAGCATCATGGCCAGCGTCAAGCACTTCGCCCTCTACGGCGCAGTGGAAGGCGGTCGGGACTACAACACCGTGGACACGAGTCCGCTGAAAATGTACCAGGACTACCTGCCGCCCTACCGCGCCGCCATCGACGCCGGAGCCGGCGGGGTGATGGTCGCGCTGAACTCCATCAACGGCGTGCCGGCCACCGCCAACACCTGGCTGATGAACGACCTGCTGCGCAAGGAATGGGGCTTCAAGGGCCTGGCGGTCAGTGACCACGGCGCCATCTTCGAACTGATCAAGCACGGCGTCGCCAAGGACGGTCGCGAAGCGGCGAAGCTGGCGATCAAGGCCGGCATCGACATGAGCATGAACGACTCGCTCTACGGCAAGGAACTGCCAGGGCTGCTCAAGGCCGGCGAGATCGAACAGAGCGACATCGACAACGCCGTGCGCGAAGTGCTCGCGGCCAAATACGACATGGGCCTGTTCAAGGATCCGTACCTGCGCATCGGCAAGGCCGAGGACGACCCGGTCGACACCTACGCCGAAAGCCGCCTGCACCGCGCCGATGCCCGTGACGTGGCACGCCGCAGCCTGGTCCTGCTGGAAAACCGCAACCAGACCCTGCCCCTGAAAAAGACCGCCAGGATCGCCCTGGTCGGCCCGCTGGCCAAGGCACCGATCGATATGATGGGCAGTTGGGCCGCGGCCGGGCGCCCTGCGCAATCGGTCACCCTGTTCGACGGTATGACCCGCGCCCTGGGCGCCGAGTCGAAGCTGATCTACGCCCGTGGCGCCAACATCACCGGCGACAAGAAGGTGCTCGACTACCTGAACTTCCTCAACTTCGATGCCCCGGAAGTGGTGGATGACCCGCGCTCGGCCCAGGTGCTGATCGACGAAGCGGTGCAAGCCGCCAAGGACGCCGATGTGGTGGTGGCCGCCGTGGGCGAGTCCCGTGGCATGTCCCATGAGTCGTCGAGCCGTACCGAACTGAACATCCCGGCCAGCCAACGCGAGCTGATCAAGGCCCTGAAGGCCACCGGCAAGCCCCTGGTGCTGGTGCTGATGAATGGCCGTCCGCTGTCGTTGCTGGAAGAAAAGCAGCAGGCCGATGCGATCCTGGAAACCTGGTTCAGCGGCACCGAAGGTGGCAACGCCATCGCGGACGTGCTGTTCGGCGACTACAACCCGTCGGGCAAGCTGCCGATCACCTTCCCACGCTCGGTGGGGCAGATTCCGACCTACTACAACCACCTGAGCATTGGCCGGCCGTTCACGCCGGGCAAGCCGGGCAACTACACCTCGCAGTATTTCGATGACACCACCGGCCCGCTCTATCCGTTCGGCTACGGCCTGAGCTACACCGAGTTCAGCCTGTCGGACATGGCCCTGTCATCGACCACGCTGAACAAGACCGGCAAGCTCGATGCCAGCGTAACCCTGGAAAACACCGGCAAGCGTGACGGCGAAACCGTGGTGCAGTTGTACATCCAGGACGTGACCGGCTCGATCATTCGCCCGGTGAAAGAGCTGAAGAACTTCCGCAAGGTGATGCTCAAGGCTGGCGAGAAGAAAGTCATCCACTTCACCATCACCGAAGACGACCTGAAGTTCTACAACGCCCAGCTCAAGTACGGGGCAGAGCCGGGCAAGTTCAACGTGCAGATCGGCCTGGATTCCCAGGACGTGAAGCAGCAGAGTTTTGAGTTGCTCTGACCTTCAGAACAACTTGATCCTCCTGTGGGAGCGAGCTTGCTCGCGATAGCGTCAGGTCAGCCGCATCGATATCGACTGACACTCCGCTATCGCGAGCAAGCTCGCTCCCACAATGGGTTCTGTGGCAAACGCTTTTGTGACCGCTGAAAATCCACTGTGGGAGCGAGCTTGCTCGCGATGGCGTCAGATCAGCCGCATCGACATTGGCTGATACTCTGCTATCGCGAGCAAGCTCGCTCCCACAGTTGTATCTGGGTGCTTGAGCTAACCGCGCCGATCCAACAGATTCACCACCACCCGATCCACCAACCCCCACACCCGCTGCTTGAATCGCTTCCACAACGGTCGGCGCTGCCAGGCGTCGAGGCTGACTTGCAGGCTCTGGGCGAAATCCCGCTCGAAACTGGCCGCCACGGCGCTGCTGAGCCTGGAATCCAGGGCTTCCAGATTGGCTTCCAGATTGAAACGCAGGTTCCAGTGATCGAAATTGCAGGAGCCGATGCTGACCCAATCATCCACCAACACCATCTTCAGGTGCAGGAAACACGGCTGGTACTCGAAAATCTGCACGCCGGCCCTGAGCAATCGCGGGTAGTAACGGTGCCCGGCGTAGCGCACGGATGGGTGATCGGTGCGCGGGCCGGTCAGCAGCAGGCGCACGTCGATGCCCCGGGCGGCGGCCTTGCGCAAGGAGCGGCGCACGTTCCAGGTCGGCAGGAAATATGGCGTCGCCATCCAGATGCGTTTCTGGCCGCTGTTCAATGCCCGGGATAGCGATTGCAGGATGTCGCGATGCTGGCGGGCGTCGGCATACGCCACCCGGCCCATGCCTTCGCCCACCGGCGGGATGCGCGGCAGGCGCGGCAAGCCGAAATTGGAGGCTGGCTTCCAGGCCCGCCGATGACGGTTGGCAAGCCACTGGCGGTCGAACAGCAACTGCCAGTCGAGCACCAGCGGGCCGACGATTTCCACCATCACTTCGTGCCACTCACTGCGGTCGTCGAGGGGGTTCCAGAATTCATCGGTCACCCCGGTGCCACCGACCACGGCCAGGCGCTGGTCCACCAACAGCAGCTTGCGGTGATCCCGATAAAGGTTGCGCACCCAGCGGCGCCAGCTCAGGCGATTGTAGAAACGCAACTCAACCCCAGCCTCGGTCAGGCGCTTGCGCAAGGCCAGGGTAAACGCCAGGCTGCCATAGTCATCGAACAGGCAGCGCACGCGAACGCCCCGCTCGGCGGCCTGCACCAGTGCCTGGACCATCGCCTCGGCGCAGGCCCCCGCCTCCACCAGGTACAGCTCCAGTTCGACCTGCTCCTGGGCACGGGCGATTTCCACCAGCATGCGTGGGAAGAACTGTGGGCCGTCGATCAACAGCTCGAAGCGATTGCCTTCACGCCAGGGAAAGACCGGGCCGCTCATGTCAGCGCGCCGTGAAGATCAGCACCGCATTCACCGGCACCGACAGGCTGATGGCCGACAAACCGGCCAGGTTGCGGAGCTTTTCCAGGCCCGGCGCCAGATCGAAATCCGCCGCGTTGAGCACCACCGGCTCCAGGGTCACCACTTGGAAGCGGCGTTCATCCAGGCGCGTCGCCAGCAGTTCGACGGGGTACTCATGCTGCTTGCCGTGCAGGTTCACCGTCAGCGGCAGGCGCAACTCCAACTGCGCGCCATTGGCCAGGTCCTGGATCGGTGCCAGGTCGATCTTGGCGGTAACGGTGGCTTCGGCGAATTGCTTGATCTGGAACAACTCGGCGCGCATGCGCTCGTCCCGCAGGGGAATGCCGCTGTTGATGGATTCCAGCTCCACTTCCAGGCGCGCCAAGCCGTCGGGCTGGACTTGACCGTGCAGCACCAGGAAACGCTGGACCTCGGAAACGTTGCCGTTTTTGCTGCTGATAAACGACAGCCGCGACGACTCGCCGTCCAGGTACCAGTCGGCCTGGGCCGGCAACGCTGCGCAGGCCAGCAGCAGGCTGGCGACCGCGTGAGGGAAAAACCGCTTGAACATACACACTCGGGGGGCAGATAAACCTGTGGCGAACCTTAACCGGGCCGAGGGCGCTTGCAAACTGTCTGTTTCAACAACCGCCCAGGAATACAGAGAACCTGGGGGCAAGAGGTTTATCTGTGGGAGCAAGGCTTGCCCGCGATGGCGTTTTCAACATCGCCATCGCGGGCAAGCCTTGCTCCCACAATAGGATCGACGTGAGGCCATGTTTCCAAAGGTTAGTTCAGGGCTCCAACCGACACCCCTGCCGCTCTCCCAACCATTGCGCACTGTTGCTGCGCCCCAACCCGCTGACGGTGACGCGCTTGGCTTCAACGGTCTCGAGAAAATCGCGGATGGGCACTGCCTGCTTCACAAAACCCCGACAATACTCGGCCGGTTGCTGCATCACATAGCGGCACGAGCAGTATTCCTTGGCGGTGTAGGCACTGATGATGTCGGGGAAAGCCTGCAATGCCACCCGCTCCAGCCAGACCCAACTGAACAGGGCAATGAGTAGCACCGACAGCAAGGTCAGCAGGATTTTGCGCTTCATGGCTGCCCCTTCCCAGCGAACGCCGCCATGGCGCGCTTGAGCAGTTCGTTATGGCGATAGCTGCCGTCGCGGTCGTCGCCGTAGCGCACTATCACCAGTCTGGCGCTGGGGATGACGTACAGCGCCTGGCCCCAATGGCCCAGCGCGGCGAAGGTATCCGGCGGCGCATCGGGCCAGGGGTGGAGCGCCGGATCGGCGCCGCGGTTGAGCCACCAGTGCCCGCCCGGCACGGCTTCGTCCTGGCCGGCCTGGAAGTGCACGAACGGTTCGCGGCTGAACGCGACCCAATCCTTGGGGATCAGTTGCCGTTCGCCCCAGCGGCCGTCCCGTTGCATCAACAACCCGACACGCGCCAGGTCCCGCGCCGTGAGGTAGGCATAGGACGATCCCACGAACGTGCCGCTGGCGTCGGTTTCCCAAGTCGCGTGGCGGATGCCCAGGGGCTCGAACAGGGCCGTCCAGGGATAATCGGGATAGCGTGCCGCACCGACGATGTTTTTCAGGGCCGCCGCCAACAGGTTGCTGTCACCGCTGGAATAACGAAACGCCTGCCCCGGGGGGCTGAAGCTTTCATGCCGTGCGGTAAACGCCGCCATGTCATGACGCCCGCGGGTATAGAGCATCGCCACCACCGAGGACTTGAGCGGCGCGTATTCGTAGTCCTCCTGCCAATCCAGGCCAGACGCCCAGTGGAAAAGATCGGCCAGGGTCAGGCCCGGGTGCCGGTTCAGGGGTGGGTAGTACTTGGCTGCCGGATCGTCCAGGGCAAAGCGCTGTTCGCCGTAGGCCACGCCGAACACCGTCGCCAACAGACTTTTGCTGATGGACCAGGTCAGGTGCGGGGTCTGGGCGGTGGTCGGCCCGGCGTAGCGTTCATAGACCAGTCGACCGTCCTGGATCACCAGCAGCGCATCGGTACGGATGCCCTCACGGCTCGCGTCGTCCCGGAATGGGAAGGCGTATTGTTCCAAGGCTTCGATGGCCGGCCCGCTGGGAGTCGGGCCGCTTGGCCATTGCTCGCCGGGCCAGTCTTCGGCCTGGACGCTCAGGTTGAGTATCAGCAGCGGGATCAGGAACCAGCCTTTGGACATGCTTGGGGCTCGCAGGTTTTAACCTTCAGAGCCTATGCAGACTTGATGACAATTTGAGTGTGTGCCCCCTGTGGGAGCGAGCTTGCTCGCGATAGCGGAGTGTCAGCCAACATCATTGTCGCTGATCCAGCGCTATCGCGAGCAAGCTCGCTCCCACAATGGATGGTCGTTTGGAGCGCTATCCCAACGCCTTGGCCAACCGCTTGGCCCGCGCCCCCGCCGCAAGGTCCATCACACCTTTGTCCCGCGTCCACATCTCGCGCCACACCGCAGGCCCGGCGGCCAGGGCAGCGTCGAGTTCGTCGTCGAGCCCTTGGAACTGGGCGAACAACCCGCCCAGCAGCACATGCCCGGCAGGGCTGGAAGGGTTGTGGCGACTCACCTCCGCGCAGCCGGCAAGCAACGCCAGCAGGCGCAATTGCAACACCTGGGGCCAGGCACATTCCTGCCCGACGCCATACAACCAGGCCGTCATCGCGCTGAGTACATAAAGGTCTTCCAGGGTGCGGAACGGTTTGACGTAGGCGTCCCAGCCATCACCGGCCAGCAACTCGCACAGCGCGCCGTCGAGCAGCACGCGGCCATGGCTGATGTCCGGCATCAGGCCCATGGCGGGGAGTTTTTCCAGGGTCACGCCAGGCTCGCCCGCATAGGCCACTGCCAGGTTCAGTCGTGGCGTTTCGCCGGGCGCTTCGCTGCGAGCGGCAATCAGCAGCCACTCGGCGGCGTCGCCAGCGGTGACGAAATCCTTGCGCCCGCTCAGGCGCAAATCGTCGAGGCGGGTTTGCATGTCCGCCGGGCGCAAGCTGCGTTGTTCGGTGGCACACAGGGCGCCAAGGCTCTGGGGCGCGCTCGGCCAAAGCACCCGCAGCGCCGCCTGGTACCCCACCAGGAACGCCAGCCCCGGCGTGGCCATCGACCGAGCACCGACCACGGCCAACTCGAACGGCGTCACCGGCCCCAGGCGTTGCAACAACGCGGCATAACCTTCAGCCAGGTCCGGATAGGTGGGTAGGCGCTCGCCACGTTCGATCAGGGTGTGCCAGGGCATGAGAGGGCTCCTTGAAGGCTGTCATATAAGCATCACCAAAGCTTCATGGCGATGACACCGGGGCTACATAGCCTGACTTTGCACAACATGGCTGCATAAAGAAAGTCGACAGGCTGCAACTGAACAGCCCGCACGGAGATTCGCTATGACCCAGATCGCCCGCATCAGCGACACCGGCAATGAACGCCGCCTGCAAGCCGAACGCCTGATCGGCGCCCACGCCTTGCAAGAAGCCCAGGCCCTGCGCTTCAACGTCTTCAGCGGCGAATTCAACGCCAAGCTCAAAGGCGCGGAAAAGGGTCTGGACATGGATGACTATGATGTTCACTGCGCCCACATCGGCGTACGCGACCTGAACACCGGCCGCCTCGTGGCCACCACGCGCCTGCTCGACCACCAGGCCGCCAGCAGCCTGGGCCGGTTCTACAGCGAAGAAGAATTCAGCCTCCACGGCCTGGTCCATCTCAAGGGCCCGATCCTGGAAATCGGTCGTACCTGCGTCGACCCGGCCTACCGCAACGGCGGCACCATCGCGGTGCTCTGGGGCGAACTGGCCGAAGTCCTGAACGAAGGCGGCTACAGCTACCTGATGGGCTGCGCGAGCATTCCGATGCAGGATGGCGGCATCCAGGCCCAGGCAATCATGCAGCGCCTGCGCGAACGCTACCTGTGCACCGAACACCTGCAGGCCGTGCCGAAAAAACCGCTGCCGAGCCTGGACGTACCGTCCAACGTCATCGCCGAAATGCCGCCGCTGCTCAAGGCCTACATGCGCCTGGGCGCGAAGATTTGCGGCGAGCCGTGCTGGGACGAGGACTTCCAGGTGGCCGACGTGTTCATCCTGCTCAAGCGCGACGAACTCTGCCCGCGCTACGCCCGCCACTTCAAGGCAGCCGTGTAATGAGCCGGTTGCGGGTGTACGCGCGTATCGCGCGAGTCTTGCTGGTGGTGACCCTGGGCCTGAGCATGGCCAGCGTGTTCGGCCTGTTCGAACGCCTGGGGGTCGCCAACTCGATGGTCCGTCGCCAGCGCTGGTCGCGGTTCTTCATGGCGCGGCTGAGCCATGCCCTGCCCTTTTCAGTCACCGTCCACGGTCAACTGCCGCAACGGCCGATGCTGTGGGTCAGTAACCATGTGTCCTGGACTGACATCCCGTTGCTGGGCATGCTCACACCGATGTCATTCCTGTCCAAGGCCGAAGTGCGCACCTGGCCGGTGGCCGGATGGCTGGCCGCCAAGGCCGGCAGCCTGTTTATCCGGCGCGGGTCGGGTGACAGCCAACTGATCCGCAAACAAATGAGCCGCCACCTGGAACAGGCCCATCCGCTGCTGATGTTCCCGGAAGGCACCACCACCGATGGCCGATCCCTGCGCACGTTCCATGGGCGCTTGTTGTCGGCAGCCATCGATGCCGATGTGGCGTTGCAGCCAGTGGCGATCCGTTACCTGCGCGACGGTGAGCCGGATTCGCTGGCACCGTTCATTGGCGATGATGATTTGCTGTCGCACCTGATGCGCCTGTTCGCCAATGATCGGGGCGACGTGCACATCCATCTGCTGGAACCGATTGCCTGCCACGGCCAGGAACGCGCCGCCCTGGCGTTCCAGGCGCAACAGGCGGTGCACAAGGCGTTGTTCGGGACGATTCCCGAGAAACAGCAAGCGCCGATGCGGCCTGCCATCGCGGCTTGAACCGGATCCTTTCGTGCAGAAGGATCCCTTGTGGGAGCGAGCTTGCTCGCGATAGCGGCTTAACATTCAGCAGATGAACTGGCTGATACACCGCTATCGCGAGCAAGCTCGCTCCCACAATTAGTCCTGCGGCGTGACCTGGTTTTGAGCAAAATCCTGAAGCTGAGGGTAGAACAACCGGAAATCCTCGCTCAGCGGCTCATAAAGCTCGATCAACTCCGCCATCGCCCCGGCCAGTTCCTCGGGTCGGGACAGGCGGCGGGAAATGCCGCGCAGTACCTGCCCCAGCACGTCGAATTCCTGATAAGACCCCAGCCAGTCATCCGCCGCCATATACGGCGCGATCTGTGCCAGGCGCCCTGGCAACTGCGGTTCGGTGCGCAGTACCTGGTAGACACGGGACGTGAAATCCACCAGCGGCCCTTCGCCGTACAACGCCCAGTCCCGGGCCAGGCAGTGATCGAAAAACACGTCCAGCACAATCCCGGCATAGCGCCGTCGCACCGTGGAAAAACGCGACAGGGCAATGCCCACCAAGGGATGGCGGTCGGTGTACATGTCGATGCGCCGATGCAGGGCAATCGCCGCTTCGATCTGCGGATCGTACTGCCCTTGCAACGGCCCTTTGACGAAGTCGCCGTAGAGGCTGCCGAGCAGTTGTTCCCGGCCAGGGCCGCCGAGGTGCAGGTGCGCGAGATAGTTCATGGCCCGCAGCTTAGCACTCCCGCGCCCATATCGTTATAACCCGATATAGCGATTTGTTCGGCATTCAGATCAAATCCATATTGGTGTATCGCGAAATAACGATTTAAGGTTCGCTCTATCGCGATATAGCGTTTTACTCACCCCCCGAGCCTGCCACCCATGACCCTCGACCTCGACGAAATAATAAAAGCCCTGGCGCACCCAGTACGGCGAGACATCCTCAACTGGCTCAAAGACCCCAAGGTCCAGTTCCCCGAGCAGTTGCACAACCACGAGTTCGGCATTTGCGCCGGGCAGATCGACCAGCGTTGCGGCCTGTCGCAATCCACGGTGTCTGCGCACTTGGCGGTGTTGCAACGGGCGGGGCTGATCACCAGCCAGAAGGTCGGTCAATGGCACTTCTTCAAACGCAACGAGGAAGTGATCCAGCAGTTCCTCAAGCAGATGAGCCAAGAGCTCTGACCCGACAAGGACCCATCATGCCCCTCTCACTCCTGATCCTGGCCCTGAGCGCCTTCGCCATCGGCACCACCGAGTTCGTCATCATGGGCCTGTTGCCCGATGTGGCGGCTGACCTGGGCGTGTCGATTCCCGGCGCCGGCTGGCTGGTGACCGGCTACGCCCTGGGCGTGGCCATCGGCGCACCGTTCATGGCCCTGGCCACCGCCCGGCTGCCGCGCAAGGCCGCCCTGGTGGCGCTGATGGGGATTTTCATCGTCGGCAACCTGCTCTGCGCGATCGCCAGCGACTACAACGTGCTGATGTTCGCCCGGGTCGTCACCGCCCTGTGCCACGGCGCGTTCTTCGGCATCGGTTCGGTGGTGGCCGCCGGCCTGGTGGCGCCCAACAAGCGCGCCTCGGCCGTGGCCCTGATGTTCACCGGCCTGACCCTGGCCAATGTGCTCGGCGTGCCGTTGGGCACCGCACTGGGCCAGGAGGCCGGCTGGCGTTCGACCTTCTGGGCGGTGACCGTCATCGGTGTGATTGCGCTGATCGGCCTGATTCGTTTCCTGCCAGCCAAGCGCGATGAAGAGAAACTCGACATGCGCTCGGAACTGGTAGCGCTCAAAGGCGCCGGCCTGTGGCTGTCCCTGAGCATGACCGCGCTGTTCTCCGCGTCGGTGTTCACCCTGTTCACCTACGTCGCCCCGCTGCTGGGCGAAGTGACCGGCGTGTCGCCCCGTGGCGTGACCTGGACCCTGGTGCTGATCGGCCTGGGCCTGACCCTGGGCAACATCATCGGCGGCAAGCTGGCGGACAAGAGCCTGGCGAACACCCTGATGGGCGTCTTCCTCACCATGGCCGTGGTGTCCACCGTCCTGAGCTGGACCAGCGTGGCGCTGATCCCCAGTGAAATCACCCTGTTCCTCTGGGCCACCGCCTGCTTCGCTGCCGTGCCGGCCCTGCAAGTCAACGTGGTGACCTTCGGCAAAGACGCACCCAACCTGGTGTCCACCCTGAACATCGGCGCCTTCAACATCGGCAACGCCCTGGGCGCCTGGGTCGGCGGCAGCGTCATCGACCATGGCCTGGGCCTGACCTCCGTGCCCCTGGCCGCCGGCGCGCTGGCCGTGCTGGCGCTGCTGGTCACCCTGATCACTTTCCGCCAGGGCGGCAATGCCGACCTGGCCCCGGCGACTCATTGATTTAACCCTTCCACTTTCGAGGTTGTATTTTCATGGCGACTATTTTCGACCCTATCAAACTCGGCGACATCGAGCTGAAGAACCGCATCATCATGGCTCCACTCACCCGCTGCCGCGCCGACGCAGGCCGCGTCCCCAACGCGCTGATGGCCGAGTACTACGTGCAACGCGCCTCCGCTGGCCTGATCCTCAGCGAAGCCACGTCCGTCACGCCGATGGGCGTGGGCTACCCGGACACCCCGGGCATCTGGTCCAACGACCAGGTGCGCGGCTGGGCCAACATCACCAAGGCGATCCACGGCGCCGGCGGCAAGATCTTCCTGCAACTGTGGCATGTGGGCCGGATCTCCCATCCGTCATACCTCAATGGCGAAGCCCCCGTGGCGCCCAGCGCGATCCAGCCCAAGGGCCACGTGAGCCTGGTTCGCCCCCTGGCCGACTACCCGACGCCGCGCGCACTGGAAACCGCTGAAATCGCCGACATTGTCGACGCCTACCGTGTCGGCGCCGAGAATGCCAAGGCCGCGGGTTTCGACGGCGTGGAAATCCATGGCGCCAACGGCTACCTGCTCGACCAGTTCCTGCAAAGCAGCACCAACCAGCGCACCGACCAGTACGGCGGTTCCCTGGAAAACCGTGCCCGCCTGCTGCTGGAAGTGACCGACGCAGCCATTGAAGTCTGGGGCGCCGGCCGAGTGGGCGTGCACCTGGCGCCACGGGCCGACTCCCATGACATGGGCGACGAAAACCGTCTGGAGACGTTCAGCTACGTGGCCCGTGAACTGGGCAAGCGCGGCATCGCCTTCATCTGCTCCCGTGAGAAGGAAGGCGATGACAGCATCGGTCCGCAACTCAAGCAGGCGTTCGGCGGCCCGTACATCGCCAACGAACGCTTCACCAAGGACAGCGCCAACGCCTGGCTGGCGGCTGGCAAGGCTGACGCGGTCGCGTTCGGGGTTCCGTTCATTGCCAACCCGGACTTGCCGGCACGCCTGAAGGCCAATGCACCGTTGAACGAGCCGCATCCTGAAACTTTCTATGGGAAAGGCCCCGTGGGGTACATTGATTACCCCGTGATGTAAGCTCGCACCAGCCGTTTTATAAAAAAGCCCCGACTCGAAAGAGCCGGGGCTTTTTTTATACCTGTAAAACTTCGGCCACGCGCAATCAACGCGAACAGCAACATTAAATAACAAGGCAACTTTCATCTGGCGTGGATTCAATCACGCAACGGCGCTAATAATAACGCTCGAACGCACCAACCACTGATATAAAGGATTGAAACTTACACTTCACCCAGCCACACATTAAGAACTTTAACATTCCAGCAACACCCACTAACCAGACACCATCAGTTTGCAGGCGAACGCCAGTGAACCGTGTACTTATGAGAGATGCCTTACCATGAACATCCTGAAAAACTTCATTCTCGCCCTCCTGCTGGGCCCCGCCATGGTTGCCCACAGCCAGGCCAATACCGAAGTGACCGTGGAGATTGCCAACAACACCCGCGGCACATTGAAAATGAACAACCTGTTAACCGACCCACCCCAGGCCGAGGATTTTTCCTTGAGCGCCCACGACATCGATCCAACATCAAGTTATAGATTCCATATCGAGCACTTCAGGGATTACACCTACCCCGGAGCCGGCTGGCGCCCGACATTAAAAAAAGTCAAACCTGTCGAACTGGTCCTTAATTATGAAATGAGCCATTTCAACTTTGAATGTCAAATGCACACTCGCTTGCAGGTCTCCATCGTGCCTGGCGTTTTGGAACCCAGCTATAAGCCCACTTGGAAGAGCAGGACGACTTACACCGGCAATGGCGAATACACGTGCCGCTCGGAAATTTCCCGGAAGATGCTTGAGCCCCCCTTCAACTACACCGTTCGCCTCATTATCGAACCAGGTCGGTGAGCCTGCGGCCCCGCCAAGACGTTGACATGAGCCGGCGATTCTCCTGCAAGCTTACTCCGTGGGATCGGGAGCCGACGGAGTCGCTGCCGGTCACGAAACAAATCCCCTACAAAATTTGTTCATGATTGCCTTTCAACCACGACAGCATTCAGTTTATAAAAGCTATTTCGAACTCTTGTCATGAAACAAGCCGAAGCAATTACGCATTTTGTTTCATTTGCGCAGGCTAGGGCTCAGGCGCAGCATATCCAGCCCGATATCCACCCAGCGCTCAGCCTCACCGGCCAGGGGGAAGCTATCGGGGGCCAGCAGCCACTGATAAAGAATACCGTCGACATAGGCATGCAGGGCAATCGCCGCCCTTTCCGGTTCCAGGTCCGCCGGTAGCTGGCCACGATTCATCGCATTGCGCAACGACAAGGCAATACGCACATTACAGTCGAGACTGACCTGGCGCCGCTGCTGGCGCAGATCGCACATTTCATCGGTGAATTCACACTTATGGAACAGAATCTCATTAATGCGTCGGGTCTTCGGGTCCAGGGCAACTTGTTGAAACAATTGCACCAGCAGCTTGCGCGTACAGCCCAGCGGGTCAAGCTCCTCTTCATTCTCACTGGCGCGGGCCAGGTCATCGAGCGGCTCATGCAAGGTATCGAGCATGGCCTGGAGCAGGTCCGCCTTGTTGCTGAAATGCCAATAGATAGCACCGCGCGTCACGCCGGCCAGCGTCGCGATATCCGCCAGAGTGGTGCGGGCCACGCCTCGCTCGAAGAACGCCTTTTCGGCCGCTTCGACTATCTGGCTGCGAGTCTCCTGGGCTTCCTCTTTGGTACGACGGACCATGGCAGTAAACACCTCAATCAGGATTGCGTCAGCAATGCGTAAGAATCAGCAGAGCAAAATACGAGGCGACGTCGCTTGAAGCGCGTCCCCTCCGATCTACTCAGGCCCTTTGTCAGGCTTTTGTAAATCCGGATATTACGCAATTTGGCTGTTTACAAACAACCGTGTACGTAAGTATATTTCTTAGCATCCTACTAATTGAATTACTGCTGCTTTTTTACCTTCCACCTTCGAGTGCGCCCCTTGCGCGCCTGGACCCGAGGATTTCCATGCAATTCAAGCCAGCTGTTACCGCTCTGGTTACCGCCATCGCCCTGGCATCGCTGCTCAGTGGATGCAAAAAGGAAGAGGCTGCGCCTGCACCGCCCCCTCCTCAGGTCGGCGTCGTAACCCTCAAGACCCAGCCCTTCACCTTGACCTCGGAACTGCCGGGCCGCACCAGCGCGTTCCGCGTCGCCGAAGTACGGCCACAGGTCAACGGCATCATTCTCAAGCGTCTGTTCAAGGAAGGCGCCGACGTCAAGGCCGGCCAGCAGCTGTACCAGATCGACCCTGCGGTCTACGAAGCGACCCTCAAGAGCGCCGAGGCCAACCTGCGCTCCACCAAGTCGATTGCCGACCGCTACAAGCAACTGGTGGATGAGCAGGCGGTGAGCCGTCAGGAATACGATACCGCCGTGGCCAATCGCCTGGAATCGGAAGCCAATCTGCAGACGGCCCAGATCAACGTGCGCTACACCAAGGTCTACGCACCGATTTCCGGTCGCATCGGCCGCTCCTCGGTCACCGAGGGTGCGCTGGTGAGCAACGGCCAGGCTGATGCCCTGGCAACCATTCAGCAACTGGACCCGATCTATGTCGACGTGACGCAGAGCTCGGTCGAGCTGCTGCAACTGCGCCGCGAACTGGAAAGCGGCCGTTTGCAAAAGGCCGGCGAGAACGCAGCCATGGTCAAGCTGACCCTGGAAGACGGCAGCCAGTATCCGCACGAAGGCAAGCTGGAGTTCTCTGAAGTGTCGGTTGACCAGACCACCGGCTCCGTGACCTTGCGCGCCGTATTCCCCAACCCTGACCACACCCTGCTGCCGGGCATGTTCGTCCACGCCCAATTGCAGGCCGGTGTGAACAGCGCGGCGATCCTGGCACCGCAACAAGGCGTGACCCGCGACCTCAAGGGCGCGCCAACCGCGCTGGTGGTGGGTGCGGACAACAAGGTCGAGCTGCGCCAGCTCAAGGCCAGCCGCACCGTCGGCAGCCAGTGGCTGATCGAAGACGGGCTCAAGGCCGGCGATCGCCTGATCACCGAAGGGTTGCAGTTCGTCCGCCCTGGCGTGGAGGTCAAGGCCACCGAAGCCACCAACGTAGGCACCAAGAACCCGGCCCCCGCAAAGGCAGCTGATAAAGCCGCCGGCGGCAAAGGGGAGTAAACCATGTCGAAATTTTTCATCGACCGTCCGATTTTCGCCTGGGTGATCGCCCTGGTGATCATGCTGGTCGGGGCTCTATCGATTCTCAAATTGCCGATCAACCAGTACCCGAGCATCGCACCGCCGGCCATTGCCATCCAGGTGACCTACCCGGGTGCGTCCGCGCAGACCGTGCAGGACACCGTGGTGCAGGTCATCGAGCAGCAGCTCAACGGTATCGACAACCTGCGTTATGTGTCCTCGGAAAGTAACTCCGACGGCAGCATGACCATCACCGCGACCTTCGAGCAGGGCACCAACTCCGATACCGCCCAGGTCCAGGTCCAGAACAAGCTGAACCTGGCCACTCCATTGCTGCCGCAAGAAGTGCAGCAACAGGGCATCCGCGTCACCAAGTCAGTGAGAAACTTCCTGATGGTGATCGGCGTGGTGTCGCGTGACGGCAGCATGACCCGGGAAGACTTGTCCAACTACATCGTGTCCAACATGCAGGACCCGATCTCGCGCACCGCCGGTGTCGGTGACTTCCAGGTGTTCGGCGCCCAGTACGCCATGCGCATCTGGCTCGACCCGGCCAAGTTGAACAACTTCAACCTGACCCCGGTGGATGTGAGCACGGCCATTTCCGCGCAGAACGTCCAGATCGCCTCCGGCCAGCTCGGCGGCCTGCCTGCCATGCCCGGCCAGCAACTGAACGCCACCATCATCGGCAAGACCCGCCTGCAGACCGCCGAGCAGTTCAAGGCCATCTTGCTCAAGGTCAATCCGGACGGCTCGCAAGTGCGTGTCGGCGATGTGGCGGATGTCGCCCTCGGCGGTGAAAACTACAGCATCAACGCCCAGTTCAACGGCCTCCCGGCTTCCGGGCTGGCGGTGAGGCTCGCCACCGGCGCCAACGCCCTCGACACGGCCAAGGCCCTGCGCAAGACCGTCGACGACCTCAAGCCATTCTTCCCGCAAGGCCTGGAAGTGGTGTTCCCGTACGACACCACCCCGGTGGTGAGCGAATCGATCAAGGGCGTGGTCGAGACCCTGGTCGAAGCGGTCGTGCTGGTGTTCCTGGTGATGTTCCTGTTCCTGCAGAATTTCCGCGCCACCATCATCACCACGATGACCGTGCCGGTGGTACTGCTGGGCACCTTCGGGATCCTCGCGGCATTCGGCTTCAGTATCAACACCCTGACCATGTTCGGCATGGTGCTGGCCATCGGCTTGCTGGTGGACGACGCCATCGTCGTGGTGGAAAACGTCGAACGGGTGATGAGCGAAGAAGGCCTGTCGCCCAAGGAAGCCACGAAAAAATCCATGGGCCAGATCCAGGGGGCCCTGGTGGGTATCGCCCTGGTGCTCTCGGCGGTACTGCTGCCGATGGCGTTCTTCGGCGGGTCCACCGGTGTGATCTACAAGCAGTTCTCCATCACCATCGTCTCGGCCATGGCCCTGTCGGTACTGGTGGCACTGATCTTCACCCCTGCCCTGTGCGCCACCATGCTCAAGGCCATTCCGAAAGGCGAGCACGGCACGCCGAAACGCGGCTTCTTCGGCTGGTTCAACCGCAGCTTCGACCGTGGCGTCAGGAGCTACGAACGTGGCGTGGGCAACATGCTCAAGCACAAGGCCCCGTACCTGCTGGCCTACGTGATCATCGTGGTCGGCATGGTCTGGCTGTTCACCCGTATCCCGACAGCGTTCCTGCCGGAAGAAGACCAGGGCGTGCTGTTTGCCCAGGTACAGACACCGGCCGGCTCCAGTGCCGAGCGCACCCAGGTGGTGGTGGACAACATGCGCGAGTTCCTGCTGCGCCCCAGCAAGGACGGCGGCGAAGGCGACGGTGTGGCCTCGGTGTTCACCGTGACCGGCTTCAACTTCGCCGGTCGTGGCCAAAGCTCGGGCCTGGCATTCATCATGCTCAAGCCGTGGGAAGAGCGTAACGCTGACAACACCGTGTTCAAGATCGCTGGCCGCGCCCAGCAACACTTCTTCACCTTCCGCGACGCCATGGTGTTCGCCTTCGCCCCGCCGGCGGTGATGGAACTGGGTAACGCCACCGGTTTCGACGTGTTCCTGCAGGACCGTGCCGGCATCGGCCACGACAAGCTGATGGAAGCCCGTAACCAGTTCCTGGGCATGGCGTCCCAAAGCAAGGTGCTGGCCCAGGTACGTCCGAACGGTCTGAACGATGAACCGCAATACCAGTTGGAAATCGATGACGAGAAAGCCAGCGCGCTGGGCATCACGCTCTCGGAGATCAACAACACCCTGTCGATTGCACTGGGCAGTAACTATGTGAACGACTTCATCGACCGTGGTCGGGTGAAACGGGTGTACGTCCAGGGCCAGCCGAACTCGCGCATGAGCCCCGAGGACCTGCAGAAGTGGTACGTGCGCAACAGCGCCGGGACCATGGTGCCGTTCTCTGCGTTCGCCAAGGGCGAGTGGGTCTACGGCTCGCCGAAACTGGCGCGTTACAACGGCGTGGAAGCGATGGAGATCCTCGGTACCCCGGCACCGGGTTACTCCACCGGTGAAGCCATGGCCGAAGTCGAAGCCATCGCCAAGAAGCTGCCGGCCGGTGTCGGTATTTCCTGGACGGGCCTGTCCTATGAGGAACGCCTGTCGGGTTCCCAGGCGCCGGCGTTGTATGCCTTGTCGCTGCTGATGGTGTTCCTGTGCCTGGCGGCGCTGTATGAGAGTTGGTCGATTCCGATCGCGGTCATGCTCGTGGTGCCACTGGGGATCATCGGTGCCTTGATGGCCACCAGCTTGCGCGGCCTGTCCAACGATGTGTACTTCCAGGTGGGCCTGTTGACAACCATCGGCCTGGCGGCGAAAAACGCCATTCTGATCGTGGAGTTCGCCAAGGAACTTCACGAACAGGGACGAACGCTGGTGGAAGCCGCCATCGAAGCCTGTAGGATGCGTCTGCGGCCGATTATCATGACCTCGCTGGCGTTCGTCCTCGGCGTGGTCCCGCTGGCGATTTCCACCGGCGCCGGCTCGGGCAGCCAACACGCCATTGGCACCGGTGTGATCGGCGGCATGTTGACCGCTACCATCCTGGCGATTTTCTGGGTGCCCTTGTTCTTCGTGACCGTGTCGTCGATAGGTCGCCGCAAAAATGCGGACCAGGACGATACTCCTGAAACTTCTAAAGAGGCTGGCCAATGAGCAAGTCGCTCCTCTCCCTGACCATCGCCGCCGTCGTGCTCAGCGGCTGCTCGCTGATCCCCGACTATCAGCGGCCCGAAGCACCGGTCGCGGCGCAATACCCGCAAGGGCCGGCCTACGAGGCGGCCAATGCGCCCGGCCAGGCCGCCGCCGAGCAAGGCTGGAAACAGTTTTTCCATGACCCGGCGTTGCAACAGCTGATCCAGGTCGCCTTGGAAAACAACCGCGACCTGCGTGTCGCGGCGCTGAACATCGATGCCTACGCCGCGCAATACCGCATCCAGCGCGCGGACCTGTTCCCGGCCGTCTCGGCCACCGGCTCCGGTAGTCGCCAGCGGGTACCGGCACGGGCTTCGCAAACCGGCGAAGCGGCGATCAGCAGTTCCTATTCGGCAACCTTGGGCATCAGCGCCTATGAACTGGACCTGTTCGGTCGGGTTCGCAGCCTGAGCGAGCAAGCATTGCAAAGCTACTTCGCCACCGAAGAAGCCCGCCGCAGCACCCAGATCAGCCTGGTGGCCAACGTCGCCAATGCCTACCTGACCTGGCAGGCCGACAAGGAACTGCTCAAGCTGACCCAGGAAACCCTCGGGGCCTACGAGCAAAGCTTCAAGCTGACCTCGCGCAGCGCCGAAGTCGGCGTGGCCTCGGCCCTGGACCTGAGCCAGGCGCGTACCGCGGTGGAAAACGCCCGTGTGCAACTGGCCCGCTACACTCGCCAGGTCGCCCAGGACGAAAACAGCCTGACCCTGCTGCTGGGCACCGGCCTGCCGGCCAACCTGAACTCGCAACCGTTGAGCGATGACCTGCTCAGCGAAGTGCCGGCCGGGCTGCCGTCGGACCTGCTGCAACGTCGTCCGGACATCCTCCAGGCCGAACGCAACCTGCTGGCCGCCAACGCCAACATCGGCGCCGCGCGGGCCGCGTTCTTCCCGAGCATCAGCCTGACGGCCAACGCCGGCACCTTGAGCCCGGACCTGTCCGGCCTGTTCAAGGGCGGTTCGGGCACCTGGACCTTCGCGCCGCAGATCAACCTGCCGATCTTCAACGCCGGCAGCCTGCGAGCGAGCCTGGACTACGCCAAGATCCAGAAAGACATCAACGTCGCGCAGTACGAGAAGTCGATTCAGACAGCGTTCCAGGAAGTCTCCGACGGCCTGGCCGCACGCCAGACCTACAACGAACAGTTGCAGGCCCAGACCGACTTCGTTGCCGCCAACCAGGACTACTACCGCCTGGCCGAGCGTCGCTACCGCATCGGCGTCGACAGCAACCTGACCTTCCTCGACGCCCAACGCCAGTTGTTCAGCGCGCAACAGTCGCTGATCACTGACCGCCTTGCGCAACTGACCAGCGAGGTCAATTTGTACAAGGCACTGGGCGGTGGTTGGAATGCCGAGACGGGCAAGAACGAACCGGTGAAAGAAGAAGCGCCGAAGATGAAGTTGTTCTGATGGATGCCTGACCGCTGAAACACGAAGCCCACCGAAAGGTGGGCTTTTTTGTTTGTGCCTGCTTCAACTCCGACTTGGCGAACGCGGGTCGACGATATCCAGCGCACGATTAGCCAACAATTCACTCAGCTCGATCATCTGCGCCACGCCGAGCGCGACATGCCGCCGCGAGCCCTCCAACTCGAACGCCAGGTCACTGACCATGGCATTGGCCGAGGCCAGGGTTTCGCTGAGATTGGCCAGGAGTCACTCCGTGTCGATGGTATCGATGACGGTGAAGACCTGTGTTGAGGTTTTGGGTTTGGGATCAGGGTGGGTTGCCCAGATGGTAATCGAGTGCTCGGCCTGCGGCCTCTTGGAGCTTTTCTGGATCGGGGTCGTTGTAGGGAAAAGTGCTCTCTGATGGCGAAGAAGGATGGTGTTTTTTCATAACGGCGCTCCTGCATCAATTGGAGCCCGAGACGTGGGCCCGGGCGCTGGCGCCTAACGAATTCGGCGGGCTTGCAGTCCCGGTCGCTTGATTGGCAGCGACACGTACAAGCTAGAGATACCGCTTCCGAGCAGCAACCTTAAAACCTCGTCGGAAAAATCGCCGCGTCTGTCAGACCGGCCACAAATCTTGTGGGAGCGAGCTTGCTCGCGATGGCGGCCTTACGGCCAGAAAATTGTTGATCGAGTACATATCCATTCCTGCGGTAACGGCCACTTAGGGTTCCGCCCTTACGGCGGCTCACTTTCGAAGAGCGCGAAAGTAAGCAAAGCGCTTTTGCCCCACCACTCGGTGCCTCGCCTAGGCTCGGCATGCCTGAACGAAGGCATTGCTCCGTGGGCCGCCGCGAAGGGCCATCCATGGCCCAGCGCGGCTATCCCGGCATCCATGCCGGGTTGCCCACTGCGCAATACCTTCGTTCAGCCAGCGTGGTTAATGGGGCGCCAAGATCAACGTCCACCGCGAGGCGGCCTAGTAGCCGACCTGGTTCTTGGTGGGACCGCGTTTTCCCTGTGGGAGCGAGCTTGCTCGCGAAGAGGCCGGAGCATTCAACATCTTCAACGACTGTGCCATCGTCTTCGCGAGCAAGCTCGCTCCCACATTGGATCGGAGTCCAGATGCCAGAATCAGGTCGGCTGTCAGGCCGCCATCGCGAGTAAGCTCGCTCCCACAGGCTCTTCATCCAACCAATCGACCCTTTTTGCTGTTCGATAATCGCCCAAAACCCGCAAACGGCAATTGAACCGATCCCGGGCCGCCCTTCACCATCCCTCGCACAAAACCAATAACAACAGGTTCGACGCCATGCCCCTACGCCCCGCCTCGCCCGGCTGATCCCCGATCGCCCTGACCCCCCTGGCTCCACCCTTACCGCCTGCACTTCAAAACGTGCGGCAACGACCCGCTTCGTCCACAAAAAATAGAGACAACGCCCATGAAGCCCACACAGCACTTGTTCCCCAGCCTCATTGCCGTCGCCCTGAGCGGTACCGCCCTGCCAGTCCTGGCGGCGGAATCGGGGTTTGTCGAAGATGCCAAGGCCACGCTGAACCTGCGCAACTTCTACTTCAATCGCAACTTCACCAACCCGAACAACGCCCAGGGCAAGGCCGAAGAGTGGACCCAAAGTTTCATCCTCGACGCCAAGTCCGGGTTCACCCAGGGCACGGTCGGTTTCGGCGTGGACATACTGGGGATGTACTCGGTCAAGCTCGACGGCGGTCGCGGCACGGCGGGTACGCAATTGCTTCCGGTGCATGACGACGGTCGCCCGGCCGACGACTTCGGCCGTTTGGGCGTGGCCCTGAAGGCCAAGGTGTCGAAGACCGAGCTGAAGGTCGGCGAGTGGATGCCGGTGCTGCCGATCCTGCGTTCCGACGACGGCCGCTCCCTGCCGCAAACCTTCCGTGGCGGCCAGGTGACCTCCACCGAAATCAACGGCCTGAGCCTCTACGGCGGCCAGTTCCGTGGCAACAGCCCGCGCAACGACGCGAGCATGGAAGACATGTCCATGAACGGCCGCGGTGCGTTCACCTCCGATCGTTTCAACTTCGGCGGTGGCGAATACGCCTTCAACGAAAAACGTACCCAGGTCGGTGTGTGGTACGCGGAACTGTCCGACATCTACCAGCAGCAATATTTCAACCTGACCCACAGCCAGCCCATCGGCGACTGGACCCTGGGCGCCAACCTCGGCTACTTCATCGGCAAGGAAGACGGCAGCGCCCTGGCCGGCGACCTGGACAACAAAACCGCGTTCGCCATGCTCTCGGCCAAATACGGCGGCAACACCTTCTACGTCGGCCTGCAGAAAGTCGGCGGCGACGATGCCTGGATGCGCGTCAACGGCACCAGCGGCGGCACCCTGGCCAACGACAGCTACAACTCCAGCTATGACAACGCCAAGGAAAAATCCTGGCAACTGCGCCACGACTTCAACTTCGCCGCGGTCGGCGTGCCGGGCCTGACCCTGATGAACCGCTACATCAGCGGTGACAACGTGCACACCGCCACGGTCGACGATGGCAAGGAATGGGGCCGGGAAAGTGAGCTGGCCTATACCGTGCAGAGCGGCGCACTGAAGAGCCTGAATGTGAAGTGGCGTAACTCAACGATGCGTCGGGACTACAGCACCAACGAGTTTGATGAGAACCGATTGATCATCAGCTATCCGATCAGCCTGCTGTAGAAGCCAAACATGGATGGAGGTTGTACCACCGTCATCGCGAGCAAGCTCGCTCCCACAGGGATCAGTGCCGCGCACAAAATTTGTGCTCACTGAAGATCCAGTGTGGGAGCGAGCTTGCTCGCGATGGCGTCATCACATTCAACATCCCCATCAACTGAACCACCGCGATCGCGAGCAAGCTCGCTCCCACAGGGAATGAAGCCCACTTAAGCCCGCGACTCGACGCCCAGTTCATCCCACACCGACTCAGCCAGGTGGAAGGTGGCGTTGGCTGCCGGGATGCCGCAGTAGATGGCGCTCTGCATGATCACTTCCTTGATCTCGCTGCGGCTCACGCCGTTGTTGGCGGCGGCGCGCAGGTGCAGCTTGAGTTCTTCGGCGCGGTTCATGCCGATCAGCATAGCGATGGTGATCAGGCTGCGGGTATGGCGCGGCAGGCCTGGGCGGGTCCAGATGTCGCCCCAGGCATGGCGGGTGATCATCTCCTGGAATTCGCTGTTGAACTCGGTCAGGGCATCGAGGCTGCGGTCGACGTGGGCATCGCCCAGTACCGCGCGGCGTACTTGCATGCCTTCATCGTAACGTTGTTTCTCGTCCACAAAGAACTCCTCAGACGCGGCTGGAATCAAGCAGGAAATCCAGCACCCGGGTGCTGAACGCAGCGCCGGCCTGGACGTTGGACAGGTGCGCGGCGTAGAACTCGGCGTACTCGGCCCCACTGACCCGCTCCAGGATGAAGTGCCCACCCGACGGTGGTGTCACCGCGTCTTCGGTGCCGGCGATCACCAGCAGCGGCACACGGATCAACGACAATTGCTCACGAAAATCGGCATCACGCACGGCCGCGCAGTTGGCCGCGTAGCCCTGGGGCGATGTGGCAGCGAGCATGTCGGTGATTTTCTTCACCTTCGCAGGATGAGCCTCGGAAAAATCCGCGGTAAACCAGCGGGCGATCGAAGCATCACGCAACGCCACCATCGCATCCTTGCCGTCGCGCAGCACGGTTTCGATGCGCGGGTTCCACACCGACGGGTCGCCGATCTTGGCAGCGGTGTTGCACACCACCAGTTTGTGCAGGCGCTCGCCGGCATTGATCCCCAGCCACTGGCCAATCAGCCCGCCCATGGACAAGCCACAGAAATGCACCTTATCGATGTTCAACTGATCGAGCATCGCCAGCACGTCGCGTCCGAGCTGCTCGATGCTGTAGGGGCCTTCGGTGACCAGCGATTGACCATGGCCGCGAGTGTCGAAACGCAGCACACGAAAGTGTTCGCTGAAGGCCGCGACCTGCTCATCCCACATGTGCAAATCAGTGCCCAGTGAGTTGGAGAGCACCAGCACCGGGGCGTCTTGCGTCCCGTCCAGTCGCCGCTCATCAAAACAATAGTTCAGATCGCCCTCGGCGAGTTTGACGAATCCCACAACAATCTCCTTTCAGGCGTTCAAGGCAAGGTGTTCGGCCACGGCTCGGACGACCCAGGTCTGGGCTTGTCCGAGGTAGTGCGCCGGGTCGAGCAGATGATCAATCTCGGTTGCCGATAGCTGCGCGGTGACCTGGGGTTCGTCTCCCAGCACCTCGCGTAGATGCCGCTGTTCGGCCACGGCGCGCTTGCAACATTGCTCCAGCAAATGATGGGCGGTATCGCGCCCGACACGCTGGGCCAGGACAATGCTGACGGCTTCGGCCAGCACCAACCCTTGGGTCAATTCCAGATTGCGGGCCATGCGCGCCGCATCCACTTCCAGCCCTTCGGCCAGCAGTCGCGCCTGTTGCAAGGCACCGGAGACCAGGCAGCAGATTTCCGGCAAGGTTTCCCATTCGGCGTGCCACAGGCCCAGGCTGCGCTCGTGTTCCTGGGGCATGGCGCTGAACAGCGTCGACAACAAACCAGGTACTCGCGTCGCCGCACCGATCAACACCGCCGCGCCCACCGGGTTGCGCTTGTGGGGCATGGTGGACGAACCGCCCTTGCCCGGCGCCGAAGGCTCGAACGCTTCACCGGCCTCGGTCTGCATCAACAGGCTGATATCACGGCCCAGTTTGCCCAGGCTGCCGGCGATCAACCCCAGCACCGCGCCAAACTCCACCAAACGATCGCGCTGGGTGTGCCACGGCTGCTCGGGCAGGGTCAGTTGCAGTTCGGCGGCCAAGGCTTCGGCGACGGGCAAGGCGTGTTCACCCAAGGCGGCGAGGGTTCCGGAAGCACCGCCAAATTGCAGCACCAGCAAGCGTGGCTTGAGTTCTTTCAAGCGTTGGCGACTGCGGGTGATCGCCCCCAGCCAACCGGCGATTTTCATCCCCAGGGTCACCGGCGTGGCGTGCTGCAGCCAGGTGCGTCCGGCCAGCGGTGTGGTGGCGTAGCGTTCGGCTTGTCGGGCCAGGATGGCGGCCAGTTGCGCCAACTCGCCCTCGATCAGGCCCAACGCCTGGCGCAGTTGCAGCACCAGCCCGCTGTCCATCACGTCCTGGCTGGTGGCGCCCAAGTGCACGTAGCGCTCGGCTTCGGCATCCTCGGCGGCGATGCGCTTGCCCAACGCCTTGACCAACGGAATTGCCGAATTACCAGCGCTGGCGATTGCTTCGCTCAACGTCGAAAAATCATAAAACTCGGCGCGACAGGCCTTTTCGATCGACGCCACGGCACTTTGCGGAATCAAGCCCACCCGCGCCTCGGCCCGGGCCAAGGCGGCTTCGACATCCAGCATGGCCTGGACCCGCCCCGCATCGCAGAACACCTCGCGCATGTCGCGGGCGGTGAAGTAGGCATCGAACAGCTGATTGCCCGGTCGTTCGCTCATAAACAGTCCTTGGGTGCGCCGGCCTCACGGCCGGGCGCGGTTGGGTCAAAGGTCGTGGTGCAAATACGCCGGTTGCTTGGGCAGGCGCAGGCTGAACAGGAATGCCACGACCATCATCACCGTGACATACCAATAAAAAGCGTTTTCCATGCCTTGGGCTTTCAGGCTCAAGGCGACGTATTCGGCCGATCCGCCAAAAATCGCATTGGCCACCGCATAGGCCAACCCTACTCCCAGCGCTCGCACTTCAGGTGGAAACATCTCGGCTTTCACCAGGCCACTGATGGAGGTGTAGAAACTGACGATTGCCAGCGCCAGCGTGATCAGGATAAACGCCAGGAACGGGCTGCTGATGCTTTTGAGGGTCAGCAGGATCGGCACCGTGCACAACGCCCCCAGGCCACCGAACCAAAGCATGGAATTACGCCGGCCGATCTTGTCCGCCAGCATGCCGAACAGTGGCTGCATACACATATAGAGAAACAGCGCGCCGGTCATGATGTAGCTGGCGGTCTTGGCGTGCAGGCCGGCGGTGTTCACCAGGTATTTCTGCATGTACGTGGTGAAGGTATAGAAAATCAACGAACCGCCGGCGGTGTAGCCCAGCACGGTGACGAACGCGGCCTTGTGGTCGCGAAACAGCGCCGCGATGCTGCCAGCATCCTTGTTCTCACGCATTTCCTTGCTGCTGGTTTCCTTCAGGGACCGCCGCAGGAATAGCGAAATCAATGCGGCCACGGCGCCGACCACGAACGGGATCCGCCAGCCGTAGGCACGCAGTTCGTCTTCGTTGAGAAACTGTTGCAGGATCACCACCAGCGACACCGCCAGCAGTTGCCCACCGATCAACGTCACGTACTGGAACGAGGCGAAGAAACCGCGCTGGCCCTTGAGGGCGACTTCGCTCATGTAGGTGGCGGTGGTGCCGTATTCGCCGCCCACCGACAGGCCCTGCAGCAAACGCGCGAACAACAGCAGCACCGGCGCCCAGACGCCGATGTCCTTGTAGGTGGGCAGGCAGGCAATGAGCAACGAGCCGAAACACATCATCAGCACCGAGATCATCATCGAATTCTTGCGCCCGTGACGATCCGCCACCCGGCCGAAAATCCAGCCACCGATGGGTCGCATCAGGAACCCGGCGGCGAACACACCGGCCGTGTTGACCAGTTGCACCGTCGGGTTGTCGGACGGAAAGAACGCCGGCGCGAAATAAATCGCGCAGAACGCGTAGACGTAGAAGTCGAACCATTCGACCAGGTTGCCGGATGAAGCACCGACGATGGCGAAGATGCGCTTGCTGCGTTCTTCGCCGGTGTAGTGGCTGATGATTGGGGTGGCCATGGATTATTCACTCGTTGGGGAATGGACAAAGTCTAGACACACTTCGTAACAATCCCGTTCCACAAACAGTCTTTCAAACGGCAGCGCCTATAGCGCCGCCATCGCGAGCAAGCTCGCTCCCACAGGGTTCATGCCATTGCTGTGGTCCTGTGGGTTCATACACTTCTGGGCTGGGTTCATATCCCCTGTGGCGAGGGAGCTTGCTCCCGCTGGCTTGCGCAGCAAGCCCAAAGCCGGCGACCCGGTGTATCAGGATGACCCCAGTGCCAGGTTTTGCGACTGCTTCGCAGCCGAGCGGGAGCAAGCTCCCTCGCCACAGGAAAATCATGACTCAGTAATCGAAGAACACCGTCTCGGCATCTGTGCCCTGAAGGATCACGTTCCACTGGTACACGCCCGACGCATCAGGCTTGGCCACGATTGTGCCGCGACGTTCTTCGGGGACGCAGGCCAGCAGCGGGTCGGTTTCGTTGGCCTGTTCGCCGTCGAAATAGATGCGCGTGAGCAAATGCTTGACCAGCCCGCGAGCGAACACCAGCACCACCAGGTGCGGTGCCTGAGTCGTGCCTGCCAGCCCCGGTACGGTGCCCGGCTTGATGGTGGTGAAGCGAAAACGCCCTTCGGCATCTACCGGCACTCGGCCAAAGCCTTCGAAATGCGGGTCCAGGGGTTTGTCCTGGTCGTCTTCCGGGTGGGCGTATTTGCCGGCGGCGTTCGCCTGCCAGACTTCCAGCATCGCGTCGTTGACGAACTGACCATTGCCGTCGACCACCTGCCCGGTGATCGCCACGCGTTGGCCGAGGGTTTCGGCGACAGTCAGGTCTTCGCGGTTCAGCCAGGTCAGGCCGATGTGGTAGTACGGGCCAACGGTGTGGGACGTGGTGGCGGTGAGCGTCATCTTATTTCTCCATCGGCGTGGCATCGCGGCCGCGCAAGACGATGTCCCAGCGATAACCGAGGGCGTAGTTAGGGATGGTTTTTTCCAGGTCGAAACTGGAAATCAGGCGTTCCTTGGCACTCGTGTCCGGCACGCAGTTGTAGATCGGGTCGTACTCCAGCAACGGATCGCCAGGAAAGTACATCTGCGTCACCAGGCGCGTCAGGATGCTCGGCCCGAACAGGGAGAAATGGATATGCGCCGGGCGCCAGGCATTGTGATGGTTGCCCCAAGGGTAGGCGCCAGGCTTGATGGTCTGGAACTGATACCAACCATCAGCATCGGTGACAGTGCGACCGGTGCCGGTGAAATTCGGGTCCAGCGGCGCGTCGTGGTTGTCACGGTCATGGTTGTAGCGACCGGCGGCGTTGGCCTGCCAGATTTCCACCAGGATGCCCGGCACCGGCTGACCGTGCTCATCCAGCACGCGCCCGTGAATGATGATCCGTTCACCCAGTGGCTCGCCGGCATGCTGGGCGGTCAGGTCGTAGTCCTTTTCCTGCACGCGGTCGGCGCCGACAGTCGGACCGGTGATTTCCGACAACGAATGCGGCAGGAACACCAATGGCTTGGACGGCGAGCGCAGGTTGGTGGACTGGTACGGCGGGTGCAGATACTCCGGCTGGGTGCCCGCTTGGGGGCGACGATAACCAGGCTTGTCAGTCATGAAGCATTCCTCGGTTTCTTATTAGTAGAGCAACGCGTCAGACGCGTTCGATGGCCAATGCCAGACCCTGGCCGACGCCGACACACATGGTCGCCAGGCCTTTCTTGCCGCCGGTCTTTTCCAGATGGTGCAACGCCGTCATCACCAAACGCGCCCCACTCATACCCAGCGGATGGCCGAGGGCAATGGCGCCGCCGTTCGGGTTGACCTGCGGCGCATCGTCCGCCAGCCCCAAATCACGCAGCACCGCCAGGCCCTGGCTGGCAAACGCTTCATTGAGTTCGATCACATCGAAATCGGCGACCGCCAGGCCCAGGCGCTCAGTGAGCTTACGTACCGCCGGTACCGGGCCGATGCCCATCACCCGTGGAGCGACGCCGGCACTGGCCATGCCCAGCACTTTGCCGCGAGGCGTCAGGCCATGTTTTTTCACCGCCTCGGCCGAGGCCAGGATCAGCGCCGCTGCGCCGTCGTTCACGCCGGATGCGTTGCCGGCGGTGACGGTCTTGTCCGGCCCGTTGACCGGCTTGAGTTTGCTCAAGGTCTCCAACGTGGTGTCGGCGCGAGGATGCTCGTCCTGCTCGACCACGGTTTCGCCTTTCTTATGGGCGATGCGCACCGGCACGATTTCTTCGGCGAAAAAACCCGCCGCCTGGGCCGCCGCCGTGCGCTGTTGGCTGCGCAAGGCGAAAGCGTCCTGGTCGGCGCGGGACACGGCGTAATCGTCGGCCACGTTGTCCGCCGTCTGTGGCATCGCGTCCACACCGTACTGGGCTTTCATCAACGGGTTGATGAAGCGCCAGCCGATAGTGGTGTCTTCCAGCTTCATGTTGCGGGAGAACGCGGTGTCAGCCTTGCCCATCACGAACGGCGCACGGGACATCGACTCCACACCGCCCGCGATCGCCAGTTCCATTTCGCCGCTGGCGATGGCGCGGAACGCGGTGCCGATGGCGTCCATGCCCGAGGCGCAAAGACGATTGAGGGTCACACCGGGAATGCTCTGCGGCAGGCCCGCCAACAGCAGCGCCATGCGCGCCACGTTGCGGTTGTCTTCGCCAGCCTGGTTGGCGCAGCCGAGGAACACCTCGTCCACCGCGTTCCAGTCCACCGATGGGTTGCGTTCCATCAGCGCCTTGATCGGCACAGCCGCCAGGTCATCGGCGCGGACCGCGGACAAACCGCCGCCAAACCGACCGATGGGGGTTCGAATCGCATCACAGATATAAACGTCGCGCATCAGGCTTCTCCCGGTGCCTGGCCGTGGGCCGCCGCGGTGCGAGCTTCAAGGTCGCGCAGTGCACGCAGCTCCACCTCGGTCGGCTCGGCGGTGGTTTGCACCTGGTCGGCGAAACGGATCGCCCACCCGGTGGCCGCAATGACTTGCTCGCGGGTCACGCCGGGGTGCAGCGCGGTGACCACGAATTCATGGCTGCCGGCTTCCGGTTCCATGATGCACAAGTCGGTGATGATGCCCACGGGCCCTGCGCCCGGCAGACCGAGACGCTTGCGCGAATCGCCACCTTCACCATGGCCGACCGAGGTGATGAAATCCAGCTTGTCGACAAACGAACGCGCCGACTGCTTGAGGATGATCAACACGCTCTTGGCCGAGCCGGCGATTTCCGGTGCGCCACCGGCACCCGGCAGGCGGACTTTCGGCTGATGGTAGTCGCCCACCACCGTGGTGTTGATGTTGCCGAAACGGTCGACCTGGGCCGCGCCAAGGAAACCGACGTCGATACGCCCGCCCTGCAGCCAGTAGCGAAAAATCTCACCGGTCGGTACGACGGTATCGGCGGTTTCCGCCAGTTCACCGTCGCCGATGGACAGCGGCAGCACGCTGGGCTTGGCACCGATCGGGCCGGATTCGTAGATCAGCACGACGTCCGGCGACGAGGTCAACCGCGCCAGGTTGGCCGCTTTCGACGGCAGACCGATGCCAACGAAGCACACGGCATTGTTTTTCAAGCGACGCGCCGCGGCGACGGTCATCATTTCGTTGGTGGAGTAGGTCATGGTTTCACCTGCGAAGCAGCTGCCAGTCTGGCCTGGAATTCACTGAAATCCCGAGTGCCGTGGATGTATTCGTTGATCCATGCGGTAAATGTCTCACGGTCCCGAGCGATCGGATCCCACGCCTGATAAAAGCGATTGTCACGCTCGGTGTAGCCGTGGGCGTAGGACGGATGGGCACCGCCCGGTACGTGGCACACCGCGCTCAACGCCCAGGTCGGCAGGACGCAGGCGTTCATCGGCGCATTCAGGTCGTCGACGATTTCTTCCACGGTGACGATGCAACGCTTGGCGGCCAGGGCGGCTTCTTTCTGCACACCGAGAATGCCCCACAGCAGCACATTGCCCTTGCGGTCGGCTTTCTGGGCGTGGATCACCGTGATATCAGGGCGCACCGAAGGCACGGCGGCCAATACTTCACCGGTGAAGGGACAGGTTACGCTCTTGATCAGCGGGTTGACCTTCGGCAGGTCGGAGCCGGCGTAGGCCCGCAACACCGCGAATGGCAGGCCGGAGGCGCCGGCGACGTAGGCGTTGGCCAGGTCGGCGTGGCTGTGTTCCTCGATCTCCAGCGGGTGCGGCCATTGTTTCTCCACGGCATCGCGCAAGCGGTGCAGCGACCCCACGCCAGGGTTGCCGCCCCAGGAGAAAATCAATTTGCGAGCACAACCGGCGCCGATCAACTGGTCATAGATCAGGTCAGGTGTCATGCGCACCAGGGTCAGGTTTTTCTTGCCCTGGCGAATGATTTCATGACCCGCCGCCGTAGGAATCAGGTGAGTGAAGCCTTCGAGCGCGACGGTATCGCCGTCGTTGACGAATTGCTTCACCGCGTCGTGCAGCGAAAGGATTTCAGCCATGGGGCAGGCTCCCGTTTTCCAGTAGACCGACATGAAGAAAAAAGGCGCGAGGTTAAGCGCCGGAGTGACTGAAGATTAAGCTGCGGGAAAAGGCCAAACAATCCGATAATCGACTGAGTGTTCGTTTATCGAACGGATTGTTGTTTGGCTATCGATATATCCCAGTACACAGAGATCCCTGTGGGAGCGAGCTTGCTCGCGATGGCGGTGGATCAGACAGGCATCACCCGCTGACACATTGCTATCGCGAGCAAGCTCGCTCCCACCGGGTTACTTACAGGCTTAAGCCCTGGCTCAGGTCGCATCCGCATGACTGACCATGCCTTTGATCACCACCGCCGCGGTAGCCAGGGCCGCCGGAATGACCAGGGCCGTCAGGACCTGCTCGAAGTTCCACCCCAGGCCCAGCAGGGTCGCGCCCATCCAGGCCCCGAGGATCGCCCCGAAGCGACCGATGCCCAGCATCCACGAGACGCCGGTGGCCCGGCCCTGGGTCGGATAGAAACGCGCCGCCAGGGAAGGCATCGCCGATTGCGCGCCGTTGACACACATGCCGGCCACCAACACCAGGGTGGCGAGCAAGGTGATGTTGCCCAGGCTCTGCCCCACCGCGTAGGCAAACAACCCGGCCATCAGATAGAAAAGGCCGATGACCTTGTGCGGATTGAACCGGTCCATCGCCCAACCGACGAAGACGGCACTCAACACACCACCGAATTGAAACAACGCGCCGATAAACGCGGCCTGTTCCATGCTCGCGCCGCTGTCGCGCATCAAGGTCGGCAGCCAGCTGGTCAGCAGGTAGACGATCACCAGGCCCATGAAATAGGTCAGCCACAGCAGCAAGGTGCCGGCGCTGTAGGTGCCGGAGAAAATCACCGCCAACACGTTGCGGGCTTTCACGGTTTTCTGTTCCGGTACGCTAAAGCTCGTCGCTTGGGCAACCGTGTGTGGCTCGATCGGTGCCAGGGTCTTGCGCACTTTGTCGGTACCGCGATTGCGCACCACCAGGTAACGCGCCGACTCCGGCAGCCAGAACAGCAACACCACTGCCAGGATCAACGGCAGGATCCCGCCAATCAGCAGCAGGCTGTGCCAACCAAACGCCGGTATCAGCTTGGCGGAGATGAACCCGCCGCCGGCCATGCCCAGGTTGAAACCGCAGAACATGCTGGTCACCAGCAGGGACTTCTTGCGTTCCGGGGTGTATTCCGAGAGCAAGGTGGTGGCGTTCGGCATCCCGGCGCCCAAGCCCAGGCCGGTCAGGAAACGCAATACCAGCAATTGATCGACGTTGGTGCTGTAGGCCGACGCCAGGCTGAACGCGCCAAACAGCAGGACCGCGCCCACCAGTACGACTTTTCGCCCGAAGCGGTCAGCCAACGGCCCGGAGCCCAGCGCGCCGAACACCATGCCGATCAGCGCAGCGCTCATCACCGGGCCGAGACTGGCGCGATCGATACCCCAGTCCTGGGACAAGGCCGGGGCGATAAACCCCATGGCGGCAGTATCGAGGCCGTCGAGGAACACAATCAGGAAACAGAGGATCACCACCCGCCACTGATAGCGCGAAATGGGCTGGGCATTGATGAAGGACTGCACATCGAGGCAGTGGCCTACGGAGGTCTGGGGCTGGTTCATTTTATTTTTATTCCACGCAAGGAACGCAGGCGAACGAATCAGAGACCGGCGAAACACGCCGGATGACGCTGCGCGACATTAATGAGGCCAGGCAAATACCGTCAATTCATCGCCGCCGACTGTGTGCGTTTATCGAACAGCTTAAGTGAACAGTTGCGCGCTCAGGTCGCGACTGGCCCCCAGCAGGCCTGGCAGGAAGCGCTGTTCCAGCTCATTGCGACTGACCCGCCCGGCATGGGTACTGACGTTGAGCGCGGCCACCACTTGACCGGAAGCGTCGTACACCGGCACGGCAATCGAACGCAGGCCCTGTTCCAGTTCCTGGTCGACGATGCACCAGCCCTGCTGCCGCACCTGTTGCAGGCACTCGAGCAACGCTTCGGGTGTATGCAAAGTGCGGCTGGTCTTGGCTTGCAGGTCGGCGTGGTCGAGGTAGTCGCGCAGCGACGCATCATCCAGGGCCGCCAGGAGAATCCTGCCCATCGAGGTGCAATAGGCTGGCAGGCGCCCGCCCACCGACAGGTCAACCGAAATCAGGCGCTGGGTGGTGGCGGAGCGGGCGATGTAGAGAATGTCGTCGCCTTCGAGCGTGGCCATATTGCAGGCTTCGTGCAGTTGCTCGCTCATGCGGTCCAGGTACGGCTGGGCAGAAACGGCCAGGGGCGTGGAGGACAGATAGGCGTGACCGAGGGTCAGCACTTTGGGCAGCAGCGAATAGGTGCGCCCGTCCGTGGTGGCGTAGCCAAGCTTGATCAAGGTATGCAGGCAACGTCTGACGGCGGCGCGGGGGATTTCCGTGCGGTGGCTGATCTGGGCGATGGTCAGGTGCCGCTTGCGCTCCTGGAAGGCCTGGACCACCGCCAACCCGCGGGCCAGGGACGTCATGAAATCGGGATCACCGGTCAGGGCCTGGATCCGCTTGGCCGGCGAGGCGACGATCGGTGGCGCTACGGAAGTGAAGGCATTGCGCAATTGGTCGTTCATGTCTGATCCTTCCCCGGGAGTGACGGCTATTCAAGCGGCTGCCCGACGGGCAAGCAAGGGCCGCCGGCCAAGATCGTTCGATTATCGAACCGTCGACCGATAATCGCAATCAGGCCTGGGTCCAATAGCGGCCTGCCGCGAACGCGATCGATAGTAAGTTTGCGGGAAACAGTGACACACGGTTTGACGTGACAACGTTAGCAATATTGAACTTGTCGGCGGGAATGGCATCTGGATAGCGGCATTAGCCGGTATCTTCTGCGAGCGGCAGTACAAGTTGCACATACAAACATGAGTTCACACAACAACAACGCCTTTTACTTTTTCCCGATAGTGTTATTCGGCTGGGCCGCTATAATGCAAAACAGCGACGGTACGGTCGATCGATCGTTCCCGTACGCAGGCATCGTGGTCACGACCCTGGTGCCCGAAGCACCTTCATGGTCGCTTCCCCTGTTTGGCAACAACGCGAAGCCTGATGCTACGTCAGCTGTCAGCTCTGGTGCCGTGGCCGTCTGCATGTCCACATGCAGTGCGTATCACCAGATTCAACTTCATTTAATTTAGGTAGAACTGTGACGAAAGACGAACTGCGCGCGGAACTTGAGCGCCAGGAACAACGTTACAAGGAAGTTTACGGCGGGGAGGTCACCACCTACGCCGCGCAACCTGAACCGGAACGCAAACCCTGGCGTAAGCGCGCCACCGTTCAGGACCAGGCCTTCACCCAGGAACTTCAGAAAATGGAAAAAGAACTCAAAGCCGAAGAGCAGTGACGCTCCGGGCCCGATGTTCTTGTGAAGAGGTCTCCGGTCGCCACGCTGGCCGGAAGCCATAGCGCACGCCCGCCATGAGCGGGCCGCCATCCGCTCTCCGTCCGACAATCGGGAAGGGTCATGGCCGACCTCCTTTTCAGATATTTCATACAATTTCTCGAGGCGTCCTACGGTTGACGGCGATCCTGGCCGGATGCGCTTTGCGCCCCTGAATCAAGGGGTTACGTACCCCTTGGAAAACCTCGCGCTTGAGGCTTTCCTACAAATTATTTCGTTGAAGAATGTTACCGATGAGCAGGCAGTGCATCGATTACCGAGGTTTTCTGGCATAATCGCGCCCCCTTACGACCGGGTCAGAAAACCTTCATGATCGATTTATTCAGCGGACTGGATGCTTGGGTGCTTGTGAGCCTCTTGCTCGCCCTGGCTTTTGTCCTCGCCTTCGAGTTCATCAACGGCTTTCATGACACCGCTAACGCGGTTGCCACTGTTATCTACACCAAAGCCATGCCGCCTCACCTGGCGGTGTTCTTTTCCGGTGTGTTCAATTTCCTCGGTGTGCTGCTGGGCGGCGTGGGGGTGGCGTACGCCATCGTTCACCTGCTGCCCGTGGAGCTGCTGATCAATGTGAACACCGGACACGGGCTGGCCATGGTGTTTTCGCTGCTCGCAGCGGCCATTACCTGGAACCTGGGCACCTGGTACTTCGGTATCCCGGCATCCAGTTCCCACACGTTGATCGGTTCGATCCTCGGCGTAGGCCTGGCCAACGCGCTGATCAACGATATCCCGTTGGCCGATGGGGTGAACTGGCAGAAGGCGATCGATATCGGCGCCTCCCTGGTGTTCTCGCCCATGGCCGGTTTCCTGATCGCCGCCCTGGTGCTGATCGGCCTGAAATGGTGGCGCCCGCTGTCGAAGATGCACAAGACACCGGAACAGCGCCGCCAGATCGACGACAAGAAGCACCCGCCGTTCTGGAATCGCCTGGTCCTGGTGATCTCGGCCATGGCCGTCAGCTTTGTCCACGGTTCCAACGATGGCCAGAAAGGTATCGGCCTGATCATGCTGGTGCTGATCGGTATCGTGCCGGCGCAGTTCGTACTCGACCTGGGCAGCACCACCTACCAGATCGAACGGACCCGAGACGCGACACTGCACTTGAGCCAGTTCTACCAACGCAACAACGAGTCCCTGGGTGAATTCCTGGCGCTGGGCAAAAGCGTGGAAGGCGATCTGCCGGAGAAATTCCGCTGCAACCCGCAACAGACCGAACCGACCATCAATGCCCTGCTCGACACGCTCAAAGGCGTGGCAGACTACCATTCGCTGCCGTCTGAACGACGCATCGAGGTTCGTCGCTACCTGCTTTGCCTGGACGACACGGCGAAGAAGGTCGGCAAGTTGCCGGGCCTGGCCGCTCGTGAGAAAGACGACCTGAACAAGCTGCGCAAGGACCTGACCGCCACCACCGAGTACGCTCCGTTCTGGGTGATCCTGGCGGTCGCCCTGGCGCTGGGCCTGGGCACCATGATCGGCTGGAAGCGTGTAGTGCTGACCATCGGCGAGAAGATCGGCAAGCAAGGCATGACCTACGCCCAGGGCATGTCGGCGCAGATCACCACGGCGTGCATGATCGGCGCGGCGAACATCTTCAGCCTGCCGGTTTCCACCACCCACGTCCTGTCCTCGGGCGTGGCCGGCACCATGGTCGCCAACAAGAGCGGCCTGCAAGGTGGCACCGTGCGCAACATCCTGCTGGCCTGGGTGCTGACCCTGCCGGCGACGGTGGCCCTGTCGGCCGGGCTGTTCTGGCTGGCATCCAAGGCCCTGGGCAGCTGACTCCTGCGGCTGACAAAAAAGGTGCGACCCTTGCGGTTCGCACCTTTTTTTATGCCCAAAACACCCACCCCATGTGGGAGCGAGCTTGCTCGCGATAGCGTCAGGTCAGTCCATATCAATGGCGGCTGGAGCGCCGCTATCGCGAGCAAGCTCGCTCCCACAATGGTTTTGTGTGGGGCTGGAGAAATTTGTCCGAAAAAAAAGGGCGACCGAAGTCGCCCAAAATGCCTTGCGTGCTCGTTGTAGCTGGAAAGACCTACGGTTTTTTCCGCTTGTGTGCGTCTTTCCAGATGAATAATCCGAAACCTGCGAAAAACACGAACATGAGGCCGACCGTCAACACCCCGGCAAACACCACATTATCGAAAAACATGACTGGCCTCCTGGTCTTGCCCCTGTTGCGATGGGTTCAAGGTAACCAATCAGGCCTGGATGAAAATTGACCGGGGTCAATAACGCCCGCGACGGGGCGCAAAGGTGGGGAAATAACTGATCTGCATCAATGGATCGAGGGGGTTCAGCGCTTTTTCGGTTTGTTTTTCGGCTTTTTCTTGGGCTTACCCAACGGCATGGCCTGTTCGAAAGCCTGGCGGACTTCATTGAGGCGTTTTTCGTTGAGGTCGTGAACGCGCTTGGCGCGCTCGGCACTGAGGTCGATCAGCTTGTCGTCTTGGCTCATGGCGTGTGGGCATCGTGCAGTGAATTGCGGATGCGCCCATGATGCGGGCTGTTGGCGGCGTTGACCAGCCTGTGCGTGCAGGCAGGCGCCTGGATCAGATCTGGATATCGACCCACAGGCCCTGGCGCGTCTCGTCGTCTATCAACGGCACCACTGGCACGGTGTTGTCGGCGTTGAGCTCGGTACCCGGTACGGCAAGGTGTACTTCTGGGTCTTCATCGGCCTCGCGGCGGCGACGGTCGCGTTCCTGCTGGCGACGCTGCTCCTCGCGCAACAGCAGCGCGGTCTCTTCCGGGTCGCGTTTTTGCAGGTCAATGGTGCTTTCATTGGAGCTTTGCTGCACCGGGACCACGGGCGGTATGTCCGGTCGCTGGCGAACCGGATCCTGTTGAGCGGTGATGGGTACAGCGCTCAAAGGGAGCATGGGTGGCAACATAAAGTTCTCCTGTCTTCAGGTTGTCGGCGGTTAAAGTGGCAGCTTGAACCGCCGGTCCGAAACTTGTGACCCAGTTGGCAATTGCACCGTTCACCAGGGCCGAGCTTGTTTGATCGCTGGGCAAGCGTAAGTTCCGTGCCGTTGGTAATGAATCAGCGTACGTAAATCCTTTGGTCTGAAGGATCCTTCCGTTAAGATAACCGGCTTTTTCAAGGCGGGAGTCAGGCAGCATGGCGCAGCAGTATCAACCGGGGCAACGCTGGATCAGTGACAGCGAAGCCGAGCTGGGTTTAGGCACCGTTCTGGCACAGGACGGCCGCTTGTTGACCGTGCTCTATCCGGCCACTGGCGACACTCGCCAGTACGCGCTACGGAATGCGCCCCTCACCCGTGTACGGTTTTCGCCGGGCGATGTGATCACTCACTTCGAAGGCTGGAAAATGACCGTGCGCGAGGTCGATGACGTCGATGGCCTGCTGGTCTACCACGGCCTCAACGGGCAGAACGAAGTCGTCACCCTGCCCGAGACTCAACTGTCGAACTTCATCCAGTTCCGCCTGGCCAGCGACCGTTTGTTCGCCGGGCAGATCGACCCGCTGGCCTGGTTCTCCCTGCGCTACCACACCCTGGAACACACCAGTCGCCAGTTGCAATCTTCGCTTTGGGGCCTGGGCGGCGTACGTGCCCAGCCCATTGCCCACCAACTGCACATTGCCCGTGAAGTGGCCGACCGCATTGCGCCGCGGGTGTTGCTGGCCGACGAAGTGGGCCTGGGCAAGACCATCGAGGCCGGCCTGGTCATCCACCGTCAGTTGCTGTCCGGCCGTGCCAACCGCATCCTGATCCTGGTCCCGGAAAACCTCCAGCACCAGTGGCTGGTGGAAATGCGTCGGCGCTTCAACCTGCAGGTCGCGCTGTTCGACGAAGAACGCTTCATCGAAAGCGACGCCAGCAACCCGTTCGAAGACACCCAACTGGCCTTGGTGGCGTTGGAGTGGCTGGTGGACGATGAGAAGGCCCAGGACGCGCTGTTCGCCGCCGGCTGGGACCTGATGGTGGTCGACGAGGCCCATCACCTGGTGTGGCACGAAGACCAGGTCAGCCCGCAATACGCCCTGGTCGAGCAGCTGGCCGAAACCATCCCAGGCGTGCTGCTGCTCACCGCGACCCCGGAACAGCTGGGCCAGGACAGCCACTTCGCCCGCCTGCGCCTGCTGGACCCGAACCGCTTCCATGACCTCAAGGCCTTCCGCGCCGAGAGCGAAAACTATCGCCCGGTGGCTGAAGCCGTGCAGGAGCTGCTGGACAAAGGCCGCCTCTCGCCCGAAGCCCACAAGACCATCCAGGGTTTCCTGGGGAACGAAGGCGAAGCCTTGCTGACCGCCGTCAATGATGGCGATGTCGAAGCCAGCGCCCGCCTGGTGCGCGAACTGCTGGACCGTCACGGCACCGGCCGCGTGCTGTTCCGCAACACCCGCGCCGCCGTGCAGGGCTTCCCCGAGCGCAAGCTGCACGCCTACCCGTTGCCTTGCCCGGACGAATACCTCGAATTGCCGTTGGGCGATCACGCCGAGTTGTACCCGGAAGTCAGCTTCCAGGCCCAGCCGGACGCCAGCGAAGAAGAACGCTGGTGGCGTTTCGACCCGCGGGTCGAGTGGCTGATCGACACCCTGAAGATGCTCAAGCGCACCAAGGTGCTGGTGATCTGTGCCCACGCCGAAACGGCCATGGACCTGGAAGATGCCTTGCGCGTGCGCTCCGGCATCCCGGCCACGGTGTTCCACGAAGGCATGAACATCCTGGAGCGTGACCGTGCGGCGGCCTATTTCGCCGACGAAGAGTTTGGCGCCCAAGTGCTGATCTGCTCGGAAATCGGCAGTGAAGGCCGCAACTTCCAGTTCGCCCATCACCTGGTGCTGTTCGATCTGCCGGCGCACCCGGACCTGCTGGAGCAGCGTATCGGCCGCCTGGACCGGATCGGCCAGAAGCACACCATCGAGCTGCATGTGCCTTACCTGGAAACCAGCCCGCAAGCGCGGCTGTTCCAGTGGTATCACGAAGCCCTGAATGCCTTCCTCAACACCTGCCCGACCGGCAACGCCTTGCAGCACCAGTTCGGCCCGCGCCTGCTGCCCTTGCTGGAAGAAGCCGACGATGGCCAGTGGCAAGCGCTGATCGACGAGGCCCGTGCCGAACGCGAGCGCCTGGAAGCCGAGCTGCACACCGGTCGCGACCGTTTGCTGGAGCTCAACTCCGGCGGTGCCGGTGAAGGCGATGCGCTGGTGGAGGCCATTCTCGAGCAGGACGACCAGTTTGCCCTGCCGATCTATATGGAAACCCTGTTCGACGCCTTTGGTATCGACAGCGAGGACCATTCGGAAAACGCGCTGATCCTCAAGCCGAGCGAAAAAATGCTCGACGCCAGCTTCCCCCTGGGCGACGACGAAGGTGTGACCATCACCTACGACCGCAACCAGGCGCTGTCGCGCGAAGACATGCAGTTCATCACCTGGGAGCACCCGATGGTGCAAGGCGGCATGGACCTGGTGCTGTCCGGCTCCATGGGCAACACCGCCGTGGCACTGATCAAGAACAAGGCCCTCAAGCCCGGCACCGTGTTGCTGGAGCTGCTCTACGTCAGTGAAGTGGTCGCCCCGCGCTCGCTGCAGCTGGGCCGCTACCTGCCGCCGGCCGCCCTGCGCTGCCTGCTGGACGCCAACGGCAACGACCTGGCCGCCCGGGTCTCGTTCGAAACCCTGAACGACCAACTCGAAAGCGTGCCCCGCGCCAGCGCCAACAAGTTCATCCAGGCCCAGCGCGACCAACTCACGCCACGGATCAACGCTGGCGAAGAGAAGATCGCCCCGCGTCACGCCGAACGCGTGGCCGAGGCCCAGCGTCGCCTGGCCGCCGATACCGACGAGGAACTGGCCCGCCTGACCGCCCTGCAAGCGGTCAACCCGACCGTGCGCGACAGCGAGCTGGTGGCCCTGCGCCAACAGCGCGAGCAAGGCTTGGCGATGCTTGAGAAGGCGGCGTTGCGCCTGGAGGCGATTCGGGTGCTGGTGGCGGGCTGATTGCCACCGTCTGAAGGCTGTTGGGATTCACCTGTGGCGAGGGAGCTTGCTCCCGCTGGGTTGCGTAGCAGCCCCCTTTTTTGGGGAGCGCTGCGCACTCCAGCGGGAGCAAGCTCCCTCGCCACAATGTCCAGCGCCTCGCATCAAGGACTGTAATATCCCACCGCCACCAGGAAATGCCCGACCTTCTTCAGGTACGCGTGTTTATCCTCGACCTTGCCGGTCACCGGATTCTTCCAGCGGTACTCGTACTCTCCCTCGCCCTGCTTCCCGATCAACGCCAGGATCGGCTCGCCCACCGGTTTGCCATCCGGGTCCTTGACCTTGGCGAAGTCGGTATTGATCAAGCGCAAATTGGTGCCATGGCCGACATAGCGCCGGGTATCGAGGTCGACGACAAAGACATACAAGTCATCCTGCAGGTAACCGCCCTTGAGGGAGTTGACCGCCGTCAGCGTGGCCTTCTCGTTTTTCAGCAGGTCATTCGAGGCCTTGTCCAGCAACGCCCTGGCCTGTTCGGCGGAAGCCCGGGGCAGGTAGTAGCCGACAGCCAGGATTCGCTCGCCGACACGCTGGAAATACACATGCTTGCGCTCGACCTTGCCGTCCGTCCAGTTCTGCCAGCGGTACTCGGCTTGCTGGATGCCACTGGCCTCGGGGGTTTTCAAGGCGTCCTTGAAGGCTTTGCGCAAATCCGGCCCCAGCACGTCGGACACGTCCCGCCCGATCAACGCCTGGGACGGCCCGCCGCTGGCGAGCATCACACCCTGGGTATCCACCACGAACACGTAGCGATCCTTGTCGACGAATTCCCCTTGGCGACTGAACGCGGCAAAGGCTTTGTCGCCGTTGTCGTGGTAATAGGCCAAGGCCTTCTCCAGCAGCGCCCGGGCCGCCTGGCCATCGTCCGCCGTGGCCGCCTGGGCCTGAGCCAGCCCCAGCATGAGCATTGCACCCAGCCAGGCCATCCTGTGAAAAAAACCCATGCGTGCGCCCCTCGTTCTTGTTGGTGTTTCAAGAGCGTAGACGGCGTGGGGTGATGTTGGAGTATTCAGGGGATTGCTGGGGAGCCTGGTGAGTCAGTGGGTATTGATATTGACTGACAGGATGTCATCGCGAGCAAGCTCGCTCCCACATTGGAGGGTGCTGACCCTGTGGGAGCGAGCTTGCTCGCGATAGCGGCGGCACATTCAGAAATGATGCGCACTGGCGCGCACAAACGGCTTATTGAGCCCCAGCGCGGAGTTGCTGCTGCAAGTTCTGGATCTGCGCCTGCAAGGTGTTGATGTTACGGGTGACCTGACCGCGGAAGGCGTCGAACTCGGCCGTGTTGCCGCCCTTGTCCTGCTGGCTCTTGAGCACGATCACGTCCTGTTCCAGGCGGTCGATGGCAGAGTTGGAGGTGGCTCTTTTCAGGGCGGTGATGTCAGCACCGATGCTCTTGAGCTGGGCATCCAAGGCACCACCCTCGCCCTGGCTCTTCAGGGCGGTCACTTCAGCCGCCAGCGCCTTGACCTGGGCCTGGAGCTCCTTGTTGGACGCTTGCAACTGCGTGTTGGTGTTCTGCTGTTCCGAGGCCTGGGCGATGAGCTGGGCCAGTTCCTTGTCCAGGTCGGCAGAGGGGCCGAACGTGGCCTGCTGTAGTTTGTACTGCTCCTGCAGCTTGCCGTCGAACTGCCGCCCCTGTTCCTGCAGCTTGGTGTCCAACTGTTTGATCTGCAGCTTCAAGGCTTCACTGTCGCTCATGACGTTGGACTGCCCGGCGACCACCTTGCCGGAAATGTCCTGCAAGCGCCCCGCCGCATCCTCACTGATCCGGGCGAAGCTTTCCTGGGTCGCCACCAGCTGCTGCTCCATCAGGGAAATCTGCTGGAAGCTCCACCAGGCCAGGAAACCGAATGCACACAGCAGCGCGCCGACCAACGCCCACAGCGGCCCGGTGCTGGCCCCCTTGACCTTGGCCGCGGCAACGGGCGCCGGGCGCGCTTGCACGTGGGGCTGGCGGCTGGGCATGAAATCATCGTCATCGGGAATGTCGGCCCGCATCCGCAGGCTCGGTACATCATCGAAGTCGTCGTTGGCATCGTTACGCATGGGCATGGTTCGACCTTTGGGAAACCGATAATGGCTTGATGCGGCGAGTATAACCCTCTCGCCCGCCGCACCGATTGACCCCGAACCTGGCACTCGGTTCATGATGGGCCGATCAGCGGGCTGTTTGGACACCCCACCAGGCGCAAAATTCATCGAGGGCGGTCCACAGGCTGACCTGCGGATCGTAATCGAGATAATGCCGGGCGCGACTGATATCCAGGGTGAAATTTTTGTTCATGACCTGCATGCCCAGGCGCGACAGCGTCGGTTCGGGGCGGCCCGGCCACAGTTTGCAGACACCTTCATTCAGGGCCGCGACGCTGTAAGCCAGACCGTAGGAACGATAACGTCGGACCTGTGGGACTTCCATCTGGCGCATCACATAATTGACCACATCCCACAGCGGAACCGGTGCGCCGTTGCTGATGTTGTAGGCCTTGCCCAAGGCTGAATCGGTGGCCAACAGGCTGCTGAGCAACGCTTCGTTGAGGTTCTGCACACTGGTGAAGTCCACTTTGTTCAACCCGTTGCCGACAATGGCCAGTCGGCCCTTGCGCTGCATTTTCAGCAGGCGCGGGAAGATGCTCATGTCACCGGCGCCGGTCACGAAACGCGGGCGCAGGGCCAGCACTTCGAGGCCGAACTCCTGGGCGCCGAAGACTTTCTGCTCGGCCAGGTACTTGGTGGCGGCGTAAGGGTGCTTGAAGCGCTTGGGCACCTGTTCTTCGGTCAACCCGAGGTGGTCACGGCCATCGAAGTAAATGGACGGCGAGGACAGATGAACCAGGCGGCGCACCTTCTGCTTGAGACAGGCTTCGACAACATTTTCCGTGACTTGGACATTGCCCTGGTGGAAGTCCTGGTAGCGGCCCCACAGCCCCACGGAGCCGGCGCAATGCACCACGGCCTCGACATCCAGGCACAGGTCGCGGGCCAGCAGAGGGTCGTTCAGATCGCCTTGGACGAACTGCGCACCGCGACGCACCAGGTGTTCCACGCTCTCGGCCCGGCGACCGGTGACCCGTACATCCAGGCCCTGCTCCAGGGCGAAACGCGCAAAGCGCCCGCCAATGAAGCCGCTCGCGCCGGTGACCAAAATCTTCATGCATGCTCCTAAAAATCAGATTCGAGCTACAAGCCACAAGCTTCAAGCCAAGCGCTTTTCACTTACCGCTTGCAGCGTGCTGCTTGCCGCTGCGATCAATCGCTCAGTCAATAAGCCGAGCAACTGCCCACCATTGCGCCAATGATGCCAGTACAGCGGCACATCGATCGGTTTATCTGCCAACAATTCCACCAGCACGCCTCGTTCCAGCTGTTCGCGCACTTGCAGCTCTGGCACCAGCCCCCAGCCCAACCCCACCTCGGCAAGACGGATGAAACCTTCGGACGAGGGGCATAAATGATGCTCGAAACCGCCCTCCACGCCCACGGACGCAAGGTAGCGATGCTGCAGGAAATCATCCGGGCCAAACACCAATGCCGGCGTACGAGCCAGTTGATCGGCCCGCACGCCGTCGGGAAAGTGCCGGGCGATGAAGGCCGGGCTGGCCAACGCCCGGTAGCGCATCGCCCCCAGCAACACGCTGCGAGCCCCCGCCACCGGGCGTTCGCTGGCGCAGACACAGGCCGCCACTTCACCGGCGCGCATGCGTTTGAGGCCCACGGTCTGGTCTTCTACCACTAGGTCGAGCAACAGGTGATGGTCGGCGCAGAAATCTCCCACGGCAGCGGCCCACCAGGTTGCCAGGCTGTCGGCGTTCAAGGCGATGCGCAGACGCTCCGGCAGCCCCTCTTCATCCAGCGCCGGCACCAGGCTCTGCAGGTCGCGCTCGAGCAGCCGCACCTGTTGCACGTGGTTGAGCAACCGACGGCCGATTTCCGTGGGCGCTGGCGGTGTGGCACGCACCAGAACGGGCTGACCGACACGCGCCTCCAGCAACTTGATCCGTTGGGAAATGGCCGATTGCGACAAACCCAGCACTTGGGCCGCGCGCTCGAAACCGGCCTGCTCGACCACGGCAGCCAGGGCAGAAAGCAATTTGTAATCGAACATCAGTTTCTCTAATGAGCAATCAGCAATATTGGTTTTTCTTATACATCTCGCCACAGGAGAATGGCCAGCAATTCATCAACTGACCGGGGGATAAAACGATGTGGCAAAGCTATGTGAACGGGCTCTTGGTGGCGCTCGGGCTGATCATGGCCATCGGCGCCCAGAACGCATTCGTGCTGGCCCAGAGCCTGCGCCGCGAGCACCACTTGCCGGTCGCGGCGCTGTGCATCGCCTGCGACGCCCTGTTGGTCGCCGCCGGAGTGTTCGGCTTGGCGACCTTGCTGGCCCAGAGTCCGTTGTTGCTGTCGATTGCCCGCTGGGGCGGCGCGGCGTTCCTGCTCTGGTACGGCAGTCTGGCCTTGCGCCGGGCCTGTTCGAAGCAGAGCCTGCAACAGGGTGAGAACCAGGCTGTGCGCTCGCTGCGGGCAGTGTTGCTCAGCGCGCTGGCGGTGACGCTGCTCAACCCCCACGTCTACCTCGACACCGTGCTGCTGATCGGTTCCCTCGGGGCCCAGCAGAGCGTGCCCGGCGCCTATGTGGTGGGCGCGGCCAGTGCCTCGCTGCTGTGGTTCCTCACCCTGGCCATCGGCGCCGCATGGCTGGCTCCCTGGTTGGCCCGTCCAAGCACCTGGCGGATCCTGGACCTGTTGGTGGCGGTGGTGATGTTTACCGTGGCGATGCAATTGATTGTCGCCGGCTGATTATTCCAAACCGCTCTGGAACCTCTATTCCACACAGTTGTTGCGTGGTTATGCCGCACCCCCGGTGCTATGATCCGACTCCTGCGCCGCAAAGAGTACAAACTCCCCGGCGCTAGTCTGGCCGCCCGTGATCGGCCTTGCGCTCACCGCAACTGACCTGATTAGGAGAATCACCATGGCTTTCGAATTGCCGCCGCTGCCCTATCCACACGACGCACTGGCGCCACACATTTCCAAAGAAACTCTGGAATACCACCACGACAAGCACCACAACACCTACGTCGTGAACCTGAACAACCTGGTGCCTGGCACCGAGTTCGAAGGCAAGACCCTGGAAGAAATCGTCAAGACTTCCTCGGGCGGTATCTTCAACAACGCCGCTCAGGTCTGGAACCACACCTTCTACTGGAACTGCCTGGCGCCAAACGCCGGCGGTCAACCAACCGGCGCCCTGGCTGAAGCCATCAACAAGGCATTCGGTTCGTTCGACAAGTTCAAGGAAGAATTCAGCAAGACCTCCATCGGCACCTTCGGTTCCGGCTGGGGCTGGCTGGTGAAAAAGGCTGACGGTTCCCTGGCCCTGGCCAGCACCATCGGTGCCGGCAACCCGCTGACCAGCGGCGACACCCCGCTGCTGACCTGCGACGTGTGGGAACACGCCTACTACATTGACTACCGCAACGTTCGTCCGAAATACGTCGAAGCGTTCTGGAACCTGGTCAACTGGAAATTCGTCGCCGAGCAGTTCGAAGGCAAAGCCTTTACTGCCTAAGCTCGATGCCAGACAAAGGAAACCCGGCGCCGTGCCGGGTTTTTTTTGCGCGACAAAATTGATCGCCAGGCAAATACCTCGTGTCTGGAATCCAAGAAAAAATCCCGACGGGCCTCAAGTTGCGGTGCCTTTCAACCGACACAATGGTCGTAGAGCAATCACTCTGGAAAGAACGTATATCGGTCAGGTTTCAAGCGAAAACCCTTGTGTTTGATTGTCCCTTTGACTGACATCACAGGATTGCCAATACTCATGGCAACTTGACGCTACCCGCACGGAACAAGGAACCACTCTTTGAAGCTGGAACTCAAGAACAGCTTGTCTGTGAAGTTGCTCCGGGTCGTGCTCCTTTCGGCATTGATCGTTGGCATGGTCTTGAGCTGCGCCCAGATCGTGTTCGATGCCTACAAAACCAACCAGGCCGTCGCCAGTGACGCCCAGCGTATCCTCGACATGTTCCGCGATCCATCGACCCAGGCCGTCTACAGCCTGGACCGGGAAATGGGCATGCAAGTGATCGAAGGCCTGTTCCAGGACGAAGCCGTGCGCATGGCCTCCATCGGCCATCCCCGCGAAACCATGCTCGCCGAAAAAACCCGCCCCTTGCAGCACTCCGAAAGCCGCTGGCTGACCGACCTGATCCTGGGCAAGGAGCGCACCTTCACCACGCAGCTGGTGGGACGTGGCCCCTACAGCGAATATTACGGCGACCTGAGCATTACCCTCGACACGGCCACCTACGGCGAAGGTTTCATCGTCAGCTCGGTGATCATCTTCATCTCCGGGATGCTGCGGGCCCTGGCCATGGGCCTGGTGCTGTACCTGGTCTATCACTGGCTGCTGACCAAGCCGTTGTCACGGATCATCGAGCACCTGACCGAAATCAACCCCGATCGCCCCAGTGCGCACAAGATCCCGCAGTTGCGCGGCCACGAGCAAAACGAACTGGGCCTGTGGATCAACACGGCCAACCAACTGCTCGAATCCATCGAGCGCAACACGCACCTGCGTCACGAAGCGGAAAACAGCCTGCTGCGAATGGCCCAGTACGACTTTCTCACCGGGCTGCCCAACCGTCAGCAACTTCAACAGCAACTGGACAAGATCCTGGTGGACGCCGGACGCCTGCAACGTCGGGTGGCGGTGTTGTGTGTAGGGCTGGATGATTTCAAGGGCATCAACGAACAGTTCAGCTATCAGACCGGCGATCAGTTGCTGCTGGCCCTGGCCGATCGCCTGCGGGCCCACAGTGGGCGGCTCGGCGCACTGGCGCGGCTGGGGGGCGACCAGTTCGCCCTGGTCCAGGCCGACATCGAACAGCCTTACGAGGCCGCCGAACTGGCCCAGAGCATCCTCGATGACCTGGAAGCACCGTTCGCCATCGACGATCAGCAAATCCGCCTGCGGGCTACCATCGGCATCACCCTCTTCCCCGAAGACGGCGACAGCACCGAGAAACTGTTGCAGAAAGCCGAGCAGACCATGACCCTGGCCAAGAGCCGCTCGCGCAATCGCTATCAGTTCTACATTGCCAGCGTCGACAGCGAGATGCGCCGCCGTCGCGAACTGGAAAAAGACCTGCGCGAGGCCCTGGCCCGCGAGCAGTTCACCCTGGTGTACCAGCCACAGATCAGCTACCGCGACCTGCGGGTGGTGGGCACTGAAGCCCTGATCCGCTGGCACCATCCCGAGCACGGCCTGGTGCCGCCCGACCTGTTCATTCCCCTGGCCGAGCAGAACGGCACCATCATCGCCATCGGTGAATGGGTGCTGGACCAGGCGTGCAGGCAATTGCGCGAATGGCACGACCAGGGTTTCCTCGACCTGCGCATGGCGGTCAATCTGTCGACAGTGCAATTGCACCACGCCGAACTGCCACGGGTGGTGAACAATCTCCTGCAGATGTACCGGCTGCCGCCACGCAGCCTGGAGCTGGAAGTCACCGAGACCGGCCTGATGGAAGACATCACCACCGCGGCCCAGCACTTGCTGAGCCTGCGTCGCTCCGGGGCGCTGATTGCCATCGATGACTTCGGCACCGGCTACTCGTCCCTGAGCTACCTCAAGAGCCTGCCGCTGGACAAGATCAAGATCGACAAGAGCTTCGTCCAGGACCTGCTCGACGACGAAGACGACGCAACCATCGTCCGGGCCATCATCCAATTGGGCAAGAGCCTGGGGATGCAGGTCATTGCCGAGGGCGTCGAGACGGTCGAGCAGGAAGCCTACATCATCGCCGAGGGCTGCCACGAAGGTCAGGGCTACTACTACAGCAAGCCGCTACCGGCGCGGGAATTGGGCCTTTACCTGAAGCAGGCCGAGCGCAGCAAGGTGTCCATCCTCTGATTCCTCTCTTCTGCCACGTTCCTGCAGGAACTGGCGAAGCCTGCGATCTGTTGATCTTTCGCTCCAGACTCGATTGGCAATGGAAAGATCGCAGCCTCGCTTCGCTTGGCAGCTCCTACAGACGCTGCCGATCCCTTCATTAAATAAGAAATATTTACAACCATAACCCTTTACACATAATGCAAATCTTTCGCATTATGTCGCAGTTTTGCGCACCCTCGCGCCTGTCCCATCCATCACCGAAGCAGGATGTTCGCCATGATTCGTATGCCCCTGGCTACCGCCAGTCTGCTGGCCATCGCTATTTCCCTCGCCGGTTGCGGCGAAGGCAAAGACAAGGCCGCCGCGCCGCAAGCGCCAACGCCGGCCGCCAGCACCTCGGCACCGGTCGCCCCTGCTGCCGCCGGCAAAGTCGACGAAGCCGCCGCCAAGGCCGTTGTCGCGCACTATGCCGACATCGTCTATGCCGTCTACAGCGATGCCGAATCCACTGCGAAGACCCTGCAAACCGCCGTCGACGCGTTCCTGGCCAAGCCGAACGCCGATACCTTGAAAGCCGCCAAGGCTGCCTGGGTCGCCGCACGCGTACCGTACCTGCAAAGCGAAGTGTTCCGCTTCGGCAACACCATCATCGACGACTGGGAAGGCCAGGTGAACGCCTGGCCCCTGGACGAAGGCCTGATCGACTACGTCGACAAATCCTACGAGCACGCCTTGGGTAACCCGGGCGCCACCGCCAACATCATCGCCAATACCGAAGTCCAGGTTGGCGAAGACAAGGTCGACGTCAAGGACATCACCCCGGAAAAACTCGCCAGCCTGAACGAGCTGGGCGGTTCCGAGGCCAACGTCGCCACCGGCTACCACGCCATCGAATTCCTGCTGTGGGGCCAGGACCTCAACGGCACCGGCCCGGGCGCCGGCAATCGCCCCGCTTCGGATTACCTGGAAGGCGCCGGTGCCACTGGCGGCCACAACGACCGTCGTCGTGCCTACCTCAAGTCCGTGACCCAACTGCTGGTCAATGACCTGCAGGAAATGGTCGGCAACTGGAAGCCGAACGTGGCCGACAACTACCGCGCCACCCTGGAAGCCGAGCCGGCCGAAAGTGGCCTGCGCAAGATGCTGTTCGGCATGGGCAGCCTGTCCCTGGGTGAACTGGCGGGCGAGCGCATGAAGGTGTCCCTGGAAGCCAACTCGCCGGAAGACGAGCAGGATTGCTTCAGCGACAACACCCACAACTCGCACTTCTACGATGCCAAGGGCGTGCGTAACGTGTACCTGGGCGAATACACCCGGGTCGACGGCACCAAGATGACCGGCGCCAGCCTGTCGTCCCTGGTCGCCAAGGCCGACCCGGCCGCGGACACCGCGCTCAAGGCCGACCTGGCCGACACCGAAGCCAAGATCCAGGTCATGGTCGATCACGCCAACAAGGGTGAGCACTACGACCAGTTGATCGCCGCCGGCAACACTGCCGGTAACCAGATCGTGCGCGACGCCATCGCCGCACTGGTCAAGCAGACCGGTTCGATCGAACAGGCTGCGGGCAAACTGGGCATCAGCGACCTGAACCCGGACAACGCTGATCACGAGTTCTGATCAACGCCGGCTGGCTGCGGGTCAACGCAGCCAGCCAAGCCACAAAACCTGTGGGAGCGAGCTTGCTCGCGATAGGGGTCTATCAGTCGATATTGATGTTGGCTGGTCTACCGCTATCGCGAGCAAGCTCGCTCCCACAGTGGTTTCGGGTGTTTCAAAAATGCGAGATCAGTCATCACTGCCCTTGTGGGAGCGAGCTTGCTCGCGATGGGGGCATATCAGTCGATATTGATGTTGGCTGGTCTACCGCTATCGCGAGCAAGCTCGCTCCCACAAGGGGCGTCACTGTGGTTCATGGCTGCAACCCGGCAAGCCGCCCTTCGATAAACCGCCGTTCCGGCAACTGCTGCGTCAGTTCGAGCGCGCGGCGGTACGCCGCCCTCGCCTCGTCCAATCGTCCCAGTTGACGACAGAATTCCGCCTGCGCCGAATAGGCCAGGTGATAGTCGAGTAATTCCCCACGCTCCAGGATCGCCTCGACCAGGCGCAAGCCGACTTCCGGTCCGTCACGCTTGGCCAGGGCGGCAGCGCGGTTGAGTTCGATCACCGGCGACGGCACGGCCCGCAGCAGCACATCATAAAGCCCGACGATCTGCGGCCAATCGGTCTGCTCAGCCGTCGGCGCTTCGGCATGCACCGCCGCAATCGCCGCTTGCAGGCAGTACGGCCCGAACCGTCGGGTTTTCAGCGCGGCTTCCACCAACGCACAGCCCTCGGCGATCAGCTCGGCATCCCATAAGGATCGCACCTGCTCATCCAGCAGAATCAGTTCACCGGTCGACGACGTTCGCGCCGGGCGCCGGGATTCGTGCAGCAGCATCAACGCCAGCAACCCCATGACCTCGGCCTCGGGCAGCAACTCCATCAGCAGACGCCCGAGACGGATGGCTTCGCGCGTCAGGTCTTCGCGAGTCAGCTCGGCGCCCATCGAGGCCGAATACCCTTCGTTGAACACCAGGTAGATCACCCGCAGAACGCTGTCCAGCCGCTCCGGCAGTTCCGCGCGGGACGGCACCTGATAGGGGATCCTGGCATCGCGGATTTTCGCCTTGGCCCGCACGATGCGCTGGGCAATGGCCGCCGGGGCGGCGAGAAACGCCCGGGCGATTTGTTCGGTGGTCAGGTCGCAGACTTCCCGCAGCGTCAGGGGCACCTGGGCATCCGCCGCCAGGGCCGGGTGGCAACAGGTAAAAATCAGCCGCAGGCGATCGTCTTCCACGTCTTCGTCACTCCACGGATCCTGCTCCAGCGCTTCGAGTTGAGCGATCAACATCGGTTGGGACGCGGCGAAACGCGCGCGCCGGCGCAAACTGTCGATGGCCTTGAAGCGCCCGGCAGACACCAGCCAGGCCCGTGGGTTGTCCGGCACACCGTCGCGCTGCCAACGCTCGACCGCAATGAAAAAGGCCTCGTGCAAAGCCTCTTCCGCCAGATCGAAGTCACCCAGCAGGCGAATCAGCGTCGCCAGGATCCGCCGCGAGTCTTGCCGATAAACCTGCTCGACCCGCGCCTTGACCGTTTCGACCGACATCAGTCGGGCATGCCTTGGGTAACCAGTGTCTCAAGCCGGCCCTGGCCCCAACCCTCAGGGAAACCCATGGCATCGTGTGCCTGGCGATCGATTGCCCGGCTGACGGATAACGCGTAAGGGGCAGCAGTGAGGTTCATGAATGAAATCCTGTTTGTGATTGTTGTTCAGGGGTTCAGTTGGCGTACCGGTCGCACTTCAACGCAACCGACCCGGGCCGCCGGGATATTGCCGGCGACCTGGATGGCTTCGTTGAGGTCCTTGGCGTCGATCAGGTAGAAGCCCGCCAGTTGCTCCTTGGTTTCGGCGAAGGGGCCGTCGGTGATCGACAGCTTGCCGCCACGCATGCGCACCGTGGTGGCGGTCTGTACCGACTCCAGGGCTTCGGCGGCCAGCATGCGCCCACTGCCCTGGATCGATTCGGCATAGGCCATGCACTCGGCGTCCTCCGGGCTGTCGGGCGAGTTGTGCAGCGTCTGTTCGTTGCTATACACCAGGCATAGGTACTTCATGGAAGGCTCCGTGTTCGGACTGATCAACTATGGACGGCAGAATGACGCTCGGCGAAAAAACCGACGATCAGGGTTGCAGGTCGAACAGCGCCGTCCCGGCCATCGGGTCGAACGGAGCGGACCAATGTTCATGGACGATCCGCCATTGTCCGGCTACACGCTGGTAGCAGGCCGTCACACGCATCCAGCAGGCCTGCTCCTCGCCTTTTTCGTTGGTGCCGCCGCAATAGGCCAGCCAGTGGGCAAAGGCGATGTTGTCGGCCGGGGTAATCTTGACCTGATGAAAGTCGAACTTGTGCGGGCCGGGGCACATTTCCATACACGCTTGCCAATGGGCCCGGTAAGCGGTCTTGCCCTTGAATTGCAGGGCCTGGATGGCATCGAACGAGACAATGCTCTCGTCATAGAGCGCCATGACTTTTTCGACGTCCTTGGCCATGACGGCTTGGCGGTAGGTGTCGATCAAGGCCTGGATCTGGGTTTCAGTGGCTTGGGTATTCATGGTGATTCTCCGCAGTTTTTTGTTGAAGACACCCTTTGTCGTTTGGAGAAACAGCGAATCGACAATCCAACAAAAATAATTCAAAGAGAAAATTCGCTAGAATCCAAGTCCTATTCTGCCGGCACACATTGGACGTTTCTGTGACCGCTCGACTCGTCCCCTACGAAGACCTGACCGCGCTGCAACGTGAACAGGTCAGCGCCATCGAACTCCACCCCGAACAGATCAAGTTCGCCGGCGATATTCATGGCGCCCTGCACATGCTGCTGTCCCGGCCCGGCCCGGGGGTCAAAGGCTTTGCGCTATTGGCTGGGGACGTGCCAGTGGCCTTCCTGCTGCTCAAGCGCCCGCCGGTACTGCCGGCCTGGGCCAACGAGCACAGCGCCACCCTGCATGCCTTGCAAGTCGACCACCGGGCCCAGGGCAAAGGGTATGGCAAGGCCTGCCTGCAGGCGCTGCCCGCCGTGGCACGAGCCGCCTGGCCGGACATCCACGGATTGGAGCTCTCGGTCGATCCCGATAACGTCTCGGCCATTGGCCTGTACGCCCGCCTGGGCTGGGTCGACAGTGGCGAAGCCTACAAGGGCCGCATCGGGTATGAGCGGCGGATGGGGTTGGTGTTCTGACAAACAGAATCAACGATCGATAGGCGCCGAATGTGGGAGCGAGCTTGCTCGCGATAGCGGTGTTTCAGTCAACATCAAAGCGGCTGACCTGACGCTCTCGCGAGCGAGCTCGCTCCCACAGGGGACTGCGCCGATCAGCTTGGCTTGAGCGGGATCCAGATTTCCAGGGTGCCTTGGCCGGTCCGGGGGTTGAAGTCTTCGCTGTAGCGCTCGAATTCAGGCTGACCCGCCGCTTCGTAACCGGAATGGGGCAGCCACTCTTTCCAGATGTATTGGAACGTATCCGGCAGCTTTTTCAATGGCCCTTTGTGTTCGAAGACCGCGTAATGGCCTGGCTGGATTTCGATCCAGCGGTATTGCTCCGGCAAATCGTCGAGCCGGCTGATTTCCACGCCGGCGATGTATTCGAACCCACCCTTCCCGTCCGGGTTGCAACACACACCGTAGGTCACTTCATCTTTCTGCCCTGGCACCTTGCCGAGCCAGGGCAGGAACTTTTCCCAGAGCAAAGGGATGTCTTGGGCGGTGTCCTGGGTAAACCGAGCACCAAAGCCGGCGATGAGCTGAAAACGTCCCTGTTCAAAGCGTGGCACGGCTGTGTAATCGCGTTCGGGCTTTTCCATGCGGCAACACTCCAGCAAAACGTGAAGTCGGGCTTGGCAGTATAGAAGCCAAACCGTGATTGCCAGGGCCGTTTCGCTTGTCAGATGCCAGGCAGGGCCGCGGTGACGGCGCTTCCTACAAACTCGTTGTAGCCAGAAACAATCACGTACACCGCGAAATAGCAGAAGATCGCGGCGGATGCCCAATAGGAATAACGCAACAATTTATCCCCCAACAGTTTGCCACCCTGGGTCGCCGCCAGGCACAAAGCCGCGCACCACAGCAGCCCGGCGCAGAGAAAACCACTGAGAAACAGCGCCGAGCTGAGCAAGGTTCCGCCGCCCGAACGGGCGATCAGCGTACCGCCCACCGCCGCGAACCAGAGGATGGCACTGGGCGATGACATGGCCAGGAAAATCCCGCGCAAGAACTCCTGGCGCGAAGAGTTGCCCTGCACTTCACCGGCCTCGGCCAATACCGCGCTGTGATAGATCGCCGAGTGGATCATCTTGGCCGCGAAGTACAGCAACAGCACCGAGCCGCCGACCCACAGCACCCAGCGCACCGCTTCGTATTGCAGCAACACGGTCATGCCGGCCAAGGCCAGGACGGCATAGATCAGATCGCCCACGCAGGTGCCCAGGCCCAGGGCGAACCCCTGGAAATAGCCGCGCTGCATCGCCAGGGTGATCATCGCGATATTGGCCACGCCAATGTCCAGGCACAGCGAAAGGCTCAGCAGGAAGCCGCTGGAAAATTCCATCATTCGTTCCATCAGGATTGGGTGAGACAGGTTCAACAAGCCGCTGCGACCATCGATGGCGCCGCGGCCAGGGCGACAGTGTCGTCGAAAATAGTTCGCCGCGGCTACTGGACAATCCGACATCCGCCCGATTATCTTGCGCCGCAGGCCACCGCAGTGGCCAACGTCGCTCGGACGGTTCCGGGCGCTCACGTATCTCGAGGCAACAATGGCCGAACAAGGTTCGCCGCGCCGCTTTGCGCGCATCGATCGACTCCCCCCATATGTATTCAATATCACTGCCGAGCTGAAGATGGCTGCGCGTCGGCGCGGCGAAGACATCATCGACTTGAGCATGGGTAATCCCGACGGCGCCACGCCTCCACACATCGTGGAAAAACTGGTCACCGTCGCCCAGCGTGAAGACACCCACGGTTATTCCACCTCCAAAGGCATCCCGCGCCTGCGCCGCGCCATTTCGCGCTGGTACAAGGACCGCTATGAGGTGGACATCGACCCGGAAACCGAAGCCATCGTCACCATCGGTTCCAAGGAAGGCCTGGCCCACCTGATGCTGGCCACCCTGGACCAGGGCGACACGGTGCTGGTGCCCAACCCCAGCTATCCGATCCACATCTACGGCGCGGTGATCGCCGGCGCCCAGGTGCGCTCGGTGCCGTTGGTGCCTGGAGTGGATTTCTTCGACGAACTGGAGCGGGCCATTCGCGGCTCGATCCCCAAGCCGAAGATGATGATCCTCGGCTTTCCGTCCAACCCCACCGCCCAGTGCGTGGAGCTGGACTTCTTCGAGCGGGTCATCGCCCTGGCCAAGCAGTACGACGTGCTGGTGATCCACGACCTGGCCTACGCCGACATCGTCTATGACGGCTGGAAAGCCCCGTCGATCATGCAAGTGCCGGGCGCGAAAGACATCGCGGTGGAGTTCTTCACCCTGTCCAAGAGCTACAACATGGCCGGCTGGCGCATCGGGTTCATGGTGGGCAACCCGGAACTGGTCAACGCCCTGGCGCGGATCAAGAGCTACCACGACTACGGCACCTTCACGCCGCTGCAAGTGGCCGCCATCGCCGCCCTCGAAGGCGACCAGCAATGCGTGCGCGACATCGCCGAGCAGTACCGCCAGCGCCGCAACGTGCTGGTCAAGGGCCTGCATGAGCTGGGCTGGATGGTAGAGAACCCGAAGGCATCGATGTACGTCTGGGCCAAGATTCCCGAGGCCTATGCGCACCTGGGTTCGTTGGAGTTTGCCAAGAAGCTGCTGGCCGAAGCCAAGGTCTGCGTCTCGCCGGGGGTGGGGTTCGGGGAGTATGGGGATGATCACGTGCGCTTTGCGCTGATCGAGAACCAGGACCGGATTCGCCAGGCGGTGCGTGGGATCCGTGGGATGTTCAGGGCGGATGGGTTGGTAAGCAAACCTAACGCCTGACCTAAAACCAGCGGCGGGGGTTGGCTCCCGCCCTGGCTCTACTGATCGCCCGAAACCCGTGTGGGAGCGAGCTTGCTCGCGATAGCGGTACAACATGTAAGTCCGCTATCGCGAGCAAGCTCGCTCCCACAATGGGTTATAGGTTGTCGGTTAGACCACCAGCGACAGCAGCAGGATAAAGATCAACCCCACCACCGACAGGATGGTTTCCATCGCGGTCCAGGTCTTGAAGGTCTCGGCCACGGTCATGTTGAAGTACTGCTTGACCAGCCAGAAACCCGCATCGTTGACGTGGGACAGGATCAACGAACCGGCACCGGTCGCCAGCACCAGCAGCTCACGGTTCACACCCGGCATCATCCCCACCACCGGCACCACGATACCGGCACCGGTAATGGTCGCCACCGTCGCCGAACCTGTGGCGATACGAATCACCGCCGCCACCAGCCACGCCAGCAGGATCGGCGAGATCTGCGCACTCACCGCCATGTGACCGATCACATCGCCCACGCCGCTGGTGACCAGCATCTGCTTGAAGCCACCGCCGGCACCGATGATCAGGATGATCGCGGCGGTCGGCGCCAGGCTGGCGTCCAGCCATTTGAGCATCTGGCTGGAACCGATGCCCTGCTTGTAGCCAAAGGTGTACAGCGACAGCAACAACGCCAGCAGCAAAGCCGAGATCGGGTGGCCGATCATGTCCATCCAGGCACGGAAGAGGTTGCCGTCCGGCAGCGCCACGTCAGCGAAGGTCTTGAGCAGCATCAGGAACACCGGCGACAACACGGTGATCAGGGTGATGCTGAAGCTTGGCAGCTCGGCGGCGCTCGTCTCGCGGGCCAGTTGGTCCACCAGCTCCTGGTTCGGATGGCCGGGGATGTGCTTGGCAATGAACGTACCGAAGATCGGGCCGGCAATGATGGCGGTCGGCAGCGCGACGATCAGGCCATAGAGAATGGTCTTGCCGATGTCAGCGCCAAATATGCCAATCGCCAGCAGCGGCCCCGGGTGCGGCGGCACCAGGCCGTGGACCGCGGAAAGACCGGCCAGCAGCGGGATACCGATCTTGATGATCGACACGCCGGTGCGGCGCGCGACGATGAACACCAGCGGGATCAGCAGCACGAAGCCGATTTCGAAGAACAGCGGGATGCCCACCAGGAAGGCGGCGAACATCATCGCCCACTGCACCTTGTCCTTGCCGAAGGCGCGGATCAGGGTCTGGGCGATCTGATCGGCCCCGCCCGACTCGGCCATCATTTTGCCGAGCATCGTACCCAGCGCCAGGATGATGCCGACAAAGCCCAGCACGCCACCGAAGCCGTCCTGGAACGCCTTGATGATGGTGCCGGTCGGCATGCCCGACGTCAGGCCGAGGAACGCGGCGGCGATGGTCAGCGCAATGAACGGGTGGAATTTGAACTTGGTGATGAGGACGATGAGTCCGATCACCGTGACCACTGCATCAAGCAGTAGGAACGTCTCGTGGGACATGCCGAACATGGGAGGTGTCTCCTGATTTGTTGTTGTTATTGAAGCAGTTATTTATGAGTCGTCGGGACAGCGCTATCTTTCTGACGCAAATTTTTTGAAACTCAGCTGGCCAGCTTCAAACCGTGGGCCAACCACCAGACGTAAGCCTGCTGTGCCAGTTCGTCAACGCTGTGGCTGGACGCGTCCAGAGCCAGGGTCAGGGGCTCGCCGACAGGGGATTCAAGGGTGGCGAACTGGCTGTCGATCAGGGTCGACGGCATGAAATGGCCGGGACGATGGGAAACGCGGTCGGCGGCCACTTCGGGGGGCAATTCAAGGAATACGAAACCCAGGCCGGGCAAGGCGCTGCGCAGGCGCTCGCGATAACTGTGCTTGAGGGCCGAGCAGGTCAGCACCGGACGCTCGCCCGTGGCATCGACACGGCGCAACTCGTCGCACAGGCTGTCGAGCCAGCCGGCACGGTCGTCGTCGTTCAAGGGGATACCGGCACTCATCTTCTGGATGTTGGCCGCGGGGTGGAACGTGTCGCCTTCGATGGCGGTGGCGCCGCTCAACTGGCACAGGGCCTGGCTGACGCACGTTTTGCCGCAACCGGCAACGCCCATGATGACCAGGGCGGAGATGGGATTGTTCATGTAACACCTCAGCGCGCAGACAGCGCTACCTTTGCCAGTTATGACACCGCAGCAAAAGCAGAAGTTGCCGACGCCTTCTTGTCATTTTTGTGGTTGCAGCATGTTCGTTCACGACACCCACGGACGAGGGATCAGGCAACCCCCGCTCACGCATTTGCAGCGGCGTCGAGACAGCGCTACCTTAGTACCTTGATTTTTGTTTGGCAAGCCGCCCTGATGACCGTCCCTAAAAACGATAAGAATACGCGCACCACCGGTCGCCCCACGCTCAACGAAGTCGCACGCCTGGCCGGTGTCAGCCCTATCACCGCCTCCCGTGCCCTGCGTGGCGTCAGCACCGTCGCCTCGGAACTGGTGGAAAAAGTCCGCCAGGCCGCCGTGGAACTCAACTACGTCGTCAATCCCGCCGCCCGCGCCCTGGCTTCGGCCCAGAGCCATTCGGTGGTGGTGCTGGTGCCGTCGTTGTCCAACCTGTTGTTCATCGACACCCTGGAAGCCATCCATCGGGTGCTGCGGCCCAAGGGTTTCGAAGTGGTGATCGGCAACTACCACTACTCCCGGGACGAGGAAGAAGACCTGTTGCGCAACTACATGGCCTATCAGCCAAGGGGTTTGCTGCTGACCGGTTTCGACCGCACCGAAAGCGCCCGCCGCATGATCGAGGCCAGCAACATCCCGTGCGTGTACATGATGGAACTGGACCCCGGCGCCGGGCTCAATTGCGTCGGTTTTTCCCAGCTCAAGGCTGGCGAAACGGCGGCCGAGCACTTGATTTCCAAGGGCCGCAAGCGCCTGGCCTACATCGGCGCGCAACTGGACCAGCGCACCCTGCTGCGCGGTGAAGGCTTTCGCCGCGCCCTGCAGCAAGCCGGTTTGTATGACCCGGACCTGGAACTGCTGACCCCGCGTCCATCCTCGGTGGGCCTGGGCGGGGAATTGTTCCTGCAATTGCTCGGCAGCCACCCGGACGTCGATGCGATCTTCTTCGGCAACGACGACCTGGCCCACGGCGCCCTGTTCGAAGCACTGCGCTGCGGCATCAAGATCCCCGAGCAGGTCTCGGTGCTGGGCTTCAACGACTTGCCCGCGTCGGCCCATATGGTGCCGCGCCTGAGCAGCATCAGCACCCCACGGGAGGCCATCGGTCGCCGCGCCGCCGAACAGATGCTGACGCTGATGGCCGGCAACCGCATCGCGCAGCCGGTGGTGGACCTGGGTTTCGAGCTCAAGGTTCGCGAAAGCACCTGAGGCGCCTCGCTCAAGCGGTCGATCCATGCCGTCCGACGGCAAGGGTTGGCCGCCCCGCTCGCCGCGCGCTTGTCCACACCCCTTGGAATACGGGCCTTGCGAAGGCGGCATGGGAATTGCTCCTGCCCATCGCTCAGCCATTACCTACAGGTGTTCATCATGTTGGTCAGTGCCAAACAGCAAGCGATGGTCTTGCCACTCAAACGCCCGGGCGAAGATCCCACCGCCGAAGCCGCCAGCGGCCTGCAAAGCGCCGCGTTGCAGGCGTTGCGCGATAACGTCCAGGCCCAGGCCAGCCAAGGCAGTGCCCAGGTCCAGGATTCCTTCACCCAACGAGCCACGCAACAGGTCAATGCCGCCACCGCCATCAGCGACAAGGTGGATGAGGCGTTCGCCAAGACGCGCGTGCAATTGCAAACCGTGGCTTCGTCAACGCCTGAAGAGGCCACGACACTTGGCGGCTCCGCCACGGCGCAGTTCAAGGACTACATGAGCAAGACGCCCGAAGAGCGCCTGCGCGACAGCATTCTCGAAGAGATGGGCATTACCGAGGAAGAGTTCGAGGCGATGCCGCCCGAGAAGCAGATGGCGGTCAGCCAGGAAATTGCCCAACGCATGCAGGACAAGTCAGCGATAGCCCAAGTGGAAAAGGCCCAGGAGAGCCGCACGGGCGACAAAGCCGCGGCCATGGACATGTTTCTCGCCTCGCTTTGAGCCTCGGTACAGGCCAGAGCATTTGAGCTGGGGTGACCGCCCCAGCTCAACCTGAGGCCCGCCAAGGCGATACCGGTTCAATGACCGAACAGGTTCACCTTCTTGGTTTTCTTGTCGGCGCGCTTTTCATCGGCAGTCTTCGCCGGTTTTTTCTTTGCCGCTTTTTTTGAATCCATGCCTTTGGCCATGATACGTACTCCAGTCATACGGGATGTGAAGTCAGGTATACACCTATCGCCGTACTCGCGTTCTTTTATAATCGCCTCCCCCTTCTGCGCCACGACCCCGCCATGTCCGAAATCCATTACGCAGCGCTCGAAGCATCGCTTTGGCCGCTGATGAACAAGTTTTACCGCGCCCACCAATCCTCGATGAAAGCAGTGCGTGACGCGCAGCTGTGGGTGGCACGGCGCGATGAGATCGTCGCCGCCCTGTGCTTGCGCCCAGTGTCGGGCGGGCATTGGTTGACGGGGTTGTTCGTCGACCCGGCGTACCGCGTCCAGGGCATTGCCGCGCGATTGATCGCTGAAGCGGTGAACGGGGTGGACAAGCCGGTATGGCTGTTCTGCCACCCGGACTTGCGCGGTTTTTATGAGCGGCGTGGTTTCAGCTTCAACCCTGAACTGCCCTATGCGATGGCCGAACGCCTGAGCCGGTATGCCCGCAGCAAGCCGATGATTGCGATGGGGTGGGAGCCTGCAAAACCCTGAATCAACGCAGTCCATTGTGGGAGCGAGCTTGCTCGCGATTGCGTCAGGTCAGCTGCATCAATGGCGGCTGACACACCACCATCGCGAGCAAGCTCGCTCCCACAGGGTTCAGGGGTGGGTATCAATCGTCGGCGGTGGGGTCCAGGTCCGGGAACATCACTTCGGTAAAGCCGAACTTGCTGAAATCAGTGATGCGCGACGGGTACAAGCGCCCGATCAGATGATCGCATTCATGCTGCACCACCCGCGCATGAAAGCCCGACGCGTAACGCACGATCGGCTCGCCCTTGGGATCGAAGCCTTCATAGCGGATGTGTTGGTAGCGCTCGACCGCACCGCGCAGGCCCGGCACCGACAGGCAACCTTCGAAGCCCTCTTCCATCTGCGGGCCCAGGGGGGTGATCAGTGGGTTGATCAGGATGGTCTGGGGCACCGCCTCGGCGTCGGGGTAACGCTCGCTGTGCTCGAAGCCGAAGATCACCAGTTGCAGGTCGATGCCGATCTGCGGCGCCGCCAGGCCGACGCCGCCGACACTTTCCATGGTCTGGAACATGTCGTCGATCAATTGCCACAATTCCGGGCTGTCGAACATTTCGGCGGGCACCGGCGGGGCGATGCGCAGCAGGCGTTCGTCGCCCATTTTCAGGATTTCACGGATCATGGTCGGGCTTCGTCAGGGTGGGTTTGAGGGATGGAATGGTCGCGCCCCAGGCCCGACACATGCTGTTTTTCGTGCTCGCCCGCGCTCTTTTCACCCGGGTTCTTGCCCTCGGTGGACATGTGCTCGATCACCGCATTCATCTCCGCGCCGAGTAACAGTACCGCCGAAGAAATATAGAAATACAGCAACAACACAATGATCGCGCCGATGCTGCCATACATGGCGTTGTAGTTGGCAAAGGTCTTGACGTAGAACGCGAAGCCCAGGGAAGCGATGATCCACACCACCACCGCCAGCACCGACCCCGGCGTGATGAAGCGAAACTCCTGCTTGACGTCGGGCATCACGTAATAGATCAGTGCCACGGCCACCATCAGCAAGAACACGATCACCGGCCAGCGCACGATCGTCCAGAGCGTGACGATGAACTCCTCCAGGCCGACTTGGGCCGCGATCCAGCCCATCACCTGCGGCCCGAGCACCATCAGCGCCGCAGCGGCCAGCAGCATGCCGGCGATGCCGACCGTGTAGAAAATCGACAGCGGGAAGCGCTTCCAGGCCGGACGGCCTTCCACCACGTCGTAGGCGGCGTTCATCGCGCTCATCATCAGCCGCACGCCCGCCGAAGCGGTCCACAAGGCAATGACGATACCCACTGACAACAAGCCACCCTTGGACTGCTGGAGCTGGTCGATCACCGGGTTGACCTGCTCCAGGGCCTGGGGCGGCAGCACCAGCTCCGATTGCAGGCGCAGCCAGGAGAAGAAGTCCGGCAGGTGCAGGAAACCGATCAGGGCAATCAGGAAGAGAATGAAGGGGAACAGCGAAAACAGCATCTGGTAGGCCAGTGCCGAGGCGTAGGTCGACATCTCGTCGTCGACGAACTCGGTCACGGTACGCATCATCACACGATGCAAAGGTAAGCCTTTCAAGGCCGGAAACATCATGTGCGTCTCCTTTCGCCGCAAAAAAGGAAGGTCGCCTGGCGACTCATGGGGTTGTTATCCAAGACAAAGTAACCTGTTTGGCGACTTTGGAACAATTTCCCCGGCGCAAGTTCGAGCCGACATGAAAACGGCCACCCGCAGATGACCGTTCCAATCGTTTTACTACAGGCGGGTTATGCCTTGTCGACGCCTTTCTTGACCGCATCCTTGGCCTTGCCCACGGCTTGTTGGGCCTCGCCTTTTTTCTCCTGGACCACGCCCTCGGCGCGCATACGGTCATTGTCGGTGGCCTTGCCGACGCCTTGCTTGATGTTGCCGACGGCTTCGTTGGCAACGCCCTTCACTTTATCGCTCGTGCTACCCATGATGTCTCTCCTGTGAACAACGGTACGAAAAGTCATTACATAAGGGTTGACCGGGGCCGTTTGCCGGGAGTTTCATTTTTTTCAGCGGCACATTTCATCGTCGAATGCAGGTTGCACTTTATGTTTGTCGATCAACCCCCGAGAATGCCCCACGTATTCAGGCTGTGGCTTGAAGCTCCAACCCCGTAGGAACGTTATGAAACTCGATAAAAAGCAGGCCATCGCCCGCAGGAACCAGGAACTGGGCGGCGCCGTACTGGGCGTCAACAACTGCCATTTCAGCGAATTGAACCGCAACCGCAACATTTTCTGGTTCGATATCCCGGTGGCGCGCCTGGCCATCGGTCAATACGAATGGATCCACCTGCTGCTGCACACGCCGGCCACCGATGAGCTGCTGCACTTGAAGGTGCCGACCGTGTTCCTGCGGGAAAAAATGGAAGGCCTGGAAGTGCGCAACCAGGGCAAACGCAAGGCCGCCCTGAGCCTGGAACTGAGCGCCGACAAGGACGCCTACCTGCAGGACATGCGGCCGGGTGGCACCAACCTGGACTTTGCGCAGTTCCGGTTGTAACCGGACCCGAGAAGCACCGGTTCCCTGTGGCGAGGGAGCTTGCTCCCGCTGGACGCGCAGCGGCCCTTGCGGTGTGTCAGTAGAATCGCAGGGGGCTGCTGCGCAGCCCAGCGGGAGCAAGCTCCCTCGCCACACAAGCGCTCTCGCTTCAGGTCATCGCCCAACAAAAAGCCCCGTATCAGCGGGGCTTTTTGTTGGCAACGGTCTTACTTCTTCAACCCCAGCTTCCTGAGTTCTTCATCCCGCAACTCGCGGCGCAGGATCTTGCCCACGTTGGTGGTCGGCAAGGCATCGCGGAACTCCACGGCCTTGGGCACCTTGTAGCCGGTGACGTTGGCACGCATGTGTTCCATCACCTGTTCCTTGGTCAACGTCACACCCGGCCGTGCGACGATGAAGATCTTGATCGCCTCGCCGGATTTTTCGTCCGGCACGCCGATGGCCGCGCATTGCAGCACGCCCGGCAGGGTTGCCAGCACATCTTCCAGTTCGTTGGGGTACACGTTGAAACCGGAGATCAGGATCATGTCCTTCTTGCGATCGACGATGCGCATGTAGCCGTCCGGCTGGATCAGCGCAATGTCACCGGTCTTGAGCCAGCCTTCGCTGTCGAGGATCTCGTCGGTGGCTTCCTGACGCTGCCAGTAGCCCTTCATCACCTGGGGACCTTTCACGCACAACTCGCCGATTTCGCCCAATGGCTGCTCGACGCCCGCGTCATTGATCACCTTGCACAGCGTCGACGGCACGGGAATGCCGATAGTACCGATCTGGATGTTCTGGATCGGGTTGACGGTGGCCACCGGGCTGGTTTCGGTCATGCCATAACCTTCGCAGATCGGGCAACCGGTCACCGCTTTCCAGCGCTCGGCCGCGGCCAGTTGCAGGGCCATGCCACCGGACAGGGTGACTTTCAGTGCCGAGAAGTCCAGCTTGCGGAAGGCTTCGTTGTTGCACAGGGCCACGAACAGCGTATTGAGGCCGACGAAACCGCTGAACTTCCACTTCGACAGTTCCTTGACCATCGCCGAGAGGTCGCGCGGGTTGCTGATCAGGATATTGTGGTTGCCGATCAGCATCATCGCCATGCAATGAAAGGTGAAGGCATAGATGTGGTACAGCGGCAGTGGCGTGATCAGCACCTCGCAACCCTCATTGAGGTTGGAGCCCATCAGCGCCTTGCACTGCAGCATGTTCGCCACCAGGTTGCGGTGGCTGAGCATCGCGCCCTTGGCCACGCCAGTGGTGCCGCCGGTGTATTGCAGCACAGCCACGTCGTCGCTGGTGGGGTTGGCTTCGTTCACCGGCTGGCCGTGGCCTTTGCTCAGCACGTCGTTGAACTTGACGGCCTTGGGCAAGTGATAAGCCGGGACCATTTTCTTGACGTACTTGATCACGCTGTTGATCAACAGGCGCTTGAGCGGCGGCAGCAGGTCGGCGACTTCGGTGACGATGACGTGCTTGACGCCTGTCTTCGGTACCACGGTTTCCGCCAGGTGCGCCATGTTCGCCAGGCACACCAGGGCCTTGGCACCGGAGTCGTTGAACTGGTGTTCCATTTCCCGCGCGGTGTACAGCGGGTTGGTGTTGACCACGATCAGCCCGGCACGGATCGCACCGAACACGGCCACCGGGTACTGGAGAACGTTGGGCAGCTGCACGGCGATTCGATCGCCCGGCTGTAAATCGGTATGCTGTTGCAGGTACGCGGCAAACGCCCCGGACAACTCGTAGAGCTCACCGTAGGTGATCGTCTTGCCGAGGTTGCTGAATGCCGGCTTGTTGGCAAAGCGTTGGCAGGACTGCTTCAACACCGCCTGAATATTCGGATACTCGTCTGGATTGATGTCGGCAGCAATCCCAGCTGGGTACTTATCCTTCCAAAAGTCTTCGATCATGGAAGCCCACTCCTCAGCAACGCGAATTCTCACCGCATTTGATGCGATTATTATTGGTGTGTGTTTATTGGTGAATCTGGCTTGAATCAAGGCCGAGAAGTCACAAAAGCGCGCCGAGAGTAGCAGCTTTGCCAAGGGTCGCCTAGAGCCAAAAACAACCCCCACAGTCATAAACATGACTCATGAATATTTTATGGTCATTTTTAGAGTAAAAATTCTAAGCCCTGGATAATCACCCCGAATACATAAAAAACGGTGGGAGCGAGCTTGCTCGCGATGACGGTGTATCAGCCAACATTTCTGTCACTGACCTACCGCTATCGCGAGCAAGCTCGCTCCCACAGGGTTTCCATGAGGCAGGCGCCTCAGGCGATATCCCGCAACTCCCGCCGCAGGATCTTGCCCACTGGGGTCATCGGCAATGAATCCCGCAACACGATGTGCTTGGGAATCTTGTAGCCGGTGAAGTTTTCCTTGCAGTAGGCCTTGAGTTCTTCGAGGCTGACCCCGGCCTCACGCGCCACCACGAACAGCTTCACCGCCTCCCCCGAACGCTCGTCCGGCACGCCGATCACCGCGCAGTTGGCCACCTTGGGATGGGCCATCACCACGTCTTCGATCTCGTTGGGGTACACATTGAAACCCGAGACGATGATCATGTCCTTCTTGCGGTCGACGATGCGCACGAACCCGTCCGGGTCGATCACCGCGATATCGCCAGACTTGAACCAGCCCTCGCTGTCCAGCACTTCGGCCGTGGCCTCGGGCTTGTTCCAATAGCCTTTCATGATCTGCGGCCCCTTGATGCACAGCTCGCCGCGCTCGCCCAGGGGCTGCTCGAGGCCATCGTCGTTGATCACTTTCATCAGCGTACCAGGCACCGGCATCCCCACCGTGCCCAGTCGAGACTTGCCACCGTAAGGATTGGCACTTGCCACCGGTGAGGTTTCGGTCAGGCCATAGCCCTCGGTAATGCCGCAACCGGTGAGCTGCTGCCAGCGCTCGGCGGTGGCCTTGATCAACGCGGTGCCGCCGGAGTTGGTGACCTTGAGGTGGGAAAAATCCAGGGTCTTGAAATCCGGATGGTCCATCAACGCCACGAACAGCGTGTTGAGCCCCAGCAACAACGAGAAACGCCAGTTCTTCAGTTCCTTGATGAAGCCGCCGATGTCCCGTGGATTGGTGATCAGCACGTTGTGGTTGCCGGTCACCATCATGCACATGCAGTTCGCCGTGAACGCATAGATATGGTACAGCGGCAGAGGCGCGATCATGACCTCCTGGCCTTCACGCAGCAGCGGCTGGCCGTCCTCGCCGAGCTGCCCCAGGCAGGCCCGGGCCTGTTGCATGTTGGCCACCAGGTTGCCGTGGGTCAGCATCGCGCCCTTCGCCAACCCGGTGGTGCCACCGGTGTATTGCAATACCGCAATATCGTCGAGGCTGACGTTCAGCGGCTTGATGCCCTGGCCGCGTCCCAGGCGCAAGGCGCTCTTGAATGAAATGGCCTGGGGCAGCGAATAGGCCGGGACCATTTTCTTGACCTTGCTCACCATCGTGTTGACCAGCCAGCCCTTGGCGGTGGGCATCAGGTCGCCCATCTTCGCTTCGATCAGGTACTGCAGGTCTGTATCGGGCAACACCTCCTGGACTTTCTGCCCGAACATGTTCAGGTACACCAGCGCCCGGGCACCGGAGTCCTTGAACTGATGACGCATTTCCCGCGCGGTATACAGCGGGTTGGTGTTGACCACGATCAGCCCGGCGCGCAAGGCACCGAACACGGCGATCGGGTACTGCAGGATGTTAGGCATCTGCACCGCGATACGATCGCCAGGCGCCAGGTCGGTATGGGTTTGCAGGTAGCCGGCGAAGGCCGCGCTGTAGCGCTCGAGCTCGGCATAGGTGAGGGTCACCCCCATGTTGCTGAACGCCGGACGGTCGGCAAATTTCTTGCAGGAACGCTCGAACACCTCGATCACCGACTTGTAGGTCCCCAGGTCGACATCCAGGGGCACGCCGGCCGGGCGTTTGTCATTCCAGAAATCAGGCTGCATTGTTTTTGTCCTCTTTACCTGAGCATGTCCGGGCCGCGTCTGTATCGCTTGCAGAGGCGGAGCTCTTGGGACACTAGCAGCTATGGCCAATCAGGCAAATATGGCAACCTGCGTCATAGATTGTGTGAATCTTCTTGCCATGGTGTGGCCTGATCAGGCGAGACGCAACGGATGCGCTATACAATGCAGCGACGCTGCGTCTGACTTTGTGCAAAGGAATCGCCATGATCCACCAAACGTTCTGGCTGACCGCGACCGACCATAGCCGCCTGTTCGTCAACCAGTGGCTGCCCGAAACCGCCCCGTTGGCGGTGATCATGCTGGCCCATGGCATGGCCGAACACAGCGGCCGCTACGCCCGCCTGGCCCAGGCGCTGTGCGACGAAGGCTACGGTGTCTATGGGATGGACCAGCGCGGCCATGGCAAGACTGGCGAAGAAGCGATGCTCGGCCACTTTGCCGACGAGGACGGCTGGGCCAAGGTCGTGGGTGATTTGGCCAGCCTCAACCATCACATCGGCCAGCAGCACCCGGATACGCCCATCCTGCTGCTGGGCCACAGCATGGGCAGCTACATCGCCCAGGGTTACCTGCTGCATCACAGCGCCAGCCTGCACGGGGCGATTCTCAGCGGTTCGAACTTCCAGCCGGTGGTGCTCTATCGCAGCGCTCGCCTGATCGCCCGCTTCGAACGCCGGCGCCAGGGTGCGACGGGGCGCAGTGCCTTGATCGAGTGGTTGTCGTTCGGCAGTTTCAACAAGAAATTCAAACCGACCCGTACCCCCTTCGACTGGCTCAGTCGCGATCCGGCCGAAGTCGACAAATACATCCACGACCCGCTGTGCGGCTTTCGCTGCACCAATCAACTGTGGGTCGACCTGCTCGGCGGCTTGCAGCAAATCAGCAAAGCGTCCAATCTCGCCCAGATCGATCCGGGCCTGCCCTTGCTGGTGATCGGTGGCGAATGTGATCCGGTGAGCGAAGGCAAGCGTCTGAAGGATCTGGCCGACGCCCTGCGCGACGCCGGCAGCCAGCACCTGCAATTGACGATTTACCCGCAGGCCCGGCACGAATTGTTCAATGAAACCAACCGCGATGAAGTGACCGCCGACGTGCTGGCCTGGATTGCCCAGGCCCTGGACCACAAGCGGCCGCCACGCAGCGAGTAGGCTTGCAGCGTTTTCCTTTATTCCACAGGATCTGAAACAGATGACCCAGGTTACCAACACCCCTTACGAAGCCCTCGAAATCGGCCAGACCGCCAGCTACAGCAAGACCGTCGAGGAGCGCGACATCCAGCTGTTCGCGGCGATGTCGGGCGATCACAACCCGGTGCACCTGGACGCCGAATTCGCCGCGGCGAGCATGTTCAAGGAGCGCATCGCCCACGGCATGTTCAGCGGTGCGCTGATCAGCGCAGCGGTGGCGTGCGAGCTGCCTGGGCCGGGCACGATCTATATCGGCCAGCAGATGAGCTTCCAGAAACCGGTGAAAATCGGCGACACCCTGACCGTGCGCCTGGAGATCCTGGAAAAGATGCCGAAGTTTCGCGTACGCATCGCCACCCGCGTGTTCAACCAGCGCGACGAGCTGGTGGTGGACGGCGAAGCCGAAATCCTCGCCCCACGCAAGCAGCAGACCGTGACCTTGCCGACGTTGCCGGCGATCAGCATTGGCTAACAGCTTCTGCGTGACCTTGTGGGAGCTCGCTCGCGATGAGGTCGGACAGTCGACCCCGATGGAGAATGTCCGGCCGCCATCGCGAGCAAGCTCGCTCCCACAAGTTATTGCTGGCCCTCCTGCACCTGCACGCTCGCCGTCATCCCGGCGCTCAGGTTCACGCCCTCCGGCACCTTGTCCAACTTGATCCGCACCGGGATCCGCTGGGCCAGGCGCACCCAGTTGAAGGTCGGCTCCACCTCCGCCAGCAACTGCGCATCGGGGTTGGTGTTGCGGTCGGTAATGCCGCGGCTGATGCTTTCGACGTGACCCTCCAGCGCATGGCCGGCACTCATCAGCCAGATCTTGACCGGATCGCCCACACGAATCCTGGGCAATTTGGTTTCTTCGAAATAGGCCTGCACATAGAACGTCGAGTCGTCGATCAGCGCCATGACCGGCTGCCCGGCATTCACGTAGTTGCCTTCGGCCAGGCGCAGGTTGGTGATGTGGCCGCTGCGGGGGGCCAGGACCTGGCTGCGGGCCAGGTTGAGCTCGGCGACCTTGGCCTCGGCCTGGGCTTCGCGCAGTTCGCCGCGGGCGATGCCGGCGTTGATCTGGGCGTTTTCCCGCAGTTCGGCACTGATGGCCTGGGGCCCCAGGGCGGCGCGGCGACTGGCTTCGTGTTCGCGCAGGCTCAGTTGCTGCTGGCGTGTCTGGACCACGGCCCGGGCCTTCTCCACCGCCGCCTCGAAACGCTCGCGGTCGATGCTCAACAATAGATCACCAGCCTTGACCTGCTGGTTATCCACAGCCTTGAGCTCGCGCACCCAGCCCGACACGTCGGGTGCGATCACCACCACGTCGGCGCGGATCCGCGCATCGCGAGTCCAGGGCGTGAGCATGTAGTACTGCCACAGGTGAAAGCCGGCGAAGATCGCCACCGCCACCATGCACAGCGTGACGGCGACACGTACGGAAGTACGCATGTTCAACTCCTATAGCGGCCCGAGGACCACGGTAATGACAGTCAGGACACAGACATACAGGGCGCAGTCGAACAAGGCTTCATGCCAGATCCAGCGCCCGGCCGGCACCAGGCTGAGCAACAGGCGCAGTGCGCCGGTCACCAGCAACGCCAGCACCACATAAATCAGGAACGGGCTGAGCAACACCCCGCCAATCGACCACTCACGCAAGCCCACGGCTGTGCTCCCGTCGTTCAGGTTCGTGCTGGCTGCACCAGGCGCGCCAGCTGTTTTGCAATTGCACCACCGCACCCTGGGCCAGCTTCAGTGCATCGCTGGGCGGCTGGGTCGACAACACGTTCAGGAACTCGGCGCTCGCCGGGGCCAGCGCATCGGCCTGGTCACCGGCCGGACCACGCTCGAGCACCTGCTCCAGCGCTTCGAAATAATGGCGCTGCGCCCGGGTATCGGGCACTTGGGCGACGGCCAGGCTCAGGCGCAAATGCAACAGCTCATCGCCGATGTCCAGGCCAAGCAAACCATCATCCCAACGGCTGCGCGACTGCACCGGCAGTTCAGGGTAATGCCTGGCGAGCTGCAACAGCCGGTCGGCCATGCGCCCGCCGAACCAACTCTCGGCCCCCGGCAGGCGGCGATGGGTCAGGCGCACCAGATCGTGAAGGGTCGCGGCCAGCAGACGGCGGCTATGCCAGGCCGGGTTGCGCAAAATCAGCAGATTGAAGGCCAGCACCGCCGCGCCCACACCGATCATCATGGCCTGGGCGTTGTTGAAGAACGCCGCGACGTCGTATTTCATGGCATTGAGCGGTGAAATCAACACCACGAAATGCAGGCAGAACGACGTCGCCGTGGCGAAGATCTGCGGCTTGGCCATGCCCAATGCCCCGAAAAACAACGGCACGCCCATGGCCAGGCACAGCATCGCGAAACTGCTCCATTGCGGTAGCACGAGTTCGCCGATCACGAACGCCGTCGGCACGGCCAAAAAGATGCCCCGCAGAAAACTCATGCCGATCTGCGCGCCGTTTTCGCGACTGGCGAACAGGCTGCACACCACACACGTCAGTACCAGCGCACCCGATGCGGCGGGCCAGGCGGTCGCCAGCCAGAAACAGGCCACCGCCAGGAATGCCAGGGCGCTACGCGCGCCGAAGACCATGGCCAGGGACAAGTCGCGATGGGGCGTCAAGGTGCGGGGTGGATCCGCCGCCTCCCTGCCCTCCTGCACCGCCGTCAAGGCGGCGCAGGCGGCCAGGGCGGTATCGAGCAACAAGGCGAACCGCGCCAGGCAGTAACTCTGCGCCGCGCTGATCTGCGGGTCGTGGGATGCATCCCATACCCGAGGGCGCAAGGCTTGCAGGGTCGCACTGTCGGCATCGAGGGCTTGCTGCACCTCGTTCATCCACGGCTGGAGCGCCACAGCTTCCTCAGGGTCAAGCTGCTTCCACTGCCGGCGCACCGAGCGCGAGATGCGCAGCAGCATCAGCAATTTCTGGCTCAAGCCGCTGATGGCCCGGGCTCGCTGTCGACCACGGCTGCCTTCGAACCAGGCATGTTCGCGCTGGGCGTCCACCGCGACGATCCTGCCCAGAATCTCCAGCAACCCTTTACGGGCCTGGGCATCGCCCGCCAGGGTCGCACGGGCTGCATGCATGCCACTCTGCCAGGCAGCCAGGGCCTGACCGGCCAGTTGCCGCTCGACCCGCAACGGCCAGAGCAAGGCACTGGCCGCCGTGGCACAGACAATGCCCAGGCTGATCTCGGTGCAGCGCGCCACCGCTTGGTCGAACACCCCCAGCGGATGGGAAATGGCCGGCAGGGCAATGATCGCCACCGTGTAGCCGGCCAATACGAATGAATACGACCAGGCACTGCGCAGCAGCGTCGAACAGGCCGTGCACAGGCCCAGCCAGAGCGCCAAGGCCAGCAGAAACAACCAGGGTGCCTGGGCAAACAGGCCCATGAACACCACCGACATGACGGTGCCCACCAACGTGCCGACCAATCGCGCCAACCCTTTCTGCACCACCATCCCGGACAGTGGCTGGGCGACGATGATCGCCGTCATCAGCGCCCACGACGGCTGCTCCAATCCCCAGCGCAACGCCAGCCATAACGCCAGCCCGGCGCCAAGCACGGTCTTGATGGCGAACTGCACAGCGAGGCGGTCGGGGGCGAACAAGGCCTGGAAGGTAATGGGCACGCGAAAAACTCTTTGGGGGACGCAATAACGATAGATGCAATAAAGGGTGATGGGCGGCGCAATTATTAGCTAGCTAACTATTCGAGTCCAGAGCTGTTTGGCAGGAAATAAAACAAAAACGCCTTGTGGCGAGGGAGCTTGCTCCCGCTGGGTTGCGCAGCGACCCGCGTTTTGGGGCTGCTGCGCAGCCCAGCGGGAGCAAGCTCCCTCGCCACGGGTAAATCTTCGCCCAAAAAAAAACGCCAGGCAGGCTGGCGTTTTTTTGTGTTGGCTGCGTGTTTAACTCTGGGCACGCGCCTGGTTACGCAGAGCCTTGACCTGGTCATGGTTGCGTTGCACGCCATGGTACTGACGCTCAACCAGGTCACGAATGCCCACCAGGTTGTGCTTGTTGATCTTCTCGATGGCCTCTTTGTAGGCCTTGAGGGCGTGATCTTCACCCCGCTCGGCTTCGTTGAGCACCGCTTCTTCGTCCTTGCCGGTGAACATGGATTTCACGTCTACCCAACGACGGTGCAGGTCACCGGCGACACTGGTGGACGTTTCCGGATCACCGCCCAACGAACGAACGGCGGCTTGCAACTCGGCTGCCGCGGTGGCGCAATCGGCGGAGCGCTGGACGAACAGCGTCTTGAGTTCTGGATGCTTGATGTCTTCAGCGCAGGTCTTGAACCCTTCCTGGCCATCCTTGCTGGTCTCGATCAGGTCGTTCAAGACGGAGATGGATTCTTTGTTGATGTCAGTCATTTTTCAGTTCCTTTGCTGGTGAATAAAAAACCTGCAAGGGATATTGCATCAGCCATGCCAGCCATCAATCTCAATAAAATAACTTAAAAATCAACCAGTTAATAAACAACCTGAAATCTGTATCCGCGCTATTTGCATGATCTGTCATTTGGCCTGCATGCAGAATGCCTGTATTTTCAAGGCAGGTTTGAATCAAGACGAATGCCATGAATCCGGAAAAGCTCGAGTTGCTCGTCACGCGTCAAATGCCCTTTGGTAAGTACAAGGGCCGAATCCTTGCCGACCTGCCGGGTCAATACCTGAACTGGTTCGCGCGCGAGGGTTTCCCCCACGGTGAACTCGGCGGTTTGCTGGCATTGATGCAGGAAATCGATCATAACGGTTTGTCCGACCTGCTGGACCCGCTGCGCGCCAAACATGGCCTGCCCAAACCTCGCCATTGACTGACTGAGACCCGCCATGCCCGAGAACACGCTGCGCGCCCATGATGAAGCCTTCTGGCGAACCTTTGTCGACCGCTACGACATCGATCCCAACGGGCCACTCAACCTGGAAAACGGCTACTTCGGACGCATGTCCCGCACCGTGGTGGAGGAATACCAGCGCAACATCGAGTTCATCAACCGCGGCAACTCGGTGTATGTGCGCCAGCAGTTCGACCAGGAACACGGCGAAGCCATTCGGCGACAGGTGGCCCGGCTGATCCACGCCTCTCCCCAGAGCGTGACGCTGGCCAACAGCGCGGTGGACGCCCTGCAAACCTTGATTCGCAACTACAACGGCCTCAAGCCGGGCGATCAAGTGCTGATCTGTGACGTGGAATATGCCTCGGTCAAAAGCGCCATGCGCTGGCTGGCTCGCCAACGTGGCGTGGAGGTGATCGAAATCGTCCACCAGCACCCCGCCAGTTTCGACAGCCTGGTGAGCACTTACCGCGAAGCGTTCATTCGCTACCCTCGCCTCAAGCTGATGGCGCTGACCTACGTCAACCACCTGACCGGGCTGGTGATGCCGGTCCAGGCCATTGCCGAGAACGCTCGGGAGTTTGCCGTCGATATCATCCTCGACGGTGCCCACGCCCTGGGCCAGATCGATTTCGACCTGAAGAAGCTCGGGATCGAATTTGCCGGGTTCAACCTGCAGAAGTGGATCGGCGGCCCCCTCTCCCAGGGTTTCCTGTACATCGCCCCGCAGCGGTTGGCCGACATCGACCCGGACATGGACGAAGACAACTACCCCGCCACCGACATCCGCTCGCGCACACCCCACAGCACGCCCAATATCCCGGCCTTGCTCACCCTGCCCCTGGTCTTCGAAGAACACCGCAGCCTGGGCGGCGCCTTGGCCAAAGGCCCACGCCTCTGCTACCTGCGCGACCTGTGGGTGAATGCCGTGCGCGATGTGCCGGGCATCGAGGTGATGACCCCGGATGACCGACGGCTCTATTGCGGTATCACGGCGATGCGCTTCACCAACCAGGCCGATCAACAGGCGATGGCCGCTCGATTGCTCGATGAGCATGGAATTTTCACCGTGGTGCGCCCTACCAGTGTCGGGCCATGCATCCGCATTACCCCAGGGTTGATTACCTTGGCGAGTGATATCGAGCGGTTGACCGAGGCACTGATCCATCTGAGCCGTACCTAGATCCCTGGCCAAAGGAAATCTGTGCCAGCATAAAAACCCAGGCAAAAAAAAACGGCGCGCCGACCAAGCGCACCGTAAAACCGTAGAACACCCAACGAGGTTCGGTAAAACAATCAGTCCAGCAGCGCCAAGGCCTCGGCGGTGCATTCCTGAATGCGGGCCCAGTCGCCGTTCTTGATCCACTCCGGATCAAGCATCCAGCTTCCGCCCACGCACATCACGTTTTTCAACGCCATGTAGCTCTTGATGTTGGCAGGGCTCACGCCGCCGGTCGGGCAGAACTTCACTTCGCCGAACGGGCCGCCCAAGGCCTTGATGGCCGCGACGCCACCGCTGACTTCGGCCGGGAACAGTTTGAAGCGGCGATAGCCCAGGCTGTAGCCTTCCATGATGCCCGAGGCATTGCTGATGCCCGGCAACAAGGGAATGGAGCTGTAGACGCTGGCTTCGAGCAGGTCACGGGTGATGCCCGGGGTGACGATGAACTGCGAACCGGCCGCCTCGGCGGCGTCCAGCATGTGGCGGTCGAGCACCGTGCCGGCGCCGGTCACCAGTTCCGGACGCTGCTCGCGCAGCACCTGGATGGCCTTGAGACCGTGTTGGGAACGCAACGTCACTTCCAGCGCCGTCAGGCCACCGGCGGCCAGGGCATCGGCCAGCGGCAGGATGTCCTGTTCACGGGCGATGGTGATCACCGGCAGGATCCGCGCCTTGGCGCAGAGGCTGTCGATCAGGGCAACTTTGTCCGCCATGGAAACGGTCGGGGATGGGTTTGTCATAGCGGCTGATCCTTGGTTCATGGGCACCAGTAAATCTCTAACGTAGGTTGCAAAAACGCACGGATCGGCATTTCGGCGACATCGTCACCTGCCACCGCAGCGTTCAGGGTGGTCAATTTCGACTGACCGGAAATCGACAGCACTTTGTGTTGCGCCGAAGCCAGCAAGGCGCGGCTCATGGTCAAGCGCTGGTGCGGCACGGTCGGTGCCAGCATCGGCCAGCAGCGGCGTGCGCCATTGGCGTCCAGGGCTTGGGCCAGGTTCGGACTGTCGGGGAACAGCGAGGCGGTGTGCCCGTCATCACCCATGCCCAATACCAGCACGTCGATGGGCGGCAGCTCGGCCAGCAAACGATCGGCCTGCTCGGCCGCCGCTTCCAGGTTGGCGCTGGCGCTGTAGAGGCTCAGGAACTGGGCCTTGGCCGCCGCACCTTGCAACAGGTAACGCTTGAGCAAGCCAGCGTTGCTGTCGGCGTGTTCAACCGGCACCCAGCGCTCATCGGCGAGGCTGACCACCACCTTGGACCAGTCCAGCGCCTGCTTGGCCAAGTGCTGGAAAAACGCCACCGGGCTGCGGCCACCGGACACCACCAGGGTCGCCGTGCCGCGGGCATCGATCGCATTGCGCAACTGCTCGGCCACGTTCAGCGCCAGGCCTTCGGCCAGCAGCACCGGGTTCTTGAATTCATGGGCGCTGACGCCCTGGGGCAGTTTCACTTCAGATATCGCCATACCATGACCTCCCATCCCGCGTGATCAGTGCAATGGAGCTCATCGGCCCCCAGGACCCCGCCGCATACGGCTTGGGCGCATCGCCGGATTTTTTCCACCCGGCAATCAACTGGTCACACCACGTCCACGCGGCTTCGATTTCATCTTTACGGACAAACAGGTTCTGATTGCCGTTCATGACTTCCAGCAACAACCGTTCGTAGGCATCGGGAATCCGTGCGCTGCGATAAGTGTCGGAGAAGTTGAGTTGCAGCGGACCACTGCGCAATTGCATGCCCTTGTCCAGGCCCTGCTCCTTGGTCATCACCCGCAAGGAAATCCCTTCGTCCGGTTGCAGGCGGATGATCAGCTTGTTGCTGATCTGCAAACGCTGCTCGGGCGCGAAGATGTAGTGGGACGGTTCCTTGAAGTGGATGACGATCTGCGACAGCTTCTGCGGCATGCGCTTGCCGGTACGCAGGTAAAACGGCACCCCGGCCCAACGCCAGTTGCGGATGTCGGCGCGCAGGGCGACGAACGTCTCGGTGTCGCTCTGGGTGTTGGAATTGGGTTCTTCGAGGTAGCCAGGCACCGACTTGCCCTCGCTGTGGCCGGCGATGTACTGGCCGCGCACCACCTGGGTGGTCAAGCCTTCCGGGCTGATCGGCGCGAGGGCCTTGAGTACCTTGACCTTCTCGTCACGGATGCTGTCGGCGGACAAGTCGGCCGGTGGGTCCATGGCGATCAGGCACAGCAGCTGCAGCAGGTGGTTCTGGATCATGTCCCGCAGTTGGCCGGCCTTGTCGAAATAGCCCCAGCGGCCTTCGATACCGACCTTCTCGGCCACGGTGATTTCCACGTGGGAAATGTAGTTCTGGTTCCACTGGGTTTCGAACAGGCTGTTGGCGAACCGCAGGGCGATCAGGTTCTGCACCGTCTCTTTGCCCAGGTAATGGTCGATGCGATAGGTACGGTTTTCCGGGAAAAACTGCGCCACGGCGTCGTTGACCTTGCGCGACGACTCCAGGTCCGAGCCAATGGGTTTCTCCAGCACCACCCGGGTGTTTTCGCTCAAGCCGACCTTCGCCAGGTTCTCGCAGATCGCCCCATACACCGCCGCCGGGGTGGCGAAATAGGCAATGACCTGCTGGGTCGAACCGGCCGCTTCGGCCAGGGCGACATAATCGTCGGCCTTGAGGAAATCCACGTGCAGGTAGGTCAAACGTGCCAAGAAGCGCTCGAGTACGGCTTCGTCCAGGTCTTTTTCGCCAACATAACGGCGCAGCTCGGCGGCGATGAATGCCAGGTGCTGCTGCTCACCGCCGGGCTCACGGGCCAGCGCGATGATCCGCGTGTCCTCGTGCAACAATTGGGCGCCATCGAGCTGGTACAGGGCAGGAAAGAGCTTGCGCAAGGCCAGATCGCCCAACGCGCCGAACAAGGCAAAGGTGCACGGTTCAACCGTAATCGAAGGCATGATGTTTGTTCTTTTATCAAGTTAAACTACAAATACCTTTTTTCAAGGTATCACTCAAGGAAAAATGTAGTAATAACCACAACATTTTTCGAAAATACCGATTCCGAGTGGTGGTCCGTCGGAGCCATCAGTAGGATAGGCCACCGCAAAGGGTCGTATCAAAGACCCGTCTTCCTAGGAATCTTGTATGGACCGCGTGCGAAACTTACTGGAACAGATCCAGAGTCGCCTTGAAGACCTGAACAAGGCCGAACGCAAGGTGGCCGAGATCATCCTGCTCAACCCGCAGCAGGCGACCCGCTTCAGCATCGCCGCCCTCGCCCAGGCGGCTTCGGTCAGCGAACCGACCGTCAACCGTTTCTGCCGCTCGTTCGGCGTCAGCGGTTATCCGGAACTCAAATTGCAATTGGCCCAGAGCCTGGCCAGCGGCGCCGCTTATGTCAGCCGCGCGGTAGAAGCCGATGACAACCCGGAAGCCTATACCCGCAAGATCTTTGGCAGTGCCATTGCCTCATTGGACAGCGCCTGCCAGGCCCTCGATCCCAATTTGATCAGTCGCGCCGTGGACCTGCTGATCCAGGCCCGGCAGATCCACTTCTTCGGCCTCGGCGCCTCCGCCCCGGTGGCCCTGGATGCCCAGCACAAGTTTTTCCGCTTCAACCTGGCAGTGACCGCTCACGCCGACGTCCTGATGCAGCGCATGATTGCGTCGGTGGCCCATACCGGCGAGCTGTTCGTGATCATTTCCTACACCGGTCGCACCCGCGAGCTGGTGGAAGTGGCGCGCATCGCCCGGGAAAACGGCGCGTCGGTGCTGGGCCTGACTGCCGAAGGCTCGCCGCTGGCCAAGGCCAGCACCCTGAGCCTGAACATCCCCCTGCCCGAAGACACTGACATCTATATGCCGATGACCTCGCGGATCATCCAACTCACCGTACTGGACGTGCTCGCCACCGGCATGACCCTGCGCCGGGGCGTGGACTTCCAGCCGCATCTGCGCAAGATCAAGGAAAGCCTGAATGCCAGCCGGTATCCGGTGGGGGATGAGTTCAACTGATTCGATCCAGAATCCTCGCTGCCGGGTAGTCCGTCTTCGCGAGCAAGCTCGCTCCCACATGGGGTTTGTGTGGGAGCGAGCTTGCTCGCGATGGGGCCAGCAGCCTCACCCACCATCCTGCCCCCTGCATCAAGCCCCCACCCACGCCTGCAAACTCAGGTGCGCCCGCTCCCCCGGCGCCAGGCACAGGCTATCGGTGCCGCCACTGGCCGCTTCGACACAGACGAACTCCGACACCTCATCCCAACTCACCCCCAGCAACGGCCGCGTGCCGGGATGCCAGACCACGGTGTCGGCACTGTCGCCGGTGTCGATGCACAATTCGCGCTGCCAGGCGTGATCCTTGAGCTGCAATTCACCCTCATGCTGGAACACCCGCTGGCAGCCGCCCTCGACCCGCAACTCGCCTTCCTGCTGGCAAACCGCACGGCTCAACTGGTCATAACCCTGGGCACCTTCGAGCCCAGACAGCGCTACCTCACCGACGTCACCAATACGCCAATAGGCGTGCAAGGCCTGGCTCAACTGGCACGGCAGGCTGTCCTGGTGCTCGGTGCTCAAGCGCAATTCCATGCGCTCGCCCAGGTCGGCGTGCAAGTCCACTTGCCAGTCGCACAATTGCAGTTGCCAGTGCAGATGCACACCGTCTTCATCACTGCGGCTGTCGAGCAGCTTCCAATCGATCAACCGCGCCCAGCCATGGGACGGCCAGGCGTTTTCGCTGGGATGACGGCCATACCACGGCCAGCACACCGGTACTCCGCCACGGATCGCACCGACGTGTGGCCATTTGGCCGCGCACCACAACCAGGGCTTCTGGCCTCGCGGCTGGAAGTGCAGCAACTGCGCGCCCTGGCGACTGAACACCGCCTGGCACAATGGGTGATCGATCACCAACACATCGCGTTGCCGATAGCGCTCCCACGCGAATACCGGGCGTTCGCGCAAGGATCTGAAAAAGCGTTGTAGCGGATGCTCATGCATGGGCCGCGGTCCTGGAAATCATTCAATACTCAACTGTGTACGACTCTTCTTTTTTGTGGCGAGGGAGCTTGCTGTGGGAGCAAGGCTTGCCCGCGACGAAGCTGACGCGGTTTGCCCTGGAACCGAGGCGCCTGTGTCGCGAGCAAGCTTTGCTCCCACAGCTCCCTCGCCACAGGCTCCCCATGCCCCCCAACGTGCTCCCCAAAAAAAAGCGGACAGCCTTGGCCGTCCGCAAATATGCGCACATAGAGAGGAGCTTATCGCAACAGCGTTAGAACACCGACTGAATTTTCAGGCCGGCCACCAGCGCGTTGTCGACTTCATCAACACCACCTGGGTGAGTGATGTACTGCAGGTTCGGACGCACGGTCAGCCAGTTGGTCACGTGGAAACCGTAGTTGACCTCGTAGTTGTACTCGGTGTCACGCAACGGCGCGAACAGCGGATTATCGTAGTCGCTGACCCCATTGGCGGCGTTGACCAGTTCAGAGTTTTTCTTCACATCTTCGTTGACATGGATCCGGGAGAAACCGATGCCGACATCGTCTTTTGGACGTGCATCGAACGGTCCCTTGTACACGAACATCAGCGACTGGTAGTTGTCGACGACGTTGGTTTCCTTGTCATGGAAGGTGGCGTTGGCCGCGATGTTCAGGCCGCGCGAAGCATCACCGTTGTGGGTAGTGAGTTGTTGTTGCGCGACGAACCAGTAGCCGTCCTTACTGCTGTGGCTGCGATAGGCGTTGCCGGTGGTCGCGGCGTCGTTGCCATTGTCGTCCTCACGGACGTCATCGGCCTTGGCCGTACTTTTGTAGTAACCGACACGGTACTCGCCCGGCAGGCTATTGATGTTGGGTGACCAGACCAGCTCGACGGGAATGAGGGTACCCTTGGTACCGCTGCCGCTGAGCTTGTAGCGGTTCTTGTTTTCCAGTTGCGAAGGGTTCTGGTTGTACGCACCGATTTGCACATAGAGCTCAGGCGTGAGGTTGTATTTGACGCGAATCGCCGCCTGCATGATCGGCCAGTTGTACCAGATGCCGGTCGCCCAGTTACCCGCTTGTGAACCGCAGAACGCCAGGTTCTGGAACTCGCACGGGAAGGTGTTGAAGTCTTCGCCCTCACCGAAGTAACCGGCTTTGACATCCAGTTTGCTGTCGAAGTATTTCTGTTTGATCCACAACTGGGTCAGACGAGTGGTTTGCCCACGACCCCAGACTTCCTGGGAAGAACTGAGGGTACCGGCACGTGGATCACCGATACGGTCGTTGGAGATGTTGCGACCGTCACGCCGGGTGAACTGGATCTTGGCTTCCGTATCGCCCCAGCCCGCCAGCTTCTCCAGATCGAGCGCGACGCCCAGGCCAAACTGCTGGGACCAGCGCGCGGTCTTGTCATCGTTGTAGCCGCCGTGGAGGTTGGCACCCATCTCCCCGACAAAGTCAGCCTTGATATCGATACCTTGCTCGATCAGCTTGGTCCGTTCACCGCCCCAATCGCCCGTCATCCACTCCGAGTCGGCGCTGAACGCGTCGGCTGCGTGTGCGCTACCGGCCAGCATCATCGCCGCAACGGCTGACAACTGGCAGATAAGCTGGGCGTTGTTTTTCTTTTTCATCCCTACATCCTCGTCTTTATTTATTGTTATTAACTGTTTTTATCTAACGCGGTTTACAACGATTGCGGCGAATGTCCCCATCCACCGCATACTCCTTTCCTGTGGGAGCAAACCTGTTCCCACACTTATTCTTCACCGCCCCTTGAACTGCGCTACGTTTGCAGTCCGGGCATCTGTTTGCGGCTGGCCGGCCACGCCCAGGCGTTCGCCGGACTGGGCATCGAACAGCAGCACTTTCGATGGATCGAATTGCAGCGTCAGGGTCTCCCCGACTTGCGGCGCCACGTCGGGTGCCAGGCGGCAGCAAACCTTGGTGTCGTTGAGGCTGACGAACACCAGGGTGTCCGGCCCGGTAGGCTCGGTGACCTGCACTTCGGCGCGAATGGTCGGCAAGCCATTGGGCTCGCTGCCCGCCAGCATGATCTGCTCCGGGCGCATGCCCAGGATCACTTCGCGGTCTTCCAGGCCCGCGTCCTGCATGCCCATCGGCAGTTCGCAACGGGCCTGGCCGCTGTCGAGCAGCGCCAGCAGGCGACCGTCCTTGCGTTGCAGGCGCAGCGGGATGAAGTTCATCGGCGGCGAACCGATGAAGCTCGCCACGAACAGGTTGGCCGGGTTGGTGTAGATGTCTTTCGGGGTGCCGAATTGCTGGATGATCCCGTCCTTCATCACCGCCACTTTGTCGCCCAGGGTCATGGCTTCGATCTGGTCGTGGGTCACGTAGACCGTGGTGGTCTTCAGGCGCTGGTGCATCAGTTTCATTTCAGTGCGCATCTCGACCCGCAGCTTGGCGTCGAGGTTGGACAGCGGTTCGTCGAACAGGTAGATCTTCGGCCGCCGCGCCAGCGCCCGGCCCATGGCCACGCGCTGTTGCTGGCCGCCGGAAAGCTGGCCGGGCTTGCGATTGAGCAGGTGCTCGATCTGCAGCAGCTTGGCCACGCGGTTGACTTCTTCGTCGATGGCCGACTGGTTCATCTTGCGGATTTTCAGGCCGAACTCGATGTTCTCGCGCACGCTCATGGTCGGGTACAGCGCGTAAGACTGGAACACCATGGCGATGTCACGATCCTTCGGGCTCATGCCGCTGACATCCTGGTCACCGATCATGATCGCGCCGCCGGTAATGGTCTCGAGGCCGGCGATGCAGTTCATCAGCGTCGACTTGCCGCAGCCCGAAGGTCCGACGAGGATCAGGAACTCACCGTCCTTGATCGACAACTCGATGTTCTTCAGGGTGTCCGGCAGGCCGGCACCATAGGTCTTGTTTACATTGCGAAGTTCAAGCGTTGCCATGATTACCCCTTGACTGCGCCGGCCGTCAGGCCGCGCACGAAATACTTGCCTGCGACCACATAGACCAGCAGGGTCGGCAGCCCGGCGATCATCGCCGCCGCCATGTCCACGTTGTATTCCTTGGCCCCGGTACTGGTGTTGACCAAGTTGTTCAGCGCCACTGTGATGGGCTGCGAATCACCGCTGGAGAACACCACGCCGAACAGGAAGTCGTTCCAGATCTGCGTGAACTGCCAGATCAGGCACACCATGATGATCGGGGTGGACATCGGCAGGATGATCCGCCGGAAGATGGTGAAGAAACCCGCACCGTCCAGTCGCGCCGCCTTCACCAGTGCATCGGGAATGCTCACGTAGTAGTTACGGAAGAACAGTGTGGTGAACGCCAGGCCGTAGACCACGTGCACGAACACCAGGCCCGTGGTGGTGCTGGCCAGGCCCATCTTGCCGAGGGTGAACGAGGCCGGCAGCAGGACCGTCTGGAACGGCAGGAAGCACCCGAACAGCAACAGGCCGAAGAACAACTGCGAACCGCGAAAGCGCCACATCGACAACACGTAGCCGTTCAAGGCACCGATGGCGGTAGAGATCAGCACCGCCGGGACGGTGATCTTGATCGAGTTCCAGAAGTAGCCGTCCACCGTGGCCCAGGCCTTGACCCAGCCGATGCCGCTGACCACGGTCGGCCAGCTCAGCAGGTTGCCGGTGCTGATGTCTTCCGGCGTCTTGAAGCTGGTCAGCAACATGACCACCAATGGCACCAGGTACAGCAGTACGGCGAGGATCAGCACCGCGTAGATCGCGATGCGACTCAGGCTGATGGAAGGTTTGGCAGCGAGACTAGTCATGACGCTTGGTCCTCAGCTCGGAGTACAGGTAAGGCACGATGATTGCGAGGATCGCACCGAGCATCAGGATTGCGCTGGCCGAACCCATGCCCATCTGGCCGCGACTGAAGGTGAAGGAATACATGAACATCGCTGGCAGGTCGGAGGAATAACCCGGGCCACCAGCCGTCATCGCCGCCACCAGGTCGAAGCTCTTGATCGCGATGTGCGCCAGGATCATCACGGCGCTGAAGAACACCGGGCGCAGGCTCGGCAGCACCACTTTCCAGTAGATGCGCGGCATGCTCGCACCATCGATCTGCGCGGCACGGATGATCGATTGATCGACACCCCGCAGGCCGGCCAGGAACATCGCCATGATGAAGCCCGAGGCCTGCCACACCGCCGCGATCACCAGGCAGTACACCACGCGGTCCGGGTCGATCAGCCAGTCCAGGCGGAAGCCTTCCCAACCCCAGTCACGCAACAATTTGTCCAGGCCCATGCCCGGGTTGAGCAGCCATTTCCAGGCCGTACCGGTGACGATCATCGAGAGCGCCATCGGGTACAGGTAAATGGTGCGGATGAAACCTTCGCGACGAATGCGCTGGTCGAGAAACACCGCCAGCAGCACGCCGATCACCAGGGTGATGCCGATGAACATGCCACCAAAGAGCACCAGGTTCTTGCTCGCCACCCACCAGCGGTCGTTGTCCATCAGCCGGGCGTATTGCGCCAGGCCGGCCCATTTGTAGTTCGGCAAGAACGTCGAGGTGGTGAACGACAGGACGAAGGTCCACAAGATATAGCCATAGAAGCCCACCAGAACGATGAACATGCTCGGCGCCAGCACCAGTTTCGGGAGCCAACGCTGTAATGCATCGAACGGCGAGGCCTTGCTGAACACAGCGACAGAACTCATGGGAAGATCCAAAACAAGGTTACAAGGGCATCCCTTTGTGGGAGCGAGCTTGTGTGGGAGCTGAGCGTGCTCGCGATGAAGGCGCCTCGGTCTTTCTAATGACCGCGTTATCGTTCATCGCGAGCAAGCTTTGCTCCCACAGACTCGCTCCCACAAGGGACCGAGGCGCAAATTACTTGGCAGACTGAACCGCTGCGCCCAGTTTCTTGGCGGCATCGGCCGGGTCGGCTTTCGGGTCGTTGATGTAGTTGGTCACCACATCGAAGAACGCACCCTGTACCGCCAGCGTGGTCGCCATGTTGTGCGCCATGCTCGGTTGCAGGCCGCCGGACTTGGCGTCCGTCAGGAAGTCCTTGGCCGCGGTCTGGGCGCAGGAATCGAAACCGTACTTGGCCATGTCGCCCAGCATGTCGTTGCGCACCGGGATCGAGCCTTTGTTGATGCTGAAGACTTTCTGGAAGTTCTCACCCAGCACGACCTTGGCGATATCCTGCTGGCCGGCCGCGGTGCCCGCGTCCTTCTGCTTGAACACCGCCAGGGAGTCGATGTTGTAGGTGAAGGCCTTGTCGGTGCCCGGGAAGGCCACGCACTCGTAGTCCTTGCCGGCGACTTTCTTCGCCGCGGTCCACTCGCTCTTGGCCCAGTCACCCATGATCTGCATGCCGGCCTTGCCGTTGATGACCTTGGCCGCTTCCAGGTTCCAGTCCTGGCCCTTGCCATCGGCGTCCATGTAGGTCGCGACTTTCTTCAGTTCGGTCAGTGCCTTGACCATTTCCGGACCGGTCAGGGCCTTGTTGTCCAGGTCGACCAGGGCCTTCTTGTAGCCATCTGCACCCATCACCGAGAGCACCACGGCTTCGAACACGGTGCTGTCCTGCCAAGGCTGGCCACCGTGGGCGAGCGGAATGAAGCCCGCAGCCTTGAGCTTGTCGCCGGCCGCGTAGAATTCTTCGAGGGTGGTTGGGTTCTTGGTGATACCGGCTTTCTTGAAGACTTCCGGGTTGATCCACAGCCAGTTGACGCGGTGGATGTTCACCGGCACGGCAACGTAGTCACCGTCGTACTTCACGGTATCGGAGACTTTCTTGTCGAGCAGGCTGTCCCACTTCTCGGCCTTGGCAACGTCCTTGAGGATGTCGGTGTCGAGCAGCCCGGTGGACGCCCATTCCTGGATGTCCGGGCCCTTGATCTGGGCGACACCCGGTGGGTTGCCGGCCACGGCACGGCTCTTGAGCACGGTCATGGCAGTGGAACCGCCACCACCGGCGACAGCGCCGTCCTTCCAGGTAAAGCCGTCTTTCTCTACCTGGGCCTTGAGCACATCGACCGCGGCTTTTTCACCACCCGACGTCCACCAGTGGACGACTTCCACGGAACCTTTGGATTCGGCGGCAAGGGTAGTGACAGGGAAGGCTGCGACGGGAAGCAGGGAAGCAAGAGAAATGACAGTAGCGAGGCGAGAAATCGCATTCATCTAGAATTACCTTTCTTGTTGTTATGCATGCAAGTCTGGTGCTTGCGCTGCATGGATTCTAATCAGAGGGAATCCCTTCGCAGGTAACGAAGGGACGTGCAAATGTCACGACATGGTTACACAGGCGCTGGGCTGGATAACCGCGCCAGGGCTGACGCCATGCTCGGTGCCAGGGGCAGGCGCGGGATCAGGACCGCCTGCCAGGCGTGATACAGGTCCGGCTTGCCCGGCCAGATATCGGCGCTGGGACGGTTTTGCGGATCGAGTTCGTGATGCCAACTGCCGTTGCAGCGATCGATGAAATGTTTGTCGCAGAATTCCCAGAAGCACCGGTACCAGGCTTCGTACTTCGCCTCGTCGGTGCGTTTGAGCAAGGCGCTGGCAGCCGCCGCCGCTTCGGCGTGGACCCAATGCAGGCGGTGACGAACCACGGCGCGGTTGTCCCAGTCCAGGGTGTAGACAATGCCCGGCGCGCCATCGACGTCCCAGCCATGGCGGCAGTTCTGGTCGAAGAGTTTTTGCGCGTCCTGGGCCAGCCACCCTGGGGTCAGCATGCCGATCTGGACCCGTGCGGCTTCAAGGTGCAGCAGCAGCCGCGCCCATTCGAAACCGTGGCCGGGGGTGGTGCCATAGGGGCGGAAACCATCGGCAGGATTGTCCTGGTTGTATTCGTGCAGCGGCTGCCAGTGACGGTCGAAATGCTCCACCACCAGGTAGTCGTTGGCGGCGGCATGGCCGTGGATCACCCGCTCGACGATACGCAGGGCACGAACCAGCCAACGAGGATCGTCGGTGGCATCGGCCAGGGCCAGGAAGGCTTCGGTGGCGTGCATGTTGCTGTTGGCGCCGCGATAGGCCTCTTCCTCGCTCCAGTCGCGGTTGAAGGATTCGCGCAACGCGCCCTCCTCCTCACACCAGAAATGCTCATCGATGATCCGCACCGCTTCGTCCAGCAACGCCGCAGCGCCAGGACGCTGGGCCACCACTGCGGAACTGGCCGCCAGGGCAACGAATGCATGCAGGTAGGCCGCCTTGCCAGCACCGTCTTCATCAGGCCGCGTCGTGGCGAACCAGCCACCGTGCTCGGCGTCGCGCAAACGGCCATTGAGTGCCTGGATGCCGTGGTCCACCAACTCGGCAAAACCCGGTAGGCCCTGGATGTGAGCCATGGCGAAGCTGTGGGTCATGCGCGCGGTGTTCATGGTTTCGGCCCGGGCATCGGCCGGCAGGCGCCCAAGCTCATCCAGGTTGCCAAAGCCGTCCGGCAGCTTCGAGGCCTTGGCGAACGCCAGCAGCCGCAAGCCTTCGGCGGCAAGCCATTGCTGGTGGGCAGGGGCATTCAGCCAACTGCTGAAGGCCGGTTGGAAGGTGTCCATCGGGGTACCTTTTTTGTTGTTTTGACGCAGGGAGTCTAAACAAGGGATGGCGGGTGGCAGGTAACGAAAGGGGCGAGTTATGTCACTGACTTGTGACATTTGATTGGGAGAGATGGGTTGGGACGACTGGCGTCATCGCGAGCTCGCTCCCACAGGGGTTTTGTGAACGCCGAAGATCCAGTGTGGGAGCGAGCTCGCTCGCGATGAACGATGACGCGGTCTGATCAATCCACACTGCGAGGCAACTGCAAGGTCACCCGCAACCCACCCTCACGCAGGTTTTGCAGGCTGACCTCCCCCCCATGGCTGTGGGCGATGTTGCGGGCGATGCCCAGGCCCAGGCCATAGCCCTGCTGTTGCCCGGCGAGGCGGAAGTGCGGTTCGAAGACTTGCTCCAGGCGCTGTTCCGGCACACCCGGTCCTTCGTCGTCGACGTGCAGGATGAACGCGGTTTCATCGTCATCGATGTGCAGGTGGGCGTTCTGTCCGTATTTCAAGGCATTGTCGATCAGGTTGCCGATGCAGCGCTTGAGGGCCAGCGGCTTGCCGGGATACGGCGCCAGCGCCCGACCATCCTGGGTCACCCGGCCGTTGCCGTTGGGCGCCAGGTAGGGTTCGACCAGGCAATCGAGCACATGGTTGAGGTCCACCGGCTCGATGTTTTCGTGGATGTCGGTGTCCTTGACGCATTGCAGCGCACCTTTGACCAGCAGCTCCAGCTCATCCAGGTCACGGCCGAACTTGGCTTGCAGGTTTTCGTCCTCCAGCAGCTCGACCCGCAGCCGCAATCGAGTGATCGGTGTGCGCAAGTCGTGGGAAATCGCGCTGAACAACTGGCTGCGCTCCGTCAGGTAACGGCTGATGCGTTCGCGCATGGCATTGAACGCTCGCCCCACTTCCACCACTTCGCTGCCACCGCCCTCGGCCACCGGTTCCACTTCGGCCCCCAGGGACATGTCGCGCGCGGCCCGGGCCAAACGCTTGAGGGGCCGGCTCTGCCAGTGCACCAGCAAACCGATGAACAGCAACAACAGGCTGCTGGTGAGCACGATGAAACCGACCTGTTGCTTGGGCAGGTCTTGTTCTTCGAGGCTGGTGTAGGGTTCGGGTAGCAACGAGGCGATGTACAGCCATTCCCCCGGCGCCATCTGGATCTGCGTGACCAGCACCGGCGGATTCACCGGTTCCAGCGTCAGGGCGTAGTGGGCCCACGAACGGGGCAGTTCATCGAGCTTGAGCCCGGCGTTGAAAATCCGCAGGTCGTCGGGGCTGACAAACGTCACCGAGATGTCGGCGTTAGTGCCCAAGGAGCGACGCAGCACTTCATCCACGGCTTTGAGCACCGCCTGCTTGCGCGGCGTCACCGGCAGCACGTCCATGCCCAGGGGCTTGTCGTTGAGGGTGACGACGAACCGCGTACCGCCCATGCTGCGCAGTTGGTCCAGCACCAATGGCCGGTACGCCACCGGCAGCGAACGCAAGTAACTGACGCTGGCGGTCATCGAATGGGCCAGGCTACGGGCGCTGGTGATCAGGCCTTCGAGCTGGGTGGCGCGCAGTTGCGAGACCCAGATCAGGCTGGACAGGGTCTGGGCGAACAACACCACCAGCAAGGTCAGCAGTAGCATGCGGCCCAGCAACGAGCGCGGTACCGGTACCCGCCGGGCGATTTTCCTGATCCAGTCAATGCCCATTGCTGGCAACCACACTGGCCGCCAGTTGATAACCGCTGCCACGCACCGTGCGAATCAGCCGCGGTGGTTTGTCGGTGTCACGCAGGCGCTGGCGCAGGCGACTGACCGCCATGTCGACGATCCGGTCCAGGGGCATCAGCTCACGACCACGGGTCGCATTGCCGATGGTGTCGCGGTCGAGGATTTCCTGGGGATGATCGAGAAACAGCTTGAGCAGGGCGAAGTCGGCGCCGGAGAGAATCACTTCTTCACCGTCGGTGTGGAACAGCCGATGGCTGACCATGTCCAGCCGCCATTCATCGAAGGCCAGCACTTCACCGCCGGAGCGCTCCTGGCCGAATTGCGCCCGGCGCAGCAGCGCCTTGATGCGCGCCTGCAACTCACGCGGGCTGAACGGCTTGCCCAGGTAATCATCGGCGCCCAGCTCAAGGCCGATGACCCGATCGGCCTCGTCGGAACTGGCGGTGAGCATGATGATCGGCACATGAGCCTGGCGTGGGTGCTGGCGAACCCAGCGGCAAAGGCTGAAGCCGTCTTCATCGGGCAGCATCACATCGAGGATCACCAGGTCGCTCGGCGCATCGTTAAACGCCTGGCGAAACCCGGCGCCGTCGGGCGTGGTCCGCACCTGGAACCCCGCACGGCTGAGGTAGGTGTCCAGCAGTTCGCGAATCTCCTGGTCGTCGTCGACCAACAAAATCGATTTGTTTACTGAACTCACGGGCCTCGTCCTTGTTGTTTGGATTGGGGCGATTATGCCTGATGGACAAGGCCTACAAACACACCACAAAAACTCTGTGGGAGCGAGCTTGCTCGCGATAGCGGTGCAACAGTCAACCTCAATGGCGACTGCCACTCCATCATCGCGAGCAAGCTCGCTCCCACAGGGGTGGGGTACCTATCGAACCTTAGGCGGCGGATTGCTCCAACGCCACGCCGGCGCCCATCAGGCCGGAGTATGGCGCGGTCACCAGCCAGACCGGAATGCCCTTGAAGTAATCGCTCATGCAACCCTTGTCGGCGAAGCAGCGGGCGAAACCGCTTTCGAGGAAGAAATCGGCAAAACGCGGGACCACGCCACCGACGATGTAGACGCCGCCGCGTCCGCCCAGGGTCAACACGTTGTTGCCGGCCACGCGCCCCAGCCAGCGGCAGAACTGCTCGAGCACTTCCAGGGCGATGGGGTCGCCGGCCAAGCCGGCCGCGGTGATGGATTCGGGGGTGTCGAGTACCGGCACATGGCCGTCCACTGCGCAAATGGCCCGGTACACCCGAGGCAAACCGCTGCCGCTCAAGGCGGTTTCGGCGCTGACGTGGCCGATCTCGTTGTAGATGTGCTGCCACAGCTGGGTTTCCCGCGGGCTGCTCATGGGCAGGTCGACATGGCCGCCCTCCCCCGGCAACGCGGCGAAACGGCCCTCACCCAGGTCCAGCAGCGTGCCGACGCCCAGCCCGGTGCCCGGCCCGATCACCACCGCCGGACGCATCGGCTCCGGGGTGCCTTCGCACACGACCCGGTACTCATCGGGACGCAAGCAGGTCATGCCCAAGGCCATGGCCGAGAAGTCGTTGACCAGCAACAGCTTCTCCACCTGCAGGGTCTTGCAGAACGCCAGATTGCTCAGGCGCCAGTGATTGTTGGTAAAGCGAAACTCATCGCCGCTCACGGGACCGGCCACCGACAGGCACACCGAACCGATGGCGCCCGGTTTCAGGCCCAGACCGCCCAGGTACACCTGGATGGCATCTTCCGGGCAGGCGTAATCCGCCGTTGCCAGCACCTGGATGTTTTCCAGGGTGTGGTCTTTCCACAGCGCGAAGCGTGCGTTGGTCCCACCGATGTCACCGACCAAAGCCAGTTTCAATTAAGCGTCTCCAGGGCAGAAGTGAAGGCGCTGGCGCCCTGCTCCGCCGAGCTGAAGGCCATGCGCATGAAACCGAACAGCTCGCGACCAGTGCCGATGTTGTTGCCCAACAGGCCCTTGGCCGGCGTGCGCGCGGCGAATTCCTCGGCGTCCACCTTCAATTCCAAGGTGCCTTTGACGCCATCGACACGGATGATATCGCCCTCCTGCACCCGGGCCAACGCACCACCGACATAAGCTTCGGGGCTGACATGAATGGCCGCCGGGATTTTCCCCGACGCGCCGGACATGCGCCCGTCGGTCACCAGCGCCACTTTGAAGCCACGGTCCTGCAACACACCCAGGAATGGCGTCATCTTGTGCAGCTCCGGCATGCCGTTGGAGCGCGGGCCCTGGAAGCGCATCACCGCGACAAAATCCTTTTCCAACAGGCCGGCCTTGAACGCGTCCGCCAGGTCCTGCTGGTCCTGGAAGACCATGGCCGGGGCTTCGACAATCTGGTTTTCCAGGGCCACGGCCGAGACCTTCATCACCCCACGACCCAGGTTGCCTTCCATCACGCGCAACCCACCTTCTGGCGAGAAGGCGCGGGCCACCGGACGCAGGATGTTTTCGTCGAGGCTTTCGATCGGGCCGTCGCGCCACACCAACTCGCCATCCTCCAGGAACGGTTCCTGGGTGTAGCGGCTCAGGCCGTGGCCGAGCACGGTGTTGACGTTTTCATGCAGCAAGCCGGCTTCCAGCAACTCACGGATCAGGAACGACATGCCGCCGGCCGCCTGGAAGTGGTTGATGTCGGCCTTGCCGTTCGGGTAGACGTGGCTCAGGGTCGGCACCACCTCGGAGAGGTCGGCCATGTCTTGCCAGGTCAACTGGATACCCGCTGCCATGGCGATGGCCGGCATGTGCAGGGTGTGGTTGGTGGAACCGCCGGTGGCGTGCAGCGCAACGATGGAATTGACCAGCGAGCGCTCGTCGACGATTTCGCCGATAGGCATGAAATTGCCACTTTGCTTGGTCATGCGCGTCACCTGGAACGCTGCTTCACGGGTCAGGGCATCGCGCAGCGGCGTGTTCGGGTTGACGAACGAGGCGCCCGGCAAGTGCAGGCCCATCACTTCCATCAACAACTGGTTGGTGTTGGCGGTGCCGTAGAAGGTACAGGTGCCGGGGCTGTGGTAGGACTTCATCTCCGATTCCAGCAGCTCTTCGCGGGTGGCCTTGCCTTCGGCGTAGCGCTGGCGCACGTCGGCTTTTTCCTTGTTGGAAATGCCCGAGACCATCGGCCCGCCTGGCACGAAGATCGTCGGCAAGTGACCGAAGCGCAGCGCGCCCATCATCAGGCCCGGGACGATCTTGTCGCAGATGCCGAGCATCAGTGCGCCGTCGAACATGTTGTGGGACAGCGCCACAGCCGTGGAGAGCGCGATCACTTCGCGGCTCGGCAGACTCAGTTCCATCCCCGCCTCGCCCTGGGTCACGCCGTCGCACATCGCCGGCGTGCCTCCGGCGAACTGGCCGACCGAGCCAATCTCGCGCAGGGCTTTCTTGATTTGTTCCGGGAAGGTTTCGTAGGGCTGGTGGGCCGAGAGCATGTCGTTATAGGACGACACGATGGCGATGTTGGCGGCGTTCATCATCCGCAGATGGTGTTTGTCTTCGGTGCCGCAACCGGCCACGCCGTGAGCGAAGTTGGCGCACTGCAGCTTGCCGCGCATCGGACCGTCGCTGGCAGCATCACGGATCAATGCAAGGTAAGCCTGACGCGTGGCGCGGCTGCGGGCGATAAGCCGTTCGGTGACCTCAAGAACGCGGGGATGCATGTGTAGAACTCCAGGCTAACGGGTGTGGCGACCTGATTGTCTATGCTGGTCAAAAGCCCGCTGCGCGCTGTGTGGAAGGCGAGGCGACAGACGGTTTTTGACCATTCGGACCAGTTGATTCAGGTCACTCGTTGTAGATAAAACAAAATATTGCCACTAAAAAGGCTTGTTTTCTATTTTTATGCGAATAATCTTGTAATTCCAACAACAAATCGACGGCGGCGCAGTTAATGACTCTTCGAATCGCAATCAATGGTTTTGGCCGCATCGGCCGCAACGTCCTTCGTGCACTGTATACCCAAGGCTATCGTCGCGACCTGCAGATCGTCGCCATCAACGACCTGGGTGACAGTGCAATCAATGCCCATCTGCTCAAGTTCGACACCGTGCATGGCACCTTCGACGCCGACGTCCAGCACGATCACGAAAGCCTGACGGTCAATGGCGACCGCATCTCGGTCAGCGCCATCCGCAACCCGGCCGAACTGCCTTGGGCGGCCGAGAAGATCGACGTCGTGTTCGAATGCACCGGTCTGTTCACCGACCGCGCCAAGGCCGCCGCCCACATCAGCGCCGGCGCCCGCAAGGTGATCATTTCGGCCCCGGCCAAGGGCGCCGATGCCACCGTCGTGTATGGCGTGAACCACGACATCCTGCGCCAGTCCCACCAGATCATCTCCAACGCTTCGTGCACCACCAACTGCCTGGCCCCGGTGGCCCAGGTGCTGCACCGCGAGCTGGGCATCGAAAGCGGCCTGATGACCACCATCCATGCCTACACCAACGACCAGAACCTGACCGACGTCTACCACAGCGACCCGTACCGTGCTCGCTCGGCCACGCAGAACATGATCCCGAGCAAGACCGGCGCCGCCGAAGCGGTGGGCCTGGTGCTGCCGGAACTGGCCGGCAAGCTGACCGGCATGGCGGTGCGCGTACCGGTGATCAACGTCTCGCTGGTGGACCTCACCGTGCAACTCAAGCGCGAAGCGTCGGCCGAGGAAGTCAACGAACTGCTGCGCCAGGCCAGCCAGCATTCGAAGATCCTCGGCTACAACACCCTGCCGCTGGTCTCCAGCGATTTCAACCACAACCCGCTGTCGTCGATCTTCGACGCCAACCACACCAAGGCCAGCGGCAAGCTGCTCAAGGTACTGGCCTGGTATGACAACGAATGGGGTTTCTCCAACCGCATGCTGGATAACTGCCTGGCGTTGTGTAACGCCGAGTAACTCATTGCCGGCCAATGTGGAGCGGGCCTGCAAGAGCAAACCTTGGGAGCAGGCCTGTGGGAGCAAAGCTTGCTCGCGATGACACCGTCGCATGCAGCACCTGTGCAGGCTTTGAGAACGCTATCGCGAGCAAGCTTTGCTCCCACAGGTGCGCTCCCCACATGGCTTGGCGTGATGAAATCAAGGCTTGACCCGCAACGTAGATGATAAGCATTATCATCCACTCGAACCGGATCGGGCCCTACCGTGAGTCAATCGCGCTTTCATCACGTCTTCCTCGCCCAGCGCACGCCGCTGCTGCGCACCCTCGAGCGCATGGTCAGCAACCCCAGTACCGCCGAAGACCTGCTTCAGGAAACCTACCTGCGTGTCACCCGTGCACTGGCCGAACGCACGGTCGAGCACCTCGAACCCTTTGTTTTCCAGACCGCCCGCAACCTGGCGCTGGACCATTTGCGTGCCCGGCGCATCCAGGCCCGGACCCTGCTGGATGACGTGCCGCTGGAAGTCGTCCAAAACGTCGTCGCCCCCCAGAGCAGCGCCGAGGACGCCGCCCATGCCCAGCAACTGCTCGAGCGCCTGAATGTCAGCCTGCAGGCCCTGAGCCCGCGACAACGGCAGATCTTCATCCTCAACCGCCTGCATGGCCACAGTTACCAGGAAATCGCCGAACGGCTGAGCGTGTCCTTGAGCACGGTGCAAAAGGAACTGAAACTGATCATGGCGATCTGTGTGGGTGTGGCTGAACGCAGTCTATAGTTTCACGTTGCGCACAGGCTTGCCTCCTACTGCCTGCGGCTTGTAGCTTGTGCTGGCCGCTAATACGAGAACCCACCGTGACGGACAACTCCCCTTCTCCTGCGCCGACGCCGGAAACCGCCCATGCCATGGAGCAGGCGCTGGACTGGCTGATCCTGCTGGACAGCCCCAGCGAGGAACAGACGCGGCAGTTCCAGGCCTGGCTGGCGGCCGATCCACGTCATGGCGAGGCCTTCGCCCGGGCCCAGGCGATCTGGAATGGCCCACAGGTGATGGCCAGTGCCCGTCGACTTGAAACCGCGCCCAAGGTCACCGCGCTGTCGCGCCTGCGTGCCCACTGGAAACCCCTGGCCACCGCCGCCGTGTTGTTTCTCGGCCTGTTCAACTTCAGCGACCTGCCCCTGCGCTTGCAGGCCGATCACCTGACCGTGGTCGGTGAGCGCCAGCGCCTGCAATTGGAAGACGGCTCCAAGGTCCTGCTCAACACCGACTCGGCGTTCTCCAGCACGTTCAACGAACAACGGTACGTGGCCCGCTTGTACAAGGGCGAGGCCTTCTTCGAAGTCCCGGGCAACCGTACCCTGCCGCTGGAAATCGACGCCGGCCCGGTCACCGCCAGCGTCAGCGATACCACGTTCGCCGTGCGTTACCTCGACGGCGTGGCCCAGGTCCAGGTGCAGCGCGGTGATGTGGATCTGCGGGCCAACCGCAACGACACCCATGTGCGGCTGTCGGCCGGGGAGAGCATCCGCATCGGCCCCAACGGCTTCGACCGTCCGGCCCGGCTCGATGCCAACACGGACCTGGCCTGGGTCCAGGGTCGGCTGGTGTTCGAGAACCGGCCGCTGAGCCAGGTACTGGCTGAGCTGCGCCGCTACTACCCCGGCTGGATCATCAACAGTAACGAACAGCTGGCCAATGTCGCGGTGACCGGCAATTACCGCCTCGATCAGCCGCTGGACGTGGTCCGCTCCCTGGCCCATATCACCTCGGCGCGGCTTCAGGAATTCCCAGCGCTGGTGATCTTGAACTAAATGAGAATTATTTTTACTCGATAGGCTCCGCTGGTTCGTCTCGTTATAGCCAATGCAATTGATTCGCATCCAGCGATGCGATCTGCACCTATAACAGATGCGACACGGAGCGCTATCGATGTCCTCTCGCCTTACTTGCCGGTTTCTTGCCCCCTCTTGCACGCTGTCATTGCTCACCGCCGCCATCCTGATGGCCGGCACCGCGCCGCTCGCCCTGGCTGCCACCGCCGTGCAGCCCCCTGCCCGCAACATGGGCGACTACACCTTCGCCATCGCCCGACAGCCACTGGTCTCGGCCTTGAATGCATTCACCGCGGTCACCGGCTGGCAAGTCGGCATGCCGGCGGAACTGGCCGAAGGCGTCGCCTCGCCAGGGGTGAACGGCTCGCTGCCGCCTGAAAAAGCCCTGGAGCGCCTGTTGGTGGGGACCCAGCTGGGCTATCGCAAGCTGGGCGACAACAGCATCGTGCTGGAAAAGCGCAGCAGCGGCAGCACGATGGAGCTGCAACAGGTGACCATCAGCGCCACCCGCCAGGAACAGGACATCACCAGCGTACCCAGCACGGTCACCGTCCACGACCGCCAGGAACTGGACCGCAACAACGTCAATACTCTCAAGGACCTGGTGCGCTATGAACCGGGCGTGTCGGTGGGCGGTGCGGGCCAGCGCGGCGGCATCAGCGGCTATAACATTCGCGGCATCGACGGCAACCGGATCCTGACCCAGGTCGACGGCGTGGAAGTACCCGGCGGTTTCTTCAACGGCCCCTACGCCAAGACCCAGCGCAATTACGTCGACCCGGAAATCATCAAGCGCGTGGAAATCCTCCGCGGTCCGGCCTCGGTGCTGTACGGCAGCAATGCCATTGGCGGTGCCGTCAGCTACTTCACCCTCGATCCGGACGACATCATCAAGCCCGGCCAGGACGTTGGCGCCCGCCTGAAGACCGGCTACAGCTCCGCCGACGAGAGCTGGCTCAAGTCCGCCACCGTCGCCGGCCGCAGCGGCCCATTCGATGGCCTGCTGCACTACAGCCAGCGCGACGGTCACGAAACCGAATCCTACGGCAGCCACAACGGCACCGGCCTGGACCGCACCGCCGCCAACCCGGAAGACGTGCGCGCCAACAACGTGCTGGCCAAGCTCGGCTGGAACTACAGCGATGACGCACGCCTTGGCCTGGTCTACGAGAAATACAAGGACGACCGCGACAGCGACCTGAAAAGCGCCTACGGCGGCCCCTACGCCAACGGCCAACCGGCGATCCCCGATTTTGTACTGCCTGGCGGCATGTACCAGTGGCGCACCGGCAACGACACCATCACCCGCGAGCGCTTCGGCCTGGAGCACAGCTTCGCCCTCGACAGCTTGCTGGCCGATCACATCAAGTGGAGCCTGAATCACCAGGTCGCCAAGACCGACCAGAGCACCGCCGAGTTCTATTTCCCGATCACCCGCCAGGTCCTGCGCACCCGGGATACCCTCTACGAAGAAAAGCAGTGGGTCTTCGATGCGCAACTGGACAAGGCCTTCAGCATCGCCGACACCGATCACGCGCTGACCTACGGCACCACGATCAAGCAACAGAAAGTCACCGGCTCGCGCAGCGGCAATGGCGTGTGCCTGGCGGTGGGTGTCGGTTGCTCTGCGGTGGGCGCCATCAGCACCCGGGACGTGCTGGCAAAAGCCAGTGACTTCCCGGACCCGACCATCAACAGCTACGCCCTGTTCGTCCAGGACCAGATCAGTTGGGACAAATGGACCTTCACGCCTGGCCTGCGCTACGACTACACCCAGCTCAAGCCGCACCTGACCGAGGAATTCCTCAACACCGTGGACCCCACCAGTGGTGGTGAGGTCAGCGACAAGAACAAGACCTGGCACCGCGTCTCGCCGAAATTCGGCGTGACCTATGCTCTGACCGACCAGTACACCTGGTACGGGCAGTACGCCGAGGGTTTCCGCACCCCGACCGCCAAGGCCCTGTATGGCCGTTTCGACAACCCTGGCGCTGGCTATAGCGTGGAGCCCAACGCCGACCTGGAAGCGGAAAAAAGCCAGGGCTACGAGACCGGCCTGCGCGGCCGCTTCGACTCCGGTTCGTTCGACGTGGCGGTGTTCTACAACAAGTACCGCGACTTCATCAACGAGGACGCCATCACCCCCGGTGCCGACCAGTTGACCTTCCAGAGCAACAACATCAAGCACGCCACCATCAAGGGTGCCGAAATCAAGGGACGCCTGGACCTGGACGTGCTGGGGGCGCCAAAGGGCCTGTACACCCAAGGTTCGGTGGCCTACGCCTACGGTCGCAACAACGACACCGGCGAGCCGCTCAACAGCGTCAACCCGCTCACCGGCGTGTTTGGCCTGGGCTACGACCAGGCGCAGTTCGGCACCTTGCTCAGCTGGACCCTGGTCAAGAAAAAGGACCGCGTCGACGACAGCAACTTCAACTCGCCCGATGGCGTGAGCAGCCAGTTCAAGACGCCAGGCTTCGGCATCCTCGACCTGACGGGTTTCTACAAGGTGACCCGCGACGTGACCGTCAGTGGCGGCCTCTACAACCTCACCGACAAGAAATACTGGCTGTGGGATGACGTGCGCGGCTACGACAGCGTCGGCGAAGCGGCCGTGCTGAGCCCCGCCAACCTCGATCGCCTGACCGCGCCCGGGCGTAACTTCGCGGTGAACCTGATCTGGGATATCTGACCCTATTTCCCAGGCAACACAAACACCTGTGGCGAGGAGAGTCATGTGGGAGCAAGGCTTGCCCGCGATGAAGGCGATGCGGTCTTTCAGAGATCGAGGCGCCTGTTTCGCGAGCAAGCTTTGCTCCCACAGCCCTCGCCACAGCGATCTAATTCAAAGGAATTGTTCATGACCACACAACGTCCCGCTTCACGTTCCCAACGCCTGAACCAGATCACCCACGAGCCTCACAGCAAGCTCGACGCCCTGGTCAAGGCTCACGCCCCGTTCGAAACCCCGGCCAGCTTCGCCCGTTTCGTCGTCGCCCAGTACCTGTTCCAGTCGGAACTGGTGGCGCTGTACAACGACGCCGAGCTGTCCGCCCTGATTCCCGACCTGCCGGCCCGTTGCCGGGCCGACGCAGCCAAGGCGGATCTCGCCGACCTGGACACCGAAGTCCCCGCGCCGTTGGCCGGTGCGGTGAACAAACCGACCCAGGCCGAAGCCCTGGGCTGGTTGTTCGTCTCCGAAGGTTCCAAGCTCGGCGCCGCGTTCCTGATCAAGCGTGCCGTGGGCCTGGGGCTGAGCGAAACCTTCGGCGCCCGGCACCTGGCGGAGCCTGCCGGCGGGCGCGCCGAAGGCTGGAAAACCTTCACCCGCACCCTCGACGGCCTGGCCTTCACCGAACAGCAGGAAGCCGAAGCGGATAAAGGCGCGCTGGATGCTTTCAACCGCTTTACCGTACTGCTGGAACAGGCTTATGCGGCCGAGCCGGCTTGATCTGTGGGAGCGAGCTTGCTCGCGATGGCGGACTTTCAGCCACCTTATTGGCCACCTGATACACCGCTATCGCGAGCAAGCTCGCTCCCACAAGGTAAAGTGCATGTCGGATAGAAGTACATGAGCCGCACGCCCTCCAAACTCACCCAACTGCTCTTCGCCCTGCTCGCCTACACCAGCCTGGCCATCGGCCTGGTCGCCCTCGTCGTGCCCGGCCTGCCGACCACCGAATTCATCCTGCTGGCCGCCTGGGCCGCGACCCGCAGTTCGCCGCGCCTGAGCGCCTGGCTGGAGAGCCATCGGTTGTTCGGGCCGATGCTGCACAACTGGCGCAATGGCAAGGTCATCCCGCGCCGGACCAAGGTGGGTGCCACCGTCAGCATGCTGCTGTGTGCCGGGCTGATGCTGGTGATGCTCGACCACGGCTGGCCGGTTTACCTGGCGCTCGCGGGTATGGGCCTGGGCAACCTGTGGATCTGGTCGCGGCCGGAACAGGCACAGGACACTTGTGGCGAGGGCGCTTGCTCCCGCTGGGCCGCAAAGCGGCCCCCAACGGATTTTTGATCTATGATCGCCCTCTCGTACTGGAGGGCTTTCGATGTCAGATCTGCTCACGTCCATGCAAACCGCACTCGGCTTGCCCACGACCCCAATCACCTTCAGCGGCGAAGGCGCCCTGCCCTCGGCCTTCGCCGTCACGGAGTTGGCCAGCGCCAGCATCGCCGTGGCGGGCCAGGCGACCGCCGCGCTCATCCACCAGCAAACCGGCCGCCTTCGGCCCGTCGAGGTCGACCGGCGCCTGGCGTCGTTCTGGTTCTCCACTTCCCTTCGCCCCATCGGCTGGAGCGTGCCGCCGATGTGGGACCCGGTGGCCGGTGACTACGCCTGCGCCGACGGCTGGATTCGCCTGCACACCAACGCACCGCATCATCGCCTGGCCGCGGAAAAAGTCCTCGGCACCTGCACCGACCGCGCCGACATGACGGCGAGGGTGGCCCGTTGGAACAAGGCCGAGCTGGAACAGGCCGTGGTCGACGCCGGCGGTTGCGCCGCCGAGATGCGCTCGTGGCAGTCCTGGCAGGCCCATCCCCAAGGCATGGCGGTGAATGCCGAACCGCTGGTGCATCTGAGTGAAACGACTGCAGAACAGCGCAAGCCCTGGCTCGGCTCCGTGACCCAGCCACTGGCGGGCCTCAAGGTGTTGGACTTGACCCGCGTGCTGGCCGGCCCCGTCGCCAGCCGCTTCCTCGCAGGCCTGGGGGCCGACGTGCTGCGCATCGACCCACCGACCTGGAACGAACCCGGCGTGGTCCCGGAAGTCACCCTGGGCAAACGCTGCGCCCGCCTCGACTTGCATCGGCCCGATGATCGCGCGGTGTTCGAGGCGCTGCTCAAGGACACCGACATCCTCCTGCATGGCTATCGCGCTGATGCTCTCGAACGCCTGGGTTATGGCGCCGAGCAACGCCAGCAAATCGCCCCGGGGCTGATCGATGTGAGTCTCAACGCCTATGGCTGGAGCGGCCCGTGGCAGCACCGCCGTGGCTTCGACAGCCTGGTGCAGATGAGCAGCGGCATTGCCGAAGCCGGCATGGGTTGGAAACATACTGACAAACCGACACCGCTGCCGGTGCAGGCACTGGACCACGGCACCGGCTACCTGATGGCGGCCAGTGCCCTGGTGTTGTTAACCCGGCGCCTGGAGAGGGGGCACGGCGGCTCGGCTCGCTTGTCACTGGCGCGCACGGCGAAGCTGTTGATCGAGCGTGGCCCAGGGGACCCGACCCCATTGCGCGCCGAGGACAAGGATGATCAGGGCCTGGTGGTCGAACAAACGCCATGGGGGCCAGCCCATCGCTTGCAGGTGCCGTTGAAAATCACCGGGACGCCGTTGCAATGGACCTTGCCAGCGGCAGAACTGGGCGCCCATCGCCCGCAGTGGTAAGGGGATTGATGTGGGAGCAAGGCTTGCCCGCGATGGAAGCGCCGCAGTCTCTCAGAAATCGAGGCGCCTGTTTCGCGAGCAAGCTTTGCTCCCACATAACCCTCTCGCCAAGGCGTCACCTCAACCTCCCGGTAAGCCTCACAACGCCAAAAACCCACTGTACAACCCATACGCCGCCAAGCCCGCCCCGGACATCACGCAGGCAAAGACGCCTTTTTCCACATGGGTGAACAAGGGTTGGCGCTGCTCGCGCTTGGCCTGGGCAAACAGGATCACCCCCGGCGCATACAACAGCGCCGACAGCAGCAGGTACTTCACGCCGCCGGCATACAGCAACCACACCGCATAGCACAGCGCAACGCCACCGATACACAGGTCCTTCATGCGCCGGGCCGAGGCTTGTCCATAGGTTTCGCCCCGTGCGCAAAGCAACACCGCATAGGCTGCCGACCACAGGTACGGCACCAGGATCATCGATGACGCGAGGTAGATCAGGCTGGTATAGGTGCCCGCGGAAAACAGGGTAATCAGCAAAAACAACTGGATCATGCCATTGGTCAGCCACAACGCGTTGACCGGCGCACGGTTGGCGTTTTCCTTGGTCAGGAACGCCGGCATCGTCTTGTCCCTGGCGGTGGCATAGAGAATTTCGGCGCACAACAGCGCCCAGGACAATAGCGCGCCCAACAACGACACCGCCAGGCCGAGGCTGATCAACAACGCGCCCCAAGGCCCGACGATATGCTCCAGGACACCGGCCAGGGAGGGGTTCTGCAGTTGCGCCAGTACAGGCTGGGTCATGATCCCCAGGGACAACACGTTCACCAGTACCAGCAGCGCCAGGACCCCGAGGAAGCCGATCACTGTCGCCCGCCCGACATCCGCGCGTTTTTCCGCCCGCGCCGAATAGACACTGGCGCCTTCGATGCCAATGAACACGAACACCGTGACCAGCATCATGTGGCGCACCTGGTCCATCACGCTGCCCAGGTCCGGGTTCATCTCGCCCCAGATGTCCCGGGTGAACACCTCGGCCTTGAACGCCACCGCGGCGATGACAATGAACATCACCAATGGCACCACTTTGGCGATGGTGGTCACCAGGTTGATGAACGCTGCTTCCTTGATGCCGCGCAGCACCAGGAAATGCACCGCCCACAGCAGCAACGATGCACAGGCGATGGCCACCGGCGTGTTGCCTTGGCCGAACACCGGGAAAAAATACCCCAGGGTGCTGAACAGCAATACGAAGTAGCCGACGTTGCCCATCCAGGCACTGATCCAGTAGCCCCACGCGGAAGAGAAACCCATGTAGTCGCCGAAACCGGCCTTGGCGTAGGCATAGACACCCGAGTCCAGTTCCGGCTTGCGATTGGCCAGGGTCTGGAACACGAAGGCCAGGGTCAGCATGCCGACGGCGGTAATGGCCCAACCGATCAGCACCGCTCCAACGTCGGCCCGGGCCGCCATGTTCTGCGGCAGGGAAAAGATCCCGCCACCGATCATCGACCCCACCACCAGCGCCACCAGCGCACCGAGTCGTAACTTTTCAATCGGCTGCGGCATCTTTCTCGCTCATTAAGTGAATAATGCGACATAACGTTTTTGAATAACGTCACGCGCGCAAAGTCCGAGGGATTATTAATCCGACCACTGTCCAGGACAGCAATAAGAAAGACCACGCCAGACGATTATTTCTGTCATGAAAACAACCTACAAAATAGTTGCGATCCAGAAAAAATCAACTAGCGTGAATAATCCTACGGGATGAAACCCGCCTCGCCACACCTTGCCGAAGCCTCTAAAACGGGCCTCCTGGCAACTTATGGACGTGAAGGAAAGCACTCAACTCCTTCATTAACAATGGAATGTTGTCATGCACTGATCCAGATCAGGTATTCAACTTTCAAACCGACTTATTCTGTCGACTCTCTTCTCCTGCATTGGAGTCTCACAAATGTCTGATACCCCCGGAAAACTTCGATTGGGTGCGTTAGTTGCCCTGGTTGTCGGCTCCATGATCGGCGGCGGGATATTTTCCCTGCCACAAAACATGGCCGCCAGCGCGGATGTCGGTGCGGTACTGATTGGCTGGGCCATTACCGCTGTCGGCATGCTGACCCTCGCTTTTGTCTTTCAGACCCTCGCCAATCGCAAGCCCGACCTGGATGGCGGCGTGTATGTCTACGCCAAGGCCGGGTTCGGCGACTACATGGGTTTCTCTTCCGCGTGGGGCTACTGGATCAGCGCCTGGCTGGGCAACGTCGGCTACTTCGTACTGCTGTTCAGCACCCTGGGCTACTTCTTCCCGATTTTCGGTGAAGGCAACACCGTTGCCGCGGTGATCGGCGCCTCGGTATTGCTGTGGGCGGTGCATTTCCTGGTGCTGCGCGGCATCAAGGAAGCGGCGTTCATCAACCTGGTGACCACCATTGCCAAGGTCGTGCCGTTGCTGCTGTTCGTGTTGATCGCAGTGTTCGCCTTCAGGCTCGACATCTTCACCGCCGACATCTGGGGCGTGAAAAACCCGGACCTGGGCAGCGTGATGAACCAGGTGCGCAAGATGATGCTGGTCACCGTGTGGGTGTTCATCGGCATCGAGGGCGCCAGCATCTTCTCCGCACGGGCCGAGAAACGCTCCGACGTCGGCAAGGCCACGGTCATCGGTTTCATCACCGTGCTGCTGTTCCTGGTGCTGGTCAACGTGCTGTCACTGGGCATCATGACCCAACCTGAACTGGCCAAGCTGCAGAACCCGTCCATGGCCGCCGTGCTGGAGCATGTCGTGGGCCACTGGGGCGCGGTGCTGATCAGCGTCGGCCTGATCATCTCGCTGCTTGGCGCCCTGCTGTCCTGGGTGCTGCTGTGCGCCGAAATCATGTTCGCCGCCGCCAAAGACCACACCATGCCCGAGTTCCTGCGCCGGGAGAACGCCAACCACGTACCGGCCAACGCCCTGTGGCTGACCAACGCGATGGTCCAGCTGTTTTTGGTCATCACGCTGTTCTCGGCCAGCACTTACCTGTCACTGATCTACCTCGCCACCTCGATGATCCTGGTGCCGTACCTGTGGTCGGCGGCCTACGCCGTGCTGCTGGCGGTGCGCGGCGAGACCTACGAAGGCTTCGCGGCCGAACGGCGCAAGGATCTGCTCATCGGCGCCATCGCCCTGATCTACGCGGTGTGGCTGCTGTATGCCGGCGGGATCAAGTACCTGCTGCTCTCCGCCCTGCTCTATGCCCCCGGCGCGATTCTGTTCGCCAAGGCCAAGCACGAGTTGGGCAAACCGGTTTTCACCTCTGTCGAGAAGCTGATTTTCGCCGCAGTGATCGCAGGCGCCCTGGTGGCCGCCTATGGGCTCTACGACGGCTTCCTGACCTTGTAGCTGGCTGATTGTTTTAACGGGAGGATTTGTAATGACCACGGAAAAAGTGAAGTACGGCGTTCATTCCGAAGCCGGTAAATTACGTAAAGTCATGGTGTGTTCCCCAGGCCTGGCCCATCAACGCTTGACCCCGAACAACTGCGACGAGCTGCTGTTCGACGACGTGATCTGGGTCAACCAGGCCAAACGCGACCATTTCGATTTCGTCACCAAGATGCGCGAGCGTGGCATCGACGTGCTGGAAATGCACAACCTGCTGACCGACATCGTCGCCATCCCCGAAGCCCTGGACTGGATCCTGCAGCGCAAGATCACCGCCAACTCGGTGGGCCTGGGCCTGGTGAATGAAGTCGGTTCCTGGTTGCGCAGCCTGGAGCCACGCCATATCGCCGAGTTCCTGATTGGCGGCGTCTCGGCCGACGACCTGCCGGACAGCTTCGGTGGCAAGACCATCCAGATGTTCCGCGACTTCCTCGGGCACTCCAGCTTCATCCTGCCGCCGCTGCCCAATACCCAGTTCACCCGCGACACCACCTGCTGGATCTACGGCGGCGTGACCTTGAACCCGATGTACTGGCCGGCGCGGCGCCAGGAAACCCTGCTCGCCAGCGCCATCTATAAATTCCACCCCGAGTTTACCCAGGCTGACTTCCAGATCTGGTACGGCGACCCGGACCAAGAGCATGGCAACGCCACCCTCGAAGGCGGCGACGTGATGCCCATTGGCAACGGCGTAGTGTTGATTGGCATGGGCGAGCGCTCGTCCCGCCAGGCCATCGGCCAACTGGCACTGAACCTGTTCAAGCACAAGGCCGTGGAGCGGGTCATCGTCGCCGGCCTGCCGAAGTCCCGCGCCGCCATGCACCTGGACACCGTCTTCAGTTTCTGCGACCGCGACCTGGTCACGGTTTTCCCGGAAGTGGTGAGCCAGATCGTCGCCTTCTCCCTGCGCCCTGACGAGAGCAAGCCCGGCGGCATCGATGTGCGCCGCGAAGAAGGCAGCTTCCTCGACACCGTGGCCGCTGCCCTCAAGCTGCCGGCCTTGCGCGTGGTGGAAACCGGCGGCAACAGCTTCGCCGCCGAGCGTGAACAATGGGACGACGGCAACAACGTGGTGGCCGTGGAGCCGGGCGTGGTGATCGGCTACGACCGCAACACCTACACCAATACCCTGCTGCGCAAGGCCGGGGTGGAAGTCATCACCATCAGCGCCAGCGAGCTGGGCCGTGGCCGCGGCGGTGGCCACTGCATGACCTGCCCGATCATCCGCGACCCGATCGACTACTGACCTTCGAGCCTGGGCCAGTGTTTATCGAACGCAGCCCAGGGGATAACCGAAACCCAAGGAGATCCATATCATGGCTTTCAACATGCGCAACCGCAGCCTGCTGAGCTTGATGCACCACACCAACCGCGAGCTGCACTACCTGCTGGACCTGTCCCGCGACCTCAAGCGTGCCAAGTACACCGGCACCGAACAACCGCACCTCAAGGGCAAGAACATCGCGCTGATCTTCGAGAAAACCTCGACCCGCACCCGCTGCGCCTTCGAAGTCGCGGCCCATGACCAGGGCGCCCACGTCACCTACATCGACCCGGTGTCGTCGCAGATCGGCCACAAGGAAAGCATGAAAGACACCGCCCGGGTCCTGGGGCGGATGTTCGACGCCATCGAGTACCGGGGCTTCGAACAGGAGATCGTCGAGGAGCTGGCCAAGTTCGCCGGCGTGCCGGTGTTCAACGGCCTGACCGCCGAATTCCACCCCACCCAGATGATCGCCGACACCCTGACCATGCGCGAGCACAGCGACAAGCCGTTGCATGACATCAGCTACGCCTACCTGGGCGATGCCCGCTACAACATGGGCAATTCGCTGCTGATGATCGGCGCCAAACTGGGCATGGACGTGCGCATCGGCGCACCGAAAGCCCTGTGGCCGCACCAGGACTTCATCGACCAGTGCCAGGCCTTCGCCGCCGAGAGCGGCGGGCGCATCACCATCACCGAGGATCCGAAGGCCGCCGTCAAGGGCGTGGACTTCATCCACACCGATATCTGGGTGTCCATGGGCGAACCGGTGGAAGCCTGGGATGAACGCATCGAGCAGTTGCTGCCTTACCAGGTCAACGCGCAAATGATGAAAGCCTCGGGCAACCCACGGGTGAAATTCATGCATTGCCTGCCGGCGTTCCACAACAGCGAAACCAAGGTCGGCAAGGACATCGCCGCCCGCTATCCGAACCTGGCCAATGGCGTGGAAGTGACCGAGGAGGTGTTCGAGTCCCCGGCCAACATCGCCTTCGAGCAGGCGGAGAATCGCATGCACACCATCAAGGCGATCCTGGTGTCGGCGCTGGCGGATATCTGAAACCAACGCAGTTCCCTTGTGGGAGCGAGCTTGCTCGCGATGGCGCAGGAACAGGCAACATTGATGTCGACTGACACACCGCTATCGCGAGCAAGCTCGCTCCCACCAAGGACCGCGTTGTTCGTCCATTTTTTAGAAGGACAGCACCATGCGCATCGTCGTTGCCCTGGGCGGTAACGCCCTCCTGCGTCGGGGTGAACCCCTGACCGCTGCCAACCAACGTAGCAACATCCGCACCGCGACCGAACAGATCGCCAAGATCCACCCCGGCAACCAACTGGTCATCGCCCACGGCAACGGCCCGCAGGTCGGCCTGCTGTCGTTGCAGGCGGCGGCCTACACCGCGGTCACGCCGTATCCGCTGGACGTGCTCGGCGCCGAAACCGAAGGCATGATCGGCTACATCATCGAACAGGAACTGGGCAATCTGCTGGACTTCGAAGTCCCCTTCGCCACGCTGCTGACCCAGGTCGAAGTGGATGGCAACGACCCGGCCTTCCAGAATCCCACCAAACCCATCGGCCCGGTCTACAGCAAAGCGGACGCGGAACGACTCGCTGCCGAAAAAGACTGGACCATCGCCCCGGACGGCGACAAGTTCCGCCGTGTGGTCGCCAGCCCACGGCCCAAGCGCATCTTTGAGATCCGCCCGATCAAATGGCTGCTGGAAAAAGGCAGCATCGTGATCTGCGCCGGCGGTGGTGGCATTCCGACGATGTACGACGCCGACGGCAAGCTGCAGGGCGTGGAAGCGGTGATCGACAAGGACCTGTGCTCGGCGCTGCTGGCCGAACAGCTGGAAAGCGATCTGCTGGTGATCGCCACCGACGTCAACGCCGCGTTCATCGACTTCGGCAAGCCGACCCAGAAAGCCATCGCCCAGGCCCACCCCGACGAAATGGAAAAGCTCGGCTTCGCCGCCGGCTCCATGGGGCCGAAGGTGCAGGCGGCCTGCGAGTTCGCGCGCAACACGGGCAAGGTCGCGGTGATCGGGTCGCTGTCGGACATCGATGCTATCGTCCAGGGCCAGGCCGGCACTCGCATCAGCACGGCCACAGCGGGTATCACTTATCGATAACAGGAAACTTGCAGGGTGGATCCGGGGTCTGCCCTACACCCACGCCCTTGAGGAGAGTCGTTTATGGCCATGTTCGAACCCGGTCACCTGCACATGGAGCGCCACGCGCTGACCAAGGAAGATTTCAGCTACAACCTGTGCATCGACTATAAGGTCGACCAGGACGGCAAGGAAGGCACGGGCATGTCATTCCGGGTGCATGGCACCGTCGAAGACAAATCACTGGACGAGACATTCTTCCTGGCCAAGGACCAGGCCTTCGATTTCGCCCGCTACGCCACGCGCATTGCGCGGAAATATGGCCTGCCCAAGACCGCCAGCATCGGCTCGATGCACGAGTACTACGACAAAATGTTCGAAGACGTGCGCAAGCAACTGGACGTCAAGCCGGGCGATCCGATGAAGCCGGAACACCTGGCATAACCCGGCTAAAAGACCACCCCAATCCCCTGTGGGAGCGAGCTTGCTCGCGATAGCGGTAGATCAGCCAACACACATAGTGACTGACCCACCCTCATCGCGAGCAAGCTCGCTCCCACAAGGGCTATCAGTGTTCTGAATAGTGGGTTAAACACACTCACTGTCTGGCTGGCAACCCGCGACGGCTGACCTATGCTGAAAGTAGTACCCCCGGGTATTCGTTCAGAGGTCACCGCCATGAACATCAAAACAAGAAGACGCCTCGCCATTTTCGTCACCTGCGCCGCCACGCTTGCGCTGTATGGCACTGCGGCCTACCGGGTCGAGCAGGCCAGGCAACTGCCCCGTGAATACGCCAGCTGCAACTTCGAACGCTGCATCCCCCACAGCGCAACCCTGAACGCCCTGCGCTGAGGCGTGGTCAGTCGTCCTGTTGATCGGTCTTGAGCCGGTCCCGGAACGCCTTGGGCGAGATGCCGACGCGCCGGCGGAACAGCCGGGTGAAGTTGGTCGGGTCGGAAAAACCGAGCAGTTCGGAAATCTCGTAGATGGTCATGCCGGTGTAGGTCAGCAGGCGCTTGGCTTCCAACAACTGGCGCTCGTGCATGATCTGCAACGCCGGTTGCCCCGCCAGTTCCCGGCAGGTGCCGTTGAGGTGCGACACGGAAATGCCCAGGCGATGGGCCAGGTCTTCGACCTTGACGTGCTCGCGATAGGTTTCTTCCACCAACTGAATGAACCCGTTGAGGTATTCCCGGGCCCGTTGCGGGCGCTGGGCCTGGGTGTGTCGCTGCATCACCTGGCGGCTGACCCAGACCATGATCACGCTGACCAGCGCATGCATCAGCATTTCCCGCGCCGGCTGATGCCCCATGTATTCATTCTGCAGGGCGCTGAACAGGCTGTTGAGGTACTCGGCATTCTCGAGGGCGGGGTAGCTTTCGGCCTGGGCCAGCACATTGACCGAATGCCCCAGTTGCGTTTGCAGGTGCGTGACCAGCGGCGCCGCCAGGGTCACCACGTAACCTTCCACATCCTCGGAAAAACGAAAGCCATGGACCGACAGCGGCGGCAGGATCTGCACGGCCGGCTCGGTGAGCTGCGTGCGCCGGCCTTCGATTTCCAGTTCCGCCTGGCCCTTGAAGACAAACAGCAACTGACACAGATCGGCATGCCGATGGGGTTTGATTTCCCAATGATGCTCGCGGCTGCGCTTGGAAATGGTTTCGCAGTGCAGCAGGTCCGGGGTCGGCCATTCCTGGCTCTCACCGTAGAGCTTGAACACCGGGATCGAAGGCAGGTCAGGTTTTTTCATAACGTGGATCCGGGCCTGGGGTTGCGGGCGATAATCGCACCAATTGGCAGAAAGTACAGGTATCGGCTCAGTTTTCCCCTTCAACTGACAGGTCCGCAAGCGAAAAATGTAGGCACTCGATTTCTAATAATCAACACCGACCCTGGTCGCGTGCTTCGTGCGAGTCATAAGAACAATGAAAACCCTCAAGACCCAAGTCGCTATTATCGGCGCCGGCCCCTCTGGCCTGCTGCTCGGCCAGTTGCTGCACAACGCCGGCATCGACACTGTCATCCTCGAACGCCAGACCCCGGACTATGTACTGGGCCGCATCCGCGCCGGGGTGCTGGAGCAAGGCATGGTCGAACTGCTGCGCCAGGCTGGCGTCGGCCAACGCATGGACGCCGAAGGCCTGCCCCATGACGGCTTTGAACTGGTGCTCAACGATCGGCGGGTGCACATCGACCTCAAGGGCCTGACTGGCGGTAAAAACGTCATGGTCTACGGCCAGACCGAAGTGACCCGTGACCTGATGGCCGCCCGCGAAGCCGCCGGCGCCCGCACGTTGTACCTGGCCAGCAACGCCCAGCCCCACGACATGCAAACCGAGCACCCTTTCGTGACCTTCGAGCATGAAGGGCAAACCTTGCGCCTGGACTGCGACTACATTGCCGGTTGCGACGGTTTCCACGGCGTGGCGCGACAGTCCATTCCGGCGGAAAAACTCAAGGTCTTCGAACGCGTCTACCCATTTGGCTGGCTCGGCGTGCTGGCCGACACCCCGCCGGTTCACGAAGAGTTGGTCTACGCTCGGCACGCCCGCGGCTTTGCCCTGTGCAGCATGCGCTCCAAGACCCGCACCCGTTACTACCTGCAAGTCCCTGCCGAGGAACAAGTGGCCGACTGGCCGGACGAGCGTTTCTGGCATGAACTGAAAAACCGCCTGCCCACCGACCTGGCCGAAGCCCTGGTGACCGGCCCGTCCATCGAGAAAAGCATCGCGCCGCTGCGCAGCTTCGTGGTCGAGCCGATGCAGTACGGGCGGATGTTCCTGGTGGGCGACGCGGCCCACATCGTCCCACCGACCGGGGCCAAGGGGCTGAACCTGGCCGCCAGCGATGTCAGTACGTTGTTCAACATCCTGCTCAAGGTCTATCGCGACGGCCGTGTGGACTTGCTGGAGCAGTATTCGGCCATCTGCCTGCGGCGCGTCTGGAAAGCCGAACGGTTCTCGTGGTGGATGACTTCGATGCTGCACCGCTTCGACGACGATGCCTTCAACCAGCGCATCAGCGAAGCCGAGCTCGAGTACTTCCTCGACTCCGAGGCCGGCCGAAAAACCATTGCGGAAAATTACGTCGGACTTCCTTACGAGGCTATCGAATAGCCGCCTACCGACTTAAACTGCGGGCTCCGTCCCATTCGCCTCTTCGGCGCAATGCCCGCAGGTTCTGCCGTGACTCAGCTCAATACACTCCAAGCCCCGAAACCGGCCATCCGCAGCGTGCTGGTGGCCCTGATGCTGGCGATTTTCCTGGGTGCGCTGGACCAGACCATCGTCGCCGTCTCGATGCCGGCCATTTCCGCACAATTTGCCGACGTCAGCCTGCTGGCCTGGGTGATTTCCGGCTACATGGTCGCCATGACCGTGGCGGTGCCCATCTACGGCAAGCTCGGTGACCTCTACGGACGCCGGCCGCTGATGCTGTTCGGCATGGGCCTGTTCACCCTGGCCTCGCTGTTCTGTGGCCTGGCGCAAAACATGGAGCAACTGGTGCTGGCGCGGATCGTCCAGGGCATCGGTGCCGGCGGGATGATTTCGGTGAGCCAGGCGATCATCGGCGACATCATCCCGCCCCGCGAACGGGGGCGCTACCAAGGGTATTTCAGCAGCATGTACGCGGTGGCCAGCGTGGCCGGGCCGGTGCTCGGTGGCTACATGACCGAATACTTGTCGTGGCGCTGGGTGTTCTGGATCAACCTGCCGCTGGGCCTCACGGCCTGGTGGGTGGCCCGACGCACCCTGGTGGGGCTGCCAGTACCGCAACGCACGCCGATCATCGATTACCTGGGCACCGTGTTGCTGATCATTGGCCTGACGGCGTTGCTGCTGGGGATCACCGAGGTCGGCCAGGGCCATGCCTGGCACAGCCGTGAAGTGCTGGGGTTGCTGGGTTGCGCGGGGATAGCCCTGGGGACGTTCGCCTGGTATGAGCGCCGGGCGCGGGAACCGTTGCTGCCGATGCACCTGTTCGCCAACCGCAGCGCGGTGCTGTGCTGGTGCACGGTGTTCTTCACCAGTTTCCAGGCGATTTCCCTGACGGTGCTGGTGCCGTTGCGCTTCCAGAGCGTGACCGGCGCCGGTGCCGACAGTGCGGCGTTGCACTTGTTGCCGCTGGCGATAGGGCTGCCGATCGGTGCGTATTTCGCAGGCCGCCGGACCTCGGTCACGGGGCGCTACAAACCGATGATCCTGAGCGGTGCCCTGCTCTTTCCCTTCGCCATCCTCGGCATGGCCTTCACTGCGCCTGACGCGTTCTGGCTCAGCAGCCTGTTCATGCTGCTCAGCGGCATCGCCTCCGGCATGCAGTTCCCCACCTCATTGGTGGGTTCGCAGAACTCGGTACAACAAGCGGATATCGGCGTCGCCACCAGCACCACCAACCTGTTCCGTTCCCTTGGCGGCGCAGTGGGCGTGGCGTTGATGTCGGCCTTGCTGCTGGCCTTGCTGCAGGATTCAAGCCTGGCCCAACTCGCCGGCGCGTCGCTGATCGGTGAAGGACATGCCGGCAACGTCTTGCTGGACGGCCTCAACGCCGCCCCGGGCGAAGCCCAGAACGCCTTGCGCCAGGCATTGCAGGCGACATTCCGGCATTTGCTGTTGATCAGCGCGGCGGTATCGCTGTTGGGGCTGGCGGCCGCGGTGGCGATGCCCAATCGCTTGCTGCGTGGGCGGGATGAAAAGGCTGGGTAACCTGTATCGGTGAAGAAGGATTGTGGGAGCAAAGCTTGCTCGCGAAACAGGCACCTCGGTTTTTTGAAAGACCGCATCGCCTTCATCGCGGGCAAGCCTTGCTCCCACACAAGCCTTGCTCGCACAAATGCTATCAAGCCGTCGCCGCGACACCCTGCGACATCACCTGCGCGCTCATCCCGTCCTTCATCCGCTTGGCATCGCGCACGAAGCAGCGTGACGCCAGGAACAGGAACACCATGGTCAACAGCAGCGCCACCGGGATCAGGTACATCGCATCGTGCAGGCCGATGGCCTTGAATGCTTCGGTCATCTGGTCGACACCCGCGCTGGCCATGGCCGTACGGGCGAAGTAGTCGGACAAGCCGCCCACCACCACCGGCCCCAGGCCGCCGCCGAGCAAATACAGCCCGGCAAAGTACAACGCCATCGCCGTGGCGCGCAGGCGTGGCTCCACCACGTCCTGGATCGCGGTGTAGACGCAGGTGTAAAAGTTATAGGCAAACAGCCAACCCACGCTGAACACCGCCACGAACACGCCGATTTCAATGCGTCCGGCATGCAGGGCCCACGCCGTGGTGACCGTCGAGATCGCCAGGCTGAACGCGGCAAACAGCAGGCGGCCGTTGGGCACGCGCTGGTGGATCTTGTCCGCGACCCAGCCGCCCAGGGTGAGCCCGAACAACCCCGTCACGCCCACCATGATCCCGGTGGCCACGGCCGCCTCGTGCAGCGGCATCAGGAAATAACGTTGCAGCATTGGCACCAGGAAGGAGTTGCAGGCATAGGTGGCGAAGTTGAAGCACAGCCCCGCCAGCACCAGCCACAGGAAGGTGGGAATCGCCAGCACCCGGCGAACCGGCTTGTCGATTTTTTCCTGGGAGACCTGCACGGTTTCCGCCGCGCCGCGCTTGGGCTCCTTGATGAAAAACATGAACACCGCCAGCACCAGCCCCGGCACCGCCGCGATGAAGAACGGCGCACGCCAGCTGTCGAACGCCTTGACCATCGCGCCAATGGTGAAGAACGCCAACAGCAGGCCCAGGGGCAGGCCGAGCATGAAGATGCCCATCGCCCGAGCCCGACGGTGCGCCGGGAACAGATCGCCGATCAGTGAGTTGGCGGCGGGTGCGTAGCTGGCCTCGCCGATACCGACGCCCATGCGCACCACCAGGAACGCCCAGAAACTGCCCACCAGGCCGTTCACCGCCGTCAGTCCGCTCCAGGCCGCCAGGCCCCAGCCCATCAACTTGCTGCGCGAACCGGTATCGGCCATGCGCCCCAGCGGCAAGCCGGCGATGGCATAAACGATGGTGAAAGCGGTGCCGATGATGCCGATCTGGAAGTCGCTGAGGCTCCACTCCATGCGGATCGGCTCGATGATGATCGCCGGGATGGTGCGGTCGAAGAAATTGAACAGGTTGGCCAGGAACAACAGGAACAGAATGCGCCAGGCATTCGCCGCTTGGGTCGAGTTCTGCATGGGTCCGTCTCTTTTATTGTTATGGGCCAACGGTCCGTGGCCTGGATATGCAATCTAGACAGCGGCACGGGAGCTGTCTCCAATCATTCGCAAGGCTGATACCCGCCCATGGGACGCGGTGTATTTCTTGATGCCGATCAAACTCCTGTAACAATTGCCATCATTTTGCCTTTTGCTGGTTAAAGATCGAAGTCCGGTGGCCGATTCAACGTGATCAGGAAAAGATTATCCCGAGCGCTGCTCAGGCCGTAGCCCTGACCGCTTGGACCGATTTTCGCGTTTACCCAGGCGCGAACTCCCATCCGCGAGCGTTCGATGATCGCATTCGTCGAGCCACCAGTTCAGGCACATGGCGCACAATGACCTCAAAAAAAACAGCCACTGCGGTATCCGATCTGACCTTGAGCCCGGCCGCCAACGGCCCGGAAGTCTCGAAGCCGTCGAGCCCCCCGCGCCCTCTGTCGACCCAGCAGTATCTGTATTTCACCGAAACCAACACCGACCGTATCCTCGATAACCTCGACGGCCTGCGTGACACCGTGTTCCCGCGCCCGCCGCACCTGGTGGACGACGAATACGACCGCGCCCAGCAGGAGTTCCCGTCGGTGTGCCTGATCGGCCTGGGTCGCTGCGGCTCCAACATCGCCCTGGACGTGGCCGAGCTGGTGTACAACGCCCGCAAGTTCTACCTCAACGAATTCAACGCCGAAGACAAAGGCTACAGCGACAAGGGCTACAGCCCCGCACAATGGATCCGCAACAACCTGCGCCTGGGCACCAGCAAGGCCAGCAAGCCGGTGTTCCTGGTAGAGCCGCTGGTGATGCTCGGCGACCTGGACAAGGACATCGCCGGGCGCATCCGTTTCTCGCGCAAGGGCGAAAAAAGCGGCTTCTTGCGCGACTACAGCAAAATGAAAATCATGGACCTGTCGGAAGTCCACGCCGGTGGTGCCGGTAACGCGCCGATCCTGGGCCAGTACCTGGCCAAGATCATCCTGAACAAGGACACCCAGCGCTTCTCCAGCCCCGACTGGAAAATGATCCACTCGTACCTGATCGACAGCTGCGGCATCAAGGCCAACCAGTCGCGCCTGTACTTCTCGATCTTCAGCGCCGGCGGCGGTACCGGCTCGGGCATGGCCTCGGAGTTCGGCCTGGCCCAGCAGTACTCGTACATGAACAAGACGTTCGACACCAAGCCGATGGACGAACACGACAGCAAGAGCGGCCACTCCTTCGTCTTCGAGCCGATCTTCACCAGCGGCATCTGCGTGCTGCCGAACATTTCCGACCACCGCAGCGAAATGTCCGAAGCCTTGCACATCAACGCCGGACGCCTGCTGTGCAAGTACCTGTCGGAAGAATGGGATTTCTCGTACAACTTCGCCAACGAAGACAGCAGCGAAGCCAGCGTGATGGGCCGTATCCGGCCGTGGAACGCGATGATGCTGATCTCCAACGACATCATGCGCTACGCCGAAGAAAGCGATGACGGCAACATCCAGAACATTGATGTCAATGCCATGGAGAAGCATGCCAACCAGTACATCTCCCAGCAGATCTTCAACATCCTGACGGCCCAGGCCGTCACCACCGACTACGACCAGAACTACTTCCGCCGTGCCGGCATCGACATCGGCGAAACCATTCGCCTGGACGCCAACGACCTGTTCATGAGCCTGGCCGGCCCGGTGGCAATCGCCTACGCCGAGTCTGTCGTCCCGGAAACCCCGGTGCCGAGCGGCGACAAGTTCAAGGTGTTCGAGAAAGAGCCGCCGCGCCTGAACATCGACGATCTGTTCTTCCGTTCCATCGACCTGCCGCACTTCAACAAAGTCACCCAGGCCATCGAAGGCATCAGCCTGTTGCCGATCGAATCCAAGCGCTACCGCGCCTCCCTGGAGCAATACAAGAATTCCGGCTACGACGCCGCGGCCCTGCATGACCTGCACTTCTTCAAGAACTGCTCGTCGGTGGTGTCCATCGTCTCCTTGCCCAAGGACTACAAGCTGTCCTACATGGACCTGAACCGGCTCAAGACCCACCTCAACAGCCTGTTCCCCAACACCACGCTCAAGCGTTACGCGCTGGTGATCGGCGCCTCGGCGAACCTGTCGCTGACCACCCTGATCGCCAAGAGCCCGTGCCTGTCGGATGATTTCCTGACCTTGATCGTCGCCTTCATCAAACGCTGCTTCGCCCGCACCCCGTACCGTTTCGACGAAACCCTGGACAACTCGATCCTGGACTTCATCATCAATGAAGACTTCGACGAAGCACGCATCGACGACCTGCTCAACGAATTCGAAAACCCGGCGAAGATCCTCGACACCAACTGGTACGCGATCAAGCCGATGTACGAGAAGAAGTACCGCGAGCTGATCAATGACAAGGACAAGTTCGTCTCGATCAACGACATCCGCCTGTCCCGCGACTGCGTGAAGAAATCCATCAAGTACCTGCGCGAGATCTACCGTCACCGCATTGGCAAGACCAAGGTTATTTCCCTCAATAACCATACTGGCAGGACTTACTGAGGCTGGTGCAGGGACCGCGTCGCCTCGATCGCGAGCAAGCTCGCTGCCACAAGGGTTTGTGTACACAGGCCCACTGTGGGAGCGAGCTTGCTCGCGATAGCGGTCCTGAATCCTGCACCTGAACAACATCCAGAAACAATTGAGCAGCCCAAAGGCTGCTCCATGAACTGTTCCCGTTACGTATACGTCACCCTGCCCTGTGGCGTTTCGCCACGGCAGGGTGCCATCACGCTACTCACCTACACACTTTTTCAAACGCAAAAACACGAACCAACTTGGTGCACCAATCAATTCGACGCCCTTTCCTGGATCATAATCCATGGCGAAACCACCACCGCCCAAAGCTGCGGATCGCGCTCCAGAAAATCCAGCGCCCGCGTTTCAGACAGCTTGGCGAGCTGGTCGGCGGCCAGCCAGGCGGCGACTTTGGTACCTTCGTCCTGGGCGACGGCCTCGGCGGCGGCGATCAAATCCAGTGCCGGATCGACCCACAATAGGGCACCCTTGGCAAAGAACGGCTCCAGCTCTTTCCAGGTGATGGATGCGGTTTCTCCAAGCAGCTTGGCATAGAGGGTGCTAGGTTCTTGATTCATGGGACCTGTCCGGAAAAGAAATCGGCGCGAATGATAACGTCGGTGGTCTGGCAGAAAAACCCGGTAGCAAATTGCGGTACCGATTGAAAAGCGCAGGAAAGCCAAGGATTGCCGAAACGACCGGACAACCCCCGCCGCTATTCTGTCTTTTTCTTTCAATTAAGCGACACCCCCAGGTTTTGCCCCCAAGCGCCAGCTTCCCTTGCCAACAATGGGCGCTCTACACTGTACCGGTACAGTTGCCGGGGGCATTTTCCGCGAGGGTATCCAAGATATCTGACCCGGTTCTGCTGCTACGGCGCCAGGACTATAAAAACTACAACAGCATGAGTGGAGCACTATGACTAAGGCTACTAAGCAGATTTCCAAACTGTTTGCCGCTATGGTTCTGGCCGGGGTTGCCAGCCATTCGTTTGCCGCCGACACCATCAAGATCGGCATCGCCGGCCCCAAGACCGGCCCTGTAGCCCAATACGGCGACATGCAGTTCAGTGGCGCGAAAATGGCCATCGAACAGATCAACGCCAAGGGCGGCGTCGACGGCAAGCAGCTCGTCGCCGTCGAGTACGATGACGCCTGTGATCCAAAACAAGCGGTCGCGGTCGCGAACAAAGTCGTCAACGACGGCGTCAAGTTCGTGGTCGGCCACCTGTGCTCCAGCTCCACCCAGCCAGCTTCCGACATCTACGAAGACGAAGGCGTGATCATGATCACCCCGGCGGCCACCAGCCCGGACATCACCGCTCGCGGCTACAAGATGATCTTCCGCACCATCGGCCTGGACAGCGCCCAAGGCCCTGCGGCCGGCAACTACATCGCCGACCACGTCAAGCCGAAGATCGTTGCGGTCCTGCACGACAAGCAGCAGTACGGTGAAGGCATCGCCAGCGCCGTGAAGAAAACCCTCGAAGGCAAAGGCGTGAAAGTGGCCGTCTTCGAAGGCGTGAACGCCGGCGACAAAGACTTCTCCTCGATGATCGCCAAGCTCAAGCAAGCCAACGTCGACTTCGTCTACTACGGCGGCTACCACCCGGAGCTGGGCCTGATCCTGCGTCAATCCCAGGAAAAAGGCTTGAAGGCCAAGTTCATGGGTCCGGAAGGCGTGGGTAACGACTCCATCTCGCAAATCGCCAAGGAATCCTCCGAAGGCCTGCTGGTGACCCTGCCGAAATCCTTCGACCAGGATCCGGCCAACGTTGCCCTGGCTGACGCGTTCAAGGCCAAGAAAGAAGACCCGAGCGGTCCGTTCGTGTTCCCGTCCTACTCCGCAGTGACCGTGATCGCTGACGCCATCAAGGCTGCCAAGAGTGAAGACGCAGGCAAAGTGGCTGAAGCCATCCACGCCGGCACCTTCAAGACCCCTACCGGTGACCTGAGCTTTGACGCCAAAGGCGACCTGAAGGACTTCAAGTTCGTGGTCTACGAGTGGCATTTCGGCAAACCTAAAACCGAAGCTTCGCCTCAGTAAGGCCTGGCCTGACTGACTGCCAATAAAGCCCACGGCGTGCCGTGGGCTTTGTTTTAAATGTATTGGGCCGCGCTGGCGTGATCCGCCAGCCTCCCCACCTGAAAATCTCAAAACCGTCATCAGCGGTTCGCTGGCAAACCTCGTGTTCGAAGTGGATGCAGATCCACGGGGCCCGGGCGGGAAAATGACTCCACCAGTGAAATGCGTATCAGGTTTTTAGGAGCGCTGTAATGCCTGACATCTATCACTTCTTCCAGCAGCTGGTTAACGGCCTGACCGTTGGCAGCACGTATGCCCTGATCGCCATCGGCTATACGATGGTCTACGGCATCATTGGAATGATCAACTTCGCCCACGGCGAGGTGTACATGATCGGCTCCTACGTGGCGTTCATCGCCATCGCCGGGCTGAGCATGATGGGACTCGACAGTGTCCCGCTGTTGATGACCGCGGCGTTTCTCGCGAGCATCGTCGTCACCAGCTCCTATGGCTACAGCATCGAACGGATCGCCTACCGCCCCCTGCGCGGCAGCAACCGTCTGATCCCGCTGATCTCCGCCATCGGCATGTCGATCTTCCTGCAGAACACGGTACTGCTTTCGCAAGACTCCAAGGACAAATCCATTCCCAACCTGATCCCGGGCAACTTTGCCATCGGGCCAGGCGGGGCACATGAAGTGCTGATTTCCTACATGCAAATCGTGGTGTTCGTGGTGACCCTGGTCGCCATGCTCGGCCTTACGCTGTTCATCTCCCGTTCCCGCCTCGGCCGCGCCTGCCGCGCCTGTGCCGAGGACATCAAGATGGCCAACCTGCTGGGCATCAACACCAACAACATCATCGCCCTGACCTTCGTCATCGGTGCGGCCCTGGCGGCCATCGCCGCGGTGCTGTTGAGCATGCAATACGGCGTGATCAACCCCAACGCCGGCTTCCTCGTGGGCCTGAAGGCCTTCACCGCCGCGGTACTGGGCGGCATCGGCAGCATCCCCGGGGCGATGCTCGGCGGGTTGGTGCTGGGCGTGGCGGAAGCCTTTGGCGCCGATATCTTCGGCGACCAGTACAAGGACGTCGTGGCGTTCGGCTTGTTGGTTCTGGTTCTGTTATTCCGGCCGACCGGCATCCTGGGCCGCCCGGAGGTTGAGAAAGTATGACTAGGCATCTCAAATCGGCGCTTTTCAGCGCCCTGCTGGTCTGGGCCGTGGCCTACCCGGTACTGGGTCTTAAACTGACCATCGTCGGCATCAACCTGGAAGTGCACGGCACCAGCCCGGCGATCCTGGCGACCATCGCCGTGTGCTCGCTGCTGATGTTCGTGCGCGTGCTGTTCAGCACACAGATCAGCGCGGCGTGGAAGTCTTCGCCCGGCCTGCCGGTGATCCCGGCCAAGGCCAGCCACTTCCTGACCCTGCCGAGCACCCAGCGCTGGATCGTGCTGGGCCTGATCGTCGTGGCCCTGGTGTGGCCGTTCTTCGGCTCTCGCGGCGCGGTGGACATCGCCACGCTGATCCTGATCTACGTGATGCTGGGCCTGGGCCTGAACATCGTCGTAGGCCTGGCCGGCCTGCTGGACCTGGGTTACGTCGGTTTCTACGCCGTCGGCGCCTACAGCTACGCGCTGCTGTCCCACTACTTCGGCCTGAGCTTCTGGATCTGCCTGCCCATCGCCGGGATGATGGCCGCCACCTTCGGTTTCCTGCTGGGTTTCCCGGTCCTGCGCTTGCGCGGCGACTACCTGGCGATCGTGACCCTGGGTTTTGGCGAGATCATCCGCCTGTTCCTGCGCAACCTGACCGACATCACCGGTGGCCCGAACGGCATCAGCAACATCGAGAAACCGACGTTCTTCGGCCTGACCTTCGAACGTAAAGCCGCCGAAGGCCTGCAGACCTTCCACGAGTACTTCGGCCTGGAATACAACTCGATCAACAAGGTGATCTTCCTCTACCTGGTTGCCCTGCTGCTGGCCCTGGCCGCGCTGTTCGTCATCAACCGCCTGCTGCGCATGCCGATCGGCCGCGCCTGGGAGGCACTGCGTGAAGACGAAATCGCCTGCCGTGCCCTGGGTCTCAACCCAACCGTGATCAAACTGTCGGCCTTTACCCTCGGCGCTGCGTTCGCCGGTTTTGCCGGCAGCTTCTTCGCCGCTCGCCAAGGCCTGGTGACGCCGGAATCCTTCACCTTCATCGAGTCGGCGATCATCCTCGCCATCGTGGTGCTGGGCGGGATGGGCTCGCAGTTGGGCGTGATCCTGGCGGCGATCGTGATGATCCTGCTGCCGGAAATGATGCGTGAATTCAGCGAATACCGCATGTTGATGTTCGGCGCCTTGATGGTGCTGATGATGATCTGGCGTCCTCAAGGTCTGCTGCCTATGCAACGCCCCCACATGGAGCTGCGCAAATGAGCCGCGAGATCCTGAAAGTCGAAAACTTGAGCATGCGCTTCGGCGGTTTGCTGGCGGTCAACGGCGTGGCCCTGACCGTGAAAGAGAAGCAAGTGGTTGCCCTGATCGGGCCGAACGGCGCGGGCAAGACCACCGTGTTCAACTGCCTGACCGGCTTCTACCAGCCCACCGGCGGCACCATCCTGCTGGACGGCGAGCCGATCCAGGGCCTGCCCGGCCACCACATCGCCCGCAAGGGTGTGGTGCGTACCTTCCAGAACGTGCGGCTGTTCAAGGACATGACGGCGGTCGAGAACCTGTTGATCGCCCAGCATCGTCATTTGAACACCAACTTCTTTGCCGGCCTGTTCAAGACCCCGGCGTTCCGCAAAAGCGAACGCGAGGCCATGGAGTACGCCGAGTACTGGCTGGACAAGGTCAACCTCACCGAGTTTGCCAACCGTACCGCCGGCACCCTGGCCTACGGTCAGCAACGGCGCCTGGAAATCGCCCGTTGCATGATGACCCGTCCGCGGATCCTCATGCTCGACGAACCGGCCGCCGGCCTGAACCCGAAGGAAACCGAAGACCTGAAGGCCCTGATCGGCGTGCTGCGTGAGGAGCACAACGTCACCGTGCTGCTGATCGAGCACGACATGAAGCTGGTCATGAGCATTTCCGACCACATCGTCGTGATCAACCAGGGCACGCCCCTGGCCGACGGTACGCCGGAACAGATCCGCGACAATCCTGAAGTGATCAAAGCCTACCTGGGGGAAGCGTAAATGCTGCAGTTCGAAAACGTTTCCACCTTCTACGGCAAGATCCAGGCCCTGCACAGCGTCAACGTCGAAGTCCGCCAGGGCGAAATCGTCACGCTGATCGGTGCCAACGGTGCCGGCAAATCCACCCTGCTGATGACGCTCTGCGGTTCGCCCCAGGCCCACAGCGGCAGCATCCGCTACATGGGTGAGGAACTGGTGGGCCAGGACTCGGCGAAGATCATGCGCAAGAGCATCGCCGTGGTACCTGAGGGCCGTCGGGTATTTGCCCGACTGACCGTGGAAGAAAACCTCGCCATGGGCGGATTTTTCACCGACAAGGGCGACTATCAGGAACAAATGGACAAGGTCCTGCACCTTTTCCCACGCCTGAAAGAACGCTTTACCCAGCGCGGCGGCACCATGTCCGGCGGTGAACAGCAAATGCTCGCCATCGGCCGTGCGCTGATGAGCAAACCCAAGCTGCTGCTGCTCGACGAGCCTTCCCTGGGCCTGGCACCGATCATCATCCAGCAGATCTTCGACATCATCGAGCAACTGCGCAAGGATGGCGTGACGGTGTTCCTGGTGGAGCAGAACGCCAACCAGGCGCTGAAAATCGCCGACCGGGCGTACGTGCTGGAGAACGGCCGGGTGGTGATGCAAGGCACCGGCGAAGCCCTGCTGACCGACCCGAAAGTGCGCGAGGCGTATCTGGGCGGTTGAGTCTGTCACAGTAAAAGAAACGGCCTTCGGGCCGTTTTTTTTTGCCCGGACCGCCCGCAATCCCCTGTGGCGAGGGAGCTTGCTCCCGCTGGGCTGCGCAGCGGCCCCAAGATTTTGCGGTTGCTGCGCAACCGAGCGGGAGCAAGCTCCCTCGCCACGGGTTTTGCAGTGCATAAAAAAATCGAGAGTCCGCTGTAACGCTTTCCCACCTCCCTTCTCTAGTTCAGCAGACCGGCGCTAACGCCGGTTCATTTCCCTGAAGACTGGAGAATCACCATGACTGCTTCGACCCGTACCCTGTCCGCCGCTGCCTTGGTCCTCGCCCTGGGTTCTGCCCTGAGCATGACAGCCGTCCCGACCGTTCACGCAGCCGACGACACCATGGAAAAATGCTTCGGCGTCGCCCTCAAAGGCAAGAACGACTGCGCTGCCGGCGCCGGCACCACCTGCGCCGGTACCGCAAAAATGGACTATCAGGCCAACGCCTGGAAATCGGTCCCGAAAGGCACTTGCACCACCATGGAAAGCAAAACCTCCCCCACCGGTTTCGGCCAGCTCGAAGCGTTCAAAGCCAAGTCCTGATCGCATCTGCCTGAGGCCTGCCACCATGTTGGATACCCTTTCTCTCGCCACCGATAGCCGGCTGCCGCCAAGGGCAGGGCTGGGGCTCAAGAGTGCGCATTTTCGTGAGGTACTCCAGACCCGACCGGACCTGGGTTTCTTCGAGGTGCACGCGGAAAACTACATGGTGGCCGGCGGGCCGCTTCATCACTTCCTGGGGCTGATACGCGAACAATATCCGCTGTCGTTGCACGGCGTCGGCCTGTCGATCGGTGGGGAGGGGCCGCTGGACGTTGCGCATTTGCAGCGCCTGGCCGCCTTGATCGAGCGCTATCAGCCCCAATCCTTTTCCGAACACCTGGCCTGGTCCAGCCACGGCCCGGTGTTCCTCAATGACTTGCTCCCCCTGGCTTATGACGAAGCAACCCTCGACCGGGTCTGCGAACACGTCGACCAGGTGCAGTCCAGCCTCAAGCGCACGCTGTTACTGGAAAACCCGGCCACCTACCTGGCCTTTGAAACCTCGACCTTCGACGAGCCACAGTTCATGAGCGAAGTGATCCGTCGCACCGGCTGCGGCCTGCTGCTGGATGTGAACAACGTCTACGTTTCGTGCATCAACCATTGCCGCGATCCATTGGCCTACCTCGACGCCCTGCCTCTGCATGCGACCGGCGAAATTCACCTGGCCGGCTTCGCCGAAGACTCCGACAGCCTCGGCGAGCGCCTGTTGATAGACGATCACGGAGCACCCGTCGACCACGCGGTCTGGCAACTGTATCTCCAGGCACTGGAGCGGACCGGGCCAGTCGCCACCTTGATCGAGCGCGACAACCACATCCCCGCATGGGAAGTGCTGCTGGCCGAAGCACGCCAGGCCGATCAACTGTTGAGCGCCGCCGGAGCCCGGCCATGAGCAACCAGCACGCATTTGCCGCCGCCCTGCTCGACCCGCGCAAAGCGTGTCCGCCGGGCCTGGTCAGCGCCAATGGGGCGGCCCCGGAAAGCCGTTTCGCGGTGTACCGCAACAACGTGCTCTGCTCATTGATCAACGCCCTCGCCGACAACTACCCGGTGGTGGTGCAACTGGTGGGCGAGGAATTCTTCCGGGCCATGGCCGGGGTCTATGTCCAATCGACGCCGCCGCGCAGCCCGGTGATGAACGACTACGGGGGCGACTTTGCCGAGTTCATCGAACACTTCGAGCCCGCCGCCAGCGTGCCTTACCTGACGGACGTCGCCCGGCTGGAGCGACTGCATGTGCAAGCCTGGCATGCCGCCGACGCCAAGCCCATGGCGCAAGAACGAATCGTGGCAGCGCTGTCATCCCCAACGCTGACGGGGCACCTGAAGATCGGGCTTCACCCGTCACTGCGGCTGCTGCAATCCCCCTACGCCGTGGTGACGATCTGGGCCGCCCATCAGCACCAGGCGCCCGTACCGTTCGAAACGTTTCCCGCGCAAAACGCCTTGGTGCTGCGCAACGGCCTGGAGGTGGAGGTGTTTGCGATCAGTCGCGCTGCCCATGGGTTCATCGCAGCCCTGCAACAAGGCTTTTCCCTGACGGCTGCCATCGAGGCCTCAATCGATCTTGACCTGGAACACACCCTGGCGGGGCTCATCCGCCACCAGGCCATCACCCATCTCCTAGCCGAACAGGTATCTCCATGAACGCCCTGATTGCCAGTTTCATTCAATGGCTGGAGAAAATCCCCCACAGCCTGATCGCCTTCGTCGCACGCTTCTCGATTGCCGCCGTGTTCTGGAAATCCGGCCAGACCAAAATCGAAGGACTGGCCATCGACCTGTTCGACGGCACCTTCCAGATCGGTCTGCCGCGACTGGCAGACTCGACCATTCCACTGTTCAAAAGCGAATACGCCCTGCCGCTGCTGTCGCCGGAACTGGCCGCGCACCTGGCGGCCACTGCCGAGCATGTCTTCCCGGTGATGATCCTGCTTGGCCTGGCGACACGCTTTTCAGCGCTGGCCTTGCTGGGGATGACCTTGACCATCCAGGTGTTCGTCTACCCGGACGCCTACCCGACCCATGGCACCTGGGCGGCGGTCTTGCTCTACCTGATGGCCCGTGGACCGGGAGTGTTGTCGATCGATCACCTGATAGCCAAGCGTTACGCCCACGGCTGAACACAGATCCCTTGTGGGGGCGAGCTTGCTCGCGATAGCGGTGGGTCAGCTTGCACAAATACCGGATGTACCACCGCCTTCGCGAGCAAGCTCGCTCCCACAAGGGATATCAAATGACCGGGTTATCGCTGTAGCCGATCCAACGCCTCGCCACTGCGCTTGAACCAGTCGATCAAATAGTCGGCCAGCACCTGGGTGCGCTTGGGCAGGCCACCCTGGTACGGGTGCACCAGGTACATCGGCATGCGCCGGGTCTGGTAGTCGCGCAGCAGCCAATGCAGGCGTCCATCCGCCAACGCTTCATGCAGCAGGTACGACGGCAGCCGGGCGATTCCGGCACCGGCCAGGGCGGCTTTTTTCAGCAGGCTGTAGTGATTGCTGGCGAACGGCCCCGACACTCGGACCCGCAACAGTTCGTGTTGTTGGTGGTAAAGCCATTCTTCCCGGCCGCTGTAGTGGCTGTTGAGCAAACAGCGGTGCTCGGCCAGGGCCTGGGGCGTCTCAGGCTCGCCGTAGTGTTCGAGGTAGGCCGGGCTGGCGCAGGTCATTTCGTGCCACGCCAACAATGGCCGGGCCACCAGCCGCTCATCGATGGCGGCGTCGGAGCGGATCGCCAGGTCGAAACCATCGCGGCTCAAGTCACGGTAACCGTTGTTGAGCTCCAGTTCGATCTGCACATTGGGGTACGTGCGAGCGAACTCCATCAGCAAGCCCTCGAAGAAGGTTTCACCCAACGAAACCGGAACCGTCATACGCACCGGTCCGGAAATGTCATCCTTCAACCGAGCCAATGCCTGACGCGCCCTTTCCACCTGCACCAGCAGCGCCTGGGCCTGAGGCAACAGCGCCGCCCCTGCCGCCGTGAGGCTCAAGCGCCGTGTGGTGCGTTGCAGCAACACCACCGAAAACCGGCTCTCCAACAGGCTGATGCGCTTGGACAACTGGCCCTTGCTGCACCCCAATTGCTGGGCCGCCAAGGTAAAACTGCCGGCCTCCATCAACACGGCGAACGCCGCCAGGTCATCCATTTCGCTCATTGGATTGTTTCCAAATGAAAACCAAAGGTTGCCTATTAGCACGATTATCAATGGAAAGAACCCCTCTAGACTGAAAACTCGTTCAACCCATTAAGGAACAGCTCATGAAAATCCTCTTGATCGGCGCCAACGGCACCATCGGTTCGGCCATTGATAAAGAACTGTCGCCCCGCCACGAAATCGTTCGGATCGGCCGCCACAGCGGTGAATTGCAGGTGGATATCAGCGACAGCGCCTCGATTCGCGCCCTGTTCGAGAAGACTGGCCGTTTTGACGCCCTGGTCTGCGCCGCCGGCAACGTCACCTTCGCGCCCCTGGCCGACATGACCGAAGACAGCTTTGCCTTGGGCTTGAAAGACAAGCTGATGGGCCAGGTCAACCTGCTGCTGATCGGTCGCGAATTCGCCAATGACGGCGCATCCTTCACCTTCACCACCGGCGTGCTCAGCCACGACCCGATCAAGAGCGGTGCTTCGGCGGCCCTGGTCAACGGCGCCCTGGACAGTTTCGTGCGCGCCGCGGCAATCGAGTTGCCACGGGGCCTGCGGGTCAACTCGGTGAGCCCGAACGTGCTGCTGGAAGCCATGGGCAAATACGCGCCTTATTTCCGTGGCTTCAAACCCGTCCCCGCAGTGGATGTGGCATTGGCCTACGCCAAGAGCGTCGAAGGCCTACAAACCGGTCAGACCTTTCACGTGGGCTAACACCCCTTGTGATGCAGGATCAGTCTGAGTAACGTGGCGGCACTTGTCTGGAGACCCAATGATGCGTGCCGCCCGCTCCCTGCTGTTTGTCGCCCTCCTGCCGCTGTTCACCGGCTGCCAATTGCTCGACACCCCACGTCAGAGCGCCTCCCACGCCGGCCAGACACGCCTGCAGGGCGAACTCACGGCGGCCGATGGCAAACTGGTGTTCCAGCCATGCCAGGAACAGCGCCGCTACATCGTCAACGACAGCGGTGGCACCAGCGTGCTGCAACAGGCCGCCAGCCTGGCCGATGACCAGGGCAAACTGTTTGCCGACGTACGTGGCCGTATCGTTTCCAGCGCAGCGGCCGGCACCGACAGTCAGTTGGACATTGAACAGCTGTATCGCCTGGAACGCTCGGGAACAGCTTGCGAAGACGTCGACTTCAAACGCGTGATCCTGCGCGCCGCGGGACACAGCCCGGAATGGACGCTCAAGGCCAGTGGCAAGGGCCTGGTGCTGGATCGCGAAGGCCAGCCGCCGCTGGCGGTGCCTTACGTCGAGGAGCAATTGGGCGATGGCCGCTTCAACCTGGGCACCGAGGCCAACGGCCAGAAAGTCGAGCTGTGGGTCACACCTGCGCGTTGTGTCGACAGTGTCAGCGACAGCGTGCAACACATGAGCGCCGAGTTGCGGGTCAACGGCCAGGTCCAACGCGGCTGCGCCTACTTCGGTGGCGCGCGCGACGACTGATTCACAGCTTTTGGCTTATAATCGCCGGTTCACGCCCTGGTGCAGTTGTGCATCCCGCGAACCGGACCCCGCCATGTTACGAATCACCGAACTCAAGCTGCCAATCGATCACCCCGAAGAAGACCTGCGCCCTGCCATCGTGCAGCGCCTGGGCATCGCCAGCGATGACCTGCTCGACTTCACCCTGTTCAAGCGCAGCTACGATGCGCGCAAGAAATCCTCCGAACTGTGCTTCATCTACACCATCGACCTGACGGTGCGTGATGAAGCCAGCCTGCTGCGCAAGTTCGCCGATGACCGTAACGTCAACGAGGCGCCGGATGTCAGCTACAAAGTGGTGGGCCAGGCACCGGCCGACTTGAGCGAGCGGCCGATCGTGGTCGGCTTCGGCCCGTGCGGGATTTTCGCCGCCCTGTTGCTGGCGCAGATGGGGTTCAAGCCGATCATCCTCGAACGTGGCCCGGAAGTGCGCCAGCGTACCAAGGACACCTGGGGCCTGTGGCGCAAAAGTGTGCTCAACCCCGAGTCCAATGTGCAGTTCGGTGAAGGCGGCGCAGGGACGTTTTCCGACGGCAAGCTCTACAGCCAGATCAAGGACCCGAAATTCCTTGGCCGCAAGGTCCTGCACGAATTCGTCAAGGCCGGGGCGCCGGAAGAAATCCTCTATGTCAGCAAGCCGCACATCGGCACGTTCCGCCTGACAGGCGTGGTGGAAACCATGCGTGAGCAGATTCGCGCCCTGGGCGGCGAAGTACGCTTCCAGCAGCGGGTCACCGATGTGCTGATCGAGGACGGCCAACTGGTCGGCGTCGAACTGGCCGGCGGTGAACGCATTCATTCGAAACACGTGATCCTGGCCCTCGGCCACAGCGCCCGGGACACGTTCCGTATGCTCCACAGCCGTGGCGTGTATATGGAAGCCAAGCCGTTCTCGGTGGGTTTCCGCATCGAACACCCGCAATCGCTGATCGACAGCGCGCGCCTGGGCAAGTACGCCGGCCATCCGAAACTCGGCGCCGCCGACTACAAACTGGTGCACCACGCCAAGAATGGCCGCTCGGTGTACAGCTTCTGCATGTGCCCGGGTGGCACCGTGGTAGCGGCGACGTCCGAGCCGAACCGCGTCGTCACCAACGGCATGAGCCAGTATTCGCGCAATGAGCGCAACGCCAACTCTGGCATCGTCGTCGGCATTACCCCGGAAGTGGATTATCCGGGTGGCCCGCTGGCCGGCATCGAGTTGCAGGAACGCCTGGAGTCCCACGCGTTCGTGCTCGGCGGCAGCAACTACGAGGCCCCGGCGCAACTGGTGGGCGATTTCATCGCCGGCAAGCCGTCTACGGCACTGGGCAGCGTCGAACCTTCCTACAAGCCTGGGGTGTCCCTGGGTGATCTGGCCCTGGCCTTGCCGGACTTCGCCATCGAAGCCATCCGCGAAGCCTTGCCGGCGTTCGAGAAACAGATTCGCGGCTACTCGCTGCACGACGCCGTGCTGACCGGCATCGAAACCCGCACCTCATCGCCCCTGCGCATCACCCGCGACGAATCGCTGCAGAGCCTGAACGTCAAGGGTCTGTTCCCGGCGGGTGAAGGCGCCGGTTATGCGGGCGGGATCCTGTCGGCGGGGGTGGACGGGATCCGGATTGCCGAGGCCGTGGCGCGGGACATTCTCGGTCTCGAAGCCTGACAGTTGGCCCTGTGGGAGCGAGCTTGCTCGCGATGGCGGCCTGGCATTCAACACAGATGTTGACTGATCCACCGCTATCGCGAGCAAGCTCGCTCCCACAGGGGATCAGGGTTTTCAAGATTCAGATATTGGCCCGCAACACACTCTCTGGCAGTGCCGCGCCCCGCTCCACACTCGCCGCTACGATGTCCATCAGCCCGCTCAACTCATAGCCTTGGGCCTTGAGCCATGCCGGGTCGTAATAGGTCGTGGCGTAGCGCTCGCCGCCGTCACACAAGATCGCCACGATCGACCCCGACTCCCCCGCATCCGCCATCTGCCGGGCCGCCATGAGCGCGCCGATCAGGTTGGTGCCGCTGGACCCACCGACCCGTCGTCCCAGACGCTCGGCCAGGTAATGCATGGCCGCCAGCGACAAGGCGTCCGGCACCTTGACCATCGCATCGATGACGTTCGGCAGGAACGACGCTTCGACTCGCGGCCGGCCGATACCCTCAATGCGTGAACCGCAATCCAGGCGCAGGCTGGCGTCGCCACTGCGGTAGTAATCGAAGAACACCGAACGCTCGGCGTCGGCACACAGCACGCGGGTGCCATGCTGGCGGTAACGGACATAGCGTCCCAGGGTGGCCGTGGTGCCGCCGGTGCCGGGGCTGGAAATCAACCACGTGGGCTCCGGATGCCGCTCGAAGCGCATCTGCTGGAAGATCGATTCGGCAATGTTGTTATTGGCCCGCCAGTCCGTGGCACGCTCGGCATAGGTGAATTGGTCGATGAAATGCCCGTCATGCTCGCGGGCCAGGCGCTCGGATTCGGCGTAGATCTGCGTAGGATCATCCACCAGGTGGCTCTGGCCGCCATAGAAAGCGATCTGTGCGATTTTTTCCCTGGAGGTGGTCGCCGGCATCACCGCAATGAACGGCAGGCCCAGCAACCTGGCGAAGTAAGCCTCGGAAATCGCCGTCGAGCCGCTGGAGGCCTCGATCACTGGCGCACCGGGCTTGAGCCAGCCGTTACACAACGCATAGAGAAACAGCGAGCGGGCCAACCGATGCTTGAGGCTGCCGGTGGGATGACTGGACTCATCCTTGAAGTACAACTCGATGCCCGGCAGACCAGGCAGCGGCAGCGGAATCAGGTGGGTATCGGCGCTGCGCTGGAAGTCTGCCTCGATGATGCGGATCGCTTCACGGGCCCACTGGCGGTGGTCGTTCATGGTGTGTTTGCTCACTGATCGTGTTCGGCGTGGGGAGATCACGCGGTCGTGCAGGCACGGCTTGAGTTCGGAAAAACCAGACGCCACCTTAGGAAAAAACCGACATCACGCACAGGTACAGCTAAGGTCCAATATGGTCCGTAACTGCCGACTGCGTGGCGCAGGCCTTGTAACGCCATATAACAAAAAAGAATATAACTTTTGTTTTAACAACTAACAGTACGGGTTAGGGTGTGCCATCTTTTTGATTCGATACATGGAGAGCGATCGTGGCTCTACGCAATTCTCTGACACGTTTTTTTCAACTGGAGGCTGCCAGCGGCCTGCTGCTGATCGCTGCCGCCGTACTGGCCCTGGTCATCAACAATTCACCGCTGTCCTGGTTGTATAACGGCCTGCTCGACACCCCGGTGGTCGCCCAGGTGGGCGCCCTGAAGATCGCCAAACCCCTGCTGCTGTGGATCAACGACGGCCTGATGGCGATGTTCTTCCTGCTTATCGGTCTCGAAGTCAAACGTGAAGTCCTCGACGGGCAACTATCAAAGCCATCGCAAATCGTCTTGCCGGGCGCGGCGGCGATTGGTGGCATGGTGGTGCCGGCGCTGATCTACTGGTTTCTCAACCGCGATAACCCGGCCGCCCTCGCCGGCTGGGCGATTCCGACGGCCACCGACATCGCCTTCGCCCTCGGCGTGCTGGCCTTGCTCGGCAAGCGGGTGCCGGTGTCGCTCAAACTGTTCCTGATGACCCTGGCGATCATCGATGACCTGGGCGCCATTATCATCATCGCCATCTTCTATTCCGGCGCCCTGTCGACCTTGTCGCTCATGCTGGCAGCCGCCTGCATCGCCGTGTTGGTGGCGATGAACCGGATGGGCGTGATCAAGCTCGGGCCCTACATGGTCGTGGGCCTGATCCTCTGGGTCTGCGTGCTCAAGAGCGGTGTCCATGCCACGCTGGCCGGGGTAACCCTGGCGTTCTGCATTCCGCTGCGCACGAAAAACGCCGAGACTTCGCCGCTGCTCTCCTTGGAACATGCCCTGCATCCCTGGGTGGCCTATGGCATTCTGCCGCTGTTCGCCTTCGCCAACGCCGGCCTGTCCCTGAGCGGCGTCACCGTCGAGAGCTTCACCCATGACGTGCCGATGGGCATCGCCATCGGCCTGTTGCTGGGCAAGACCGTCGGCGTCTTCGGCCTGACCTGGCTGGCTGTGAAAATCGGCATCGCCAGCCTACCCGCCGGCGCCAATTGGGGCCAGGTACTGGGCGTGGCGATCCTGTGCGGGATTGGTTTCACCATGAGCCTGTTCGTCGGCTCCCTGGCGTTCGAGCCGGGTGTGAGTGACTACGCTGGCATGGACCGGATGGGGATCCTCACGGGCTCTATCCTGGCGGCGTTGCTGGGTTATGCGGTGACGGCGGCGGCCAGTCGCAAGCGGGCTGCGTTGTCTTCCTGATACTTTCCAACACGACAGATCGCTACATCGTTTCGGTGTAGCAATCTGTCTTTAAGTCGAGTCGGGGCCTCGATATCCGTCCCTATCGGTATTTAGGAAAGTAGCAATTAATGAACAAGTAGAAGTAGGGTTGGTGTGTATATCCGTTTCTGCGGTAACGGCTGCTGACGGTTCCGCTCTTACAGCGGGTCACTTTTGGAAGAGCGCCAAAAGTAACCAAAAACGCTTTGCCCCACCACTCGGTGCCTCGCCTAGGCTCGGCATGCCCGAACGAAGGCATTGCTCCGTGGGCCGCCGCGAAGGGCCATCCATGGCCCAGCGCGGCTAACCCGGCATCCATGCCGGGTTGCCCACTACGCAATACCTTCGTTCAGCCAGCGTGGTTAATGGGGCGCCGAGATCAACATCTAAAGCAAAGCAAAGCAAGAGCAAGAGCAAGAGCAAGAGCAAGAGCAAGAGCAAGAGCAAGAGCAAGAGCAAGAGCAAGCATCTAAGTTGAATAGCAACTATCGCGAGCAGGCTCGCATCAAGTTCTCAGCGAGCACAAAACTTATATAAAACATAGAACCATTGTGGGAGCGAGCTTGCTCGCGATGACGACAGCAGGTCCAACATCTATGTAACTGAACTACCGCTATCGCGAGCAAGCTCGCTCCCACAGGAGAAACGCGGTCCCACCCCAACCAGGCCGGCTATAAGGCCGCCTCGCTTCGGCTTTTGATCTGGGGCGCCCCGTTAACCACGATGGCCGAACGCAGGCATTGCGCAGTGGGCACCTCGGCATGGATGCCGAGGTAGCCGCGCTGGGCCATGGATGGCCCTTCGCGGCGGCCCACGGAGCAATGCCGAAGTGAGGGCATGCCGAGCCTAGGCGAGGCACCGAGTGGTGGGGCAAAGCGTTTTGGTTACTTTTGCGCTTTTCAAAAGTGACCCGCTGTAAGAGCGGAACCCTAAGTAGCCGTTACCGCAGCAATGGATATACACACCAACTTAAGAGTCCCGCCCGTACACCAAGGTATTGATCGGCAAAGGATCTTACCCACTCCGGCTTAGTGCGATACGCGACTCGTACCACCCACAGTGGAAATACGAACCCGCTCACCCACACGGAACACCTCGTTTTCCTGAACCTGCTGCACATAGGCACGCATGCTGCCGTCATCTTCACGAACGGTAATTTCAACACCCTGGGTGCGGGTCAGGCCCTCTTCAGTGGCGGAACCAATCAGGCCACCCGCCACGGCGCCGATCACGGCAGCGACGATGCTGCCACGGCCACCACCGATGGCACTACCGCCTACACCACCGACAACAGCGCCGGCCGCACCGCCGATAGGGGTCTTGGTGCCTTCGATCTTGACCGGACGCAGGGATTCGATGGTCCCCATGCGAATCGTCTGCACGCGACGCGCTTCGTCACGGGAGTAGGAGTCACCGGTCAGGCTCGACTGACAGCCAGTGAGCAACATCGCCATCGTGGAAAAGGAAGCAACCAGCAAAACAGACTTACGCATAGCATCAACTCCAAAAGACAGGGATTCATTAAACTCCGCAGCTTGACGCCTGTCACGGCCTCGCCGGGATAAAATTGTTTTCATTCAGGTGGGATACAGGCGCGCCCGAAAAATTCACCAAACAGTAGCGTCAATTTCCGAAACCTGCGTCATCAACCCTGGAATTTTTCATGGATTATTTCATTATCGTCGCCACCACCGTGGCCGGTTTGTACTTCCACTGGTGGCTGTACGCGCGGATCAAACGCTGGGTGGATCGCGATCTGGCGCTTTCGCTGGCGGGGCCGGATGGGCAGAAGAAAACCTACATGCTGCAACAATTGGCCCGTGCCCAGGCACAAGGCATCAAGCGCCGAGACCTGCCGCAATGGCTCCAGACCGCCGCGGCAGCTTATCCCGATGCTAAGGCGCCAGACGCTCGCGAGTCCACTGCGCCCCTTGCAGGCGATAGTTGAGGCGATCATGCAGGCGGCTCGGACGGCCCTGCCAGAACTCGATGCGTTCGGGCAGCAGGCGATAACCGCCCCAATGCTCGGGACAGTGTGGCTGGCTGTCGCTGAAGCGCTGCTCGGTGGCCTTGAGCAGGTCTTCCAGTTCGTCGCGCCCGGCAATCACCCGGCTCTGGGGTGAAGCCCAGGCACCGAGCCGGCTGCCCAGCGGACGAACCTGGTAATAAGCGTCCGATTCTTGCGCCGTGACCTTGACCACTTTGCCTTCGATGCGTACCTGGCGTTCCAGGGCCGGCCAGAAAAACGTCATGGCCGCGAATGGATTCGCAGCCAGTTGCTGGCCCTTGGCGCTGTCGTAGTTGGTGAAGAACGTGAAGCCCTGGGCATCCAGGCCCTTGAGCAGCAGGATCCGGCAGTGCGGACGTCCCTGCGCATCCACCGTGGCCAGGGTCATGGCGTTGGCCTCCACCGGGGCCTGTTCGGTCTTCACCGCGTCGGCGAACCATTGGTGAAACAGGGCGAACGGCTCGGCCGGGGCTTGCGCCTCGGTCAAGCCTTCGCGGGTGTAGTCGCGGCGCATATCAGCCAGCGGTTGGGTCATGGCGCATTCCTTGTGTTAGCCCATCACTGCTTCGGGGTATCGGCGGCCGCGACTTTCTTGGTATCGGTAGCGGCTTTGGCCGGTTGAGGCTTCTTCGCTGGGGTAGCGGGCTTGGCCGCGACCTTCTTTGCAGGCGCCTTGGTCGCAGCTTTTTTGGCCGGTGCTTTCTTGGTCGAGGCTTTGGAGGTCGAGGCCACCGCTTTTTTAGCCGCAGGCGCAGGCGCCGCGGCAGTAGACTTCACATCCTGGGCCGCAACCATCGTCACTGGGGCCGGGGCCGGCATGTTGTACTTGCTCAGCAGCGCAACCATGGTGTTGGCCGGCGTGACCAGCAATTCCACACGACGGTTCAAGGCGCGGCCCTCAACGCTGTCGTTGGCCGCACGTGGCGCCACGGCGCCCATGCCGCGCAGCATCAGGCGATCACGTTGCAGGCCGCTGAGGCGGAAAATCGCCGCCACGGACTGGGCACGCTCCTGGCTGAGCTTGAGGTTGGCCGGTGCGGCGCCCGAGGTGTCGGCGTGACCAAGGATCAGCACGGCGGTCTTCGGGTCGGCTTCAAGGATCTTCGCCACGCGGGTGAACGGGCCGAGGGTCACGGGCAGCAGCATCGCCGGACGGTCCGGGTTGAAAGAGCCGTCCACGGGCGCGGTGACCACCAGCACATTATCGCGGCGCTCGAGTTCGAGCTTGCTGTCCTGGATCGCCGTGCGCAGCTTCGGCTCGTAGTCGTCGAGCCAGGCCTGGGTGACTTTCGGATCGGGCATCGGCACCGCCTTGGCGGTTTCCTGGTCCTTGCCGCCGAACGGCCACCACCACTTGCCGTTGCTCTCGGCTTCGGCCTTGGCAACAGCTGTCGGCGCCTTGGCCTCAGGCTTGGCTTGCGCGTCTGCCTTTGCTTCGACTTTTCTGGCAGCGTCTGCGGCGGTTTCCTCGGAAGAGAACGGCCACCACCAGTGGCTGGCGCCCTCGGCCTTGGCTTGCGGTGCGACGGCGGCAGGCTTCAGAGGCGCCGCTGGCGCCGTTTCCTTGGCCGCCACCTTGTCGGAAGAGCCGAACGGCCACCAGCCACTGCTGCCCTCGGCATCATTTTGTGGGTTTTGTGCGCAACCGGTGATAGCGAAGCACAGCGCCAGAGCGAGGGTTTTATTCGATGACATTGGATATCCACAAAATGATCTAAATGAAAAAACAAGGCCATGTTTTGGCCGCATAAACAGACGCTTCGAAACTGAAAAGGACACGAGGTTCCTGTGTCCATGGCCTTCAATGGCGTTTTATAGACAAGCGGCAAGCACCCGCGCAAGATTTTGCGCGCGCGGGTCCATCAACACGTAAGGCCCCAGCGTATTGGTCACGAAACCGAACGCTACGTCATGTTCGGGATCGGCAAACCCGATGGAGCCCCCGGCCCCTGGATGACCGAACGCCCGTGGGCCGAGGCCGTAGGTCGCGTTCGGCACATCCGGTTGGTCGAGCATGCAACCCAGGCCGAAACGGGTCTGGGTCAACAACGTCTTATCCTCGCCAAAGCTGTGCTGGCGAGTCAGTTCGTCGAGCATTTCACCTTCCAGCAGGCTGCCGTCCAGCAGCCCCGCATAGAACCCGGCCAGGCTACGGGCATTGCCGTGGCCGTTGGCCGCCGGTTGTTGCATGCGCCGCCATTCCGGCTTGTTGGTGCTGGTCATGATCGACGGTGGGTTGGTAAAGGCACGGGTGGTCATGGCCGTCGGCTCGCGCATCGTCACCTGCAGCAGGCGCTGGGCCGCCGCATCGCCGACGTTGCCTTTGCCACGGGCGATGTGGGCCACGCGATGGAACTCGTCGTCGGCCAGGCCAACGTGGAAATCCAGGCCCAACGGCTTGGCGACCCGGGCGACGATGGACTCCCCAGGGCCACGCCCATCGGCCCGGCGCAACAGCTCGCCCACCAGCCAGCCGTAAGTGATCGCGGCATAACCGTGGCCTTCGCCCGGCGTCCACCAAGGTGTTTCGGCAGCCAGGGCATCGACCATGGCTTGCCAGTCATAAAGCGCTTCGGGCGGCAGCAATTCATGCAGCGCCGGCAGCCCCGCCTGGTGGCAGAGCAGTTGACGCAGGGTGATGGATTGCTTGCCGGCCGCAGCAAACTCTGGCCAGTAGCGGGCTACCGGGGCGTCCAACTGCAACTTGCCTTCGGCCACCAGTTGCAGGGCGGTAACGGCGGTGAACGTCTTGGTGCAGGAAAACAGGTTGGCGATGGTGTCGCTGTGCCAGGCTTCATGGCCATCCTTGTCGGCGGTACCGGCCCACAGGTCGATCACCGTGCGGCCACCCACCTGGATGCACAACGCCGCGCCGCGCTCCTGGGGATCATCGAACAGCGCCGCGAACGCTTCACGCACCGCCTCGAACTGAAGTTCGTAATGGCCTTGAATTTGCACCCGTAACTCCCTTGAAACAAAGACTTTTCAGAGTGGCTGGCATTGTTTCAGGCATTAGGTCATTTGGGAACCGCTACAGGACGGCTGGCTAAGCATGCCCCTGTGGCAAGAAGAACCTGTGGGAGCAAGGCTTGCCCGCGACGAGGCCTGTGAGGTCTTTCTGAAACCCTGGTGCCTTCATCGCGGGCAAGCCTTGCTCCCACAAATACATTGCTTCACCGTGAAATCGCAGCAGCCTCAGGTAATCTCCCGCCGAAACGGCGGCAACGCATTGAGGATCGCCTTGCCATAGCGCTGGGTGACCAGCCGTCGGTCAAGCAAGGTGATGGTGCCGCGATCCTCTTCGGTACGTAGCAAGCGGCCACACGCCTGGACCAGCTTCAGCGAAGCGTCCGGCACGGAGATTTCCATGAACGGGTTGCCACCGCGGGCCTCGATCCACTCGGCCAACGCCGCCTCCACGGGGTCGTCAGGAACCGAGAACGGGATCTTGGCAATCACCACGTGCTCGCAATAGGCACCGGGCAAGTCCACGCCTTCGGCGAAGCTCGCCAGGCCGAACAGCACGCTGGAGTCCCCACCATCGACCCGTGCCTTGTGCTTGTTCAGTGTTTCCTGCTTCGACAGGTTGCCCTGGATGAACACCTGCTTGCGCCAGTCCCGGTCAAGGCCATCGAACACATCCTGCATCTGTTTGCGCGAGGAAAACAGCACCAGCGTGCCCCGTGAGCCTTCCACCAGTTCCGGCAGATCGCGGATGATCGCCGCGGTGTGAGCGGCGGCATCCCGTGGGTCGGCCTTGAGGTCGGGCACCCGCAGCACGCCGGCGTCTGCGTGATGGAAGGGGCTCGGGACCACGGCGGTCACGGCTTTCTTCGGCAAGCCGGCGCGCATGCGGAAGCGATCGAACGTGCCCAGGGCGGTCAGCGTGGCGGACGTCACCAGCGCGCCATAGGCCACGTTCCACAGGTTGCGCCGCAGCATTTCCGCCGCCAGGATCGGGCTGGCATTGACCTCGATGTCGAACAGCGAACCGCTTTCGGCCAGGGTCAGCCAGCGCGCCATCGGCGGGTTGTCTTCCGGGTCTTCGACGGTGAATGCCGTCCACAGCTCCCAGTTGCCCTGGGATCGGGACAACAGGCTACCGAACAGCGGGTACCACTCCTCGGCCTGGTTGCTGGCGATACCGATGTTGACCTCGCCGTCCATGCCTTCCTTGAGCAGGTCGGTCAGGCGCGTGAACAGGTCGGTCAGGCGCGCGAAACCTTTCTTGAGCTCGATGCCCATTTCGCGCATGTGTTCAGGAATCACTCCGCCAACGAAGCGATGGCGTGGCCGCTCGCGGCCCTCGACGTCTTCGCCGGGCTTGAAATCGGCCACTTGCTCACACGCAGTGAACATGAACTGCTGGTTCGTCTTGATTTCCCGAGCCAGCTCCGGCACCTGCTCGATGAACTTGCCCAGGTCACCCGGCAACGGATGCTGGGCCAGCAGCTTGGTGAGGTTCTTGGCGGTGGTTTCCAGCCAGTCGGCGGTGGAACGCAGCCGGGTGTAATGGGCGAAATGGCCGATGGCCTTGTCCGGCAGGTGATGGCCTTCGTCGAACACGTAGATCGTGTCGCGCGGGTCCGGCAGCACCGCACCGCCGCCCAGGGCCAGGTCGGCCAGGACCATGTCGTGGTTGGTGACGATGACGTCGACCTTGCCCATGCCTTCGCGAGCCTTGTAGAAGGCGCACTGGCCGAAGTTCGGGCAATGGCGGTTGGTGCACTGGCTATGGTCGGTCGTCAGGCGGGACCAGTCGGCGTCTTCCAGGGCCGTGGACCAGCTGTCGCGGTCGCCGTCCCATTTATTGCCGGCCAGCTTCTCGATCATGCTGGTGAACAGCTTCTGGCTGGCTTCATCCACCTCGATCTTGAAGCCTTCTTCTTCGAACAACTGGGCCGTGGCTGTCTGCGCGTGGCCTTCCTGGAGCAACATGTCGAGCTTGGACAGGCACATGTAGCGCCCGCGCCCCTTGGCCAGCGCGAACGTGAAGTTCAGCCCACTGTTGCGCATCAGGTCGGGCAGGTCCTTGTAGACGATCTGTTCCTGCAGGGCGATGGTGGCCGTGGCGATCACCAGGCGCTTGCCGGCGGCCTTGGCGGTGGGAATCGCCGCCAGGCTGTAGGCCACGGTCTTGCCAGTACCGGTGCCGGCCTCCACCGCCACCACGGCAGGCTCGCCGCTGCGCCGGCCTTCGTCGTCGGTGTCGATGTCACCCAGGACTTTTGCCACTTCGGCAATCATCAGGCGCTGGCCATATCGCGGCTTGAGGCTCTTGGCTTCGAGAAAACGCGAATAGGCGCCCTGGATCGTGGTTTTGAGTTCGGTGCTGATCATGAATGGTCGGGCGCTAAAAACGCTGGATAAATTTTCAGTGGTTCGGATCGGCGGCTATCATACCCCGCTAATGAATCCTGCGCAGAACGGAGTAACCCAATGACACCCTTTGCCCTTGTCTACACCCTGCATTTACTGGCGGCCCTGGTCTGGGTCGGCGGCATGTTCTTCGCCTGGATGATCCTGCGCCCCGCCGCAATGACGGCGCTTGAGGGCCCTGCCCGACTCACGTTGTGGGTAGAAGTGTTTCAGCGTTTTTTCGTCTGGGTCTGGGTCGCGGTCGTACTTTTGCCGATCAGCGGCGTAGGCCTGATCCATCTGCGCTTCGCCGGTTTCGAAACCGCGCCGCGTTATGTGCAGGTGATGATGGGGTTGTATGTGGTGATGACGGCGCTGTTTATCCGTATCCAGGGCTTGCAACTGCCCGCATTGCGTAACGCCGTGACGGCACAGGACTGGCCGACGGGTGCGGCGGTGCTGGGGAAGATCCGGCGGTTGGTGGGAATCAATCTGTTGATCGGGTTGCTGGTGGTGGCGATTGGCGCGGCGCGGCCGATGTTCTGAAAATCACATAAAACCCTGTGGGAGCGAGCTTGCTCGCGATGGCGGCACGTCGGGCAATACTTGATCGACTGACACAACGCCATCGCGAGCAAGCTCGCTCCCACAGGTTCAGATCAGATTTTTCGTCAGAACCGCTGCACCGTCACCGCCCCCGCCGCTCCGGCAGGCCCAGGCTGGCCATCGGCGCCAGGACGGCCGCTTTTACCGCCATCGGCGGTATAGACCAGGCACCCCTTGGCCTTGCCTCCCGCCCCGGGTTTGCCGCCGTGTCCCGCCGCGCCACCGGCACCGCCGTCCACCGTCACTTTGATCTGTTCGGCGGGATACTCACGAGGCACTTCGAGGCGCACCAGCGCACCGGCCGCACCCGGTTGCCCATCGCTGCCGTTACTGCCGTCGGCACCACGACCGGCCGAACCCCAAGTGCAACCCGGCGCCTGGCCATTGGCACCGTCAAGACCGACGAAACCCGGTGCACCGGTGCCGCCCCGGGCGTCCACCGACAACAACGGCGCATTCAACACCTTGAAACGCAGGTTGAGATCACGCCCCGGCCGCGCGGCCTTGGTATAGGTCCCCGGTGCACCGCGGGAAGTGATCTGGCTGCCCTCGGCCAATTCAGCCTGGGCCACTTTCATTTCCAGTACCTGCTGCGCCGGCACGATGGCGATCCGCGCTTCACGTCCCAGGTGCAACTGGTCGATGGTCAATTCAGTGACATTGGAAGGCACCAGCAGTGTGCCGTAATCGGCCACGTCCAGTCGTTCCAGGGTCAGGGTGCTGGTGGTGTTGGGCAGGCGCATCAACGAATGGCCTTCGACCTGGAGCACCTGGGCCGAAGCCCATGGGCATACGAGTGCGGCAAGCAGACACAATTTACGCATGGGAAGCCTCTGGCGCGGTCGGGAGGGTTTGCAGGTGGAAGATGCCGAACAGCAGCACTCTGAGGCGATCGCGGCCAGGCGCGGGGCGGCCACGGAAACTGGCCCGGAACACCAGCAGCTCCAGCAAATGGAGTACCAGCAAAAACCCGCCGGCGACATTGACCAGCAGATGCAGCGGATGGACGAACGGCACCACCAGATTGACCAGCACCACCAGCCAGAACAGCAGGGTCAGCAAGCGCCCCAGCCCCCAAAACACCTTCATACGCCCCCCTGATCGAGCATTATTCTTTGCCCGCACAGTAACGGCTTGCGCGCAGGATAAGCCAGGGGGTCCGGTAAATTTAATCTAACCCGGGCCCTGGCCCACCGGATCGCCCTCCCGACGACCCGGCAGCCCTGGGCCGCGCCTCAGCGCTGGATATGCAATTCAACCCGACGGTTCTGCGCCCGCCCTTCGTCGGTCTCATTGTCGGCCACCGGCTCGCTTTCACCCTTGCCTTCGCTGGTGAGTTTGCCGGGGGCCAGCCCCTGGGTCAGCAAATACTCCACGACGCTGCTGGCCCGACGTTCGGACAGCCCTTGGTTATAGGCATCAGTGCCGACACTGTCGGTGTGGCCCACCACGCGGATGCTGGCGACATTGGCATGGCTGAGTTTGCCCATCAGCCCATCGAGCTGGCTTCGAGCGTCTGCGGTGAGGTCGGATTTGTCGAAATCGAACAGCACCTTGCCCGCGTCGTTGAGGGTGATGACCTCGCTCGCCGGTGCTTGCGGTTCGACCGGTGGCGCACTGGCCGGGTATTGCGGCAGCGGGCAACCGTGATGTTCGACAGGGGTATTGGCCGGGGTATCGGGACAACGGTCGCGGCGGTCGAACACGCCGTCGTCGTCTTCATCGCCATCCTGGGCGTAGCAGATCAAGCCACCGCCCAGCAGCCCCAATGCAGCGCCGCCGGCGGCCCAACCACTGCTTTCAATGGCCCCCAACCCGCCGCCGACGAGGCCGCCGATCAGGCTACAGACTGGCCAGGTGCGTTGATTGAGGGGTGCGCTGCCGTCGCTGTGAGTGGCGCAGCCAGACAACAGACTGCTTGCCAGCAGTACCGGTAAGGCGGCCCTGATTAGAACGTTCATGGTGAAGGCTCCTGTGTCACCGGCCCATACCGGTCACACAGGAGTAAAGACCCGCATCCGCAACTCAACAAGCCGCGGATGACAAGGGTTTCAGCGGTTTATCTTGATTTCCGTACGGCGGTTCATCGCGCGGCCATCGGCGGTCTTGTTATCGGCCACCGGCTGGCTCTCGCCGGCACCGGACACCGAGACAAAACTGGCCTGCGGCACGCCGTTTTCAACCAGGTATTTCACCACCGAATTGGCCCGTCTCTCCGACAGTTTCTGGTTGTAGGCATCGCTGCCGACGCTGTCGGTGTGGCCGGTGACCCGCAGTTGCGCGGTGGACGTTTCCTGTTTCAGCCGGGTGGCGACCGTGCTCAGTACCTCTTTGTCGGCCGGAGTCAGCGTGGCTTTGTTGAATTCGAAGTGCACGTCGCGGATCACGATGGTTTCTTCCTTGACCACGACCGGCTCTTCGACCACCGGCGCCGGGGCGGGTGGCGGGCAACCGTCGGCATCGACCTGCACGCCCTTCGGTGTGCCCGGGCACTTGTCACGGCTGTCCGGCACACCATCGCCGTCTTCGTCGCCGTCGCCGTGCACCCAGCAATAAGCTGCCGCCATGCCGCCAACGTACAGTGCGCCGCCGCCAGCCCAGGAAGTGCTTTCTATGGCGCCTAATCCCGCACCGATCGCACCGCCGACGGCCGCACAGGTCGGCCAGTCGGTTTTCTGCAAACCTGCGCAACCAGTCAACACACTGGTTAGCAGAACCAGGGGTAACGCTGTCCGAACTATGCTCATCGGGTTTTCTCCTTGAGGGATCGGCTTGTCGCCGATTCAGGGGAGTAAAGACCCGTCTTGGTATCTGCGCCAGCCTGAGCAATCGCGGGTTTTCGCCCCGTGTTTGCGAAGTTTCCGCACGTTCAGAGACAAACCGCTCTAGGCCATGCTGTCCGGGCAGGCTATCGTGGTGGTTCTGACTGAGGAACTTCGATGACCGTTGCCATTTCTTCGCGTACCCCCCAGCAAGCCCTGGCGGCCGTGCTTGACCGTTACGCCCCGCAAAAACTGCTGCTGATCGGTGCCAGCGGCTTTCCCGCACTCGAAGCATTCCAGCAGGCCCATCCCGACACCGAAGTGGTCCACGCCGGCCCCGGCGCGCTGCCGGCGGACGTGGCGGCGCGACGTTTTGACCTGGCCCTGGCGCTCGATTGCCTGGAGCATTTGCCCAAGCGCGAGGGTCTGAACCTGTTGGGCGGCATCCGCAATCTCAACGCCAGCCGCATCGCCGTGCTGGCCGACCTCAACGCCTGTGGCTGGCAAGAGACGGACTTTTTTTCCCTGGCCCTGCAAGCCAGTGAGCGATTCCAGCGCGAAGATCAGGTGCTGACCCTGTTCACCTACGATCTGCTTGAATACAAACAGGTCCCCGACTGGCTCAACTCACGTTTTTGGGCCAACCCGGAAAACTTTGGAAAATACTGGTGGTAACCGTGAACACAAGCTCGCACTCGCCCATTTGCCCCTGCGGCAGTGGCAACTCACTGGAGGCCTGCTGCGGCCACTACCACGACGGTCATCCGGCGCCCTGCGCCGAAGCCTTGATGCGCTCGCGCTATAGCGCCTATGTGCTGGGCCTGGTGGACTATCTGGTCGCCACTACCCTGCCCGCCCAGCAGCAAGGCCTCGACCGCCAGTCCATCGGCGAGTGGAGCGCCAACAGCACCTGGTTGGGACTGGACGTGGAAAGCAGCGAAGTGTTCGGCGGTCAACCGGAGCACGCTTTCGTCACGTTCACGGCACGCTGGCACGACGGCCAGGGCGAGCACAGCCACCGTGAACAGTCCTCGTTCGTGCAGAACGACGGGCGCTGGTACTTCATCGACCCGACCGTGCCGGTCAAGACCGGACGCAACGACAGCTGTCCGTGCGGCAGCGGGCACAAATTCAAGAAGTGCTGCGCCGGCTACTTCAATCGCTGATTTTAGGAAACGTCCGACACTCGTCCATCGGCCCATAGGGCTAGACTGGGGATAAACCAGAGGCACGGACATGACCCCTCCATCATTCTTGCTGCGCATCACCTGCCTGCTGCTGTTCGTTGGGTTCGGCGGCTGTGCATCCTGGCGAGGTGAAGAAGCCCCGGAACCACAGGTGCATCTGGTCAAAGTCGAGGTGGTGCGGGCCCGGCTGGTGGAACAGAGGTTCACGCTGCACTTTCGCGTCGACAACCCCGGCGACAGCGACCTCACCGTTCGCGGCCTGACCTACCGCATCCACCTGGGCGACCTGTTGCTGACCGAAGGCGAGCACGAGCACTGGTTCACCGTGCGCCCCAAGCACAGCGCCTACTTCAAGGTGCCGGTGCGCACCAACCTGTGGCCACAGGTGCGGGAAGTGGTGAAGCTGCTGGAGAAACCCCGGGAACAGATCCCCTATCGCCTGGAAGGTGAGCTGGAAACCGGATTATTCATCGCCCACTACGTGCACCTTGAGCGCAATGGCGTGATAATCGCCGCCGATTTAATTGCGGAGTAACCCCGATGACCCAGCAACCCCACGTCCACGGCCCTGATTGCAACCACGATCACGACCATCATCACGACCATGACCACGGCCACGTCCACGGCCCGAACTGCGGCCACGCCCACCAGGAACCAGTGCGCAACGCCCTGAAGGATGTCGGTCGCAACGACCCTTGCCCATGTGGCAATGGCAAGAAATTCAAGAAGTGCCACGGGGCTTGAGGGGCTGGGCGAAAAAGCTTTTCGCCTGTTAGACCGTCATCGCGAGCAAGCTCGCTCCCACAGGGAAATTGCGCAGAACCCGCGTGGGAGCGAGCTTGCTCGCGATGAGGCCGGCGCTGTCAGCACCTATCTATCAGCCCGCCTGCAGAATCCGCTTCACACCGACCACCGTCGCATACTCACCGTGCAAGTTGCCCAGGGACATGGCATGCACTTCGGCTGCCGAACGGGCGTTGCCGAAGTAATCGTTCTTGTCGAAGGTGAAGCAGGCGTCCTCGGCCACCCAGGTATCGAATCCCAGGTTGCCGGCGGTACGCGCCGTGGACTCCACCGAGTTGTGCGTCGCCACACCGACGATCACCAGTTGCCTGATTCCGGCTTTGCGCAGGTCTTGCTCCAGGTGGGTGCCACTGAACGCATCCGGCACCTGCTTTTGCACCAACCATTCCCCTGCCTTCGGCTCGAACCGTGGCTGGACCTCCACCCCCGACTGCCCCGGCCAGAACACCGAGTCCGGTGAACGGGACAGGTGGTGGACGTGAATCACCGGGCGCGCCGTGTGTCGCCAGAAAGCCAGCAGTTCCAGCATGCGCAGCTCTGCCTCGGGATTGTTGCGAGGGCCGAGCCTGGGGTGAAGGATGCCTTTTTGTTGATCGATGAGGATCAGCGCCGCGTCGCTCTGTAGATCCATGCCGGTTTCTCTTGCTTGGTCTTTGTATGTTCCACACTTGAGCATCACCCCTTCCAACAGGCAAGCCTTCGAGCAAAAGCGATGACCCGGTCCCGGGCTTTCATCGCCAAATCAACAAATAACCCTCGCCCCCGCTTGCGCGCCCCCCGCCTGCTCACTAACGTAGCGCCTTTATTGGTGCCACCCCCCTCCCGCAGGAGCTTTGCCATGGCCTCGCCAGCCTCTATTTCCTTTATCCCCCGGCTCGGTGTTGCCGCCGCGGTGGCCAGTGTGCTCGGTTTGAGCGGATGCCAGACCTGGAATGCCCAGGACACGGTCCCGCCCACGTCCGGTGTGCAGCCGCTCAAGGGGCTGGCGCAGAACGTCTCGGTCCGCCGCAACGCCACGGGCATGCCGCTGATCGAAAGCAACAGCTTCCATGACGCCTTGTTCACCCTTGGCTACGTCCACGCCAGCGACCGTATCACCCAGATGGTGACCCTGCGCCTGCTCGCCCAAGGACGGTTGGCAGAGATGTCCGGCGCCGAACGGCTGGAGGTCGACCGCTACATGCGCGCCGTCAACCTGAAGAAAAACGCCGACGAGCTGTACAAGGCATCTTCGCCGCGGCTCAAGCGCTTCTTCGAAGTCTATGCCCGTGGCGTCAACGCCTACCTGTTCCGCTACCGCGACAAGTTGCCGTCGGACCTGGCCGCCACCGGTTACAAACCTGAATACTGGAAACCGGAAGATTCGGCGCTGATGTTCTGCCTGCTGAATTTCAGCCAGTCAGCCAACCTGCCGGAAGAAATCGCCAACCTGGTGCTGGCCCAGACCGTCACCACCGACAAACTCGCCTGGTTGAGCCCGTCCTATCCGGACGAGCAACTGCCTGTGGCCGAGGCCGACAAGCTCCAGGGCCTGCGCCTCAATGGCCAGATCCCGGGCCTGAACGAAATCAGCAAGGCCACCCACCAATTGGCCGGCCTGAACCTGTTGGGTGCTGCGTCTTCAAGCAACTGGGCCATCGCGCCACAACGCAGCCGCAGCGGCAAGAGCCTGCTGGCCAGCGACAGCCACGGGCCGCTGGGCATGCCCGGGCTGTGGAGCCCGGTACAGATCCGTGCGCCCAAGTACCAGGCGGCCGGGGTTTCCGTGGCGGGCATCCCGATGATCCTGGCCGGGTTCAACGGCAAAGTGGCCTGGAGCATGACCAGCGTACTGGGGGACAACCAGGACCTGTTCCTGGAAAAAATCCGCCGCCAGGGCAATGGTCTGTCCTACGAGGTCAACGGCAAATGGCAACCGGCGATCGTGCGCAACGAAACCTACTTCATCAAAGGCCAGCGGCCGATTCGTGAAGCGGTGTTCGAAACCCGCCACGGCCCGTTGCTCAACAGCGCCCAAGGCACCGCCATGGCCAACGGCTTTGGCCTGGCCTTGCAGACACCGAGCTTCAGCGACGACAAGACCCTGGACGCCTTCTTCGACCTGTCCCGGGCGCAAAACGTCGAGAAAGCGTCCGACGCCAGCCGGGAAATCCGCGCCATGGCCGTGAACCTGGTCTTTGCCGACGCCAGCCATATCGGCTGGCAAGTCACCGGTCGCTACCCGAACCGCCGTGAAGGCGAGGGTCTGTTGCCGTCGCCGGGCTGGGAAGGTCGCTACGATTGGGACGGTTACGCCGACCCGATGTTGCACCCCTACGATCAAGACCCGGCCCAAGGCTGGCTCGGCACGGCCAACCAACGGGTCATTCCCCATGGCTACGGCATGCAACTGTCCAATTCCTGGGCTTCGCCGGAGCGTGGCGAACGCATGGCCGAACTGGCCGGCGCAGGCAAGCACGACACCCGCAGCCTGACCGCCATGCAATACGACCAGAGCACGACGTTCGCGGCCAAGCTCAAGCAAGTCTTCGAAGCGCCGGGCATGAGCCAGCCGCTCAAACAGGCCATCGAGGCCCTGCCGGTGGCTGACCGGGCCAAGGCTCGCGAGGCCTATACCCGCTTGATGGCATTCGATGGCCGGCTCAGCCCGACCTCCGCCGACGCGGCGATCTATGAGCTGTTCCTGCAGGAAAGCATGAAGCAGATTTTCCTCGACGAGCTGGGCCCGGACAGCAGCCCGGCGTGGCAGGCACTGGTCGCCAACGGCCAATTGTCCTACTCGGCCCAGGCCGATCATCTGCTGGGGCGTGAAGACAGCCCGTTCTGGGACGATGTGCGCACCCCTCAGAAAGAAGACAAGGCCGTTATCCTCGCCCGCAGCCTGGCCGCCACCATCAACGCCGGTGACAGCCAGTTGGGCGGTGACCACAAGGCCTGGCAATGGGGCCAACTGCATCGCTACACCTGGAAGAACAGCAATGGCCAGATCGTACGTGGCCCGCTGCCGGCCGGTGGCGACGCCACCACGCTCAACACGGCAGCGTTCGCCTGGGGCCAGGATTTCAGCACCACCCTGGCGCCGGCCATGCGCTTTATCGTTGACTTCGGCCAGCCCGAACCGTTAATGATCCAGGACGGCGCCGGCCAGTCCGGCAACCCGGTCAGCCCGCACTATGCCAATGGCATCGATCCGTGGATCAAGGGGCAGTACCAGAGCCTGCCGTTGCAATCGCAAAACTTCGATCGGGCGTACGGCAAGACGCGGTTGACGTTGGTGCCTGGCAAGTAACTGCAGCCCGGGACTGGAGATAGTATTTGTGGCGAGGGAGCTTGCTCCCGCTGGGCTGCGAAGCAGCCCCCTGCATGTCTACAGCCAGACCGCATCAGCCGGTTTACGACTGCTGCGCAGCCGAGCGGGAGCAAGCTCCCTCGCCACGGGTTCAGTCCATCCCCCACTAAATCCGATAGAACTTCCCCCCTCACCCGCGCCTCTACCTGACAAGCCCATCGCTCCGGTGATTGCATGGATCTTGTCATTGCCCGCCCCGAAGGCTTGTACTGCCCGCCCGGGGATTTCTACATCGACCCGTGGCGGGCGGTGGAACGCTCGGTCATCACCCACGCCCACGGCGACCATGCCCGCAGCGGCAACCAACACTACCTGGCAGCGGCACCCGGCGAAGGCATCCTGCGGTCACGCCTGGGCCAGGACATCAACCTGCAAACCCTGCCCTACGGCGAACGCCTGTCGCACCATGGCGTAACCTTGAGCTTTCACCCCGCCGGCCATGTGCTGGGCTCGGCCCAGGTACGGCTGGAACATCAAGGCGAGGTCTGGGTGGCGTCGGGGGATTACAAAGTCGAGCCTGACGGCACCTGCACCCCGTTCGAACCGGTGAAATGCCATACCTTCATCACGGAATCCACCTTCGGCCTGCCGATCTACCGCTGGCAACCCCAAGTGCAGATTTTCGACGAGATCAACCAGTGGTGGCGCGGGAACATCGCCGTCGGCCGGGCCAGCGTGTTGTTCTGCTATTCCTTCGGCAAGGCCCAGCGCATTCTCCACGGCATCGATGAAAGCCTCGGCCCGATCCTGGCCCATGGCGCGGTGGAACCGCTGAACCGGGTCTACCGCGAGGCCGGGGTTCATCTCCCGCCAACGATCTATGTCGGCGATATCCAGAAGAACGACCCGATCATGGGCCAGGCGCTGGTCATCGCCCCGCCCTCTGCCGGAGGCAGCAGCTGGATGCGCCGCTTCGGCGACTACAGCGACGCCTTCGCCAGCGGCTGGATGCGCCTGCGCGGTACACGTCGGCGGCGCGGCGTGGACCGGGGTTTCGTGCTGTCCGACCACGCCGACTGGCCTGGCCTGCTCTGGGCCATCGAACAGACCGGCGCCGAACGGGTGATGGTCACCCACGGGTCAGTCGCCGTACTGGTGCGCCACTTGTGCGAGCAAGGCCTCGATGCCCAAGGGTTCACCACCGAATACGGCGACGACGACGAAGACCTCGCTACGGCCACCGACAGCGGTGAGGAGGCGCCATGAAAGCCTTCGCCGAGTTGTACGCCGAACTGGACGCCACCACCTCCAGCAATGCCAAGCTCACCGCCATGCAGGACTATTTCAGCAAAGCCCCGCCCCAGGATGCGGCGTGGGCCGTGTATTTCCTTTCCGGTGGGCGTCCACGGCAACTGGTGCCGGTAAAAATCCTGCGGGAGTTGGCGGTCCGGGTATCCGGGTTGTCGCTCTGGCTGTTCGAAGAAAGTTATCAGGCCGTGGGCGACCTGGCCGAAACCATTTCGCTGGTATTACCCGAATCGCCCCACAGCTCCGATGAAGGCCTGGCGCTGTGGATCGAAGAGAAACTGCTGCCGTTGCGCGGTGAGTCGCCCGACGTCCTGACAGAACGGCTTCCGGCGCTGTGGGCGCAGCTCGACCGGCCGAGCCTGATGCTTTGCATCAAACTCATCACCGGCAGTTTCCGGGTGGGCGTATCCAAACTGCTGGTGACCCGGGCCCTGGCGACCATGGCCGGGCTGGACAGCAAACGGGTGGCCCAACGTCTGGTGGGCTACACCGACCTGTCCCATCGTCCCACGGCCGCCAGCTACCTCAAGCTGATCGCGGCCGAGTCCGACGATGAACATGCCCAGCGCGGCGGCCAACCTTATCCGTTTTTCCTGGCCCATGCGTTGTCTGCGCCAGTGGAGCAATTCGACGCGCTGCTGGGGCCGGCCAGCGACTGGCAGGTGGAATGGAAATGGGACGGCATCCGCGCCCAGGTGATCAAGCGCGACGGCCATTTGTGGGTCTGGTCGCGAGGCGAGGACTTGGTCACTGAACGATTTCCGGAATTGCATTCACTGGCCCAGGCGTTGCCTGACGGCACGGTGATCGACGGTGAAATTGTGGTCTGGAAAGCCCCCCAGTCGGTCACCGAGGACGCCTTCGACCCGGACGCACCGTTGCAGCCGGCGGTGCAACCCTTCGCCCTGTTGCAGCAGCGCATCGGTCGCAAGACCCTGGGCAAGAAAATCCTCGACGACGCCCCCGTGGTGGTAATGGCCTACGACCTGTTGGAATGGCAGGGCGAGGATTGGCGCAGCCGCCCCCAGGCCGAGCGCCGCGAACAATTGGAAGCACTGATCGGCCGTATCCACAGCCCGGTGCTATTGCCCTCGCCGATCATAACCGGGCAGGACTGGCTCGACCTCGCCCGGCAGCGCGAAGCCTCTCGCAGCCTCGGTGTCGAGGGCATGATGCTCAAGGCCCGCGACGCGCTGTACGGCGTCGGTCGCACCAAGGACATGGGCGTGTGGTGGAAATGGAAGATCGACCCGTTCAGCGTCGACGCGGTGCTGATCTACGCCCAGCGCGGCCACGGCCGACGCGCCAGCCTCTACAGCGACTACACCTTCGCCGTGTGGGACAACCCGCCAGACACTCGCGAGCGCACCCTGGTGCCATTCGCCAAGGCCTATTCAGGGCTGACCGATGCAGAAATGCGCCAGGTCGACAGCATCGTGCGCAAGACCACCGTTGAGAAGTTCGGCCCGGTGAGCAGCGTCACCCCCACCCTGGTGTTCGAACTGGGCTTCGAAGGCATCGCCTTGTCCAAGCGCCACAAGAGTGGGATCGCCGTACGGTTTCCTCGGATGCTGCGCTGGCGCCAGGACAAGGGCGTCGATGAAGCCGACACATTGGCGACGCTGCAGGATATGTTGAAGTAGCACCTCGGTGGCGAACACTCTGTGGGAGCAAAGCTTGCTCGCGAAGCAGGCACCTCGTTTTCCGGTAGACCGCATCACCTTTGATCGCGGGCAAGCCTTGCTCCCACAAAGACCTATCATGCCCGCCCCATCCTGGGGCACCTTTTTGTTGTACGATCTTCCCCGCGCACCACCGCGTTCCACCATCTGCCGCATATGCTTTTAAAACACTTGTTCGGCACTATGGTTCGGAAATTGCTACCTTTATGCCGTCATACCGTTCAGACCTTCACCGGTAACAATCTTATGCGCCACAAGCGCTCAAATTGGTTTTAGGGACTCAATAATGAAAAAAGCACTGCTGACCCTTTCTGCACTGGCGTTGTGCATGGCCGCTGGCGTCGCCACAGCCAAGGAATACAAGGAACTGCGTTTTGGTGTCGACCCTTCCTACGCCCCGTTCGAGTCCAAGGCCGCCGACGGCAGCCTGGTCGGTTTCGACATCGACCTGGGCAATGCGATCTGTGCGGAGCTGAAGGTCAAATGCAAATGGGTCGAAAGCGATTTCGACGGCATGATCCCGGGCCTGAAGGCCAATAAATTCGACGGCGTGATCTCCTCCATGACCGTGACCCCGGCCCGGGAAAAAGTCATCGACTTCTCCAGCGAGCTGTTTTCCGGCCCAACGGCCTATGTCTTCAAGAAGGGCTCGGGCCTGAGCGAAGACGTTGCCTCGCTCAAAGGCAAGACCATCGGCTACGAGCAAGGCACCATCCAGGAAGCCTACGCCAAGGCCGTGCTGGACAAGGCCGGCGTCAAGACCCAGGCCTATCAGAACCAGGACCAGGTTTATGCTGACCTGACCTCCGGCCGCCTCGACGCAGCGATCCAGGACATGCTCCAGGCTGAGCTGGGTTTCCTGAAGTCGCCAAAAGGCGAAGGCTATGAAGTCAGCAAGCCGGTGGACAGCGAACTGCTGCCCGCCAAGACCGCCATCGGTATCAAGAAAGGTAACAGTGAGCTGAAGGCCCTTTTGGATAAAGGTATCAAAGCGTTACACGACGACGGCAAGTACGCCGAAATCCAGAAAAAACACTTTGGCGATCTGAATCTGTACAGCGGCAAATAATGCGCGGCGCCCATCCGGTCTCGGATGGGCGCTTTTTTCCTGCCAAAGGCCTCTTTCATGTTCGAACAACTCCTACAAAATCTGGGGCTCTCCGCCTTCAGCCTGCAGGGCTTCGGCCCGCTGCTGATGCAAGGCACCTGGATGACCATCAAGCTGTCGGCCCTGTCCTTGTTGTTGAGCGTCTTGCTCGGCCTGCTGGGCGCCAGTGCCAAGCTGTCCCGCGTCAAACTGCTGCGAATCCCTGCCCAGCTCTACACCACGCTGATCCGCGGCGTGCCAGACCTGGTGCTGATGCTGCTGATCTTCTACAGCCTGCAAACCTGGCTGACCTCGTTCACCGACTTCATGGAATGGGAATACATCGAGATCGACCCATTCGGCGCCGGGGTGATCACCCTGGGCTTCATCTATGGCGCGTACTTCACCGAAACCTTTCGCGGCGCGATCCTCGCGGTCCCCCGGGGCCAGGTCGAAGCCGCCACGGCCTATGGCCTCAAGCGTGGCCAACGGTTTCGCTTCGTGGTGTTCCCGCAAATGATGCGCTTTGCCCTGCCGGGTATCGGCAACAACTGGATGGTGATGCTCAAGGCCACCGCGCTGGTGTCGATCATCGGCCTCGCCGACCTGGTCAAGGCGGCCCAGGATGCGGGCAAGAGCACCTACCAGCTGTTCTACTTCCTGGTGCTGGCGGCATTGATCTATCTGCTGATCACCAGCGCGTCCAATTTCATCCTGCGCTGGCTTGAACGCCGCTACGCCGCCGGAGCCCGGGAGGCGGTGCGATGATCGAACTCCTGCAAGAATACTGGCGGCCGTTC